>NZ_LMRF01000001.1:0-144275 GCF_001424755.1 Marmoricola sp. Leaf446
CGGCGCGACGAGCGTGGAGAACGGTCGGCTGCTGTGCGGTCACCACCACCGCCGGGTCCACGATCCGGCCTACCACCACCGGGTCAGGCCCGACGGCAAGGTCGAATTCCACCGACGGGAGTGAGGGTGACCCGGTCGCGGAGCGACCTCCCGAGAGAGTCGGGTCCCAGGTCGTCGTCAGTGGTGCTGGTGCGGCGGCTGGGGCGTGCCGGGGACGAGGTCGGCCCAGAGGGCGATGAGGGCGGCGGCCGTGAGGGCCACGACGAGCGGGGCGTACGACGCGACGACGGGGGTGGCGGCGATGGTGCCGAACAGCCAGCCGAGGAGCGTGCCGCCGACCAGGCTCGAGACCGCGCCACCGATGGAGTGCAGCCCGCCGAGGCCCCGGAGGGCGAAGCCCTGGCAGTAGAGCAGCAACGGCCCCCCGAGCCCGACGACCACCACCTGCTCGAGGAAGCAGCCGAACGGGTCGTTGATCGAGGTGCGGCACCGCTCACCGGTGCCGAAGGCCTCGTAGGCCAGCACCAGGACGTGCACGCCGACGAACGTCACCAGTGCGGCTCGGACCGGACGTCGTGCCCACCAGCGCCGGCGCGGCGCCGCGCCCCCGTCCTCCCGCTCCACGCGCACGTTCCTAGCCCACCTCGCCACCACGGACCGTGCGACACCCGGGAGGGGCCGAAAACGGTTCGCCCCGCACGGGGCCCGCTCCGTAGCGTGGGCGGGTGCGCCACCTCCCCCTCACCCACCCCGGGACCGCCGACCACCGGTCGCCGGACCGGTTCTTGTGGTGGATGGCGCGCGGGCAGTGGCGCACGCTCGTGGTGGCGATGCTGTTCGGCATCGTGTGGATGGGCGCGCAGGCGGTGATGCCCGCGGTGATCGGTCGCGCCATCGACCAGGGGGTGGCGGCGCAGGACCTCCGGACCGTGGCGGCGTACGGCGGCCTGATGCTCGCCCTCGGCCTGGTCCAGGCGGGCAGCGGCATCATGCGGCACCGGTACGCCGTGACCAACTGGCTCACGGCGGCCTACCGCACCGTGCAGCTCGTGGGTCGGCAGACCACCCGGCTGGGCGGTTCGCTGCCACGGCAGGTTTCGACCGGCGAGGTCGCCGCGATGGGCACCAGCGACCTCGAGCACCTCGGCCACGTGATGGACGTGCTGGCGCGGTTCGCCGGGGCGGTCGTGTCGTTCGTGCTGGTGGCGGTGATCCTGCTGCAGACCTCGGTCACGCTCGGGCTGGTCGTGCTCGTCGGCGTGCCGGTGCTGGTGCTGCTCGTCGGGCCGCTGCTCTCCCCGCTGCAGCGGCGCAGCACCGCCCAGCGCGAGCTGATGGGGTCGCTGTCCAACACCGCCAGCGACATCGTCGCGGGCCTGCGGGTGCTGCGCGGGGTGGGTGGCGAGCAGGTCTTCGCCCGCCGCTACGCCGCCGAGTCGCAGCGCACCCGCCGCGCGGGGGTCGAGGTGGCGCGGCTGCAGTCGGTGCTCGACGCGCTCCAGGTGTTCCTGCCCGGTGTCTTCGTGGTCGTGGTGGTCTGGCTCGGCGCGCGGTACGCCGTCGCGGGCGACCTCACCGCCGGCGAGCTCGTCGCCTTCTACGGGTACGCCGCGTTCCTGGTGCTGCCGCTGCGGACCGCCACCGAGTTCGTCAACCGGCTGATCCGGGCCCACGTGTCCGCGCAGCGCCTGGTCAGCTTCCTGGCGCTGCAGCCCGAGCACGCCGACCCGGCCGTGACGCGGCCGGAGCCGCCCGTCGGGTCCGACCTCGCCGACGCGGTGAGCGGGCTGCACGTGCGCGGCGGGACGGTCGTGGCCCTGGTCGGCGAGCGGCCCGACGAGACGGCCGCGCTCGCGGAGCGGCTCGGGCTGGCGACGCCGGCGCGCGACGCGGCGGTGACGCTGGGCGGCGTACCCCTGACGGCGCTGCCGCTCGAGGTCGTACGCCGGCGCGTGGTGGTCTCCGACACCGGCGCGGCCCTGTTCTCCGGGCGGCTGCGCGACGTGGTCGACGTGACCGGGACCGGCGACGTCGGGGCGGCCCTGGCGACCGCGTCGGCGCAGGACGTCGTCGAGGCGCTGCCCGACGGGCTCGACCACGTCGTCACCGAGCGCGGCCGCAGCTTCTCCGGCGGCCAGCGGCAGCGGCTGGTGCTCGCCCGCGTGCTCGCCCTCGACCCCGAGGTGCTCGTGCTCGTCGAGCCCACCTCGGCCGTCGACGCCCACACCGAGGCGGCGATCGCCCGGCGGCTGTGCGAGCACCGCCGTGGCCGGACCACCGTGGTGACCACGTCCAGCCCGCTGCTGCTCGACGCGGTCGACGAGGTGGCCTACCTCCGCGACGGCCGCGTGGTGGCGAGCGGCCGGCACCGCGACCTGCTGGTCTCGGTGCCGGAGTACCGCCTGACCGTGACCCGCGAGGACCTCGAGGAGGTGGCCCCGAGGTGACCGCGACGACCACCCTGCCCGTGGCCCAGGGTCCGCAGGTGCGGCGCTACGCCCTCGACCTCGCCCGTCGCCACCCGCGGATGCTCGGCGCCGCGGTGCTGCTGCACCTGCTCGCGGCACTGGCCGGCCTGGCCGCCCCGCGGCTGCTGGGCGACCTCGTCGAGGGCGTCGAGACCGGCACCACGCTGGCCGCGGTTGACCGGGTGGGGGTGCTGCTGGCCGGGTTCCTGGTGCTGCAGACGGTGCTCACCCGGTTCGCGCGCTACCTCAGCCAGGTGCTGGGCGAGCAGGTGCTCGCCGAGCTGCGCGAGGACTTCGTCGGCCACGTGCTGCGGCTGCCGCTGGGCACCGTCGAGGACGCCGGGTCGGGCGACCTGCTGACCCGCACCGGCCGCGACACCGACCAGCTCGCCTGGTCGGTGCGCTGGGCTCTGCCCGAGTGGACGATCGCGGTGATCACCGCCGTGGTCACCTTCGCCGCCGCGCTCAGCGTCGGCTGGTGGGTGCTGCTGCCGTGCCTGCTCGGCGTGCCCCCGCTGGTGGCCGGGCTGCGGTGGTACCTCGCCCGCGCCAAGGACGGCTACCTGCGCGAGAGCGCGTCGTACTCCGCCATCAACGCGACCCTGACCGAGACCGTCGAGGGCGTCCGCACCGTCGAGGCGCTCGGGCTGGGCGAGCAGCGGGTCGGCGCCGTCGACGACGCCATCGCCACGTCGTACGCCGCTGAGCGCTACACCCTGCACCTGCGCACCGTGTTCTTCCCCAGCATGGAGCTGTCCTACCTGCTGCCCACGGTGGGCACCCTGCTCGTCGGCGGCTACCTCCACACCCAGGGGCAGGTCTCGCTGGGCGACGTCACCACGGCCACGCTCTACGTGCAGATGCTCATCGACCCGGTCGACCGGATCGTCTCGATCCTCGACGAGCTGCAGCTCGGCGCCGCGGCGCTGGCGCGGCTGCTCGGCGTGGCCCAGGTGCCCGACGACCGCGAGGCCACCGGGGTCCGCGCCCACGGCGAGGACCTGCGGGCCACCGGCGTGCGGTTCTCCTACGTCGAGGGGCGCGAGGTGCTCCACGGGGTCGACCTCGCGGTCGCGCCGGGGGAGCGGGTGGCGATGGTCGGGCCGTCGGGCGCCGGCAAGTCGACCCTGGGTCGGCTGCTCGCGGGCATCCACCCGCCGGGCTCCGGCAGCGTCCGCGTCGGCGGCGCCCCGCTCGTCGAGCTGCCGCTGGAGGAGCTGCGCGGCCACGTCGCGCTGGTCACCCAGGAGCACCACGTCTTCGCCGGCACGCTGCGCGAGAACCTCGCGCTCGCGCTGCGCGAGGACGCCGACGACGCCCGCATCCACGACGCGCTGGCCGCGGTCGACGCCGCGGAGTGGGTCGGCCTGCTGCCCGAGGGCCTCGACACCGTGGTCGGCTCGGGCGGGCTGGCGCTCAGCGCCTCGCAGGCCCAGCAGGTCGCGCTGGCCCGGCTGGTGCTCGTCGACCCGCACACGCTGGTGCTCGACGAGGCGACCTCGCTCATCGACCCGCGCGCGGCGCGCCACCTCGAGCGGTCGCTGGCCGCGGTGCTCGAGGGCCGCACCGTGGTGGCCATCGCCCACCGCTTGTTCTCGGCCCACGACGCCGACCGCGTCGCGGTCGTCGAGGACGGCCGCATCGCCGAGCTCGGCAGCCACGACGAGCTGGTCGCGGCCGACGGCTCGTACGCCGCGCTCTGGCGCAGCTGGCACGGCGAGGACGCCCCCGAAGTGGACCAGCGGTAGACCAGTCATCGGCCCTTCCCGCCGCCCGGCCCCCGTAGGGGGCCCGCCGGGAGGGCCGGTGAGCGGCCGGTCGGGCGGGTTTGCCGAGCCGTTGCAGCAAGGCGTTACGGTGACGCCGCATCCCCCTTGCACCACCAGCGCACCACCAGCGCACCATGAGCGAAGGACGAGAAACCCAGACGTGGCACACAAGCTCGTGATCGTGGAGTCGCCCGCCAAGGCCCGCACCATCGAGGGATACCTCGGTCGGGGCTACAAGGTCGAGTCCTCCATCGGTCACATCCGCGACCTCCCCCAGAGCGCCGCCGACATCCCGGCCAAGCTCAAGGGGGAGCCCTGGGCGCGCCTGGGGGTCGACGTCGACCACGACTTCGCACCGGTCTACGTCGTCTCCCGCGACAAGAAGTCGCACATGACCAAGCTCAAGGGCCTCCTCAAGGACGCCGACGAGCTCTTCCTCGCCACCGACGAGGACCGTGAGGGCGAGGCCATCGCGTGGCACCTGCTCGACGAGCTCAAGCCCAAGGTGCCCGTACGCCGGATGGTGTTCCACGAGATCACGCCGGCCGCCATCAACGCGGCCGTGGCGAACCCCCGCGAGATCGACATGGACCTCGTCGAGGCCCAGGAGGCGCGGCGCATCCTCGACCGGCTCTACGGCTACGAGGTCTCCCCGGTGCTGTGGCGCAAGGTCATGTCCGGCCTGTCCGCCGGCCGCGTGCAGTCGGTCGCGACCCGCCTGGTGGTCGACAAGGAGCGCGAGCGGATGGCGTTCCGCGTCGCGTCGTACTGGGACCTCGAGGGCACCTTCGACGCCGGTTCGGACCACGAGCAGCGGATGTTCCCGGCCCGGCTGCACTCCGTCGACGGCACCCGCGTCGCCCGCGGCTCCGACTTCGGCCAGGACGGCGAGCTCAAGGCCGCTGCGGCCAGCGGCTCCAAGGCCGTCGTCCACCTCGAGAAGACCCGCGCCGAGGCGCTGGCCGACGCGCTGTCGGACACCGAGTTCTCGGTCCGCAGCCGCGAGTCCAAGCCCTACACGCGCAAGCCCTACGCGCCGTTCCGCACCACCACGCTGCAGCAGGAGGCCAGCCGCAAGCTCGGCTACGGCGCCTCCCGCACGATGTCGATCGCGCAGCGGCTCTACGAGAACGGCCACATCACCTACATGCGCACCGACTCCACGACGCTGTCGGAGACGGCCGTGAACGCGGCGCGCAACCAGGCCCGCGAGCTGTACGGCGCGGAGTACCTCCCCGACAGCCCTCGCACCTACACCTCCAAGGTCAAGAACGCCCAGGAGGCGCACGAGGCGATCCGGCCCGCCGGCGACGCCTTCCGCACCCCGGCGCAGAGCGGCCTGACCGGCGACGAGTTCCGGCTCTACGAGCTGATCTGGATGCGCACCATCGCCTCGCAGATGCGCGACGCGCAGGGCCAGTCGGTCACCATCCGGCTCGGCGGCGCCGCCGCGACCGGCGAGGACGTCGTGTTCTCGGCCAGCGGTCGCGTCATCACCTTCCACGGCTTCCTCAAGGCCTACGTCGAGGGCAGCGACGACGACGGCGCGACCGACGACCAGGAGACGCGGCTGCCCAACGTCTCCGAGGGCGACCGCGTCACCGCGGCGCAGCTGCGCGCCGAGGGCCACGCCACCAAGGCGCCCGCGCGCTACACCGAGGCGACGCTGGTCAAGGAGCTCGAGGAGCGCGAGATCGGTCGCCCCTCGACGTACGCCTCGATCATCGGCACCATCCTCAACCGCGGCTACGTCTACAAGAAGGGCACCGCGCTGGTCCCGGCGTGGCTGGCCTTCTCGGTGATCCGGCTGCTCGAGGAGCACTTCACCCGGCTGGTGTCCTACGAGTTCACCGCCCAGATGGAGGACGTGCTCGACGACGTCGCCGGCGGGCGTCGTGACCGCAACTCCGAGCTCGGCGAGTTCTACTTCGGCACCCCCGAGGTCGAGGGCCTGCAGAAGCTGGTCAACGAGCTCGGCGACATCGACGCCAAGGAGCTGGCCACCTTCCCGATCGGCGGCCCCGACAGCGGGGTCCACCTGCGGGTCGGCAAGTACGGCCCCTACCTCGAGGGTCCGGGCGACGACGGGACGGCGTACGCCACCAAGGCCAACGTGCCCGACGACCTGCCGCCCGACGAGCTCACCATGGCCAAGGCCGAGGAGCTGCTCGCCAACCCCGCGGGCGAGGAGACGGTGCTCGGCGAGCACCCCGAGACCGGGCTGACCGTGGTCGCGAAGAACGGCCGCTACGGCCCCTTCGTCACCGAGCTGCTCCCCGACGACCCTTCGACGGGCTCAGGACAAGCGCGCAAGAGCAAGGACAAGCCGAGGACGGCGTCGCTGTTCAAGGACATGTCGCTGGAGACCATCGACCTCGACCAGGCGGTCAAGCTGCTCTCGCTGCCGCGCGTGGTCGGCGTCGACGACGACGGCGAGACGATCACGGCTCAGAACGGCCGCTACGGCCCCTACCTCAAGCGCGGCACCGACTCGCGCTCGCTCGCCACCGAGCAGCAGCTGTTCGACATCACGCTGACGGAGGCGCTGGAGATCTACGCCCAGCCCAAGCAGCGGGGTCGCGCGGCTGCCGCGCCGCCGCTCAAGGAGCTCGGCAACGACCCGGTCTCCGGTCAGCCGATGGTGGTCAAGGCGGGCCGCTTCGGGGAGTACGTCACCGACGGTGAGTACAACGCCACCCTGCGCAAGGACGACTCCGTGGAGGAGCTGACCGCCGAGCGCGCGGCCGAGCTCCTCGCCGAGCGCCGGGCGAAGGGCCCGGCCAAGAAGACGGCCAAGCGCGGGGCGAAGAAGACCACCGCCAAGAAGTCGACGGCCAAGAAGACCACCACGAAGAAGACGACGGCCAAGAAGACGACAGCCAAGAAGACGACCAAGAAGGCGGCCGCCGAGAAGTCCTGAGCGTCGCCGGTGAGACCGTAGGGTCGGGGCATGGCTCTGCCTCCCGTGACTCGTGCTGCGGCTGTCCCGGCCGTCCTCCTCCTCACCGCCCTGGCCGCGTGCGGTCAGTCGGCCGACACCTCCGAGCCGAGCGGCTCCCCGTCCCCGTCGGCCTCGGCATCGCCGTCCGGGTCGCCCTCGGGCTCGGCCGGAGCCGTCGAGCCCGGGGCCGCTGCGGACGGGAAGTGCGGTGGCGGGGCCTTCGAGACCACGACGGTCGACCTCTTCCAGGACGCCCGCATCACGGTGCCGGCCGACTGGGAGGTCGAAAGCTTCCGTGCCGGCCTGCAGAACCGCTTCTACCCGCCCGACCGGGACGTCGGCGACGGCTACCTGGCGATCGAGCCGTCGACGCAGACCCTCGACGAGGCCGTCGACGACGTGCTGGAGGCCACGCGGGCATCGGCCAGGACCACGTCGGAGCAGGAGCTCGAGCTGCCGGGGTTCGACGGCGCACGCATGGTCACCTTCGCGTACGACGACAGCACGTTCGCCGTCAACGTGGTGGCGGTCTACCGGGGCTTCCGGCTGCAGGCGAACATGACCCGCGAAGGGGTCCCGGAGGAGCAGCCGGTCGCCGAGTCCTGCCTGAGCTCGATCTCCCGACCGTCCTAGGGGGCCGGCCGGTCGGTCCCCTCCAGCACCGAGCCGGACACGATGGACTCCTGGCCGCACTTCTCGGCCCGGTACGTCAGGACGTGGCGGGCGGGAGAGGTCGGGTCGATGCAGGCGCGGAGCTTCGTGCCCGGGGTCCAGTAGTCGTCGGCCACCGAGTCGTCCCCGCCGTACCAGGTCCCGTCGCGCTCGTAGGCGTAGTCGAAGACGTAGCCGCTGCCCGTGGTGGAGTCGTAGGTCTCCCGGGGGTCGATCACGGTCACCGTCACGCGCTCGGTCAGGGCGCTCTGGTCGTCGCCCCGCGTCACGACGAAGGCTGCGACCGCGAAGAAGCCGCCGAAGAGCACCACGACCGCCAGGGCGGCGCAGCCGAGCGCCTTCATGCGGTCAGGCTCCAGGGACGTACGCGCAGGCTGCGGGTGACCCGCTCGACCAGCTCGGCTCCTGCCTCGTCGTCCGGGACCAGGATGCGGACGACGTGCATGAGCTCGCCGTCGGTCGTCACCACGACGCGCTGGTGGACCAGGTTGCCGCGCACCTCCCCGAACTGGTCGGCGGCCGACGCCGCGGCCCCCTCGACGAAGACGCCCACGTGGGTCTCGCGCAGGGTGTCCGACCCGGGCTCCGGTCCTGGTCGGAGCTGGGTCAGCTCGTGGTTCAGGTGGTGGCGAGCCCCCGTGGCGGTGCCGAGCCGCGTCTCGCGGGCCGCCACCGACAGGCTGAACAGGTCGGACCCGTCGCCCGTCCACTGCCACAGGTGACCGTAGGTGGCACGGACGTGCCGCGGCGCGGTGTCAGGGGCGAGCAACGACACGGGGCCGAGATCGGTCCGCAGCAGCAGGGTGCCCACGTCAGCCTCCCAGCCCGCCGTAGTGCGGCAGGTCCGTCGCGGGGTTCACCCGGATCATCTCGCTGCTCCCGGGCTCGCGGTGCCAGATCTGGGTGGCGGTCTCTCCGGACGCGCCCCACCCGGCCTCCACTTCGCCGAACTTGAAGTCGTACTCGCGGTCTTCCTCGGCGTACTTCTCGATCACGGTCTGGCGCACGTTGAGCTCTCCGTTGGCGAGGGCCAGGTCCTTGGCCCGGTCGATCTCACCGGCCTGCAGGGCCGCCTTGATGTCGTCGAGGGCCGGGTTCTTGGCATCGACCTTGAGCTCGACGTCGACGCCGGCACCGGTGCTGGTGTGGGGGGGAGCGGCGAGGCCCAGCGTGTCGTTGGCCACGGCCCCGTCCATCTTCCCGGCCAGGATGAACGAGTCGAAGTCGCCGTTGTCCTTGATCTTGATCTCTCCCGAGAGCTGTGCGGCAGCGCTGTACCCCGAGTCCTTCTGACCGAGCTCTGCCTCGGCGCTCGCGGCGACCTTGAGGCCGAACTGGTCCTTGACGTGGTCGTAGTACGCCTCGGCACGTCCCTCGACGGCACCGCGCGCCCACGAGGAGTCGAACTCCATCTCGCCGGAGGCGTAGACGCCGGTGCGGAAGCTGTCGATCTCCTGCTCGTTGACGTAGCGGGCCACGTTGAGGGCGACCTCGCGTGGGGCGTCACCCGTGGCGACGTCCCAGACGCCGACGTCCTTGAAGGCCTCGGACCGCAGGTTCTCCAAGAACTCCTGGGCCTCCTGGGGGTTGTCGAACTTCAGGTCCAGGTCGGTCGTGCCCCCGGCGCCCACGTCGGCCTCGGCGTCACCGACCTCGATCTCGCGACCCAGCCCGGCCTCGAGGTGCAGCGAGAGGACGGTGGTGCCGTCGGCCATGACCTTGTAGTCGGCCTGGGCCTTGCCCTCGAACTCGAAGCTGCCGATCTCGGCCTCGAGCTCGAGGTACGCCGAGACGGTGTGGATCGTGACGTCGTCACCGAGGAGGGCCGCCAGCTCTTCGGGGTCGAGGCGGTCCATGCTCACGGGTCGCTGGTTGATGGCGTCGTAGAGCGAGCCCGTCCCACCGTCGGTCTTCCCGTCCGCTGCCGCGGTGAGCGCCGCCGCGAGGTCCAGGTCTGCCTCCTGGGCGGCCATCAGGGCGGCGTCGATGTCGGCAGAGACGCGGTCGACCTCGACGCCCACCGCGTCGCGCTCGAGCGGGTCGTCGTAGGTGCGGGGGTCCTTCACGACGCCGGTCTGCTTGTCGACCGTGAACCCCTTGGCGGCCGCGGAGGACAACGCGTCCTGCAGCGCCTGCTTCGCCGACTTGATGCGGTTCGCGGCATCGTCGAGGTTGACCGTCACGTCCGAGACCTCGGCGGCCATGTCGAGCAGGCGTAGCCGCAGCTTCTCGTGGCCGGTATGGGCGCGCGACGCCGACCCGGCCACCCAGGTGGCCGGCGGCTTCGCCCCGTCGATCTCGTCCTGCAGGTCCACCAGCTTCTTGCGCTTCGCGGACAGCGTGTCGGCGACCTCGCCGAGGGTGCCCGGCTTCCAGTCCAGGAGCGTGTCGATCGAGACCATGGCGGCTCACAGCCCCCCGGTACGGCGCAGCAAGATCTTCTGCTCGACGTCGGCGCGGTAGTCACTGGCGTCATACGCGCCGGCGCTGTCCTCCATGCGCTGGGACTGCGCCTCCGCGTCGTCGTGCCACCCGGTGAAGCGGTCGCGCCACGCCGTGACCAGCTTGGCCGCCGCGGCAGCGCTCTTGCTGCTCGGCAGTGCGGTCGCGACGTCGTCGACGCTCGCGCTGGGGTCGGCCGACGTGACGCCCGTGGCTGCCGACGACATCTCCTTGCTCGCCGCGCGGATGTCTGCGGCGACCGCCTCGAAACCACTCACTGTGCGCGTCCCCCTGGTACGTCAGGGAAACGGTAGGTGATCTCGTGGGCGTCGGCCACGAACTCTCCTGATTCGGGCGTGAACCCGCCAGGACCGTGCGCTGCCGTCGCCCAGCACGGCTACGGTCGGCGCATGCCGTGGCCCGGGTACGTCTTCCTCTCCCTGCTCGCCCTCCTCGTCGTCGCAGCGGTGCTGCTGGTCGTCCACGCCGTGAAGAAGCAGGGGGCGGGCCAGGAGGAGCTCTCGCAGCGGGGCTGGACCGCGTTGCCCGACGAGGCCGGGCCCGACGTGGTCGCCGGGTGGCGAGGCTGGCCCTTCGACCGCGGCACGAAGCCCGGCGACGCGAGGGACATCGCCACCGGGCAGTACCAGGGCGTGCACTTCCTGCACCTGCGGTGGAACCAGCACGAGGGGAGCACCAACGGCGGCGCCAGCAGCGACAACGAGAGCTACACGATCCTCGCCCTCCGGGTGGAGCAGCAGTACCCGCACCTCTCGGTCGTGCGCGGCAACTACAAGGTCGACCGCTCCCGGCTGACCGAGGAGACGGCGGAGTTCGAGACCGGCGACGCGCGCTTCGACCGTCGTTGGCAGACCCTGGGCGACGCCGAGTTCGGGCGGGCGGTGCTCAGCCCGGAGGTCCGCGCCGCCCTCGACGCCGACAACCACGCCCTGGTCTTCCAGCCCGGCTCGATCACCAAGGTCCGGCCCTGGCGCTACTACGCCGGGGAGGACCAGATGACCGAGGACCTCGACCAGCTCGCGGCGGTGGTGCGGCTGGTCCCCACCGAGGTGTGGAAGCGGTACGGCGGCGCGCCGAGGTTCCTGCAGAGCCTGGGCCACGGCCAGGTCGGCGGCTGACACCCCTCCCGCCTAGGGTGTGCGGCGTGCAGGACTTCCCCGGGACGTACGCCGAGACCGGGCTCTTCGTCTGCTTCGAGGGCGGCGAGGGCGCCGGCAAGTCGACCCAGTCCGGCCTGCTCCGTGAGCGCCTCGAGGCCGCCGGCCGCACCGTGCTGCTGACCCGCGAGCCGGGCGGCACCCCCGTCGGCGCCGAGGTGCGCCGCATCGTGCTCGACCCCGCCACCGGCGTGCTCGCCGACCGCACCGAGGCCCTGCTCTACGCCGCCGACAAGGCCGAGCACGTCGAGTCGGTCGTGCTCCCCGCGCTCGCGCGCGACGAGGTCGTGGTGACCGACCGCTACGTCGACTCCACGCTGGCCTACCAGGGTGCCGGCCGCGCGCTCGACCCCGGCGAGCTCGAGCAGGTCGCCCGCTGGGCCACCGGCGACCTGCGGCCCCACCTGACCGTGCTGCTCGACCTCGAGCCGAGCCGCGGGCTGGTGCGCTTCGCCGAGCGCGACCGCATCGAGGGCGAGTCGCTGGAGTTCCACGAACGGGTCCGGGCGGCTTTCGTCGCGCTCGCCGGTGCCGACCCCGAGCACTACCTCGTGCTCGACGCCCGTGCCGAGGTCGACGAGATCGCCGCGCTGGTGTGGTCCCGCGTCGAGGGGTTGCTGGCGTGAGCGACGTCTGGAGCGGGCTGGTCGGCCAGGCCCCGGTGATCGCGCTGCTGCGGCGGGCGGTCGCGGGCGACATGACCCACGCCTGGCTGTTCACCGGACCGCCCGGGTCCGGCCGGTCCAACGCCGCGCTCGCGTTCGCCGCCGGCCTGCAGTGCGAGCGTGGCGGGTGCGGCGAGTGCCACAGCTGCCACGAGGTCTCGGTCGGGTCGCACCCCGACGTGCGCCTGACGCGCACCGAGAAGCTCTCGATCGGCGTCGACGAGGTGCGCGAGCTGGTCCGCACCTCTGCCCTCGCGCCGGCGGGCCGGCGCTGGCAGGTGATGGTGGTCGAGGACGCCGACCGGCTCACCGACCAGGCCGCCAACGCGCTGCTCAAGGCGGTCGAGGAGCCGACCGAGCGCACGGTGTGGCTGCTGTGCGCCCCCACCGTCGAGGACGTCCTGCCCACGATCCGCTCGCGCACCCGCCTGGTCGTGCTGGCCACGCCCTCGGCCGACGACGTCACCGACTTCCTGGTCCAGCACGACGGGTTGCCGGTCGAGACCGCGTCGTACGCCGCCCGCGCCTCGCAGGGCCACATCGGCCGCGCCCGGGCGCTGGCCCGCGACGAGGACACCCGGCGCCGTCGCCGCGAGGTGGTCTCGGTGCCCGGTCGGCTGAAGAACCTCGGCGCCTGCATGGCGGCCGCCGCCGACCTCCACGACCTCGCCAAGGAGGAGGCCGACGCGCTGACCAGCGAGCACGACCGGCGCGAGAAGAGCGAGCTCGAGCGGTCCTACGGCGTGGTGGAGCGGGGCCGGCGGCCCAAGGAGTACGCCCCCGCCCTGCGCGACATGGAGAAGGCCCAGAAGACGCGGGCCAAGCGGCGGGTGCTCGACGTCGTCGACCGGGGGCTGATGGACCTCGTCTCGGTCTACCGCGACGTGCTGACGCTGCAGCTGGCCACCGGCACCGACCTGGTCAACGAGGAGCTGCGCGGCGAGGTGGTGGCCCTGGCGCGTGCCTCGACCGCCGAGCTGACGCTGCAGCGGATCCAGGCGATCTTCGACGCCCGCGAGCAGATGCTGGAGTTCAACGTGCCGCCGCTGCTGGCGCTGGAGTCGATGACCGTCGCGCTGCAGCACCGCGCGCCCGCCTAGGCCGACGGGCTCGGGGCCCCGCCCCTAGGGTGGCGCCATGGCCTTCCCGCCCCCGCCGCAGCAGGTCCCGCCGCCGCCCGGGGACGGGGGCCCCCCGAAGCGGGGCTGGGGGACGACCGCGATCGTGCTCACGGTGGTCGGTGCGCTGGTCGCGGCGTTCGTGGTCGTGGGGATCGCGGGCTTCGTGACCTACCGGGTGGTCAGCGACGACGGCGACGCCGCGTCGTCCCCGAGCGTGACGCCGCCGTCCGACCCGGACTCGGAGGCCCCGGAGCCCGAGGTGCCCGCCGAGCTCCGGTCGTTCTACGACCAGGAGCTGGACTGGAGCGATTGCGGCGAGAACCAGTGCGCCCGGCTCACCGTGCCGCTGGACTACGCCGAGCCCGACGGCGAGACGATCGAGATCGCGGTGCTGCGCGTGCGAGCCGGTGACCCGGACGAGCGGGTGGGCCAGCTCGTGGTCAACCCCGGAGGCCCCGGCGGCTCCGGCGTCGACTACGCCGCCGGTGGGGAGGCCGTCTTCGGCGCGACCCTGGCCCGCTTCTACGACATCGTCGGCTTCGACCCGCGCGGCGTCGGCCAGAGCACCGCCCTGGAGTGCGCCACCACCGCGCAGACCGACGAGTTCCTCGCCTCCGACCCCGACCCCGACACCGACGCCGAGGTGCAGCGCAACGACCGCCTCACCCGCGCCTACGGCGAGGGCTGCCTCGAGCGCAGCGGCGACCTCGCCCGGCACGTGTCGACGGTCGAGGTCGCGAAGGACGTCGACGTGCTGCGCGGTGCGCTGGGCGAGCGGCAGCTGGACTGGTTCGGCGCGTCGTACGGCACCACGATCGGGGCGACGTACGCCGAGCTGTTCCCCGCCCAGGTGCGCCGGATGGTGCTCGACGGAGCCGTGGCGCAGAACCTGCCCGAGGACCAGATGGACGTCGACCAGGCCCGCGGCTTCCAGACCGCGCTGGACGCCTACCTGCGCGACTGCCTCGACCAGGGCTGCTTCCTCGGCGACGACCTCGGTGAGGCGCAACGCCGGCTGAGCGCGTTCCTCGCGGACGTCGACGCCGAGCCGCTGCCGACGGGAACGGCCGACCGCCCCCTGACCGAGGGGTTGGCGGTCTACGGCATCTTCCTGCCGCTCTACGTGCAGTCCTACTGGCCGCTGCTCACCGAGGCGCTGCGCCGGGCGATCCAGGACGGCGACGGCACGCAGCTGCTGACGCTGGCCGACCAGTACACCCAGCGCACCCCCGAGGGCTACCAGGGCAACCAGACCGAGGCGCTGTACGCCGTGAACTGCGCCGACTCCTCGGAGTCGGTCCCGCTGGCCGAGGTGCCGGACCGGTTCGGGGAGTTCGAGGCGGTCGCCCCGGTGTTCGCCCGGATCTTCGCCTACGGGCTCGCGACCTGCGACAGCTGGCCGATCGAGCCGGCGGAGAAGCGCCCGGAGGTCGACGGGAAGGGGGCGGCCCCGATCCTGGTGGTCGGCACGACCCGCGACCCGGCGACGCCGTACCGCTGGGCCGAGGAGCTGTCCCAGGAGCTGGACTCCGGTGTCCTGCTCATCCGGGACGGCGACGGCCACACCGCCTTCCAGCAGGGCAACGCCTGCATCGACGAGGCGATCGAGGCCTACCTGGTGGCCGGCACCGTGCCGCGCGACGGTACCTCCTGCTGAGCCCCCGGCCTCGCCAGGTCGGCCCGTCGAGACCCCCGGACCCGGTTTGGCGACCGCCCTGACCGCGCCCCTATACTCGTCCGGCGTGCCCGGCTGACCGGCCGGGCACTGCGCCGCCTTAGCTCAGTCGGTAGAGCGTCTCACTCGTAATGAGAAGGTCGTCGGTTCGATTCCGACAGGCGGCTCCCAACGTTTCGCTGACTTGACGGTCCGGCAGGTCACGGTCACTGCGGTGCGCCGGTCAGGCTCGGATCCATGCCGTACTGGGCGGGGACGCCGAGGTGCTCGCGCAGGGTGCTGCCCTCGTAGTCGCGGTGGTAGATGCCGCGGTCCTGCAGGATCGGGACGACGTGGTCGACGAAGGCGTCGATGCCGTCGTGGTAGGAGTCGATGGCCAGGGAGAAGCCGTCGCAGGCGCCGGCGTCGAACCAGGCCTGCATGTGGTCGGCGACCTCGGCGGCGGTGCCGGGGACGACCGGGTGGTAGTCGAGGACGCCGTGGGCGATGACGTCGCGCACGCTCCAGCCCTCCCGGGCGACGGCCGCGGCCCGCGGCGATCGCGGGTCCAGCGGGCTGGGTCGTAGCCGGGTGAGCTGGTCGGCGGTGAGCGGCTCGTCGAGCTGGGCTGGGTCGAGGGAGAGTCCGAGCATGGCGCCGAGGTGGCGTACCCGCTGGTCGAGGTCGACGGACTCGTCGAGGAAGCGGCGGTGATCGAGTGCGGCCGGGGTGTCGGTGAAGAAGGTGGTCTGGATCTTTCCACGCTCGGCGGCCTGGGCGTGGCGCACGTAGACGTCGAGGTCGGTGTAGCTCTGCAGGTTGGTCATCTGGTCGGTTGTGGTCGCTCCGGATCGTCCGAAGCGGGGGCTGGCCCCATGTGAAAGTAAACGGGGGACCCCCCTGTTTGACAAGTGGGGGTTGACCCCGTTTCACTGTTCCGGGGTTACCCCCCACATCCAGAACCCTCCCGCACGCCCAGCTGCCGACCGCCCATCCGGGGCCGCTGCGCCGTGCGCACCGCGAAGGAGCGCCTCCACCATGTCCCTGCACGACACCCCCACCGACGAGCGTCGGGGCCAGGGCGCCGCGGTGGTCGAGGACAGGCTGCCGCGCGCAGACGTCGTCGTCATCGCGTTGCTGATGGTCTCCACGTTCATCGTGCTGCTCAACGAGATGCTGCTCGGCGTAGCGCTGCCGACCCTCATCGAGGACCTCGACATCTCCGCTACGACGGGCCAGTGGCTCACCACCGGCTACCTGCTCATCCTGGCCGTGCTGATCCCGGCCACCGGGTTCGTGATGCGCAAGTTCCACCTGCGCACGATCTTCTTGACCTCCATGTCGCTGTTCGCGCTCGGCACCGCGTTGGCCGCGGTCGCGCCCGCGTTCGGACTGCTGATGACCGGCCGCGTCGTCCAGGCCATCGGCACGGCCGTCTTCCTGCCGCTGCTGATGACGACCACCATGCGGTTGGTCCCGCCCGCCCGCCAGGGGAGCGTCATGGCGTTCGTCGTGGTCGTCACCGCGGCCGCACCCGCCGTCGGCCCGGCCATCTCGGGCCTGGTCCTCTCCCAGCTCGGCTGGCGCTGGCTGTTCATCGCCATGCTCCCCATCGCGGTGCTGGGTCTCGTCCTCGGTGCGGCGATGCTGCGCAACATCACGACCCCCGAACCGGTCCGGCTGGACCTGTTCTCGCTCGCGCTGTCGGCGCTCGGGTTCGGCGCACTGGTCTTCGGGCTCGCCTCGATCGGTGAGTCGCTGTCCGGCCACACCCTCGTGTCGCCGTGGATCCCCCTGGTCGTCGGCGTGCTCGGTGTGGCTGCGTTCGTGCTGCGCCAGCGCCAGCTCCAGCGCGACGACGACGCCCTGCTCGACACGAGGATCTTCGCCGTGCCCGCGTTCGCGGTGCCGGCCCTGGGCATGCTCGCCCTCACCATGACCGCGTTCGGGACGGCCGTGATCTTCCCGCTGCTGCTCAGCAACGTGCGCGGACTCAGCTCGCTCGAGATCGGTCTGTTCCTGGTCCCCGGTGGCGTTACCATCGCGGTCGTCTCCGCGATCGGTGGCCGGTTCTACGACCGCTTCGGCCCCCGCCCCCTGGTGACTCCCGGTGCTGTCATCGTCGCTGCGTCGCTGTGGTTCCTCACCCAGACCAGCGCGACCACCAGCACCTGGACCCTCCTGGTCGCCTATGTGGTGATGATCGTGGGCCAGGCGCTGATGTGGTCGCCACTCACCACGGCCGCGCTCTCGTCGCTCCCCGAGCACCTCTACCCGCACGGCAGCGCCGCGTTCGGCGCCATCCAGCAGCTCGGCGGCGCCGCCGGCGCCGCGGTGCTGATCTCGGCGTACACGCTCGGATCGGGCACCAGCAACACCGGCGCCCTGGACGTGGCCAGCTCCGTCTCGGCCGCATCTGCCGCCTTCGCCGCCGCCGCCGTCATCGCCACTGTCTCGGCTCTGATCAGCCTGGGGGTACGGCGCCCCACTACCGCCTGACCCCCTCCTGCACGCCCATCCGACCCACCTGTCCCGACCTCAGCACACCAGGAGCACCACATGAAGATCGGCATCATCGGCGCAGGCAACATCGGCGGGTCCCTCGCCCGCACCCTCAGCCAGCTGGGCCACGACGTCCGTCTCGCGAACTCCCGCGGAGTCGAGGGCGTCCGCGAGGTGGCCGAGCAGGTCGGCGCCACTCCCGTCGATGCACGGGGAGCGGTCGAGGGCGCCGAGGTCGTCGTGCTCTCGATCCCGCTGCCGGCCGTGGCCGCCCTGCCCGAGGACCTGTTCGACGACCTGTCGGGCGACGTCCCGGTCATCGACACCGGCAACTACTACCCCGGCCTCCGCGACCCCCGCATCGGGGCCCTCGACGCCGGGCAGCCCGAGAGCGAGTGGGTCGCCGAGCAGATCGGACGCCCCGTCATCAAAGGCGTTCAACAACATCCTCGCCCCGTCACTGACCGACCGGGGTCGACCCGCGGGGGAGCCCGGACGGCTCGGCATCACGGTCGCCGGCCCGGACGGGTCCGCGAAGCGGACGGTGATGGACCTCGTCGACGCCGTCGGGTTCGACCCGGTCGACGGCGGCACCCTGGCCGAGTCGTGGCGCCAGCAGCCCGGCACCCCCGGCTACTGCTGCGACCACGACGCCGAGACGCTGCGCCGAGGCCTCACCCAAGCGGTGCCCGGCCGGGCACCGCAGAACCGCGACGAGATCACCCGCGCCCTGACCACCCCCGGCAGGGCCGTGGGCCTCCAGGACGTCGTCGCGGTCAACCGCGCCGTCAACGCCGTCTCCTGACCCGCGGCGCGCAGTACGCTGGCCAAACGGGGCCACCCCCCGGCACAGACGAGGAGAAGGCGACGATGGCGGCTGGTGAGACCCGGGCACGACGTACCCGGTCCGACTCCGAGCGCAACCGCTCAGGGATCCTGGACCAGGCCGAGAAGCACTTCACCGACCACGGCGTCGGTGCCTCCCTGGAGGCGGTCGCCCGCGACGCGGGCGTGGGCTCGGCCACGCTGTACCGGCACTTCCCGACCCGGGACGCGCTGCTGGCTGAGCTGCTGCAGCGTCGGGCGTCGCAGATCGAGGCCGAGAAGGAACGCATCGACGCCCTCGAGGACAGCGCAGCAGCTCTGGAGGAGTGGACCGTGGCCCTGGAGGAGTTCTTCGCCGCTTTCGACGGACTCCCGGGGCCGCTGCGCAGCGCGTTCCAGGAGGAGCACAACCCGCTCGCCGTCACCTGCGTCGGCTTCATCGAGTCCACCGACCACTTCCTCACCGCCGCCCAGCGCGACGGCCGGGCTCCGGACTGGCTCCGTGGCCGCGACATCTTCCTCGCCGCGCTCGCCGCGAGCTGGGTCCGCGGCTCGTCCCTGGCGGACGAGGTCTCGCAACAGCAGGTGCGGGCACTGCTGCGGGACGGCTACCTCTCGACGTCCCGCGACGCGTCGCGCCGCTAGGACGGGTCGGTACGACGGTCGAGCACGCCGCGGGCGGTCAGCCACCGCTCGGTCAGTCTCGCCAGGCCGACTTCGGAGCCGGTCAGGTCACGGGGTGGCTGCGCTCCAGCCTGGTGCCCTCGACGTCGAGGTCGGGCAGGAGGCGGTCCAGCCACCGCGGGAGCCACCAGGCCTTCTCGCCCAGCAGGTGCATCGCGGCGGGGATGAGCAGCATCCTGACCACGAACGCGTCGACCAGCACGCCGAACGCGAGCCCGAAGCCGATGGGCTTGATGGTCGCGTCGTGGCTGAAGATGAAGCCGGCGAAGACCGAGATCATGATGATCGCGGCCGCGGTGACCACCGAGCGCCCCGCGCGCAGGCCGCGCCGCACGGCGACGCGGGCCGGCGCACCGTGGGCGTAGGACTCGCGCATGCCGGAGACGAGGAACAGCTGGTAGTCCATGGCCAGCCCGAACAGGATGCCGGTCGCGATGATCGGCAGGAAGCTCAGCACCGGCCCGGGCGCGTTGACTCCGAACAGGTCGCCGAGGAAGCCCAGCTGGAAGATCGCCGTGATGCCGCCGAACGCCGCGAGCAGCGAGAGAACGAAGCCGAGCGTGGCGGTGACGGGCACCAGGACCGAGCGGAACACGAGCACCAGGATCAGCATCGACAGGCCCACCACGAGGGCGAGGTAGACGGGCAGGACGTCGAAGAGCTGGTCGGAGATGTCGATGCCCGCGCTGGCGTTGCCGGCCACGCCCAGGGTGGCCTCGTCACCGGAGGTGGTCGTGGGGGTCGAGGACCGGAGGTTCTGGACCAGCTCGGCGGTCGACGCGCTGGTGGGCGAGCCCTCGGGGATGACCTGGAACGCAAGGGCCGAGCGGTCCTTGGAGGCACCGATCGGCACGACCGCCTCGACGCTCCAGGCGTTGCCGACCTGTTCGCCGATCCTCGCCTGCTCGGCGGTGACGTCGTCCTCGGCGACCGGCTGCGGCAGGGTGGCGAGGACCAGCAGGGGGCCGTTGGCGCCCTCGCCGAACTCGTCGGCCTGCACGGCGTACGCCCGGTAGCCGCTGGAGTCCGGCGCCTGGGTCGAGCCGTCCGGGAGCCCGAGCCGCATCTGGGTCGCGGGGGCGGCCACGACCAGCAGGGCCACGATCCCCAGCCCCAGGACGGCCCAGGCGCGCGAGCTGCGCCTCGGGCGGTCGCGATCGGCGCGCCCGTCGGTGGGCGTCGGTGTCGACCCGAGCCGCTCGCGCTCGCGCCGGCGCAGGATGCGCATGCCGATGAGGGCGAGGACGGCCGGGGTCAGGGTGATCGACATCAGGACGGCCACGAGCACGGCGACGGCGCCGACGGTGCCCATCAGGCCGAGGAAGCCGACGCCGGTCACGTTCAGGGCCAGCAGCGCGACCATCACGGTGACCCCGGCGAACACGACCGCGTTGCCCGAGGTGCCGGTGGCCACCCCGATCGACTCGTGCAGGCCCACGCCTCGCATCAGCTCGCGACGGTGGCGGTTGATGATGAACAGCGAGTAGTCGATGCCGACGGCCAGGCCCAGCATCACGCCGAGCACGGGTGTCACCGACACGAACTCCACGACGCCGGACAGGGACAGCGAGGCCAGCGAGGCCACGCCGACGCCGAGCAGGGCGGTGAGCAGCGGTAGTGCCGCGCCGATCAGGGTGCCCAGCACGACGACGAGCGCGATGGCGGCGATGACGACGCCCGCGATCTCGCCCGGGCCCAGGATCGAGGGGACCGTCTGGGCGATCTCCTGCGAGGGGTGGATCGCGACGCCCGCGATGTCGGCGTCGGCGACGATCTCCTCGATCGCGGTCTTGGTCTCGGGCGAGACCTCGTTGACCGGGACGTCGAAGACCACGTTGGCCACGGCCGCCGAGCCGTCCTCGGACACGGTGCGGTAGCCGGCCGACAGCGAGGTCAGGGTCTCGCCGTCCGCGAGACGTGACTCCTGCACGTCGAAGTCCTGCCGCCCCCGGTCCAGCCGCTCCTGGCCCTGGTCGAGCTGCTGCGCCGCCGCTCGCAGCTGGGGCTGGGCCTGCGCGAGGGCGCCGGAGTCGCGCGCCAGCTCGCGCTGGGCCGCCAGGCCCTGACGTCCCGCGGTGATCTGCCCCTGCGCCCGGCTCAGCTCGGCGCGACCCTGCTCGAGCTGCTGACGCCCGTCGGCGACCTGTCGGGCGGCGGCGTCGAGCTGACGCTGCGTCGCGAAGGGGTCGTTCACGTCCGTGACCCCCTCGACCTCGGCGACCCGGTCGAAGGTGTCGGCGAGCTCCGCCTGCCGCTCGCGGGAGATGCGGGACCCGTCCGTGGCCTCGGCGACGAGCGCGCCGTTGCCGCCGCCGGCCGCCTCGAAGTCCCGCTCGAGCTGCTGCGAGACGCGTGTGGTCGGGGTGTCCGGCAGCGTGATGGAGGGCGACAGGGTGCCGGCGAAGGACACGTAGGTCACCGCGGTCACGGCGAGGACGCCCAGCCATGCGCCGATGACGGTCCAGCGGCGGCGGGTGGCGAACAGTCCGAGGCGGTAGAGGAGCTCAGCCATGACGTGGGGGAAGGCCTTTCGGGCTGGGAGGTGGGAGGGGTCGGTGCCGGGCGCGGACCGGCTCAGCCGGTGCGGACCCGGACCAGGACCCGGTCGAGGAGCTGGGCCCAGTCGGCGCGGGCCGTCGGCGACACCTCGCTGGTCGGGTCGCGGTGCCGGTCGAGCCAGATCTCGGCGATGACCGCGATCCCGGCGAAGAGCAGGGCCAGGCCGATCTCGAGGTCGACCGGGTCGAGGTCGGGGGCGCGGTGGAGGAGCTGCTCCCGCAGCCGACCGCCCGCGTGGTCGAACGCGGTGCGCGAGATGACCTGGAGGCGTTCGTCGTCGGAGTCCGGGGAGCCGAGGGCGCGGTCGATCGACGCGATCGCGCTGGGCAGGTCGATGCTGCGGGTCGCCTGGGCCACGGCGTCGAGCAGTGCCGGCGCGGCCGTCCCGGCCGCAGCGTCGTCGTCGCCCCAGCGGCGGAAGATCTCGGCCAGGAGCGCCGTGGTGGCGTCGTCCAGGATCTGCTCGCACACCTCGACGAGCAGCTGGTCGAGGCCCGCGACGTAGTTGAAGATGGTCCGCCGCGAGACGCCGGCGCGCTCGGCGACCTGCTCGACGGTGAAGCCGTCGGCGCCGTGCTCGGTGGCCAGCGCCCGGGTCGCCTCCAGGATGGCGCGTCGTCGTGCCTCGCGGAGAGCACTGAGCCCACGCGGGGGAGCGAGCGGTGCCATGCCGATCAGTATTGCACTCAGTGCAATTCCGGGCTCGGGCGCCCGGCCCTCTGAGGCGCCGCGGGAAGCCCGGGCCGCTCCAGGACGTTGGCGCCACGTGAAGGTCTCGCTGCTCGACCGGTCGCGGACCCGGCTGCACGAGCCGGACGCCGAGGCGCTGCACGGGTCGGTGGCCCGCGCCGTGCACGCGGAGCGGGTCGGCTACGACCGGTTCTGGGTGGCCGAGCACCACGGGGACAGCGCGGCGCACGTCACTATCTCGCTGGACGTGCTGGTGGCCGACGACGACTCATCGGCGCGCCGGCTCGCGCTGCCCGAGGCGTGGGCGATGGCACGGTCGCGGCAGACGGGGGGAGTTCCCGCCGCTGGAGCCCGTCGAGGACGTCGAGGCCGCCCCGCGGTCGGACCAGGTGGAGCAGCGGGTGGAGAGCCGGCTGGCCTCGGCCATGACCGGGAGCCCCGCCAGCGTGCGGCGACGCCTCGACCAGCTGGTGGGGTCGACGGGGCGGACGAGGTGATGTCGAGCGCCTCGACGTACGACCGGGAGGCGCTGGCCGAGTCCGACGAGCTGCTGCTGGAGCTCCTCGCCTGACGCCGGTGCCTGGCCGGGAAACGGGACGGGCGACCTGTCCGGGACGTCTGTCGTGGGTCAGGTCAGCTCGGCCGTGACGGCGTCGCAGAACTCTCCCGACTCGTTGCCGTGGAAGTCGCCGGAGACCTCCTCGACGAGCTGCGACCCCGGCATCTTGTCGCCGAGCGTGTCCTGGATGTTGGTGGCCTTGTAGACGCCGCTGATGCTGACGAGGCGGCCGCCGTCGGCGGCGTACATCCGGAACGTCCCGGCGTCCACGGTCGTGAACTGGTAGATCGTCGGCTTCGCGGGATCCAGCAGCGTCGCGGTCGTCTCGACGAAGCTGCCGCTGCCGATCGTGGTGACGTAGGGGCCGTCGGGGTCCGACGCGAGCGTGATCGTCTCGGTGAAGCGGTAGCGGTCGTGGAGCAGGAACGCCTCGTTGGAGCCGGGTGCCGGCTTGACGAACGACGTCCCGCTGTAGGACACCTCGAAGTGCAGCGCCAACCCGCAGTCCGTGGCGTCGAAGCTGTCGGTGCCGGAGTAGTGGTCGACGGGGTCGAGGGGTGGGGCGGCGCTCGCGATGCCCGGAGCTGCGCCCACGAACAGGACCGCCGTACCTGCTGCCGCTGCGACTGTCCGTGCTCGTGCCATCGGGATCCCCTGTGTCGAGTCAGGTCCTCAGACGACGCTCATCCCCGCCGTGCGTCAACACGTCGACCTTCGCGGTCTAGTGCGACGGGTGCCACGGTCGGTGGCGGAGCCGAGGTCCGACGGGACGGGCTCCACGGCGGGTGTCCTGGCCCGCTGGCGAGGGGTGCCCTGCGAGTACACCCCTCGCCAGGGACTTCCTGGCCGGTCGTCGCGCGCGTTGAATCGACGGGTGGGGCGTCGGGTGCGCCGCCACCGCCGTTCCCGGCTCGAGCGAGAGGACCCCGTTGTCCCGTCACCTCCACCTGCTGACCCGCCTCCTCGTGGCCCCGGTCGTCGCGGCCGCGACCCTGGCCGGGTGCGGGCCGTCCGGCACCGAGCAGCAGCAGGCCGACGCTCCGGTCCCCAGCCCCGACGCCACCGGCAGCGGGTCGGCACCGGGTGCCACGGAGTCCCCGTCCGGCGACCCGGTGGCAGACGCCCTGGCCGAGCACGACCCGTCGCTCGCGGACTACTTCGACCGGGCGCCGGCCGCGTCGGCGTTGCAGCTGGGACAGGTCCGGTCGCGCACCGCGACCCAGACCTCCTACGACGTGTCCTTCCGCAGCGAGGGCCTGCGGATCACCGGTGTCGTCGACGTGCCCACGGGCCCGGGGCCCTTCCCGGCCGTCGTGCTCGCGCACGGCTGGATCGACCCCGAGGTCTACGTCCAGGGCCAGGGGATGAACCGGGAGCGCGACCACTTCGCACGCGGCGGCCACGTCGCCCTGCACGTCGACTACCGCAACCATGCCGGCTCCGACGACGATCCGGGCCTGGTGGAGCAGATGTACCTCGGGTACGCCGCGGACGTCCTCGCCGCCGTCGCCGCCCTGCGTGCCTCGGACCTGCCCGTCGAGGACGACCGGGTCGCCCTCGTGGGGCGCTCGATGGGTGGCAGCGTCGTGCTGCAGGCCCTCGAGATGTTGCCGGGCTACGTCGAGGCCGGCGTCGTCTACTCGGGCCAGTCCTCGCTGGAGTCGGAGAACTACGTGCAGTGGGGCGGTCCCGGCGCGTCGTACGCCGCGGACTACGTACGCCGCCACGGCACGCCGGCCGAGGATCCCCTCGCCTGGCGGGCGGTGTCCACGCGGCCCTACTTCTCCCGGGTCACCGAACCCGTGCTGATGGTCCACGGCACACGTGATGAGCAGTGCCCGCCGCGCTGGGCGCGGGCCACACGCGACGCGCTCGCTCGTGCCGACGTCGACGTGCGCCTGCGCTGGTACGACGACCAGCACGCCTTCAGCCCCCGGTTCGAGGACTCCATGCGCGACATCGACACCTTCCTCGACCGCCACCTGACCTGATCCCCCCCACCGGCACCGCGGACCCGCGGCGACCGTCCAGCACGAAGCAAGGAGCACCACCATGCGAGCAGCACTCATGTACGAGGCCGGCGACGTCCGCGTCGAGTCCGTCCCCGACTCCGTCGTCAAGGAGCCGACCGACGCGCTGGTCCGCGTCACCGCCAGCTGCATCTGCGGGAGCGACCTCCACCCCTACCACTCGATGACGTCGGAGAACGGGCCCGCGCGCATGGGCCACGAGTTCATCGGCGTCGTCGAGGAGGTCGGCGGCAACGTCACGACGCTGTCCAAGGGCGACCTCGTGGTCGCGCCGTTCGCCTTCTCCGACGGCACCTGCTCCTACTGCCGCGAGGGGCTGCAGACCTCCTGCGAGAACGGCACCTTCTGGGACGCCCTGCCCGACGAGGGCGGCCAGTCCGAGCTCGTCCGCGTCCCGCTCGCCGACGGCACGCTCGTCAAGCTGCCGGTCGCGCCCGACTCCGCGCTGATGCCCTCGCTGCTCACCTTGTCCGACGTCTACGGCACCGGCTACCACGCCGCCGTCAGCGGCGGTGTCTCCGCCGGCAAGACCGTCACCGTCATCGGCGACGGGGCCGTCGGCCTGCTGGCCGTGCTCTCGGCACGCCAGCTGGGCGCCGAGCAGATCATCCTGATGGGCCGTCACCAGTCCCGCACCGACCTCGGCCGCGAGTACGGCGCCACGGACGTGGTCGCCGAGCGCGGCGAGGAGGGCGTGGAGAAGGTGCGTCAGCTGACCGGCGGTCAGGGCACCCACGTGGTGCTCGAGGCGGTCGGACACATGCCCGCCTACGAGCAGGCCTACGGCGTCGTCCGGCGCGGTGGCGTCATCAGCCGGGTCGGCGTACCCCAGTACGAGGAGGCCCCCGTCGGCTTCGGCAGCCTCTTCGCGCACAACATCACCCTGACCGGTGGACCGGCCCCTGTCCGCGCCTACATCGAGCAGCTCCTGCCCGCGGTGCTTGATGGGACTGTCGACCCGGGCAGGGTCTTCGACCGGACGATCGGCCTCGACGACGTTCCCGAGGGCTACCGCGCCATGGACGAGCGGAAGGCGCTGAAGATCCTCGTGAAGCCGTGAACACCTGCCACGGGTGCTTCCTGCACCGGTAGGAAGACGTCGGGTGCCCGTCCCTGAGGACGGGCACCCGACGTGCTCTGGTGCCGCTTCCGTCAGCGGCTGACGCGCTCGTAGGTGACGCGGAAGCCCTCGGCCGGATCGGCGGGGGTGAGGACGAGGGTGTCGCCCCGGACCTCGAAGCCGCGGGCGAGCTCCTGGCCGACCAGCGCGTCCGCCAGGGCGTTCTCGACGGTGACGACGAAGCTGCTCGACCGTCGGTCGACCGCGACCGAGCCGTAGAACGCCTCGTAACCGTCCACGGTGTAGGCCGTGTCGGGCGCGTTGGGGTCGGGGTTGGAAGCCTGGACCGACATGGTGCCGGAGCGGGTGAACACCACCTGCCCGGAATAGGGAATGGGCCGCAGGTCGCCCGGCGTCCCCACGCGGAGCTCGGTCATCCTCCACGCGCCCACCAGGGCGCCCAGACCGTGCTGGGCGGGCGCCGGTTTCCGCGGACCGCTGTGAGCGAGCGCGGGCGCGAACACCAGCAGGGCCGAGCTGAGCACGAGGGCGAGCAACGGAACGAGCCTCTTGGTCATGGGGTTTGTGCCTTCCGAGGGGAGAGATGGGTTGCCTGCGGAGCCCGACGGAGCCGGGCGCGGATCCAGGACAGCCCATTCCGCGGTCTGGGGGGAGTCACGCTCGTGAGGCGTACTGCCAGGGAACCCCAGGACAGGCGGCAAGCTCTCAGTCCAGACGCCCCAGGGGATCGTCGCTGGGGGCGGCCTGGTCGCGCTTCCCCGGGGTCGCCGGACTGCGGTCCGGCAACCAGATGACGAAGGTGCTGCCCACGCCCGGTCGGCTGGACAGGGCGAGCCGCCCGCCGTGCGCCTCGACCGCCTGCCGGGCGATGGTGAGCCCGATCCCGGATCCCGCATGGGCAGCCGGGTCCTCACCGGGGACCCGCGAGCTGAAGTAGCGGTCGAAGACCCGTTCCTGGTCGGCAGGCTCGATGCCCGGTCCGTCGTCCCTGACAGCGACCCAGGCCCAACCGCGTCTGCTGCCGACGGCGACCGTGAGGGTGCCACCCACGGGGGAGAGGCGCACGGCGTTGGCCATCAGGTTGTCCAGGACCCGGATGAGGGCCTGCCGGTCGGCGACCACGACCGGCCCGCGCTCGAGCCGCAGCTGGAGTCTCAGCGACCGCTCCTCGCTGGCGAGCCGGTGCTCCTCGACCACTTCGGTGGCGAGCACCGACAGGTCCACCTCCTCCTCGTCGAAGGCCCCGGAGCGTTGGCGTGCGGTCGCGAGCAGGTCGTCGAGGATCGTCGCGATCCGTTGGGTCGCCCGGGAGACGACGGCTGCCGCCTGGTGGCGCTGATCGGGCGTGGCGTCGTCGTGGCCGAGGACGGCGTCGACGTTGGTGCGGACGACGGCGACCGGGTTGCGCAGCTCGTGGGACACGTCGTCGACCAGGTGACGCTGGGCGGCGAAGGAGTCCTGGAGGCGCTGCAGCATGTCGTTGATGGTCTCGGCCAGGGTCCGAAGCTCGTCCCGCGGACCGGTGGTGGGGATACGACGGGACAGGTCGCTGGCGGTGATCTCGCGCGTCGTCGTCGTGATCTCCCCGATGGGGCGGAGCACCCGTCCCGACACCCACCAGCCGATGCCTAGGCTCACCAGGAACAGCGCGCCGAGGGCGACGCCGGAGTACGCGCCCAACGTGTCGAGCGTGCCCTGGTTGACCGCCTGCTGCAGGCTCCCGATGTCGGCGGCCTCGAAGGTCTCGCCCTCCTTGAGGACGTACTCGCCGTTGATCTTCACGACCTTCTTGATGGTCTTGCCCTCCAGGGGCTTGGCGTCGACGGTCTGGCTGACGGCGAGGTAGACGCCGGCGACCAGCAGGGCGGAGACGGCGAAGAGCAGGGCCGAGGAGATCAGGGCGAGGCGGAACCGCACGGTGCGGGCCCAGGAGGGCACCTGCACCCCGAGCAGGCGCGGTCGGGGTCCGGCCACGTCAGGCGCTGCCCTCGGCCAGTGCCTGCTCCCGGAGCCGGTAGCCGCGGCCGATGACGGTCTCGAGCAGGGCGTGCTCGCCGTCGACGGTCAGCTTTCGGCGAAGCGTCCCGACGGTGACGCGCACGGTCTGGGTGAACGGGTCGGCGTTCTCGTCCCACACGTGCTCGAGCAGCTCCTCGGCCGAGACCACGTGGTCGGGTCTGGACATCAGGTAGCGCAGCACACCGAACTCCTTCAACGTCAGCGACAGCTCTCTGTCCGAGCGGTGGGCCAGGTGGCGAGCGGGGTCGAGGCGGAGCTCGCCCACGACCAGGACCGGAGCGTTCGCCGACACGTCGCGACGCAGCAGCGCACGCACACGTGCCGTCAGCTCGGGCAGCGCGAACGGCTTGACCAGGTAGTCGTCGGCTCCCGAGTCCAGGCCCCGGACCCGGTCGGCAAGGCCACCGCGCGCGGTGAGCATGAGGATGCGCAGCTCGCGCCCAGCCGCACTGTCCACCTCGCCTGACCGGACGCGTGCGGCCAGGTCCAGGCCGTTGCCGTCGGGCAGGGTGAGGTCCAGCAGCATCAGGTCGTAGGCCGAGGCAGCCAGCTTGAGCTCGGCGTCGGCACACGAGCCCGCGACGTCGGCGGCGTAGCCCTCACGGACGAGGCCGATCTGGACGGCGCCCGCCAGGCCGTGCTCGTCCTCGACGATCAGCAACCGCATGGCGACACCGTAGCCGCGGTCGCGGCCTTCTCCGGGCTGTCCTTTCGGTGCACTTTCGGTCGGCTTTTCGCTGGCTTTCCACCCGGCTTGGTGGGGTGGTGCCTTCCCCAGGACCGAAAGAGGACAGACCATGAGCGACCCGAACTCCAGCACGGCATCCGCCCCCGACCGACTCTCCCTGACCACTCGGCTCGTCGTCGCCGGCTTGGGCGGGCTCGCGCTCGCCCTCGGCGCGGCCGGGGTGGCGCTGGCCGCCTCGGCGGACAGCGACGGCGCCCAGGAGGACTCGGCCTGGGTGACCGTCGAGGACGCCGGCGACTCCAGCGCCCCTGCGAGCTCCGACTGCCCGGAGAGGGACGGCTCCGGCAGCACGGACACGGCCGAGCTGCGGGAGTCGGCGTGAGCGCGCCCGAGCAGGTCCCGCTCGCCCCTGTCCCCAGCACCGCGGTCCTGGAACGCGCGCTCTTCGAGGTCAAGCGCGTCCTCGTGGGCCAGGACCACATGGTCGAGCGGATGGTGGTGAGCCTGCTCGCACGAGGCCACCTGCTGCTCGAGGGAGTGCCCGGCGTGGCCAAGACACTGGCCGTGCGGACGCTCGCCGAGGTCGTCGGCGGCTCCTTCCACCGGCTGCAGTTCACGCCCGACCTGATGCCGGGCGACATCGTGGGCACTCGCGTGTGGCGTCCCTCGACCGAGTCCTTCGACATCGAGCTTGGACCCGTGTTCGCCCACCTGGTGCTCGCCGACGAGATCAACCGGGCCCCGGCCAAGGTGCAGTCCGCGCTGTTGGAGGCCATGGCCGAGGGGCAGGTGTCGGTGGGCGGTACGACGTACCGACTGCCCGAGCCCTTCCTCGTGATGGCCACGCAGAACCCCATCGAGTCCGAGGGCGTCTACTCGCTGCCCGAGGCGCAACGCGACCGGTTCCTGATGAAGGTCGACATCGCCTACCCGACCGCCGAGGAGGAGCTGGCGATCGTGCAGCGGATGAGCGTCAGCCCGCCGCGCTCACGGGAGGTGCTCAGCACCGCCGACGTGCTGGCGCTGCAGGCGGCCGCCGACGACGTCTTCGTCCACCACGCCGTCGCGCAGTACACCGTCTCGCTCGTCGTGGCCACCCGGGAGCCGCACCTCCACGGGCTCGATTCCATCGCCCGGCACGTCGAGCTCGGGGTCTCTCCCCGGGCCACGCTGGGCCTGGTCGCCGCGTCCCGTGCGCTGGCCCTGGTCCGGGGCCGTGACTACGTGCTGCCTCGCGACGTGGCCGACGTCGCCGGTGACGTCTTGTCGCACCGGCTGGTGCTGACCTTCGAGGCGGCCGCCGACGGAGTGGACCCGCGCGCGATCGTCCGGCAGGTGCTGTCGGTCGTCCCGGCGCCGCTCGTCGCTCCGCAGGAGCCGGCGAACGACGACGAGGCGGGGGCGGCGTGAGGTCCCTGACCGAGGCGCAGCACGCGCTGCGGACCATCGAGCTGGCCGTGCACCGGCGGCTCGCGGGTCGTCGTCTGGGGTCCCACGGCGGGATCGCACTGGGTCCGGGGACGGACCCCGAGGAGGTGGTCCGCTACCGCCCGGGCGAGGACGACGTCCGTCGCATCGACTGGAACGCCACGGCGCGCAGCCAGGAGCCGCACGTGTGGCGCACCCGGGCCGAGCACGAGCTGGAGGTCTGGGTCCTGGTCGACGAGACGGCGAGCATGGACTTCGGCACCGTGGAGGTGGAGAAGGGCGAGCTCGCCGCCTGGGTCACCGGCGCCGTCGGGCTGCTCACCGACGCGCCGGGCAACCGGCTGGGCGTGGCGCACCTGGGTCACGCAGGAGTGACCTGGTCGCCCCCGGAGCGCCCCCGCCGGGCGGCACTGCGCGCGCTGGCCCGCCCGGCCACACGACCCCCGTGCGGGCGGGAGGAGTCCCCGGCCCCCGCCCGTACGGGCCTGGCTGCTGCCCTGGTCGAGCTCGGTCGGCGGCAGCGTCGCCCCGGCACCCGCGTGGTCGTCACGGACTTCGTCGAGCCCGACGGTGCTGCGGCGCGGCCGTTCCCGTGGGAGACCGCGCTGCGTCGTCTGGCGAGCCGGCACGACGTGGTGGTGGTCGAGGTCCTCGACCCTCGTGAGCTGGAGCTGCCCGACGTCGGCCCGGTGGTCCTCGTCGATCCCGAGAGCGGGCACCGGTGCGAGGTCTGGACCTCGCTGCCGCGGTTGCGGCAGCAGTACGCCGAGCTCGCCCACGCCCACCGCGCCGCGGTCGCGGACGCCGTCCGGTCGAGCGGCGCCCGCCACCTGGTGGTCCGCACCGACCGCGACTGGGTCGCCGACCTCGTCCACTTCGTCCGCGCCGATCGACGCCCTGCCGGGCGTCGTGCAGCCGTCCCGAGGAGTCCGCGATGAGCCTGCTGTCCCCGTGGTTCGCTCTGCTGCTGGTCCCCGTGGCGGCCCTCGCCGCGGCGTACGTGGTGCAGCAACGGCGGCGCAGCCGCTACGCGGTGCGGTTCGCGTCGCTGCCGATGCTCGAACGCCTCGCTCCGCACCGGCCCGGCTGGCGTCGGCACGCCGCGCCGGCCGCGCTGCTGCTCGCGTTCGCGCTGCTCGCCCTGGCCGCGGCCCGGCCCGAGGTCGAGGTGCGGGTGCCGCGCGAGACCGCCACCGTGGTCGTGGCCGTCGACGTGTCGGGCTCGATGCGCTCCACCGACGTGGGACCCAACCGGATCGAGGCCGCGCAGGCCGCCGCCACCCGCTTCGTCGGGGACCTTCCCGACGGGTTCAACGCCGGCGTGGTCACCTTCGCCGCGACCACGACGGTCCGGGCCGGCGCCGACCAGGATCGCGAGGCCGCGATCGCAGCGCTCCAGGACCTCTCGCTCGCCGACCGCACCGCGATCGGGGAGGGCGTCTTCACCTCGCTCGAGCAGGTGGCCCTGGCCGCCCGCGAGGCGGGCGAGGGCGAGGTCCCGGCCCACGTCGTGCTGCTGTCCGACGGGAGCAACACCACCGGACGGTCGCCGGAGGAGGCGGCCGCCGCGGCGCGGGCGGCCGGTGTCCCGGTGTCGACCATCGCCTACGGCACCCCCGACGGCACCATCACCGCTCCGGACGGTCGCGAGGTCCCGGTGCCGGTCGACGAGGAGACCCTGGCTGAGGTCGCCGACGTCAGCGCCGGACGCGCCTACACCGCGCAGAGCAGCGACGAGCTCAACGAGGTCTACGACGACATCCAGTCCTCCATCGGGTGGCGTCTGGAACCCGTCGAGGTCACCCAGTACGCCGCCGCGCTGGCCCTGCTCGTCGGCCTGCTCGGAGCCGCACTGTCGCTGCGTTGGTTCGCCCGACTGCCATGACGACCCCGTCCACACCCGAGAGGAACCCGATGAGCGCCACTCCGAGCTGGCCCGGGGTCGGGGCCCCCACGGGCTCCGACTTCAGCGCTCCCGTCCCACGCCCGTTCCCGGGCGACGAGACGGTGCGACCGGCCCCCGTCCCGACGCGGCCATCGAAGCGGTCGCGGGGTGCCGTCGTGGCCCTGTCCACCGTGTTGCTCGGGGGAGCCGCCGGTGTGGGGGGCGCCTGGGCCCTCGGGCCGGGTGACGGCACCGTCGTCTCCGCACTGCAACGGTCCGGACCTGGTCGCGAGCCGGCGGTAGCAGGCACCCAGGCAGCCGCAGCCGCAGCGGTGCTGCCCAGCGTGGTCCAGGTCCGCAGCGACCGCGGCAGCGGGTCGGGGTTCGTCTTCGACCGGTTGGGGCACGTCCTGACCAACCAGCACGTGGTGGACGGCGACCGGAGCCTGCTGCTCCAGCTCGACGGCGGTCGTCAGGTGAGGGCCGCCCTGGTGGGAGAGGACGAGGCCAACGACATCGCGGTGCTCCGCGCCGACCCCGAGGACCTGCCAGCGGCGGCCATGGGCGACTCATCGACCGTCCGGATCGGAGAGCCCGTCATCGCCATCGGCTCGCCCCTGGGTCTGAGCGGCACGGTGACCGCCGGCATCGTGAGCACCACGGCGCGAGAGGCTCGGCTCGGCTCGTCCAGCCGTCAGGCCGTCATCCAGACCGACGCGTCCATCAACCCGGGCAACTCCGGGGGCCCGCTGGTCGACCTGGACGGCCGCGTGGTCGGCGTGAACACCGCCATCGCCACGGTGCCCGGCACCGGGTCGGGCAACATCGGCATCGGCTTCGCGGTGCCGATCGACCGGGCGCTCCGCGTCGCCGAGGGGATCCTGCCCGACTGACCCGGTGGAGGACAGGGGGCACAGCGTGACCTGGAACCGCCCTGGGATCTGAGTGATGGTCGTCACGGCCAGTTCCGCAGCTGACGCGCGGAGCCCACGCAGGGACAGGGAGAAACGCATGGCGACCGAGACGAACCAAGCGGGCACACGTACGTCGATCACGTCGGACGACACGCCCCGAGGCGCCAACGGGTCGTCGGGGTCCACCGACCAGGGAAGGCGCGCGGCGCTGGCCGGGTTCTTCGGCACTGCGCTGGAGTACTACGACATGTACATCTACGCCGCCGCGTCGGCGCTGGTGTTCAGCCGGGTGTTCTTCCCCGACGCCGGCGCCACCGGTCTGTTGCTCTCTCTCGGGACCTACGGCGTGGCCTATCTCGCCCGTCCCCTGGGTGGCTTCGTCGCCGGTCACTTCGGCGACCGGTTCGGGCGGCGCAACGTCATGATCGCGACGCTGCTGACCATGGGTGTCGCCACCTTCGCGATCGGCTGCCTGCCGTCGTACGGGACCGCGGGCATCCTGGCCCCCTCGCTTCTGGTCGTCCTGCGCCTGCTGCAGGGGCTGTCGGTCGGTGGCGAGCTATCCGGGACCACCGGTCTGACGATCGAGCACGCCCCCGAGGGGCGTCGCGCGTCCTACAGCGTGTGGGCCCTCAACGGGTCGCTCGTCGGCTACATCATCGCCACGCTGGCCTTCATCTGGGTCGCCTCACTCCCCGAGGACGACCTGCTCGCGTGGGGCTGGCGGGTCCCGTTCTGGGCGAGTGCAGTCATCGCCCTCGTCGGTCTCTACATCCGTCGTCAGGTCGAGGACCCCGAGGTGTTCGAGGAGCAGCGGGAGCAGGGAGGAGTGGCCAAGGTCCCGCTGGTCGAGGTGTTGAGGCGGCAGCCGGCCGACGTAGCACGGGTCGTCTTCTCCTCCCTGCTGATCGTGGTCAGCGTCGTGGTGCCGGTGTACGGACTGTCCTACGCCACGAGCGTCATGGACATCGGGGCGGACACCATGCTCTGGGCCGTGGTGACGGCCTACGCGATCGCTCTGGTCACCCAGCCGTTCTTCGCAGCCCTGAGTGATCGAGTGGGGCGCAAGCCGGTGCTCATCGGCGGCAACATCGTCGCAGCGGTGGCCGTGTGGGAGTTCTTCTGGGCGGTCTCGCAGCGTGACGTGCCCATGATCTACCTGGGCATGGTGCTGTGCTTCTCCGTCGCGTACGCATCGATGAACGGCGTCTACCCGGCGTTCTTCTCGGAGATGTTCGCCACCCGTGTCCGGGTCACCGGCATGGCTGTCGGGCTCCAGGTCGGGCTGCTCGTGACCGGCTTCTCCCCGCTCATCGTGGCGGCGCTGTCGTCGGCGAACGCGGACGCCTGGTGGCCGGCGGCCGTGGTGACCTCCATCGCCTGCGTCATCTCGATCGGTGCGATCAGCACGGCCCGCGAGACGCACCGGACACCCATCGCGGAGCTCGGCCGGAGCTGATGGGCAGGAGATCCTCGACGACGGCGGCGTCGTGAGGGGAACAGTCCTCGGGCTCTACACGAGCACCCTGCTCGTCCAGGCCCTGACGTTCGTCCTCCGCCCGACGTCGGCCTACCGCGCCATCGAGCTGGGGGTGTCGGCGCAGTGGCTCGGCCTCCTCGCCGCCAGCTTCGCGCTGCTCCCGCTCGTGCTCGCCGTCGTCGTGGGCCGTCTCTCGGACCGCGTGGGCGAGAAGCTCGTGATGGTCGGCGGCGCGCTCCTGGTCCTCCTGGCGGCCCTGGTCCTCGCCGTCGGTGCTGGCCGGCTGCTCGGTCTGCTGGTGGCCAATGCGCTGCTCGGGCTGGGGCACCTGGCGTCGAGCGTCGCCCAGCAGGCATACGTCGCCAACACTGCCGATCCACGTCGTTACGACGCGGCGTTCGGCGTCTACACCTTCGCGTCCTCTGCCGGGCAGGCCGTTGGGCCGGCGATGCTGGCGGTCCTCGGTGGGAGTGGTGCCATCCCGGACACCTCGCGCGTCTTCTGGGCCGCGGTGGCCGCCGCGTGCGTACTGGTCGTGTGCACGTCCTGCCTTCCGGGCGGACGGACTGCGCGGGCGGACGGACCCGACGACTCCGGGTCGATCGGCACGCTGGTGCGGCGCCGGGGCTTCTTCGCCGCGCTCGGCGTCAGCTGCGTCCTCCTGGCGGCGATCGACATCACCCTGGTCTACCTGCCCGTCCTCGGCGCTGAGCGCGGCATCGCCGCGGCGACGATCGGTGGCCTGCTGACGGTGCGTGCCGTGGCGTCGATGGCCTCACGGCTGTGCTTGGGCCCCCTGTCGCGGCTGCTGGGCCGGTCGCGTCTGCTGCTCGGCAGCCTCGTGGTCTCGGCCATCGGGATGGCGCTCGTACCCGTGCCGATGCCGCTCGGGATGCTCGCAGCGGTCGTCGCGGTGATGGGGCTGGGTCTGGGAGTAGGACAACCCATGACGATGTCGTGGCTGGCCGAGGTGACGCCCGCAGGACAGCGGGGCCGGGCGATGTCGCTGCGTCTCACCGGGAACCGGCTCGGCCAGGTCGTCGTGCCCAGCGTGGCGGGGCTGGTCGCCGCCGGAGCAGGGGCAGTAGGGGTGTTCGGCGCGACGGCGGCCGCACTCCTGGGGGTGGGTTTCGCCGCTCGACGCATGGGGCCTCGGTGATGAGTGCCGCCGGCCCATCCCACGGGCACGGTCACCGACGAGGTGAGGGGTGCCCGTTCGCGTACCGTCGGGACCTCGACCTCGACTGCAGGACAGGAGGCGGGCATGTCACTCGTGCTCGTGACCGGGGCTTCCACGGGACTTGGGCTCGCGGCGACCACGGCTCTGCTCGACGCCGGTCACCAGGTCGTCATGCACGCTCGGCGTGCCGATCGCGTCGAGGACCAGTCCGTCCTCGACCGGGTCCACGCCGTCGTCACCGGGGACCTGGCTGACCCAGGGGTCACGGTGGGCCTTGCCGAGCAGGTCAATGCGTTCGGCGCTCTCGATGCGGTTATCCACAATGCCGGCACGATGCGCGGGCCCGTCATCGAGACGAACCTCGTGGCGCCGTACCTGTTGACGGCCCGACTGCGCACCCCGGGACGTGCCGTGTTCCTCAGCAGCTCGCTGCACCGGGGTGGACGGACCGACCTCGAGGCGATGGCGGTGCTCGGTGGCCCTGACGGTCGCCAGTCCTACGAGGACAGCAAGCTGCTCGTGACCGCGCTGGCGATGGCCCTCGCTCGGTCCTCGCCCGCGACCCCGTCGCACGCGGTCGACCCCGGCTGGGTGCCGACGAGGATGGGCGGCAGGGGCGCTTCGGACGACCTCGCGCTCGGTCACGAGACCCAGGTCTGGCTCGCGACGGCACCAGTCGGGACGGTGCAGCCGGCGACCGGCGGCTACTGGTACCACCGCCGGGCGCAGCAGCCGGACCCACGCGCGGAGGACGAGCGGTTCCAGCAGGAGCTGCTCGACCGCCTGCATGCTGCCACCGGCGTGGCGCTCAGCTGAGCCCGAGGAGGCTGGCGCCGGCCAGGACCTCGTGGAGCCTCGCCGCAGTGGGGGAGTCGAACGGGGCGACGTAGGTCACCACCGTCAGGTCCGGTTCGGCCGATACCTGCAGAGCCTCCAGGTCGAGGGTGATGGGCCCTACCTCGGGGTGCAGGAAGGTCGTGCTCTCGGTCACGAGGCGGCGTACGTCGTGCGTCGACCACAGGCCGGCGAAGTCCGCGCTCGCGTCAGCCAGCCGCTCGACGAAGTCGTGCGTGCGACGGTCCGTCGGGTGTCGGACCAGCTCGGCGTGAAGGAGGGCGACCATCTCGCTTGCGGCCGCCGACCAGTCGGCGAAGAAGGTCCGGGCACGCGGATCGGTGAAGCAGAAGCGGGCCAGGTTGGGCGTCGGGTCGTCGCAGTCGAACAGGGGCGGGTAGAGCCAGCGGGCCAGTGCGTTGTGCGCCAGGATGTCCATCCGGCCGTTGCGGACGTAGGCGGGCGAGGTCGTCATCGTGTCGAGCAGCCGCTGCAGGCGTGGCCTCACCCCGGCCCGCTCCCGGGCCGGGGCGCCGGGGTCGAGCTCGCCCCGCGCAGCCCTGGCGAGGGACTGGAGGTGGGACCGCTCCGCATCGTCCAGATCGAGGGCGCGTGCGATGGCGTCCAGGACGGCGGCCGACGCCGTCTCGAGGTGCCCCTTCTCCAGACGGGTGTAGTAGTCGACGCTCACACCGGCGAGGTCGGCGACCTCCTCGCGCCGCAGCCCGGGGACACGCCGACGACCACCGACCGTCACGCCGGTGCTCTCGGGATCCAGCTTCGCTCGACGGCTCTGCAGGAACTCCCTGGCCTCGGTCCGGGTGTCCACGACCGCAGCATAGGTGTCGGTGTGAGGGGGGTCACGCCCTGCCCTGGAAACGTTCTGACATTTGACCGATAGTCAAGGTCGTTCCGACGTCCGCCGAGCGAGCCCGAGAGTGAACCGGCTCGCCGCCAAGAAAGGGGAGCGCCGTGGCCGGCCTCACCGACAAGTCCATCGTCATCACCGGTGCCGCGAGCGGCATGGGTGCATCCACCGCCAAGCGTGTGCTGGAGGCCGGAGGGCGGGTGGTGGCGGCCGACCTCGACGAGGCCAAGCTCAAGGCGCTCGTCGAGGATCTCGGTGACCGCGACCGCGTCGTGGCGGTGGTCACGGACGTGACGCAGAGCGACCAGGCCGAAGCCCTCGCCGATCGCGCCGTCGCCGAGTTCGGGGCGCCCTACGGCCTCGTGAACGCCGCGGGCATCACCTGCGTCGGGTCCCTCCTCGACGTGCCCGCCGACGCGTGGAGCCGCGTGCTGGCCGTGAACGTCGACGGCACCTTCAACGTCAGCCGCGCCGTCGTCCGCACGATGGTCGATGCGGGGGTGCGCGGGTCCGTCGTGAACTTCTCCTCGGGCGCCGGTATCCGCGGCGTGGCGAACCGCATCGGCTACGTCGCCTCCAAGTTCGCCGTCACCGGGATGACCTACACGATGGCCCTCGAGCTGGCCCCGCAGGGCATCCGTGTCAACGCTGTCGCGCCCGGGATGATCCGGACCCCGCTGACGCAGTACATGTTCGACGACCCCGAGAACGCCGCCCGCATCGCGGCCTCGCACCCCATCGGCCGCGCGGGGGAGGCGCACGAGGTCGCCGACGCGGTGACGTTCCTGCTCTCGGAGCAGGCGAGCTTCGTCACGGGCGCGGTCCTCACCGTGGACGGTGGCAACACCATCGGCATCGGCAACTTCTAGTGGCCACCGCCAGCTACCAGGTCCACGCCCTACGGCTCGGCACCATCCGGGCCGACAAGAGCGGCACCGTCTACGGCTACCCCAGGGGAACCGTGCTCGACGTCCCCGTGTGGGCGGCCGCCATCGAGGGCGGTGGGCGCAAGATCCTCGTCGACACGGGCATCAAGGACGCCGAGAAGTGGTCCCGGATCGAGCCGCACACCATCGCCGCCGAGGAGACCATCGACGCCGCCCTGGCCGAGCTGGGCTGGCGACGCCAGGACGTCGACACGGTCATCAACACCCACCTGCACTACGACCACGCGGAGAACAACCTGGCGTTCCCGCAGGCGCAGTTCTACGTCTCCGAGGCCGAGTGGAACTGGGCGTCGGACCCGAGCAGCTCGCAGGCGTGGTCCTACGACATCGAGTGGACCGACGACGAGGTGACCTTCATGGACTACCACCTCGTGCAGCGGGACCACTTCGACGTCGCCCCGGGCCTGCGCATCATCCAGACCCCCGGCCACACACCCGGGCACCAGTCCGTTCTCGTCACCACCGAGGAGGGCGTGCTCTGCGTCAGTGGTGATGCCGCTTGCATGATCGAGAACCTCGAGCTGCCCACCCCGCCCGGGACCCACATCGGTTCCGCGGTCTCGCTGGCCTCGCTCAAGAAGATCTCGGACCTCTCCGACCGGGTCCTGATGAACCACGACCCCGAGCTGGCGCGCTTCCAGAGCTCGGGCTTTCCGATCACACCTCAGGTGCAGCTGCCCTGAGGCCCCGGCACGGTCCGTGCCGACAACACGCCGACGCACCTCACCGGAGGAACACGCATGAGCATCATCGACCAGCACGCCCGAGTCGGCTACATCTCCGCACGTGGGCACGTCGTGCCCGAGCACGGTGACTACCTGCCGCTGCAGAACCCCGCCACCGGCGCCGGGACCGGTGAGGTCTTCGAGATGGACGCAGCGACCCTGGACGAGGTGGTCGTCCAGGCTCGTACGACGTACGAGCAGACCTGGCGCCGAACCGCTCCCGACGTCCGCGGGGCCATGCTCGCGCGCTGGGCGGACCTGATCGAGCAGCGCCGCGAGGAGCTGGCCGACCTGGAGGTCTCCGACGTGGGGCACCTGCGTCGTGAGGCCCTCGGCGACATCGACACCGGCACCAGGCTGATCCGCTACTACGCGGGCATGGCCGACAAGATCGAGGGGAAGACCTACTCCCAGTTCCCGGACCGGATCGCGTACGGCGTCGGGGAGCCGTTCGGCGTCGTGGGAGCGATCACCCCCTTCAACGCCAACGCGGTCATGGTCGGCCTGAAGGCAGCGCCCGCCCTGGTGGCGGGCAACTGCATGGTGCTGAAGGCGCCCGAGTCCGCACCGCTGCTCGTCCTCAGCCTGATCGAGCTGGCGCTCGAGGCCGGCATCCCGCCGGGCGTGCTGAGCGCGTTCACCGGGCGCGGGCACGTGGTCGGTCCGATGCTGATGGAGAACAAGGGCGTCGGCATGCTGTCCTTCACTGGCAGCGTGGAGGCGGGTCGTGCCGTCATCCGACAGTCGGCCGACCGCATCATCCCCCTGGTCCTGGAGCTCGGCGGCAAGAGCCCGATCATCCTGCTGCCGGACGCCAAGCTCGACTTCGCGATCCCCTCCGCCGTGCACTCGAACTTCGTCAAGAGCGGGCAGAGCTGTGTAGCGGGGTCGCGCATCCTGGTGCACAGCTCCATCTATGACGAGGTCGCCGCCCGGGTCGCCGAGCTGGCGGGACGCATCAGGGTCGGTCTTCCCACCGAACCCACGTCGCAGATGAGCACCCTGATCAGCACGCGTCAGCGCGAGAGCGTCGATGCGCTGGTCACGTCGGCGGTCGCCGCCGGTGCCACCCGGTTGGCCGGTGGCGCTGCCGCCGACTGGGACCCGCTGGGTGGCGGCGCCTTCTACCAGCCGACCGTCCTCGCCGACGTCACCGATGACAACCCCGCGGCGAGGACCGAGGCCTTCGGGCCCATGGCCAGCCTGCTGCGGTTCGACACCGTGGACGAGGCGCTCGCGCGCGCGAACGACTCCGAGTTCGGTCTGAGCGCCCAGGTGTGGGGAAACGACGCCGGCGCCATCCAGCACCTCGCGCAGAACCTCGAGGCGGGAGCCGTCTGGGTCAACACCTATCGCGCGGCGCACCCGACCCTGCCGCTCGCGGGCATGAAGACCAGCGGGTACGGCCAGGAGTACGGCTTCGAGGCGGTCCTGGCGTACACCCGACCCAAGTCGGTCATGTGGGACCTCACCACCGAGCGCGTGCTGCCCTACCAGGACTGAGGCCCGGCACCGCGACGGCCGCCCCGGCGACGGGTCGGCCGTCGACGCCGGTCCTGGGTGATCGAAACCCGGTATAGACGGTCAACAACGTTGGCGGACTTCTATATGTCAGACTCTTGTCGGGTTGCAAAATGTATGGTCTCATTCCTGTGGTCGGCGTCACTTCTTGTCCAACGTGACAGCCGGCTCGTGACGACGGACTGAGGAAGAAGGGCCCGGAGATGGCGATCCAGACCAGCACCCCCGACGAGGCTGTGACCACACGGCGCTGGTCGCGCAAGGTGGACCTGGGCTACCGCTGGCCGAGCCGCTTCCTCGTCGCCTGGTACGCCCTCATCGGTGCCCTGGTGATCGTCGGGATCTTCGAGCCGAGCACCTACTCGAGCGCCTCGCGCGAGCTCGTCACCGCGCTGGCGGCCTGCCTCCTCGTCGCGGCGCTGGGCCAGCTGCTCGTCGTCATGGTGGGCGCCATCGACCTCGCCGTTCCCGGCTACATGACGCTGGCGGCGGCGGTGAACGTGCACTACGTGGAGACCCGTGGTCCCGTCTTCGCGATGGTCGCGGCCGTCGTGCTGTGCGCCCTGCTGAGCGCGGTCAGCGGCGCTCTGGTGAGCGTGCTGCGGCTCAACGCCCTCATCGTCACGCTTGCGATGAACACGATGATCACCGGTGCGCTCATCATCTGGATGGGCCAGACCTTCTCCACCGGTGGCCGCGCGCCCCAGTGGCTGCAGACCATCGGCGGCCAGGACGTGGCGAGCATCAGCATGCTGTTCGTGATCGCCGTGGTGCTGGCGGCCGCCGTCAGCTTCGTGGTGCACCGCACCCGGGCCGGCCGACAGATCGCCGCCGTCGGGTCGAACCCCACCGCAGCCCGTCTCCTGGGCATTCGGGTGCACGCCGTCGTGGTTCTGACCTTCCTGGGAGCCGGCGTGCTGTACGCATTGGCCGGGTCGCTCGCCGCAGGCTACGTGCAGACCCCGGACTCGACGCTGGGCGTCACCTACCAGATCACCACCCTCACGGCGGTCGCGATCGCCGGCGCCATGTTCGGTGGCGGGCCTGCGAGCGTCTCCCCGCTGGTCGCCGGGTGCCTGCTCCTGCCGCTCATCGACCAGGCCCTCGCCCTGCACGACCTCAGCTCGGGTCTCAGGGTCGTCGTCCAGGGCGTGATCCTCGTCGCCGCCGTCGCGGCGGGCGCCCTGACCCAGATGGGCCGCTCCGGCCTCAAGCGCTTGGTGGGCTCGGGCTCCACCAGGGGAACGTCCTGAACCCGGGACCTCTCCGCAGCACCCCCACCACCCTCACAAGCACCGCTTTCATCAAGAACCCCACCGGAGGTACATCGTGACAACCGCTATGACTCGAAGCGCGCGGCTCAGGCGGCTCGCGCTCGCGGGCGTGAGCGTCCTGCTGGCCGCATCCGCAGCAGCCTGCGGCAGCTCCTCGGGTTCTTCGGGCGGAGGTGGTGAGGCCAGCGACTCCGAGAAGGCGGCATGGGCCGACACTGCCTACCCGGAGCCCGACGAGGCGAAGATGAAGGAGTACGCCACGCGGCTGATGAACCCCGACGTGGACGTCAACAAGCTCGCCCCGGAGATCCAGACGGCGCTGATGGTGGCGCACACGCCCCTCACGGACGCGCAGCAGAAGGTGTTCGACAAGTGCATGACGCAGGACACCTGTGAGACCGGCACCGGCAAGTACTACCTCGCGATCGTCGACGACCAGGTGAACACCTACTACAGCGTGTCCCGCGCCGAGACCACGGCGTACGCCATCAAGACGGGTGCGATCGCCAAGATCTCCTACAACACGGTCAACATGAACGTGCAGCAGTACCTCTCCAACTTCCGCACCGCCATCGGTCAGAAGGCGGACCTCATCGTCAGCAACTTCGGCGGACTGGGCAACCAGGCCGGACAGGTGATCGCCCAGGCGAAGGCCGCAGGCATCCCGATGACCAACGGTGTGGCCACGCTGTCGGAGGACGTGATGTCCAAGCTCAGCGTCCAGTTCAGCGCCAACCTCTGCGACATGTGGGCCAACGGGGCCCAGTCCATCGCCGACAAGCTCGAGGAGGAGGGCAAGCCCCTCACCTACTCCCTGTTCACCGGGCCTGCGGGCAACGCCTACGCGGCGTTCTGGCAGCCGTGCGCCGAGAAGGCGCTCGACGAGGCCGGCATGAAGAAGGTCTACACCGGCAACACCGAGTGGACCCCGCAGGGCACCGTGAAGGCGGCCGCGGCGCTGCGAGCGTCCGGGAAGAAGCCGTCGCTGATCGCCTACGACACGTTCCCCGAGAACTTCATGCAGGCCTACATCGACGCCGGTGACAAGGACATGCCGGCGTTCGCCCTCACCGGGGCCTCGGACATCGGAACGGCCAAGGCCTACAAGGACGCGCAGGACGCGGGCCTCGCCCCGATCGTGTTCGTCTCCCCGAACAACACGTGGCTGAGCTCGATCGAGCTGTCGATCAACCTGGCGATCAAGGACGGCAAGGGGCCCTCCTCGACCAAGATCGACTGGCCGGTCAACTTCAGCGACTTCGAGCAGTTCGTCCCGCAGTTCGACCTCACGCAGAACAACTTCGCGTTCCTCGGCTCGCCGCTCTCCGCGGAAGAGCAGGCCGCGGCGCTCAAGCAGTAGCACCACCTCTCCCCGCACGTCACCGACAGGTTGGGTGCCGGTCGGCTCGATGCACGTCGCTCGAGCCGGCCGGCACGCGGAAGGACCCTCATGACCAGCTCCCAGACCGTGACCGAGCAGCTGCACCACCTCGCTCGGCCCGAGGGCGGCCTCCGGATCACCGGCGTCACCAAGACGTATCCCGGTGTCGTCGCCGTCAACGACGCCACCTTCGAGTGCCTCGCCGGGGAGGTGCACGCCCTCGTCGGAGAGAACGGGTCCGGCAAGTCGACCATGATCAAGGTGGCCGCGGGGCTCGTGGCACAGGATTCGGGGCTCGTCCAGATCGGTGGCCAGACCCTCACCAAGAGCGACCCCCGCCTGGCGCGTCGCCTCGGGCTGATGACGGCCTACCAGGACACCTCACTGGTCAACCAGCTCACGGTGGCCGACAACGTGGAGATGTCCTTCTACTGCCTGGGCGAACCGGCGCCCAAGAACCTCAAGCAGGTGCTGAAGGAGTTCGACCTGCCCTTCGGACCGAAGGACCTGCTGACCTCGCTCGGTCCCGGCGGACGTCAGATGCTCGAGGTCGTCCGCGCCATGATCCACCGGCCCCAGGTGCTGCTCGTGGACGAGCCGACGGCCGTGCTCGACCTCAACTCCGCCGACCAGCTCGAAGGCCTGATCTCCAACATCCGTGACGAAGGCTGCGCAGTCGTCTACGTCAGCCACCGGCTCGAGGAGGTACGTCGGCTCGCCGACCGCCTCACCGTCATCCGTGACGGTGTCATCCAGGGCACCCACGACCGCATGGACTGGGACGTCGAGACGATCGTCGAGCTCATGGTCGGCGCGCCCATCGACCTCGAGTTCCCCGGAAAGGTGCCCAGCACCGGCGCCGCCCCCGCTCCGCTGTTCGAGGTCGCAGGCCTGATGGGCACGGCGGTCGGCCCCATCGACCTCCACGTGGGTGCTGGCGAGATCGTCGGCGTGGCCGGGGCCGAGGGCAACGGCCAGCGCCACCTGCTGCGCGCGATCATCGGTGTGGACCGCAAGGCCGGCTCGGTCACCCTGGAGGGCAAGCCGGTCGGTGGCGGGCCGGCCGGAGCGTTGAAGTCCGGCATCAGCTTCCAGAGCGGCGACCGGGTGGCAGAGTCCGTCTTCCCGAGCATGTCCATCGGCGCCAACGGCACCATGCAGCTGGGTCCTGCGCTCGGCCCGGCAGGCACGATCCAGACGAAGAAGCTGAAGGACAAGTTCGGTGCCGCCGTCCGCAAGCTCGGCATCGTCAGCGCCTCGGCCTACCAGCCCATCAGCGCGTTGTCGGGCGGCAACCAGCAGAAGGTGGTCCTGTCCCGCGCCTCGATGCGTCGACCCAAGCTGCTGGTGATCGACGAGCCGACCCAAGGCGTGGACGCCAAGGCACGGCTGGACATCTACCAGCTGGTCTCGGAGACGGCGCAGAGCGGGGTCGGGGTCCTGGTCAACTCCTCGGACTCCTTCGAGCTCGCCGGGCTGTGCGACCGCGTCTACGTGATGTCGGAGGGGACGGTCATCGACGAGGTGACCGGTTCGTTCACGGAGTCCGACATCGTCCGACGTTTCGTGAGCACGACGGGCAAGCGCGACGAGATCGTCGACGAGGGGGCGCGCAAGGCGCGCCGCCTGGCGACCACCCTCGCCTCCCCGCGTGTCCCGGTGGTCGTCCTCCTGCTCCTCATGCTTCTGCTGGGCGGCTACGCGGCCAGCCGCTCCCCGCTGTTCCTGCAGGGCTTCAACCTGAACAACCTGTTCCTCTCCGCACTGCCGCTGCTGTGGGTGGTGATCGGACAGCAGTTCGCGCTGCTCGTGGGCGAGCTCGACATCTCCATCGGCGCCTCCATGACGTTGTCCGTCGTCCTGGCCTCCTTCGTCCTCGCTGAAGCAGGGGTGGGATCGATAGCCCTCGGCGCGGCCATCATCCTCGGGGTCGCGCTCGTGGTCGGCTTGTTCAACGCGTTCGTGACCCAGATCCTCGGCGTGACGCCACTCGTGGCGACGATCGGGACGCTCGGGATCGTGTCCGGCATCTGCGTCCTGCTGCGGCCCGAGCCCTCGGGAAGCATCGACGTCAACCTGGGCCTGGCGCTGTCGCAGGGCATCGCCTACGTGCCCATCGGCTTCATCGTCGCCATCGCGGTCGCGGCGGCCATGGACTTCTGGCTGTTCCGCACCGGCGGTGGTCTGGCCACACGAGCAGTCGGGCTGGAGAGCAAGGCCAGCGAGCGCGTGGGGGTGCGCGTACGGACCATCAAGATGGCCGGCTACGTGCTGGCCGCGATCGGGGCCGCAATCGGAGGCGTGTTCCTCGCCGTCCAGGTCGGGGTGGGCAGCAACGACGTGGCGCTCTCGCTCGCGCTCCCGGCCTTCACCGCGTGCTTCCTGGGCGGTGCCAGCCTCACGGGTGGCAGGGGAACCTTCATCGGGGCCGCGCTCGGTGCCTTGTTCCTGACCCTCATCGGCAACACCGCACAGCTGATCAACCTGTCGTACGCGTGGACGCAGGTCGTCTACGGACTCATCCTGCTGATCGCGGTGACGGTCTACTCCGTCGCTGCACGCCGCGCCGTCGCCTGAGGGCGGCGACCGGACGTCCACCCCGTCGGAGCGGCATGCTCCCACCACACAGTCACCCGAGACAGGAGAGTCAGATGGCAGGCAAGTACGACGACGTGAGGGTCCGCCGCGTGGTGGCCGGGCTCGCGGAGAACGGTAGGTCAACCATCGTCAGCGACGGGTTCACCGAGACCCGCCTCGTCACCGACGCCTTCGTCCTCAACCAGATCTGGCAGGTCCCCAACTGCCCCCCGAACGTCGACGACGAGAACACCCTGGGCTCGGAAGCGGTCATCCCACCTCCTCCGAACGGGTTCACCCACGTGCTGGCGACGTTCCCCCCGGACAGCTCGTGGGCGTACGGATCCGGTGGCTACGAGGCGTCCATGGCGGCAGCGGGAGCCGCGGACGGGTACGTCGAGGACGGGACCGACCCGGGCATGCACCAGACCGACAGCGTCGACATCATCACGATCGTCTCCGGCGAGTGCGTGGTCATCCTGGAGGAGGCCGAGACGGTGCTGCGCGCCGGGGACACGTTCATCCAGCGAGGGACCAAGCACGCCTGGCGTGTGAGCGGCGACGAGCCGTGCGTCCACTCGACCCTCATGGTGGGCGCCCGACGCGCCACCGCACCAGGCAGCTGAGCCCACGACATGGCAGCACGAGCATCGGGTCGAAGGACGGTGGATCGATGAAGGCGGCAGTCTTCCTCGGCGACAAGCAGGTCGCGCTCACCGACGTGGAGGAACCCCGACCCGGGCCGGGTGAGGTGGTCGTGCAGGTCTGCTCCTCTGGCATGTGCGGGAGCGACCTGAAGTACTACCGCGGCCCCGGCAACGACACCTACGCCTCGGGCACCATCACCGCAGGCCACGAGCCCGCCGGTGTGGTGCACGCCGTCGGACCGGGTGTCCCGGACAGTGCCGCGGTCGTGGGCGACCGCGTCATGGTGCACCACTACATCGGGTGCGGCTCGTGCGCACAGTGCCGGTCGGGATGGACGCAGATGTGCACCCGGCAACCGGTGGTCGTGCTCGGCATGAACGGCAACGGATCCCACGCCCCCTACCTCACGGTGCCGGCGGCCACGCTGGTCAAGCTCGACGATCGCCTCAGCTTCGACGCGGGAGCAGCGATCGGGTGCGGCACCGGCACCGCCTGGGGCGGTCTACGTCGCCTCGGCGACCTCGGAGGTGCCACGGTGGCGATCTTCGGGCAGGGTCCGGTCGGCCTGTCGGGCACCATGCTCGCCGTGGCGCTCGGCGCGCGGGTGATCGCCGTCGACATGGCCCCCAGCCGGCTGGCGCAGGCGCGCGCCCTCGGAGCCACGGCGGTCGTCGACCCGTGCCAGGACGACCCCGTCGCGGCCATCCGCGACCTCACCGGTGGGCGGGGGGCGCACGCCGTGCTCGAGTCCTCGGGATCGTCTGCCGCTGCCTCGGCCGGTCTGCGCGCCCTGGGCCCCTGGGGGAGGTTCTGCGTCGTCGGCCTCGGGGGCGAGGTGCGCTTCGACGTCCTGGAGTTCCACCGATCCCAGATGACGGCGATGACCTCGTGGTCGATGTCTCTTGTCGGTCAGGAGGAGTGCGCCGCGTTCGTCGCGGAGAACGCCGTGCCGGTCGACGACCTCTTCACCCACCGTTGGTCCCTGGACGAGGTCGTGGAGGCCTACGAGCTCTTCGACCGACAGGACGCTGGCAAGGGCGTCATCCAGTTCACGTGACGCGTCGGCGTCACGCCACACCACCCACCAGGAGCACACACATGTCAGAGGCAGTCGGTTTCATCGGGGTCGGGGCCATGGGCTCGGCGATCGCGAGCAGGCTCGTGGACAACTACGAGCTGCACGTCAACGACCGCAACCCCGCGGTGGCCGACAAGCTGGTCGAGCGGGGCGCCACCTTCTCGTCCTTGACGGACATCGCTTCCCGCTGCTCCTACGTGTTCCTGTCGCTGCCGCGCCCCACCGACGTCGCCGACCTGCTCCAGGGTCAGGACGGCCTGGCGCAGCAGCTCAAGCCCGGGTCCGTCATCATCGACACGACGACGGGCACCCCCACGAGCGACCAGGCACTGCTCGCGCTGTTGAATCCCCTGGGTGTCGACTACGTCGACGCGCCCATCGGAGGGGGCGTCCGTCGCGCGGAGGCCGGCAACGCGGCACTGATGATCGGCGCGAGCGACGACGTCTACGCGCGGGTGGAGCCACTGCTGCGCGCCGTCACCGAGGACGTCATCCACGTGGGCCCGGTGGGGTCTGGTCACGCCGCGAAGCTCGTGAACAACCTGCTCAACAGCTGCAACCGTTTCGCAGCGATGGAGGCGATCCGGCTCGGCGAGGTCGCCGGGATCTCGCGCGAGATGATCGTCGACGTCATCAACCGAGGTTCGGCGCGCAACTACGCCACCGAGAACACCTACCCGCAGCTGCTCATGGGTGGCACGGCCGAGCAGCCCTACAAGCTGCAGAACTTCACCCTCCAGCTGTTGGAGAAGGACCTGCGGCTCGCCAACCAGCTCGCCGAGGAGCTGGGCCACGACACCCCGATCGGGCACCTGGTGCAAGAGTTCGTCGCGCAGGCGGTCGAGCGCTTCGGCCCTGATGCCGACCAGAGCCAGATGATGGCCGAGTGGTACCCGGAGACGCCGTGAACGCCGGGAACCCGGCCTACGACTTCGGCGGCCAGGTCGCCCTCGTCACGGGCGCCGGCATGGGGATGGGGCTGGCCGCCGCCACGGCGTTCGCCGAGAGCGGGGCCAAGGTGGTCCTCGGTGACCTCGACGAGCAGGCGCTGGACGAAGCGACCACCACGCTCGGCGACCGCGGGTTCGACGTCGTCGGAGTGCGGTGCGACGTGTCCGACGAGCACCAGGTCGCCGGGCTCGTCGACACGGCGGTCCAGCGATACGGCCGTCTCGACATGGCCTTCAACAACGCCGGCATCATGGCGCCCGCCACGGACGCGGCCGAGGAGTCGCTGGAGCAGTTCGAGCGGATCAACGCCGTCAACCTCCGGGGTGTGTGGGCCAGCGTCAAGCACGAGCTGCGCGTGATGGGACCCCAGGGATCTGGCGCGATCGTCAACAACTCCTCCCTCGGGGGCCTCGTCGGCAACCCCGGCCGGGCGGCGTACCACGCCTCCAAGCACGGGGTGATCGGCCTCACCGGGAGCGTCGCGCTCGAGTACGCCCCGCGCGGGGTGCGGGTCAACGCCGTCTGCCCCGGCACGATCGTCACCCCGATGGTGCAGTCGATGCTCGACGGGGGAGACCTCGCCGAGGCGGACGCGGTGGCTGCTACCCCGATCGGTCGCATGGGCGGCGCGAGCGAGGTCGCGGCGGCGGTCCTGTGGTTGTGCAGCCCCGGCGCCAGCTTCGTCGTCGGCGTGGCCCTGCCCGTCGACGGTGGTTACGTCGCTCGCTGACCTGCAGCGAGCACAGACACGAGGAGGCACTTGATGGCGAACGTGATCGTGGTGGGCGTGGACGGCACCGACACGTCCCGACATGCGGCACGACGGGCAGCCGAGCTCGCCGTCCGGCTCGGGGCAGACCTGCACGTCCTGACCGCGGCGGACAAGGCCATGGTCGAGGAGTTCCCGGACCGGCCCGGCGCCAGCCTGCTGACCTCCGGCGAGCTCGCCGAGGCGGTGGCGTCGGAGGTGGCCGACGAGCTCCGGGCCACGGCGCCGAGCGTCACGAGCTCCCCGCTGCAGGGAAAGCCCGCCACGGCGCTCGTGGACGAGGCGACCCGGCTGGGTGCGGCGGTCATCGTCGTGGGCAACCGGCGAGTGCAAGGAGTCGGACGCCTCCTCGGCAGCGTGGCGTCGGGTGTCGCGGCGCATGCTCCGTGCGACGTCTACATCGTCAAGACGATCTGACCGGCTGTACTGCTCGCCGTGGCCGTCCCGCGTCCCGCGCTACCTCGAGTGCGAGTAGCGCAGCACGAAGTCGAGGTGCTCCCGCATCGCCTCACCGGCGGCATCGGGGTCGCTGTCCTCGATGGCGGCCAGGATGGCGATGTGCTGGCGCACCGTCTTCTGGGCGACCGGCTTGGTCACCTCGAGGAACTGGGCCGGGTGGGTGGCGCCGTGGACGGCGGCGATGAAGGCCTCGAGGAGCCGGTTGCCCGACGCCCGTCCGATGGTGGTGTGGAAGCGGAGGTCGTACGTCGGGATCTCGGGATCGTCCAGCGTCGTGCTCTTCTGCGTCTCCACGACCGACCGCATCACCTCGATGTCCTCGTCGGTGCGGTTGCGCGCCGCCCACTGTGCAGCAGGGATCTCCAGCACACGCCGCACCTCGGTGATCTCGTCGATGGTGAGCGCCCCGATGCGCACGATCGTGTCCATGGACTCGCTGAGCATCTGGCTCAGCGAGTCGGGCGTGACGGTGTTGACGAAGCTGCCGCCCGCGACGCCGGGGATCTTGCGGATCAGGCCCGAGCTGACCAGCGCACCGAGCGCCTCGCGGACCGTCGGTCGGCTGACACCGAACTGGGCGGCGAGCTCGGTCTCGGCGGGGAGCTTGTCGCCCTGCGCGAAGTGGCCGTCGAGGATGGCCTCGCGCAGCTGCGACTCCACCTGGTCTCGAGGCCGCGTGACCTGACGGGCTTGGAAGCGCTTGTCCTCGGTGCCGGTGGTGGCCATGGTCGTGTCTCCTCGGGTGGCAGAACTACGCCGCATCACCGGCTGCGGGCCGGTAGCAAAGTGCGACGCTCCCATATTGTCCTACAGATGACACGATGGTGTGAGCCGCCCCGACGGCGAGAGCGGCGGTGTCCGGTGCTCGCCGGTCGACCCAGGACAGCGTCGTGAGTGCCGACGAGCCGCGCGCGGCGATCGAGACCGCACGCAGCTTCTTGTTCGTGCCGGGCAACCGGCCCGACCGCTTCGCCAAGGCGGAATCGGCCGGTCCGGATCTCGTCATCCTCGACCTCGAGGACGCCGTCGCCCCGGCGGAGAAGGAACGCGCGCTGCACGAGGTCGTCCCGTGGGCCGCGGCCCACGGTCGCTGCATGGTGCGGGTGAACGGGCTCTCGACCCCCTGGGGCCGTTCCGAGCTGGAAGCGTTGCGCGGCGCAGGCGTCCCGATCATGCTGCCGAAGTCCGATCGCGTGGCTGACCTGCTCGAAGCCGCGGAGCTGTCCGGCGGCGCGCCGCTCCTTGCGCTCGTCGAGACACCGCGCGGTGTCCAGGCCGCGTCCGCTCTGGCTGACAGTGGCATGGTGGCGCGACTGGCCCTCGGCAACGTGGACCTCGCGGCCTCGCTCGGGGTGGACCCTGCGTCGCGGGCCGCCCTCGCAGCCGCGCGCAGCGCGTTGGTCGCGGCCAGCGCCGCGGCCTCGCTGCCGGGTCCGGTCGACGGCGTCACCACGGCGCTCGACGACCCAGACCGGCTCGTCGACGACCTCGACCACGCCAAGGAGATGGGCCTCACCGGGCGGCTGTGCATCCACCCGCGCCAGGTCGGGCCCACCAACACGGCGATGAGTCCGTCGCCCGCGGAGCTGGCCTGGGCGCAGGGCGTGCTGGACGCCGAAGGGGGTGGCGGGGTGGTGGTCCTGGACGGGGCGATGCTCGACGCCCCCGTGTTCGACCGCGCGCGACGTCTCGTCGCGCGGTCGCGAGCATCGCGCATCGACAACATTTGACTAACGCGTAGTTGTCAGACATATTACAAGGAACCGGCGCGTCAGCGCAGCCCGGGTGTCCCAGGTCCGGCACGGCAGGCCGTGCATCGGCAGCAGCGGGAGGGCGAGCTCGACGCCGAGCCCGACCGACCTGGAGGAACACCTGTGGAGCACTTCGGAGAGCTGTACATCGACGGGCGCTGGATCGCCCCCTCGGGCGACACCCGGACCCTGATCGACCCGACCACCGAGGACCCGTGGGCCACCGTGACCGCTGGAGGCGGCGAGCAGGAGGTCGATCTGGCCGTGGCTGCGGCCACCCGCGCCTTCGCGACGTTCTCCCGGACGACGGTCGCGGAACGTGTCGAGCTCATCGACCGGATCATCGAGGCCTACGAGCGCCGTGAGGACCAGCTCTCGCAGCTCATCGCCCGGGAGGTGGGCGTGCCCGTGTCCTTCAAGGCGCAGGTCACGGGCCCTGCTGGACACATGAAGGTCGCTCGCGACCTGGTCAGCAGCTACGCGTTCGAGCACCAGATCGCCGACACGGTCGTCCGGCGCGAGCCGATCGGGGTGTGCGCCCTGATCTCACCGTGGAACTGGCCCATCCAGACCTCCGTCATCAAGGTCATCTACGGGATCGCGGCCGGCTGCACCATGGTGCTCAAGCCCTCGGACGCCTCGCCCGCCTCGGGCGTCGCCCTGGCCGAGATCATGCACGAGGCCGGCACGCCGGCGGGCGTGTTCAACCTGGTGATCGGTCCGGGACGCGTGGTGGGCGAGGCCCTCTCGCGCCACCCCGACGTAGCCATGGTCTCGTTCACCGGGTCCACCGGCGCCGGAGCCCGCGTCGGTGAGGCCGCGGCGCAGACCGTCAAGCGCACGTGTCTCGAGCTCGGCGGCAAGTCGGCCAACGTCGTGCTCACCGACGGAAACCTCGAGAAGGCTGCCCGCTGGAACGTCTCGAGGGCGTTCTCCAACTCCGGTCAGTCCTGCCACGCTCCCAGCCGACTCCTGGTCCACCGTGACCAGGTCGACGGGCTGGTCCCGTTCCTGGTCGACGAGATCGACCGCATGTCGATCGGTGACCCGCGTGACCCGGCGACGACGCACGGACCTCTCGTTCACGCCCAGCAGTACGACAGCGTGCAGCGGCACATCGGCATCGGCCTCGACGAGGGTGGCCGGCTCGTCACGGGAGGGCTGGGGCGGGTCGAGGGTCTCGACCGGGGCTACTTCTGCAAGCCCACGGTGATCGCCGGCGTGACGCGCGAGATGACCCTGGCTCAGGAGGAGATCTTCGGGCCCGTCATCGTCGTGATGCCCTACGACTCCGAGGAGGAGGCGCTGGAGATCGCGAACGACTCCGTGTTCGGGCTCGGTGGTTACGTGTTCAGCGAGGACCGCAAGCGCGGGTACGACTTCGCCTGCGGCATCCGAGCCGGTCGCGTCGCCTTCAACGGGGCCGCCGTCAACTCCCATGCGCCCATGGGCGGCTACAAGCAGTCCGGGGTGGGTCGGTCGATGGGTGTCTTCGGGCTCGAGGAGTACCTCGAGGTCAAGTCGGTCTTCGGTTTCGAGGACGAGTCGCACGACCTGCCCACCTTTTCGTGACCGAGCCCGACAGCAGTACTTGACTGTCGGTTAGTTGTCAGACATATTACCTACATGTCTAATCGCGTGGCCGTCGTCACAGGTGCCGGTAAGGGGCTGGGTGAGGCCATCGCCCGCGAGATCGCCGCCTCCCAGGTGAGCGTCGTGCTCGCCGGCAGGGCTCTCGAGCCGCTCGAGCGGACGCGAGAACGGATCGTCTCGGCCGGAGGGACGGCGATCGTCAAGCGCACCGACGTGACCGACGCCCAGTCGGTGGCCGAGCTGTTCGACACCGCCGAGGCGGAGTTCGGTCGTCTCGACGTCCTGGTCAACAACGCCGGCGTCACCGCGCACGTCAACCTGGACGACCTCGACGAGTCCGAGTTCGACCGGATCTTCGCCACCAACGTCCGAGGCATGTTCCTCTGCAGCCGCGAGGCGGGCCGGAGGTTCGCCGCCGCAGGCTCGGGTCGTGCCATCAACGTGGCCTCCGTCTTCGGCTTGCTGGGACGTCCCGGGTTCTCGGCGTACTGCGCCTCCAAGGGAGCGGTCGTGAACTTCACCCGCTCGGTGGCCGCGGAGTGGGCAAAGTTCGGCGCGCAGATGAACGCCGTGGCGCCCGGCTACTTCGCGACCGACATCAACGCCGAGCTGCGCGAGGACGACGCCGCCATGGCGAAGGTCCTGCGCCGCATCCCGGCATACCGGATGGGGACTCCGGACGAGCTGGCCAACATCGTGGCCTACCTCGCCCTGCAGGCCCCTGACTTCCTCACCGGACAGACGATCGCCGTCGATGGCGGCGAGTCGAGCGTCTGAGGACGACAAAGGAGATCAGCGTGGTGGAAGCAGTCATCTGCGAGCCGGTGAGGACCCCGGTCGGACGCTACGGCGGGATGTTCAAGGACGTGCCCGTCACGGCGCTCGCCTCGACGGTCGTCAAGGGCCTCGTCGAGCGCACCGGCATCACCTCCGGTGACATCGACGACGTCATCTTCGGCCAGGGTTACCCCAACGGGGAGGCAGCCGCCCTGGGGCGGATCGCCGCACTCGATGCGGGGCTCGACATCGACGTGCCGGGGCTGCAGATCGATCGCCGTTGTGGATCGGGCCTCCAGTCGGTGCTGTACGCCTGCATGCAGGTGGCCACGGGCGGCTCCGAGCTGGTGCTCGCGGGCGGTGCGGAGAGCATGAGCCAGGCGGAGTACTACGTCCCCGACATGCGCTGGAACAACGGCGGAGCTCCTCAGCTCCACGACCGGCTCGCCCGCCCACGACACAACTCAGGCGGTCACCGCTTCCCTGTCGAGGGCGGCATGATCGAGACCGCGGAGAACGTCGGGCGCGAGTACTCCATCAGTCGGCTCGAGCAGGACGAGTGGGCCGTGCGCTCCCACGCGCGCGCCGTGGCAGCGATGGACGGTGGGCTCTTCGACGACGAGACCGTCCCGGTCGTCGTGCCCCAGCGCAAGGGGGACGCGCTCACCATCACCCGGGACGAGCACCCCCGTCCGGGCACCACCGTCGAGAGCCTCGGCCGGTTGCGGCCGATGATGTCCCGGACACGGCCCGACGCCACGGTCACGGCCGGGAACTCCTCCGGCCAGAACGACGCGGCTGCCGTCGCCATCGTGACCACGCCCGAGAAGGCGGAGGCGCTGGGCCTGCGTCCGCTCGCGAGGCTCGTGACCTGGTCGCTCGCCGGCGTCGAGCCGAGGCTGATGGGTATCGGTCCGGTCCCGGCCGCGCAGCGTGCGCTCAAGAACGCCGGCCTCTCCTGGTCCGACATCGACCTCATCGAGCTCAACGAGGCCTTCGCGGCCCAGGTGCTGGGCTGCTTCCGGGGCTGGGGGCTGGCCGAGGCCGACCTCGAGCGGGTCAACGTCAACGGTTCGGGCATCTCGCTGGGGCACCCCATCGGCGCCACCGGCGGCCGGATCCTGGCCAACCTGCTGCGTGAGATGGACCGTCGGGAGTCGCGCTTCGGCATGGAGACCATGTGCATGGGCGGCGGACAGGGCCTCGCGGCCATCTTCGAGCGGATCGCCCGATGACCCGCATCCTCTACCTCAGCATGTCGCGCGAGGAGTACTCGCCCAACTACTTCCCCTTCCTGCGCTCCTACCTCGATCAGATCAGGTCGCCGGACACCGAGGTCGACCTGCGCGGCACCCGCGTTGGTCGCATCGACAGCTTCCGGTTCTTCGAGACCCTCGACTGGATCTCCATCCTCGACTCGGTCATCGAGGCCGAGCTCGACGGCTACGACGCCGTGGCGATCGGCAACATCCTCGATCCCGCCCTTCGTGAGGCCCGCTCCATGGTGGACATCCCGGTCCTCGGGCTGGGCGAGACCTCCATGCTGACGTCGTGCCTGATGGGCAGCTCGTTCTCGCTCGTCGGGGTCAACCCCTACTTCGGCGGTCGGTTCGAGGAGAACGTGGCCAAGTACGGCCTGCGGGAGCGGCTCGCCAGCATCGAGTGCATGGGGCTCACCCCACACGAGCTGGACGCCTGCTTCTCCGACCCGGAGCAGCGGGGGAAGGCCATCGCGTCCTTCGAAGAGGCTGCCCGCGCATCGCTCGACAAGGGCGCGGAGGTCGTGATCCCCGCGGGCGGGAGGCTGACCGCCTTCCTCAACGCCAACGGCATCCGTGAGGTGGACGGGGCGCCCCTGCTGGACGGGACCGTCTCGCTGATCACCGCCACCGAGTCGGCGGTCCGCATCAGGCAACAGAGCGGCACCTTCGTGAGCAGACGACGTCTCTACGCGCGCGCGCCGCAGGCCTCGATCGAGGCCGCTGGTGCGGAGTACGCCGAGCGCTACCAGCTGCCCGCGCTCGGCCGCCTCGCTGCGCGCACCGACACCGAGGAGAAGGCATGAGCTTCGACTACCCGCTCAGCAAGCAGGACGAGTTCATCTCGAACCTCGACCGGCTCCGGACGTATGCGCCGGACCTCGCCACGGCGTTCCGCGGGGTGCGGGTCGCGGCCGACGCCCACGGCCCGCTCGACCACAAGCAGCGCGAGCTCACCCTCCTCGCCGGCTTCGCGGCCACACGCAACGAGGGTGGCTTCCGGGTGCACTGCACCCGGGCGAGCGAGGCCGGCGCCACCGTGGCGGAGATCGAGCACGTGGTCGTCCTCCTCCTGGGCACGAGCCTGGGCCTCGTGCCCGTGGTCGAGGCGCTGACCTGGCTGCACGACGAGCTCGACTGACCACCCGAGGAGAGGACCCCATGACCAACGCCAACGACACCTCCGAACGCCCCGAGACCGCCCTGGTCGTCGGCGCGGGGTCCGGTATCGGCCGCGCCGTCGCCGAGCTCTTCGCGAGCCGAGGAATCCGCACGGTCGCCGCCGACCTCGACCCCACGGGTCCCCGGCAGCTGGCCGACGAGCACGAGCACGTTCACGTCGTCGGCGACGAGGGCTGGGACGCCACCGACCCTGCTGCGTGCGACCGGCTGCTCGAGGCGACGGTGGCCGAGCTCGGCTCCGTCGACCGTGTCGTGTCGACCGTCGGCTGGACCGCGATCACCCGCTTCCTCGACGAGTCGCCGGACTACTGGCGCCGCATCATCGACCTCAACCTCATGTCGGCCATCTACCTGTCGGCCGCAGCAGGTCGGGTGATGAAGGACAACGGTGGCGGCAGCATCGTGCTCACCAGCTCCGAGGCCGGGGTGGCCGGTCAGTCAGGTGAGGCCGTGTACTCCGCGGCCAAGGCCGGCGTGGTGACCCTGGGGAAGGCACTGGCCCGCGAATGGGCGCGCTTCGGGGTCCGGGTCAACGTCGTGGCGCCGGGCGTCACGCAGACGCCCCTGCTCGACAGCCAGGGTGGCGAGGAGCTGCTTGCGAGCGTGGTGCGAGCGATCCCGCTGCGACGCGCCGGTGACCCGGCGGAGATCGCCGCGGCGATCGAGTTCATGTCGTCCCCGGCCGCCAGCTACGTCACGGGCCAGACGCTCTGCGTCGGTGGCGGTCTCACGATGAGCTCGTGACGATCCCCGATGCCCCGCACCACCACCGTTCCGACACGACCGACCGCACCACAGAGGTGAAGCCATGAGCATGCAGGACAAGACCGTCATCATCACTGGAGGCTCCCGCGGGATGGGCCAGCGTCTGGCTCTCAAGCTGGCGGCGCAGCAGGCCAACGTCGTCGTCAACTACCGGCGCGACGACCAGGCCGCCAAGGACACGGTGGCCGAGATCGAGGCCCTCGGCGGGACCGCCCTCGCGGTGCAGGCCGACGTCGCCGACACCGCGGCCGTCGAGTCCCTCGTCGCCCAGTCGGTCGAGCGCTTCGGGAGCATCGACGTCGTCGTCGCCAATGCCGCGGCGAGCGCCTTCAAGCCGCTCTCGCAGATCCACGGCCGGCACATCGACAAGACGATGAGCCTGACCGTCCAGGGGTTCCTCGACCTGGTGCGCCTGACGACCCCGCACATGAACCACGGTGGGCGGGTGATGGCGGTCTCCGGGTGGGACAGCTTCCGGGTCCTGCCGGGTCACGCGCTCCTGGGGGCGGCCAAGGCCGCGATGGAGACCTTGGTGAAGTACCTCGCCATCGAGCTCGCGCGCGACCACATCACCACGGTCGGGGTGTGCCCGGGCCCGATCGACACCGACTCGTTCCGGTACTACGCGGGCGACGCCTGGGAGGACTACGCCCAGCAGTGGCTGGCGCAGACCCCGTCCGGGGCCTACCCCACGCCCGACGAGGTCGCCGACGTCATGGCCTACCTCGTGTCGCCCCAGAGCGCGGCCATCAACGGTCAGACCATCGTCGTCGACGGCGGCCTGTCGCTGGCCACGATGCCGATCGGCTTCGGGCAGGACTGACGGTGAGCAGCGCGAATCCGGCGGTCGCTCAGACCGTCGTGCAGCTCGTGCGGCAGGTGGAGCGTCGTCCCCTCGCACAGGTTGCGGTCGAGGAGTCCGGGGGCGGTCGGGCCCTCACCATCGGCCAGCTGGCCGAGTCCTCCAACCGTCTCGCCAACGCCTTCGTGGGGATGGGTCTCGCGCGAGGAGCCCGGGTCGCCTACGTGGCTCAGAACCACCTGGAGTACGTCGTCCTGGAGTTCGCGCTCCTCAAGGCGGGGCTCGTCAAGGTGCCCCTCAACCCTCGCTTCACCCCGCACGAGCTGCGTCGCTGCCTGGAGCTCGCCGAGGTCCGCCTCGTCGTCGCCGACGAGGCCTCGGCTGCCGCGGTCGACGAGGTGTTCGACGACGGGGGACCCCTCCGGGCCGTGATCGGCACGCGTGAGGGCTGGATGGGCTTCGACGACCTCGTCGCCTCCGGCGCGGCCGGTCCGGTCGCTGTGGAGGTCGCGCCCGACGACCTGTACCACATCCGATTCAGCTCGGGCTCGACCGGAAAGCCCAAGGGAATCGCCATCTCCCATCGCGGGGCCCGCGCCGCGATCTTGGGCAACACCTGGGTGATGTCCACCAGTGGTCCGACGCTCTCGCCGCGGACCCTGCAGGTCGCCCCCCTCGTGTACGCCGGCGGGTGGAGCGTCCTGCCGACCCTCGTGTGCGGCGGCACCAACGTCGTGATGAACCGGTTCGATCCCGACGAGATGCTGCGCGTCGTCGTCGAGGAGCGCATCACCTGGATGTTCGCGGTGCCGACGATGCTCCGACGAGCGGCCGGCTCCTCGGAGCTGCCACGGCTGCGAGGGTCTGCCCTGTCCTGCCTCATGCTTGCCGGGGAGCCGGCCGCCCTCCCCGCGCTCGAGGCCGTCAGCGAGCACACCGACGCGTTGGTGCAGTGCTGGGGCCAGACGGAGGCGCCCGCGTCGACCACGTTGCTCAGCCGTGAGGAGATGGCCCGACCCGAGCTGTGGTCGTCCATCGGGCGGGCCGTGCCGGGTGTGGAGTTCTCGTTGTACGCCGACGGACACGTCCTCGACCGACCCGAACCCGGCGTCGACGGCGAGCTCGTCATCCGCACGCCCAGCATCGCCGCCACGCTGCTGGGCGGGGAGGCGGAGCACGCCGAGCGCCTGCTCCCGGACGGGTGGTGGCGCACCTCCGACCTGGGTCACCTCGACGAGGAGGGCCGCATCTACATCGTCGGACGCGCGAGCGAGACCATCATCACCGGCGGCACGAACATCCAGCCGGTGGAGATCGAGCGGGCGCTCGAGGCGCACCCCGACGTCCGGGAGGCCGTCGTCGTCGGCGTGCCCGACGAGGACTGGGGCGAGACCCCGGCGGCGTACGTCCACGTGGAGGCGCTGGATGCGTCGATGGGGGAGCGGCTCCAGGAGCACCTCCGCTCGCAGCTCGCCGGGTTCAAGCGACCGCGCCACTTGTTCCTGTCCTCCGACCCCCTGCCGCGCGCGTCGGGCGAGTCGAAGATCGCGCGCGGCGACGTCAAGCGCCTGGTGCGGTCATGGGTCGAGGACCCGTCCAGCAGACCTCAGAACGTGGAGAAGGTGGTGCGCCATGGTGGATGACATCGTCGTCGAGGTGACCGACTCGGTCGGCACGGTGCGGCTGAACCGCCCCGACCGGGGCAACTCGGTCACGCCCGACGTGGTGACCCGGCTCGCGGAGTCGGTCCTGGACCTGACGGCCAGGCACGACGTCGGGGCCGTGGTGCTCACGGGCACGGGGTCGGTCTTCTGCGCCGGCGCCGACGTGAAGGACATGTACGAGATCCAGACCGCGCACGGCGCCGACGGCCTCATGGACTACCTCGGCGAGACCTGGATGCCGGCGGTCCAGCGCACCGTGCGGGCGCTGTGGTCGGCACCGAAGCCCGTCGTCGCGGCGTACAACGGTGCCGCGACCGCAGGGGGCCTCGACTTCGGCCTGAGCTGCGACGTCCGCCTGGCCGCTCGGTCGGCACGCTTCGCCGAGAGCTACGTCAACCTCGGCATGGTGCCGGTCGCTGGAGGCGCCTACCTGCTGCCCATGCTGGTCGGGCTCGCCGACGCCACGCGGATGATCGCCTCGGGCGGCTTTGTCGACGCCGGCGAGGCGCTGCGGCTCGGGATGGTGAGCGAGGTCTGCGACGACGGGTCGCTGCTCTCACGCGCCCACGAGGTGGCGGTGGAGATGACGCACGGTCCGTCGGCGACCTTCGCCCGTGCGAAGACGGTGGCACGCGGGGCGCGGACGGCCGAGCTGCATGCCGCCCTCGACGAGAGCCTGGCCGCGAACATCGACCTCATCGCCCTGCCGGAGGTCCGGTCCAAGATCCTCGACGTCATGGAGCGCTACGCCCGGGCGCGTGCCCGTCGTGGCTGAGCCGGGACCCGTACTGACCGACGACGGCGGCCGGGTCGACCCGGGTGCCGTCGTGGGCGTCGTGGGCGAGTCGACGCCCGGGGAGCGGCGGGTAGCGGCGACCCCCGACACCGTCGCTCAGCTGGTCAGGCTCGGCTACCGGGTCCGAGTCGAGGCCGGAGCGGGCACCGGCGCCGACTTCAGCGACGCGGCCTACGCAGCGGCCGGAGCGTCAGTGGCATCACTCACGGAGGCGTGGTCGGGGGATCTGGTGCTCAAGATCAATCCGCCCGACCTTCAGGAGCTCGACCTCCTGGCGGCCGGTGCGACGCTGGTCTCGCTGCTGTCGCCGGCCTTGAGGCCCGACCTCGTCGAGGCGCTGGCCGCCCGTCCCGTGACGGCGTTGGCGATGGACGCCGTCCCGCGGATCTCGCGCGCGCAGTCGCTCGACGTGCTGTCCTCCATGGCCAACATCGCCGGCTACCGCGCCGTGATCGAGGCCTCGCACGCGTTCGGGCACTTCTTCACCGGGCAGATCACCGCGGCTGGCAAGGTCCCGCCGGCCAAGGTCCTGGTCGTGGGCGCCGGCGTCGCGGGCCTGGCGGCCATCGGGACCGCCGGCTCGCTCGGTGCCGTGGTGCGAGCGACCGACCCGAGACCGGAGGTCGCCGAGCAGGTGAGATCACTCGGCGGCACCTACCTGGCCGTGGCGGAGGAGCAGGACGAGGTCTCGTCCACCGGCTACGCCCGCGAGATGGGGGACGACTACCAGGCCCGCGAGCGACGGCTGTACGCCGAGCAGTGCGCCGACGTCGACATCGTCATCACCACCGCGCTCATCCCCGGACGACCCGCGCCGCGCCTCGTCACCGCCGACATGGTCGCCGCCATGCGGCCGGGAAGCGTCATCGTCGACATGGCGGCCGCCAACGGCGGCAACGTGGAAGGGACCGTGACCGGCGAGAGCGTCACGACCCCCCATGGCGTCACGATCATCGGCTACACCGACCTGGCCGGGCGTCTGCCCGCCCAGGCCTCCCAGCTCTTCGGCACCAACCTCCTCAACCTCGTGAAGCTGATGACCCCCGAGCGCGACGGGCGTCTCGTCGTCGACTGGGACGACGTGGTGCTGAGGTCGATGACCGTCGTGCGGCACCACGACGGGGTGACGGAGACGACCTGGCCACCCCCACCTGTGAAGGTCTCCGCGACACCCGCACCGCCTGCCCCGACTGCGACCACGCAGTCCGCCCCCGACCGCGCTCCGAGCCGGCTCCGCCGCCCGATGGCCGTCGCGGGCGCGATCGCACTGTTCGCGCTCGCCGCCCTCTCCCCGCCGCCGCTGCTCGGACACCTGACGGTCTTCGCCCTGGCCGTCGTCGTCGGCTACTACGTGATCGGTCACGTCCACCACGCGCTGCACACGCCGCTGATGTCGGTGACCAACGCCATCTCCGGGATCATCGTGGTCGGAGCCGTCCTGCAGATCGGTCACGGCGACGTCGTCGTCACCGTGCTGGCGACGGCGGCCGTCCTGCTGGCCAGCATCAACGTGTTCGGCGGGTTCGCGGTCACCACGCGGATGCTCTCCATGTTCTCCCGCAGCGGGGGCGGGTCCGCGTGAGCGACGTCGTGACGGTGGAGACGACGGCCCGTGCGGCGTACGTGGTGGCGGCGCTGCTGTTCATCCTGGCGCTGGCAGGCCTCTCCCGGCACGAGTCGGCCACGCTGGGCAACCGGCTGGGGATCACCGGCATGACCGTGGCGTTGGTCGCCACGGTGGCGTTGGCGGTGGACCGCGGGATCTCTGCGACGGGGCTGTCGTTGCTGGTGCTCGCGACCCTGGTCGGCGCAGCCATCGGACTCTGGCGTGCCCGGGTCGTGGAGATGACCGGTATGCCGGAGCTCATCGCCCTGCTGCACTCGTTCGTCGGCCTCGCCGCCGTGCTGGTCGCCTGGAACGGCTACCTCGGTGTCGAGGCGGACCCTTCCGGTGCGGAGCGCTTGGCGCTGGAGGCCCAGGGGATGGCGGGCATCCACTCGGGGGAGGTGGTCGTCGGGGTCTTCATCGGGGCCGTGACGTTCACGGGCTCGGTGGTGGCGTTCCTCAAGCTGTCCGCGAGGATCGGTTCGCGCCCCCTGGTGCTGCCCGGCAAGAACGCGCTCAACATCGGCGCCCTGGTGCTGTTCGCCGGGCTCACCGTCTGGTTCGTCGTCACCCCGGAGCTGTGGGTCCTGGGTCTGGTGACCGTGGTCGCGCTGGTCCTCGGCTGGCACCTCGTCGCCTCGATCGGCGGCGGGGACATGCCCGTCGTGGTCTCGATGCTGAACTCCTACTCCGGGTGGGCAGCAGCTGCCTCCGGGTTCCTGCTGGACAACGACCTGCTCATCATCACCGGCGCCCTCGTCGGATCGTCCGGTGCCTATCTCTCTTACATCATGTGCGCCGCCATGAACCGCTCGTTCGTCTCGGTGATCGCCGGGGGGTTCGGGATCGAGGCCCCGGCCTCGGGCGACACCGAGCACGGGGAACACCGTGAGACCACGGCGGAGGCCGTCGCGGAGCTGCTCGGCTCGGCCTCCTCCGTGGTCGTCACCCCCGGTTACGGCATGGCGGTGGCGCAGGCCCAGCACGGTGTGGCCGACCTGTGCCGGCTGCTGCGCGAACGCGGCGTCGACGTCCGCTTCGGGATCCACCCGGTGGCGGGGCGCCTGCCCGGTCACATGAACGTCCTCCTGGCCGAGGCGAAGGTTCCCTACGACGTCGTGCTGGAGATGGACGAGGTCAACGACGACCTCGCGGCCACCTCGGTCGTGCTGGTGATCGGGGCCAACGACACGGTGAACCCGGCCGCCATGGACGACCCGACCAGCCCGATCGCCGGCATGCCCGTCCTGCGCGTGTGGGAGGCGCAGGACGTGGTCGTCTTCAAGAGATCCATGGCTGCGGGCTACGCCGGTGTGCAGAACCCACTGTTCTTCCGCGACAACACCCAGATGCTGTTCGGCGACGCCAAGGACCGCGTGGAGGACATCCTCCGCGCCCTGTGAGGGGCGCGCCGCAGCAAGCGGGCCAGGCGCGAAGGCCTACGTCGGCAGCCGGAGCCGACGACTCGCCCGGTAACGGGTGTCGTGGTACGCCGACCAGAGGCCGTCGACCAGCTCGAGCACATCGGCCTGTCCCCAGCGTCGCGTCCATTCGAAGGGGCCCGACGGGTAGTTGGTGCCGAGCTGCATCGCGACGTCGATGTCGTCGGGCGACGCCACGCCGTGGAGCGCTGTCTCCCAGGCCTCGTTGATGATGACGGCCAAGGTGCGTGCGAGGACCAGGCCGGGTGCGTCCGCGACCTCGTGGACGCTCACCCCGGCGTCGCCGAGGATCGTCGCGAGCTGACCGAGGGTGTCGCCGGTGCCGGCTGAGGTGGCCACCGCGACGGCAGAGGCGTCGTCAGGACTCAGCACGCGGTCGACCAGCACCACGGGAGCTCCGCCCAGGGCTGCGGACTCCTCCTGGGCCGTGCGTCCCCGCGTGATCCGCACGACCGTGTCGTCGAGGAGCACCACGCCAGGCTCGGACTGCGGGTCGTGCTCGACCTCGACGCCGGCGCGCACCAGGAACGAGTCGAGCTGCGAGGACCCTCGGCCGGAGACCACCTGCAGCGGGCGGCCGGCGGGTGCGACGGGGGTCGACCGAGGTGGGGTCGCGCCCTCGGCGTAGGAGTAGAAGCCCTGGCCGCGCTTGCGGCCGTACCGGCCTGCGGCCACGAGCTCGTCCTGGATGCGCGACGGCTCGAACCGAGGGTCGAAGTTGAAGGCGGTCCACACCGACCGGGTGACCGCCGCGTTGACGTCGTTGCCGATGAGGTCCATCAGCTCGAAGGGGCCCATGCGGAACTGCCCCGCCCCCCGCACCACGGCGTCGATCGTCGCGGGGTCCGTGACCTGCTCCTCGACCAGGCGCAGCGCCTCGCCGTAGAACCCGCGCGCGACGCGGTTCACGATGAAACCGGGGGCGGACCGCACCCGGGCCACGTCCTTGCCCCAGGCGACGGCGAGGTCGGCGACCTCGTCGGCGACGTCCGGGTCGGTCTGCACCCCGCGCACCACCTCGACGAGTCGCATGACCGGGACGGGGTTGAAGAAGTGCATGCCCACGACCCGCTCGGGGGTCGGGGTGCCGGCGGCGATCTCGGTCACCGACAGGGAGGAGGTGTTGGTGGCGAGGATGGCTTGGGCGCCGAAGTGCTCCGCCGCGCTGCTCAGCACGTCGGTCTTCACCGCGAGGGACTCGAGCACCGCCTCGATCACCAGCGTGCGGGGGCCGACGGCTGCGTCGGCCACCGCGGTGTGGGTGTGCAGGAGCTCGCCGAGCCGGCCGGCGACGTCCGGGTGCCGGCGGGCCAGGCGGGATCCGATGTCGGTGGCGGCGGCGTGCAGCTGCGCGCTGTCGGGGTCCACCAGTGCCACCGAGTGACCCGCCGCGAGGGCGATCTGGGCTATGCCCCGGCCCATCGTCCCCGCTCCGATCACGCAGACGGTTGTCAGCTCACGGGTCGTCACAGCGTCGTCCTCGCTTGTCGGCCCGATCGAGCGGGCGGTTGCTTGCCGGTAGGTGTCAGACAATGTACGGTACTGTCAGACTTTTACCAATGGGCAATCGCCTGACCATGGCGGGGCGGAGGATTCACGGGGATGATCTGTCAGCACGCCGACGTCTCGGTCGGCAAGGGCGTGGCCACCGCCACGACGATCCGTCATCACGGGCCCGGCAGGTCCTGCCGATGAGCGGCCTCAACAGCGACCTCCGGGAGTTCCTCGACGTCGTCGACAAGGTGGCTGCCGCCGCGGCGGACGTGACCGACGACGTCGACCGCTGGGCACCGGTGGAGAGCGCCGGTCTGTGGACCCTGGCGCGCGACACCGCCGAGGAGTCCGACGCCGTCGAGTGGCTGGCGCACACCGTGCGCGTCGCCGCCGGACGATTCCCCGCCCTCGGATACGTCCTCGCAGGCAGGTACGCCGCGGACCTGGTCGTCGACACCGACGCGGTTCAGTCACCGACCTTCGCGCTGGTGTCGAGCCTCGCCAAGCCCGTCGTGGCGACCTCCCCGGCGCCGGACGCGATCGTCCTCCTCGACGTCGACGCCGGGTCGTTGCACCTGGTGACCTGGGAGGACGTCGAGGCCGAGCACGCCCCACGGACCGGTCTCGAGGCCGCACGTGCCGCGGTCCTCGCCTCGCCGACGGCTCCGTCGGCACTGGCAGCCGACCAGGCCGAGGTGCTCGCCGCGTGGGAGCTCCTGGTGGGCGCAGCACTGGTCGGCGTCGCGGAGCGGGCGGTGCAGCTGACGTCGTCGTACGTCCTGGAGCGCAAGCAGTTCGGTGTCCCGATCGGATCGTTCGCCGGCCTGCGAGCTCTCGTGGCCGGCATGTCCCTGCGGGTGGAGCCCGTGCGGGCGCAGCTCGACCTGGCGCTCCGGGGCGAGGCGCCGGGGGACGGGGTTGCGGCGTCGGCGGGGCGCGTGGCCGTCGACAACTGTCTCGACGCCATCCAGTGCCACGGCGGCTACGGCTACATCGACGAGTACCCGGTCGCCGGACTGCTGAGGGACGCGATCAGCCTGCAGGCGCGCTCGGGCGGCCGCCGGCTGCACGTCGCGCGGGTAGCGACGCGTGGCCTCGGCGAGCCTGCGGGACGGCCGTCGTGAGCGCCGATCCGGCAGCCCTCGGTGCGCCCTTCCGGGCCACCCAGATCCTGCGACCGCGGGCCCAGGTCGAGCACCAGATCCGCGAGGGCATCTTGGGCGGGGACTTCCGGCAGGGCGAGAAGCTCCCGCCGGAGACGGCGCTCGCCCAGCAGTTCGGCGTCAGCCGTCCGACGGTCCGCGAGGCGCTGGGCTCGCTGGTGGCCGCCGGGCTCATCCGCAAGGTCCCCGGCGTCGCCGGAGGAAGCTTCGTCAACAGCGTCACCCCCGACTCGCTCAGCTCGATGCTCAGCGAGTCGATGGACACCATCGTCCGCCTGGGCTCGCTCGACATCGACGAGCTCACGTCGATGCGCCGCGTGCTCGAGGTCCCAGCCGCCTCCTGGGCGGCCCGCAACCGCCAGGAGCGTCAGGTCGTCGTGCTCCAGGACATCGTGCACCGCCAGCGCACCACGACCATCGACGATCCCGACATCGCGGTCTACGACCGCGACTTCCACGTCGAGATCGCGCGCGCCTCGGGCAACAGGTTGCTGTCGGCCTTCATCGCCGCGATCCACGAGACCACCCTGCCCGCGCAGTACCTGTGCGTGACACCCGAGGTCGGCCGCGAGACGGTCCGGCAGCACATGGCCATCGTGAGCGCGATCCGCGACGGCTCGGCCGACGACGCAGGGCGGGCCATGGACCAGCACCTGGAGTACGTCCTGCGGTACTCCACCACGACCCCGAACGAGGTGGACGCATGAGCTCGACCGGACCGCTCCACGGCGTGCGCGTCGTCGACATCGCTTCGTCGTACGCCGCTCCGACCGCGTCGATGTACCTCGCCGACATGGGCGCCGACGTCATCAAGATCGAGCCGCTGCGCGGTGACGACGCGCGGGGCTGGGGGCCGCCGTTCCTCAACGGCGAGGCCGCCTGGTTCCTCTCGGTGAACCGCAACAAGCGCAGCATGTGCCTCGACCTGCGCAGCACCCGAGGGCGCGAGCTGCTCTTCGAGCTGCTGGAGTCAGCCGACGTCTTCATCGAGAACATCGTCCCGACCAAGCTCGAGAAGCACGGTCTCGGCCTGGCGGACCTGCACGCGCGGTTCCCTCGGCTGGTCATCTGCGCGTTCTCCGGGTTCGGGCTCGACGGCCCGGACGCGGGGCTGCCTGGCTACGACCTGATCGCGCAGGCACGCTCGGGGATGATGAGCGTCACCGGTGACGACGGCATCCCCCAGCGTGTGAGCACGGCGCTGTCCGACGTCGCCTCCGGGACCGTGGCCGCGTTCGCCATCGCTGCCGCCCTCGTGCGCCAGCAGCAGACCGGTGAGGGTGAGATCGTCGACATCGCCCTGCTCGAGGCCGACCTCGCCCTGATGTCGCCGCGCGTCGCGAGCTTCCTCGCCGGGGACCCCGAGCCCGCGCCGTGCGGGGGGTCGGACTCCGTCGTGGCGATCTACCAGTCCATGCGGACCGCCGACCGCACCATCGTCATCGCCCTCGGCAACGACAACCACTGGCAGCGCGCGTGCGCGGCACTGCACCTCGAACACCTCGCCGAGCGCGAGGACCTCCGCACGAACGCGGGCCGGCGGGAGTCGCGCAGCGAGGTCGTCGGGGAGTTCCAGGCCAGGCTCGAGACGATGCCGTCCGCGCACGTGCTCAAGCTGCTCCAGGAGGTGGGTGTGCCCTGCGCGCCCATCAACTACCTATCCGAGGTCGTGACGGATCCCCAGGTCGTCGCCCGAGGAGCCATCGTCGACTACGAGCACCCGGTCGCAGGGGTGTTCCGCGGCGTGGGTGCCCCCTGGCGCCTGTCCTCCGACCCGGTCGATCGTCAGGCACGTCTCCCGGCGCCGCTGCGCGGCGAGCACGGCCACGAGATCCTGGAGGAGCTGGGTCTGGACGAGCACGCCATCGCCCGGCTGGCCGAGGAGAGTGTCGTATGGGTCCCATGATCGAGACGTCACGCTCCGGGCGGGTCCTGACCATCGAGCTCTCCCGCCCCCAGCAGCTCAACGCGCTCAACTCCGAGGTCCTCACGCTGCTGCGGGAGACGATCACCGACGCCCAGCACGATGCCGCGGTCGGCTGCGTCGTGATCCGCGGCGCCGGGCCTCGCGCGTTCAGCGCCGGGGCCGACCTCGAGGAGATCCGCGGTCTCGGTGTGGAGGCGGCTCAGGAGTTCATCAACGCCGGTCACCGCACGATGAAGGCGATTGCCGCTTCCGACGTCCCCGTCATCGCTGCCGTGGACGGCTACGCCCTCGGCGGCGGCTTCGAGCTCGCCCTGGCCTGCCACCTGGTGGTTGCGTCCGACCGCAGCCAGTTCGGTCTGCCGGAGGCTCGCATCGGCTGCATGCCGGGCTTCGGCGGCACCCAACGACTTCCGCTGGCGGTCGGGGCACCCGCTGCCATGCACCTGCTGCTGACGGGTGAGCGCATCCGCGCTGACCGTGCCTGGCAGGTCGGCCTGCTCTCGGTGCCGCCGCTCGACCCCGGGTCGCTGGAGGAGGAGGTGACCCGCATCGCGGACCTGATCGCGTCGGGCAGCCGCCGCGGTGTAGCCAACATCCTGGACGCAGCGCGCCGTGCCGTCGCGCCGGCCGCGCTGGAGCACGAAGCCGCCCTGGCGGCCCTGTCCATCGCGTCCCGCGACGGCCAGGAGGGCATCACCTCCTTCGCCGAGCGACGCGCCCCCCTGTTCCACGAGGAGCTGTCATGACCCACGTCTGGCCCACGGTCGACGCCGACGTCATCAAGACCGTCGACACAATCATCGACCGGACCATCCATCCTGCTGCCGCGACCACCGACGCCGGAGGCGTGTTCCCAGCAGAGGCGATCGCCGACCTCGCCCGTGAGGGCCTCGGCGTCATGCTGGTGCCGACGGACCTCGGCGGCGCCGACACCTCGAGCTCGACGTACGCGGAGGCGCTGGCCCGGATCAGCGCTGCCTGCGGGTCGACCTCGACGGTCTACATGACGCAGATGCACTGCGCCCACCCCCTGCACCTGCAGGCGACGCGCGAACAGGCGCACACGTGGGTCCGGCGACTGTGCGACGGGAGCGCGATCGGCTCGATCGCCCTCACCGAGCCCAGCGCCGGGTCGGACGTCAGCACGATGCGGACCCTGGCGCGACGCGACGGTGACGAGTACGTCATCACGGGCGAGAAGACGTTCATCTCCAACGGCGACCGGGCCGACGTGGTCGTGCTGTTCGCCTCGGTCGACCTGGCCCAGGGCAAGCAGGGCGTGACCGCGTTCCTGCTCGAGACCGAGGGCCTGGCCGGCCTCGAGGTCGGCCGACCGATGAAGAAGCTGGGGCAGAAGGGTGCCTCGACGGTCACCCTGGCGCTGCAGGAGTGTCGGATCCCGGTGGCCAACCGCATCGGCGAGGAGGGTGGCGGCTACCCGCTGCTGCTGCGCTCGGTGGTCCGCTCGCGGATCAGCGCGGCCGCCCAGGGTCTGGGCTTCGCGGAAGGCGCCTACGACTCCACCGTCACCTGGGCCGGCGAGCACGGCCTGCTCTCGTCGCGCACGCCGGGCGCCCAGGACCTGCAGTTCGAGCTCGCACGGCTGCGAGGCGAGATCGCCGCGGCCCGCGCCATGCTGCTCTCGGTGTGCGACACCGTGGACACCAGTCCCGAGGAGCCCGTCGCCGAGGTGTCGCTGGTGAAGCTGCACTGCACCGCCCTCGGCACGCGCGTGGCAGCGGCCTGCCTCGACCTGCTCGGGCCGGCGGGTGACGACGTGGCATTGGGCGTCGAGCGACGCCTGCGCGACGCCAAGATCGCCGAGATCTACGACGGCACCAACCAGATCCAGAGCATGCTCGTCGCCCGCGACACCAACCTCGCCGCCAAGGCGGGCCGGGCAGCTCGTTGAGAACGACCACCCCCAGGAGCACACCGTGCCGAAGCTGACCTACTCCGACGTCTTCATCGGGGGCGAGCTCGTCGCCGCCGACAGCTCCGAGGAGCTCGTCCTGACCTCCCCGGTGACCGAGGAGGAGATCGGACGCGTGCCGTCCGCCTCGACCACGGACGTCGACCGGGCCGTGGCCGCAGCCAAGCAGGCGTTCCACGGGGAGTGGCGAGGAACGACGCTCGACGACCGCCTCGCGATCATCCGACGGCTCCGCGACCTCATCGTGGAGAACCGCGAGGAGCTGTCGGTCGCGATCACCCGCCAGATGGGCTGCCCCATCACCCAGTCGCGGGCGATCCAGACCGACAACACCCTCCGCGCGATCGACGCCTACCTCGACTTCGTGCCGGACTACCCGTTCCGGACCCTGCGCCGGTCCTCGACCGCCAACGCGCTGGTGACGCGCGAGCCGGTGGGTGTCGTCGCTGCTGTCTCCCCGTGGAACATGCCGTTGGCCATCAACGTGCAGAAGCTGCTCCCCGCGGTGATCGCGGGCTGCACCATGGTGCTCAAGCCGTCACCCGAGACACCCGTCGACGCCTTCATGCTGGCTGAGCTCCTCGTCCAGGCCGGGCTGCCGGCCGGGGTGTTCAACGTGGTCCCGGCCGAGCGCGACACCAGTGCCTACCTGGTCGGTCACCCGGACGTCGACAAGGTGACCTTCACGGGGTCCCCAGCGGCAGGCCGGGCCATCGCCGCGCGATGTGGTGAGGACCTCCGTCGCGTCACGCTCGAGCTGGGGGGCAAGTCGGCCGCGATCCTGCTGCCCGACGCTGACCTCGACCAGGCCGTCGAGGCGATGCGCATGGGGTCGTTCCGCAACAGCGGACAGGTCTGCAGCCTGAAGACCCGCGTGCTCGTCCACCGCGACCAGCACGACGAGGTGGTCGAGCGCATGGTCGGGCTCGTGGAGTCGATGCCGGTGGGAGACCCGATCGACGAGGCGACCCAGATCGGACCCATGGTGTCGCGTCGGCAGCGCGACGTGGTCGAGGGCTACATCGCCGCAGGGTCGCAGGAGGGCGCGCGGTTGGTGGTGGGTGGCGGGCGCCCGCGTGGCCTGGATCGGGGGTACTTCGTCGAACCCACGATCTTCACCGGCGCGACGCCTGACATGCGCATCGTCCGCGAGGAGATCTTCGGACCCGTCGTGTCGGTCCTGGCCTACGAGGACGAGGACGAGGCCGTCGCCATGGCCAACAACTCGGCGTACGGCCTCAACGGATCGGTGTTCACCGCCGACCTCGACCACGGTCTTGCTGTGGCTGGCCGGCTCCAGACCGGCACTGTCGAGCTCAACGGCAGCGGGTCCGGCTACTACGCCCCGATGGGTGGGGTGAAGACCAGCGGTCTCGGTCGCGAGAACGGCCCCGAGGGCCTCGACGCCTACCTGGAGCTGAAGTCGGTGGGTCTCTCCGTGGCCGCGGCCGAGCGCCTGGCCGGGTCCGTCGACACCCACACCTACCGGTGACCGGTCCTGCCGGTCCGCTGAGCGGCGTACGCATCGTCGAAGCGGCCTCCTTCGTCGCCGCCCCCTCCGCAGGCATGGCGCTGGGACAGCTCGGCGCCGACGTGATCCGGGTGGATCCGCCCGGTGGCGGCAGCGATGCGGGCAGGTGGCCGTTGTCGGCTGGCGGCGCCAGCCTGTTCTGGGCGAACCTGAACAAGGGCAAGCGGTCGGTCACCATCGACCACCGCCGCGAGGAGGGTCGCGAGCTGCTCCTGGAGCTGGTGACGTCCTCCGGCCCCCAGGGTGGGGTCTACGTCGACAACCTCGTGGGTGCCCGCCGGCTCCGCTACGAGCAGCTCGCCGAGCGCCGACCGGACGTCATCCACGTCCACGTCGAGGGCCGCCGCAACGGCAAGCCCGCGGTCGACTACTCGATCAACGCCGAGGTCGGGGTGCCCGTGATGACGGGACCGGCGGACGCCGCAGTTCCGGTCAACCACGTGCTGCCGGCCTGGGACCTGGTCACGGGCATGCTCACCGTCTCGGCCGTCACTGCCGCGCTCTACCGGCGGGAACGTTCCGGTGAGGGCGCCCGGATCGACGTGGCCCTGGCCGACGTGGCGCTCGCCGGCGTCGCCGGGATGGGCTGGCTGGCAGAGGCCGACGAGCTGGGCCGACCCCGCGCCCGCGTCGGCAACCACATGTACGGATCGTTCGGCGTCGACTTCGCCACCGCGGACGGTCGCCGGATCATGGTCGTGGCCCTGACCGAAGGGCAGTGGAACGCGTTGCGGCGGGTCACCGGGACCGAGGGGGTGTTCGCCGCCCTGGAGCAGTCGCTGGACGCGGACCTGGACCGTGAGGGCGACCGCTACCGGCTGCGGGAGACCATCGCCTCGATCCTCCGCCCGTGGTTCGAGGCGCGCGACTACGCCACTCTCGAGAGGCTGCTGGACGACGCGAAGGTGCTGTGGAGCCCCTACCGCGACATGGCGGAGCTGGCTGCGGAAGCCCGTGGTGCGACCGACGGCATCGTCAGCGAGATCGAGCAGCCGGGCATCGGCCCCATGCTCGCCGCCAGCGCCCCGTGGCGGTGGAACCAGGTCAGCCCTCCGGCGCTGGCGGCACCCGTGCTGTCCGCGGACACGGACACGGTGCTCACCGAGGTCCTGGGCCTGACCGGGGCCGAGATCGGACGTCTACGCACCGCCGGGATCGTGTGAGGTCGTCGTGGTGACGAACGAGACGACCGTGGTACGAGGGCCCTACTTCGACGAGCTGAGGGTCGGCACGGTGCTCCCGTCGCCACCCGCCGTGACCCTCACCTCGGGACTCCAGGCGGCCCACGCGGCCGTCGTGGGCAACCGGGTCGCGATCACGCTGGACCACGACCTGGGGCAGCGGGTTGCCGGCGGCCCGATCGCCGGCCCCGCCCTGGTGTGGGACCTGTCGATCGGGCAGTCGACGGTCGCCACGCAGCACGTCAGGGCCAACCTGTTCTACCGCGGGTTGTGGTTCCACCGGCAGCCACTCCTCGGGGACACCCTGCGCACGAGGACCGAGGTCGCCGCGCTGCGTGAGAACACCCGCCGCCCGGGTCGCCCCCCGACCGGCCTGGCCGAGCTGCGGATCACGACGGTCGACCAGCACGACCGCCTCGTCCTCGACTACCGACGCTGCGCCATGGTCCTGCTCTCACCTTCGTCCGAGCCGACGGGACGGCTCGACGAGCTGTCCACGGACGACTCCGTCGAGGCCCCGGACCCCCTGCGGTCGCTCCAGGGGTGGGACCTGGAGTCCCTGCCGTCGATGCCACGACCCGACGTAGGTGCGGTGTTCTCGGTCCTCGGTGGCGACGTCGTCTCCAGCGCCCCGGAGCTGGCCCGGCTCACCGGCAACGTGGCCCGGGTCCACCACGACCGCGACGCAGCGGGCGGAGAGCGACTGGTCTACGGCGGTCACTCGATCGGCCTCGCCCTGCACCACGTGTGCCAGGCGTTGCCCGGTCTGGTCGCCGTGGCCGGGTGGCACGGCTGCGACCACCTGGCGCCCGTGCACGAGGGCGACCTCGTCACGTCCTCGGTGGCTGTCGAGCGTTCCGAGGACCTGCATGGTGGGTCGGTGGCGCTGACGCTGCTGGTCGTCAGCAGCGTCGGTGACACCGAGGTGCTGGCGTGGCGACCCGTGGTGGTCGTGCGATGAGGCCGACGACCGAGTGGCGGACAGCCCCGGTGGCGACCGCCGTCCCCTTGAGGAGGAGAGCGACATGAGCGTGGACCGTGTGCTGGTGACGGGAGGTGCCGGGTTCGTCGGCTCTCGAGTGGTGGAGCTGCTGTCCGGCTCCGGGCGCTCCGTGCTGGGCGTGGACGTCGTGACCAACGAGCAGTCCCAGAGGCTCGCCCAGGAGCCCGGTGTCGAGTACGCGCTGGCAGACCTGCGTGACAGGGACACGGTCGACCGGCTGCTCACGGGCGTCTCGCACGTCGTGCACCTGGCGGCCGTGCGCTCGCGGTCCTCGGACGCCAACCCCCGCCTGTCGCACGAGGTGAACGTCGACGCGACCTACGACCTCATCGCCGGCGCGGCCCGACACGGCGTCCGACGGTTCGTATTCGGCTCCTCGCACACGGTCTACGGCGCGTTCGCCGACGCCGACCGTGAGCCCTACCGGGAAGACGAGACCGGGGGGACCGGTCGGGGCCTGAGCATGTACGCCGCGACCAAGCTGGCCGCCGAGGCCTACCTCGAGGCGTTCGCCGGCTCCGAGGGGTTGCACTACCTGTCGCTGCGTCTGGGCACGATCTACGGGCCGCGGGTCAGCGAGGGTTCCAACAACGCCACGATGCTCGACGTGCTGCGGGCCGTGGACGCGGGCACCACGCCGACCGTCCCCTGGACGCGCGAGTCGCGTCACGGTCTGGTGCACGTCGACGACGTCGCGCAGGCCTGCGTGCGGGCACTGGACTCCGTCGGGGTCGACATGGCCGTCAACGTGGTCGGCGAGCCGGTCACCGCTGGGCAGATCTACACCGAGCTCGTGCGCCAGCACGGCGGTGACCCGGACACGGTGGTGTTCGACCAGACCCGCGCCCGCTACCAGGCGGCCGATCGCACCCGCATGCAGCGCGTCCTCGGCATGGGGCCGGGTGTGCCCTTGGAGACCGGGGTCCGCAGCGTCGTGGACTGGTATGCCGCCACGAGGTGAGCTCGCTGCTCCGGCCGCTCGGTGACACGCCGGATGTTCCCAACGGCTCTTCCGCCCTGACTACCGCACGACGCCCGAGGGTTGGGGCCCGCTGCCCGCCCGGCGCGCGAGTGCCGCCCGGTCGACGATCCTCGTCGACCCCTTCGCCACCCGGATCCACTCCCGCGTGGCGAACGTCGAGAGGGCCTTGTTGACCGTCTCGCGCGTCGCGCCGGCGAGCTGGGCGAGCTCGGTCTGGGTGAGCCCGTGGTCGACGACGAGGGCGCCCGCCTCGTCCCGGATCCCGAACTGCTCGGCCAGGTCGAGCAGGACGGCCGCCGTCCGCGCCGGGACGTCGGAGAACACCAGCCGGGAGGCCGTGTCGGTCACCCGCCGCAGTCGACGGGCCAGCTGTCGCAGCAGCCAGGTGGCGACGTCAGGATCGGACTCGACGAGCTCGCCGAGGACGTCGCGGTGCAGGGCCCGGAGGGTCACGTCGGTCAGCGCCTGGGCGCTCGCCGACCGAGGGCCGGCATCGAACAGGGACAGCTCGCCGAACACCTCGCCCGGACCGAGGACGGCCAGGACGTTGCTGGGCCGTGCGCGGGTGTGCTGGCTGATCTTCAGTCGACCCTCCACCACGAGGTAGGCCGTGTCGCCCGGGTCGTCCTGGAGGAAGACGGCGTCGCCCGCCGCGATCTCGACCCGGCGAGCCGCCGCCAGCAGACCGCCAGGGACAGGCGTCCCGGCTGCGGCCGCCTCGGTTCCTCCCGGTCTCCTGGCCGCGGCGCCAGCGGCGCTCACCAGCCGCCGTCGACCTGGATGTTCTGCCCGGTGATCAGGTCGGCCTTGGAGGTGGAGAGGAAGACCGCGAGGTTGGCGATGTCGGAGGCCTCGATGCGCTTCTTGAGGCTCTGGTTCTCCAGCACCCACTGGTGGTACTCCTCGCGCTTGTCACCGCGGTCGCGGAACTCTGCCTCGGACAGGACCGCGCCGGGAGAGATGCCGTTGACGTTGACGAGGTGCTCGCCCAGCTCGCGGGCCATGCCCTTGATGAGGCCGTACATCGCCCCCTTCGAGGCGATGTAGGGGACATACCCGTCCCAGCGGCCCGTCAGGGTGAGGGAGGTGATGTTCACGATCTTGCCGTAGCGCTTCTTCTTCATCGCCTCCGCGCACACGCGCGAGAGCACGAAGACGGCCGAGGAGTTGATACGCACCTGGTCCTCGTACTCGGCGATGGTGAACTCGTCGTGCTGCTTGAAGATCACGAGTGCGGCGTTGTTGACCAGCACGTCGATGCCGCCTACCTCGTCCGCGAGCTCGCTGGCGCGACGCTGGAGCTCCTCGAGGTCGTTCAGGTCGCAGCCGAAGTAGCGGACTCCGCTCGCGATCCCGTCCAGCGTCTGCTGGGCGTCTGGAGCGTCCGGGCGGTCGAGAGCGATGACGTGGGCCCCTTCGGCGGCGTACGCCTCGACGAGGGCCTGACCGATCGTGCCGAGTGCACCGGTGATGAGGACGTTCTTCCCGGCAAGCTCCGGCATGGTGACTCCTGGGTTCGAGGTGAGGTGAAGCTTTCGTCTGACATTTTGCTGTATGACGGCCAGTCTGGCAATCCCTCGCAGGTTCAAGTCGGGTTCGAGCATGGGCTAGCCTAAATGTCAGTCACTTGCACTCCTGGTAGTTGCCGACACCAGTGCTCCCACACGACGAAGGACACAGCCATGCCACGCCTCTGCGAGACCGAGGGTCTCTCCGACATCCAGACCGAGATCCTCAAGGCCGTGCGGTCGTTCGTGGAGACCAAGATCATCCCGGTCGCGACCGAGCTCGAGCACGCTGATGAGTACCCCACCGAGATCGTCGAGGGCCTCAAGGAGCTCGGCATCTTCGGGCTGATGATCCCCGAGGAGTACGGCGGCCTCGGGGAGTCGCTGCTGACCTACGCCCTGGCCGTGGAGGAGATCGCCCGCGGCTGGATGAGCGTCTCGGGCGTCATCAACACCCACTTCATCGTGGCGTACATGCTGATGCACCACGGCACGGAAGAGCAGAAGCAGAAGTACCTCCCGCGGATGGCGACCGGCGAGGTGCGCGGCTCGTTCTCGATGTCGGAGCCCGGGCTGGGCTCGGACGTCTCGGCGATCTCGACCAAGGCGGTCAAGGACGCCGAGGGCGGCTACTCGATCACGGGCCAGAAGATGTGGCTGACCAACGGCGGCTCGTCGAACCTGATCGCGGTGCTGGTGAAGACCGACGAGGGCTCGGACTCGGTCTACAAGAACATGACGACGTTCCTGGTGGAGAAGGAGCCCGGCTTCGGCGAGACCGCGCCGGGCCTGACGATCCCCGGGAAGATCGACAAGATGGGCTACAAGGGCGTCGACACCACCGAGGCGATCTTCGAGAACCACCCGATCGCCGCCGAGCAGATCCTGGGCGGCGAGGCTGGTCGTGGCTTCTACCAGATGATGGACGGCGTCGAGGTGGGCCGCGTCAACGTCGCGGCCCGTGCCTGCGGCATCGCCAACCGGGCCTTCGAGCTCGGCATCTCCTACGCCCAGCAGCGCGAGACCTTCGGCAAGCCGATCGCGCAGCACCAGGCGATCCTGTTCCGGCTCGCGGAGATGGCGACCAAGGTCGAGGCCGGCCACGCGATGATGGTCAAGGCCGCCCGCCTCAAGGACAAGGGCGAGCGCAACGACGTCGAGGCCGGGATGGCCAAGTACCTCGCCGCGGAGTACTGCAACGAGGTCGTCGAGGCCTCGTTCCGGATCCACGGCGGCNTCGCGAGTCGGCGTTCATGCTGATCGGCGAGGGCACGGCCGACATCCAGAAGATGATCATCGGCCGCAGCCTGCTCAAGGACTACAAGCTCAAGGGCTGACTACAAAAAGTTTGACTTTTTCGAACTTGTGAACTTACTCTCACCGGCATGCTCGAGCCGGAGTCCCCCGACCGCAACATCGTCGTGCGCCCGCTCACCCCGGAGGACGCCCACGAGTTCGTGCGCTTCGCCGAGGCAGTACCGGAGGGTGAGCGGCGCTTCGTCAAGGAGACCCTGGAGACCTCCGGGGTCGGCTTCGCTGCCATGGTCACGCAGCCCGGGGTGCGTCGGTTGGTCGCCCACCTGCCGAGCGGCGAGATCATCGGCATGGCCGGGGTCTTCCTCGGCCGCGGCTGGTCCTCGCACGTCGCGGAGCTGCGCGTCCTGGTCTCCTCGGATCACCGGCGCCGGGGCGTCGGCCAGCAGCTGGCACGCGCCGCATTGCTGAAGGCGTTGCAGGAGGGATGCACCCACTCCTACATCGAGGTCGTGGCCGAGCAGGACGCCCTGGTGGCGATGTTCCAGGACCTGGGGTTCGAGCCCGAGGCGCTGCTCGTGGACTTCGTGCGCGACGGCGCCGGCGACTTCCACGACCTGATGATGCTGACGTACCGCGCGGCCGAACAGCACGCGCAGCACCTCCTCCTCGACGAGGGGGCCGCATGAGCACCGCTCCCGTCTCGCACACCGAGCACGTCGTCGACGTCGCCGGCCGCAGCGTCCGGGTCCAGGTGCAGGGTGACGGGCCACCCCTCCTGCTGATCAACGGGCTCGGCGCCAACATCTCGATGTGGGCCCCGCTGCTGCCCGAGCTCGCCGACTTCACGGTCATCAGCTTCGACGCACCCGGCACCGGACGCTCGCCGGCACCGTTCCGGCCCTACACGCTCGCCCACGTCGCCAACGTGGCCGTGCGAGTGCTGGACGCCCTCGGCCTCGACGCTGTCGACGTGCTGGGCTACTCGCTGGGTGGGGGCGTGGCCCAGCAGCTGGCCCACGACCACCCCGACCGCGTCCGTCGCCTGGTGCTGGTCAGCACGTCGTGCGGTGCCGGGTCGGTGCCGGGGTCGTTGGTGGCGCTCATGGCCGTCATGACCCCCGCGCGCCACCACGCCAGGGCCGGCTACCGCGTGGCCATGAACATGGTCAACCTGGCGCCGGCGGAGAAGGAGAGCGACTTCCTGCGCCGCCAGACCGATGGCTGGCACCACGGGTCTCCGCCGTCGACGCGTGGCTACATGCTGCAGATGACCGCGTTCTCACTGTTCAACAGCTTGCCGTGGCTGCACCGGGTGAAGCAGCCCACGCTGCTGTTGTCCGGGTCGCACGACCGCATCATCCCGATGGCCAACTCGGCCGTCCTGGCCGCCTACCTGCCGCGCGCGCGGCTGCGCATCGTCGACAGGTGGGGCCACTACCTCCTGCACGACGCCGCGTCGGGCGCGGGCCGGCACATCGCCGACTTCCTCTCGGCGGAGGACCACACGACCAGCGAGGCGTGGACCGGTGCGCGGAGCGTGGACCAGGAGGAGATGCGCAAGCTCGTGCGCGCCTCGCCGCGGAGTGCGCACTACACGCAGTACACCAACGGGTTCGTGCGTCGGATGTACCCCATCCAGGACGAGGGCGAGTGAGATGCCCAGGGAGCACCCCCCGCTGTGGCGTCGTGTCTTCGACGACGTCGAGCGTCGTGTGGGCGAACCGCTCGCGCACCTGACCAGCTCGACCGAGTTCCAGTCGGCCACCGTCAAGGTCGGCCGCCTGAAGCGGGCCGTCGCCAGGCCGGTGCACGCGGTCGCCGGTCTCGGCTTCCACCTGGTCGGCGTACCGACGAACGCGGAGGTGCGCCGCCTCCGCAGCGAGCTGCACGCGGTGCAGCGCGAGCTGTCCGCGATGCGGCGCTCCCGTGCCGAGGCCGAGCGCCACCAGGAGAAGCAGCCGTGAAACCGGTCGGGTCGGCGATCGACGCCGCTCGGGGGATCCGGCGTGAGGTCGAGCGCACCCAGCTGCGCGCGCGACGGGGGATCGGGCTGATCGCTCGCAAGCCGCCACCGGGTGTCAGCCTCACTCCCAAGGACCAGGTCTGGTCCCTCGGCAAGGCCACGTTGTGGCGATTCCGCAGCGATGACGTACGCCACGGACCGCCGGTGCTGCTGTTCCTCGGGCTCATGGGCGATTCCGCGATCTTCGACCTGCACCCGGGCAACTCCTGGGCCGAGCTCCTGGTCTCCCGCGGGTTCGACGTCTTCCTCTTCGACTGGGGGCGGCCCGAGGCGGCCGAGGGTGACCACACCCTCGAGACCTACCTCGACGGCTACTTCGTGCATGCCGTCGATGCCGTGTGCCGCGTCGCTCGCGCTGCGGAGGTCTCGTTGGGTGCCTACTGCATGGGCTCGCTCATGGCCGTGCTCGCGCTGGGCAGCAGGAACGACATCCCGGCCCGCAACCTGGTGCTGTTCACACCGCCGTGCGACTACAAGCACGCCCCGCCCTTCATGGAGCGCTACCGCGACGGGAGGATGCGGGCCGAGGACGCCATCGACGAGATGACAGGGCTGGTTCCCGCGGAAGCGGTACGGGCCATGTTCCGTCTGCTGGCTCCCACCTCGGACCTCGTGCAGTACGTGACGTTGTGGGAGCACCTGTGGCGTGAGGACTACGTCGAGGCGCACCGCGCGGTGAACCACTGGGCGTGGAACCACCGCGCCATGGCGGGCCCGGCCTTCCTCCAGATGGTCACCCACTACGTCCAGGAGAACCGGCTTGTGGCCGGACGTGCGCAGCTCGCCGGTCGCCCGGTCCGACTGGACACCGTCACGACCTCCACCCTGCTCGTCATCGCCGAGCGTGACGAGTTCGTCCCGCCGGCCAACTCAGAACCCCTGGCGCACCTGCTCGGGAGCGACGACCTGGAGATCCTGCGGGTGCCCGGGGGTCACGCAGGCGCGCTGATGGGCTCGGCGGCCCGACGCACGACCATGCCGGGTGTCGTCTCCTGGCTGGAGCAACGCTCGACGCCCCCTGGCGGGGCGCCCGCCCACACGAACGGAGACCACGATGGGTGAGACCTCGTACGCCCCGGGTAGCGATGACCTCGACCTCGGGCTCGGCGACACCCTCTTCGAATCGCTGCAACGGGCCGCTGCGTCCGTCGAACCCGGACGTCGCGCACTGGTCGGCATCCGTGACGCCGCGGAGTGGGTCGAGCTCGACTACGCGGCGCTGGTCTCGACCGTGGTCGACGCCAGCTCGTACCTGGCCGGCCTCGGTCTCGGAGCCGGCGACGTGCTCTGCGTCCAGCTCCCCAACTGGACCGAAGCCGTCGTCTACACCTACGCGGCGGCACGCCTGGGGGCGGTGGTCTGCCCGATCACCACGATCTACCGCGAGCGCGAGCTGGCCTTCATCCTCGAACGCACCGAGTGCAAGGTCCTGGTCGTGCCAGCGCGCTACCGACGCTTCGACTACGCGTCCATGGCCAGCCGGCTCCGCGACCGGCTGCCGCTGCTGCGGCACGTGATCGTGGTGGGCGACTCCGAGCGTGCAGCGGGAACACTGCCGAGCAGCGAGGTCCTCGCCGGGTCGCGAGACACCGTGCCGGCTGCGGCTGTCGACCCGGACGCGCCGGCCGTCCTGGCCTTCACCTCCGGAACGACGGGGGAGTCGAAGGGGGTCGTGCACTCGCACGCCTCCATGCACGCAGCGATCGACGACCTCGTCTCCCACGCGGAGTACGGCGCCGGTCTGACCTCCCTGGTGATCTCGCCGTTCGGTCACCTGACCGGTTTCACCTGGGGGATCCTGATGCCCCTGCGTGGTGCGGGCGACGTGGTGCTGCTCGAGACCTGGGACGCCGAGCGGGCCCTGGACCTCGTGGAGCGCTACGACGTCTCCTTCGCGATGGGAGCGACGCCCTTCCTGAGCGACCTGCTCGACGCCGCCGCCTCGCGTCCGGAGCCGGTCTTCCCCGGCATCTTCGTCTGCGGTGGGGCGCCCATCCCCCCAGGGCTCGTGCAGCGGGCGGTGCGGGAGCACCGGTCGCGAGTGGTGGCGGTCTGGGGCATGAGCGAGTACCCGGTCGGCACCGCCACGACGGTGTCGGACGACCCGGGTCTCGCGAGCTCCAGCGACGGCCGACCGATCAGGCGCGCAAAGGTCCTCGTGGTCGATCCCTCGGGAACACGGGCCGCGACGGGAGAGGAGGGCGACCTCCTGATCCGGGGACCCGGCCTCTTCCGCGGCTACTACAAACGCCCCGACCTGGATGCGGAGAGCCTGACCAGCGAGGGGTTCCTGAGGACCGGAGACCGAGCGCGAGTCCTCGACGACCAGGGGAACATCAGGATCTGTGGCCGCACCAAGGACATCATCATCCGGGGCGGGGAGAACATCCCGGTCGTCGAGATCGAGAACCTCCTGCTGACCCACCCCGCCATCAGGGAGGTCGCCCTGGTGCCGGTGCCGCACGAGCGTCTCGGTGAGACCGCGTGCGCATGCATCGTGCCGTCCCCCGGGTCCGAGGTCCCGTCGGTCGCGGAGCTCGGCACCTTCCTGGGCGAGCACGGTGTGGCCACGCAGTTCTTCCCCGAGGCCGTGCGCCTACGCGAGGAGCTGCCCCGGACTCCGAGCGGCAAGATCCAGAAGTTCGTGCTGCGGGACCAGGTCCTCGGCCACACGGACGACGCCGGCCGCGACCCGGCGACCAGGCTCTGACGAGGAGCGAGACGTGACCCACTACCTGGCCGAGCTCGTGGCTCCGCTCGACGCCCTCCTCCTCAAGGGCGACGGCGATCCCGAGACCCGGGCGATCATGAGCGCCGCACTCGTCCTCGACGGCACACCCGACCTCAGCGTGCTCGCGCAGACCTTCGAGCGGGCTTCCCGGAGCGTCCCGCGCATGCGACAGCGTGTGACGAGCGGCGGCTGGGCCCGCAACCGACAGAGCTGGGTGCCGGACGAGGCATTCGACGCGGCCGACCACATCAGGCAGGTCGGGGCTCCCGGTGACGCCTCCCTCGGCGCCGTGCTGGAGCTGGCCTCCAGTGCCGCGACGGCGCCCTTCGACCCGGCGAAGCCGCTGTGGGACGCAACCGTGGTCACAGGTGTCGAGGGTGGCCAGACCGTGCTCGTGCTCCGGGTGCACCACGCCATCGCCGATGGTGTGCGGGCACTTCACATGATGGCGAACCTGCTCGACCTGGAGCCCGATCCGGCGCGTGAGGAGCTCGCGGCGCTCGAGCAGCGGGGGTCGAGGATCCGGATCGCGGGAGAGCGGTGGGTCCGCACCACGTCGCAGGTGCTGGCCACCCGCCAGCGGCGTACGGACTCGGTGGTGCGGTTCATGGTGGACGCCAGCTGGCGGCCCGCTGGCGCCGTGTCCCGGGCGAGCAGGTACGCGCGCTCCGTCATCAGGACGTACGGGTCTGGCGGCGCGCAGGGGTCCCCGCTGCTGCGCTCCCGCAGTCGTGCGCGGCGCTTCGCCACCATCGAGATGCCACTGGATCAGGTCCGGACGGTCGGCGCCGATCACGGGGCCACCGTCAACGACGTGTTCATCGCAGGGCTGATCGGGGGGCTGCGCACCTACCAGAGGACCTTGGGGGAGGAGGCCGTCGACCTTCCCGTAGCCTTTCCCATCAACATCGCGGCCGACGAGTCCGCCGAGAGCGGCAACTACTTCAGCGCGGGCGTGATCCCTGGTCCTTGCTCGGTCGACGATCCTTTCCAGCGTCTGACCGCGGTGCACGACCTGGTGGCAGCGCGACGCGACGAGCCCGGCGTCGACGCGCCCCTGCGTCTCGCCCCGCTGCTGCACCAGGTTCCCCCTCGGCTGGCGACGACCGCGCTCAACGCCTACGCCGCTCGCGTTGACCTGCAGGCCAGCAACATCATTGGCCCGGACTGTGCGGTCTACCTGGCTGGTGCTCACGTCAGCCGCTTCTACGCCTTCGGCCCGCTTCCCGGGATCCCGGTCATGGTCGTGCTCGTGTCCTACGAGGGTGTGTGCACCCTCGGATTCACCATCGACCCGGCCGCCGTCAGCGACCGGGCACTGCTGCTGAGCTCCGTCGTCGACGCCTTGGTGGAGCTCGGGGTCGCCGACGCCGTCCTCTCGGGAGGTTGAGTGCCGGGGGCTGCGGTGGGCGCTTCGCAGGGGTCGGAGTCCTCGGCTCGGTCGACCGTCGCCGTCGCAGTCGTCGCCTTCTTCGTCGTCACCCTGGACGCCGTCGTGGTCAACGTGGCGTTGCCCTCGGTCCGTCAGGACCTCGGCGGTGGGGTCCGCGGCCTGCAGTGGGTGGTGGACGGCTACACCCTCGTCTTCGCCGCCCTGCTCCTGTCAGCCGGTGCGCTGTCGGACCGGATGGGCGCGTGCCGGGCGATCGGCGTCGGCACCGCCCTCTTCGTGGTGACGTCGGCTGGCTGCGGGCTCGCGCCCACGTTGTCACTTCTCGTGGTCTTCCGGCTGCTGCAGGGGGCTGCAGCTGCCGCGATGATGCCGGCCTCGCTCGCCCTGGTCCGTCAGGCGCACGAGGACCCCGTGCGACGAGCCCGCGCAGTCGCGGTCTGGGCGATGGGGGGAGCGGTGGCCTCCTCGTCCGGACCGGTCGTCGGTGGGGCCCTGTCCCTGGTCGACTGGCGACTGGTGTTCCTGGTGAACGTGCCCGTCGGGGTGGTCTGCCTGGTGCTGTTGCGTCGCGCCGAGCGCTCGCCTCGGCGTACGACACCCTTCGACCCAGCGGGCCAGGTGACGGCGGTGCTCGCGATGGGCGGTCTCACCTACGGTGCCATCGAGTCGGGTGCGGTGGGCCTCCTCGCGCCGGAGGTGCTCGGCGCGTTCACCGTCGCGTCGGTGGCGTCGATCTGCTTCGTGGTGAGCCAGGCGCGTGGCCGGCACCCGATGGTGCCGCCGAGCCTGGTGGCGGCGCGCGGTGTCCCGATCGCCATGCTGATCGGCTTCGCCTTCATGGTGGGCTTCTACGGCGTGCCCTTCCTGTACAGCTTGTACTTCCAGGAGCTGCGCGGCCTGAGCTCCCTGGGTGCCGGTCTCGCCTTCGTGCCCATGATGGCGGTCGGACTGGTGCTCACGCCCCTGTCGGCTCGGATCGTCGAACGCACCGGACCGAGGCTGCCGATCACCGGCGGGCTGGCCCTGATGACCGCCGGTCTCGTCGCGCTCAGCACCCTGCCCCACGACGTGCCCATCGGGGTGCCTTCGGTCCTGATGGTGCTGGTCGGGCTGGGGGGACCCCTCGTGATGCCCCCTACGATCGCGGTGCTGCTGTCGGCTGTCCCCGGGGACCTCGCCGGGACGGCGAGCGGCGTGCTGAACACGAGCCGACAGGTGGGCGGCGCGCTCGCCATCGCCGTCTTCGGCTCCCTCGTCGCGGGCCCCGGAGGGCTGGAGGACGGACTGCGATGGAGCCTCCTCCTGGGCAGCGCGGTGCTGCTCGTCGCCACGGTCGCGTCCCTACGAGTGGCGTCTAGTCGAGGCTCCGAACGGCGGAGGTGGGTGGTGTCGCGAGCGTCGGCTGACGATCGGCCGCCCTGGTAAGGGTGACGAGGCGGTGAGCTCACCCTGACCGCGCTGGAAGCCGCCGTGGGCTCTCTGAGGGCGAGATGTGGCCGGGCCCCATCGCCGCGGGCTCTGGCGGCTACTAGACGATTCCGTTACGACCGGTGTCTGGCCAGACTCGGTCGAGGTGATCGGCGGGAAGCTCTCCATGCGGCTGCCCACCTGATTGAGGGTGTGGCTCTCTTCCGGTCTGCGTCCCGTCGGTCACCGTGACGAGGCGTGGCTCAAGAAGGGACTGCCCTGCTCGTAGTAGCAATGCCCACCTCGCCGTCCACCGGATCGCACAGAGGCGGGAGAAGCGCATGGAGCAGGTCATCATCGGGGTCGATCCCCACAAGCTCTCGGCCACCATCGAGGTCGTCGACCAGCACGAGAAGCTACTTGGCTCGGGTCGGTTCACCACCGACCGGGCCGGCTACGCAGCGATGCGCAAGTACGCCGCCACCTGGCCGACCCGACTCTGGGCCGTCGAAGGCAGCAACGGCGCCGGCCGACCGTTGGCGCAGCGACTGCTCGAGGACGGCGAACAGGTGGTCGATGTTCCAGCGAAGCTGGCAGCCCGGGTGCGGTTGTTCGACACCGGCCACAACCGCAAGACCGACGCCCACGACGCACACGCAGTCGCCGCGGTCGCGGTCCGCACCAAGACCCTGCGGGTGCTCCAGCTCGACGGCGAGCTCGAGGCGCTGCGGATGCTCACCGACCGACGCGAAGCCCTCACCAGGCGCCGGGTCCAGACCGTCGACCGACTCCAAGCCCTGCTCGCAGAACTCCTGCCTGGACAGGCGAAACGCGACATCACCACCGGCCAAGCCAAGGCCATGCTCGCTTCTGTTCGCCCGCGTGACATCGCCGGGAAGACCCGCCGACGCATCGCCGCAGAGGAGCTCGCGGAACTGGTCGCGGTCGAGGCCAAGATCAAGAAGTCCACCGCCGAGCTCAAAGCCATCGTGCTCGCCCGCGGCTCACACCTGATGGACCTCCACGGCGTCGGACCCGTCGTCGCAGCGCGCGTCCTGGCCGACGTCGGCGACGTCACCCGCTTCGCCGACCGCAACCGGTTCGCGTCCTGGACCGGCACCGCACCCCTGGACGCCTCGTCCGGTGAGCAGAACCGGCACCGGCTCTCACGGGCCGGGAACCGACGGATGAACCACATGATCCACATCGCCGCGATCAGCCAGATCCGCCTGGACACCGACGGCCGCGCCTACTACCGACGCAAGCGAGCCGAGGGCAAGAAGCCCCTCGAGGCGATCCGGTGCCTCAAGCGCAGGATCTCCGATGCCATCTACCGCCAGCTCCTCGACGACGCCCAGAGAGACGCCACGCGGGATCCTGGAGCGGGTCCGGGAGGGCACTGCGGGGCGACTGTTCAGTCCAGCGCGGTCGACCTGCCCCCGCATGTCGACACTTCGGATCAGCCACTTCCCGGACCCGCGCGAAAGACGCTACGCCCGACCGGTTGACAACAGAAGGGAGCCGGAATGTCGCGCATCGCAAGAGTCCGGCACCCAGGCAGGCACACCAGATACCGTGACGCATTGTGCCCTTCTCCGCGAACGTGCTCCGTGTCCTGATCGCTTCGCCTTCCGACACTGCCGAGCTGCGGGACGCCGTCGAACAGGCGCTTCATGGGTGGAACGGCGATAGGGCGGCCTCGTCGTCCGTCGTGCTGTTGCCGCGCAGGTGGGAAACCAACGCGGTTCCAGAATTGACCGGCGAGGACGGCCAAACGGTCATCAACCGGCAGTTGGTCGATGAGGCCGACGTCGTCATCGGAATCTTCCACTCGAAGCTCGGCCAAGAGACGCCGCGGTACGCGTCAGGCACTGCGGAGGAACTCCATGAAGCCAAGGACGCCGGCAAACGGGTCCACGTCTATTTCTCGTCTATGCCCATCGACCGTGCGCAGGTTAACTCGGAGGCGCTTGCGACGCTCGAAGCGTTCAAGAAGGAGGTCGAGAACCTCGGTCTGTACGGGTCGTTCGACACTCCAGGGTCGTTGAAGGACCAGGTGAGGCGAGCAATCGAGGCCGACATTGTGGTGCTCGAACTGGGTGCACCAATCGACGCGCGAAAGCCGGTGAGAGAAGGCGCTGCGCTTCAGGCTCGTGCCGTCAAGGCGGGATCCTCGTACCGTCTGATCCTCAAGAACACTGGAGACGTCGATGCAGAGGACATCTCGTTCGTGCTCACGCCGGCTGGAGATGACCGCGACTCCGAGGCGCCGATGATGCTGGCCGATCCCGGTCAGTTTACTCTTCCACGGCACGGTGGGGAGATCTCGGTCCCGGTCGTCTTGTCGTGGGGGATGGCTTCGCACGTGACGATCTCGTTCAACTGGTCCGAAGCCGGCTTTGCGAAGGCGTCGTCGCACACCGTGTCGTTCTTCTAAGGTGCGGAGGTACAGATTCGCCGAACGTGCATTGCGCTGTTCCTAGACTCGGTTCAACGAGCAAAACTAGACGAACTTCGCATCTCAGCGTTGCGCTAACCCGAGTCACCTGACACGAAACCGGAAATGCCCGCGGTGTCGGCCTGAGTTCGCGCTATCGGTCAAGCCCCTCCAGATATCGCCTGACCTCTTCGTCGTTGCGCCGACCTTCTTCGCGATAGCTCTCCGCCATGTCTCGCAGCACCGAGGCTGTCCGCGGGTGGGCAGCTTGCACAGCGTTAGCCCACCATTCGTACTTGGTAGCCAGGTCGTACTCCTGCTTCCCACCTTCCGTCAGGCCACGAGATGTGATGCCCCTCTTGTTGAAGAGGCCGACGCTGAAGCCGCGTTCCAGCCGGTTGCTGCCAGCTGCTTCCAGAGCGTTGCGGACCGGGAGTGTCGGGAAGGTTCCATCTGGATCCTCTGGAGCATGCGCGAGAACCTCTCCGATCTGGAGTTCGCCGATGTCCCGTCGATCAACATCGGAGAGAAGGCGGCTCGCCTCGGCGAGCCATTCATTGAGGGCGTCCCCGTCGACGGTGCCATCTTCCCGAGTTCCGGGAACGACTTTCCACTCGCGTAGGAGTCGATACGCGTTTGATGCGAGGGCCGGATTGTCGTTCCGTGGTTCAGCATCCTCGTCCTCGTTAGCACGCCGGAAGACAAGCTCCACTACGTCGACAAACGTCTTAGGACTGCGAGCGAGCAGCGATTCCAGCGCCAGCGTGCGTGACTCGTCATGGAGGAGGGGAAGGTATCTCCACTCCAGGAGGGCGATCGTTTCCTCATCGATGCCCTGTTCCTTGAGGTACTCCAGCAACCTCGTGATGTTGTAATCCGATACACGAGCGGCTTCAGGGTCTTCCCTCGTTCCGAACGCCTCCAGAGCTTCGATGACTACATCGGTCTCCACGCCAGACTGCCGCGCTGCATACATGCTCAGCGCGTGCAGGGCCATCGCTGCTCGGCCATGCCCAACCAGCTGACGCGCGACATCGTTGACGAGCGGGAAGTCGGGTCCCCGCCCGTAGGGCACGAACTCCGACCAGTAGGCCGAATCGACCTCCGCCCCATACTCATCCAGCAGTCGCCAGGCTGCCTCGACGTCAGGGCTCAACTGGAGCAGTCGGGCCTGAAGCAAGGGGCGCCCTGGGAACCGCGCCACCCACTCTCGAATGCCGTCATGGTCACCCGCTAGACGTGCCCGCGCGTACCCCTCCGCGAACTGAACCTGTGAGCGATCTGAGCTGTCGAGAAGAGCGAGCGCGGCCTCATCGTTACGGCTACTTACGCGAGAGATTGAGGACCCAACTGCCCAAGGGAGCTCCACGGTGCGCGCTAGAGCAACAGTCGCGTCCCAACCCTCTCCCTCGAAGACTTCTCGGATCGCGATCTGACGAGCCGTATCGAGCGCGGTGTCGTATCCCTCCAAATCGTCTGTAGGAGCAACTCCGATGCTCGGGTGCCACTCGTCGAATAGCCATCTGTGTACGTCGCTGGGCCGATTGGGCCTCACTCGACCGCGGACGTCAGAGAGCGCAGTCAACGTCTCTTCGTTCATGGACCATTCGGCGTCTTCATGATCTCTATGCCTCCGCACAAGGCGATCGATCGCCTCCCATAGCGCCAATCGATCGTGGGAGTTGAGGTTCGCTGGATCGAGCCTTCCGAGGGCGTCCAAAGCCTGGTGGCGCGACTCAGCAGGCATGCGGCCAAGCTTCGGCAGGACCGAAACCCATCGGTCCGGCTTCTCACTCGCGAGCTTCAGCACCCGATCAGCCGCCGCCGTGACCATCTCGTTGAATTCCACGCGCGTGACGCTCGGCTCGCTCGGGCCACCCCAATCACGGAACTGAGGATGATGGGCCTGACTGGCGAACCCCGATGGCTCGGGGATCAGTTCGAGCAGCAGTCTCCAGGCGACTTCAACGTGGCGTCGAATTAGAGCGTCGAGTGTTTGTATGCGAGTCTGCAGCGGTGCCGAGGTCTGGGGATGCCAGGGCTTGAAGATTGCCTCGAGGCTGGCAGACGGACGGTTGCTGAGTCGGCCTCCAGGGTCAAGTTCTGCGAGCTGAGCAAGCACCTCGGCGGCGTAGCCCATGTGCTGCTCGGACCACGCGAGTCCCTCCAGCGCCCACAGAAACCCGGTGTGCGGACTGCCCGCATTCCAGTCGGCATCAACGTCCTGGAAGAGTTTCCTCGCGAGCGGTTCGGTGCCGCTGGCGCTCTGGGACAACGCACGCAGGAATGCATCCGGCGCAGCCTCAGCCAGTAATGGCACTACATCTTCCATGGACGTCCACAGTTGGGCCGACCGGTCTTGGGTCGCGCGCTCGAACAGATTCCAAGCGACTCGCTCAGCCCATTGGCGGGCACTCCGTCCCGCAGTCAGCCACAGGTCATCCCCGCGAGCACCCATGAGCGCGAGAGAGCGCCCGAGTCCCTTTCGCAGATCACTGGAGTGAATGCGGCTCTTGCCGTGGATATCCGCGAGCCAGCGGTCCTTGGCCGGAAGTTCTAGCCGGGGATCCACGGCGCCCAGAACCGTTTGGATCGCATGTTCAAGAGCGGTCAGGTCGCGGTCAGAGATGACCTGTCGAGCTACTCGCCACGAGTCCTCGGGCGCAGCAACTGCCCAGGTCGAGCCAACCTTCGTAAAAAGAGGATCAGGCTGCCGAATCGCTGCCGCTAGTCGTTCTTCGAGCTCCTCCCCGCCAATTGCGGTGAGCGCGTCCATGACCTCGGCGTCGCCGCTACGCGTCTGGCTCCAGGCTCCCGCAAGCCAAGCCCGGCGAATTGGCCGGTCAATGAGGTTCGCGCGCCACGCCTCCGGGTCACGTGACTGAGTGGACACTCTGCGCAAAGCGACAAGACTCTTGTTCCCGGCCCTCATGTACCGATCTAGGTCGACTTCCGGTACCCCAGCCGCCTTGAGGGCGGAGCGAAGCGCGAGATGGTCCAGCGGCGGAAGATCGACGTCAGCGTCTCCGTCACTATCGGTAGTCACGAAGACCACATGGTGGTTGTCGATCAGATGGGCGTCTCGCTGTAGATGCTCCTCATACGGCAGGAGAATGAGCAGGCTCGACGTGCGCTCCAGCCGCCTGAGCGTGACACCGTCGTGGACGAGGAGAGACTTCGCCAACATGGGCTCGGAATCATTCGCCCCCATCATCATCATCGAGCAAGCCGCGAAGGCGAGCCCGTCATCGATGCTCGCTGCGCGTATGAAGGTCCGGCCGACCTCATCGGCGAGGCGGCGAGTAAGTGCGGCTGCTTGGTCCTCTCGCCCTGCCAGCACGACTGAACTCGTCAACGATGGCCGGAAGCCCCGGGAGAACCGGTCCCACCAGTCCTCGATCGAGGTCGCACCAAACGGGTCCATGCCGAGCAGCTCGGACAACCAGATCTGGACTGCTGGGGAGACCTCCAAGGCCTGCTCGATGTCGTCCGCGTCGAGGACGCGGACGTCGCGCCATATCCTCTCGTCGCGTCGTCGCTGCTCCCAGTCTTTCTTCTTCTCCCAGCGCCTCGGGGTGACGAAGACGAACGTCGTGGTCGCTCTGTCGACTCCGTTCGGCTTGTCCGTCCGGGTCCGGTAGTCACGCTGGGCCTTCTTCTCGGGATCGCCCCCGACGCCCATCTCCCACACGCTGAACCCGTCGGGCACAAACGGCGTCGACCGAGTCGTTTCCACGAAGCCGTCGTAACCCGTCAGCCCGACCCCGTCGCCGCCACGCATCTCGACGCGTTGGACCTGGTCGTTCTCGGCTCGCACGAGCCTGCGCACAACGATCGGAAGGTCGGCCTGCGCGGACCGCGTATCGGCCCAGCGTTCAAGCTCACTGGCACCCGCCAAGTGGGGCAGGCCACCGCTCAGCGTCATGCGTTCCGTCCCCTCGTCATGTCTAGTCGACCCTAATCCGTCGATCGGAAGCTCCTAGTGGGTGCTGATCTCCAAGGGGAGTCGGGCGCCTGCTCCGCGGCCCGCGAACGGCCGCGTCATTCTGGGCGGGGTGACACGGGTCCAGCAGGGGAGTGGACAAGCCCGGCCGGCTCGTCCCCGCGGACACAACGGCGACGACCCACCGGCGGGGGCCGGTGGGTCGTCGGTTGGTCGGCCGTCAGCTGGCGTACTCCCTGTCGGTGACGTGGTCGAGCCAGGTGACGACCTCGCCCTGCTCGTCGGCTTCCTGGATGGCGACGTGGGCCATGAACCGGTCGGGGGTGGCGCCGTGCCAGTGCTCCTCGCCGGGCTCGATGTAGACCACGTCGCCGGGGCGGATCTCCTGGACACCGCCGTCGCGGGTGGCGACGAGGCCGATGCCGTCGGTGACGTAGAGGGTCTGACCTCGGGGGTGGGTGTGCCACGCGGTGCGGGCGCCGGGGGTGAATCGGACGTGGGCGCAGCCGACGGCCGACTGGTCGTCGGCGTTGCGGATGCCGTCGATGAGGACGGTGCCGGTGAACCAGTCGTCCGGGCCGGGGGCGGACTGGCCGCCGCTCTCGGTGAACTTCATGGGTGGTGCTCCTCTCAGCGTTCGCTGATCTTGATGAGTGCCTTGATGGCCCGGCGCTCGTCCATGGCGGCGTAGGCGTCGGCGATGTGGTCGAGGTCGGTGACGAGGTCGAAGACCCTGCCGGGGTGGATCTCGCCGTCGAGGACGGCCCGCATGAGCTGGGGCTGGTAGTAGCGGGCGGGGGCCGGGCCTCCGCGCATGCCGATGTTGCGGAAGAAGGTGGCCTCGCCGTCGATGGTGACGTCGTGCGGCACTCCGACGCGGCCGACGATGGCGCCGGCGGCGGCGATCGCGAAGCAGGTCTCGGTGGAGTCCTTGGTCCCGACGCACTCGAGGACGGCGTCGGCGCCGTTGCCGTCGGTGAGGTCCTTCAGTGCGGCCACGGCCTCGTCCCCGCGGACGGTGATGATCTCGTCGGCGCCCCACTCGCGGGCCAGTGCGTGGCGGTCCTCGTGGGTGCTGCCGAGGACGATGACGCGGGCGGCTCCGAGGAGCTTGGCCGACAGGACCCCGGACAGGCCCACGGCGCCGTCTCCGACGACGGCGACGGTCATGCCCTCGGTCACGCCGGCGCTGACTGCGGCGTGGTAGCCGGTGCTCATGACGTCGGTCAGGGCGAGCAGGTCGGCCATCACGTCGTCGGAGAGGTCGTCGCCGGGGACCTTGACCAGGGTGCCGGCGGCCTGGGGGACGCGGACGTACTCCGCCTGACCGCCGTCGTCCTGCCCGCCCTGGCCGAAGAAGCCGCCGTGGTCGCAGGCGGTGTGGAAACCGGCCTGGCAGTTGCGGCAGGTGCCGTCGCTCCAGGAGAACGGGGCGATGACGAAGTCACCGACCGCCAGGTCCTGGACGGCGTCACCGACCTCGTCGACGACGCCGATGAACTCGTGACCGATGGTGCCGTGTGCGAGGTCGGAGATCCCGCGGTACCACCACAGGTCGGACCCGCAGACGCAGGCCAGGACAACGCGCACCACGGCGTCGGTCGGGTCCTGCACGGTCGGCTTGGGGCGGTCCTCGAGGTCGATCTTGCCGGGGCCGTTGAAGATTGCTGCTCGCATCGTGGTTCCTCCTGAGTGGATGGGTGGCTCGTGTTCGGCGATGTGCCAAGGCGGGGTGGGGTGGTGTGTCAGCGTCCTTCGACCTGCACCCGGACGGTGCCGTCCATGTCCGCGATGCGCTCGGCGGCGTCGCCCTGCAGCCGGCCGAGCACGACGATGCCCTCGTAGTAGGACTGGTCGCCGTAGTAGAGGACGAGGTCGTTGCCCGGCGCGTAGTAGCCGACGTCACCGACGTCCGGGTCGGCCCCGGAGGGCTGGCCGTCCAGGGACAGGCGCGAGGGGAGGCGGCCGGTCTTCTCGACACCGCCGTGGTCGCTCATCTCCAGCGTCACCGGCAGCTGTGCGAGCAGGTCGCGGTTGGCGGCGCTGTCGCGCAGGTCGGCGGTGAACTGCTGGTCGCCGATCGTGATCTCGAGCTGCATCTGGTCCTCCTGACCATCGGTGGGTGGGGTGGGGCTGGACGACGTGGTCTGTGTCGGGGTCGGGTCCGTCGAGCTCGACCCGGTCGAGGAAGAGCCGGTGGAAGCGGGTGGCGACCCGTCAGCACCGCAGGCGCTGAGCACCAGGGCGACCAGCGGGATCGTCACCGACGCGCGTGAGGCGGGCCGGAAGGACATGGGTTTCACGGTGCTCCCTCGGAGTGACGCGGAGGCAGGGGGCGGGATGCCGAGCGGAGTGCGGCGGCGGAGACGAGGACCATCACGAGGACCGTCAGCGCCATGGGGACGGCGGTCGCGGCGCCCCCCGCCCCTGCGACGGGAGCGACCAGGCCCGCCGTGGACCACTGCACGAAACCGAGCAGCGCCGAGCCGGTGCCGGGGTCGTCGGGGACGGCCTCCGAGGCGAGGGCTCCGGCGTTGGGGCCGATCAGGCCCTGGGCGGTCATGAGCACGAAGAAGCCCGGCACAGCGGCCCACAGGGGCATGTCGAACCACACAGCGCCGACGAGAAGGAGCAGCCCGGCCGCCCCGGTGGCAGCCAGACCGACGGCGACGACGAGCGCCGTGCGCACCCGACCGGCGAGCCGGGCCGAGAGCAGCGTCGCGCCGACGAGGCCGACGGCGTTGGCGGCGAAGACGAGGGAGTACTGGACGGGCGTGAGCCCGTTCATGGACTGCAGCACGAAGGCCGAGGCGGCGACGTAGGCGAAGATCACGCCCATCGACAGCGACATCACGACCAGGTGTGTGGTGAAGTGCCGGGTCCGCAGGACGCGAGCCCCTGCGTCGCGGAGGTGGTGGAGACCGCCACTGCTGCGGTGCTCGTTCGGGAGGGTCTCCGGCAGCACGAAGCGGACCACGACGATCATGACCGCGCTCCAGGCCACCAGCAGCCAGAAGGACATGCGCCAGCCCGAGTGCTCGAGCAGGGCGGCGCCGAGCAGCGGCCCGAGGACGGGGGCGACGCCTGCGACGCCTTGCACGAGGTTCAGCGAGCGCACCAGCGTGGGTCCGGAGGCGATGTCGACCACGACCGAGCGGGCGATCACCATGGCCCAGCCGCCGGCGAAGCCCTGCACGAAACGGGCGGTCGTCAGCACGGCCATGGTCGGACTCACCGCGCACCCGAGCGAGGCCACCACCATCAGCGCGAGGGCGGTGAACAGGGGGCGGCGGCGTCCCAGCTGGTCGGACAGCGGACCGCCCAGCAGCTGCCCGAGGGCCATGCCCACGAAGTACGTCGTCAATGTGAGCTGGAGGGAGGTCGCCGTGGTCCCCAGGTCCTGCAGCACCAGCGGGAAGGCGGGGACGTACATGTCGGTGGCGAGCGGGGCGATCATGGTGAGCGCCGTGACGCTGACCAGGACGCCGACAGGCACGTGTGCCGGACGGTCGCCGGGCGTCGCCGCCCGGGGGCGACCGTCCCCGCGGACGGGAGGGGTCGGGGAGGTTTCGGGTCGGGGCGTGGTTCTCGTGGTCATCTCGTCGTCCACTACACCCGCTCCGGCGCTCGGGTGGGAGTCCCGCTCATGAGGTGTACTGACAGGGCACCCTTCGCCCCTCGGCAGGGATCCGCGCCGCGACCTACTCTCGTCCGGTGGACAACCGTCATGAGGTTCGAGAGTTCCTGACGTCCCGGCGTGCTCGCCTGACGCCCGGGGACGTCGGTCTGCCCGACATCGGCACCCGTCGGGTCGCGGGGCTGCGGCGCAGCGAGGTCGCGACCATTGCCGGACTGAGCGTCGAGTACTACGCCCGGCTCGAGCGCGGTCACATCGCAGGCGCCTCGACGCCCGTGCTCGACGCGCTGGCCCGGGCGCTCCGGCTGGACGACACCGAGCGCGCGCACCTGTTCGACCTGGCGCGAGCCGCCGACGGCATCCCCACCTCGGGACGACCCCGTCGACGCAGCACCTCCCGGGCGACCGCCAGGCCCAGCCTGGCGTGGGCCCTGGACGCCATCACCGAGGGCGTCGCCTTCATCCGCGATCCGCAGCAGAACCTGCTGGCGACCAATGCCCTGGGCCGGGCCTTCTACTCACCCGTGATCGGTGACGGGGGTCGTACGCCGAACCTGGCCCGGTTCCAGTTCCTGGACCCTGCCTCCCGCGACTTCTACCCGGACTGGGAGAAGTTCGCGGAGATGTGCGTGGGCATCATGCGGGCCGAGGCCGGTCGTGACCCGCACGACCGGGGCCTGCAGGAGCTCGTCGGCGAGCTGTCGACGCAGAGCGAGACGTTCCGTCGGCTGTGGGCCGACCACAACGTGCGCAACCACGGGGCGGGCACGAAGCGTTTCCACCACCCCGTCGTGGGCGAGCTCACCCTGGCGTACGAGGAGTTCGCCGTCACCGCCGAGCCCGGCCACATCGCCCTGATCTACACCGCCGAGCCGGGATCGCCCTCGGCTGAGCGCCTGCGTCTCCTTGCCTCCTGGGCAGCAGAGCTGCCCCAGGTGGAAGTTCACGGCCAGGACGCCACCTGAACACGCACGTAAACCTCTGACATTTTACAAACTGTCTAGCGTGTGCTGTGATCGCGCCGCACCCCGATCGCACGAGTGGCAGAGGCAGGCACCCATGGACTTCGACAAGTACGAGCGACTCAGCTTCGAGCGACGCGACAACGGCGTCCTGCTCGTGACCATCGACCGCCCCGAGAAGTACAACGCCGCGGACAGGGTCATGCTCAAGGAGTTCGTGACCGTCTGGCCCGACATCTCCGACGACCCCGAGACCCGGGTGGCCGTCGTGACCGGTGCGGGCAAGGCCTTCTGTGCCGGCGGAGACCTCCAGGAGGAGCTCGAGAAGGTGGGGGACTACTCCAGCGTCGTCACGTCCCTCGAGGAGGCCCGCAAGCTGGTCGAGAACATGGTGAACTGCGACAAGCCCATCATCTCGGCCATCAACGGGCCAGCCGCCGGAGCAGGACTGGTCGTCGCCCTCATGGCCGACATCAGCATCATCGGTGAGGACATCGAGTTCACCGACGGTCACATCAACATCGGTCTGGTGGCGGGTGACCACGCAGCGCTGATCTGGCCGCTGCTGTGCGGCATGGCCAAGGCGAAGTACTACCTGCTCACCGCCGATCGGATGACCGGGAAGACCGCCGACGAGATCGGTCTGGTCAGCAAGGCCGTGCCGCGGGAGGCCGTCCTGGACGAGGCGCTGAGCGTGGCCAACCGGCTGGCGACGGGGCCGCAGCAGGCCATCAAGTGGACCCGGCGCTCGCTCAACAGCTGGCTGCGGATGGCCATGCCCGCCTTCGAGGCGAGCCTGGCCATGGAGATGATCACGCTGTTCTCCCCGGACGTCCGCGAGGGTATCTCCTCCTTCCTCGAGCGGCGCGACGCGGCCTTCGAGTAGCGAAGCGACGCCGGTCCCACGACCGCCCTCGCTGACAGGAACCCGATGTCGCCACCGTCTCCCCGCACCGACCGCACGCCACGCGCCGCCGACCCTGCGGACGCGGCCGCCGCCGTCGGCGCCTCGGCCCCCGGGAACCGCTTTCCCCTGGCGGCCCTGCTGGTGATGGCCCTGATGGGGTTCCTCCTCATCGCCACGGAGACCATGCCCGCGGGGCTGCTCCCGCAGATCGCGGCCGGCATGAGCGTCGGCGAGGGAACCGTGGGTCAGTTCGTCAGCGTCTTCGCCCTGGGCACCGTCGTCGCGGCGATCCCCCTGGTCGCCCTGACCCGGGGGATGCGGCGCAGGCCCGTCTTCGTCGCGGGCATCCTCGCCGTCCTGCTGGCCAACGCCGTCACGGCTGTCTCCGACCACCTCGCGCTCTCGCTGGTGGCCCGCTTCGTCGGCGGGGCCGCTGCCGGCCTGGTCTGGGGCGTCACGGCCGGCTACGCGCGTCGTATCAGCGCCCCCGCCCACGCCGGCAGGGCGCTGGCGATCGCCTCGCTCGGGGTCCCGTTGGGTCTGGCCGTCGGTACGCCGTTCGGTTCATGGCTCGGGACGACCCTGGACTGGCGGTGGTCCTTCGTGACCCTGGCGGCCCTGACCCTCGTCGCCGCGGTGCTCGCCCTCACCGTCGTCCCCGACGCACCCGGTCAGGCTCCGGAGTCACGGGCCTCCGTGACCGAGATCCTGCGAACCCCGGGAGTCGGGGTCATCCTCGCCGTGATCGTGGCCTGGATGCTCGCGCACAACATCGTCTACACCTACATCTCGACCTACCTCGCCGACGGGGACCTACGCCTCTCCGTCGACGTCGCACTGGTCGTCTTCGGCGTCGCCGCGCTGGCAGGCGTCGGCATCACCGGCGCCGTCATCGACCACACCCTGCGGCCGCTCGTGCTCACCAGCATCGCGATGTTCGTCGTCGCCGGCGCCGTCCTGGTGGTCGGTCACCAGTCGGTGGTGGCTGTGCTTGTCGCCATCGTCGTCTGGGGGCTCTCTTTCGGTGGCGCGGCGACCCAGCTGCTCACCGCGATCAGCATCGCTGCCGGCGAGAACGCCGACGTCGCGAACTCGATGCTCGGCGTGGCTTTCAACCTCGCCATCTTCGCCGCCGGGGTGATCGGCGCGATCGTCATCGGGCACCTCGACGGCGTCGCCCTCCCCGTCGTCATGGTCGGACTCGCGTCCACCGCGCTCGCGCTGGCCGTCGCGGGGCGACGTGCGGCCTTCCCGACGAGGCCCTGAGCTCCACCGCGGCGGGCAGGGGTGGTCTGCCAGTACACCTCACGACAGGGACTCCCTCGCCTGCCGCGAGTCGAGTTGGCTGGTGCCGACCCGCACCAGCTCTCGGAGAGGCCCGACCTCATGCGCCTGCCCACCATCCCCGCACGCCCGGCCCCGACCCGGGTCCGTGCAGTCGTGCTCGCGATCGCCTCCCTGGTCACGGCCGCCCTGCTCACGGGGGCGGTCGCCGGACCCGCCCAGGCGCACCACGGGTTCGACGACTACGACACCGATCGGCTCTACTACGTCTCCGGCACGGTCTCCGAGGTGCGCTGGGGCGACCCCCACTCCTACTTCACCCTGACGGTCGACGGCGACCTTCCCGCTGACACGCCCGACCTAGAGCTGCCCGAGCAGCTGCAGGCTCCGGAGGACAGCGACCCGGTCGAGGCGGCTCCGTCGTACCCGGGCTCACGCGACGAGCTCGCGGTCACGATCGCCCCGCCGACGTACACCGGGATGTGGGGTCTGGACCGGCCGCTCGAGGACGACGAGCGGGTCGAGGCGGTCGGTTACATCGGCAGGAGCCACGACGAGGAGTTCCGGCCCGTCGTCTTCTGGTACGACGAGGGCCAGCCGGTCAACCAGGTCCTCGGAAGCGAGCTGCCTGCCCGTCCGCTGCCGGTTCCGTACGCCGATGACGCATCCTCCGAGGGGGCCGCTTTCCCTGCCTCGGACACGAACCCGGCGGTCGTGTGGGGCGCGACGGGGTTGGTGCTGCTGGTCGCCGTCGTCGGCGGGGTCGCCTACGTGCGATCCCGCGCCAACCGGGTGTGAGGGCGGGCGGGGTGAACGAGCTCCTGTCCTGGTTGGAGGACGGCTGGCTGGCCGAGGCGGTGCGCGGGACGCCGTACATGTATCCGATGCTGGAGAGCATCCACATCATCGGCATCGCGCTCCTCATCGGGCCGGCCGCGGCCTTCGACCTCCGACTCCTCGGCGTGGCCCGTCAGTGGCTGCCGGTCACCGCGGCGGCGAACTACCTGCTCCCGCTGTCCCGCGTGGGGTTCGTCGTCGCGGCCGTCACCGGGGTCCTGCTGTTCATGCCCGGAGCGAGCCTCATCGTCGACCGGGGCAGTGCGCCGTGGAAGCTCGGTCTCATCCTGGTCGGCGGGCTGAACATCGTGGTCTTCCACCGGCGCACCTACCGCAGCGTCGCGCAGTGGGACACCGACCGGCCTTCGCCACACTCGGCCCGTGTCGCCGCCGTCGTGTCACTCCTGAGCTGGTCCGGGGTCACCGTCGCAGGCAGGCTCCTGGCCTACACCTGATCAGGCCGGGACGCTCGCCCTGGCCAGCACGCGCACCGCGCCCGCGGCCTCGTCGGCAACGAGCTCCTCCTCGGTGGCGAAGCCGCGCATGTCGGTCGGGAACCGACCCCCGAAACCGCCGGGCGGTCGGTAGGCGTAGCCGTGGACGACGGCGGTGAAGCTGCGCAGCAGCGGGTTGGCCGCCATCACGCCGCCCGTGACGGTGACGGCGGGCCACAGCAGCTGGTCGAACAACCCCCGGGTCACGTCACGGCGCTCGGCGTCGTGGAAGTCGGACAGCTCGTTGGCCAGGACCAGCTCGAAGGCGGCCCCGTGGGCCAGGGCGTAGCGGACGTACGCCGCCGCGAGGGCGGCCAGCGTCTCCACCGCGTGCCCGACCTCGTCGGCGGGAGCGGCAGGCACCGCCTCGGCCGCCGCGCGCATCTGCGCGGACAGGCGGCGGCCTGACACCGTGGCTGCCGCGGACAGCAGCTCGATCCGGCTGGCGAAGTGCCGGTAGGGGGCGGCCGTGCTCACGCCGATGCGTCGGGCGACCTCGGCGACGGACAGGCCGGCGACGCCCTTCTCGGCGATCAGCTGCAGCGCCCCGGTCACCAGGGCCTCACGCAGGTCGCCGTGGTGGTAGGTCGTACGTCGCGCCACGTGCTCTCGCTCCTCTTGTGCCCCGACGCTCGGTGTGCGTGGGTGGGCCAGCCTCGCACTTGACTCAATGTTACAGGGCTCTTACATTGGTGTCGAGAAGCCACCAGCCATTCGAGGAGTCATCCGCATGTCGTCGCCCGTCCCCACCTACGACCTCAACAACGGAGTGCAGATGCCTGCACTCGGCTTCGGTGTCTTCCAGGCCGATCCCGACCAGACGCTCGCCGCGGTGGGCGCGGCGCTGGACGTCGGCTACCGGCACGTCGACACCGCCGCCGGCTACGGCAACGAGCGCCAGGTCGGCGAGGCCGTCCGCCGCTCGGGCCTGGACCGCTCCGAGGTGTTCCTCGAGACCAAGGTGTGGGTCAGCGACTACGGCTTCGAGGAGACCCTGCACGCGTTCGACAAGAGCGCCGGCAAGCTGGGCGTCGAGCAGATCGACCTGCTGATCCTCCACCAGCCGGCTCCCCGGGAGTTCGACCGCACGCTCGAGGCCTACCGGGCGCTCGAGCGGCTGCTCGCCGACGGCCGGGTCCGCGCCATCGGCGTCAGCAACTTCATGCCCGACCACCTCGCCCGGCTGCTCGAGGAGCGGACGGTCGTGCCCGCGGTCAACCAGGTCGAGGTGCACCCTTACTTCCAGCAGCCCGACGTGCTCGCGGCCAACGCGGCGCACGGGGTCCTGACCCAGGCGTGGTCGCCCATCGGCGGCATCACGTTCTACCCCGGGTTCGGCGACCAGCACCGCAGCACCCTGTCCGACCCTGTCATCGCCGACATCGCCCGCGAGCACGACAAGACCCCCGCCCAGGTGATGCTGCGCTGGCACCTCCAGCACGGACGCCAGGTCATCCCCAAGTCGGTCACCCCGTCCCGCATCGCGGAGAACCTCGACGTCGTCGACTTCACCCTCACCGACGCGCAGATCCAGGCCATCGACGCACTGGACACCGGCGTGCGCGGCGGCCCGGAACCGGCCGAGATCACCAGCCAGAGCTTCGGCGGCGTCACCATCCCCGAGGCCTGAACCCACCCGAGCACCACCGCACGAGAGGAACCACCATGTCGACCCCGACCACACTGACGATCCCCACCGTCACCCTGAACAACGGCATCGAGATGTCGACCCTCGGGTTCGGCGTCTACGCCGTGTCTCCCGAGGAGACCGAGCGCGTCGTCAGCGACGCCCTCGCCGCCGGCTATCGCCACCTCGACACCGCCGCGGCCTACGAGAACGAGGCCGCCGTCGGTCGCGCCATCGCTGCCAGCGGGATCCCCCGCGACGAGCTGTTCGTCACCACCAAGCTGTGGATCTCCGACGCCGGTGAGGAGCCCGCGCGACGCGCGTTCGGCCGGTCGCTCGAGCGGCTCGGACTGGACCGCCTCGACCTCTACCTGATCCACCAGCCGTACGGCGACTACTACGGCTCGTGGCGTGCGATGGAGAAGCTGTACGCCGAGGGCGCGACCCGTGCCATCGGGGTCTCGAACTTCCACCCCGACCGGCTCGTCGACCTCGACGACCAGAACGAGATCACCCCCGCGGTCGACCAGGTCGAGACCCACCCGTTCTTCCAGCGCACCCTCGACCACCAGGTCATGGCCGAGCGCGGCGTGCAGCACGAGTCCTGGGGGCCCCTCGGCCAGGGTCGCAGCGACCTGTTCACCGACCCCGTGCTGACCGAGATCGCCGCCTCGCACGAGAAGACCGTCGCGCAGGTCGTCCTGCGCTGGCTGCTCCAGCGCGACATCGTCGTGATCCCCAAGTCGGCCCGTCCCGAGCGCATGCGCGAGAACCTCGACGTCCTCGACTTCGCGCTGACCGACGACGAGATGGCCCGCATCACCACGCTGGACACCGGCGCCAGCACGGCGTTCGACCACCGTGACCCCGCCGGTGTCGCCTTCCTGGGCAACGTCCGCTTCGACACCTGAGAGGCGCCGGCTCAGTCGGTCAGGTCGGGGCCGGGAGGTCCAGGACCCGCGAGTGGCGCAACCGCCAGACGAGGTACGCCGTGCCGAGGCGGGTCCGTCCGAACCCGTCGAACGGGTCCCACCCGAGCGTCTCGGTGATCGAGTCGACGCGCGACTGCATGGTGGAGTGGTGGACCCCCGCTGTCCGGGCGGCCTGACGCACCGAGGACGAGCGCAGGACGGCCTCGAGGGTGGCACGGCCCCACGGGTGCCCGGCCACGTCCTCGAGCAGGTCGGCGTCGGGCTGGTGGGCGTCGGGCGCGGCGTCGGCCAGCAGCCCGACCAGGCCCCCGTAGTCGTCGGCCCGCACGCTCGGGGTGGTCGGCGGGTCGGCCAGCTGGAGCGCGACGACGGCGGTGCGGAACGAGTGGTTCAGGTGGGCGACGTCGGTGGCGACGCCCAGGCCGGCGGGCGAGGCGTCGAGGTGACCGAACTCCTCCGGCACGACCAGAGCGTGGAGCGGTCCGTGCCGGGTCGCGACGACGTCCTCAGGACCCGAGGGATGGGTGCCCCAGACCGCGAACAGAGGCGCGGCGGCCACCCGGTAGCGGCGGTGCGGGTCCAGCCCGATGGCGGTCGCGGCGACGCAGCGCTCTTCCTCGCCCACGTCGGCGTCGACCAGCAGGCCGAGCTCGCGCCGGTGGTCGAGGTCGCGGTGACCCAGCCCCTGGCGGATCCGGACCGCGAGGGCGAGCCGCTCGAGGATGATCGCGTCGTTGGCCAGTGGTTCGCCGTCGCGCTCGAGCCACACGCACAGTCCTGGGGCCGGCTCGAAGGCGGTGGCCCCGTCCGGGTGGGCGAGGGGCGAGTCCCGTCCCGGTGTCCCCGGAGCGGCCGGGAGCACCCGGCCGCGCGGGTCGACGCGGACCTGGCGCGCCGGACGGTCCTGGTGGAAGCCGGCGGGGCACCCGGCCAGCGACGCGGCCGCGGCGAGGAGGGCGCGCGTGTTCACGCGCCCCACCACCAGCTCGTCGAAGCACGCGATCACGCGCAGGCCGAGGCTCGCGCTCGGGTCGAGGCGCGCGATCCGTCCCAGCAGCTCCTGCATCCCGGGTCCTCAGTCGCCCAGGACCTTGGCGACCCAGGCGTCCCGGGCCGCGATCATGCTCTGCCCCACGACGGTGTGCGGCGCGAAGATGTCGCAGGCGTGGAAGGCGCCCGACCAGACGTGCAGCTCGGCATCGCCCCCGGCGCGCCACAGGGCGTCGGCGTAGGCGATCGCCTCGTCGCGGAAGATCTCCGCAGCGCCCACGTCGACGAAGGCCGGCGGCAGCCCGGTGAGGTCGCTCGCCCGCGCAGGTGCGGCGTACGGCGAGACGTCGGATCCGCCGCGGGCGTCCCCGAGCAGGGCGTCCCACCCGGTCTCGTTGCTGATCCGGTCCCAGACGCCGACGCCGTCGAACTGGCCGGTCGACGGGGTGGTGCCACGGTCGTCCAGCATGGGGTAGTCGAGGACCTGCCCGCACAGCGGCGGGCCGCCTCGGTCACGGGCCGCCAGCGCCAGCCCTGCGGCCAGACCACCGCCGGCGCTCGCGCCGGCCACGAGGAGCCGGTCGGCGCGGAGGCCGAGCTCGTCGGCGTGGTCGGCGGTCCACGTCAAGGCGGCGTACATGTCCTCGCGCGGGTAGGGGTCGGGGTGCTCGGGGGCCAGCCGGTACTCCACGGTCACCATCACCACGCCCAGCTGGTCGACCCAGTCCAGGACGAGGTCGAGGCCGCTGAAGCGGTCGCCGAACATCAGGCCCCCGGAGTGCGCGTAGAGCACGCCGGGACGGGGGCCGACGGCCGTCCTCGACCGGAGCACGGAGACCTCGATCGGGTCGCCGAGGTGGCCCGGGACCACGACGTCCTGGCGCTCGATGCCTCGCTGCTCGAGCAGCTCGTCGATCGGCTGCGACGCGTACGACGTGCGCATGAACGGGATCAGGTCAGGGGTGATCGTGGGCGGGAACATGCCCCCGACGACGGCCAGTCCCGCCTTGAGCTCGGCGTCGAACTCGGGTCGCAGCACGCCGGTCATGGCACGCCGTCCTCCCGTCCGTCGGACCTCCGCAGCGGATGCCGCGGGGTGGCTCACGCTAGCCGCGAAACGGGTCCGCGACGAGGCCTCGGAGCCTGAGTGGCGGGCAAGCGGCCTCCTACCCGCCATGTGGCGGGCGTCACAGCCTCGACTGCGTCGCACTGTCGGTTCCGCAGGCGCCTCGGGAAGGTCAGGGTGGGCTGACCGCGAGGTGGCAGCGGCGCCACCCGCCTGGCAGCTGGAGGAACCATGACCCGGACCATCGACGGAACGAGGATCGACGAGGTGCTGCAGGCGGCGGTCGCACGCGGGGCGGTGCCCCACGTGGCCGCCATCGCGGCCGACGCCGACGGCGTCTTCTACGAGGGAGGTGCCGGGGTGCGCGTCGCAGGGGAGAGCGACGACCCCGTCGGCACCTCGACCCAGTTCCGGATCATGTCGATGACCAAGATGGTGTGCACCACGACAGCGCTGCAGGCCGTGGAGCGGGGCGACCTCGACCTCGACGCCCCGGTCGAGGAGTACTGCCCCGAGTTCGCCCAGGTGCAGGTCCTCGACGGGTGGGACGGCGACCAGCCCCGGCTCCGGGCGCCCGCGACCAGGGCGACCGTGCACCAGCTCGTCACGCACACCTCCGGGCTGGGGTACTGGTTCTGGAACGAGGACCTCGTGCGCTTCGAGGCCGCCACCGGGGTTCCCAACGTGGTGCCTGGCTCCGCCGACGCCTTCAAGGCCCCGATGGTGGCCGACCCCGGCACCGCCTTCGTGTACGGGATCAACACCGACTGGCTCGGCAAGGTCGTGGAGGCCGTCAACGGGGGCAAGGGGCTCGACCAGGTGGTGCGCGACGGTGTGACCGGACCGCTCGGCATGGACGACACGATGTTCCGCCTCGACGAGCAGCGACTGGCCAACTGCGTCACGGTGCACGTGCCGGGCGAGGACGGCACGTGGACCTCGGCCGGCGAGATCCTCAACCAGGAGCCCGACTGGTGGGCCGGCGGTCACGGCCTCTACTCCACGCCGCGCGACTACATCCGCTTCGAGCGCGCCCTGCTCCGCGGCGGCGAGCTCGACGGCGTCCGCATCCTGGCCGAGGACACCGTGGAGCGGGCCTTCAGCCACCAGCTGGGCGACCTGTCCTTCCCCGAGGAGATCCCCACCGCCGACCCGCCCATCACCGACACGATGTACGCCGGCCCGGGCTGGACCTGGGGCCACGGGCTGATGATCAACCGCGAGGACGTGCCGGGTGGACGTCGCGCCGGGTCGGGCGCCTGGGCGGGCCTGTTCAACACCCACTTCTTCATCGACCGCACCACCGGCGTCTGCGCCTCGATCTACACCAACTCGCTTCCCTTCATCACCAAGGACGACGCCTGGAAGACCTACCAGGAGTTCGAGCAGGCGCTGTACGCCGCGCTCTGATCGGACCGGGACGTCGTCGGAGGCGGCGAGGTGGTGCCAGTCGCGCCACCTCGTCGCCCTGCGGCCTCGTCGTTCGTGCGGCGGTGGGGCAGCGGGGCCACGTTCGATCACCTGTCGCGGGTCCCAACAAGTCCTATTAATCGCTGTGGTCGTCACCGCCGACGGGGGGGGCTGTCCGCGTCGAAGGGTCAGCCAAGGCTCAACTGATGGGCGCGGACTAGGAGGGACCACCGGAGTGGACAGCGCCCGAAAGGTGTTCCTCCGCCAGTGATCGCGGTAACCAGCGGAACGGGTGTTCAGTCGCCTCGAACTTTGCCTCGATGTCTGCCGTCGAACCGGAGATTCTCGCTGCATCAAGATCGGGTCGGTTGAGTAGCCGGGGGGACGGGGCCCAGAAGGCTGCAGCACCGAAATTCAAGGTGAGGTCACCCACGGTCAGTTCCATGGAGTCCGTCGCGTGCAGGAACCCTCCTGGGAGTTGATCTTTAGGCGTCTGATCTAGTGCGTCGAGGAAGTCGCCCACGGCCTCGCCGCGAACGGTGAGCGTCAGGGTTCCGGGTTGCTCCACCTCCTCGCCGTCCAGTTGGCGTACGGCCGACCGCAGGGCTGATGCGTCCTCGCGGGTGATGCCCGCCGGATAGCGAAGGACTCGCCCGGTGAGCTGTTCCATACGATGCAAGTCCTCCACCACCTGAACGTTGTCGGATGCCCAAGGAAACTGGTGCGTGTCGAATGGCGGACCTTCGACCAGGCCCAACTCCGGCAAGCTGATCCGAAGCCGGCGGCCTGGTGTTGCAGCCGCAAGTGTCCGGATGACTGGTCTGAGCGACGTGACGTCCAGGCCCACCAAGGTGTCGGGAAGGCTCAGGTGGAAACGCGCGTCGTTCACAACCACGGGCTGCGCCTCTTGGTCGGGCTGCTTCGGGTACGGCAATCCGAGGGTGATCGTGATCATCGACATTGCGTCGCCGCCGATAACCGTCACACCACGACGCCCGCTGGTCCTCTCTCTCAAGTAGACGGAGACGTCGGACACGACGCCTGACTCATCGATGACTTGAAAGACGCACCGGATGGGCTGGTCCAGCGCTTCTCGAGTGCTGGCGACTGCGAACTCGCTCTCTCTGGGGTCGTCCGCTGGAAAGAGCCGCCTGGCCTCAGGAGAGGCGTCGATATCGAAACCGGTTACGACTCCCGCGGGTAGCTCGATCTCACCTCCAAAGTCGAGGACGTCGACGAGCTTGTCGCGAAGCTTCCTCTCTGTGGCGTCCTCGCGGTCGAAGGTGAAGGTCGAGCGGATCTTGATGGGGTCGACCTCATGGGCCTCCGGTGTCTTGCCGCGGAGCGTCGATGTGATGGAGCCGTTCATGACCGAGAAGTCGAGAGTCCAGTACGGGGAGACCTCGTCGATCCTGTTGCGAAGAACGTCGAGCCGCTGGGTCAGGTCCACGGCGCCGTTCGAAAGTGCGGCCCGTTCCAGGTTGAGCTCGCTGGCACGCTGGAGTAGTTCGGAGTCCGCGCCCTCGATGTATCTCTGCACGTCAACGTTGCCGACGAGCTGATCGTCGAGCCAGTCTTGTCCCCACCAGTCGAGTTCGACCCCAGGCGCATGTCTGGGGAGCGTCTCCATGAACCACGCTTGCTCGCTGCTCTTACCTCCGGGCCGGATCGGTGTCATGCGCATGGGGATCACGAGAACCCATCGCGTCATGGTGGGCGTAGACGCGTGAGCCTTTGCGAGCGACCGCTGCACCTGACGCCTGCGAGACGCGTCCAGCCGTCCGAAGGACTTGATTTCGAAGACGGTCAGCCCGTCGGTGGTTGCGAGTTGCGCGTCGCGGCCACCGTCACCCCCGGCACCGTCGAGAGATATCAGGCCCGGGTGCAGTCGCTTCAACAGCAACTGAATGCCGCGCTCGAGTCGTTCCGGATCGAGTGACTCCCAACGCATCATGCCCCGATCCTCCTATGGGCCGCCCATCTGCCATGTGCCGAACCGAACGCGCCGGCCCGTCACTTGATGCGTCGAGCCCGCAGGCATGCCTGCACTCCCAACAAACTCCCAATAAAGTCCCAACAAACGTCGCGTAGGCGTGCGTAGCGATACGCATCGACGCGTGCCCAACTGACACGAAACCCCAGGTCAGTGAGCTGGGCAAAGCCGCTGAACAGGGCCGATGGGTGTCATTACTCGTAATGAGAAGGGCGTCGGTTCGAGTCCCGCAGGCGGCTCCGCGGGCTAGCGGACCAGCGTGCCGCTCACGGCGGACCGAGCTGGTCGCGCAGGGCCCGGCAGGCCGCGTCGTACGTCGACACGAGGCCGTGCGTCCCGGGGTCGCAGGCCCACCGGTCGAGGACGACCCGGACCACGGCCGCGGTCGACTCCAAGGAGACCCGGACGGCGAGCGGGTCGAGGTCGAGGCGGTCGACGAGCTGGGACTGCACGCGGGTCAGCCGTTCCTCGTCCTGGGCGATGGCCGCCAGCATGAGTCGGGGTTCGCGTGCCGCCAGGCGCCAGAGCCGCAGTGCCTGCGACCCCGGCCCGCTCCGGCCGTCGTCGAACGCGGCCAGCACGTCGCGCCAGAGCTCCACGAGCTGCGGCACGAGGGGCCGATCGGCCTGCAGGTCGTCGAGCGCCCGGTCGACCTGGGTCTCGACCTCGTGGTCGGCGATGAGCGCGGCGCGCTCCTTGGTGGTCGCGTAGCGGAACACCGTGCGGGCCGAGACTCCGGCGACCCGGGCGATGTCGTCGACCGTGGTGCCGTCGACCCCGCGCTCCTCGAACAGACCCAGGGCGGCCAGCGCGATGTCCCGCTCGGTCCGGTGGCGCCGTCGGTCCAGCAGGGGCTCGATGCTCACGGATCCAGGCTAGCGGGAATGGTGGCAGCGTCTGACGAGTTGGCAGTGACTGCCAGACGACGTTGACCCAGGAGAACTTCCGTGACCGCCACCGCCTCCACCACCGCGCCGGACCCCGTCCGCCCGTCCGTGCCTCCGGGCGTCCGGGTCGGGCCGCTCGTGGCCCTGCTCGTCGGCTCCGCCTTCGTGGTGATCCTCAACGAGACGATCATGGGCGTCGCGCTGCCCGAGCTGATGCGGGAGTTCGACGTCCCGGCCAGCAGCGCCCAGTGGCTGACCACGGCCTTCCTGCTCACGATGGCGGTGGTCATCCCCGTGACGGGCTGGCTGCTCCGCCGCTTCACGCTCCGCCAGGTCTTCCTGGCGGCGATGGTCTCGTTCTCGATCGGCACCGCAGTGGCCGGCATGGCGCCGACGTTCGCCGTCCTCGTCCTCGCTCGCGTCGTCCAGGCGGTCGGCACCGCGCTGATGATGCCGCTGCTGATGACCACCATCCTCACCGTCGTCGCACCGGAGCGCCGCGGCCGGATGATGGGCACCATCTCGATCGTCATCTCCGTGGCGCCGGCCGTGGGGCCGACCATCTCCGGCCTCGTCCTGGACCAGCTCAGCTGGCGCTGGATGTTCTGGCTGGTGCTGCCGATCGCGCTGCTGTCCCTCGGGCTGGGCGCACTGTGGGTCCGCAACATCGGCGAGCCGGTGAGGTCGTCCCTGGACGTCGCGTCCGTCGTGCTCTCGGCCCTGGCCTTCGGTGGGCTGGTCTACGGGCTCAGCAGCATCGGTGAGTCGGCGTCCGGCCACAGCCCGGTCCCGCCGTGGCTGCCGCTGGTCGTCGGCGCGACGGCGCTGGCGGGCTTCGTCGTCCGGCAGCTGCGGCTCCAGGACCGCGCGCTGCTCGACCTGCGCACCTTCGCCAGCCGCACCTTCTCCGTGGCCGCGCTGCTCATCGCGGTGAGCATGATGGCGCTGTTCGGCACCCTGATCCTGCTGCCGATCTACCTGCAGTCCGTGCTCGGCCTGTCCACCCTCGAGACCGGTCTCGTGCTGCTCCCGGGCGGGCTCGTCATGGGGCTGCTGGCTCCGGTCGTCGGTCGGCTGTTCGACCGCGTCGGTCCGCGACCCCTGATCGCACCGGGCGCCGCCGTCACCTCCGCCGCGCTCTGGCTGATGACGAGCTTCGACCAGACCACGGCCCAGGGCCCGGTCGTCGCCGTCCACGTGCTGCTGAGCGTCGGGCTCGCCCTGATGTTCACCCCGCTGCTGACCTCGGCGCTCGGGTCGCTCCCCCCGCAGCTCTACTCCCACGGCAGCGCCACCGTCTCCACGCTCCAGCAGGTCGCGGGCGCCGCGGGCACGGCGCTGTTCGTCACGGTGCTGACCCGACAGCAGGTCTCCGGCCAGGAGGCCGGCGCCAGCCTCGTCCAGGCCACGGCCGACGGGGTCCACACCGCCTTCACGTACGGCGGCGTGATCTCGGCCGTCGCCGTGCTGGTGGCGCTCGCGGTGCGTCACCAGAGGACCGACGCCTGAGCGGCCCCCGGGCCGGCGGGTCGGGTCTCGGCCCCGGGGGTCAACCCGCGCGACCGGCCCACCAGGACCCGACCACGTCCACCACGGGCCCGGGGGAGCGGACCCAGGTGATGTGGTCGTTGGAACCGCCGGTGGGCACGTCGACGTCGCGGTAGTGCCACCGGGTGACGGCCTCGGGCTCGAACAGTCGTCGTGCGAACGCGTCGACGGCGCGGGCCGGCGCGAGGTCGTCCCCGGCGAGGCTGATCGCCAGCGTCGGGGTCGCGATGCGCCCCTCGACGGGGTACGGCGGCCGGCCGGTGAGGGCCATCCGCCCCCATTCCCGCATCAGGGTGCGCGCTCCCGGGCCCCCGAAGGCCGGCCGGGGAAGGTAGCCGAACGCGGTGGTCAGCGTGGGTACGACGAGGGCTCCCATGGCGGCGATGTGCAGTCCGGCGTACGGGTAGTCGCGGAAGTGCGGCAGGCAACCACCTACGGTGACCAGCCCGTCGACCGGTGGTCGGGTGAGCTCGTGCCCGGCGGCGAGCTGGCCGCCCAGGCTGTGCCCCAGCAGCAGCACCGGTCTCCGGGGCCGCTCCGCGCGGGCCCGCGCGACCGCGGCGGCGATGTCCTCGATCTCGTCGAGGTAGGACCAGTCGTGGGCCCGACCCGCCCGGGGCTGGCCGGGCTCGAAGCCGCGCCGGGGCAGCGCGCGCGCCTCCCACCCGCGCGCCTCGAGCGCCTCGACGAGCGGCCGGTAGTACGCCGACCCGATGGCCATCGCGGGCGCCACCAGCACGGTCGGGGCGGGTCTCACCGGGCTGCCTCCTGCTGTCGCAGCACCCACCAGGTCACCGCTCTCTCGTCGTCGGCTCGCGCCGCCAGTCGCGCGCTGGAGCATGCCCATAGCCATTTGTGACTAGAGCTGGGTAGTCCCTCTGACCAGCGAAGAGGGCGAACACGGGCCTGTTCGTCCACGGCTGGATCGTTGGAGAATGCCAGACGTGGCCGTCCCGCCTGGGGCGACTCGGGGCGCGGGGTCATCCTCGCGCGTACTCAGGGAGAGTCGTGTCAGGTGTCGCGGTGAACGTCGCGTGCGGGTCGGGGACCCGCGTGCGCGCTGCCGTGCGTGACGCTGGGTCCCTCCTCCTCCTGCTCGTGCTCTCGGTCGCCTGGTCCGGTGGCAACCTCGTCCTCGCGTTCGCGAGCGGCGCGGGACACGGCCCGGAGCTCCTCGTCGCGAGCAGCGCGCCCGGCGAACCCGTCGGACCTGAGGCCTCCCTGGGCGAAGGTCAGCTCGCCGGTGCCGTCTCGCAGGCCAAGGCCGACTGGCTCGCCGTCAGGCCCTCGGCCGACCTCTCCTCGGTCTCCGTCGCGATCGCCGACCTCCCCGGGCTGACGCTCGGCGCGCAGGGCGGCAGCAGCGTGACGATCGACGCCGACGCCGCCGGGTGGGGGTGGCAGGCCATGGACCTCACCACCGTGGTCCGCCACGAGATCGGTCACGTCCTGGGACTCGGGCACGGCGGCGGCCTGATGAGTCCGTCGCTGGCGCCGGGTGCCTCGCACTCCGTCGGCCCCGAGTACGCCGAGCCGGAGACCGCGGTCACCCCGCCGGCCGACGTCGAGCCCTCGACCCCGGAGACCGAGCACAGCACCGGGTCGACCGGGACGGTCGACGCCCCGGCACCGGACTCCAGCACGGGTGCCGGGTCCACCGGGACCGGCCCCTCGACCGGCCCCTCGACCGGCCCCTCGACCGGCTCGTCGGAGCCGACGAGCGGCGCCGAGCCCGCGCCCGCGCCTGTCGCGCCGATGACCATGCCGGAGCCGGTGAAGGTCCCGGTCAGCTCGGGGCTCTCCACCGCCGGTCTCGACACCACCGGGTTGTCGACCGGGTCGCTCGGCTTCCTCGACGAGCCCGTGACGGTGACCTCGGTGACCTCGGGGGCCGCCGGCCTCGGGATCCTGGCGACCGGGGCGACGGCCGGTGACGACGTCATCACGGTCGTCGCGACCGGTGGCGGCAGCTACGACGTCCTGGTCGGTGGGGACGTCGTGGGCTCGGTCTCCGGATCGGGGACCTTCACGCTCGACGGCCTGGGTGGGATGGACGTGCTGGTCGGGCCGGACGTGGCCAGCACCTGGACGATCACCGGCGTGAACGCCGGGATCCTCGAGCTCGTGGGTGGCGCCAGGATCGCCTTCTCCGACGTCGAAGGCCTCACGGGCGCGGCCACGGCCGCCGACGAGTTCCGGTTCGAGGAGCACGCCGGCCTCGGCGGACTGGTGGACGACGGAGCGGGACAGCTGACCGTCACGGTCGCCGGGTTCGTGCGCGTCCGCGGCGACTACGGCTTCGAGCGCGAGGACTACTCCGCGACCACCAACCAGGGCGGCACCGTCGCCGCCAGCCTGCTGAAGCTCGCGGGCACCTCGGGTTCTGGCTTCGTCGGGACCCAGGTCCTGGGCGTCGACCTGGGCATGAGCGGCACCCTGACGAACTTCCTCCTGGCCGTCATCACCGCGGCCGACCAGGCCTGGCACGCCTTCTCCGGAACGCTGACCAGCCCCACCGCCGCTCTCGGGTTCACCGACCTCGAGCTGGGGCTCGACTCGGTCACGGTCTCGGTCAACACGAGGTCGGCCGACGACTCGTGGTTGAACCTCCTCGCCGACCCGATCACCTCCACCGGTGCCACGACCGCTGTTCTCGACATGAACAGCGCATTCGTCTCGGCGACCGCCCCGGTCCGCATGAGCCTCGGCGACTTCCTCTTCGTGTCCGGCAACATCACGATGACCAGGGGAGGCCCCGACAAGGTCGACATCAGCACGGGCCTGGACGGTGTCACAGGCATCCCCCAGGCCCTCCAGGACGTCGCGGTGTACGCCGACAAGGCTGCGGCTGCTGGCCGGCTCGGACGGAGCGCAGACCACACCGAGCTCTGGAACGTCAGCGTCACCTCCATCCAGTTCGCCTTCACGAACGCCACGGCGTTCATCGGGAGCGGCTTCCCGGGCGACACGGACGGGGTCATCAGCAAGGCGGAGGTCACGGCAGCCGGGGCCCTGGGCATCTTCGCCGGCGGGGTCAACCTCGCCTTCGTCCTGCTGACGCCGCTCGGCGGCATGCCCCTGACGACTCGCTTCCTGGGCATGAAGGGTCAGGTCGGCAGCTTCGACCTGGTCGGATTGGGTGACTTCTTCAGCCTGTCCCTCAGCGACCTCGAGATCCAGGCGAACCACGGCACCCGGATCGTCAGCGGCCAGGGCCAGGCTGCGGTCGTCGACTGGGTCTCCTCGTTCCCGGCCGCGGAGGCGGCGGAGGACCCGGAGGCAGTCACCGAGGGCGACCCGGCTCCGCAGGGCTACCAGATCTTCATCGGCGGGACCGACCCGCCGGTCCTCTTCCTCGACTCCACCAGCTCCACCATCGGCATCTCAGCAGACAAGGCCGTGCTGTCCATCGGCAGCTTCGTCCACATCGCCGGCCGCTTCGCCCTCGAGCAGGGCGCCGTCCACAAGGTCGACATCGAGGTCGAGGACCTCGAACAGTCCCTGATCGACGAGATCCGCGGCCAGATCACCGACAACACCGCCAGCGCGGACCCCGATGACGGGACCCTGGCCACCAACGACGACGTCTCCTTCATCTGGAACGTCCCGGTGAGCACGATGCTCCTCGGCATCTCCGACGGCAGCGTGTTCGTCGGGTACAACCCCGGCGGCTTCCCCGAGGCCGACGACCTCGAGCTCCCGCTGTCGGCGGACGACCTGGCCGAGGGCGCGATCGGACTCCTCGGCAGCGGGATCACCATGGGCCTGGTGCTCGCCACCCCGCTCACCGGGACGGGCAGCTTCGCCGCCGCCTCCAAGCTCCCCAGCTTCCTCGCGGTCCGCGTGGACGTCGCGTCGTTCACCTTCCCCGGCCTGCCCACCGACGTCATCGACTTCTACCTCGAGGGCATCCGGGTCGAGGTCAACCGGGGCGGCAAGGTCGGCACCGACACGACCTCGAACGCGACGGTCGACTGGGCCGCCTCCTTCCCCGACGGCGACCCCGGACTCGCCATCGAGACCGGCGGCGACGCCGTCGTCATCGACTTCGAGGACCCGGTCATCGCGGTCCGCGCCGACCTGGTGGTCCTCTCCATCTCCAACTTCGTCCACATCTCCGGCGGCTTCTCGCTCGAGGTGGGCGGCGACGAGGACGTGGTCGTCAAGACCGGCGGCCTGACCCCTGGGCAGGGCACCGCGCTCGGCACGGCGATCAACGACGCCGGTGCCGGCACCGCCGCGGCCGACGGCTCGGAGATCGTCGGCCTGAGCGTCGGCACGATCCTGGTCGGCATCTCCCACGCCAACGTCTTCGTCGGCTACGAGCCGACGCACGACGACGGCACCAGGTTCGCGCTGGACGAGGACGGGACGCTCGTCCTGTCCCCCGACGCGGTCGGTCTGGTCGCCACCGGGATCGACGTCGGCCTCGTCCTGGCCAGCGTCCCGGGCCCGATCGGGAACGCTGCCAGCGGTTACCGCTTCTCGACCTTCTACGCCCTGCGCGCCGAGGTCGGCCTGCTCCAGCCGGTCGGCATCCCCGAGGACGTGTTCACGCTGTCCTTCGAGGACGTCCTGCTCGAGGTCAACGGCGGCGGCGTGATCCGCAAGGCCGGCGTGCCGCTGAGCCAGGCCGTCACCGGTCGGGCGACGTCCACCGCGTGGATCGACTGGGAGGCCAGCTTCCCGGACGAGAACGGCGACACCGACGACCCGCCGGCCGGGCTCGCCGTGCCGACGGGGACCACGACCGACCCGGTGTACATCGACTTCGACGACCCGGTGATCGGCATCTCCGCCGGTCGCGTCACGCTCGCGATCTCGCAGTTCGTCTTCATCCAGGGAGGGTTCTCCTTCCGCAAGGGCGAGCGTGAGCTCGTCAACGTGCGGACCTCCGGACTGAACGCCGCAGCAGCCAGCCTGCTCGCCGGCAGGATCCCCGGTGCAGCCGTGGAGTCCGACCCCGGTGACACCCTGGGCCACAACGCCGGCGCATCGATCATCTGGAACCTGCCGGTCATCACGACCACGTTCGGCATCAGCAACGCCGCGGTCTTCATCGGCTACAACCCCGACCCGACGCGCGACGACCCGGACAACGCCGACTACGACCCGGCCAAGCGGTTCTCGGTCGACGACGACGGCAACCTGGTCCTGTCGCCCGACGCCGTCGGCTTCGCCGCCTCGGGCATCCAGGTCGGCATGGTCTTCGCCACGGCCGAGGCCGGCGTCGTCGCCGGCTACAACTTCAGCACCTTCATCGGCATCTCGGCCTACATCGGCTCGGTCGACATCCTCGGCCTGCCGTCCGAGCTCGGGCTCGAGCTCAAGGGCATCAAGCTGTCGGTCAACACCGGAGGGGCGATCCGGACCGGCCCGGCCCCAGGCACGGCGATCCCGCTCAGCAAGGCGGTCGTCGACTGGCTCTCGAGCTTCCCGGACCCCGACGGCGCCGACAACCCGCTCACCGACGACCGCGACGACACGACCGACGAGGACGTCGAGGGTGGTCCGCTCGAGGCCGGCCTGGAGATCCCGACGGGCCCGGGCAACGACCCCGTCCACATCGACTACCGCGGTCAGCTGTTCGGTCTCTCCGCCAGCCTGGTGACGCTGTCCATCTCCGACTTCGTCTACATCCGCGGCGGCTTCTCCTTCGAGAAGGGTGGCAACACCTACCTCGACGTCCGCACCAGCGGACTCACCACCGGCCGGGGCCTCGCGACCGCGCTGAACGGCGCCAAGGGGCCTGCCGCGGAGGACCCGGGGACCAACCAGACCCGAGCCACGGTCGACGGCAGCACGATCTGGAACGTCCCCGTCCTGACCACGATGATCGGCATCTCGAACGCCTCGCTCTTCGTGGGCTACAACCCCAACGCCGACGGCACCGAGGGCACGTCGTTCGACGCGGGGGAGGACGGGATCCTCGACGAGGACGACCTCTCCGCCGACGCGATCGGGCTCCTGGCCAACGGCATCAACGTCGGCATCGTCATCGCCAAGGTGTCCCCGGACGCGCCCGTGTCCCTGCGGAACGGCGCCTTCGCGCTGCCGACCTTCATGGCGGTCGGCGCCGAGGTGGCCCTCCTGACCCCGGTCGGGCTGCCCGACGAGCTCGTCTTCCGCTTCGAGGACATCGGCCTCTCGGTGAACAAGGGCGGACAGGTCGGGACGCTCGCCGGCTCCAGGTCGTGGGTGGACTGGGCCTCGAGCTTCCCCGAAGAGCTCAACCAGGACGGGTCGGTGGCCAAGCCCGCCGGTCTGCTGGTGCCCACCGGCACCGGCAACGTCCCGGTGCTCATCGACTTCGACGACCCGATCATCGGTGTCTCCGCCGGGCGCGTGGTGATCTCGATCTACAACTTCGTGCACATCTCGGGCGGGTTCGCCTTCGAGAAGGGCGGACTGGAGACGGTGGAGATCAACACCGGGCTGGAGCTCGTCGGTCCCGGGGCCCCAGGCTGCGTGCTGCTCAAGGCGGCGGTCGTCGTGGCGACGACGATCCCGAACGCCGACACGGTCGCGCTCAGCGACGACTGCACGACCCTGACCGGTGCCCAGGTCGAGACCATCAAGGTCGGCGTCCACAACGCCAGCATCTTCGTGGGCTACAACCCCAACCCGGTCTGCGCCGAGGGCGTGGCGACCTGCCCCGTGTTCGACACCGGCGACGACGGCGTGCTCCAGACCTCGGAGCTCGCACCCGGCGCCGTCGGTTTCCTCGGCGGAGGGATCAACCTGGGCTTCGTGTTCGCCACCCTGGTGCGTGGGGCCTTCACGACAGCGCTCGGGGCCGGCAAGGCCCCGTCCTTCTACACGGTCAAGGCCCACGTCGGCGAGCTCGGCCTGGTCGGCGTGCCCGGCATCGAGCTCATGGCCAAGGGCGCCGAGGTCAACGTCAACAGCGCCACCAAGAAGTGGAACGGGGGCCCGGGCGCGCTCTCACCACCGGCCATCAACTGGGCCGCCAGCCTGCCCGCGGACGAGGACACCGACACCCCCGCCGGCCTCGAGATCCCCACTGGTGGCAGCAACCCGTCGATCTACCTCGACGCCGAGGGCTTCGTCATCGGCGGCGGCGCGAACCACTTCACCCTGCAGATCTCCGATTTCGTCTACCTCGCCGGCAGCTTCTACTTCGAGTACGGCACCGTCCGCACCATGCCGCTCACCAACGGCATCGTGAGCACCGACCTGCTGCAGAAGGTCGTCGACGCCGGTGCCGCTCCCGGCTTGGGGGACTACCTCGGCCTCGAGAAGAAGGAGCTGCAGTTCCTCACCATCGGCGCACAGGACGTCCGCGCCTTCGTCGGCCTCAACGGGCCCTACTGGACCGACGCCGACGAGGACGGCGAGCTCGACCGTGACGACGCCGGCGAGCTCATCGTCAACGACGACGCCGTCGGTCTGGTCCTCGACGACGTCGACTTCGCCCTGGCGATGATGACGCCGACCAACCGCCTCGACCCGATCCGCTACATCGCCCTCCAGGCGAGTGCCGCGGAGGTCGCGCTGGTCGGCATCGACGGCCTCGTCCTCTCCGGCAAGGGCCTCGAGATCGAGCTCAACATCTCCACCCCGCTGCTCTACGGCCTCCCCGTCCTGCCCGTCGTGGACTTCGGCGCCTACGCCGAGGCCAACGCCGACGAACCGTTCGCGGTGACCGTGGGTGCGCCGGCCGAGTTCGGCGGCGACGCCATCGTGGTGCCGTTCACCTACGACACACCGCTGATCCGCGCCGTCGCGGCCGACATCGACCTCGACGTCTTCGGTGTCCTGGCCCTCCGCGGCAGCATCGCGTTCGAGCTCGGCCGCACCGCCGACGTGACGCTGGCCGACGGGACCGTGGTGACCGGCGTGACGACCATGACCATCGGGGGAGCGAACCTCCTCGGCTTCGTCGGCATCGACGGACCCTCCTGGCAGACCGACGCCGAGGGCGACGTGATCTGGGTCGACGAGGCCGGCAACGCGTGCACACCCAGCGCGACGGTCGACTGCCAGATCGTGCGCAACACCGGCGCGGTCGGACTGTCCATCGAGGACCTCGACTTCGGCATCTTCGTCGGCGTCAAGGCGGACCCGACCAACCCGGCGGTCTACGTCGCGGCCGACGTCCGCGCCGACGCCGTCGGCCTGGTCGGGCTGCCCGCCGGCGTCGCCCTGAGCGGGACCCTGGCGATCGCACTCAACCTCGGGCTCCTGGTGAGCGGCGCGTCGAGCTCGCTCTCGGCGATCAACTTCAAGGAGAGCTTCCACCACGACCCGGACGGCGAGCAGGGCGAGGAGCCCGAGACCGGGCCGTGCACCTCCGAGTGGGGCGACGAGGACCCCGACTGCGACGACGTCGCCGGTCTGGCGGTCCCGACCGGGAACCTCGCCAACCCCGTCGTGCTCGACTTCGAGAAGACGTTCGTCAGCATCCAGGTCGCCGGTGTCCTCGCGCTCGGCTCCTACCTCCGCGCCGACGGTGTGTTCTACCTCGACGTCAACGACGAGGGCCTGAAGCTCCTCGTGGTCGCTTCGCTGCAGATCGGGCCGGACATCGGCAAGCCGGACGGCGGGCGCCTGCTCGAGGCCGGCGCGGTCGGCGTGGTCGTGATCAACGGTGACGGTGTCGCTGCTGACCTCAACGTCGAGATGACGATCGGCAACGCCAGTGTCGGCATCCAGCTCTCCGCCGAGGCCCGGCTGGTCATGAACACCACGGGCGCGGACGTGTCGCTGGAGATCCCCGACACCCTGTGGGGCTTCCTGCAGGACCTGAAGGACGGCACGAGCCCGACCGGCGGCACGCTGACTCCCCCGAGTGGCACGGACAGCATGACCGGTGAGTTCCTGGACCGTCTCGTGGACTGCGGCTCGGCTGACAGCGACGCCGACGACGACCGCTGCTACGTCATCTCCGGCCAGGCTCCGCGCTTGATCGACGCCTCCAACGTCGACGAGGCCACGATCAACGCGCTGCTCGGCAACGGCGGAACGATCACCCCCACGACCGCGGCCGGCCCCTACCTCACCGTCGTTCTCACCGGAAAGCTCACGATCGTCGGGTTCGCGGACGCCTACGGCCTCGTCGCCGTGTCCCTGCGCGACGGCGCCTTCGAGATGGTCGTGTCGGTGAGGTTCCAGCTCGGCGCGAGCCAGAACACCTCGATCAACGTCAACGCCGAGGGCAAGCTCGGCCTGTACGCCGACGGCGTCCTCCTGGACGTGGACGTCACCGTCAAGGCCAACCTGCTGTCCCTCTTCGACCTCGACGTGCGCGGCAAGCTGACCATCGACACCACCGTCAAGGACGGCACGGACCGCGACAGCTACTTCCACCTGAACCTCACCGGCAACGTCCAGGTCCTCAAGCTGATCACGCTCAGCGGCAGCCTCGACATCGCGGTGTCGGACAAGAAGTGGGCCGTCCAGGCCAGCCTGGGGGCGAAGTTCGGACCGCTGTCGATGTCCGCGAGCGGGTTCATCCTGTCGACCGGCACGTTCAGCTTCGACCTCCAGGGCAACATCGACCTGACCATCGCCGGCACGGGCATCAGGGGCTACCTCTACGCGCACGCCTCCTTCTGCAACCACGAAGCCAGCGCGGAGAGTGGCAACAACAAGTGCATCGACGAGGAGAACCCCAGCCTCTCGACCTTCGGCGCCGACGGCGGCACCCGTGTCTTCCGGATCGCCCTGGGCGGCGGCGTCGACGTCAAGCTCTTCGGCATCACCCTCGCGGGAGCCGACATCTCCTTCACGGGCGAAGCCGGCCTGGGCGGCCGGATCACCGTCAAGGCCAAGTTCACGGTCAAGATCCTGTTCGTCAAGAAGTCCGTGACCATCACGATCGCGGACTTCTGGCTCCCGGTGTCGCTGGTCAACGGCGACGCCCCACCGCCGAAGCTCGCCACCTTGCAGCCCGGCGGCGTGCTGCGGCTCAACGTCGGGGCCCACGCCGACCAGCGGGGGGTGTCGCAGACCGAGACGGTCGAGGAGTACGTCGTACGCCGCGACGGCGCCGTGATCGTGGTCTCCGCCTTCGGCTACGAGGAGCGCTTCAGCGGCGTCACCAGCATCGTGGGTGACTTCGGCAGCGGCAACGACACCTTCACCGCCTTCAACGAGCTCAACGTCCCGGCCACGATCCGCGGCGGTGCCGGCAACGACTTCCTCGCCTTCTCCAGCGCCACCACCAGCTGCTCGGGCACCGGCAACCAGGCCACCCTGCACGGCGACGAGGGCAACGACGACCTGCGCGGCGGCTCCTGCGCCGACCTCCTCGACGGCGGTGTCGGCAACGACTACCTCGACGGCGGCGCCGGGGTGGACACGATGGTCGGCGCCGACGGTGACGACGTCTTCTACGGCTACGTCGCCGAGGTGATGAACGAGACGATCTCGGCCGGCGCGGGCACCGACACCTTCGAGCTGATCGGCACCCCCGGCGCCGACACGATGACGGTCGGCGTCCGCAACGGCGGGGTCCGGATCGGCTACGGGTCCGGCAACCTCGACCTGGCCGAGTTCGAGAGCCTGGTGCTGCGCACCCAGGGCGGCGACACGCTCACCCTGAGCGGCGACCTGAGGACGGTGGGCATCCAGAACGTGAGCATCGGCTTCGGCATGACGCACCTCGCCCCGAACGAGGCGACCGTGTGCGACGCGACCGAGGCGGCCACGAACCCCAGGCCGACCGACTGCACCGACACCGTGACCGTGCTCGGCGGGGCGGACACCGTGACGGTGAACCTGCTCGACACCGGCGACGTCCTGACCGTGACCGGCAGCATGGCGGCCCCGCTGGCGGTCCTGTCGCGCGGCTCGGGCGCGCTGGTGGTCGAGAACGCCGCGCCGGACGCGAACGACCCGACGCCCGACGTCTCCACCACGACCATGGTCTGGCAGGGCGGCTACACGCTGACCCTCAGCGGCTCGAGCCTCGCGACCGGCGAGCGCGACCAGCTCAACGTCAACACCCTCGGTGGTGACGACCTGCTGCGTCTCACGTCGCTGCAGATCGGCAGCGCCTTCGACCTGGGATCCGGGAACGACGTCGTGAAGGTCGGCACCCAGGCGACCGGCACCCACACCGGGGGCACCCTCGACGCGATCGCCGCCCCCCTGAGCATCGCCGGATCCACGGGCACCGACTCCCTCGACGTCGACGACAGCGGCGACACCGCGGCCAACACCGGGACCTTGACGTCGACCAAGCTCAGCGGCCTCGGCCTGCACGGCGAGGGGCTGGCGTACTCCGGCACCGAGACCCTGGTCATCCGCCTCGGCAGCGGCGCCGACCGGTTCACGGTCACCTCGACCTACTCGGGCGCCACGACGACCCTGTCCGCCGGGGTCGGCAACGACACGGTTGACGTCACCGACGCCTCGGGCAGCTTCGTCCTCGACGGCGGCGACGGCACCGACACGATCACGATCGCCGACACGCACGCGGTCACCACGGTCAACGGCGGCAGGGGCAACGACACGATCACCCTGGTCGACGCCCACGCGGTCACCGCGATCGACGGCGGCGACGACGCGGACACGATCACGATCAAGGACACCCACGCAGGGCTGACCGTCCATGGCGGCAACGGCGCCGATGTCGTCCGGATCCTGGCGCTGCACGCGGCGACGGAGGCCTACGGCGACGCGGGCAACGACACCTTCATCGTCGGCAGCCTGGCGCCGACCCTGGGCGGCACCCTCGACCTCATCGCGGCCTACCTCAAGATCAGCGGCGGCGCCGGCACGGACTCGGTGCAGCTCGACGACTCCGGTGACGCCACCGGCGACATCGGCTACGTGACGAAGGACCGCCTGGCCGGGCTCGGCATGACGATCGACGCGGGCCGCACCGCAGCCAAGCCCGCCTGGTCGATCACGGTGCGCAACGCTGCGAACGGCACCTTCACCCTCACCCTCCTCGGTGTCACCACCGGTGCGATCGCCTTCGACGCCAAGGCCAAGGCAGTCCAGGAGGCGATCAACACTGCCCTGGGTGGCAGCCTCGTCACGGTCACGCGCTCCCCGGTGACCCGCGCGGGTGGGATCACCTACCTGATCCGCTGGGTCGGGGCGTTCACCGGCGCACCACCGGCGGCGAGCATCGATGGTTCCGGCCTCGTGGCCGTGTCCGGCACCACCTCGAGCATCACGCTCGCGACGATGACCAGCGGCTACATCGACTACGACACCTTCGAGACCTTCTCCCTCGGCCTCGGCTCCGGTGACGACCTCTTCGACATCGACTCCACGCAGACCGGACCCTCCGGCCTCACCTCCGTGGACTCCGGCGCAGGAGACGACGTCCTCACCGTCGAGACGACCTCCGGCCCCACCCTGGTCCAGGGCGGCGCCGGCGCCGACAGCATCTCGGTCAACGCCGTCCCCGATGCCGACGGTGCGACCAACGGCCTGGCCGGTGGCGCCAGCAGCAGCCCGGCCAACGCCCTGACCCTCGTCGGCGGCGCCGGCTCGGACACCTACACGGTGTCGGTGTGGAGCAACGGCAGCTCGCGCATCGTGGTGGCCGACGGCACCGACGACGGCGCCAGCAACACCCTCGTCGTCAACGGCAGCACCGCGGGCGACACCTTCCTGCTCCGCGCGGGCGTCGTGGCCGCCCTCAACACGCCGCTCGGCGGCACGGCCGGGATCCAGCGGAGCTTCGGCGGCGCCGAGCTGATCACCTACGACACCACGATCAACGCCGGCCTCGCGGTCAACGGGCTCACCGGCAACGACGTCTTCGCCCTCGACGACAACTCCACGAGCACCGTGATCAACGGCGGCGCCGGCGACGACAGCTTCTTCGTCGGCCAGATTTACGGCGACGTCGTCCGCTTCGACCCGGAGTTCCAGCCGGTGCTCACCGACACCACGCGTGGCCAGCTGACCAACGGCGTCAGCCATGCCACCACCATCAACGGCGGCACCGGCGACGACCTGTTCAGCATCCTGCGCAACCGTGCTGCCCTCCAGGTCAACGGCGAGGCCGGCGACGACACCTTCGTCATCCGCACCTTCCTGCTCGAGAGCGACCCGACGAGCGACGCCCTGTCCAAGGTGAGCACCGGGTCCGGAGCCGACCTGGTCTCCTACGTGATGAACGCCCCGGTGGCCGTGGACGGCGGTGACGGGTTCGACACCCTGGTCATCATCGGCACCGAGGCCGACGACGTCTTCGTGATCAGCAGGGACGGCATCTGGGGCGGTGGTCGCTTCGTCTCCTTCGTGGGCGTCGAGAAGGTGGACGTGGACGGCGCCGAGGGCGACGACCTGTTCGTCGTGCTCTCGACCAGCCCGACGGTGCAGACGCGTCTCTTCGGTGGTCTGGGCAGCGACACCATCCTGGTCGGCTCCGCGGCACCGATCGCGGTCGCCGACGACCTGCAGGGCCACAGCGGGATCATCGAGCACAGCGTCGAGAGCACGGTCGGCAGCTGGAACAGCATCCCCGTCGACGGCGTCGGCGCGGAGATCACCGACGACGACACCCCCGCCGTGGTCATCACACCCACGCGGGGGAGCACCATCGTCCGGGAGCGCGGCGGCCACGACGTCTACACGGTCCGACTGACCAGGGCGCCGTCCAGCGCGGTCCGGATCACGGTGTCCGCCCCGCTGCTGTCGCCCGACGACGAGGACGCCCGGATCCGCACCGTGCTGGTGTCCTTCGACCGCGGCGCGACGTGGGCCGCCTCGGCCACCGCGACCTTCGACGCTGCGACCATGTCGCGCGAGGTGTGGGTCAAGGCGATCGACGACCTGGCCGCGGAGAGCGACCGCTTCGTCGTGCTCCAGCACCTCGTGGTGCAGAGCGGCGGCAGCCGCGAGTACGACGGCCTGGTCCTGCCGAACGCGGTCGTGCGCCTGATCGACGACGACCGCCCGGCCGTGACCGTCATCGCGGCGAACCCGGTCCGGGTAGCCGAGGGCGGCGATGCGCCCTCGTCGTACACGCTCGACCTGGCCAAGGCACCCGCCTCCCCGGTGACGGTCCGTGTGAGCGCCGGACCGCAGACCCGGGTGAGCCTCGACGGCGTGACGTGGAGCCGCTCGGTCGACGTGAGGTTCGAGGCCGCGAACGTGCCGGTGACCATCTACGTCCAGGGCCTCGACGACAGCGCGATCGAGGGCTCGGCGTACGACGCGATCACCCACACCGTCCTGACCGGCGACGGGGCGGGCTACACCACCGGCCTCGAGATCGCGCCGGTCACCGTGCTCGTCGACGACGACGACACCCCGACCGTCCGGGTCATCGAGACCGACGGCGGCACCCACGTGGTGGAGGCCGGCGACACCGACAGCTACGAGGTCGTGCTCGGCTCCAACCCCTGCGCCGGTGCGACGACGGGCACCTGCACCGTCACGGTCACGGCCACGGCGAAGCCGACCAGCACCCGGATCGGCAGCAAGATCCGCAACGAGGTGCAGGTCGAGGTCAGCGTCGACGGCATCAACTGGGGCACCAGCGTCAACCTGGTCTTCGACGTCACCAGCTGGAACGTCCCCCGCACCGTGCTGGTGCGCGCCAGGAACGACGCCTACGTCGACGGCAGCGACTACCAGGCGTTCGCCCCGACCTCGATCAGCCGGATCAACCAGGTCCAGGGCCCGCTGTTCGTGTTCGGCGGGGAGAACCCCAACGCCGCCTACACGATCCCGCCGCCGGTCATGCTCCCGGGCGAGAGCTCGCAGGAGCTGGTGACCACCCCGAACCCGTCCCTGGACGTGATCGAGGGCAAACAGGTCGACACCCTGGTCCTCGACAACGGCAACGACGTCGCCGACGAGACGGGCTCGCTGACGTTCGACCCGACCGCCGCCGTCGACGGGATCATCGGCATCGGCACCGTGACCGGGCTCGGCATGGGCGGCCCGCGCACGATCGGCGGCCAGAGCATCGCCGGCGGCGTGACGTACGGCGACCTCGAGCGCCTGGTGGTCGACCTCGGCAAGGGCGTCGACACCTTCACCGTGGCCAGCACCCACACCGGCCGGACCGAGATCACCGGCGGCGCGGGCAACGACGTGATCACCGTCAAGACGACCTCGGGCTTCACCCGGATCGACGGCGACGCGGGCGACGACCGCTTCGTCATCGGCAACGCCGGCCTCCTCGACGACCTGGGCACGCTGCTGGTCCTGGCCGGTGGCGCCGGCACGGACAGCGCCACCCTCGACGACAGCGCGGAGACCGACGACCAGCTGGGCACGGTCACCCAGGAGACCGTCACCGGGCTGGACATGGTGGTCGACGGCGGCCGGGACAAGATCTACTCGGTGACCGTGGGCGGCACCGGCACCTTCACGATCACCCTCGCGGGCTTCCCGACCATCACCCTCGACAGGGCGGCCACGGCCGACCAGGTCCGGGCGGCGCTGCAGGCCGTGCTGTTCCCGAACCCGAGCTCCTGCGGCCTGCCGGCCGGGTCCACCGGCGCCAGCACCCCCGGCCGGGACAGCCGCTGCGCGCAAAGTGTCTACGTCTTCCGCGACGGCAACACGTTCGTCATCGGCTTCACCGGCGAGCTCGCCGGCGCAGCCGGCCCGGCCCTGACCTCCTCCATGACGGACCTGGCCCGCAACGACGGCGTGAACTACTACGCCCTGGAGAACCTCACGCTGAACCTCGGGTCGGGCGACGACGGCGTCAACGTCCGTGGCACGACCGCACGCACCAGGGTCGACGCGGGCGCGGGCGACGACCTGGTCTTCGTCTCCGACTCGGCCAACCTCGGCAACGTGGCCAACGTGCTCGACGCCGTCGACCTCGGCCACCTGCTCGCGGCGCTGAAGGCAGCCGCGACCACCCGCGACGTCGAAGCGCTCTTCGCGGCGCTCCTGCACGGCACCCTGACCACGGACGACCAGACCTTCACCGGCTCGCTCGACCTGGTCCAGGGCGCCCTGGACATCGACGCGGGCGCCGGGAGCAACACGCTCGCGGTCAGTGACCGGGGTGACAGGGACCGGGACAGCGGCTTCGTCGTCACCGGGAGCTCGATCAGCGGGCTCGCGCCGGCCACCATCGGCTACACGAGCACCGGCGGGGACCTCGCGGGCCAGGGCGTCTGGACCCGGAGCGCGGACTCCGGCCTCTTCGGCCGCGGCATCTCGGTCTTCCTCGGCTCCGGCGGCAACACCGGTCGGATCGACTCGGTCCGCGGTGGCGCGATCCCCACCTCGCCGTTCGGCGCCACCATCACCACGGTCTTCACCGGTGAGGGCAACGACACCGTCACGATCGAGGCCGACGCGCCCACCACCGGTGCCGCCCGGCTCGTGGTCCACGGTCAGGGTGGCAACGACACGATGGTGGCCGACCCCGCTGCGACGCAGCCCCTGGTCCTCCTGGGCGGCGCCGGCGCCGACACCCTCGGCGGCGGCGCGGCCGACGACCTGGTCTTCGGCGACACCGGCCGCGTCCACCACCTCGAGCCGGTCGGTGCCAGCGGCTACGCGATCGTCCTCGGCGGTGCCCCCGTCGCGGGGCACCTGACCAACCCCAGGACCGGCGCGACGGTCACCGGCGACGCCGCCTTCCTGACCGTGGACGTGCTGCGGACCGCCGAGACCGGGGTCGGCGACGCCGACATCCTGGCCGGCCGTGGTGGCAACGACGTCCTGCTCGGTGGCAAGGGCGGCGACACCGTCAACGGCGATGCAGGCAACGACCTGGTCCTCGGAGACTTCGGCTGGGTCGGCGCCCGGAGCAGCACCACCTTCGTCGACACCGCCCGGCTGCCGCTCTCGACGGCCCTCCACCCGTTCGCGTTCGTCTCGGTCGACCACAGGGACACCAACGGTGGCAACGACACGCTGTACGGCGACGCGGGCGGCGACATCATCCTGGGCCAGCAGGGGTCGGACCTCATCCGTGGCGGTGACGGCGACGACGACATCATCGGCGGCCACAACGTCGCCGGCGGCCTCGACGCCGGCGACTTCATCGGCAGCGGCGCCGGCAACGACGTCGTCGTCGGGGACAACGCCGAGGTCCTGCGCACCGGCTCGACGCTCAGCAGCCTGGTCCGGGTGCTGGTCGGCGACCGCCTCTACCTGCTCGACCCGATCACCCAGACCTGGTACGCCGGCAGCAGCGTCACCGGTGCCTCGCAGCTCGACCCGACCGCTGTCGAGGTGCGCTCGGTCGCCATCCTCGACCACGCGAGCACCACCGCGACCGACCTCTTCGGCGACGACGTCGTCGATGCCGGGACCGGCGACGACCGCGTGTTCGGCCAGCTCGGCAACGACACCCTGCAGGGTGGTGCCGGCTCCGACTACGTCGAGGGCAACGGCGGCAGCGACACCATCTACGGCGGGCTCGGCCAGGACGACCTGATCGGCGGCAGCTCGAACCTCTTCGGCCTGACGACCCCGGCGATGAGGCCTGACGGCTCCGACACGATCTACGGCGACACGGGCGCGGCCACCACCCGGAACCACCTGGGTGACGGCTCTGCGTCTGCCGACGCCGACGTGATGATCGGTGACAACGGCAACATCTACAAGATCGTCCGCAACGGTCAGTTCGCCTCGTTCACCTACCAGGCGCAGGTCGTCCCGCGCGTCGTCCAGCACCTCGACTACAGCCCGACCGGCGAGGCCGGCACCTACTGGCTGACGACGACCGACCGTGCGCGGCCCGTCAAGGTGACCGGCACCGGGACCAACATCGGCGGCGCGGACTTCCTGCACGGTGAGACCGGCAACGACGTCGTCCACGGCATGTCCGGCGACGACGCGATCTGGGGCGAGGCCGGCGATGACGACCTCTACGGCCAGGCCGGCAACGACTGGGTCTCCGGCGGCACCGGTGTCGACGGCGTCCTCGGTGACGACGGCCTGCTCCTGACCAGCCGTAACGGCAGCACCGACCCGCTGAACTACCGCGACGTCAAGACGACGCAGACCACCGTCACGAGCAACGGCCCCCACCACAGCGCCGTGGTCAACCCGACCGGCGCCCTGGTCAAGGTCGCCGACCTCGAGCCGTTCTACGTCGGCTACAACGACGTGATGTACGGCGGTCTCGGCAACGACTTCGTCCACGGCGGCGAGGGTGACGACGCGATCTCGGGCGGTGAGGCCCTCGCGGCCTACTACACCGCCGACCCGCTGGCGACCCTGGCGCTCTACTACCTCGACGACAACCCGCTCCAGTTCGGCTACTCCGACCCCGAGGAGTTCCGCCACTACGACGAGAACGACCCGATGCGCCAGGTCACGGTCTGCAAGGCCGGCGGCACCGCCTGCCTCCCGTTCCTGACCACGTCCGACGCCACCGGCGACGACGGCAACGACGCGCTCTTCGGTGACGGTGGCTCGGACTGGATGTCCGGCGGCACGGGCACCGACCACCTCTACGGTGGCTGGGGCAACGACCTCCTCGACGTCGACGACGACAAGACGACGGGCAACGGCTCGAACAGCAGGCCCGACACCGACACCAACGCCGACTACGCCTTCGGTGGCGCCGGGCGTGACGTGCTGGTCGCCAACACCAAGAGCGACCGGCTGATCGACTGGATCGGCGAGTTCAACTCCTACCTCGTCCCGTTCAACCCCTTCGGTGCCTCCACGGTCTGGCGGGCGTCGTCCCCGGCGGTGCGGCAGTTCCTCTACGACCTGTCCAAGGCCGACGGAGCCGACCAGACCCGTGCGCCGCTCGGTGCCCGCAACGGCGAGCCCTACGGCGAGCTCGGACTGACCAGCTCGGAGGACGCGGAGTGGGGCGCCCAGCACGGAGCGCCGGGAGACCCGCAGCCCGGCAACGGCGGCACCTTCGACGACGCCCTCGCGACCACCGGGACCTCGACCTACAGCGGCACCTCGACCACCACGGCCTTCAGCCCCAGCAGGACGCCCCTGGCGTCAGCGAGCGTGGTGCGCGGCACCAAGTCGGCGAACCTCAGCGTCACCTTGTCGACGAGGCTGACCACGACGTACCGGATCCTAGTGCAGGTCGCCGACCTGGACGGGCGGCTCACGACCGTGGGCACGCTCTCCATCGGCCCCAAGAGCACCAGCGAGTCGATCTCCGTCGCGTACGCCACCTACAGCGGGCTCACCTACGAGATGCTCTGGATGCCGTCGACCGACCCCGCCAGTCACGACCTGGTCCTGGTGCTCCGGCAAGTAGCCTGACGCGGTGTTGTCGCGGCGGTGGGCCAAGTACGTCACCGCACTGCTGCTGTTCGCGATGGTGGTCCCCGGGGCGCTCCTGGTGATCAACACGCTGGACCGCGACCAGGACGAGCGAGCGCGGTCCGAGGACGCGCGGAGATCGACGTGCAGGAGCCTCGTGGTGCGGCTCGTGACCGCGCTCGACGCCTTCACCCAGCAGTTCGACGGGCTGACCGCGACCAGCGACGCCACGATCCCCCCGATGCCGTCCATGCCGCAGCTGCGCACGGAGGCAGCGGGCTTCGACCAGCAGCTGGCCCGGTCGGACTGCCGGGAGGCCGCGGCGCGGACGGCGATCGACGAGTGGCGCCAGGCGAAGGGTGCGACCGGTCCGCTGGCGGACGCGGTGCGAGCAGCGCTCGCGGCCAACGTCCTCGACGTGGTGACGGGGCCCGACGCGGGGGCGCGCTACGAGCTGACACCGGACGAGGACCTCGCGACCGTCCTCTCCCGGATGCCGACCGGGTCGACCGTGGTGCTCCCCGAGGGACGTTTCGCGCTGGACGGCACCGTGGCCCTCGTCCAGGACATCACGATCCAGGGTGCGGGTCGTGGCCGCACCCTGGTCACCTCCCGCGCCCAGGGAGCCGGCCTGGTGCTGGCCTCGCAGGTCACGCTCCGGATGTCCGGGGTCCGGGTGGAGCACCGCGGCGGAGGCAGTGCCTCGGTCCTCCTCCTCCGAGCCGGGACCGCGACGCTCCGCGACGTGCAGGTCGCGGGCGCGACCCGCGACGACCGTGCCGAACCCGGCGCGGAGGCTGTCCTCTCCGGCGGCAGCGGGATCGTGCTCGCCGGGGGAGAGCGGCTGAGCATGCGCGGCTCGAGCGCGACCCGCAACGCCGTGGGTGGGCTGCTCGTGGCCAGTGGCAGGCCCGAGGTCAGGGGCAGCAGCTTCCGCGGCAACGACGTCTGCGGCGTCTGCTACGTCGGGAAGTCCTCAGGCCGGCTCCGCGACAGCGTCCTGGTGGGGAACGGCGCCGGGGTGACGGTCGGCGATCGCGGTGCGCCGGTCGTGGACGACAACCGCATCGAGGCCAACAAGCAGGCAGGGCTCGTCGTCCAGGGCGCCTCCCGCCCCCGGCTGGCGCGCAACACGGTCCGGGGCAACGGGGGCATCGGGGTCGCCGTGTACGGAGCGGCCTCGCCCCAGGTGACCGCCAACACCGTCACCGGGCACGAGCAGGCGGGGATCCTGGTCGACGTGGCCGCCCGGGCCACGCCCGACCTGCGTGGGAACGACCTGCGGGGCAACGGGTCCGCCGGGGTCGTGTTCACGGGTCGGTCGGGCGGCACGGCCTCGGGCAACACCTGCTCCGGAGCGAGGTTCGGCCTGGTCCTCGACGGGTCGGCGGCGCCCGTCCTCGGCCGCAACGACTGCGCGCTGCAGGACCAGCGGAGTCGTTAGCCGCGATCGGTGGACAGTTCTCCTCGATCCGGCGTCACGAGGACGGTTCTCCGTTACCCTCGGCCGGTGAGGAACCGTCTCGACCACCTGTTCGTGCGCTCGACGCTGCGTTTCCTCGCACTCGCCCTCGCGCTCGCTGCCCCGCTCGTGCCGGCCGCGAGCGCACCGGCTGCGGCCGACCCGATCTTCGCCTCGGCCACGACCGCCTACACCACGAGCTCCGATCCCGTCCACGGCCAGCGCTTCAAGATCGTGGGGCAGGTCTTCCTGCTGCTCGGGGAGTCCCCGGCGCCGCTGCCCAACCAGCAGGTGACCCTGGAGCAGCAGCCGACCTCGGGCGCCGCGTGGACCGCCGTGGCCACGGCGACGACGACCGAGACCACCATGGCCAACGGCGAGAAGCACATCGTGTACACCTTCGACCGGGTGGCCTCCCGCACGTCCAGCTTCCGGGTGCGGTACGCCGGGTCCGCGGACTCCCAGGCGATCGGCTCGTCGGTCTCCGACGACGGTGCCGCGGTCCCCGTGCTGGTCCGGGTGCACCGCCAGATGCCGATCCGGCTGACCCAGCCGCGACCCTCCAGGATCTTCATGTCCGGAGAGGCGCGCCCGCTCTACGCCCGCCAGCGGGTCGACGTGCTCCGCAAGACCTGCCCGACCTGTGCGTGGAAGGTCTACGCCCGGCCCCTGACCGACGGCTACGGCCGTTACCGGGTCCGGCTGTACGCACCGCGGAGCGGCTCCTACTACTTCGTCGCCCGCACTCCCGCCTCCCAGGGCTTCGCGCTCTCCACGTCACAGCAGGCCAGGATCCGCGCCAGCTGAGGGCCCGGCGGCTCACCCCTCGGTCGGGGTGAGCCGGAGCAACCGCCCGGCGCCGGCGTCCTCGAGCAGCCAGACCGACCCGTCCGGGCCCTGCTCGACGGCGCGGATGCGCTCGCCCATGTCCCAGGCCTCGATGGCGCCCGCTCGCCGGCCGTCGAGGTCGACGCGCACCAGGGCCTGGCCGGACAGGGCGCCGAGGAAGGCGTCGCCCTGCCAGTCGGGGAACTGCTCGCCGTCGTAGACCATCAGGCTGCCGGGGGAGATGCTCGGGTCCCACCACGCGACGGGGGCGACGAAGCCGTCGCCGTCGGCGTGGTCGGGGATGTCGCTGCCGTCGTAGTTGCTGCCGTCGGAGGCCTCGGGCCAGCCGTAGTTGCCGCCCTCCTCGATGCGGTTGAGCTCGTCGCCGCCCCGGGGCCCCATCTCCGAGGACCACAGCGTCCCGTCGGGGGCGAACTCCAGGCCGAGGGGATTGCGGTGTCCCCAGCTCCAGATGTCGGCCGACCGGCCGTCCTGGTCCGCGAGCGGGTTGCCCGGGGCGGGGTCGCCGTCGAGGGTCAGCCGCACGATGCTGCCGAGGTTGTTGCTGGTGTCCTGGGCCGGGTCGAACTGCTGCCGGTCGCCCGAGCTGACGACGAGGTGACGGCCGTCGGGGTCCACCGCGATCCGGTGCGAGAAGTGCCCGTCGCCGTCGATCGTGGGGGACTGCCGCCAGATCACCTCGAGGCCGTCCAGCCGCGGCTCGCCGTCGGTGACGAGGCGCGCGCGACCCACCACGGCGCCCGACGTGCCGGCGTCCCCGGCCTCGACCCAGCTGAGGTAGACGGTCCCGTCCTCGGCGTACGACGGGCCGGTGACGACGTCGCCCAGCCCGCCCTGACCGGCGTCGACGACCTCGGGCACGCCGGCGACCTCGACCCGCTCGCCGGTGTCCTGGTCGCGCAGGTGCAGCACGCCGTCGCGCTCGGTGACCAGCAGGTCGCCCGAGCCGGGCAGGAACGTCATCGCCCACGGCTGGTCGAACCGGTCGACCTCCTCGACCTCGAACGGGCGGTCCTCCTCGGACGCGGAGGCGTCGCCCTGCGCGCCGGCCGCGGTGCGGCCGCCGTCGAGGGCGTCGCCCGAGCCCGAGCCCGAGCCCGGGGAGCAGCCGGCGACGAGCGCCGCGCTCGCGGCCAGGCTGGCGAGCAGGGCGGGTCGGGTGCGGTGACGGGTCACGCCCCGATCGTCCCCCGGCGGGCAAGGACGATCCCGGAGGGCATCCGGGCCCTGGGTAGCGTCGGGACCACGATGCGACCCCCGTCAGCCCCCGACCGGACGCGCCGTCGCGCGCTGCTCCTGGAGCGGGACGGGGCGACGTGCGTGTGGTGCGGCCGGCCGTTCGGGTCGCTGGTGCAGCCCACGACCGAGCACGTCGTCCCCCGGGTCAAGGGCGGCCCGTCGTGGCTGGAGAACGAGCTGCTGGCCTGCCGCCGGTGTAACGGGCAGCGGGGTCACCAGGCGCCGGTGGCCTGGTGGGAGGAGTGCACCCGGCGCGGGTGGGAGCCCGACCGCGACCGGTTGCTGCGCTCGCTGGTCGCGCTGCAGGAGGCGATCGGGCGACGCGGCGGGCAACGCCGGGCCCGGCCCTACCTGGACCGCGAGCTGCGACGGCTGCGCCGCCACCAGACCTGAGGCGGCGGCTCGTGCGCCGCACGGGTCAGCTCCGCTCCGGCCCGGGACGGACCGGTCCGCTCAGGTCCCGGCGGCCCGGATCTTCCGCGCTGCGAGGGCCACGGCGCCGAGGGCGGCGGCGGTCGCCCACAGCACGGCCCCGGCGCCCGCGCTGGCGGCGAAGGCGCCGGCCGCGGTCGGCACGACGACCTGGCCCAGCCGGTTGCCGGTGAGCCGCAGCGACATCGCCCGCCCGCGCAGCCCGGGCGGGGTGGCGTCCGCCAGCCAGGACATCGTCATGGGCTGTCCCACCCCGAGGCCGAAGCCCATGACGGCGACGACGACGAACAGCGACCAGGTGGGCAGGGGCGCCGGCAGCAGCGCCATGCCGACGGCGGCGCCGGCCACGCTCCCGACCAGCAGCCGGCCTCGGCCCAGGAGCGCCGCCAGCTGCCCGAGGAACAGCCTCGACGCCATCGAGAACACCGCGCGCACCGACAGCAGCGCCCCGATGGTGGCGGCCGAGACGTCGCGCTCGGCGCCCAGGGCGGGCAGGTAGACCAGCGAGATGTCGACGGCCGCCAGGACCACCGAGCTTACCGTGAGCGCGCGGAGCAGGCCGGGGCGCCTGACCAGGGTGCGGAGCGACCCCTGGTCGCCGGTCCGGCCCGGCGCGCCGGTCGTGCGCGGCAGCGCGAGCGTGACGACGAGCAGCGTGGCCGCCACGGCGGCGGAGGCCACGAAGATGGCTCCGGTGTCGGGAATCGCCGACCTCCCGCCGAACAGGGCGATGAAGCCCGGTCCCGCGGCCTGGCCCGCCGAGGCCGCGAACGTGTAGTGGCCGAACGCGGTGTCGTAGCGCGAGCTGTCGGTGACGTTGGCGACGTAGGCCTGCTGCCCCACCACCGAGCACAGGTGTCCCACGCCGAGGGTGACCGTGGCGAGCAGCAGGCCGGGGATGCTGCTGCCCAGGAGGGCGAAGCAGGCCGTGCTGCCGAGGAGGACGACGCCGCCGGTGATCATCAGCGTCTTCTCGCCCAACCGGTCGGTCAGGGTGCCGATGCCGACCGCGAGGAGCAGCGGCACCACGGCGAAGCTCGCGCCGATCGCCCCGAGGAACTGCGCGGGTGCGTCCAGCTCGATGGCGCGGTAGATCGCGGTCGGACGCAGGATGAACGTGACGACCTGGACCAGCAGGGTCGCCCCGTAGAAGCTGGCCTGGCTGAGGGGTGGGCGCCTCACGGTGCGTCGGCGCCGGGTGCGGCTGCGTCCGGCCCCGGCTCCCCGAGGGCCCGGACGGCGACGTCGCGGGCACCGAGGACGTGGCGCGAGGCGAGGTCGGCGGCGGCGACGTCGTCACCCGCGATGATCGCCGCGCAGATGTCGTGGTGCTCGCTCAGGGCGGCGGCGCGACGCTCCTCGCTGGAGTTGGTGGTGAGCTTGTAGCGCCTCATCTGGTCGGTCACCTGCCGATGGAGGTGCCGGGCCCAGGCGTTGTCGGCGATCTCCCCGATGCGGTCGTGGATCGCCGTGCCGGCGGCCATGGCGTCGTCGCGGAAGTGCACGAGGGCCTCGTTGCGGGCGAGCAGCCCGTGCAGCGCGTCGTGGTCGGCCCCCGTCGCCCGCCTCGCCGCCGTGCCGGCCATCAGGCCCTCGAGCGAGGCGCGCACCTCGTAGAGCTCGACGACGTCGCGGGCGTCGAGGCGGGGGACGAGGACGGCGCCCGTCGGCTGCTGCTCGAGCAGGTTCTCGGCGATCAGCCGGCGCACCGCCTCGCGCAGCGGCGTACGGCTGACCCCGAGCTCGGCGGTGAGCGCCGGCTCGTGGAGCCGCTCGCCGGGCGCCAGCTCGAGGTCAAGGATGCGCCGCTTGAGCTCGACGTAGACGAGGTGAGCGCCCGACGCGCGCGCCCCGCCCGGCTGTCGCACCTGGGTCATGTCGAGCAGACTACGGGATCGTGGACATCCGTACTTGTATACGAAGGGTCGGTCAGGCCTGGGGGTTCCGGTTCGAGGGCGCCCCGGTCGACGTCGTGCCCGTCCCCGGGTGAGCCCCACCGAGGTCCTGCTGCTCGTCGCCGCCGGGGTGGGGGCCGGGCTCACCGGCTCCGTCGCCGGCCTCGCGTCGCTGATCAGCTATCCGGCGCTGCTCGCGGCCGGACTTCCGCCTCTGGTCGCCAACGTGACCAACACCGTGGCGCTGACGGGCAACGCGCTCGGCACGACCATCGGCTCCCGGCGCGAGCTGGTGGGCCAGTGGCGACGCCTGCGGGTGCTGATGCTGCTCTGCGGCGGCGGCCTCGGCGCGGCCCTGCTCCTGCTGACGGATCCCGCGGTGTTCGAGGCCGTGGTGCCGTGGCTGGTCGCGCTCGGGTCGGCCCTGCTGCTCCTGCGTGACCGGCTGCGGCGGTGGTCCGAGACCCGGCGCGCGACCGCGGGCCCGCCCCGGGCCTGGCGCGGTCACCTCGTGGTCGGCGCGGTCGGGGTGTACGGCGGCTACTTCGGGGCCGCCGCCGGGGTGATCATGCTCGCCGTCCTGGCGCTGCGGACCACCGAGCCGCTGGCGGTCACCAACGCGGTCAAGAACGTCGCCACCAGCACCGCCAACCTGGTCGCGGCGATCGCCTACGTCGTGCTCGCGCCGGTCGACTGGGCGGCCGTCGTGCCCCTGGCCGGCGGGGCCGTCGTCGGCGGCTGGCTGGGGCCGCAGGTGGTGCGGCTGCTGCCCGAGCGGCCGCTGCGCTGGGGCATCGCCCTCGCCGGGTTCGGACTCGCGGTCCGGCTGCAGCTGGGCTGAGCGCGGCTCAGCGGCCGACGCGTCATACGAGGTGGTCGCCGGGGCGAGCCGGTCGTATGACGCACCTGCGTCCGTCATGCGACGTGGTCGTGGGGGCGACCCGGTCGTATGACGCGCCACCACGGCGCCGAGCCGCGCCGACGGGTCAGGCGGTGGCGGCGATGGCCTCGGCGACGGCCCGGCCGCGGCGCAGGGCGCCGTCGACGTGCTGGTAGCCCTCGGCGGCGGTGTCGGAGCTGGCCCAGTGGATCCGGCCGACCGGCGCGGTCTGGTCCTTGCCGTAGCGCGAGAGGCCGCCGAGGTCGAAGCTCGCGGCGTACGCCCCGCGGGTCCACTCCTCGCTGGCCCAGTCCGACTCGTGGTAGACGAGCGGCTCCAGCGCCTGCGGGCCCAGGTAGTCGGCGATCGAGGCCAGCACCTCCGCCCGGCGCTCGTCGGGGTCGAGCTCGAGGAGGCGGTCGGCCTTCTCGTCGGAGACGAAGCCGACGAGGGTGCCGCGGTCGTCGCCGTGGTTGGTGTTGTCGTAGACCTCCTGCACCAGCGCGGTCGCGCCGAAGCAGGTGCCCGAGAGGCCGGCGTCGCGCCAGAACGGCGTCGCGTAGACGGCGTGCACCTTGATCACCAGGCCGAGCGAGAGGTGCTGGTGCATCTGGTGCTGGCGCCGCGGCAGCGGCGGGTCGTAGCTGATCCGGCTGTAGAGGTTGGGCGGCACGGCGACGACGACGTGGCGGGCCGTGACCGTGACGCGGTCGGACTCCACGACCACGCCGTCGTCGGAGGTGCGGATGGTGCGCACCGGCGTCGCGAGGCGTACGTCGAGCCGGTCGGCCATCGACTCGGAGACCGACTGCATGCCGCCGACCACGCGGCGGTCGAGGATGAACGCGTCGTCGAGCAGGTTGCTGAACGACCCCGCCGAGGCCGCCATCAGCACGGCCTGCAGCGCCGAGAACGCGTGGGCCGGCTTGGTCAGCATGCCGCCGGCGATGAAGAGCCCGATGTTGTCGCAGGCCTGCTCGTCGGTGGAGGCCTCGCGCAGCCAGTGGTGGAAGGAGATCCGGTCGAGCTCGGCGGCGCGCGGGTGGGCCCACGGCTCCCGGCAGCCGATCTCCGCGGCGAGGTCGTCCAGCAGGGCGGTCAGGCGACGCATCTCGGCGGCGGTCTGCTCGCCGACGGGCAGCTCGAGGCCGTCGTACTGCACGACCTCGCCCTCGGGGGTGCGGTAGACCGAGCGGCCCTCGCGGTAGCGGGGGAAGGTGCTCAGGCCGAGCTCGTCGACCAGGCCCAGCAGCTCGGTCTGGTCCGGGGAGACCCACTGGCCGCCGATCTCGAGGAACGCCCCGTCGACCACGTCGCTCCAGGTGCGTCCGCCGACGCGGTCCCGGGCCTCCAGCACCACGACGCTGCGCCCCGCCGCGGCGAGCGTGCGGGCCGCCATCAGGCCCGCGGGCCCGGCGCCGACCACGACGACGTCGCGGTCCAGGGGCGTGGCTGCGGTGTCGCCGTGGGGATGGTGGCTGGTCATCGGTCCTCCGTCGGTGGCATGGTGAACCTACGTCGTGCGACACCGGATCGGTGTCGCGCGCGCGGCTATGGTGCGGAATGCTAGGCCAGGACGGCACCAGGCGACGAATTCCGTAGGTCACGAGAGGAACACCCATGAGCACTGCCACCATCGCCCATTGGGCGTCGGGCGCGTCGTACGACGGCTCCGGCGACCGCCGCGCCGACGTCACCAACCCCGCCACCGGCGAGGTCACCGGGTCGCTGCTGCTGGCCACCCGCGAGGACGCCGACGCCGTCATCGCCGCGGCGAGCGCGGCGGCCCCGGAGTGGGGGCGTACGTCGCTCGCGCGCCGCACCCAGGTCCTCTTCGCCTTCCGCGAGCTGCTCAACTCCCGGCGCGAGGAGCTCGCCGCGATCATCACCGCCGAGCACGGCAAGGTGCTCTCCGACGCGCTCGGGGAGATCGCGCGCGGCCAGGAGGTCGTGGAGTTCGCCTGCGGCCTCTCCCACCTGCTCAAGGGCGGTCACTCCGAGGGCGTCTCGACCGGGGTCGACGTGCACTCCAAGCGCGACCCGCTGGGCGTGGTCGGCATCATCTCGCCCTTCAACTTCCCGGCCATGGTGCCGATGTGGTTCTTCCCGATCGCGATCGCGGCCGGCAACGCGGTGGTCCTCAAGCCCAGCGAGAAGGACCCGTCGGCCGCGCTGTGGCTGGCGCGGCTGTGGCAGGAGGCCGGCCTGCCCGACGGCGTCTTCAACGTGCTGCAGGGCGACAAGGTCGCCGTCGACGCGCTGCTGCAGAGCCCCGACGTGCAGGCGATCAGCTTCGTCGGCTCGACGCCGATCGCGGAGTACGTCTACGCCGAGGCCACCCAGCGGGGCAAGCGGGTGCAGGCGCTCGGCGGCGCCAAGAACCACATGGTGGTGCTGCCCGACGCCGACCTCGACCTCGCGGCCGACTCGGCCGTCAACGCCGGCTACGGCAGCGCGGGGGAGCGGTGCATGGCCATCAGCGTGCTCGTGGCGGTCGGGCCGGTCGCCGACGACCTGGTCGCCCGCATCGCCGACCGCACCCGCGGCCTGGTGATCGGCGACGGCGGCGACACCGGCGAGGAGAAGGAGGCCGACATGGGTCCCCTGGTCACCCGGGAGCACCGCGACCGCGTCGCCTCCTTCGTCGAGTCCGGGGAGCAGGAGGGCGCCAAGGTGGTGGTCGACGGCCGCGAGGTGCAGCCGCGCGGCGCGCAGGACGGCTTCTGGCTCGGCCCGACGCTGCTCGACCACGTCACCCCGGAGATGGGCGTCTACACCGAGGAGATCTTCGGCCCGGTGCTCAGTGTCGTGCGCGTGGAGACCTACGAAGAGGCGGTGGCGCTGGTCAACGCCAACCCCTACGGCAACGGCACCGCGGTGTTCACCAACGACGGCGGGGCGGCCCGCCGCTACGAGGCCGACGTGCACGTCGGGATGATCGGCGTCAACGTGCCGGTGCCGGTGCCGGTCGCGTCGTACTCCTTCGGGGGGTGGAAGCGCTCGCTGTTCGGCGACACCCACGCCCACGGCACGGAGGGCGTCCACTTCTTCACCCGCGGCAAGGTCGTCACCACCCGCTGGGTCGACCCCGCCAACCGGCCGCAGGGCGGCCTCGAGCTGGGGTTCCCGCGCAATGTCTGAGCCGACCACCACCCGCAGCGAGCTCGTCGACCTCGACGCCGCGCAGACCTCCGAGCTCGACCGCCGCCACGTCTTCCACTCCTGGTCGGCCCAGGCGTCCCTCGCGCCGATGGTGATCACCAAGGCGCAGGGCTCCCACGTCTGGGACGGCGAGGGCCACCGGCTGCTCGACTTCACCTCGCAGCTGGTCTTCACCAACCTGGGCCACCAGCACCCGCGGGTCGTCTCGGCCGTGCAGGAGCAGGCGGCCCACCTGTGCACGGTCGCGCCGCAGCACGCCAACGCCGCCCGCTCCGAGGCGGCGCGGCTGGTCGCCTCGCACACGCCCGAGGGCCTCGACAAGGTCTTCTTCACCAACGGCGGCGCGGACGCCAACGAGCACGCGGTGCGGATGGCCCGGCTGCACACCGGTCGGCCCAAGGTGCTCTCCACCTACCGCAGCTACCACGGCGGCACCCAGCTCGCGATCAACCTGACGGGGGACCCGCGGCGCTGGCCCAACGACCAGGCGGCGACCGGGACGGTCCACTTCTTCGGGCCCTACCTCTACCGCAGCGCCTTCCACGCCACCTCGCAGGAGGAGGAGGGCGAGCGGGCGCTGGAGCACCTCGCCCAGGTGATCGCGCTCGAGGGTCCCGGCACCATCGCCGCGATCGTGCTCGAGAGCATCCCCGGCACCGCCGGCATCATGGTGCCGCCGCCCGGCTACCTCAGCGGGGTCCGCGCGCTGTGCGACCGCCACGGCATCCTGCTCGTGCTCGACGAGGTGATGGCCGGGTTCGGCCGCGCCGGGCGTTGGTTCGCCTGCGAGCTCGACGGCGTCGTGCCCGACCTGCTGACCTTCGCCAAGGGGGTCAACTCCGGCTACGTGCCGCTCGGCGGCGTCGCGATCAGCGCCGAGGTCGCCGCGACCTTCGACGAGCGCCCCTACCCGGGCGGCCTGACCTACTCCGGGCACCCGCTGGCGTGCGCCGCGGCCGTCGCCACGATCCGCACCATGGAGGACGACCGCGTCGTCGAGCACGCCGCCGCCCTGGGCGAGGAGGTCTTCGCCCCCGGGCTGGAGGCGCTGCGCGCGGAGCATGCGTGGATCGGCGAGGTGCGGGGCACCGGCGCGTTCTGGGCCGTCGAGCTCGTGGCCGATCGGGCCACCCGGGAGCCGCTGGCGCCGTACGTCGGGACCAGCCCGCAGCTGACCTCGGTCGTGGCCGCCTGCAAGCGCCGGGGGCTGCTGCCGCTCGCGGCCGGCAACCGGATCCACCTGGTGCCGCCGCTGACCACCTCGGCCGACGAGGTGCGCGAGGCCATCGGCATCCTGGGCGAGGCGCTCGGCGAGGTGGCGGCCACCGCCTGAGCGGCGGCCGCCCGGCCGGCCCGGCGGTGCTAGCGGGCGGTGCGACGGCCGAGCAGCACCTGGCCGGCTCCGAGCAGCAGCAGCGCGAGGCCGCCGGCCAGCAGGTCCCAGCGCGGGCCGCCGGTGTCGGGCAGCGCCGACGTGGTGGTCGCCGTCGTGGCGGTGCTCGTGGCCGGCGCGGCCTGCGCCCCGCCGGTGCTGCCGGTGCCGGACCCGGTGCCTGAGCCGGTGCCGTTGCCGGAGCCCGTGACCGGGCCGTTCCCGCCGCCGTCCCCGCCGCCGGGGGTGCCGCCGGGGGTGCCGCCGGGGGTGCCGCCGGGGATGCCGGTGCCGGGTGCGCCGGTGGTGGGTGCGCCGGAGGCCGGGACGCCACCGGAGGTCGTCGGCAGGGTCAGGCTCTGCGGGGGCAGCGGCTCGGTGGAGTCCGCGCCCGCGGCGGTGACGACGCCGACCCCGACCGGGGCGGTGTTGCCGCGGTAGTTGGGCGACGCGCCGGCGACGAGCAGCCGGATCCTGTGGCCCTTCTCGAACCGGTGGACGAAGGCGGGCATGGTCACCGTGAAGGGCTCCGCGACGTCGGGCACGCGCACCGGCGCCGCCAGGTTGCGGACCACCCGTGCGGTGCCGTCCGGCGCGACGTCGGCGACCTTGAGGAACAGCACGAGCTTGGCGGCGTCGGGCGTGCCCTCGCCGCCGGGCGCCTGCACCTGCAGCCGGGCCTGCGGCGAGCCGACGACGTCGACCGCGCGGCTGAGCGGGGCGGTGTCGTAGCGCGCCGAGGTGCCCGGCTCCTCCGCCCGCGGCTCGAGCTCCTCGGGCTGCTCGAAGAGCGAGCTGACGACGTCGAGCTGCTCGGCGGCCGAGAGCGGACCGCCCGGGGCGACGAAGTCCTCGCGGCCCGCGGTGACGTCGCCGCGGTCGGTCACCAGCGAGCCGCCGGTCAGCGAGCTGGTCGGCGTGCTGGACAGGTGGTAGGTCGAGGTGGAGCCGACCGGGTAGGACGGCGCGCTGCGGTAGGCGCCCTCGGCGCTGTCAGCGGGGTCGTAGTCGACCCAGTCGCGGAAGTAGGAGAACTCCGGACCGGTCGAGACGCTCGAGTCCTTGAGGTAGTGGTCGAACCAGTCGACGATGCGCCGCGTGATGTTCTGGTCGCCGTAGCTCGGGGCCTCGAAGTCGATCTCGCCGGGGGCGGGGTCGCCGGAGTGGCCGTACTGCACCCAGCTCATCTTCACCGGCGTGCCCTGCTCCTTCAGCGCCTGGTAGGTCGCCACCGCCTCGTTGAGGTTGAACAGCGTGTCGGCCTGGCCCTGCAGGATCAGTGTCGGGACCTTCACCTGGTCCTGGTAGCTCGCCACCGAGGCGCGTCGCAGCGCCCGGACGCTGGCGTCGTCGAGGGCTCCGGTCGTCGCACCGGTGACCAGCGCCGGGCAGACGAAGTCGGCGAAGTTGGGGCAGTTCCTGGGGATGGGGTCCTGCTGGTTCTGCACGTCACCGGTCAGGCCGATGGCGGAGAAGCCGAGCGCCCAGTTGGTCTTCACCGAGCCGGGGGTGGCGGTGCTGACGCCGGCCCGCTCCTGCCCGGGCAGCGTGGTCTGGTCGGTGTTGTTGGGTCCCAGCGAGTAGCTGAGGTCGTTCCAGGTGATCAGCGGGACGATGGTGTCGAGCTTCGGGGTGACCGAGGCGGCGGCGTACTGCACCTGGCCGCCGTAGGAGCCGCCCACCATGCCCACCCGGGGGTCCTGCCGGGACGGGTCGCCGTCGAGCCTCACCACGGCGAGGGGCTCGACCGCCTGGGCCTCGGTGTGCTCCTCGCCCGTGAAGGCGATCCCGTCGGCGCCACCGAGGAAGTCGATGAGCTGGGCGGCGGCCCTGCCGTCGTGGTCGGGGTCGTCCAGCGTGATCTCGCAGCCGGAGCCCCCGAAGCCGAGGCCGGAGTAGCTGAGCACGACGTAGCCGCGCTTGGCGAACAGCGTGGCCAGCCCGGCCTGGTCGTCCTTGCTGCCTCCGAAGCCGTTGGTGGTGAGGATCGCCGGCCGCCGGTCGTCCGCGGACGCCGTCTCGGGCACGTAGAGGTCACCGACGACGTCGCAGTCCTCGTCCTCCGGGCCGACCTGCACGGCGAAGTGCAGGGTCGTGACCGAGAACTCCTGGTCGAGGTCCTCCGCAGCGGACGCGGGCTGCACGAGACCTCCGGTGAGGCCCACGACCAGCGTGGTGAGGGCGAGGACGGCGGTGCGGCGAGCACGGTGCATGGAGGTTCCCTTCGAGTGACCGAGTGCACAACGACGGCTCCGCGCCGGGGTCACGTCGCGCTCGGGCGGGGTCGTGCCCAGGCGTCGGCCACCATGGGCGACGTGGTGGCGGAGCGAGCAGGCCGACCGGGCACGCCGTCCCCCGACCGCGCGCCCGAGGGTCACGGTCGCCCCGAGGGTCGGCGCGTCGACCTGCTGCTGGGGGCGGGCATCGGGCTGCGGGCGCTCTGGGGCCTGGCGATGTTGCCGCTCATCCCGCTGCTCATCGGCACCCACCCGCTGCTGCTCACGCTGCTCAGCGGATCGACGGTGGCCGAGGTGGCGCTGGGGGCACAGGTGCGCATCGGCGCGGTCGCGTGGCCCGTCGCCGTGCTCGCCGGGCTGCCGGTGTGGGTCCTCACGGACTGGCTCTACTGGCTCGCCGGCCGCAGGTGGGGCGACCGGGCGCTGCGGCTGCTGGCCAGTCGCGGTCGGGGCGGTCGGGGCGATCCCGCCCAGGCGGAGCGCCGCGTCGAGAAGGCCGAGCGTGCGGCGTACCGGTTCGGGCCGGGGGGCGTCGTGCTCGCACCGTTCCTGCCGGTGCCCAGCCCGCTGGTGTACGCCGCGGCCGGCACTGCCGGCATGCGGCTGCGGGTCTTCCTCGCGCTCGACGTGCTCGGGCGGCTGGCGTCGTCGGTCCTCGTCGTCACGCTCGGCTTCACCCTGGGGCGGCGGGCGGTGGACCTGCTCGACGTGGTGCGGGAGTACGCCCTCGTGATCACGCTGGTCCTCGTCGCGGTGCTGCTCCTGGCCCACGTCGTGCGACGCCGGCGCACCGCCTGAGCGCTCAGCGTCGCCGCAGCGCGACCACGGGGATGGTGCGGGACGTCTTGGCCTCGTAGCCGCGGAAGCCGTCGCTCATCTCCTTGAACCGCTCCCACGCCCGGTCGCGATCGTCGCCGGCGAGCTCCTCCGCGCGGACCTCCACCGTGCCGTCGTCCGGCGTCTCGATCGCGACCTCGGGGTGGGCCCGGAGGTTGTGGAACCAGTCGGGGTTGTCCGGGGCCCCGGCCTTGGACGCCGCCACGAGCCAGGTGTCGTCGCCGTCGCGCACGTGGGCGAGCGGGCTGACCCGCTCGGTGCCGCTGCGCGCGCCGACGTGGTGGAGCAGCACGAGCGAGCGGCCGAACGGAGCTGCCTCGGTCACGGTGCCGCCGTTGTCGCGGAACTCCGCGACAACCCGGGCGTTCCAGTCCTGGTGCTCCGACACGGGGTTCCTCCTGGTGGGGCCGCGGCCTAGGTGACGGGCCGGGTGCGGACGTAGGTCTCGAAGGTAGCGCTCAGCACCGTCGTCCCGTCGTCGCGCCGGACCCGGGCGTGCACGACCGCGAGCGCGCGGGGCGCCCGCCCGGACGCGTCGGCCCGGCCGGGCGTCACGCTCTCCACCAGCAGCGACGCGTGCAGCACGTCCCCGGCCACCACCGGCGCGGGGAAGCGCAACTCTCGGATCTGCCGACCCGCGACCACCGCCCACCCGCCGATCGCCCCGGCGACCGAGAGCCGCTGGTAGATCCCGAGCGTGTGGATCCCGCTCGCGATCACCTCGCCGAAGTGCCCGGCGGCCGCGGCGTCGGGGTCGGTGTGGAAGCCCTGCGGGTCCCACTGGCGCGCGAACTCCAGCATCTCCGCGAGCGTCACCTCGTGGGAGCCGAGCTCCACCGTCGAGCCGACCGGCAGGTCCTCGGCGTACAGCAGGGGTGCGTCGTCCACCCCGGCTGTCTACCAGGAAGGACGCCGCAGGGGAGGGCCGTCGGCTGGTCGGGCGGCCGGTTGGTCGGGGCGTCGAGCCGTCGGGTGGTCGAGGAGGGACCAAGTCCCGTCACGAGACCCTGCGGCCCTCTCGGGTGGTCGGTGGTCGGGTGGTCGGTGGTCGGTGGTCGGTGGTCGGTGGTCGGGTCGTGGGGTGGTTCGGGCGTCGGGACGCCGGGTGGTCGAGGAGGGACGAAGTCCCGTCACGAGACCCGCGAGATCCCTCGTTCCACATGAC
>NZ_LMRF01000001.1:144312-144537 GCF_001424755.1 Marmoricola sp. Leaf446
ATCGACGCTGCCTGGGAGGCGCGGGCCGACGAGCACGAGGCCCAGCTGCGACAGCTCCGGGTCGCGCTGCAGTGGGCGCTGCTCCACCCCGCCCCGGTGGACGCCGACGGGGTCGTCGACCACGCCGGGTGGGGCGAGATCCGGCTCGTCGGCGACCCCGCGCCCATCACACCGCTGGCCGGTGAGGGTGCGCCGCTGGTGGCGCCCGAGGCGCCCGTCGAGCTC
>NZ_LMRF01000001.1:144551-145127 GCF_001424755.1 Marmoricola sp. Leaf446
CGCCCTCGAGCTGGCGTTCCGGCTCCCGCGGCTCTGGACCCTGCTCGACGATGCCACCCTGCTGACGGGTCCGCGGGTGTGGCAGGCCCGGATGATCTCGCGCGAGACCCACGACCTGTCCCTGGACGCCGCCCTGCACGCCGACCGGCTGATCTGCGCGGTCCCCGACAAGATCGGGCTGGTCGACGCCCGCCGACTGGCCCACGAGGCCCGGCTCCACGCCGACCCCGACCGCGCGGTCGCCGAGGAGGACGAAGCCCTCGCCCGGCGCGGGGTCTGGCTGCACCGCGACGGCGCTGCACCCGCGACCACCGAGGTCGTGATGACCCTGGACACCCCCGACGCGCAGCTGCTCGACCAGAGCGTCACCCGGATCGCCGCGGACCTGCGACAGCTCGGTGACACCGACCCCCTCGACGTACGCCGCGCCCGCGCCGTCGGCGTCCTGGCCGACCCCCAGCACGCCCTGGACCTCATGTCCGGCCGACCCGACGCCGCACCCAGTCCCGGCGGCACCGGGTCGCTCGACCTGGTCGTCCACCTCACCCCCACCGACCTCACCGACCAGCACGGCGT
>NZ_LMRF01000001.1:145293-640624 GCF_001424755.1 Marmoricola sp. Leaf446
CCGGCTCGACCAGCGACCGGCTCGACCGACGACCGGCTCGACCGACGACCGCCTCGACCGACGACCGCCTCGAGCGGGTCAGGACGGAGGGGCGAACAGCTCCAGGGCGATGCCGTCGGGGTCGCGGAAGGACAGCCCCGAGCCGTACGCCGCGTCCACGACGCCGCCGTGCGCGATGCCGAGGTCGTCGAGGCGGGTGACCCACTGCTCGAGCTCGGCGCGGTCGGCACAGCCGAAGGCGACGTGATCGAGGCCGGTACGCCGCTCGTCGAAGTCGCTCGCGGCCGGGTGGTCGACGTGGGCGTGCAGGCCGAAGAGCTGGCCGGAGGCGAGCGCGAACACCGCGTGGTGGAAGGTGCCCTGCTGCTCGAGCTCGTCGAGGACCGGGTCGGCGCCGAAGAGGGCGGCGTACCAGCGGCGGCTGGCCTCCAGGTCGGAGACCGTCACGGCGACGTGGGCCAGGGCGGGGAACTCGGACATGCGCACTCCTGCTCGACTGCTCGGCGGTGGCCGACGCGGTCGCCGGCCCGGTCCTCGTCACGCTAGGTGCCGCCCCGCCGCGGCGGACCTGCCCGATCGGGCTGCATCGGTCCCCTCCGCGGAGCGACGTGGCTACAGTCCGGAGGTGCAGACCTACCGTGACCACGACGCCGTCGGACTCGCCGCCCTGGTGCGGTCGGGCGAGACGACTCCTGCGGATTTGCTCGCCGCCGCCCGCGCCCGCGCCGCCGAGGTGAACCCCCGGATCAACGCGATCGTCCGAGACGTCGTCCCGCCCGCGCCGGAGGGTCCGGAGCCCGAGGGGGGCCGCCCCTTCGCCGGGGTGCCGTTCCTGCTCAAGGACCTCCACCAGGACCTCGCCGGGATCCCCACCAGCGGCGGGAGCCGGGCGCGGGAGCAGGTGCCCGCGGCCGAGACCGCCGAGGTCGTACGCCGCTGGGTCGAGGCCGGCCTGGTCGTGTTCGGCAAGACCAACAGCCCGGAGTTCGGCGCCAAGGGCGTCACCGAGCCCCACGTCTTCGGACCGACCCGCAACCCGTGGGACACCGACCACACCCCGGGCGGCTCGTCCGGTGGGTCCGCGGCGGCGGTCGCGGCCGGCATCGTGCCCTGCGCCGCGGCGAGCGACGGCGGCGGCTCGATCCGGATCCCCGCCTCGGCGTGCGGGCTGTTCGGCCTCAAGGCCAGCCGTGGGCTGCTGCCCTCCGGGCCGGTGTCCGGCGAGCCGCTGGGCGGCACCGCCACCGACGGCGTGGTCTCGCGCAGCGTCCGCGACAGCGCCGCGATGCTCGACGTGCTGGCCGGGCCGACCGAGGTCTCGGCGTACCTCCCCGGCGGGCTGCCGGCCGACGGCTTCGCCGCCGAGGTCGGCCGTGACCCGGGGCGGCTGCGGATCGGCGTGACCACCGCCAGCAGCATCGCGGGCGAGCCCCACCCCGAGGCCGCCGCTGCCGTACGCCGGGCCGCGGACCTGCTCGCCGAGCTCGGTCACGAGGTCGTCGAGGTGCCGATGCCGGTCGACGACGCGCAGCTGGCGCGCGACTTCCTCACCACCTGGTTCGTCCACTGCGCGGTCTCGCTGGAGCAGGCCCGCGCGGCCGGCGGCGTCGGTGAGGACGCCTTCGAGCCCGACACCCGGGTGATGGCCGCCCTGGGCCGGGCGACCAGCGCGACCGACTACGTCAAGGCCGTCGAGAGCCGGCACACGCACGTGCGACGGCTCGCGGCCTTCCACGCCGACCACGACCTGCTGCTCACCCCCACGACCGCCACCCCGCCGCCGCGGGTCGGGGCCTTCGACCTCCCGGCGCCGCTGGTGCTGGCGCAGAAGGCGCTGCTGCGCGCCCGGTCCAGCGGCCTGCTGCGGTTCACCCCGCTGGTCGAGCAGATGATCGACGACAACCTCGGCTGGGTGCCCTACACCCAGCTGGCCAACCTGACCGGCCGCCCGGCGATGAGCGTGCCGCTGCACTGGACGCCCGAGGGCCTGCCGATCGGCGCGCAGCTCGTCGGCCGCCTCGGTGCCGACGGCACGCTGCTGCGGGTCGCGGCCCAGCTCGAGCAGGCCGCGCCGTGGTGGGACCGGGTGGCCCCGCTGTGACCGCCCAGCGCTGATGGCCCTGGTCGACCGCGGATCCGGGCTCGTCCTCACCGCCGCGCCGGGGACGGGCAGCACCGCGCTGCGCGAGGCGTTCCTGACCCGTCCCGGGGTGGTCGAGGTGCCCGCGAAGGGGGCCGAGCTCCGCACCGCTCGCGAGGCCGGGGTCGACGCCAAGCACGGCACGGTCCGCGAGCTGGTCGGGTGTGGCCTGCTGACCGCCGACCACGGGCTCCGGGTGGTCACGACGACCCGCAACCCCTTCGACTTCTACGTCGCGGAGTACGAGCGCACCCGCACGCGCTGGGTGCTCGAGCTGCGTGACCCCGACTCGTGGGTGCACACCACCCCGGGCGCGCTGGACGGCATCGTCGCCGCACTCACCCTCGACTTCCCGGTCTGGCTGGCCCGGGCGGTCGGCGACCCCGACGGGTCGCGCCGGATCAACCGCGGCCACGTCGAGGAGGCCGACGTGGTGCTGCGGATGGAGCACCTCGAGGACGACGTACGCCGCCTGCTCGGCCTCGACCTCCCGGTGCCCGCGACCAACGTGACCGAGCGCGAGCGTGCCTACTGGCGGCTCTACACCGTCGAGGGCCGGCGCCTGGTCGAGCGAACCCACGCCGCCGACCTGGAGCGCTTCGGCTACCGCTTCTGACCGGTGCCTGAGCCAGCGGCGCGGCCAGAAGTCGTTTCACTCTCAACTTTCCGGGGAACTCCCTGGTCAGACCGCCGGACGACGACGTCCGCGGCGCCACTTCCCCGAGGAGAACCATGAGCACGCACGAGCAGGCCCCCGCGGGCCGCCCCACCGACCCCGCCACCAGCCACGCCGCCGACCACGCGACGGACCGGCCGCTGGGCCGCAAGGACGTCGTCGCCCGCGAGAAGCAGCGCTACGGCGGCGTCAAGGTCGTCTGCGCGTTCTTCGGCTGGCTGACCGCCACGGGCATGACCGTGCTGCTGACGGCCCTCCTCGCCGCGATCGGCGCCGGCGTCGGACTGGTCTCCAGCGCCTCCGACGTGGCGGGTGCCGCCTCCGACCGCGGCATCTCGACCGAGGAGATCGGCTGGGCCGGGGTCGTCCTGGTGCTCGTCGTCGTCTTCGTCTCCTACTACAGCGGCGGCTACGTCGCCGGTCGGATGGCGCGCTTCGACGGCGCCCGCCAGGGTGCGGCCGTCTTCGCCTGGGCCGTGGTCGCGGCGATCGTGGTGGCCGTGCTCGGCGCCATCGGCGGCGCGCAGTTCGACGTGCTCGACCAGCTCAACAGCTTCCCCCGCATCCCCGGCAGCCTCTCCGACCTGAGCCTGGCGGCCGTGGTCGCCCTCGTCGGCGTCGTCGTGGCCAGCCTCGTCGGCGCGGTCCTCGGCGGGCTCGCGGGCATGCACTTCCACCGCAAGGTCGACCGCACCGGCCTGGGTCGCTGACCCGGCTCACCACTGCAGCACCACGAGGGCGTCCCCGGTCGGGGGCGCCCTCGTCGCGCGTCCGGACCGGGTCAGCCCACGTGGAAGCGGGCGGGCACGAGGCGTCGGGCGGCGTCGGGGTCCGTGGCGGCGGCGGCGTCGGCGACCATCGCGCCCAGGAGCGGGGCGAACTTGGCGCCGTGCCCCGAGCACGCCGAGACCAGGGTCAGGCCCTCGCAGCGGTCGAGCACGAAGTCCTCGGTGGGGGTGCTGGTGAACAGGCAGGTGGTCTCGGCGTACGGCTCCGGCACGAGGCCCGGGAGCGTACGACGCACGTGCTCGACGATCCGCTCGCGGTGCGCCGGGTCGACCTGCCCGTCCTGGTGCTCCGCCGTGCCGATCGCCCGGCCGCCGCAGAACTGCGCCACCTTCTGGCCGCGGTGCCCGGCGTCGCGCCCGCCCGGAAGGCTGTAGGTCAGCATCTCCCCGGTGCCGTGGATGGTGGTCGGCCACGGGTCGTGGCCGTCGCGGTGGGGGAAGTGGAACGCCTCCTCCTGCCAGACCTCGAGGTGCGGCACGGCGTCGCGGAAGCCGGACGGGAGCCCGAGCCGGTCCAGCAGGCCGGGCAACCAGCCGCCTGCCGCCACCACGACGTGGCCCGCGTCGAGACCACGACCGTCGGTGGCGGTGACGCGGTGGCCACTCCCGGTGGCCGCGACCTCCTGGACGGCCCAGCCGGTGAGGACCCGGGCGCCGTGGGACCGGGCCAGGTCGAGCATCGCGTGGACCGCGCGCTCGGCGTCGATGACGCCGGCACCGGGGTGCCACAGCACCTCGCTGTCGACGTCGATCCCCTCGAACCGCGCCCGCGCCTCGGAGGCACCGAGCAGCTCGTGCTCCACCCCGACCGCCTCCAGCGCCCTCGCCAGCCCCGCCGGGTCGCGTTCGGCGCCGTGGTCCAGGGCTCCGGTCGGTCGCACCAGCTCGCTGCCGTGGGCGGTCTCGAGGTCGTCCCAGGCCAGCCGGGCCTGCCGCACGAGGTCGACGTAGAACGGGTCGGCGTAGGCGTAGCGGAAGATCCGCGCCGAGCCGTGCGAGCTGCCGCCGGGGTCCGCCGGGACCCCGCGCTCGAGGACGACGACGTCGTGGCCCCGGGCCGCCAGCTGCCAGGCCGTGGCCGCGCCCACCAGGCCGGCGCCCACCACCGCGTACGCCGCGGTCCCGTTCGTCGTCATGGCTCCATGATCGCCGACCGCGCGGGCGCGGGTTGGGTACCGGTGGCGGGTGACCGCCGACCTCGTCTACCTCGTCGCGGGCGGTGCCCTCCTGCTGGCCGTCGTCCTGCCCCAGCTGCTGCGCCACTGGGCGATCTCCGCCCCGATGGTGCTGGTGGTGGTCGGGATGCTGATCGGGCTCACCCCGCTGCCCGACGGCATGCCGCTGGACCCGCAGGACAACCGCGCCACGATCGAGCACGTCACCGAGCTGACCGTGCTGATCGCGCTGATGGGCGTGGGGCTGGCCATCGACCGACCGCTCAACCTGCTGCGCCGGTCGTCGTGGGGCGGGTGGTCGCCGACCTGGCGGCTGCTCGTGGTCGCGATGCCGCTCACCGTCGGTGCGGTCGCGCTGCTGGGCTGGTGGGTCGCCGGGCTCGCGCCCGCCGTGGCGCTGCTGCTCGGCGCCGTGCTGTCGCCCACCGACCCGGTGCTGGCCTCCGACGTGCAGGTGGCCGGGCCCCGCACCGGTGACGACCACGAGGTCGACGGCGACGACGAGGTGCGGTTCGGCCTGACCTCGGAGGCCGGGCTCAACGACGGCCTGGCGTTCCCGTTCGTCTACGCCGCGATCCTGCTCGCGACCGAGGGCGCCGTCGGCGGGTGGGCCTGGGAGTGGGTCGGCTTCTACCTCGTCGGCAAGGTGGTGATCGGGGTCCTCGTCGGGCTCGCCGTCGGCTGGGCACTGGCCCGGGTGGCCTTCCGTGGCCGGCGCACGACCGAGGCGCCGAGCGTGGCCGAGCGGGGCGAGTCGCTGCTCGTGCTGGCGGCCCTGGTCTCGGCGTACGGCGTGGGGGAGGTGGTGGGCGGCTACGGCTTCCTCTCGGTCTTCGTCTGCGCCATGACGCTGCGCTCGGCCGAGCGCGGCCACGAGTACCACAAGGCGATGCACGAGGTCGTGGAGCGGCTGGAGCGGCTGTTCACGCTGTTCGTGCTGCTCGTCCTCGGCATCGCGCTCACCCGCGGGCTGCTCGCGACCCTCGACTGGCGGGGCGTGCTGGTGGGCGTCTCGCTGGTCCTCGTCGTCCGGCCCCTGGCGGGGTACGTCGCCCTGGCGCCGTGGGCGCGCCACCCCGACGAGGTCGGCGGGATGACCACGCCCGAGCGCTGGGCGGTGTCGTTCTTCGGCGTCCGCGGCGTCGGCTCCCTGTTCTACCTGGCGTACGCCGCGGGCGAGTCCGGCGACCTGGGCGCCGACTGGCTGTGGTCGACGGTCGCCTTCACCATCGTGCTCTCGGTGATGCTCCACGGGGTGCTGGCCACCCCGGTGATGAAGCGCCTCGACCACGCCCGTGGCCGCGCGGCCGACTCCGACCGGGACGTGGGCGACGCCCCGGGACGGTCGGCCTCACCCCTCGCTTCCTGACCGATCGGTCCGTAACCTCGCGGGCACGCCGAAGCGAGCCGAGGAGTGCACCGTGGACGACCTGAGCCCCCGACCGGGTGACCTGGAGCCGATCGAGACCGCGTCGCTCGACGAGCTGCGCGCGCTGCAGACCGAGCGGCTGGTCTGGTCGGTGCGCCACGCCTACGACCACGTGCCGCACTACCGGGCCGCCCTCGACGCGGCCGGGGTCCACCCCGACGACGTGACCGGCCTCGACGACCTGGCGCGGCTGCCGTTCACCACCAAGGCCGACCTGCGCGAGAACTACCCGTTCGGGATGTTCGCGGTGCCGCGCGAGCAGGTGGTGCGGATCCACGCGTCGTCCGGCACGACCGGCAAGCCGACCGTCGTGGGCTACACCCGCGAGGACGTCGAGACCTGGGCGACGGTGGTGGCGCGCAGCATCCGCGCCGCCGGCGGCCGGGCCGGCCACGTGCTGCACAACGCCTACGGCTACGGCCTGTTCACCGGCGGCCTCGGGGCGCACTACGGCGCCGAGAAGCTGGGCTGCACCGTGGTGCCGGTCAGCGGCGGCATGACCGAGCGGCAGGTGCAGCTGATCCAGGACTTCCGTCCCGACGTGATCATGGTGACGCCGTCCTACATGCTCGCGCTGGTCGACGAGATGGAGCGGCAGGGGGTCGACCCGCGCTCGACCTCGCTCAAGGTCGGCATCTTCGGCGCCGAGCCGTGGACCAACGACATGCGCCGCGAGGTCGAGGGCCGGCTCGACATGCACGCCGTCGACATCTACGGGCTCTCGGAGGTGATCGGCCCCGGCGTCGCCAGCGAGTGTGTGGAGACCAAGGACGGGCTGCACGTGTGGGAGGACCACTTCTACCCCGAGGTGATCGACCCGGTCACCGGCGAGGTGCTGCCCGACGGCGAGGAGGGCGAGCTGGTGCTGACCTCGCTGACCAAGCAGGCCATGCCGGTGCTGCGCTACCGCACCCGCGACCTGACCCGGCTGCTGCCCGGCACCGCGCGGACGATGCGGCGGATGGAGAAGATCACCGGTCGCACCGACGACATGATCATCCTGCGCGGGGTCAACCTGTTCCCGACCCAGGTCGAGGAGCTGATCCTCTCGGCCACCACCGAGCTGTCGCCGCACTTCCAGTGCGTGCTCGAGCGCGAGGGCCACCTCGACTCCATGACCGTGGTGGTGGAGCGGCGCGAGACCGCCGGCGACGAGGCGGCGCAGGCGGCCGGCGTACGCCTGCAGCAGCTGGTGAAGAGCTCGATCGGCGTCTCGGTCGGGGTCCACGTCGTCGACCCCGGGACGATCGAGCGCTCGGTCGGCAAGATGAAGCGCATCGTCGACGCCCGCGCGCCACGCTGAGACCCTTTACTGACCGACCGGTCAGGAATACACTCGGTCCCGTCACCGCCTGGAGGTCCGCATGAGCACCACCGCACCCGACGAGATCGCGCCCGACGAGGCGGCGCTCCTCGCACAGTTCGAGCAGGTCCTCGCCCGTCACGACCGCATCGAGCCGCGCGACTGGATGCCGGAGAAGTACCGCGCCACCCTGGTGCGCCAGATCGCCCAGCACGCGCACTCCGAGATCATCGGGATGCAGCCCGAGGGCAACTGGATCACCCGGGCGCCCTCGCTGCGGCGCAAGGCGATCCTGCTGGCCAAGGTGCAGGACGAGGCCGGCCACGGGCTCTACCTCTACTCGGCGTGCGAGACGCTCGGCGTCTCTCGCCAGGAGCTGACCGAGAAGCTGATCTCGGGGAGGCAGAAGTACTCCTCGATCTTCAACTACCCGACCCTGTCGTACGCCGACGTCGGCACCATCGGCTGGCTCGTCGACGGCGCGGCCATCGCCAACCAGGTGCCGCTGTGCCGCACGTCCTACGGCCCCTACGGCCGGTCGATGATCCGGATCTGCAAGGAGGAGTCCTTCCACCAGCGGCAGGGCTACGAGCTGCTGATGACGATGATGCGCGGCACCGACGCCCAGCGCGCGATGGTGCAGGAGTCGGTCGACCGGTTCTGGTGGCCGGCGCTGATGATGTTCGGCCCGCCCGACGACGACTCGCCCAACACCGCCCAGTCGATGGCGTGGGGGATCAAGCGCGACACCAACGACGAGCTGCGCCAGAAGTTCGTCGACATGAGCGTCCCGCAGGCCGAGCGCCTCGGCGTCACCCTGCCCGACCCCGACCTGGTCTGGAACGCCGAGCGCGGCCACCACGACTTCGGCCAGCCCGACTGGGAGGAGTTCCACGCCGTGGTGAAGGGCTCCGGTCCCTGCAACGCCCAGCGGGTCGCCCACCGCCGCCGCGCCCACGAGGACGGCGCCTGGGTCCGCGATGCCGCCACCGCGTTCGCCGCCCGTTCGTCGGTCGAATCCGTCGAGACCCAGGAGGCCCGCGCATGACCGGCCCGCGCACGACCGGCCCGGGCGAGGGGGGCGACTTCGCCGCCGACGGCGGCCACGGCGCGGTGCCGCTCGAGGGAGTGCCGACCGCGCTGGGGGAGACCCCGCGCGGCGAGTGGCCGCTGTACGAGGTGTTCGTGCGCGGCAAGCGCGGCCTCAACCACGTCCACGTCGGGTCGCTGCACGCCGCCGACGACGAGATGGCGCTGCGGCACGCGCGCGACGTCTACACCCGCCGCAACGAGGGCGTCAGCATCTGGGCGGTCCGCGCCGACCTGGTCGCGGCGTCGAGCCCGGACGAGAAGGACCCGCTCTTCGCTCCTGCCGGCGACAAGGTCTACCGGCACCCGACCTTCTACGCCATCCCCGACGACGTCCCCCACATGTGAGCGGGCGGCGACGATGAGCGACGACCACGAGAGCGTGTACGACGGCCTGCTGGGCGGCGACGACACGCAGTGGGCCTTCGGCACCTCCTTCGAGGACCCCCTCGCCGGGGTCGACACCACCGTCCCCGAAGGCGTCGACGCGGGCGCGCTCGCGGCGTACTGCCTGATGCTCGGCGACGACGCCCTGGTGCACTCGCACCGGCTCTCGCAGTGGGCCAGCAACGCGCCCGACCTCGAGGAGGACATCGCGCTGGCCAACGTCGCGCTCGACCTGCTGGGCCAGGCGCGGCTGCTGCTGGCCCGTGCCGCCGCGGCCGACCCCGGCCTGGTGCCCGCCCTGCCGGAGGGATCGCCGGTGCCGTCCGAGGACGCCCTGGCGTTCTTCCGCGACGAGGCAGCGTTCCGCAACGTGCGGCTGGCCGAGCAGGAGAACGGCGACTTCGCGGCGACCGTGGTGCGGCTGCTGCTGCTCTCCACCCACCGGCTCGCGCTGCTGCAGCGGCTTGCGGCCAGCACCGACCAAGTGCTCGCGGCGATCGCGGCCAAGGGCGTCAAGGAGCTCACCTACCACCGCGACCACGCCGCGCGCTGGTTCCTCACCCTGGCGCAGGGGACCGAGGAGTCGCGTCGCCGGCTGCTCGCCGGGCTCGCACTGGTGTGGCCGCTGCGGGCCGAGCTGGCGCGCACCCACCCCGTCGAGCGCCTCGTCGCCGAGCAGGGCGTCGGCGTCGACCCGGCGACCGTGACCGACGAGGTCGACGTGCTGCTCGAGCAGGTGTTCTCGGTCAGCGGCGTCGAGCGGCCCGGGCTGCCGGCCACCGGCACCGTCGCCGGCGGCGCCGGCCGGGAGGGCCGCCACAGCGAGGCCATGGGGCGGCTGCTCGCCGAGATGCAGGTCGTCGCCCGCGCCCACCCGACGGGGCTGTGGTGAGCGCGCCGACGGCGACCGGGTCCGACGTCCGGGCCCTGGCCGCGTCCGTGACCGACCCTTCGACGGGCTCAGGACAGGCCCGGGTCCGTGCCCTCGCGAGCTCGGTCACGGACCCGGAGATGCCGATGCTCACCCTGGAGGACCTCGGGGTGCTCCGCGACGTCGCCGTCGAGGACGACGGGCGGGTGGTCGTCACCATCACGCCGACGTACTCCGGGTGCCCGGCCATGGCCACGATGCGCGACGACCTCGTGCACGCGCTCCACGACGCCGGCCACGCCCGCGTCGAGGTGCGGGTCAGCCTGCACCCGGCGTGGTCGAGCGACTGGATCACCGAGCGCGGCCGGCAGGCGCTGCGCGACCACGGCCTCTCGGTGCCCGGCCCCGCGCCGCGCCACGACGGACCGGTGCCGCTCACGCTGCTGCCGGTGCGCCGGGACCTGACCTGCCCGCGCTGCGGCTCCGACGCGGTCGCGCTGACCTCGGAGTTCGGCGCCACGGCCTGCAAGGCGATGTATCGCTGCACCGCCTGCGCGGAGCCCTTCGAGCACGTCAAGGAGATCTGAGGTGACCTCCACCGAGCCCCGCGTCCGGGCCCAGTTCCACGAGCTCCGCGTGGCCGCCGTCGAGCACCTCACCGACGACGCGGCCGCGATCACCTTCGACGTGCCGGAGGACCTGCGCGCGGCGTACTCCTTCCAGGCCGGCCAGTCGCTCACGCTGCGGCGCACGGTCGACGGCCAGGAGCACCGACGGTCCTACTCCATCTGCGCCCCCGCGGGCGCCCGGCCGCGCGTGGGGGTGCGCGAGATCCCCGGCGGGCTGTTCTCCAGGTGGCTGGTCCGCGACCTCCGGGTCGGCGACGTGGTCGAGGTGCAGACGCCGACGGGGAGCTTCCGGGCCGACCCCGCCACCCCCGGTCGCCACCTGTGCATCGCCGCGGGCTCGGGCATCACGCCGATGCTGTCGATCGCCAGCTCGGTGCTGGCGCACCCCGAGAGCCGGGTGACCCTGCTCTACGGCAACCGCACCACCGGCTCGGTGATGTTCGCCGAGGAGCTGGCCGACCTGAAGGACCGCCACGGCGCCCGGCTCGACCTCGTCCACGTCCTCTCCCGCGAGCCCCGCGACGTGGAGCTGTTCTCGGGCCGGCTCGACGCCGAGCGGCTGCGCGCGCTGCTGACCGTGCTGGTGCCCGTCGACGGCCTCGACCACGTCTGGCTGTGCGGACCGTTCGGGATGATCGCCGACGCGCGGGCCGTGCTGGACGAGCTCGGCGTGCCTGCCGACCGGGTGCACTTCGAGCTCTTCTTCGTCGACGAGCCGCCCCCCGAGCTGGAGCGCCCCGACGCCGTCGTGGAGGGGGAGACCAGCGAGGTCACCGTCGTGCTCGACGGCCGCTCGACGACCGCCCCGATGAGCACGGGCGCGAGCGTGCTCGACGGCGCCGCCGCCAGCCGCCACGACCTGCCCTTCGCCTGCAAGGGGGGCGTCTGCGGCACCTGCCGCGCGCGCGTCACCGCAGGCGAGGTCGACATGCGCCGCAACTACGCCCTCGACGACGACGAGGTCGAGCGGGGGTTCGTGCTGACCTGCCAGTCCTTCCCGGTCGGCGACGCCGTCACCGTCGACTTCGACGCGTGAGCCCGCGGTGACCCCCGACGAGGTCGCCCGGCTCGGCGCCGAGGAGATGTGGCGCGGCGACGCCGCCAGCCGGATGCTCGGCATGGAGCTGGTCTCGGTGGCGCCCGGCACGGCCGTGGTCTCGATGCGGGTGCGCGAGGACATGGTCAACGGCTGGGACCTGTGCCACGGCGGGCTGGTCGCCTCGCTGGCCGACTCCGCCTTCGCGGCCGCCTGCAACTCCCGCGGCACGGTCACCGTCGCGGCGGGCTTCGACGTGACCTTCCTCGAGCCGGGCCGGCTGGGCGACCTGCTCGTGGCCACGGCCACCGAGACCGCGCTCCGCGGCCGCTCGGGGGTGTACGACGTGACGGTGGCCCGTGCAGCCGACGACGCCGACGAGGAGCCCGCCGACGGGGTCGTCGTCGCGGTGTTCCGCGGGCGCAGCCGCAGCCTGGGTCGACCCAACCCGGCCGTCCGCGCCGTGGACGGCGACGGACCGTGCTGAGCACCCCGCGCCCGCGTGGGTACGTCGGGACGGTGACCACCTCGACGAAGGCCCGCCCGGCCACCGGCACCCCCGACGCCGACCGCGCCCACGCGCCCCGCCCCCACCTGTGGCTCCGCGAGGGGCTGACCGGGCTCGAGCTGGCCCACTCCGCGGCCTCGCGGCGCTACCTCGCCGGCCTGCCGAGCGGCGACGGCCACCCCGTGCTCGTGCTGCCGGGCTTCCTCGCCGGCGCCAGCTCGACCGGCTTCCTGCGCGGGTTCCTGCGCAGCAAGGGCTACCGCGTCTACGACTGGGGCCAGGGCCGCAACATGGGCGTCCGGCAGGGTCTGCGCGGCCGGCTCAGCGAGCGCCTCGACCACATCTCGCAGCGCACCGGCCAGCCGATGAGCATCGTCGGCTGGAGCGCGGGCGGCATCTACGCCCGCGAGATCGCCCGCGAGAACCCCGACCGGGTCCGCTCGGTGATCACGATGGGCACCCCGATGCGCGGCAACCTCCGGGCGACGTCGGCCTGGCCGGCGTACACGCTGCTCAACCGGGGGCGCAACGCCGTCGACCTCACCCCCGAGGTGCTGGGCAGCCGGGCGGCGCCGCTGAGCGTGCCCACCACCTGCATCTACAGCCGCTACGACGGCATCGTCGCCTGGGAGCTGTGCACCAGCCTGCCCGCGCCGACCACCGAGAACGTCGAGGTGCGCTCGACCCACCTCGGCTTCGGGCACCACCGTGCCACCCTCGCCGTCGTGGCCGACCGGCTCGCGCAGCCGGTGGGCACGTGGCGGCCCTGGGCGGGATAGTCCGCCCACCAGGACCCGTGACGTGACCTCGGGACGCTCGTAGCATCGAGGGGCGCCGAGCCCGCCGACCCGGGAGGACCCATGGACAACCTCAAGCGGTTCACCGTCTGCAAGGTGATCAACCACCGGTGGGTCAAGGTCGCCTACCCCGTCGGGTCCGACGGGGAGGGCGGAGGCACCTTCCTGCGCTGCGAGCGGTGCGGCAAGGAGGACCACGACGCCGGGACGGTCGCCCGCGGTGTCGGCGGGGCCTTCTAGGCGTCCTGGGTCGACCCGACCCGCCCGACGACCTCCGCCACCGTCGCCCGGGCGGTGCGCCCGACGCCGATGAGCGTCGCGGAGGCGGGTCCGGTCCAGTCGCCGTACCCCACGAGGTGGACGCGGTGGTCACGCTCGGCGCGGGTGCCCGACGTGCCGCCCACGGCGACGTGGCCGTCCGCGTCGCGCAGCCGCAGCGGTGCGAGGTGGCGCAGGGCGGGCCGGAACCCGGTGCACCACAGCACCACGTCGGCCTGCTGGGCGGTGCCGTCGGCCCAGGCGACCCCGTCACGGGTGAGCCGCGCGAACATCGGCCGCGCGTGGAGCACCCCGCGAGCGCGGGCCTCGCGCACCTCGGGGACGACCACGACGTCGCCCAGCCCGCCGACCCCGGCGTGCGGCGTACCCCTCTCGCGGGCGCGGACCCGCGCGGTGGCCGCGTCGAAGAGGACGCGCCCGTCCACGTCGTCGGGCAGGAAACGCGGCGGCCGCGTCGCGACCCAGGTGGTCTCGGCGACGCGTGAGACCAGGGCCAGCAGCTGGGCCGCGGAGTTGCCGCCGCCGACCACCACGACCCGCTGCCCCGCGAGCTCGGCGGCCGAGCGCAGGTCGGCGGCGTGCAGCTGGCGCCCGGCGTACTGCCCGCTCCCGGGGTACGCCGGCCGGAACGGGCGGTCCCACGTGCCGGTCGCGGACACCACCACGCGGGTCTCCACCTCCAGCCCCGGGGCGCGCACGAGCAGCGGCCCGTCGGGGGCGTCGTCGGCCGGGACCACCTCGGTCACCCGGTGGGGGCGCAGCGGCGCCAGGCCGTAGCGCTGCTCGTACGCCGCCAGGTAGGCCACCACGTGCTCGCGCGGCGGGAAGCCGTCGTGGACGCCGGTCGGGTCCCGCCACGGCGGCATCATCCACCCGGGCAACGAGGAGTACGCCGGGGGCGAGAACAGGTGGAGGCCGTCCCACGTCCGCGGCCAGGCGCCACCCGGACGGTCGGCGGCGTCGACGAGGACGAAGTCCTGCTGAGGCACCCGGCCGAGCCGCTGCAGGTGGTAGCCCACGGCCAGGCCCGCCTGCCCGGCCCCGACGACCACGACGGGGACCTCGAGGTGCTGCGTCCGCCCCGTCACCGGGCCAGGCTACGGCGCTCCGACGTCCTCGATGCGGCGACGCGAGCCGTAGACATCGAGACGTGTCAATATAGGCGGGGGTCGAACTCCTGCGAGCCCCCGGACGACCTGAGCGACCTCGACGACCTCGGCGACCTCGACGACCTGGACGGGACGCTCGCCTACTGCTCCCCGCTGGCCCGCGAGCCCCTGGGGGCCGAGGCGGCCGACCGGGTGGTGCCGATGCTGAAGGCGGTCGCCGACCCGACCCGGCTGCGGCTGCTCTCCCTGGTGCTCTCGCACGAGGGCGCCGAGGCGTGCGTCTGCGACCTGCTGCCCCACTTCGAGCTCTCGCAGCCCACGATCAGCCACCACCTCAAGGTGCTCCACGAGGCGGGGCTGCTGGAGCGCGAGAAGCGCGGCACCTGGGTCTTCTACCTCGCCCGGCCGGCGGCCGTCGCCGCGCTGGCCCAGCTGTTCGTCCCGGCCGACGCGACCGCGGGAGCACCGGCATGAGCGACACCGTGCACGAGACCCGGCGTACGGGCGCGCCCGAGGGCGAGGTGCTGCAGCAGCTCTCGACCCTCGACCGGTTCCTGCCGGTGTGGATCGGCGTCGCGATGGTCGCCGGCCTGCTGCTGGGCCGCCTCGTGCCCGGTCTGGACGACGCCCTGGCGGCGGTCGAGGTGGGGTCGGTCTCGCTGCCGATAGCGGTCGGGCTGCTGGTGATGATGTACCCCGTCCTGGCCAGGGTGAGGTACGACGAGCTGGGCCACGTCACCCGCGACACCCGGCTCCTCGCCACCTCGGTGCTGCTCAACTGGGTGCTCGGGCCGGCGCTGATGTTCGCCCTGGCCTGGCTGCTGCTGCCCGACCTGCCGGAGTACCGCACCGGCCTGATCATCGTCGGGCTGGCCCGCTGCATCGCCATGGTGCTGATCTGGAACGACCTCGCCTGCGGCGACCGCGAGGCCGCGGCGATCCTGGTCGCGATCAACGCGGTCTTCCAGATCCTCGCCTTCGCCGTCCTGGGCTGGTTCTACCTGCAGGTGCTCCCGGGCTGGCTCGGTCTGGAGCAGGCCGCGCTCGACGTGTCGGTCTGGGCCATCGCCAAGGCCGTGCTGGTCTTCCTCGGGGTCCCGCTGCTCGCCGGCTACCTCACCCGCACGCTGGGCGAGCGCGCGAGGGGCCGTGACTGGTACGAGTCCCGGTTCCTGCCGCGGATCGGTCCGGCCGCCCTCCACGGCCTGCTGTTCACGATCGTGGTGCTGTTCGCGCTGCAGGGCGGCACGATCACCAGCGAACCGCTCGACGTCGCGCGCATCGCGCTCCCGCTGCTCGTCTACTTCCTGCTGATGTGGGGCGGCTCGATGCTGCTGACGCGGGCGCTCGGCTTCGACTACCGGCGTGCCACCGCGGTCTCGTTCACCGCCGCGGGCAACAACTTCGAGCTCGCGATCGCCGTGGCCATCGGCGTCTTCGGGGTCACCTCGGGCCAGGCCCTGGCCGGCGTCGTGGGGCCGCTCATCGAGGTCCCGGTGCTCGTCGGCCTGGTCTACGTCAGCCTCTGGGCGCGCCGCTTCTTCCCCGGGGCGGCGGCCCGGTGAGCGGCGCGAGCGGCGTGCCCCAGGTCGTCTTCGCGTGCGTCCGCAACGGCGGCCGCTCGGTGATCAGCCGGGTGCTTTCCGAGCACTACGCGCAGGGCCGGGTCGTGGCGCTCTCGGCCGGCACCCAGCCCGGGGAGCGGATCCATCCCGAGGTCGCCGAGGTGCTCGAGCGGCTCGGCCTGGACACCTCCGCCGAGCGGCCCGAGCTGCTCACCCGCGAGACCGTCGCCGCCAGCACGGTGGCGATCACCCTGGGCTGCGGCGAGGAGTGCCCCTGGGTCCCCGGGGTGCGCTACGTCGACTGGCCGGTCGCCGACCCGGGCGGCCAGGACGAGGCCGGCGTACGCGCCGTGGTGGCCGACCTCGACGTCCGCGTCCGCGCCCTGCTCGTCGAGCTGGTGCCCGACCTGGTGCTGCCGCCGTCGGTGCTGGACCGCGCCTGAGCCCCCTCCACCTGGGTACGACGGGCCCATGCGCATCTTCTTCACCGGCGGCAGCGGCAAGGCCGGCCGGCACGTGGCCCCGTTCCTCGCCGACCAGGGCCACCAGGTCACCAACGCCGACCTCGTCCCGCTCGACCACCCCGGGGTCGCCGACCTGCGGGTCGACCTGACCGACGCGGGGGAGACCTGGTCGGCCCTCGCCGGCATGGCGACCTTCGAGGAGCTCGAGCACACCGAGGAGCTGCGCTACGACGCGGTCGTGCACTTCGCCGCGGTGCCGCGGATCCTGCTCACCAGCGACGCAGCGACGTACGCCGCCAACGTGCTCAGCACCTACCACGTCCTCGAGGCCGCCACCCGGCTCGGCATCCCCAAGATCGTCTTCGCCTCCTCCGAGACGACCTACGGCATCTGCTTCGCCCGCGGCGAGCGCAAGCCGCTCTACGTGCCCGTCGACGAGGAGCACCCGACGGTGCCCGAGGACGCCTACGCGATGTCCAAGGTCGCCGGCGAGGTCACCGCGCGGTCCTTCCAGGCCCGCACCGGCACCGACGTCTACGGCCTGCGGATCAACAACGTCATCGAGCCCCACGAGTACGCCGAGATGTTCCCGCCCTTCCTCACCGACCCCGGCCGCCGGCGCCGCAACGTCTTCGCCTACATCGACACCCGCGACCTGGGCCAGATGGTGCAGCGCTGCCTGGAGACCGACGGCCTCGGCTACCAGGTCTTCAACGTCGCCAACGCCGACATGTCCACCGCCGCCACCACCGACCAGGTCCGCGAGCAGTTCTACGACGGCGTCGAGCTGCGCCGCGAGCTGGGCCGCGACGAGACCTTCTACGCCATCGACAAGGCCCGTGAGCTGCTCGGCTTCGAGCCACAGCACTCCTGGCGCGACGTGCTGGACGACCCGGGCGCGCGCGAGGGCTGACCGGATCGCCCGGCGGGCGTAGCGTGCCCGGCAGAGGGGGACGACCGATGCCGGGGACCCACGCGATCCGCACCCACGGGCTGGTCAAGCGGTTCGGCCGCGCGACCGCCCTCGACGGGCTCGACCTCGAGGTCGCGCACGGGGAGGTGCACGGCTTCCTGGGCCCCAACGGCGCCGGCAAGTCGACCGCGCTCAGGGTCCTGCTCGGGCTGCTCCGCGCCGACGCCGGCACCGCCGAGCTCCTGGGCGGCGACCCGTGGCGCGACGTGGTCGAGCTGCACCGTCGGCTCGCCTACGTGCCCGGCGACGTGGTGCTGTGGCCCTCGCTGACCGGCGGCGAGGCGATCGACCTGATCGGCAACCTGCGCGGCGGGCTGGACCGGACGCGTCGCGACGCCCTGGTCGAGCGCTTCGAGCTCGACCCGACCAAGCGGGGCCGGCAGTACTCCAAGGGCAACCGCCAGAAGGTCGCGATCGTCGCGGCGCTGGCCGCCGACGTCGAGCTGCTCGTGCTCGACGAGCCCACCTCCGGCCTGGACCCGCTGATGGAGGCGGCCTTCCAGGACGAGGTGACCCGGATGCGCGACGAGGGCCGCACCGTGCTGCTGTCCAGCCACATCCTCAGCGAGGTGCAGGCGCTCGCCGACCGGGTGAGCATCATCCGGCGCGGCCGGGTCGTGCAGACCGGCACGCTCGACGACCTGCGCGGTCAGACCCGGCTGGGCGTCGAGGCGGTGCTCGCCCGGCCGCCGGCCGACCCGCGGAGCCTGCCCGCGCTGGAGGACGTGGTGGTCGACGACCGCGGCCGGCTGCGCGCCACCGTCGCCCCCGGCGAGGTCGACCGAGCCATGACCGCGCTGGTGGCGTGCGGCCTGCTCTCGCTCACCGTCTCGCCGGCCTCGCTGGAGGACCTCTTCCTCCGGCAGTACGGCGACGCGCAGGCCGGCGCCGGGGCGTGAGCGCCCGCCTGGCCGGGGTGGGCCCGCTGCTGCGGGTCTCGCTGCGCCAGGACGCCCTCCGCACGGTGCCCTGGGTGCTGCTGGTCTGCCTGCTGCCGGTCTCCTCGGTGGTGGCCTACGACCTGCTCTTCCCCGGGGCGGGCGACCGGGCCGCCCTGGCCGCCAGCATGGGCAGCAACCCGGCGCTGTCGCTGCTGCTCGGTCCGGCCCGCGACCTGTCCACGCCCGACGGCTTCGCCGGCTGGCGCTCGGGCCAGCTGGGTGCCCTGGTCGCGGGGCTGATGACGGTCCTGGTCGTGGTGCGCCACACCCGCGCGCAGGAGGACTCCGGGCAGGCCGAGCTGCTGGCGTCCGGCGCGGTGGCGCGCGGGGCACGGCTCGCCACCGCCCTCCTCGTCGCGGGGCTCGCCGCCGGCGTGGTGGGCGTGACCTGCGCGGTGGCGACCGTCGCCGCCGGGGGCGACGCGGCGTCGTCGTGGCTGCTCGCCGCGACCTTCACCGCGTCCGGGCTGGTGTTCGCCGGCGTCGCCGCCGTCACGGCCCAGGTGGCCTCCGACGCCCGCACCGCCACCGGTCTCGCGGTCGCCGTCCTGGGGCTGTCCTACGTGCTGCGCGGCTACCTCGACTCCTCGGGCGCCCCCGCCTGGACCACCTGGGTGACGCCGCTGGGCTGGCTGGAGGCGACGCGGCCGGGGGCCGGCGACCGCCCGGCGCCGCTGCTGGTCGCCCTGGCCGCCGCGGCGGTGCTGGCCGGTGCCGCCTTCGCGCTGCAGGGCCGCCGCGACTTCGGGCAGGGGTTGCTCGCCGCGCGCACCGGGCCGGCCGAGGCCGGGCTGGTGGGCTCGCCCTGGGGCCTGGCCGTCCGGCTGCACCGCGGCCCGGTGCTGGCGTGGGTGCTCGCCGTGGCCGGGCTCGGGCTCCTCTTCGGCAGCCTCACCGGGTCGGTGGGGGACCTCGTCGCCGAGAACCCCGCCATGGCGGCGCTGCTGGCCTCGGGAGCCGTCAGCGCCGGCGGGCTCGCCTTCGCCTTCGTGGTCACGATCCTGCAGGTGCTCGCGCTGCTGGCGGCCGTGGTCGGTGTCCAGGTCGCCCTGCGCGCGCACGCAGAGGAGGCCGCCCACCGGCTGGAGCCGCTGCTGGCGGCCGGCCTGCGCCGGCGTACGCACCTGGCCACGCACGCCGTGGTCGCCCTCGGCGCCCCCACGCTCGCCCTGCTGCTCGGGAGCGCGACGCTGGGGCTGGTCGCCCACCGCCAGGAGCCGGGTGTCGCGACGGGTGACGTGGTGCGGCAGGCCGCGGCGATGCTGCCGGCGGTGTGGCTGCTCGTCGGGCTCGCCCTCGCGGCGGTCGGCGCCGCCCCGCGACTGCGCCCGGTCGGCTGGCTGGGGGTGGTGGGGACCTTCGTCCTCACCGTCCTGGGCCCGACGCTCGACCTGCCCGGGTGGGTCCTCGACCTGAGCCCGCTGCGCCACGTGCCCGACGTGTCCGCGGCGAGCACCGCGTGGGGCGGGCCGGCATCCCTCGCCGCGGTCGCGGCGGTGCTCGTCGTGACGGCGTTCGTCGGGCTCGAGCGGCGCGACGTCGGCTGAGGGGGCGGCCTCAGGCGGGTGGGGCGATCCCCTGGCGGTGCTGCTCGATGACGTCGGCGGCGAGCTGGGAGAGCTTGACGTTCATCTGCTGGGAGAGCCGCGAGAGCACCCCGAACGCCTCGGCGTCGTCGAGGTCGTGGGTCTGCATCAGCAGGCCCAGCGCGGTGCCGATGGTGCGGTTGCTCTGCAGCCCGGCGCGCATCGTCTCGGCCTCCTCGCCCCGCTGCGCGGCCGTGACCGCGACCGACGCGAACGCCGCCAGCACCGCGGCCTGGGCCATCGCCTCCCCGTCGAGCGCGCCCGGGGTGCTGCTGAAGAGGTTGAGCGCCCCCACGTGCCGTCCACCCGTGCGGAGCCGGAAGCCGCCCATCCCGCGCACGGGCGTCTCGGCCACCAGGCGGCTCGCCAGGGCCGGCCACCGGTTGGGCGCCGTGAGGTCGGCGCACAGGTGCAGGTCGGGCTCGTCGTCACGCAGCACGTCGAGGCACGGCCCGTCGCCGAGCTCGAGCTCGATGGCGTCGCCGCGACGGGCGACGTCGTCGGAGGCGGCGGCGGTGCGGCCGCGCCCGTCGGAGAGCAGCATCAGCGACGCGTGGTCGCAGCCGTCGACGACCTCGACGGCACCGCGGCAGAGCACCTCGTAGGTGTCGGCGACCGTGGCGGCCCGACCGACGGCCTCGGCGAGGCGCGTGAAGGAGTCGACCAGCTCCGGGGGGTAGTCGACGGTCACGCGCACTCCTCTCGCGTCGCCCGGGCACCCCGGGCGACACCGGATCTTGTCACACCACGGCGTGGCGGACCGTCCGACCGGGTGTGAACGTGCCTGGAGTGGGCACCCGCTAGGTGGGCACAGATCGAGGTCTTCCTCGTCCCGAACCCCGACGCCTCCGTGGTGAAGCAGTCCGCCGCGGAGGCGTCACCCCGCCGTGACGTGCTGCGTCTGCAGCCGCGCGGGCAAGGCGCCCCACCCGCGCAGGATCCGGGTCGGCCGCCGCCGGGCCCCGGGCTCGAGCGCCAGGTCGGGGAAGCGGTCGAAGACCGCGCGCAGCCCGACCTCGCCCTCCATCCGCGCCAGCGCCGCCCCGAGGCAGTAGTGGCGGCCCGACGAGAACGACACGTGGTCGCCCGCGTTGGGCCGTGCGACGTCGAACACGTCGGGGTCGGTGAAGACCTCCGGGTCGCGGTTGGCCCCGGCCAGCAACGTGGTCACGACCGCGCCGCGGGGCACCCTCGTCCCGGCCAGCTCGGTGTCGCGCACGACCGTCCGGCCGGTCAGCAGCACCGGGGGGTCGTGCCGCAGCACCTCGTCGACGGCGTTGGACCACAGCGCGGGGTCGTCGCGGAGGGCCTGGAGCTGCTCGGGGTGCTCGTGCAGCAGCCAGATGCCGTTGCCGAGCAGGTTGACCGTGGTCTCGAAGCCGGCCGCCAGGACCAGCCCAGCGGTGGCCTTGAGCTCCGCGTCGTCGAGCCCCCGGCCCTCCTCGTCCCGCGCGGTGACGAGCTGGCTGAGGAGGTCGGCGCCGGGCGAGCGGCGTACGTCCTCGAGGTGGGTGTGCAGCCACCGCTCGAACTCTGTCAGCGAGGCCTCGACCTCGCGGAAGTGTCGCCACCCCAGGCCCAGGTCGAGGCTGGGGGCGGCGCCCTCGCCGAAGCGCAGCACCCGGTCGCGGTCGGCCGCCGGCACCCCGAGGATCTCGGCGATGACCGTCACCGGCAGCAGCGCGCAGTAGCGCTGCACCAGGTCGACGTGGTGGCCGGCGCGGGCGTCGGCCTCGAGCTCGTCGAGCAGCTCGGTGGCGATCTGCTCGGTGCGCTCGCGCAGCTGCTGCACCGCGCGGGCGCTGAAGACCCGGGTGACCAGCTTGCGGTAGCGGGTGTGGTCGGGCGGCTCGGTCACCAGCAGCGACGGCGGGGTCAGCGGGCCGATGGGCGCCCGACGGCCGGCCCACGTCGACAGCCGGCCGAGCGGGCCGGGGGCGGAGCCGATGTCGACGCCGGCGCGGACGTCGTTGCTGGTGAGCACCTCCTTCACCGTGGGCAGCGAGGCGGTGACGTAGGCGAACTGCGAGCGGTGCAGCGGGCCGTCGGCGCGCACCTCCTCGAACAGCTCGAGCGGAGCGGCGTCGCTGGAGGCCGTCGCCTCGATGAGCCGGCCGTGCAGGTCGCCCCGCCTGGCCGACCCGCGGATCGCCCAGCGGGGGAGCGCGTGGCCCAGGCCCCACCGCAGCGTGGAGGCGACCTGTCCCTCGAGTCCTGCTCGTACGCCGCTCATGTCGGGTCCCGTCCTCGTCTGCTCGATACCGCTCGGTATCCAATACCTTCCGGTATCGTGCCGCCCGTGTCAACCGTCGGTCCAGGTCGTCGCCCTCCCCGGGAGGAGGTACGCCGCGCGCTGCTCGACGCCGCCGCGCAGGTCTTCGCCCGGCAGGGGGTCGACGGGGCCAGCGTCGGCGACGTCGCCGCCGCCGCGGGCTTCACCAAGGGCGCCGTCTACTCCAACTTCGGCAGCAAGGACGACCTGGTCGCCGCGCTCGTCGAGGACAAGGTCTCGGCCTACCTCGAGCTCGGCCTGGCTGCGGTCAGCGACACCGACGCCTCGCTCGGCGACAAGGCCCGCGCGCTCGGCGACCGCCTCACCCGCGCCGCCGACGAGCAGCGCGACTGGCAGCTGCTCTTCCTCGAGCTGTGGCAGCGGGCGGTGCGCAGCGGGGCGACCGGCGGTGCCTTCGTCGACCGTCGCCGCGAGCTGCACGCCGCGGTCACCGACGCCGTGACCGCCCACCTCGACCGGGCCGGGGTGGCTCCGCCGCTCCCGGCGGCCGAGCTGGCCACGCTGCTGATGGCGCTGTCCAACGGGTTGGCGCTGGAGCGGCAGATCGACCCTGCCGGCGTCCCCGACGACCTGTTCGGGCGGGTGCTCGCGCTCGTGGTGGGCGACCCGGGCGCCTCGTGAGCCTTCACATTTGAAGTTTCAACCGATGCGTTAGGATGGCGCCATGGCTGGACCGCGGTGGCTCGACGACGAGCAGCAGGCCGCCTGGCGCGCCTACCTGTTCGCGACCCAGGCGATGCAGTCGTCCTTCGATCGCCAGCTGACGCGCGACGCCGGCATGCCGCACAGCGTCTACCTCGTGCTGGCGATGCTGAGCGAGGCGCCCGACCGCACCCTGTCGATGGGCGTGCTGGCCGAGATGGTGCGGTCCTCGCCGAGCCGCCTCTCCCACGCCGTGGCCAAGCTGGAGTCGCAGGGCTGGGTGACCCGGGCCCGGCGCCCCGACAACGCCCGCGTCGTCGTCGCCACGCTCACCGACGCCGGCTTCGCCCGGGTCGAGGAGGTCGCCCCGCTGCACGTCGAGCACGTCCAGCAGGTCCTCTTCGACCGGCTGAGCCGCGAGCAGGTCACCCAGCTGCGCGAGATCTTCGAGACGGTGGGCGGACCGCTCGCCGAGGAGACCTCGGTCCCGCCGCCGGTGTGCGACTGAGCGGGTCCGCTCAGGTCACCAGCCGCAGCAGTGCCGTCACGGCGACGGCCACCGCGAAGACGACCAGGACACCCTGCCGCAGCAGCAGCGCGACCAGGGCGGCGGCCATCCCGGCCAGGGCCCGCCAGTCCGCGCCGTAGCGGCCTCCGTCGTCGAGCAGCTCCACCACGACCAGCCCCGCGAGCATCGCCACCGGGAGCAGGCCCGCCACCCGGCGTACGACGGGGTGGTCGAGGACCGACTCCGGCAGCGCCACCCCGGCCAGCTTGAGCAGGTAGCAGCCGAGCGCGGCCACGACGACGCCGACCCAGAGCCCCGTCACGTCCGTGCTCCCGGTCGGGCCAGGCCCAGCACCAGCGCGACCGCGGCGGCCGCCAGCACCGGGACGCCCGGCGGGGCGACGGGGACCAGCGCCAGCGCGACCGCGGCGCCGAGCAGCGCGGTCACCGGGGCGGTGCGCTCGCGCAGCTGCGGCCAGAGCAGGGCGAGGAAGACCGCCGGCGCCGCGACGTCGAGGCCGAGCGCCTGCAGGTCGACGCCCTGGCCGAGCAGCGCCCCGGCGAGGGTGCCGGCGTTCCACAGCGCGCACAGCAGCACGCCGGTCACCCAGAACGCCCGGCGGCCCAGCGCCGGGTCGCGCTCGGCCACGGCCATCGCGGTGGTCTCGTCGATGACGAGGTGCGCGGTCAGCGGCCGTCGTACGCCGCGGGGCCGGACCAGCCGGCTCACCGGGATCCCGTAGAACGCGTTGCGGATCCCCAGCAGCAGCGCCGCCGACACCGCGGCGACGGCCGTCCCGCCCGCGGCGACCACGCCGACGAAGGCGAACTGCGAGGCGCCGGTGAACATCAGCAGGCTCAGCAGCATCGTCTGGCCGAGGTCGACGCCGGACCCCGTGGACACGGCACCGAAGGTCGCGCCGAACGCCCCGGCGTACAGCGCGATGCCGGCGGCCGCCCGGTCGACCCGACGCCGGTCGGCGGCGCTGGGGCCGGGGGTCGGGTCGGGCACGGGACCAGCCTCTCAGCGCGGCGCCGCCCGGCGGCACGGTCCCCGGGGTGCCCGCCGGTAGCGTTCGGCCCGTGGCGGGGATGGTGAGGGCGGCCGACGACGCCCAGCGCAGGTTTCCAGGGCTCGGCTTCCCCCTGGCGGTGGTCTACAAGTACTTCGACGACCAGGGCCCCTACCTGGCGGCGATCATCACCTACTACACCTTCGTCGCGGTCTTCCCGCTGCTGCTGCTCGGCACCTCGATCCTGGGCTTCGTGCTGCAGGGGGACCCCGAGCTCCAGCAGGCGGCGCTCGACTCCACGCTGCGGCAGTTCCCGATCGTGGGCGACCAGCTCGGTCGACCCGAGGGGCTGCAGGGGTCGGTGGCCGCGGTGGTCACCGGTGGGCTGATCGCGCTGTACGGATCGCTCGGTCTCGGCACCGCCATCCAGAACGCGATGAACGTCGCCTGGTCGGTGCCGCGCAACAGCCGTCCCAACCCGTTCCTGCTGCGGCTCAAGAGCCTGTTCCTGCTGCTGATCGCCGGCGGGGCGGTGCTGGCCGTCACCGGCATCTCGGTCACCGGCCAGAAGCTGCTCTCCGACGCCGGTGTCGGCGGCGGCCGCACGCTGGTCTCGGTCGCCACGGTGCTGCTGGTCGGCGGCATCCTCACGGTGCTGTTCCGGCTCGCCACCGCCCGCGAGCACCCGTGGTACTACGCCGCGCCCGGTGGCTTCTTCGTCGCGGTGCTGTGGCAGGGGCTGCAGCTGCTGTCCACGGCGTACGTCAACCGGGTGCTGACCGAGACCTCCTCGATGAACCAGACCTTCGGCCTGGTCCTCGGCCTGATCGGCCTGATCTTCCTCGCCGCCGTCATCGCCGTCCTCGGCATGGAGCTCAACGTCGTGCTCGTGCGCCACCTGTGGCCCCGCGCCCTGCTCACCCCGTTCACCGACTCCGTCGAGCTCACCGAGGCCGACCGCAAGGCCTACACCAGCTACGCCCGCGCCCAGCGCCACAAGGGCTTCGAGCAGGTCAAGGTCTCCTTCGGCGAGCCCCCCAGCGTCCTCGGCTCCGGCTCCGACCACCACGACGACCCCACCCCCGACCCCGAGCGCTCCGACCCCGACCCCGGCCGCTCCTAGGCGCCCGCCGGCGCGCAGACGCGCGGACACAAGTTCGGTACGGCGTCCGGGTTCGTCCGGGTATGACGGGTCGTCGGCAGGACTTGTGTCCGCGCGTCTCCGTGTTCTCGGCCGACCTCAGGTGGGGGCGGGGCCCGACGAGGCGCGTACGACGAGCTGGGTGGGCAGCACCCGGACGGGGGCGTCGTCGCCGGTGGGGGTGGCGCCGGGGCGGGTGAGCGCGGCGAGGGCCTCGACCGCGCGGGCGCCGGCCTCGGTGGTGCGCTCGGCGAGGGTGGTCAGCGGGGGGTGGCAGAAGTCGGCGCCGAAGACGTCGTCGAAGCCCACGACGCTGAGCTGCTCCGGCACGCGTACGCCGCGCTCGGCGAGGCGCTGGAGCACCCCGATCGCCAGCACGTCGTTGTGCGCGACCACCGCGGTCGCCCGGGTGGTGAGCACGGCATCAGCGGCGGCCGGGCCGGAGGCGGTGGTGGGGGTGTAGGGCCCGAAGCGCGTGGCCTCGAGGCCGTGCTCGTCGGCGGCTGCGCGCAGCCCCGCCCAGCGCCGCGCGCCCGACCACGACTCGGCCGGACCGCCGAGGAAGACGAAGGAGCGGTGGCCGTGGGAGGCCAGGTGGGCGACGATCTGCCGGGTGCCGGAGGCGAAGTCGGCGACCACGCTGGTCAGCCCCGGCGAGGCCCGGTTGACCAGCACGATCCGGTTGAGCTCGCTCGCCCGCTGCAGCGCCTCGTCGGGCATCCGGGAGGCGGTCAGCACGAACCCGTCGACGGCCGCGCCCAGCCGCCTGACCAGGCGTTCCTCGTGCACGGGGTTCTCCTGGGCGTCGCCGATCACGAGGGTCAGCCGGGCCTCCGCGGCGGCGCGCTCGGCGCCCTTGACCACCCCCGAGAAGTAGGGGTTGGTGATGTCGGGGACGACCAGCGCGACGGTGTTCGTGCGGCCGGACTCCAGCGCCTGCGCGGTGGGGTTGGGGGAGTAGCCGAGCCGCTCGGCGACGGCGAGCACGTGCTCGCGCGTGACGTGGTTGACCCGGCCGGGGTTGCTGAACGCGCGCGAGACCGTCGAGGTCGCGACCCCGGCCGCCTCGGCGACCGAGGTGATGGTGGCGCGACGGCGGGGGGCGGGCACAGGGCAATGCTGGCACGCGTCTGGCAAATTTTGGCAAACGATTGCCATGTGACGGCGGCCACACCTACGTTCGCCCGGACCGCGAGGAGCGAGGACCTCGGGCCGGGAGACAAGTCGGCGAGACCGACGGAGAGGCACCACCATGAGCACCATCGACACCCCCGCCACGGGGCACCACGACGAGTCCCGTCGTACGCCGCGGCGCGCGGCGCTCGCCGCCTGGAGCGGCAGCGCCCTGGAGTACTACGACCTGGCGATCTACGGCACCGCCGCCGCCCTGGTCTTCCCCAAGATCTTCTTCCCCGAGGGCAACGACTCGGCCGCGACGATCGCGGCGTTCGCGACCTTCGGCGTCGCCTACGTCGCCCGGCCGTTCGGGTCCTTCCTGATGGGCCACATCGGCGACCGGCTGGGCCGAAAGACGATCCTGATCGGCACGCTGCTGCTGATGGGCGTCTCGACCTTCCTCATCGGCTGCCTCCCGACGTACAGCCAGATCGGGCTGTGGGCCCCGGCCCTGCTGGTGCTGCTGCGGCTGCTCCAGGGCCTCTCGGCCGCGGGCGAGCAGGCCGGCGCCAACTCGATGTCCTTCGAGCACGCACCCGACGACCGTCGCGGCTTCTTCACCAGCTGGACGCTGAGCGGCACCCAGGGGGGCCAGGTCCTGGCGCCCGCGATCTTCCTGCCGCTGGCCGCCGTGCTGCCCGAGGACGCGCTGCTCAGCTGGGGCTGGCGGGTGCCGTTCTGGCTCAGCGCCGTCATCGTCGTGCTGGGCTTCGTGATCCGGGCCCGCCTCGACGAGACGCCCGCCTTCCAGGACGACGTCGCCGACAGCGACGAGCCCAAGCGCGCGCCGCTCAAGGAGCTCTTCGCCGACCACTCGCCGGCCGTGCTGCGCGTCTTCTTCGCCGCCTTCATCGCCATGGTCAACACGATGTTCCAGGTCTTCGCGCTCAACTTCGCGACGTCCGAGGACTACGGCATCGGCTTCGACTCCTCCTTCATGCTGTGGCTGGCCATCGTGGCCAACCTGGTCGCCATCGCGGTGATCCCGTTCTGGGCGATGCTCTCGGACAAGGTCGGGCGCAAGCCGGTCTTCCTCACCGGGCTGGTCGGCAGCGCGGTGCTGGTCACCGCCTTCCTCGGCGCGATCCGCGCCGGCGACGAGCCGCTCACCTTCGTGCTCGGCGTGGCCCTGGCCGGCGTCGTCTACTCGATGCCCAACGCGGTGTGGCCCGCCACCTACGCGGAGTACTTCCCCACCAGCGTGCGGCTGTCCGGCATGGCCATCGGCACCCAGTTCGGCTTCGCGCTGGCCGGGTTCACCCCGACCATCGCCGGCGCCCTGATGGGCGGCGAGGCCGACAACTGGTGGCGCGTGGCGGCCTTCGCCGTCGGTGCCTGCGTGATCTCCGCGATCGCGGTGCTCAGCGGCCCGGGCAAGACGCACACGGTGCCGACGCACCTGGTCGGCGTGCGTGGGGCCCGCACCCCCTCCGCGGCCACGGCATGAACAGCGGCTCGGTCTCGCTCGGCCTCGTCGGCGGCGGCATCGCCCGCTCGCTCACCCCGGCGATGCAGGAGCGGGAGGGCCGCGAGCAGGGCCTGGCGCTGACCTACCGGCTCGTCGACGCCGAGCGCCCCGGCGGGCGTGGCTTCGGCGTCGACGACCTCGGCGAGGTGCTGGCCTGGGCCGAGCGGTTCGGGCTCGACGGGCTCAACGTCACCCACCCGTTCAAGCAGGCCGTGGTGCCGCTGCTCGACGACCTGTCCGAGGCGGCGGCCGACCTCGGTGCGGTCAACACCGTGGTGCTGCGCAACGGCCGGCGGGTCGGCCACAACACCGACACCACGGGGTACGCCGCGGCCCTCGCCGCCGGCCTGCCCGACGCGCCCCGGGACCGCGTGGTGCTGGTCGGGGCGGGCGGCGCCGGCGTCGCCGTCGGCTACGGCCTGCTCGCCGAAGGGGTGGGCCGGCTCGGCGTCCACGACGTCGACGCGGACCGGGCCCACGCCTGCGCCGTACGGCTCTCGAAGCGGTTCGGCGACGACGCCGTGGAGGTCGTCACCGACCTGCCCGGCGCGCTGGCCGCGGCCGACGGGCTGGTCAACGCGACGCCGGTCGGGATGCACGGCCACGACGGCCTGCCGGTCCCGGCCGAGCTGGTGCGCGAGGGCCTGTGGGTCTCCGACGTCGTCTACTTCCCGCTCGAGACCGAGCTGGTCGCGCTGGCCCGCTCACGCGGGTGCCGGGTGCTGCCCGGTGGCGCGATGGCCGTGCAGCAGGCCGTCGGCGCGTTCGAGCTGTTCACCGGTCGACCGGCCGACGCGGAGCGGATGCAGCGCCACTTCCGGGAGCTGACCGCCTGATGCGCACCGGCGTCGCCACGCTGTCTCTCAGCGGTCGCCTCGTGGACAAGCTCCACGCGGCGGCCGCGGCCGGGTTCGACGGGGTCGAGGTCTTCGACAACGACCTCATCGGGTGCCCGCTGTCCCCGACCGAGGTGGCCCGGCTCGCGGCCGACCTCGGCCTGACGATCGACCTCTTCCAGCCGGTGCGGGACGCCGCCGGCGTCGCCCCGGAGGCCTGGCCCGCCACCCGGCGACGCGTGGTGGCCAAGCTCGACGTCGCCCGGGAGCTCGGCGCGCCCGTCGTGCTGCTGTGCTCCCACGTCGGCGGCGGCTCGGTCGACGACCCCGACCTGACCGCCTCCCAGCTGGCCGAGCTCGGCGACGAGGCCGCCAGGCGCGGGCTGGTGCTCGCCTACGAGGCGCTGGCCTGGGGACGCCACGTCAACCGGCTGGCCCACGCCTGGGACGTCGTACGCCGCGCCGACCACCGGAGCGTCACCCTGGCGGTCGACACCTTCCACGTGCTGGCCCGGGGCGACGACGCGACCGCGCTCGACGGCGTGCCGGGTGAGCGGATCGGCTTCCTCCAGGTGGCCGACGCGCCGCTGAAGCAGATGGACGTCCTGGAGTGGAGCCGCCACTTCCGCTGCTTCCCCGGCCAGGGGATGCTCGACGTCACCGGCGTCGTGGCGGCCACCCTGGAGGCGGGCTACCGCGGACCGGTCTCGCTCGAGGTGTTCAGCGACGTGGTCCGCGAGTCCGACCAGGCCGTCACCGCGCGCGACGCCTACCGCTCCCTGGTCTTCCTGGCCGACGAGCTCGCCGCCCGGCTGACCGGCCCCGCGGCCGCGCTGGTCGAGCCGGCGCCGCCCGCCCCCGAGCGGGTCGGCCTGGCCTTCCTCGAGGTCGCCGACCCCACCCGCGACCCCGCCCTCGAGGCGCTGCTGCGCGGGCTCGGCTTCGCCCGGGTCGGCCGGCACCGCAGCAAGCCGGTGCAGTGGTGGCGCCAGGGGGAGGCCCACGTCGTGCTCAACCAGACCCCCGGCACCGATCCGCGGGCCCATGCCGTCGGGCTGGCCACGCCCCGGGTCGACACCGTCGCCGCCCGGGCCGAGGCGCTGCTGTGGCCCGAGGTCGACCGGACCCGCGGGGCGGGGGAGGCGCTGCTGCCCGGCATCACCACGCCCGGCGAGACCCACCTGTTCCTCTCCGCCGACCCCGGCGCCCCCGACCACTGGCAGGACGACTTCGTCCTCGACGACGAGCCCGCCCCCACCGGGCGCTGGACCGGCCTCGACCACGTCGGCCTCGCCGTGCCGCCGCGCCGGCTCGACGAGGAGATCGGCTTCCTGCGCACCGTGCTGGGCCTGGAGGCCGCGCCCGTGGAGGAGTTCTGGGAGCCGCAGGGGCGGCTGCGCAGCCGTGCCCTCGAGCCCCGTCACGGCGGTGCGCGGATCGTCGTCAACGTGGCGGAGGGGGCCGGCTGCGGCGCCGACGGCCCGGGCACGGGGGTGACCCAGGTGGCCTTCGCCTGCACCGACCTGCTGGCCGAGGTGCGCTCCCTCCGCGAGCGGGGGGTGCGCCTGATGCAGGTGCCCGACAACTACTACGTCGACCTCGCCGCCCGCACCGACCTGGACCCGGACCGGATCGCCGAGCTGCGCGAGCACCAGGTGCTCCTGGACCGCGCGGGCCCGGGCGAGCGGGGGAGGGGCGAGCTGCTCCACGTCTACACCGACGTGCTGGCCCCGGGGTTCTACGTCGAGCTGCTGGAGCGTCGGGACGGCTACGCGGGGTACGGCAGCGTCAACACCCAGCTCCGGCTCGCCGTCCAGCGGCGGTGAGGGTAGTCATTTCTGGCCATCTTCCGGGCGTTTGGGGGTGTTTGTGCGGTTTTGTGAGCGGAGTCGACGCACTTTCTGCTCCGGACCGTCGATAACACTCGTGCACCGACCTATCCTCGACCCATGACCGCAACGTGGGAGTCGCCTGCCCTCGGCGGCATCCCCCTCGACCCGCGCGTCATGGCCGAAGAGGTCGCGGCCGACCTGGGTCTGCTCTCCGGCTCGGTGATCGAGGTCGTGCGGCTCCACCTCGAGGCGCTCGACAGCGCGCTCTCGCTGGGCGTCCCCGAGCTGCTGGCCGACCAGCTGCGGTGGCAGGCGGTGCGGCTGGAGAGCGCCGGCGCCCCGTTCGGCCCCGAGGACGTCGACAAGGCGGTCCGCGAGGCGCTCGGTCCGCACCTGACCCCGCGTCAGCTCGCGCAGGTCGAGGAGCTGCAGAACAGCGCGGCCGTGCTCGGTGCGAGCGGCGCCCACGCCGACTCGCTCGTCGCCCTGCCCGAGGGGCCGGCCCACGACTACCTCGCGGCGGCGCTGGCCGGTCACCGCGACGACGCCATCGCCGTGGTGCGCGAGGCGATGCTCTCCGACGTCAGCGTCGCCGACATCATGCTCGGCATCCTGCAGCCCGCCCAGGTCGAGCTCGGCCGGCTGTGGGAGGCCGGGGAGATCTCGATCGCCCACGAGCACTACACCACCGCCATCACCCAGCTCGCCCTGTCGCTGCTCTACCCCCGGCTGCTGCTCAACCGCACCCTGCTGGGCCGCAGCATCGTGGCGACCAGCGTCGGCTCGGAGGCCCACGAGGTGGGCATCCGGATGATCTCCGACCTCATGGAGCAGGCCGGCTGGCGCACCGCCTACCTCGGCGCCGACGTCCCGCACGCCGACGTCATCGAGCGGGTCGCCCAGCACCGCGCCGACGTGCTCGCCGTCTCGGCGACCATGGCCGGTCACATCCGCGGCGTCCGCGAGCTCATCACGATGCTCCGCGCCGACCCGCGCTGCGCCGGCGTCCGGGTCCTGGTGGGCGGTCGCCCCTTCACCATCAACCCACAGCTGGCCGACCTGGTCGGTGCCGACGGCTGGGCCCCCGGGGCCTCCGAGGCGCTCGAGATCTGCCGGACGTGGACGGAGGACAGGTCCCGTGCCCGTTGAGGAGCCCGGCCACGAGCTGCTCCTGAGGGAGCTGGGTCGCATCAACAGCGAGCTGGCCTCCCAGCGACGCCTGAGCGCCATGACGGTGCACGACCTCGGCAACCCGGCGCAGGTGATCATGGGGCTGAGCGAGCTGCTGCTGGACCACCCCACGCTCGACCCGTTCGTGCGCACCCGCGTGGAGCAGCTGCACCGCTCCGCGCTGACGATGTCGGCGCTGATCTCCGACCTCAACAACGGCTTCTCGATCGACGACCAGAACCACCTCGACGTGCAGCGCATCGACCTCGTCGAGCTGGTCACCTCGCTGGTGGAGCGCCAGCGGGTCCTGGCCAACGCCAAGGACATGACGATCCTGCTGCTGGTCGACCAGCCGCGCGACGCCGGCTGCTGGGTCGACGGCGACCCGGTCAAGCTCGAGCGCGCGCTGGGCAACCTGCTCGGCAACGCCATCAAGTTCTCCCCGCCGCGCAGCACCGTCTCGGTGGCCCTCGACCGCGGTCTCGACAACGCCAAGATCGCCGTCCACGACGAGGGCCCCGGCATCAGCCCGCTCGGCCTGCAGCGCATCTTCGAGGTCTTCCACCGCGAGCGCGGCACCGACCACGTGCCGGGCCTCGGCCTCGGGCTGTTCATCACCAAGCAGATCGCCGAGAGCCACGGCGGCTCGGTCGACGCCCGCTCCGAGCCCGGCCGCGGGTCGACCTTCCTGCTCGAGATCCCGCTGGCCGTCGAGGCCTACGCCGACCTTGCCTGACCAGGTCGCCCCCCGCGACCTGCCGAGCACGGGACGCGGTGCGTGGGCCGACCCCGGGGTCGAGGAGGTCGCTCCCGGCGTCCACCGGATGCCGCTCCCGCTGCCGATGGACGGGTTGCGCGCGGTCAACGTCTACGTCGTCGAGGGCGAGGACGGACTGACCCTGGTCGACGGCGGCTGGGCGATCCCCGACTCCCGGACCGTGTTCGAGGACGGGCTGCGCCGGCTCGGGCACGCGCCGTCCGACGTACGCCGGTTCCTGGTCACCCACATGCACCGCGACCACTACACCCAGGCCCGCGTGCTCGGCACCGAGCTGGGCTGCCCCGTGGTGCTGGGGTCGGGCGAGCGACCCAACCTCGCGAGCGTGCACGCCGACGCCGAGGCCGACGACACGCGGCAGGAGGGCACGCGGGCGCGGCTGCGCTCCGCCGGGGCCGAGCACCTCCACGCGGCCTGGCTGGAGCTGGCCCCGCGCCGCCCCGACGCCCTCGACGCCTACGCCCTGCCCGACACCTGGCTCGAGCGCGACCAGGACCTCGACGTGGCCGGCCGACGGCTGCGGGCCGTGGCCACCCCGGGGCACACCCGCGGCCACTACGTCTTCGCCGACGAGGCCGCCTCGCTGCTCTTCGCCGGCGACCACGTGCTGTCGACGATCACCCCCTCGATCGGCTTCGAGCCGGCGTACGTCCAGCAGCCGCTGCGCGACTACCTCTCCTCGCTGGCCAAGGTCCTGGCGCTGCCCGACCTGACGCTGCTGCCCGCCCACGGGCCGGTCACGGCGTCGTCCCACGCCCGCGTCCACGAGCTGCTCGAGCACCACGACGTGCGGCTCGCCCAGTCGCTCGAGGCCGTCCGCGGCGGAGCCCGCACCGCCTGGGAGGTCGCCTGCGCGCTGCCGTGGACCCGGCGCGAGCGGCGCATCGACGAGCTGGGCCCCTTCGACCAGGCGCTGGCCGCCTTCGAGACGCTCGCCCACCTCGAGCTGCTCGCGCTGCGGGCCGACCTCGCCCGGCGCCCGGGCGAGACCGTGGAGTTCGCGCCCCCGCACCGCCGCTAGGGTGGGGAGCGTCCGACAGGGGAGCGCCGGGGGCCAGAGCCGGAGGCGCTGAGAGTGCGGGAGAGCCGCAGACCCTCGAACCTGCTCCGGTTAGTACCGGCGAAGGAAGTCGAAGGAGACTCCCGATGCGCATCCGCGTGCGATCCCTGACCCTGCTCACCGTCGGTGCCCTCACCGCGACCCTGGCCGCGTGCGGCTCGTCGGGCTCCTCCGACGACGGCGCGGCCGACCCGAGGACGCTCACCGTCGTCACCCACGACAGCTGGGCCGTGCCCGACGACGTCCTCGCCGCGTTCACCGAGCAGAGCGGCATCACGGTGAAGGTGCAGCCGCAGGGCGACGCCGGCCAGCTGACCAACAAGCTGGTGCTGACCAAGGACTCCCCGCTCGCCGACGGGGTCTACGGCATCGACAACACCTTCGGGTCGCGCGCCGTCGACGAGGGCGTGCTCGCGGCGTACGACGCGGACCTGCCCGCCTCGGCCGAGCAGCTCCGCCTCCCCGGCGGCGAGGACCGGCTGACCCCGGTCGACTACAGCGACGTGTGCGTCAACGTCGACGACAGCTGGTTCGAGGAGGAGGGGAAGCAGCCGCCGCAGGACCTCGACGACCTCACCGACCCGGCCTACGAGGACCTGTTCGTCACGCCCGGCGCCACCACCTCCTCGCCGGGCCTGGCCTTCCTGCTCACCACGGTGGCCGCCAAGGGTGCCGACTGGCCCGACTACTGGCAGGCGCTGGTCGACAACGGCGCCAAGGTGACCTCGGGCTGGTCCGACGCCTACGAGGTCGACTTCACCGCCGGGGGCGGCGACGGAGACCGGCCGATCGTGCTCTCCTACTCCTCCTCGCCGCCGTTCACCGTGCCCGAGGGCGGCACCGAGCCGACCACGAGCGCGCTGCTCGACACCTGCTTCCGCCAGGTGGAGTACGCCGGGGTGCTGGCCGGCGCGGAGAACCCCGAGGGCATGCAGGAGTTCATCGACTTCATGCTCGGCCGCGAGTTCCAGCAGGCGCTGCCCGACAACATGTACGTCTACCCCGTCGACGCCGACGTCGCCCTGCCGCAGGCCTGGGAGCAGTTCGCCCCGGCGGCCGAGAAGCCCTTCGCCGTCGAGCCGGCCGAGCTCGACGCCGACCGCGAGAAGTGGCTGCGCGAGTGGCGCGACATCGTCACGCAGTAGCCACCGCGCTGCTGGCGGCGCTGCCGCTCGCGGCCCTCGCCCTGTTCTTCGTCTACCCGGTCGCCGGGATGGTGGGGCGCGGGTTCGTGCCCGACGGGCGGTTCGAGCCGGGCGCGGTGCTCGAGGTGCTGGCCCGGCCGCGGGTGCACCGGGTGCTGTGGTTCACGCTCTGGTCGGCCGCGGCGGGGACGCTCCTGTCGCTGGTGCTGGGCCTGCCCACGGCGTACGCCCTGCACCGGCTGCGCTTCCCCGGCCGTGACCTGCTCCGCGCCGTGGTGGTGGTGCCGTTCGTGCTGCCGACCGTGGTGGTGGGGGTGGCGTTCCGCCAGCTGATCGCGCCCTCGGGGCCGCTGGGCGGGCTCGGGCTCGACGGCAGCGCGGTGGCGATCGTCGCGGCGCTGGCGTTCTTCAACGTCAGCGTCGTGGTGCGCACCGTCGGCACCTTCTGGGAGTCGATGGACCCGCGGCGCGAGGAGGCGGCCGCCGCGCTGGGCGCCACCCCGTGGCAGGTGCTGCGCACGGTGACGCTGCCCGCACTGCGCCCGGGCATCGTCTCGGCGGCGAGCGTGGTGTTCCTGTTCTGCTCGACCGCTTTCGGCGTGGTGCTGACGATGGGCGGGCTGCGCTACGCCAACGTCGAGACCGAGATCTACCTGCTCACCACCCAGGAGCTCGACCTGACCGCGGCGGCGGCGCTGTCGGTGCTGCAGCTGCTCGTGGTCACCGGGCTGCTCGTCCTGGCCGCGCGCGTACGCCGCTCCCCGCCCGCCGCCCGCACCGCCCGACTGCTGCCCCGGCCGCGCTGGACCCACGCCCCGGTGCTGCTGTGGACCGCGCTCACCCTCGTGCTGCTGCTCGCCCCCCTCGCCTCGCTCGTGGCGGCCTCGCTGCGCCGTGGCGAGGACTGGGGGCTGGAGAACTACCGCGCGCTCGCCACGACCGGCGCCGACAACGCCCTGCTGGTGCCGGTGACCGAGGCGCTGGTGACCTCGCTCGAGGTCGCCCTGGTCGCGGCCTCGCTGGCGCTGCTGCTCGGCACCGTCGTGGCCTACCTCGTCTCGCGACCCGGTGGCGGCCGCCCGCGGCAGCTGCTCGACGGCGTCTTCATGCTGCCGCTGGGCGTCTCCGCGGTCACGGTGGGCTTCGGGTTCCTGGTCACGCTCGACCGCCCGCCGCTGGACCTGCGCAGCTCCTCGCTGCTCGTGCCCGTGGCCCAGGCCATGGTGGCGCTGCCGCTGGTGGTGCGCACGGTCGCGCCGGTGCTGCGCTCGGTCGACGACCGGCAGCGGCAGGCGGCCGCCTCGCTGGGCGCCGGGCCGCTGCGGGTGCTGGCGACCGTCGACGTGCCCGCCGCCTGGCGGGCGCTGCTGGCCGCGGCGGGCTTCGGCTTCGCGGTGTCGCTGGGCGAGTTCGGGGCGACCAGCTTCCTGGCCCGCGACGACGACCCGACGCTCCCGGTGGTGATCTACCGGCTGATCGGGCGGCCGGGCGCGGAGAACTTCGGGATGGCCATGGCCGCCTCGGTCGTGCTCGCCGCCACCACGACCGCGGTGATGCTCGCGGTGCAGCGGCTGCGCGGCGGGTCGGTGGGGGTGCTGTGAGCGCGGACGCCATGGCCCTGCGCGTCGAGGGCCTCTCGGTGCGGTTCGAGGGCACCGCGGTCGTCGACGACGTCGACCTCGGGCTGGCCGCCGGGTCCGTGCTCGCCGTCCTCGGTCCCTCCGGCTGCGGCAAGTCCACGCTGCTGCGCACCATCGCCGGGCTCGAGCGGCCGGCCGCCGGCCGGGTGCTGCTGGAGGGTCGCGACCTCGCCCGGGTGCCCACGCACCGACGCGGGTTCGCGCTGATGTTCCAGGACGGCCAGCTCTTCGAGCACCTCGACGTCGCGGGCAACGTCGGCTACCCGCTCCGGCTGCGCCGGCGGGGACGCCAGGAGCGCCGTCGCCGCGTCGCCGAGCTGCTCGACCTCGTCGGCCTGGGCGGGTACGACGCCCGCCTGCCCACCACGCTGAGCGGCGGCGAGCGGCAGCGGGTCGCGCTGGCCCGCGCGCTGGCCGTCGAGCCGCGGCTGCTGCTGCTCGACGAGCCGCTCAGCGCGCTCGACCGCGGGCTGCGCGAGCGGCTGGCCGCCGACCTCCACGACATCCTGCGCGCCGCCGGGGTGACCGCGGTGCTGGTGACCCACGACCAGGAGGAGGCGTTCGCCGTCGCCGACACCATGGCGGTGATGCGCGAGGGTCGGCTGGTCCAGCAGGGCAGCCTCGCCGACGTCTGGGCGCACCCGGTCGACGGCTGGACCGCCCGCTTCCTCGGGTACGCCGAGGTGCTGGACGGCGACCGGGCCCGGACCTTCCGCCGGCTGGTCGCCCCCGACGCCTCCTGGGAGGCGGTGGCGCTGCGCCGCTCGGCGCTGCGCCTGGACCCGCGGGGCTCGTTGGAGGCGACCGTCGAGGAGGCCCGGCTGACCCCCGAGCTGGTCCGGCTGCGGCTCGACGTCGACGGGCTGGGCGTGCTGCCCGGCGTGGCGTCCCCGGCGGCCGTCGTACGGGCGGGGGAGCGGGTGCGCGTCAGCCTGGATCCGGCCCGGACCGCGCCGCTGCCGGGTCCCGCCTAGACTGCCGCTCGTGAGGCGCGCGTACACCACCATGGTCACCATCGCGGTGGTCATGGGGCTGCTGGCCTACTTCACCGGCCAGGCGCTCGGCCTCCCGATGCGCGACCCCGACGGCTTCCTCGGCCCCGCCTGGGTGCGCGCGCCGATGCTGGTCCTGGGGGCGTTCGTGGCCGACATCGTGCCGCGCACGCTGTGGCGGGCCCGCTTCAAGCCACGCGAGTTCCGCACCGAGGCCCGGCTGCTGATCCGAGAGCACTGGACGCGCGAGCGGATCCAGCTGGTGGTGCTCGGGGTGATCTGCTTCTACGTCACCTACGTCAGCTACCGCAACCTGAAGAACTTCCTGCCGTTCGTGCGCGACGTCGGCGTGCAGCCGGGCGACTACGAGCTGCACAAGTTCGACCAGTGGCTGTTCTTCGGCAACGACCTCGCCGTGGTGCTGCACAACGCGCTCGGCACCACGGTCACCGCGCAGGTGCTCTCGTGGGTCTACCTGATCTTCCTGCCGATCGTGCCGATCTCGGTGACCATCTGGGTGGTCTGGTCGCGCAACGTCAGCTTCGGCTACTGGTACGTCACCGCCCAGTGCATCTGCTGGACCCTCGGCACCGCCAGCTACTACATGATCCCCACGCTCGGCCCCAACTTCGCGTTCCCGTGGCTCTACTTCGACCTCGACACCACCGGGGTGACGGCGCTGCAGGAAGCGCTCTACTACGGCCGCGTCGACGTGAAGTCCGGGGTGTCGGAGGGCGTGCAGTCGATCGCCGGCTTCGCCTCCCTCCACGTCGGCGTCACCCTGCTGATGGCCCTGGTCGCGCAGTACACCGTCCGCCACCGCCCCATCCGGATCGTGCTGTGGGTCTACATGGGCATCACGGTGCTCGCCACGACGTACTTCGGCTGGCACTACATCGCCGACGACATCTTCGGCGCCCTGATCGCCTTCACGTCCTTCTACCTCGGCGGCCTCGCCACCGGCCAGAAGTTCGACGAGCACGGCCGCCACTCCCACCCCACGACCACCACCTCCAGCGTGCCGGTGGAGTCCGAGGCTCGGTAGGGCGGCGGGCAGTTTCACCGGCTGACCGGTGAAACTGCCCCGCAAGCCCGGCAAACCGGGCGCTGGTGGGCAGTTTCCCCCGGTCGCCCGCCCGCTTCGCCCGTTCCGTCGTACGACGCTCCGGTCACCCGACCGACGAACTACATCGGTGTGACTCGGGGACGCGTGGGGCCAGGTTGTCAAGACGACACGCGAGTTACACATCTGTTCTTCTGGGATTGATGTTCCCAATGTGACGCGTGGGACCTAGCCTCGGCGACGTCCCGTGCCGTGGGGAAGAGGCGCGGGACCCCCGACGAAAGGTCTCGCGTGCTGTTCGCACGAGCCACCCGACGCTCCACCGCCGTCTCGGCCACCCGTTCTGCGACGTACGCCGCGGCGGGCGCGCTGGTAGGTGCCCTCGTGCTGGGGCTGGTGCCGCCGGCCGGTGCCGCGCCCGTGCCGCAGCGGCCCCACGCCCCCGACCCGGTGCCGAGCCGCGCCGACGTCGACCGGGCCGCGGCCGCCGTGACCACGGGCCGGGCGGCGGTGGCCGACATCGAGGCCGCCATGCTCGCCGCGAGCGCGCGGCTGCAGCAGGCCGAGGTCGAGGCGCAGCAGGCGGCCGAGGCCTACAACGGGGCCCGGTGGCAGCTCGAGCAGGCGCAGGGGGAGGCCGAGGCGGCCGCCGACCGTGAGGCCGAGGCACGCCAGGACGTCGCCGACCAGCGCGTCGGGATCGTCGCGCTCGTGACCGACAGCTACCAGAACGGCACCGAGCTCGGCACCGCAACCGCCCTGCTCGGCGACGAGGGCCCGGCCGGGCTGATGAACCGCGCCGCGGTCGTCGAGAGCGCCGGAGAGTCCATGGACGCGCGCTACCGCGACTTCCGGCGTACGTCGGCCCGCGCCGACCGTGCCGCGCAGCGCGCCGACGCGGCCGAGGACCGTCAGCAGGAGCTCGCCGACTCGGCCGCCGCCGCCGCGGCCGGTGCCTCCACCGCCGCTGCGGCCGCAGCCGGTGCGGCCTCCGCGACCGCCGCCGAGCAGCAGCGGCTGGTGCGCTCCCTGGCCCGCGCGCAAGGCGTCTCGGTGGCGCTCGCCACCCAGCGCCGCGACGCGCTGGAGGAGCGCAGCCGCGCCCGGGCCGCCGCAGCCGCCCGCGCCGCCGCGGCGAAGGCGCCCGTCGCCACCCCCGCCACCCCTGCCCCCGCAGCCGCTGCCACCGCCCCCCGCCCGGACCCCGCGCCGGCCCCGCGCCCGGACCCCGCGCCGGCGCCCCGTCCGGACCCTGCGCCGGCACCCCGCCCCGACCCCGAGCCCGCCCCGGCCCCCGCCCCGGCCCCGGCCCCGGCTCCGGCGCCGGCGCCGGCTCCCGCTCCCGCTCCGGCCCCGGCCCCTGCCCCCAGCGGCTCCGCCGTGCAGCGCGCCATCGCCTACGCCGCGGCGCAGGTCGGCAAGCCCTACCAGTGGGGCGCCGACGGCCCGTCGTCGTTCGACTGCTCGGGCCTGACGATGCGGGCCTGGGAGCGCGGCGGGATCTCGCTGCCGCACTACTCCGTCGCGCAGTACTACGCCAGCACGCCCGTCCCGATCTCGCAGGCCCGCCCCGGCGACCTGCTGTTCTGGAGCAGCAACGGCAGCCCCAGCGGCATCCACCACGTCGCGCTCTACCTGGGTGGCGGCCGGCTGATCGAGGCGCCGCGGACCGGCGTCCCCGTCCGCTACAGCACGCTGTCGTACTGGTACCCCACCTTCGCCGCCCGCCCCTGACCCAGCCGGGTGCACGACTGTGCTCGGTTCCACACCCGATCGGCGCGCGATTCGGGCACAGTGGGAGGCATGGCCGAAGCCTCCCTCTCCGTCGACGTCCCCGCCCTGACCTCCCTGCTGGACGGTCGCTACGCCGAGGTCCGCAACCTCGTGCGCAAGAACCTCGCGGAGTACGCCGACGTCATCCAGGACCAGGTCGAGATGACCGACACCGACTTCCGCGAGCGCGTCCGGGAGGTCATCAAGCACATGGCCGACACCGGCGCGACCGGGCTCGGCTTCCCCACGGAGTACGGCGGCGGCGGTGACGTCGGCGCCTCCATCGCAGCCTTCGAGACCCTGGCCTTCGGCGACCTCTCGGTGCTGGTCAAGGCGGGGGTGCAGTTCGGGCTCTTCGGCGGCGCGGTGCTCCAGCTCGGCACGAAGCGGCACCACGACGCCTACCTGCGCGACCTGATCAACGCCGACCTGCTCGGCTGCTTCGCGATGACCGAGTCGGGCCACGGGTCCAACGTGCAGCACCTCGGCACCGTCGCGACGTACGACGTGGCCACCCGTGAGTTCGTCATCACCACCACCACCGAGTCGGCGCGCAAGGACTACATCGGCAACGCCGCCGCCCACGCCTCCCACGCCGCGGTGTTCGCGGTGCTCGAGATCGGCGGCGAGTCGCAGGGCGTGCACGCCTTCGTGGTGCCGATCCGCGGCGAGGACGGCGAGGCGCTGCCCGGCGTGCGGATCGGCGACGACGGCCCCAAGATGGGCCTCGGCGGCGTCGACAACGGCCGGCTGTGGTTCGACGAGGTCCGGGTGCCGCGTGAGAACCTGCTGAACCGGTACGCCGACGTCAGCGAGGCCGGCGTCTACAGCTCCGACATCGACAACCCCGACCGCCGCTTCTTCACCATGCTCGGCACCCTGGTCCAGGGCCGGGTGAGCGTCGGCGGCGCGGGCATCTCGGCCAGCAAGGTGGCCATCACGATCGCGGTGAAGTACGCGCTCAAGCGCCGCCAGTTCGGCGCCCCCGGCACCGACGAGGAGGAGCTGCTCCTCGACTACGGCCTGCACCAGCGCCGGCTGCTGCCGCGGCTGGCGAAGAGCTACGCCCTGCACTTCGCGCAGGAGGTGCTGGTCGAGCAGCTGCACACCGCGAGCAACGACCCCGACTACCCCGAGCGCGACCGCCGGGCGCTGGAGTCCCGCGCCGCCGGCACCAAGGCCCTCGGCACCTGGCACGCCACCGACACCATCCAGGAGGGCCGCGAGGCCTGCGGCGGCGCCGGCTACCTGGCCGTCAACCGGTTCGCGGCGCTCAAGGCCGACACCGACGTCTTCACCACCTTCGAGGGCGACAACCACGTGCTGCTCCAGCTCGTGGCCAAGGGCCTGCTGACCGACTACAGCACCAACTTCGAGGAGCTCGACCAGTTTGGGGTGGCGCGGTTCGTGGCCGACCTCGCGGTCGAGACCGTGATCGAGCGGACCGCGGTGCACAAGATCCTGGAGCGGCTGCGCGACGTGCTGCCGTCGTCCGACGACGGCCAGGACGAGTCGACCCTGCTCGACGCCGACTACCAGCTCGCGATGCTGCGCTGGCGCGAGGAGCACGTGCTCTCCGGCGTCGCCCGTCGCCTCAAGCGCGGCATCGACGGAGGCACCGACCCGGTGCAGGTCTTCAGCCAGGTCCAGGACCACGTCATCCACGCCGCCCGCTCCCACATGGAGCGGCTGGTGCTCGAGGCGTTCACCGAGAAGCTCGAGGCCCACCCGGACGACCCCAACGCCGAGACGCTGGCCGCGGTGCGCGACCTGTTCGGGCTCAGCACCATCGAGGCCGACCGCGCCTGGTGGATGGAGCACGGCCGGCTCTCCAGCGCCCGCAGCAAGTCGATCACCCGCGAGGTCAACCTGCTGTGCCGCCGGCTGCGACCGGTCGCCGACGACCTGGTCGACGGGTTCGGCGTACCCGTGGAGATGATCCGGGCGGAGATGCTCGAGCAGGGCTACTGATGTCGGCCCTGCGCCGCCTCGCGGGCCAGGTGCCCGGCGTCGGGGGCTGGGACGAGGACCCGCTGTGGGGCTCGGTCTACGACTGGAGCGTCGAGCACCCCGTCGCGGGCGGCGCGCTGTGGCGGCTCGGCATCGGCAGCGACCTGCGACTGCTGTACGCCGCGGCCGGCGAGACCGGTCGGCTCCCCGCCGGGTCGGTCGTCCTCGACGTGCCCAGCGGCGGCGGGGTGGCGCTGCGCGGGCTGCGGCCCGGCCAGGGCGTGCGCTACGTCGCGGTCGACATCTCGCAGCGGATGCTCGACCGCACCACCGCGGCCGCGCGACGGCTCGGGGTGGAGGACCAGCTGGAGACGGTGCTCGCCGACGTCGTCGACCTGCCGTTCGCGGACGGCTCCGTCGACCACGTCGTCAGCCTGACCGGGCTGCACTGCTTCCCCGACCCCCGCGGCGCGGTGCGCGAGCTGGCGCGGGTGCTGCGTCCCGGCGGCGTGCTCACCGGGAGCGCGCTGCTCAACGACTCCGGGCTCCGCTTCGAGGGCGTACGCCGCGGCGGGCGCCTGGCGGGCCTGCTCGGCCCGGGCGCCACCCGGACCGACGTACGCCGCTGGCTCGCCGCCGACGGGTTCGAGCAGGTCACCGTGCGGCTCTCCGGCGCCATCGGCTACTTCCGGGGCGTGCGGACGGGCGGGGCCTGAGGCCCCGAGCCGTCAGTTGTCGGTGTCGCGGCCCGCGGAGGGAGTGCCGTCGCCCTTGACGCCGGACTCGTGCGGGTCCTCCTTGAACCGCTCGAACGAGGCGTTGACCTCGGCCTCGGCCTCGCGGCGCCCGGTCCACTCGGCGCCCTCGACGGACTTGCCGGGCTCGAGGTCCTTGTAGACCTCGAAGAAGTGCTGGATCTCGAGCCGGTCGAACTTCGAGACGTGGTTGATGTCGCGCAGGTGCTCCAGGCGCGGGTCGGTCGCCGGGACGCAGAGGACCTTGTCGTCGCCGCCGGCCTCGTCGGTCATCCGGAACATGCCGATCGCGCGGCACTTGATGAGGCAGCCGGGGAAGGTGGGCTCCTGGAGGATCACCAGCGCGTCCAGCGGGTCGCCGTCCAGGCCGAGGGTGTTCTCGATGTAGCCGTAGTCGGCGGGATACTGCGTGGAGGTGAACAGCGTCCGGTCCAGTCGGATGCGACCGCTCTCGTGGTCCACCTCGTACTTGTTGCGCTGTCCCTTGGGGATCTCCACGAGCACGTCGAACTCCACGGCACTTCCTTCTCTGCTGGCCCACGACGCGCCCTGGGCGGACGCGCCGGGCTAGTGTCGCGCACATCCTGCCGGTCCGCACATCGAGGAGGCACCCCGCCCATGGGGCGTGAGCGACGCCACAGCCACCCGGTGCTGCGCCACCTCGCCGAGCTGACCGTGCTCGTGCTGCTGGCCGCCGCGGTGGCCAGCTACCGCTACGACCTCGGCGAGCGGTGGTTCGGCTGGGGTCCCGTCGACCCGGCGACCGAGCCGGCCGCGGTGCTGCCGCCGGAGGGCCTGCGGCTGCCGGCCTCGCGCGTGGCCCCCCGCGTGGCCGTGCCGGGACCGCACGTCGACGTCGACCCGGCCAAGGTCTCGGCGGTGGTCGCGCCGCTGCTCCAGCGCCGTGTCCTCGGCCCCCACTACGCGGTGCTGGTCACCGACCTCGGGACCGGCGAGGAGGTCTACCGCGCCGGCGCCCGCAGCGTGGTGCCCGCCTCCACGACCAAGCTGCTCACCTCGGTGGCGGCCCTGGAGTCCCTCGGCGGCACCAGCCGCTTCACCACCTCCACCCGCTGGCAGCCGCAGGCCGGCCGGCTGGTGCTGGTCGGCGGCGGCGACCCGTTGCTGGCCTCGGGCCCCAGCGAGGACGACGACACCTACCCCCGCCGGGCCGACCTGCAGACGCTGGCGAAGCGGTCCGCGGAGGCGCTGCGCGCCGAGGGCGTACGCCGGGTGCGGCTCGGCTTCGACGACAGCCTGTTCACCGGGCCGCGCGTCAACCCCACCTGGGAGCCCGGCTACCTCGACGACATCACCTCCCCGATCAGCGCGCTGTGGGTCGACCACGCCGAGGACCCCGACGGCTTCGGCTTCGTCGCCGACCCGGCCGCCGACGCCGCGCGGGTCTTCGCCGCGGCGCTGCGCCAGGCCGGCGTCCAGGTGCGCGGCCCGGTCGCGCGCACGCCCGCCGTCGCCGACGCGACCACGACCGACCCGCCGCCCACGCTGGCCTCGGTCCGCAGTGCCACCGTCGGCGAGATCGTCGAGCGCCTCCTGGCCGTCAGCGACAACCAGGCCGCCGACGTGCTCGCCCACCACGTCGGGCTGGCCGAGTCGGGGCAGGGCTCGTTCGTGGGCGGTGCGGCCGGCGTCCTCGGGGTCGTCCAGCGCCTCGGCGTACCCGTGGACGGGGACCGGTTGTTCGACGGCAGCGGCCTCTCCCGGGACAACCGGCTCAGCCCGGACACCCTCGTCGGCGTGCTGCGCCTGGTCGAGGAGCAGGACCGGCCCGAGCTGCGGCAGGTGCTGACCGGGCTGCCGGTGGCGGGCTTCACCGGGTCGCTGGCGCTCCGCTTCGACGAGGGTCCGCAGGCCGCGCGGGGCCGGGTGCGGGCCAAGACCGGGACGCTGACCGGGGTGCACGGCCTGGCCGGGGTCGCCGACGACCCCAGCGGCGGCCGGATGGCCTTCGTCGTGGTGACCGACCGCGCGCCGGCGGACGGCGAGCTCGACGCCCGGGTGCGCGTGGACCGGATCGCGGCCGCCCTGGGGGCGTGCAGGTGCGGCGTAGGGTCGCCGTCATGAGCGAGGGAGCGGCAGGCAGCGCCCGGATGGTCGACTGGGACCTGGCGGTGCGGGTCGGCTCCCGCCTCGTCGGCGAGGGGCCCCGGGTGTCGCGGCGCGAGGCCGCGGACGCGGTGGCCGAGCTGCGGGCCGGCGCCGACCGCTCGACGCAGCTGGTCCGCGACTACACCGGCCTGGTCGCCACCGAGCGCTCCGCGCCGGTGCTCGTCGTCGACCGGCCGGGCTGGATCCAGGCCAACGCCGACGGCTTCGCCACCATCATGGGTCCGCTGCTCGACAGGCTGACCGAGAAGAAGGGCCCGCCGGGCGGCCTCACCCAGGCCATCGGCTCGCGGGTCACCGGCGTCGAGGTCGGCACCATGCTGGGCTTCCTCGGGTCCAAGGTGCTCGGCCAGTTCGACCCGTTCCACGACCAGCCCGGCGAGCAGGGGCGGCTGCTGCTCGTCGCGCCCAACATCGTCCACGTCGAGCGCGAGCTGGGCGCCGACCCGCACGACTTCCGGCTCTGGGTGTGCCTGCACGAGGAGACCCACCGGGTGCAGTTCACGGCCGTGCCGTGGATGACCGAGCACCTCCGGTCACTGATGGGCGAGATCCTCTCCTCGGTGCAGACCGACCCGGCCGAGCTCGTGGGCGACCTGGTCCGCAAGCTCGGCGACGTGCGCGGCGGCCGCTCCGACGGGAGCCTGCTCGACCTGTTCGCCAGCCCCGAGCAGAAGGCCGTGATCGACCGGGTGACCGGCGTGATGAGCCTGCTCGAGGGCCACGCCGACGTCGTGATGGACGGGGTCGGGCCCGAGGTGATCCCCTCGGTCGCGCAGATCCGCCGCAAGTTCACCGAGCGCCGCAAGGGCGTCGGTGCGCTCGACCGGCTGCTGCGCCGGCTGCTCGGCCTCGACCAGAAGATGGCGCAGTACCGCGACGGCGCGGTCTTCGTCCGGGCCGCCGTCGACAAGGTCGGCATGGACGGCTTCAACGCCGTCTGGGCCGGGCCGGACAACCTGCCCAGCAAGGCCGAGATCCTCGACCCCGCGCTGTGGGTCGCCCGCGTCCACGGCTAGTCCGACCGCGTGGCTCCCCAGCACCCCGCCGTCGCCGCGGTGCGCCTCGGCGTACGCCGTGCGCTGGCCGACCTCGACCCCGGCGCCACCGTCCTGGTGGCCTGCAGCGGCGGTGCCGACTCGCTCGCCCTGGCGGCGGCCACCGTCGCCGAGGCCGCCCCCGCCTCGCTGCGCGTCGTCGGCGCGACCGTCGACCACGGCCTCCAGGACGGCTCGGCCGAGCAGGCCGCGCGCGTGGTCCAGCAACTCGCCGACCTCGGCGTCGACGAGACCGTGGGCGCGCGGGTCGCGGTGTCGGCCGACGGGTCGGGGCCCGAGGCGGCGGCCCGGGAGGCGAGGTACGCCGTGCTCGGCGAGATGGCGCGCCACTTCTCCGCCGCCGCCGTGCTGCTCGGCCACACCCTCGACGACCAGGCCGAGACCGTGCTGCTCGGCCTGGCCCGCGGCGCCGGCGCCCGCTCGCTGGCCGGCATGCGGCGCTCCTTCGAGGTCTTCCGCCGCCCGCTGCTCGACGTCACCCGCGCCCAGACCGAGACCGCCTGCGTCGTGCTCGGGCTCGAGCCGTGGTCGGACCCCCACAACGACGACGACCGCTTCACCCGGGTGCGCGTGCGCACGCGGGTGCTGCCGCTGCTGGAGGACGAGCTCGGCCCCGGCGTCGCCGCCACCCTGGCCCGCACCGCCGACCAGCTGCGCCGCGACACGGCGTACCTCGACGAGGTGACCAGCGCCGCCCTCGCCGCCGCCACCGGCCCCGACGGCCTCTCCGTGGCGGCGCTCGCCGACCTCCACGAGGCCGTCCGCCTCCGCGTCCTCCGCGCCGCGGCCCTGGCCGCCGGCGCGCTGCCCGCCGAGCTGGCGACCGTCCACCTCGACGACCTCGACCGCCTCGTCACCGCCTGGCACGGCCAGAAGTGGGTCGACCTCCCCGGCCACCTCCGCGCCTCCCGCTCCGGCGGGGTGCTGGTGTTCGCCCGGGTGGGGGGCTGATTCCCCGGACGTCCGGGGAATCTGGTGCTCGGCAGGCGTCGCGACGCCCGCCAAGGTGACGAAAAGGCTGCCAAGTAGTGCATCAGTGAGTACGCCGGTGGGCGGTCGTCCACAGGTGGCGAAGTCACGGGTGCGCGATCCCGTCCGCTGTCGCAGGGTCGTGCGCATGCATCCCGGACTGATCAGGGCCACCGACGACCGCGGCCTGCTGATGAGGTCGGCCGCCCTGGCTGCCGGCTGCGACGACGTCGACCTGCGCAGGGCTGTCCGAGGCGGTCAGCTGCGGCGCCTGCGGGCCGGCACCTACGTCGTGACCTCGCGATGGGAGGGACTGGGGGCGCGCGAGCAACACGTGCTGCTTGCTCGCGGCGTCGTCCTGAAGGCGGGTACCGAGGTGGTCCTGTCCCACGTCAGCGCCGTGGCCCTGCACGGCGGTCCGCTGTGGCAGCTGCCGCTGGACGACGTCCACCTGACGCGCACCGACCAGCGGGGTGGACGGCACGAGGCCGGGGTAGTGCAGCACCGGGGCGCCCTGGCCCCCGGCCACGTGGAGGAGCGGGACGGAGTCACGGTCACGTCGCCCGCCCGTACGGCGATGGACCTCGTCGGGCTGGTCGGCGTCGAGCGGTCGCTGCCCGTGCTGGACGACTTCCTGCGGCGACGGCTCACGACACGCACCGAGCTGGATGCCTGCCGGCGCTGGATGGAGACGTGGCCCCACAGCCTGGTCGCGGACCTGTCGGTGCGACTGGCCGACGGTCTGCGCGAGTCGGTGGGCGAGTCGCGAACGGCGTACTGCTTCTACCTCGGCGGGGTGCCTCGCCCGCAGCTCCAGTGGCCGGTGCTCGACGAGTCCGGCGCGGTCGTCGCCCGATTGGACTTCGCCTGGCCGTGGCTCGGGGTCTGGGTCGAGTTCGACGGCAAGGAGAAGTACCTCAAGCACCGGCGGCCGGGTGAGTCCGTCGTTGATGCCGTGCTGCGGGAGAAGCGCCGCAAGGAACGCATCAGTCGTCTCACCGGGTGGCGGTGCATCCGCCTGACCTGGGCCGACCTCTTCCACCCCGAGGCGACCGCGGCGTACGTCCTGAGCGTCCTGTCCGGAGGCCCCGTGCACGCGGCCAAGCGCACCGCTTGACGTGCTTCTCTGGTGCTTGGCAGGTATCGCGACGCCTGCCAAGCACCAGATTCCCCGGACGTCCGGGGAATCAGCAGCCCTCAGACGGCCTGGGCGAGGAGGCGCAGGGTGGCCTCGCGGGTGGGGGCGGTGGTGGGGTCGGTGTCGGTGAGGGCGCCGGCGACGGGGTGGATCATCACCTCGTCGACGTCGAAGGTGTCGGCGAGCTCGCGGACCTGCTTGGCGGCGTCGGCGGGGGTGCCGACGACCCAGCGGGTCAGCATCGACTCGGCCAGGGCGCGGTGGGCGTCGGGCAGCGGGTCGGCCTCGGCCTGCTCGACGGTGCGCTGGGGGGCGAGGTTGCCTCCGGTGCGCAGCGCGACCATCGAGTGCAGGTTGGGCAGCACCAGGCGCTGGGCCTCCTCGGTCGTGTCGGCGACGACCGCGTTGACGGTGAGGAAGGTGCGCGGGCGGTCGAGCTGCTCGGAGGGGCGGAACTGCGAGCGGTAGAGGTCCAGCGCCTCGGCGGTGCCGTGGCCGGAGAAGTGGTGGGCGAAGACGTACGGCAGGCCCTTGTCGGCCGCCAGCCGCGCGGAGTAGTCCGACGACCCGAGCAGCCACACCGGGGCCACCGAGGTGGCGACGGGGGTGGCGCTCAGCGGGTGGGAGCGTCCCTGCACCTGCAGGCCGACCCCGCCGGGGCTCATCATGGCGATCACGTTGTCGACGTACGACGGGAAGCGGGCCACCGCGTCCTCCTCGACCCCACCGGCCCCGTGGCGCAGCGCCCACGAGGTGACGGGGTCCGAGCCGGGGGCCCGGCCGATGCCGAGGTCGATGCGACCGGGGAAGGCGGCCTCGAGCAGCGCGAACTGCTCGGCCACCACCAGCGGGGCGTGGTTGGGCAGCATCACGCCGCCCGACCCGACCCGGATCCGCGACGTGGCGGCGGCCAGCATCGCGATGACGACGGGCGGGTTCGTGGCCGCGACGGCCGGCATGTTGTGGTGCTCGGCCACCCAGTAGCGGGTGTAGCCGGCCTCGTCGGCCACCTGCGCGAGGCGGCGGGCGGCGGCGAGCGCGTCGCCGGTGGTCTGGTCGGAGCGCACGGGCACGAGGTCGAGCACGGAGAGCTGCATGTCTGGCCCAACGAACCGGCGGGGACCGGCATTCCGACCGGTATGTCGGACGGCGCCCGGCCGTGGGAGGGTGGCTCCATGGACGCAGCCGACCTCGAGGGCGATCTGGTCAACATCCTGTTCACCGAGGAGGACATCCAGCGTCGCCTCGCCGAGATGGCCCGCCAGATCGAGCAGGACTACGAGGGCGAGGACCTCCTCATCGTCGGCGTGCTGCGCGGCGCGGTGATGGTGATGGCCGACATGGCGCGGTCCTTCAACCGCCACCTCGAGATGGACTGGATGGCGGTGTCCTCCTACGGCTCGGGCACCAAGAGCTCGGGCGTCGTGCGGATCCTCAAGGACCTCGACACCGACATCAGCGGCCGCCACGTGCTGATCGTCGACGAGATCATCGACACCGGCCTCACGCTGAGCTGGCTCACCGCCAACCTCGCCTCGCGCAACGCCGCCTCGGTGGAGATCTGCACCCTGCTGCGCAAGCCCGAGGCGCTGACCATGCAGGTCGACGTGAAGTACGTCGGGTGGGACATCCCCAACGAGTTCGTCGTCGGCTACGGCCTGGACTACAACGAGCGCTACCGCAACCTGCGCGACATCGGCACGCTCGCCCCGCACGTCTACAGCTGAGCCCGTTCCCACGTCCCGTCGCCGCCGGTTGGCTGACCTGAGAGGATTGCGCGCGTGAAGCGATACGTGCGCAGCCCATGGCTCTGGATCCCCATCGCGGTGGTCGGAGTCCTGCTGGCCCTCCAGTACCTCGTGCCCAACGGCGGCTACACGGAGATCAAGACCTCCACGATGGTCTCGCGGATCACCGACGGCGACGTCAAGGAGATCACCTTCGTCGACGGCGGCGACCAGCAGCTGCGCGCCACCATGGACAACGGCGACCAGGAGATGGCCACCTGGGTGGCCGGCCAGCAGCAGCGCCTCGTGCGCCTGGTGCAGGAGCAGGTCTCCGAGGGCACCATCGAGGACTACAACGTCGAGAACCCCCAGCCGAGCATCCTCGGCTCGCTGTTCTCCCTGCTGCTGCCGTTCGCGCTGATCATCCTGCTGTTCCTGTTCCTGATGAACCAGGTCCAGGGCGGCGGCGGCCGCGGCGTGATGCAGTTCGCCAAGTCCAAGGCCAAGCTGATCAGCAAGGACATGCCCAAGACGACGTTCGCCGACGTCGCGGGCTGCCAGGAGGCCATCGAGGAGCTCGGCGAGATCAAGGAGTTCCTCCAGGAGCCGGCCAAGTTCCAGGCCGTCGGCGCCAAGATCCCCAAGGGCGTGCTGCTCTACGGCCAGCCCGGCACCGGCAAGACCCTGCTGGCCCGCGCGGTCGCGGGCGAGGCCGGCGTGCCGTTCTACTCCATCTCCGGGTCCGACTTCGTCGAGATGTTCGTCGGCGTCGGCGCCTCCCGGGTGCGCGACCTGTTCGAGCAGGCCAAGGAGAACGCCCCCGCCATCGTCTTCATCGACGAGATCGACGCCGTGGGCCGGCACCGCGGCGCCGGCATGGGCGGCGGCCACGACGAGCGCGAGCAGACCCTCAACCAGCTGCTGGTGGAGATGGACGGCTTCGACGTGCGTGCGTCGGTCATCCTGATCGCGGCCACCAACCGCCCCGACATCCTCGACCCCGCGCTGCTGCGCCCGGGCCGCTTCGACCGCCAGATCGCCGTGGACGCCCCCGACCTCGCCGGGCGCGAGCAGATCCTCAAGGTCCACGCCCGCGGCAAGCCGATGGCGACCGACGTCGACCTGCGCTCGGTGGCGCGTCGTACGCCGGGCTTCTCCGGCGCCGACCTGGCCAACGTCCTCAACGAGGCGGCGCTGCTGACCGCCCGCGAGGGCAAGGTGCAGATCTTCAAGGAGGCGCTGGACGAGGCCATCGACCGCGTCATCGCCGGCCCGCAGAAGCGCACCCGCCTGATGAGCGAGAAGGAGAAGCTCATCACGGCCTACCACGAGGGCGGCCACGCGCTCGTCGCCGCGGCCCTGCCCGGCACCGACCCGGTGCACAAGATCACGATCCTGCCGCGCGGTCGCGCGCTGGGCTACACGATGGTGCTGCCCGACGAGGACAAGTACTCCCAGACCCGCTCGGAGATGCTCGACAAGCTGGCCTACATGCTGGGCGGTCGGGCGGCCGAGGAGATGGTCTTCCACGACCCGACCACCGGCGCCGGCAACGACATCGAGAAGGCCACCTCGCTGGCCCGCGCGATGGTCACCCAGTACGGCATGACCGAGCGCCTCGGCGCGATCAAGCTCGGCGACAGCCAGGGCGAGCCGTTCCTGGGCCGCGACATGGGCCACAGCCGCAACTACTCCGAGGACGTCGCCGCCGTGGTCGACGAGGAGACCAAGCGCCTGCTCGCCACCGCCCACCAGGAGGCCTTCGACATCCTCGAGGAGAACCGCGACGTCCTCGACTCGCTGGTGCTCGCGCTGATGGAGAAGGAGACCCTCGACAAGGAGCAGGTCGCCGAGGTCTTCGTGCCGCTGCGCCGCCGCCCGGTCCGTCCTGCGTGGACCGGCTCGGCGACCCGCAACCCCTCGGAGATCCCGCCCGTGGAGATCCCCGAGCGGATCCGTCGCGCCGCGGCGGAGGGCGCCGTCGCCCCCGAGGAGGAGGGCGCCGTCGTGCTGACGCCCCCCGGCGCGGAGGGCGACACCCACGGCGACGCCACCCCGGGGCCGGCCGCCCCCACCCCGCCCGGACCGGGAACGGCCTGAGCCGGTGGGGATCGACCCCGTCGGGGCGGGCCAGGGCGCGATCGCGCCGTTCGACCACGAGCGCGCCGCCGCGGCGGTCCGCGAGCTGCTGATCGCGGTGGGGGAGGACCCCGACCGCGAGGGGCTGCAGGACACCCCGGCGCGCGTGGCCCGGGCGTACGCCGAGCTGACCGTCGGCCTGCACCAGCAGCCCGAGGACGTGCTGACGACGACCTTCGACATCGGCCACGACGAGATGGTCCTGGTGCGCGACATCGAGCTGTGGTCGATGTGCGAGCACCACCTCGTGCCGTTCACGGGGGTGGCGCACGTCGGCTACATCCCCAACGCCAACGGCAAGATCACCGGCCTGTCCAAGCTGGCCCGCCTGGTCGACGTCTACGCCAAGCGGCCGCAGGTGCAGGAGCGGCTCACCACCCAGGTCGCCGACGCGCTGGTGCGGATCCTCGAGCCGCGCGGCGTGATCGTGGTGATCGAGGCCGAGCACCTGTGCATGACGATGCGCGGGGTCCGCAAGGCCGGGGCGCGCACGCTCACCTCGGCGGTGCGCGGCCAGATGCACCAGCCGGCCACCCGCGCCGAGGCCATGTCGCTGATCCTGGCCGCCCGCTAGCCCGGCGGCCGCTGTGAGCGTCGTACGCCTGGACCGCGGCTCGTGGGAGCAGGGTCTGCCCCGGCTCCCGCGTCCCCTGGTGATGGGGATCGTCAACGTCACCCCCGACTCCTTCTCCGACGGCGGCGAGCACGCCACCACCGAGGCGGCGGTGCGCCACGGGCTGCAGCTGCACGCCGACGGCGCCGACCTGCTCGACGTCGGCGGCGAGTCGACCCGGCCCGGGGCCACCCGGCCCCTGGTCGCCGAGGAGCTCGACCGCGTCGTGCCGGTCATCGCGGCGCTCGCCGATCGCGGCGTCGCGGTCTCGGTCGACACGATGCGCCACGAGGTGGCCCGGGCGGCCCTGGACGCCGGGGCGGTGCTGGTCAACGACGTCTCCGGCGGGCTGGCCGACCCCGACGTGCTGCGGGTGGTGGCCGAGCGCGGTGCGTCGTACGTCGCGATGCACTGGCGCGCCCACGCCACCGAGATGCAGCGCCACGCCCACTACGACGACGTCGTCGCCGAGGTCGCCGCGGAGCTGCGCGACCGTCTCGACGCCGCCGTCGCCGCCGGGGTGGACCCCGACCGGCTGGTGCTCGACCCCGGGCTGGGGTTCGCCAAGACCGCCGAGCACAACTGGGAGCTGCTCGCCCGGCTGCCCGAGCTGGGCGACCTGGGGGCGCCGCTGCTGGTGGGATCCTCGCGCAAGTCCTTCCTCGGCTCCCTGCTCGCGGCGCCCGATGGCACGGCCCGGGCGGTCGACGACCGCGAGGACGCAGGAGTGGCGCTCACCACGATCGCGGCCATCCAGGGCGTGTGGGGCGTGCGGGTGCACCAGGTGCGGGGCAGCCTCGACGCCATCCGGGTGGTCGAGCGGTGGTCGCAGGCCGCCGGTAGGGTCGCCGCACCATGACCAGGCCCCCGTCCGGCAGCGCGCCCTCCAGCAGCCCGCTGACCAGCCCCGTCGAGACCGCACGGCGACCCGTCGCCGACCGGCTCGCGGTGCGTGGGCTGCGCTTCCGCGGCCACCACGGCGTCCTCGAGCACGAGAAGCGCGACGGCCAGGACTTCCTCGTCGACCTCGAGCTGCGGCTCGACACCCGGCCGGCGGCGCAGACCGACGACTTGCAGGACACGGTCGACTACGGAAGTCTCGTGGACCAGGTGCGCGCCGTGGTGGAGGGAGATCCCGTCGACCTCATCGAGACCCTCGCCCAGCGCATCGCCGACGTCTGCCTGACCAGGTCGGCGGTCGTCGAGGTCGACGTCACCGTGCACAAGCCCCACGCCCCGATCCAGGCGACGTTCGACGACGTCGCCCTGACCATCAACCGGAGCCTTGAGTGAGCGAGTCCCCCAACCCGAACATCATCGACACCGACAGCATCACCGGTGAGATGCACCCGATCCGCCGCGGCGTGATCTCCATCGGGTCCAACCTCGGTGAGCGTCGCTCCAACCTGCAAGGCGCGGTCGACGCGCTGGCCGACACCCCCGAGGTGTGGGTCACCGAGGTCTCCGGCGTCTACGAGACCGACCCGGTCGAGGCCCCGGAGGGCTCGCGAGAGTTCCTCAACGCGGTCGTGCTCTTCGACACCACGCTGCCGGCCCGCACCCTGCTCGAGCGCGCGCTGGCCGTGGAGTCGGCCTACGGCCGGGAGCGCTCCGGCGTGGTCAACGAGCCCCGCACCCTCGACGTCGACCTCGTCGTCCTCGGCGACCGCCGGGCCGACGAGCCCGACCTGCAGCTGCCCCACCCGCGCGCCGCCGAGCGCGCCTTCGTGCTGGTGCCGTGGCTGGAGCTGGAGCCCGACGCCGAGATCCCGGGGGTCGGTCCCGTGGCCGAGCTGGTCGAGAAGACCGGCCGCGACGGCGTCCGCCTGCGCGAGGACATCGAGCTCGAGGTCCACTGAGCCGTGCCGTCGCGCGGCGACCCGGGGGATCCCCGCGGGAGCGAGCAGCAGCCCGAGCAGGAGCCCGGCACCGTCGGCACCACCGGTCCGGCGCCGCTGGTGCTGCTGGGCGTCGTGGGGCTGGTGGCCGGCTGGTCGCTGCGGCTCGCCGCGCTGCGCCTGGGGTACGCCGAGCCCGACGTCACCTCCACCTCGCTGGCCCTGCTCGTCTTCGTGGCGGCCATCCTCGGCGGGTCGGCCTGGCTGACCCGCCGCGCCGTACGCCGTGACCGGTCCCGCCTCGCGCACCACGCGGCCGTCAACCGGCTGGTGCTCGGCAAGGCCTGCGCGCTGGTCGGGGCGCTGCTGCTCGGGGGGTACGCCGGCTACGGGCTGGCGCAGCTGGGCGTCGGCGACCCGGCCGCCTTCACCCGGCTGTGGCGGTCGGGGCTGGGCGCCCTGGCCGCCGGCGCGGTGCTGGTGACGGCGCTGCTCCTGGAGCACGCGTGTCGCGTGCCGGGGGACCCCGAGTAGTTCCCTAGTCTGCCGACATGGCTCCCCGCCGCCCGCGCAGGCACGTCCCGACCGGTCCCCGATCGGCCCCCCGCCGCCGCCAGCGCAGCGTCCGGGTGAGCGTCGCCGTCGCGCTGCTCGGCACCGCGACGGCCCTGGTGCTGCTGAGCCTGCCGACCCGGTCGGTGCTCTGGCTCAGCCTGGCCTCGGTGAGCAGCCTGGTGCTGTCGTGGGCCGCGCTGCGGATCGTGTGGACCGAGGTGCTGCAGTCGCGGCGCGAGAACGCCGCCGACCGCGCCGCCGCGGCCCGGGCCTACCGCGAGCTGTTCACCGTCCGCGCCGCCGAGCACGCCGAGTTCACCACCGCGATGACCGAGCGCCTCGCCGAGGCGCGGCTCTCGCAGCGCGAGCTCGAGGGTCTGCTCGCCCTGCAGCAGGGGCGCACGACCGCCGCCGAGTCGGTCGCGGCGCAGCGCCAGGCCGAGCAGGAGGAGCGGCTGCAGCAGCTCCGGGGGCGGGTCGCCGAGCTCGAGGAGGCCGCCGCTGCGATCGCCGCCACGGAGGCCGCCGCGGCCGCCCGTCCGGTCGACGAGGACGCCCTCCGCGCCTGGGAGACCCGCAGCCCCGACTCCGTCGTGGAGCTCGCCGCGTGGGAGGAGAACCTCCGTGACACCATGCGGGCCGCCGGACGCTCCCGCCGCCAGGCCTGAGCGCCCCCGCGGTCGCCGCGGCCCGCGCTAGGGTCGCCGCGATGCCGACCCCGCGACGCACCGTGCACCACCCCGCCCGCCCGGTGGTGCTCGCGGTGGCGCTGCTGACGGTCGTGCTGCTGGCCGGCTGCGGCGGCGACACCGAGGCGGCCGCGCCCGCCGAGCGGCGCAGCGTGACGCTGGTGGCGCAGAGCACCACCGAGGGCGACGTGCTGACCGCGCTCTACGGGCTGCTGCTCGAGCAGGCGGGCTACCGGGTCGAGGTGGCCGGTCCCGCGCCGCGCGAGGACTACCTGGAGGCGCTGTCGGAGGGGCGGGCCCAGCTGGCCCCCGACTACGTCTCCGCGCTGGCCGAGACGCTGCGGGGCGAGGGCACGGCCGGCACCGCCCCGGGAGCCGGCCCGGCGGCCGCCGTACCCGCTCCGGCGCCCGACGTGGCCCTCGACGAGCTCGAGGCGCTGGCGCGCGAGGTCGGCCTGGCGCCGCTCCAGCCGGCCCGGGCCGAGGACGTGCGCTCGTTCGCGGTCACCCGCGCCTTCGCCGAGGAGCACCGGCTGCGGACGCTGAGCGACCTCGCCCGGTCGGGGCAGCGGGTCGCGCTCGCCGCGGACACCGAGTGCGCCACCCGCGCCGACTGCGCCCCCGGGCTGCGCGAGATCTACGGCATCCGGTTGCGCCGCACCGTGCCGGTGGGCATCGACGGCGGCGACACCCTGGGGCAGCTGCGCGGCGGCGCGGTGCAGCTCGCGCAGGTCGCCTCGACCGACGGTCGCCTCGCCGCGCCGGGCGCCGACGTGGTGGTGCTGGCCGACGACCGCGACCTGCAGCCCTCCCAGCAGGTCGTGCCGGTCGCGAACGCCGCCTGGGTCGCCGAGCAGCCGGTCGTGCGCACCGTGATGGCCGACCTGGCCCGGGTGCTCACCACCGGGGCGCTGCGCGGGCTCAACGCCGAGGTCGACGGCGGCGAGGCCTCGGCCCGCGAGGCCGCGCAGGTCTGGCTCGGCGAGCAGGGCCTGCTCTAGCGACCGGGCCGGCCTCAGACCGGCAGCCGGGCGGCGGGCACGAGCGCGGCCAGGCCCCCGACGAGCTCCTCGGCGAGCAGCAGGTCGGAGGTCAGGTCGCGGTCGGCGGTGTCGGCCACCCCGCCGTCCTGCTCGTCGAGCCACGCCATCGCCCGGGCCAGCGCCGGTGGGTGGGAGTCCTGCATCCGCAGGCACCGCAGCGAGGCGACCAGCTCGGCGGCGATGACGGCTCGGAACCGCGAGACGGCGTCGAGCGCCTGCCGGGCGGCCAGCGTCGCGAAGCTGGCGTCCTCCTCGACGCCGCGCGAGAGCGTCACCACCTGGGTGCCGGCGGGGGTGGCCAGGGCCCGGAGCTCGGCCAGCGCCGAGGCCGCGGAGTACTCCACGATCATCACGCCCGAGGCCGCCGGGGTGCCGTCGCCGAGGAACGGGTGCAGCCCGGTGTACGCCGGCTCGGCCAGCATCGTGAGCCGGGCCAGGCTCAGCTGCGCCGCCTGGGCGAGCGCGAGCACCAGCGCGTCCAGCGACTGCACGAGGTACGCCGCGTGGAAGCCGCCGTGGTGGGCCACCCCGTGCGCGGCGGAGACGACCGGGTTCTCCGACGGGGCGTTGGCCATGGCGGTCACCACCGTCTCGGCGAACGCCAGCCGGTCCATCAGCGCGCCGTGCACCTGCGGCAGCGTGCGCAGCCCGAACGGGTCCTGGATCCGGCTCGGCGCGACGCCGGGGTCGACCAGCTCGCGCACCGTGCGGCACACCCAGCGCGCGCCGGGGAAGGGCGTGGCGACCTCGACGGCCGGGCTGAAGGCCTCGGGGTTGCCGCGCACCGCCGCGAGGTCCATGGCCGCGACGACCAGCGAGGAGCGCGCCAGCCGGTCGAGGTCGGCGACCGCGAGCGCCGCGTCGGCGAGCACGGCGGCGTTGCTCGACATGAAGGTGAGGGCGTCGCCGGGCCCGAAGGTGGCCGTGCGGGGCGGCACCGGGACGCTGCGGACCTCGCCCGCGATCACCAGCGCCGTGGTGGCCAGGGCCGCGAGGTCGGCGGTGCCGACGCTGCCGCCCTCGCGCACCGGGGGGAGCGCGTCGGCGGCGATCATCTCCGCGAGGGCGTCGAGCACCTCGGGCCGGATGCCGTTGCCGTCGGCGGCGAGCTGGTTGAGCCGGATGGTCAGCATCGCCCTGACCCGCGACGCCGACCGGCGCTCGCCCGAGCTGGTGGCGTGGGAGCGCAGCAGCCGCAGCGACTGGGCGTCGGGGTCCGGCACGACGACGTCTCGGTTGGCCCCGACCCCCGTCGAGCGGCCGTAGACGGGCCGGGTGGCGGCCACCTCCTCGGCGTACGCGTGGGAGCGGGCGACCCGCTCGCGGGCGGCCGGGTCCAGCCGCACCGGGTCCGTGCGCCGCGCCGCCGCGACGACGTCCGCCAGGCTCAGGTGCTCCCCGTCGACGACCGGCACGCGTGCTCCCCTCCCGGGCCGGGGGAGGGGCCCGGCCTGCCACTGACCCCGGCTCGGTGCGCCGGCGGTCCCCCGCCATCGTCCACCCGACGTCCGTCCTGCGGGCGCCGCCCACCCCGGGCTGGGCGGCGTGTCCTAGCGTGGAGGAGCGATTGTGCACAACTGGTGTGTGGAATGCTCGACAGCAACGCCCGGCCGCCGGCCGGGCCCGGACCGTCCGCGGAGGACTCCTCAAGATGATCCGGTTCGACCGAGCGACCAAGAAGTACCCCGACGGCACCGTGGCGGTGGACGAGCTCGAGCTCGAGGCGCCGACGGGCCAGATCACCGTGCTCGTGGGCCCGTCGGGCTGCGGCAAGACCACCTCGCTGCGGATGGTCAACCGGATGATCGAGCCCACCTCCGGCACCATCTGGCTCGACGACACCGACACCGCCTCGATGCCGGCCCACGAGCTGCGCCGCAAGATCGGCTACGTCATCCAGCACGCCGGGCTGTTCCCGCACCGCACCATCGTCGACAACGTCGCGACCGTGCCCTACCTGCTCGGCACCGGCAAGCGCGAGGCGCGGAGCCGGGCCATGGAGCTGCTGGAGCGGGTCGGGCTCGACCCGGCCTTCGCCAAGCGCTACCCCGCCCAGCTCTCCGGGGGCCAGCAGCAGCGCGTCGGCGTCGCCCGGGCGCTGGCGGCGGACCCGCCCGTGATGCTCATGGACGAGCCGTTCAGCGCGGTCGACCCCGTCGTGCGCGACCAGCTCCAGGACGAGTTCCTGCGGCTGCAGGGCGAGCTGGGCAAGACCATCGTGTTCGTCACCCACGACATCGACGAGGCGATCAAGCTCGGCGACCGCGTGGCGGTGCTGCGCGTCGGCGGCACCCTGGCTCAGGTGGCGCCCCCGGCCGAGCTGCTCTCGCGGCCCGTCGACTCCTTCGTCGCCGGCTTCGTGGGCCGTGACCGCGGCTACCGCGCCCTGGGCTTCACCGAGTCCGGTGCGCTGCCCACCCACGACGAGCCCACGGCGCGGCTCGGTGAGGCCGTCCCGCAGGGTCACGACCTGGTCCTGGTGGTCGACGGCGAGCAGCGACCGCAGGGCTGGCTCGACCCGGCCTCGGCCCGCGGCACCGTCGAGGAGTCCGACCTGCTGCGCGGCGGCACCCTCGCCACCCAGGGCGGCACGCTGCGCGCGGCGCTCGACGCCTGCCTGTCCTCGCCCTCGCGGCGCGGGGTCGTCGTCGACGAGCAGGGCCGCCTGCTGGGCTCGCTGACCGCGCGCGAGGTGCTCGACCTGATCGAGCGCGACGAGGAGCCCGCGTGAGCACCGCCGCGGCGTACGCCGTGCCGGACCTGGCCGCCCACGTGGTGCAGGCGGCGAGCTCCTCGCCGGGAGCGTTCTTCTCCTACTTCCTCGACAACCGCGCCCGCACCCTCGACTGGCTGTGGGCCCACACCTGGCTCTCGGTCGTGCCCGTGCTCGTCGGCCTGCTGCTCGCGCTGCCGCTCGGGTGGCTGGCGCGCCGCTACTCCTTCGTCTACCCGCCGATGATGTCGATCACCGGCGTGCTCTACACGGTGCCCTCGATCGCGCTGTTCGTGCTGATCCCGCCGCTGGTCGGGCTCGACCCGCTCTCGCCCCTCCAGGTCCCGATCGCGCTCAGCCTCTACTCCACCGCGCTGCTCGTGCGCGTGGTCGCCGACGGCCTCGCGGCGGTGCCCCAGGACACCATCGCCGCGGCCACCGCGATCGGGTTCCGGCCGGTCAACCGGTTCTTCAAGGTCGAGCTGCCGATCGCCGTGCCCGTGATCACCGCCGGGCTGCGCGTCGCGATCGTGGCCAACGTCAGCATCGTGGCCGTCGCCGGCACCATCGGCATGACCAACCTCGGGCTGCTCTTCGACGAGGGCTTCAAGCTGTCGACCGACACGCCCTACTACCCGCCGATCGTGCTCGGCATCGTGCTCTGCGTCCTGCTCGCGCTGGTCCTCGACGCCCTCGTGGTCGCCCTCGACCGGTCGCTCACCCCCTGGCGACGGGCGGTCCGACGATGATCGGCGACACCTTCGGCTGGCTGACCGACGCCGCCCACTGGCGCAGCACCAACTTCGACACCGGCATCTGGGACCAGCTGCTCGCCCACGTCGGGTTCAGCGCGATCGCGCTGGTGGTCGCGCTGCTGGTCGGGCTCCCGCTGGGGCTGTGGATCGGGCACACCGGCCGGGCCACCTGGCTGGTCACGGTCGTCAACGCCGTGCGGGCGCTGCCGACCGTCGGGGTGCTGGTGCTCCTGGTGGTCGTGATCGCCCCCAACTTCTACGGCCGCACCAACGCGGGCTACCTCATCCCCACCGAGATCGTGCTGGTGCTGCTCGCGGTGCCGCCGATCCTGTCCAACGCCTACGCCGGCGTGCAGAACGTCCCGCCGGCCGTGCGCGACGCCGCCTTCGGGATGGGCATGACCGGTCGCCAGGTGCTGGCCCGGGTGGAGCTGCCCAACGCGCTGCCGCTGATCTTCTCCGGCTTCCGCTCGGCCACGCTCCAGGTGATCGCCACGGCGACCATCGCCTCCTACGTCACGCTCGGCGGGCTCGGCCGGTTCATCTACGACGGCCTCGCCCAGCAGGACTACCCCCAGATGATCAGCGGCGGCCTGCTCGTCGCGGCGCTGGCGCTGAGCGTCGACCTGCTGCTCGCCCTCGTGCAGCGCTACACCGTCTCCCGCGGCCTCACCGGCCGGCTGCCCCGCGCGGGCCGCGTCCGCCGCGAGGGCGCCGACTCCCGGTCCGCGGTCCTCACCGAGGAGCTCGCCTCGCAGGGCGCGCGCTGAGCGGCGTACGCCCCCCCATGACCCACCACGACACCCGTCACCCGACACAACGGAGAACCCCATGAAGAACACGCTCGTCGCCATCGCCACGGCGGCCACCCTCAGCCTCGTCGTCGCGGGCTGCGGCTCGGACTCGGGCTCCGGCAGCTCCGGCTCCGGCTCGTCCGGCGGCGGCACCATCGCCGAGAACATGGTCTTCGGCGGCCCGCCGGAGTTCAAGACCCGCGCCGACGGCATCCCCGGCCTGGAGGAGAACTACGGGGTGAAGTTCGGCAAGTACACCGTGACCGACGTCGGCGGCCCCGTGACCGTCAACGCCCTCAAGCGCGGCCAGGTCGACGCGGCCGACCTGTTCACCACCGACCCGTCGATCGAGGCCAACGACTTCGTCATCCTCGAGGACCCCAAGAGCAACTTCGCGGCCCAGAACATCGTGCCGATCATCAACAAGGACAAGGCCTCGGACGGGGTCCAGGAGGTGCTCAACGGCATCTCCGAGGAGCTCGACACCGACGGCCTCGGCGAGCTCGTCGGCCAGGTGGTCAACGACAAGGAGAAGCCCGAGGACGTGGCCAAGGCCTGGCTCGCCGACGAGGACCTCGACGGCTCCGGCGACTCCGCCTCCGGCGAGAGCATCACCGTGGGCTCGGCCAACTTCCCGGAGAACGTCATCCTCGCCGAGATCTACGCCCAGGCCCTCGAGGCGCAGGGTGCGCAGGTCGCCACCAAGCTCAACATCGGCAGCCGCGAGAAGTACTACCCGGCGCTCGAGCAGGGCTCGCTCGACCTGTTCCCGGAGTACACCGGCACGATCCTGACCTACCTCGACAAGGAGGCCACGGCCACCAGCCCCGAGGACGTCTACACCGCCCTCGGCGAGGCCCTGCCGGAGAACCTCGTCGCGCTGGACTACTCCGAGGCCCAGGACAGCGACGCCGTCGTGGTGACCAAGGAGACGGCCGAGAAGTTCGACCTCGAGACGATCGCCGACCTGGCCAAGAGCGCCGGCTGATCACCCACGTCGCCGCCGTCGGCGGTGCGGCAGGATGCGGGGCATGAGCCCCGAGTCCACCCTGCCGCGCCGCTGGCTCGGCAAGGTGCAGCGGCGCGGGCTCGTCGCCCGTCGTGCCCTGCGGGCGGCGCACCCCGAGGTCACCGTCGTGGTGGTCCTCGACGGCGAGGTCAGGGCGGCTCGGCGTGCGCTCGAGTCCGCCCGGGCGCAGACCCACGCCCGTGTCGAGGTGCTCGCCGTGGCGGCCGACGCCCGGCTGCTCGCCCTGGCCCGCACCGCGGCCTCCGACGACGGGCGGGTCCACGTCGTCGAGGCGCCCGGCTGCGACCGGGCCCGCGCCCGGGCCTTCGGCGCGGTCGCGGCGCAGGGCCCGTGGCTGCTCTTCGTCTCTCCGGGCCAGGTCCTCCACCGCGAGGCCGTCGCCCGGCTGCTCGCCGGGCGCCAGCACGGCCCCCACGACGCGGGGGTGGTGCTCGGCGGCCTCGCCGGGGCCGACCCGGCCGACTCCTGGGCACGTACGCCGCTCCTCGCCCGCCTCCTCGTGGAGCAGGAGCGCTGGGCGCGCACCCTCGACGACGCCGAGCCGGCCGGCCGGACGGCGGCCACCGCGCTCCTCGCGCTGGGCCACGTGGTGGCCGAGGGCGTCGTGGTCGACGACGTCCGCGACCAGCCCGACTGGTGGAGCAGCAGCAGCGACCCGGCCGCCGAGCTGTCGGCGCGGGTCGCGCAGGACCGTGCCTCGCTGGCGCTGCTCGAGCGCGACGACCAGCTCCGCCACCGGCGCGAGCGTGCTTCCGGGGCGCTGACCGACGACCTGCCCCCCGTGCTGGCGGCCGCCGAGCTGCTCGACGACGCGGGCTGGCGGCTGCTGCGCTCGCACGCCGCCGAGCTGCTCGCCGGGGCCGACCTGGCGACCGTCCCCGCCACGCCCCGATCCGCGGCCTGGCTGGCCGCCCAGGACCGTCGCGAGGACCTCGTCGCCCTGGTGGCGGACCGTCGCGCCGCTGCGGGTCACCTCGCCACCGAGGTGGTCGACGGCCGCGTGCTGGCGCTGCTCCCCGAGGCGGGCTCGCTGCCCGCCGACGCGCGGGAACTGACGGTCGCCGAGTCGGGGGTCGGTGCCCGCGTCGTGGGCCACCACGTCGACGGCCAGGACCTGGTGGTCGACCTGCAGGCCGGGCTGCGGCGGGTCGACGAGCAGGCTCCCGTCGTACGGCTGGAGGCGGTGGGGGCCGGCTCGGTCGTGATCGGCGACCTGCCGGTCGAGGTGGTCGAGGACCCGGACGTGACCTCCTGGCTCGGCGAGGCCCACCAGCGTCACGACCTCGGGGCCGTGCGCACCCGGCTGCCGCTCGCGGCGCTGGGGGAGGCGCCGTGGGAGCTGCGGGTCGAGGTGAGCGACCGCGGCGTCACCCGCACCGCGCTGGCGCAGGGCTCGGTCTCGGCCGACGCCAGGCCCTCGGCCGCGTCCCCCGTCCCGGCCCTGTCCGCCCACGAGCAGCGACGGCTGCAGGACGGCTTCGCGGCCGCGACGGCGTCGCCCGACCCCGGGCTGCTGCTGGCCGTCCCCGCCCGGTCGGGGCTCACCTCCGACGCGGCGGCGCTGGCCGCCCGGTGGACCGACCACGCCGGTCCGGGCGCCCGGGTGCTCGTCGTGGTCGACGACCCCGCCTCCCCGGTCGTGGCGGGGGCGGAGGCGGTGCTGCGACGCAGCCCCCGGTGGTACGCCGCCCTGGCCGAGGCCGGCTGGGTGGTGACCGACCACGACGACGTCCTCGGCACGGTCGACACGGCCGCCGGCGAGACGGGCGACGGGTGGTACGCCCCGCGCGCCGGCCAGCGCGTCGTACGCACCACGACCGGAGGTCCTGGGCCTGCCCGCGGCCTGGCGCGCTGGCGTCGGCTCGGGCTGGTGCCCTCGCACGTCGAGCAGCTGCTGGACCGCACCTCGCGACGGTGGACCGACGCGCTGGCCTCCTCACCGGGCGTGGTGCGCCACCTCGTCGAGGACTGGGCGTACGACGGGCCGGTGCTCGCCCTCGGACAGCCCCGCACCGACGCCCTCGTCGGCCCCGACGCCACCCGCCGCCGTGACCGGACCCGGGCCGCGCTCGACCTCGCCGACGGCGACACCGCGGTCCTGTGGGCCACCACCTGCCGCGACGACGTCACCGGCACCTGCCTGGCCGCCGCCGGTGGCCCCGGCCCCGACGCCGCCCGCGTGGCCGGGCTGCTTGGCCCGGGGCACGTGCTGCTCCGCCTGCACGACCACTGCGGCCACCACGACCCGCCCCGCGACGGCGCCCGCGTCCTCGACCCGGACGACGTCGCCGGCCACCCGGTGGCCGACCTGGTGCTCGCCGCCGACGTCGCCGTCCTCGACTTCTCCCCCCTGCGCCACGACCTTGCCGTCGCCGGACGCCCGGTCGTCGTGTGGGCCCCCGACCTGGCCGACCACGTCGACCGGCAGGGCGAGCTGTTCGACCTCCCCGCCTCGGCCGCCGGCCCCACGGTCGACTCCACCGGGGCGGTCGTCGCCGCGCTGGCCGACGTGCCCGCCCTCCGGTCGAGCTGGGAGCGGCGCCGTCGCGACCTGGTGGACCACCTGGCCCCCCGCGACGACGGCGGGGCCGCCGACCGGGTGCTGCGGGCGCTGCTGACGGACGACGGAGGGTCGTCGGCCTGAATAGGATGACGCCCGTCGGTCCGACGCCTACGCCATGGGAGATCCCGCGTGAGACGAGTCCTGAGAGCTGTCCGGGCAGGACTACCGGGCGGGGGCGAGGAGACGATCTACGCCCGTCACGCCGGCCACCTCCCGCAGCACCCGGGTCGGCGCGTCGTGGTCGTCGCCGGGGCCCAGGCTCCCGAGCGGGTGCGTGAGGCCCTGCGTGCCTTCCGTGGCGGTGAGCTGCACGTCCTGGCGCCCCACCGTCACGCGGACTGGGAGCTGGAGTCGGTCGGTGGGCAGCACCACACGACCCGGCAGCTGTGGGACATGGACCGCGAGCTCAGGCTGATGGGGCCGGTCGACGTGCTCGTCGACCTCGAGCAGGCCGCGGCGTCGGTCCACCAGGACCGGTGGTCGCACCTGTTCTTCCACCTCGCGCACGGCGGGGCCTGGATCCTGCCCCGGACGGCCATCGGGGGCGGCGGCGCCGGTCTCGACAGCCTGGCCCGGGTCGCCCAGCTCGTCGCGGGCGACGGCGCGGTGCCGGCGACCCACCGCGAGCGCAGTCTCGGCCAGGCGACCTCGGAGGTGCTGATGACCTCCGACGTGGTGCTGGTGCGCAAGCGTGACCACCACCTGGCCGCCCTCGGCGAGCGCGAGGCCGTGCGCGTCCTGTCCACGCGCGAGCCGGAGCTGGACGTCTCGGTGCTGGGCCGCCTCCCCGCGCGCACCTTCGACAGCGGCATCGAGGTGGTCTCCCACGAGGCGGACGTCCCGGCGGACGGTCTCGAGACGACGTTCGCGGTGCCCGAGATGCGGGTGCGCCGCTACCAGGGCCGCGTGGCCGTGTCGTCGAACTCGTTGGTCTACAGCGGGTCCTCGGTCCTCCCGGAGTCCTTCCGTCACCCCTTCGAGCGCAACCTGCGCACCACCCGCCTGGTGCCGAGCCGCGCCGGCTTCGGTCGCGTCGAGGACGAGTTCCGGCCGCGGCGGCAGCTCCGTGGCTCCTACTTCCACGTCGACTCCTCCAACTCCGGTCACTTCGGGCACGTGCTCACCGAGGTGCTGTCGCGGATGTGGGCCTGGCAGCTCGCCAAGGCCGAGATCCCCGACCTCAAGGCCGTCCTGCGGATCCGCTTCGCCGGGGAGCGCGACCCCGACCTCGAGCGGCGCCTGTTCGCCGGCCTGGGCGTCGCGCCCTCGGACGTGGTCGCGATCGACCAGCCGGTGTGGGTCGACGAGCTCGTCGGCGCGACGCCGATGATGCAGAACAAGGTGCCCTACTACGTGCACCCCGACATCGTCGAACGGGTCTGGCGGCCCGTGACCGCGGCGCTGCGCGAGGGGCGCACCGGGGTGGGGGAGCGGGTGTTCGTCTCCCGCCGGTCCGCCGGGGGGAGCCGGTCGTGCCACAACACGGCCCAGGTGGAGGCGCTCTTCCAGGACCACGGCTTCGTCGTGGTCTATCCCGAGGACCACGACCTCGCCGAGCAGGCGGCCGTCTTCCACGACGCCCGGGTCCTGGCCGGGTTCGGTGGGTCCGCGCTGTTCAACGCGATGCACTGCCGCGACCTGGAGCACCTGGTCGTCCTCAACAGCGACGCCTACACCGCGCGCAACGAGCAGCTGTACGCCGCCGCCCTCGGCGCCAAGGTGACGTACTTCTGGAACACCCCCGACACCCGGGTGGTCCCGGGCACGTGGTCGAACGACGCCTACACGTCGTCGTGGACCTTCGACCTCGACCGTCACCGCGAGGCCCTGCGCGCGCTGTTCGGGGAGCTGGGGTGAGCCTCCAGGTCGTCGTCCTCCTCGACGGCGGTCACGGGCTGGCGCCCACGGTCCGCAGCCTGCACGCCCTGCCGCACGGCCTCGTCGACGAGGTGTGCTTCCTCGTCACGGGGCCGGGACCCAAGCTCCTCGAGCGTCTGCAGGAGGTCGTCGACGGCTCCGCGGGCTGGCGGGTCGCGAGCGTCCCGCGGCGGGGTCGTGCAGCCGGCGCGAGAGAGGTGCTGCGCCGCACGACCTCCACCCACGTGGTCGTCGTGCCCGTGGGGGGAGAGCTGCTCGCCGAGGGGTTGCGCCGGATGGCGCTCCTGCACGAGACGTCGGGGGCGCAGGCGGTGGTCGGGCGTCACTCCGGGGCCTCGCTGCGGGGGTTGCTCCGCGACGCGGTCGAGCTGGAGGAGGTCCCCGTCGCTCCCGTCCCCGTGCTGTCGGCCGCGGTCGACGTCGCGCGTGCGGCAGCCGTGACGGAGGTGGAGCCCGAGGACGAGGCGTGGCTGGGCACCTGGCAGGGCCAGGCGCTCGCCGCCGCCGCGACCGTCGGTGCGGTGGTGGAGCGGCCGGCCCTCGCCGGTCTCCGGCTGCCGTCGCCGGAGTGGCTGCACCCCCTCCGCAGCCGGGCGACGTGGGACGGAGGGGTCCTGCAGCTCGAGGTGAGCTGCCCCAGCGCCCCCTCGACCGGCCAACCGAGCCTGGCCACGTGGCGGATGCTCGCGGTGCGCGCGTCCGACGGCGACGAGATCCTGCTCGACTCCTCCGTCGCGGCCCACGAGGGGTGGCGCGACGTCAGCGCCCGCCTGGACGTGGCCTCGCTGCCGGACGGTGCCTGGCGCCCCGCCGTGGAGATGGTGCACGGCGCGGTCCACGGCCGGGGCCCGATGCGCTGCCAGGACGGCCCCGACCTGGTGGTGGGCGGTCGCCCCGTCGTCACCACCCGCCTCGGGGACTACCTGGAGGTGCAGGTGGGCGAGGTACGCCGCCCCGTGGTCCGCGTGGACCCCGGCTCCCGGCCCGTCGTCCTCGACGACGGGCGTCTCTCCCTCGGCCTGCTCGACCTGGAGGTGGTGGGGGAGACGCCCGGTCGCGCTCGGGTCACCTGGGCGGGCGAGCACCTCGAGGCCGTCGTACGGGCCCGCGCCGGCGAGGTCCGCCTGGAGCTCGACCCGCCCACCGGCGTCGACAGCGCCCCCGTCACCGTGCTCTTCGGCGGCCGGGAGGCCGCCGGCGCGGGCGTGGTGATGACCAGGTCGGAGCGGGGCGAGGTCAGCCTGGCCCCGCTCGCGGCGGGGACGTCCACGACCGTCACCTGAGGCGGGCACCGCCTCGCCGAGGCGGTCGTCGGTGCGTCCCGACCGGCGGGCGAGGTGGTTAGGGTGGGGCCCCGCCGTCGGGGCTCGGCCGCAGCCGCCGACGAGACCTGCTGCAACCCCCTGAGGAGCACGATGCTGACCGTATTCGTCTTGGTCGAGGACGACCACGGGCTGGTCGAGACCATCCGGGCGCTGGACCTGCAGACGCTCGGACGCGCCGACCACCGCGTCGTCCTCGTCCCGACCTCGACGGACGACACGCTCCTGGCACGGTTGCAGCTCCTGGAGCGACGGCGCCCCCACGTGACCCTCGCCGGGCGGTCGTCCACCGTCGGAGGAGCCATGTTGGAGGCGATGCAGGCGCACGCCGCCGACGTCGTCGTCCCGGTCCGACTGGGCACGCGGCTGATGCCGGAAGCGCTCGCCCGTCTCGCTGCGGCCCCCACGGGGCACGCCGTCGTCGGGCGACGGTCCGGGACCGACTCGTTCCTCCCCGCCCCGGGCCCGCTGACCGACCTCGTCCCGTGGGCCGTCGTGGCCGTCTCCGGAGCGCGAGCGGTCGCGGCCGCCGAGGCAGCCGCGGACGCCGCTGACGCCGGCGCGTGGGTCGCCCGGTGGCAACGGGCCGTGCTGGACGCAGACGCAGACGCCGACGCCCAGCAGCTGGTGGACCGTCCGATGGCGCGCGGGGAGCAGCTGGCCCGGGAGTCGCTGGTCGAGGTGCCCGACAGCCGGCTCGCCTGGGACGGTGCGCGCATCACCCTCGAGGTGCACCTCGGCGGCCTCACCGACCTCGACGAGGCCACCTTCTTCGTGCACGCGGCCGACTCCGGGGAGGAGCACCCGTTCCCGGCGGCCGTCACGCAGCGCGACCAGCACGTCGTGCTGGAGGGTGCGCTGGACCTGTCGTCGGTGTCCGGGGTCGAGCTCCCCGACGGTGAGTGGCTCGTCGGGTTCGACGTCCGGTCCGGTGGGTGGCGCGGACGCGGTCGGGTCCCCAACACCGAGATCGAGCCCGGCCTGGTGCGCGGGAGGCCGGTGCTCCGGTCGCTGCGGCGTCGCTACCTCGCCCTCCAGGTCGGGGCCGTGAAGCGCAACTTCATCGACGCCGACCCGCGGTCGGCGGAGATCGTCGAGTCGGTCCGGGGCACGCGCCTGCGTCTGCCCCTGCGCCACCTGCACGTGGCCGAGACCGAGGCGGTGTCGGGACAGCTCCTGCTGGGCGGTCTGGCGGTCGCCGCCGAGATCGTGTCGACCCCGGGCGGCGCCCGGCTCGAGGCCTGGCTGTCGGGTCTGGCCGGGACCTACGACCTCGGCGCCCGGTTCGGGCACCGGCGACCGGTGCCGACCGGACTGACCCTCGAGGTCGACGGAGTCGGACGGATGCGGCTGGTCGCGACCCCGCCCCCGTCAGCGTCTGCCCCCGCTGCGGTCCTGTCCCGGGCGCAGCAGGTGCGTGCCAGGCTCCGCTCCGCGCTGCCCGGCCCGGTGAAGCGCGCGGTCAGGCACGCGGTGGGGGCGCGACGCGCCAGGGCGTGACGGGCCTGGGCGTGACGGGCCGGGCCGACCTGCCGGTCCGGGGAGTGACCTGGGTCAGGCGAGTCGGGCGAAGTCGCGTCCCAGCGTCGTCCGCAAGGACTCGGCGAGCTCGGCGTGCATGCGGTCGGGTCCGCCGCGCTGCGTCCGCAGGATCTCCCAGAACTCCGCCTCCAGGACCGCCTCCGGCTGCAGCACCGTCAGTCGGTCCATCAGGTCCGCGGGCACGTGCTGGGGGTCGGGTCGGCGGAACCGCGCGACGATGTCGTCGTAGTGGTCGGCCAGCGTGGTGTCGGTGGGGTCGAGACCGGTGACCAGCAGCAGCCCGGTGGGCTGCGTGTCGACCGGCAGCACCGAGAGCCCGGGGCGGTACTCGGCGAGGACCTCCAGGATCGGGAAGACGTCACCCGTCCATGCCTTGGTGACGCGCTGGCGGGCGGCCTCGTCGACGGTGCGCGGCAGGACGTCGTCGAAGACGATGAGCCCGTGCCGGCTGCAGCTGCGCTCGGTGTTGATGAAGTCACGCAGCGCGAACTCGAAGAGGTGGAGCCCGTCGATGAAGGCGAGGTCGAACGGCACGCCGCCGGTGGCGGCCAGCGGGTCCGGTGAGCTGAAGTACTCGTCGCTCGTGGTGCGGAACAGTGCCACGTCCCCGTCGAGCGGCACGGTGATGGCGTACCCCGGATCGACCCCGACGCTGCGGCACGAGGCCAGCCGCAGGCTCTTGCCGGACGCGACCCCGACCTCGAGGTAGGCCTGCGGCTGCAACCGCGCGTGCATCTGGGCGAAGAAGTCCAGGTAGTACATGGCCGGCAGCCTAGTGCGCGGCGGGCCCGAAGACCGCGTCCACGACCCGGGCGGCGGCGTGCCCGTCGTCGAGCGGAGCGAAACGCTCGCGGAACCGGGCCCGGCGCTCCCGGTAGCGCGGGTCCTCCGCCGGGAGGGCGGCCAGCTTGACGAGCAGCTCCTCCTCGGTGGAGCACAGGGGTCCCGGGGCCTCGGCCTCGAAGTCGAAGTAGAAGCCCCGGATGGCGTCGCGGTAGTGCACGAGGTCGGGGACCAGGAACAGCAGCGGCCGGTCGAGGACGGCGAAGTCGAACATCACCGAGGAGTAGTCGGTCACCAGGGCGTCGGAGACCAGGAAGAGGTCGTTGACGTCGGGGTAGAGGGTCACGTCGAGGACGCGGGAGTCCCGGGAGCCGTGGATGCTCGGCGCCGACGCCGAGTTGGAGTGGCCCCGGACCAGCACGACGCTGCCCGGCAGCTGCGCGGCCAGACGGTCGGGGTCGAGGTGGAGGACCTTGGCGTGGCCCGAGTCCGACGGGACGCTGTCGCGCCACGTCGGCGCGTAGAGGACGACGTGCTGGTCCGGGTCGATCCCGAGCAGCGCCCGGACCTCCGCCGCACGCTCAGCACCCTCGGGACGGACCAGGATGTCGTTGCGGGGGTAGCCGGTCTCGAGGACCCGGCCCGAGTAGCCGAAGGCACGCGGGAAGATCTCGGAGCAGTAGGGGCTGGGCGAGACGAGCGCGTCCCACGCCCGGGCCTCCTCGTCCATCGTCCGCAGGTAGCTCAGCGTCAGGTAGCGACGGTCGGTGATGTCGTTGCCGATGCGCTTGAGCGGCGTCCCGTGCCAGGCCTGGAGGTAGGTCTGGCCCTCCGCGGCCCGGAAGAAGTGGGGGAAGTTGTTGTTGTTGACGAGGTACGCCGCGCGGCCGAGCAGGTCGTACCACTCCGGGGTGAAGCGGTGCACGGCACGCGTGCCCTCGGGCACCGGCACCGAGCCGTCCACGACGCTCCACACCAGGTCGAGGTCGCTCCCACGGCGCAGCAGCTCGGTGGCCACCGCGGCCGGGGAGTCGCCCGTGGACTTGCCCCCGAACGACTCCAGCAGCACCACGGGGGCCCTCTCGGCGACCCGCGCGGCGGCGTACGCCTCCTCGCGCAGGCGCTGCTGCTCGCGGCTGGCGGCCACCGGGGCGGCCAGGGCGTTCGACCGCAGCACGAGGTTCCAGTCGTTGCCGACCCCCGCTCGGACCCGCTGTCCCGGAGCCGCGTGCTCGGGAGGGAGCTCGGCACGCAGCTCGGAGGTGGTGAGGTGACGCGGAGCAGCGTCCTCCGTGGTCGGGGCGCCGTCCGGTCCCGCCGACGCGAGCTCGTAGGGGCCCTCGGGCAGGGCTCGGGCCCCTGATCCCCAGGGGTCGGCCTCCAGGGGCACCCGGACCCGGAAGTCGCCGGCCGGCAGCGGCTCGGACCGGTCGCCGTGGGCGCGGGGGCCCGAGAAGTGCAGACGTCGTCCGGCCGCCCCCAGGCTGGTCCCGCTCAGCACGGCGTCGGCGCCGTCGAACCCGACGGAGGAGACGACGACGGTGGGCGCCCAGGTGTCGACGGTGACCAGCTGCGCGGCGCCCCGGTGCACGAAGGCCCCGCGGTCGGCGGCCCCGAGGGCGTTCGGACCACCGCCCCACAGCACCCGGGTCCGTCGTCCCGACCGGTGGAGCGTGCGCAGCACGAGCGGGGCCTCGGCGGCGCGGACGACGACGTGCAGCTCGTCGGGCGCGGGCGTGCCGTGGTCGAGCTCGGTGTGGGGCACCCCGGTCTCCGGGTCCACCAGCTCGACGAGGACGACGGGGTCGCCCGCCGGGACCCGCAGGGTCAGCTCGAGGGCGTCGTCGGGCGCGCTGGTGCTGCCCTCGAGCACGGCGTAGGTGTCGTGCACGAGGACCCGGAACCCACCGCCCACGAAGCCGGCCAGGCGCACCATGCGGCCCTCGGCGCAGCGGGGTGACCGGTCGCCGCCGGACTCGGTGGCCAGCACGTGGGTGATGGGGCTGGTGCGCTCGAAGGAGCCCTGTCGGTGCCGGAACTCCAGGTCGAGGGAGTGCTGGCCGGGGGGGAGCGCGCGTGCCAGGTGAGCGGCGTCGACGACGGCCTCGAAACCGCTGTCGCTCCGGTCCTCGTGGGAGCGCAGCGCCAGCTCGTCCAGACGCGGGTCGGTGTGGCGGGTGACGGTGACGGGTGCCTGGAAGCCCTGCGGCCCGTGGAGCACCAGGTCGAGCCGGTGGGGGGCGTAGGAGGTGTCCAGCGGCGTCAGCATGGCCGACCCGCGGAGCACCAGCTGCGTGCCCCGCCAGACGACCTCGGTGAGCCGCACGACGGGCCGTACGTCGACGTCGCGCACGACCCTGAGGTGCGTCGGCAGCTCCGCGGTGGTGACCTCGTCGGGCACGTCGTAGCGGGCCTCGCCGCCCACGACCGTGACGGGCAGGCCGTGCGGGTTGCGTTGCTGCCAGACCCGCAGCGTCGTGCCGGCGTCGCGACCCCCGTGGCTGAGGACCCACGCGAGGCTGCGGCTGGGGAACGACACCTCCTGCCAGGTGTGGGCCGGTGCCTCGCGTCGGATCTTCTCCAGCTGCCGGGACAGTGCCTCGACGTAGGGCTGGCCGCTGCTCAGGGCGGCCGTGAGGTAGGCGGGCATGTCGAAGTCGAGGAGCTTGAGGTACCAGACCTCCTTGAGGTCCTTGGGTGCCCCGTCGAAGAGCGACGCGGCTTCGTCCTGCGAGCGGATGCGGTCCCGGAGGTCGAGCGGGTCCGCCTTCTGCTGGGAGATGGAGGTGCCGTCCATCCGCGAGCGCCACAGGTAGACCGGCCGGCGCACGATGTCGAAGCAGTCGGCGTGCATCAGGGCTGTGACCATCGGCACCTGGTCCTCGTAGCGCACGCCGACCGGGAAGCGCAGGCCCTCGGCCCGCCAGAACGCGCGCCGGAAGACCTTGTTGGGCGCGGTGATGTCGAGGAGCATCCACGGGTGGTCCTGGATGCGCAGGCAGTCGCGATCGCGGTCCAGGTGGCGCGAGACCCACCCCGGACGCACGGCGCTGGCCTCGTCGGGACCCCGCACGATGGCACCGGTGACGAACTCCGAGCCGGTGTGCTGCAGTCGCCCCACCATGGCCTCGTAGGCGCCGGGCAGCACGAGGTCGTCGGAGTCGCAGAAGGCCAGGAACGCGCCCCGGGCGTGCTCGGCCCCCACGTTGCGGGCCGCCCCGAGACCGGCGTTGGCCTGCCGCACGACGCGGACCCGCGGGTCGCGGGCGGCGATGCTGCTCGCGATGTCGCCGGAGCCGTCGGTCGACCCGTCGTCGACGACGACGACCTCGAGGTCGGTCAACGACTGGGTCAGCACGCTCTCCAGCGCGGCCGCGATGAAGGCCCTGGTGTTGTAGGCCGGCATCACCACCGAGAGGGTGGGCGCGCGGCGTACGCGTGCGGCGTCCACCCGGCGTCGGGTCTCACGACGCAGCTTGCGCGGCGCCCGGGAGGTGCGCACCGCCAGGGTGTGGACCGACTGACGTAGACGTCGCGTCGCTGGCAAAGTACCTCCAAGGCAGACCGGCTGGAACCGCCGCGATCATAGTCAGGGAGCGCCCTGCCCCTTGGCCGGCGCGACCGGGGCGGGACGAGCGGGAGGACAGGCAGTGGTGCGGATGCTGGGGGAGCGGTTCTCGGCCCGACGGCGCACACGTGCGCGGCTCTCGGTCGTGGTGCCGGTCTACGACGTGGCCGGCTACCTCGACGAGTGCCTGCGCAGCGTCCTCGCCCAGGACCTGCCGCGCAGCGTCTCGCTCGAGGTGGTGTGCGTCGACGACGGGTCCACGGACGGCTCCGGCGACCTCGTGGCGGCGTGGTCGCGGTCCGACCCGCGCGTGGTCGCCGTCCACCAGGAGAACGCCGGGCTCGGGGCGGCCCGCAACCGTGGGGTGCAGCACGCCACTGGCGACCTGCTGACCTTCGCCGACTCCGACGACGTCGTGCCGGCCGGGGCCTACGCCGCCCTGGTGGGCTCGCTGCTGTCCAGCCGGTCGGACCTCGCGGTCGGCGCCCTGGAACGGTTCACCGACCAGCGCACCTCCATGGGCCCGTTGATGCGCGAGAACCACCGCCACCCACGGACCGGCACCTCCGTGCTCGAGCAGCCGCTCCTGCTGGCGGACGTCTTCGCCGTCAACAAGGTCTACCGACGCGCCTTCTGGGACGACGCGGGAGCCCGGTTCCCGGTCGGCACCCGCTACGAGGACCAGCCGACGCTGACTCGCGTGCTGCTCGCCGCACGGGCCGTCGACGTGCTGGGCGAGGTGGTCTACCGCTGGCGCACCAGGTCCGACGGGTCGTCCATCACCCAGGGGCGCGGTGACGTCGCCGACCTGACGGACCGGATGGCCACCAAGCAGGACAGCACGGAGGTGGTCCTGGCGGCCGGGGCGGACCAGCTGGTCGACGACTGGTTCGGACGCATCCTGCCGGTCGACATGTGGGAGTACTTCCGGGCGGCGCCGGAGGCGTCCGAGGAGTACTGGCGGCTCCTCGTGGAGGGGGTGCGTGCGCTCTGGCCCCCCGGGGTCCGGGGCTTCGAGACGACCCAGGTCCCGGTGCAGCAGCGGCTGATGGGGGTGCTGGTCGCCCAGGACCGACGTGCCGACCTCGTGCGTCTCCTCGCGGCCGTCGACGAGCGCGGGGTGCGCGCCGCCGGGGACGGCGAGCGCGTGGTCGACCTCCCCTTCGCGGGCGACGCGGACGTGCCCGCAGCGGCCTGGACGCTGTCCGACCGCGACCTGGCCCGGCTCGGTCCGGCGGGTCCGCCTCAGCGGTAGCCCAGCACATCGGGGCGGCGACGGTCCCACTCCAGCGCGGAGGCGATCGCCTCCGTCAGGGTGGTCTCGCACCTCCACCCCAGCAGTTGGTGGGCCAGGGAGGGGTCGGCACAGGCTCCGGCGGAGTCGCCGGGGCGACGCGGTGCCTCCTCGACCGGGACCGTGAGGCCCGTGACCTCCTCGACCGCCGCGACGAGCTCCCTGACCGTGGTGCCGGTGCCGGTGCCCAGGTTGAGGACCCGCGTGGTCGCTCCGTCGTCCAGGACCTCGTCGAACCTCTCGACCGCGTGCACGTGGGCGACGGCGAGGTCGCCCACGGGGATGTAGTCACGCAGACCGGTGCCGTCGCGGGTCTCGAAGTCGGTCCCGGTGAGGCGGAAGCGGGGCCGGGTGCCGTTGGCCGCCATCACCAGCTGCCCGAGCACGTGGCTGGGCTCGGCGGCGTGGACGCCGCTCGACAGGTCGGGGTTGGCGCCGACCGGGTTGAAGTAGCGCAGGACCACGCCGCGCAGGGTCGTGGCCGCGGTGAGGTCGGCCAGGACCTCCTCCATCATCAGCTTGGTGCGCGCGTAGGGCGACTGGGGGCCGGTGGGTGAGGTCTCGGTCACCACGGGCTCGGGACCCGTCGCGTAGACCGACGCGGACGAGGAGAACACGACGCGGTCGACGCCCGACCGCGACAGCTCGTCGAAGAGCACCAACGACTTGGCGACGTTGTTGTCGTAGTAGAGCGCCGGCTGCTCCATCGACTCCGGGACGCTGACGTAGGCGCCCATGTGGATCGCGGTGGTGAGGTCGGGGTGGTCCTCGACCACCCGCCGGAGCAGTGCCCGGTCGGCCAGGTCGCCCTCGTAGAAGACCCGGTCGCGGACGAACGCGCGCGGTCCGCGCTCGAGGGAGTCCAGGACGATCGGGGTGTGGCCGGCCCGTTCCAGGGCGGAGGCGGTGACGGAGCCGATGTAGCCGGCCCCTCCGGTGACGAGAACCTTCACGTGGGAAGGCTAGTGGGGGCCGTCGGGCCCGGCGGGACGCGCACCACGTCTCAGCAGCACGGAGGGACGTTGACCACCGCGGTGATCGGGTAGTGGTCGGACCCCGTCAGCGTCGGTGCTGCGGCGTTGACCTTGAAGCTCACGGCGCCGCCGGTGCCCCGGCTCAGGATGTAGTCGATCTGGGTGCCGCCGGTCAGGTGCCAGGCCTCGACCGTGCCCGGTCCGCTCCACCTCGTGTTGTGGCGGCGGCCGGCGTTCGCGGTGTCGGCGAACCCGGCGCCGGTCAGGGTGGCCTGGGGCTGGTTGCCGTACGGCGCGTGCCCCTGGGCGGCGTTGAGGTCACCGGCCACCACCGTGGGGACGCCGTCGCAGGCGGCGCCCACCCGCGTGCCCACCCGACGCAGGTCGCTGCCCGGGTCGCGCAGCTCCCCCAGCACCTGGGCCACCTCACGGTCCCGGTGGTCGGCCGAGGCCCGGTCGTAGGTGCCGAGGTTGGTCAGCAGGTGGACGTTGACGACGCACACCTGGGTGGCGGGATCGGCCAGCTGGGCCAGGCGGACCCACGAGACCCACCGGTCGACGTTGACGCCGCCGGTCTGGCCCGCGATCGGGGTGTGGGTGAGCATCGCGCCACGGTCCACCCGTCGCCAGACGTCGTCGCGGTAGTAGGTGCGCGTCGCCTGGGAGGACGCGGAGGACGCCTGACGCGGGTCGGAGGCGCGGTCCCAGTTGCGGTCGTCGGCCAGGGCCCACCCCCGGGGCTGGAGCCGCGCGGCCAGGTCGGCGTACTGCGAGGAGCCGCTGCCCACGCCCGTCGGGGAGTTGGACGCCTCCTGGGTGGCCACGATGCTGCTGCCCGTGGCGTCGATCTGCGCGGAGACGCGTGGGCCGCGGGTCTGCCACGGGAGCTGGCCCGGCGTGTTGGCCGACAGCACGTTGAAGGAGGTCAGGGCGACGGGGCGTCCGGCGGCGGGGGGCAGCGGGAGGGGCAGCTGCGCGTTGCGCGACGGCAGCCAGTCGACCGACGTGGTCGCGGACGGGGCCACCCAGCTCGCGAGCCCCGAGGAGCTCAGCGCGCGTCCGTTGTGCGAGAAGACCTTGAGCCGCACCGTGTTGCCCGAGGCGGAGGAGACCCGGCGTCCGAAGGAGGTCAGGTCGGCAGCCGAGAGGTTCACCGTCGTGCCACGGGTGAACCGGAGCTTGCACGGGTAGGCACAGGTCGCGGGCGAGGTGGGCAGGGTCCGGGTGGTGGGGGCCCACGCGACGGTGTACCCCGTGGCGCGGAGCCGGCTGGGCCAGGAGATGGTCAGGCCGTCGGGGCGCCGGACGGCTCGGATGCTGCTCGCCGCGAAGCCCTGGGGGCGGGTCGACCGCGCCGTGGAGACCGCGCTCACCGGCTCGGCCTCGAGCGCGACGGCACCCCCGCCCGGTGCCGATCCGGCGGGAGCCACCCCGGGGTGGCCCGCGACCAGGAGAGCCGCCGAGAGGACGAGCAGGGAGGCGGCGTGGCGCCAGGGTCGCATCGTGGCTCCGAGAAGAAGAGGGACGGTACGAGAACTATGTCAATGGAAGTCACGATCCGTGGGACAAGTCCGATTTCAGGATCCGTCCGTTCCCTGGCTGTGGCCGCCCCGGGGCCCGTGGGGTGTGAGCCGCGTCATGCAGCGTTCCCGTATCGGGCGCCGCGGGTGCGGCGTACATTCTGGAGTGCTCCTGCGACATCCGAAGTAGTCCGGTACCCCTGGTGGACTGGAACGAAAGGCGATGATCACCGATGGCCCGAATCGGGGTTGTCGGCGCCGGCCGTGTCGGCGCCGTCCTGTCCGCTGCGCTGCGCGCCGCCGGCCACGAGGTCGTGGCGGCTGCGGGCCAGTCGCCCGCCACGTTGCAGCGGGCCGCTGACCTGCTGCCCGGCGTCCCGGTGGCCAAGCCCACCGACGTCGCCCGTGCGTGCGACCTGCTGCTGCTCACCGTGCCCGACGACATGCTGGAGAACGTCGCGACCACGCTGGTGGGTGCCGGCGCGATCCGCGAGGGCCAGCTCGTCGTGCACACCTCGGGCCGCCACGGTCTCGCCGTGCTGCACGCGGCGACCGCCGTCGGCGCCCGCGCGGTGGCGCTCCACCCGGCGATGACCTTCACCGGCACCGCCGTCGACCTCGACCGGCTGGCCGGGTGCGTGTTCGGCGTGACCGCCGGGGGCGCCGAGCGCGACGTCGTCGAGGGCCTCGTGGCCGACCTGCGCGGCGTGGCGATGTGGGTGCCCGAGGACAAGCGGACGCTCTACCACGCGGGTCTGGCCCACGGCGCCAACCACCTGGTCACATTGGTCAGCCAGGCGATGGACCTGCTCGCCGCCTCCGGCGCGGAGGACCCCGCCGCGACGCTGCGGCCGCTGCTCACCGCCGCCCTCGACAACGCCCTGGCCTCCGGCGACGCCGCCCTGACCGGGCCGATCGTGCGCGGTGACGTCCGCACGGTGCGCGACCACCTGGTCGAGATCACGCGGACCGCGCCGGCCACCGTCCCGTCGTACGTCGCGATGGCCCGGGCCACGGTCGAGCGGGCCATGCGCGACGGCCGGCTGCTGCCGATCCGCGCCCACGCCGTCGTCCGCGTGCTCGACGCCGCGCTCGCCCGGGTCGAGGGCACGCCGCAGCACCAGCCGGTCCGGTGACCGTGACGGCCGCCCCGCGGCTCGTCGGGTCGCGGGAGGAGCTGCGCGCGGCGCTCGGCGCGGACGCCGGCCCGGTCGCGCTGGTGCCCACGATGGGGGCGCTGCACGCCGGTCACGCCGCGCTGATGGCGCACGCCCGGGGCGTCGGGGGCCCCGACGCGCCGCTCGTCGTCTCGGTCTTCGTCAACCCGCTCCAGTTCGCGCCGGGGGAGGACCTCGACCGCTACCCCCGTACGCTCGACGCCGACCTCGAGGTGTGCGCCCGCGAGGGCGTCGACGTGGTGTTCGCCCCGTCCGCCGACGAGGTCTACCCGGGGGGCGAGCCCGAGGTGACCGTCGCCCCGGGGCCGCTGGGCGCCGAGCTCGAGGGCGCCTCCCGCCCCACCCACTTCCGGGGCGTGCTCACCGTGGTGGCCAAGCTGTTCGGGCTGGTCCGCCCCGACGTCGCGGTGTTCGGCGAGAAGGACTACCAGCAGCTCGCGCTCGTACGCCGGATGGCGGCCGACCTGTGCCTGGGCGTGGACGTGCTCGGCGCCCCGACCGTGCGCGAGGACGACGGGCTGGCCCTGTCGAGCCGCAACCGGTTCCTCGACGCCGCGCAGCGGCAGCAGGCGGTGGCGCTCTCCCGGGCGCTGCGGGCGGCGGCCGCGGCGGGTGACCGGGGCCCGGACGCCGCGCTGGCGGCGGCCCAGGGCGTCCTCGACGCCGCCACGGGCGTGGACCTCGACTACCTCGCGCTGCGGGCGCCCGACCTCGGCCCGGCGCCGGCCACCGGACCCGCCCGGCTGCTGGTGGCGGCGCGACTGGGCGCCACCCGGCTCATCGACAACGCCGGCCTCGAGCTGGGCGCCGGCCCGACCGCGACCCCGGGGAGCCCCTGATGCTGCGGACCATGATGACCAGCAAGATCCACCGGGCCACGGTGACCCAGGCCGACCTGCACTACGTCGGCTCGGTCACGGTCGACGAGGACCTCCTGGACGCCGCCGACCTGCTGCCCGGGGAGCTGGTGCACGTCGTGGACATCACCAACGGTGCCCGGCTGGAGACCTACACGATCGCGGGCGAGCGCGGCTCCGGCGTGCTCGGCATCAACGGTGCGGCCGCGCACCTCGTCCACCCGGGCGACCTCGTCATCCTCATCGCCTACGGCCAGATGGACACCGCCGAGGCCCGCACCCACCGCCCGCACGTCGTGTTCGTGGACGAGCGCAACCGGGTCGTCGACCTCGGCGACGACCCCGCACGGGTCCCCGACTCCGCCGACGGGCTCGTGCGCGGCGACCTGGTCGACCGGTAGCCCCGTGCTGCTCTGCGCCGACATCGGCAACTCCCACACCGTCCTCGGGCTGCTCGAGGACGGCCCCGACGGGGTGGAGGTGCTCGACCACTGGCGCGTGGCCACCGACGAGCGGCGCACGGCCGACGAGTGGGCGGTGCTGCTCGGCGGCCTGCTCCGCGACAGCACGGTCGGCGACCGGGTGACCGGCGTCGCCGTCTGTGCCACCGTCCCGGCCGTGCTGCACGAGTGGCGCGAGATGCTGACGCGCCACTGGGGCACGGTCCCGTCGGTGATCGTGGAGGCGGGCGTGCGGACCGGCGTGCCCGTGCTGATGGACAACCCGCGCGAGGTCGGCGCCGACCGCGTCGTCAACGCCCTCGCGGCCGCCCGGCTGTACGACGGGCCGGCGGTGGTCGTCGACTTCGGCACCGCCACCACCTTCGACGTCGTCACCGCCCGGGGGGAGTACGTCGGCGGCGCGATCGCCCCCGGCATCGACATCTCGCTGGAGGCGCTCGGCCGCCGGGGCGCCCAGCTGCGCAAGGTCGAGCTGCTCCCGCCGCGGTCGGTGATCGCCAAGAACACCGTCGAGGCGCTGCAGTCGGGGATGGTGCACGGCTTCGCCGGCCTGGTCGACGGCATCGTCACCAAGATGGTCGCCGAGCTCGGCGTACGCCCGGAGGAGGTGCACGTCGTCGCCACCGGCGGCCTCGCCCCGGTCGTGGTCGCCGAGTGCCGCACCCTGACCGACCACCAGCCCTGGCTCACCCTGCTCGGCCTCGCCCTGGTCTTCGAGCGCAACCGCCCCGCCTGACCCCGACCCCGGAGGCGCCGGCCGACCCCCAGGGGTAGTCCGAGACGAGAAGCACCGTCAACGAGCCCTCGACGGTGCTCTTCGTCTCGGACTACCGCACCGGAGGGCGCCCTCAGTGCGCGGCGGCGGTCTTCTTCCTGCGCGGCACGACGTGCATGACGGTGACCACGACGGCGCCGACGACGACCCCGATCAGGGCCGAGAAGAAGGTGTTGGTCAGCCAGGCCAGCGCGCCCTCGATCGACGGGGCGAGGTGGGCGACGGCCTCCTCGGCGTGGTGCACCAGGTCGTACGGCGCGTGCCAGCCGAGCTCGTCGACCCCGACGAGCAGGATGTGGCCGCCGACCCAGAGCATCGCCACGATGCCGACGGCCGAGAGCCCGCGCAGCAGCCAGGGCATCCCCTTGACCAGCCCGCGACCGAGCTTCTGGGCGGCGGGGGAGTCGCGCTGGGCGAGGTGCAGGCCGACGTCGTCCATCTTCACGATGACCGCGACCACGCCGTAGACGAGCGCGGTGATGGCCACGGCGACGATGGCCAGGATGATCGCCCGGCTCACGAAGGCCTCGCTGGCGACCTCGTTGAGCGAGATCACCATGATCTCGGCCGAGAGGATGAAGTCGGTGCGGACCGCCCCGGAGACCACGGCGTCCTCCTGGTCCTGGCCCTGCGCGCTCGCCGGCTCGGCGGCCGCCTCGTGGTGGCCGGAGAACTTCTCCCAGAGCTTCTCGGCGCCCTCGTAGCACAGGTAGGTGCCGCCGACCATGAGGATCGGGGTCAGCAGCCAGGGCAGGAACTGGCTCAGCAGCAGGGCCGCGGGGAGGATGAAGAGCAGCTTGTTGCGCAGCGACCCCTTCGCGATCCGGGCGATGATCGAGAGCTCGCGCTTGGGGTCGAGGCCCTGGACGTAGCGCGGCGTGACGGCCGCGTCGTCGACGATGACCCCGGCCGCCTTGGTGCTCGCGCGGCCGGCCGCGGCGCTGACGTCGTCGACCGACGCCGCCGCGAGCCGCGTCAGCGCCGCCACGTCGTCCAGCAGGGCGGCGAGGCCGCCGCTCACCGGCGGGTCCGGGGGGCGGGAACGACGCAGGAGGAGCGGGTCATGGGCGCAAGCCTAGGGGCTCGCCCGCCCGGGGGAGGGGCCTCGCGGTCTTCTACGCTTGCGCGCATGAGCGACGCCGCCGCCCCCTCGCCGGGCGCCACCCCCGACGACCTGCCCGAGCAGCTGCAGGTGAGGCGTGAGAAGCGGCAGCGGCTCCTGGACTCCGGGCGGCAGCCCTACCCCACGACCGTCGAGCGCACCCACACCATCCGGCAGCTGCGCGAGACCCACGACCCCCGCCTGGAGGCCGGCGAGCTCGAGCCGGACACCCGCACCGGCGAGCAGGTCGCGATCGCCGGGCGCGTGATCTTCCAGCGCAACACCGGCAAGCTCTGCTTCGCCCGGCTGCGCGAGGGCGACGGGTCGGAGATCCAGGTGATGCTGAGCCTCGCCGAGGTCGGCGAGGAGTCGCTGGGCGAGTTCAAGCAGCTCGTCGACATCGGTGACCTGCTCGCGGTGCGCGGCGAGGTCATCACCAGCCGCCGCGGCGAGCTCAGCGTCGCCGCCACCTCCTGGGAGCTGGCGGCCAAGACGCTGCGGCCGCTGCCCAACGAGCACCGCCCGCTGTCCGACGAGGCGCGCATCCGGCTGCGCTACGTCGACATGATGATCCGCCCCGAGGCGCGCGAGATGGTGCGCACCAAGGCCACCGTCCTCAAGAGCCTGCGCCGCACCCTCGACGAGCGCGGCTACACCGAGGTCGAGACCCCGATCCTGCAGCTCACCAACGGCGGCGCCGCAGCCCGGCCGTTCCGCACCCACCTCAACGCCCTCGACCAGGACATGCTGCTGCGCATCGCGCTCGAGCTCGACCTCAAGCGGGCCATGATCGGCGGCGTCGACCGCGTCTACGAGATCGGTCGCACGTTCCGCAACGAGGGCCTCGACTCCACGCACGCAGCCGAGTTCTCGATGCTGGAGGCCTACGAGGCCTACGGCGACCAGTTCACGATGATGGAGCTCACCCGCGCCCTCGTCATCGACGCCGCCCGCGCGGTCGGGCGCACGGTGGTCCCCGGTCGCGACGGCTCCGAGATCGACCTCGAGGGCGAGTGGCGGCAGGCCTCCATCCTCGATCTCGTCTCCGAGGCGATAAACGAGGAAGTCACTGTCAAGACTCCGGTGGAAATGCTGCGGCAGCACGCGGCGGCGCACGACGTCGAGCTGCAGCCGAAATGGGGCCACGCCGAGATCGTGGTCGAGCTCTACGAGCAGCTCGTCGAGGACCACCTGATCAACCCGACGTTCGTCATGGATTATCCGGCGGCGGTGAAGCCGCTCGCCAAGGCGCACCGCAGCGAGGCCGGGATCAACGAGGCGTGGGACCTGATCATCAACGGCGTCGAGCTCGCCCCGGCGTACACCGAGCTCAACGACCCCGTCGTGCAGCGCGAGCGGCTTGAGGCGCAGTCGCTGCTCGCGGCGGCCGGCGACCCCGAGGCGATGGAGCTCGACGAGGTGTTCCTCAAGGCCATGGAGTACGGCATGCCGCCCGCCGGCGGCATGGGAATGGGCGTCGACCGGCTCGTCATGCTGCTCACCGGTGCCGGTATTCGGGAGACAATTCTTTTCCCGTTGCTGCGACCCGAGTAGGCCCGGGATTTCTCGCCATGTGGTCTGTTAGTGTCCGGTTCTGTTAATGGCCGGGAAATACCACGGCCCTGGATAGGTGGAACACCATGGCGCAAAAGGTCAACATCGTGCTCGTCGACGACATCGACGAGACCGAGGCGGACGAGACCGTCTCCTTCGGGCTCGACGGCAAGGAGTACGCCATCGACCTGAACACCGACAACGCGACCAAGCTGCGCGAGGCCCTCGCGCCGTACGTCGCCCACGCCCGCCCGGTGAGCGGCCGCGGCGGCCGGCGCAGCAACGGCGGCTCCTCGCGCACCGCCTCGACCTCGAGCGGCCCCGCGCCCGCCGAGATCCGGGCCTGGGCCCGCGAGAACGGCTTCGACGTGCCCGAGCGAGGCCGCGTCTCGGCCGAGGTCCGCGACGCGTACGCCGCGGCGCACTGACCCCACAGCGCGACCAGCACGAGCCGGGTCCGGACCTCCGGGCCCGGCTCGTCGCGCGTCCGGGGCCGCCCGGTCCTGCGACTCCCCGAGGTGCCCGCCCCTACCCTGGCGCCATGAGCGCCGACCGGACCGTCTTCGACCCCACCGACGCCGACGTCAACGCCTACAAGCTGCTGAACTCGCTGGTCGTCCCGCGGGCCATCGCCTGGGTCTCGACGCTCGACGAGCACGGCCGGGGCAACCTGGCCCCGCACTCGTTCTTCACCGTCGCCAGCGGCCGGCCGCCGGTGGTGCTGTTCAGCTCGCTGGGCCACAAGGACACCGTCACCAACATCGAGCAGACCGGCGAGTTCGTGGTCAGCCTGACCTCGGAGGAGCTGGCCGACCAGGTCAACGCCAGCAGCGCGCCGTTCGAGCACGGCGAGGACGAGGCCCGGGCGCTCGGGATCGCCACCGAGCCCTCGCAGACGGTGGCGCCCGAGCGGGTCGCCGCCTCCCCGGCCTCGATCGAGTGCCGTCTCGAGCGGATCGTCGAGGTCGGGCACGCCTACGTCGTCTTCGGCCTGGTCACCACCATCACGGTGCGCAGCGACGCGCTCGAGGACGGCGTCCACCCCGCGATGGAGGCGCTGCGGCCCGTCTCCCGGCTCGGGCGCGACGAGTGGGGACGCCCGCCGGAGGTGTTCCGGCTGACCCGGCCCGAGAAGCCCGAGGACGTGCTCTGAGCCGGACCGGGGGCACGACCGGCGGCACGCCAGGCGGTCTGCCCGACGGGCTGACCGACCGTGCCCCGGCCCTGCCCGGCCGCGCCGTCATGGACCAGGTCTGGGGCGACCTGTTGTTCCTGCACTGGCGGGTCGACCCGGCACGGGTGGAGCGCTGGATGCCGCCGGGCGCCCGGCCCGACGTCCATGACGGCTCGAGCTGGGTGGGCCTGATCGGGTTCGAGATGCGCCGCGCCGGCTTCGGCCTGGGCCACCCGGTGCCCTACCTCGGCGACTTCTCCGAGATCAACGTCCGGCTCTACTCCACCGACGACCAGGGGCGTCGCGGCGTGGTGTTCCGGTCGCTGGAGACCGAGCGGCTGGCCCTGGTGGCCGCGACCAACCCGGTGGGGGTGCACTACCGCTGGGCGCGGATCCGGATGGAGCGCTCGGCCGAGGGCACCGGGCGGATCGGCTACACCTCCCGCCGTCGTACGCCGCCCGGCGTCGGTGCCGCGACCGACTTCGCGGCCCGGACCACCGACGAGGTCGTGCGCGACCCGCTGTCGGTCTTCCTCACCGCCCGCTTCGGGATGCACCACCGCGTCGGCTCCCGCCCGCTGTGGGTGCCCAACACCCACGAGCCGTGGCCGCTGCGGCGCGCCGAGCTGCTGCACTGCCGCGACGGCCTCGTCGCCGCCGCCGGCCTGCCAGGAGTGACCGACGACCCGCCGGAGTCGGTGCTGTGGTCGCCCGGCGTGCGCACCCAGTTCGGCCGCCCCCGGCTGTGAACCCGCGGCGTGCCACGTGCAGCCGCGCCGTTGTTCGCTGACAGCGATAACCGGCTTACCCCGGAACACGTAGGCTGAGCCAAGGGTTGAACCGGCCGTGCGGGTCGCACTGGCCGACCCCGCAGAGTCCCGAGGAGATACGCATGTTCGAGCGGTTCACCGACCGAGCCCGACGAGTCGTCGTGCTGGCCCAGGAAGAGGCCCGCATGCTCTCGCACAACTACATCGGCACCGAGCACATCCTGCTCGGCCTGATCCACGAGGGCGACGGCATCGCCGCCAAGGCCCTCGAGAGCCTGGGGGTCTCCCTGGAGGCCGTGCGCGCCCAGGTCGAGGAGATCATCGGCCAGGGCCAGCAGGCCCCCAGCGGCCACATCCCCTTCACCCCGCGCGCCAAGAAGGTGCTCGAGCTGTCCCTGCGCGAGGCGCTGCAGCTCGGCCACAACTACATCGGCACCGAGCACATCCTGCTCGGGCTGATCCGCGAGGGCGAGGGCGTCGCCGCCCAGGTGCTGCACAAGCTGGGCGCCGACCTCAACCGGGTCCGCCAGCAGGTCATCCAGCTGCTCTCGGGCTACCAGGGCAAGGAGCAGCAGACCGCGGGCACCGCCCCCGAGGCCGCTCCGTCGTCGTCGCTGGTGCTCGACCAGTTCGGCCGCAACCTCACCCAGGCGGCCAAGGAGGGCAAGCTCGACCCGGTCATCGGTCGTTCGCAGGAGATCGAGCGGGTCATGCAGATCCTGTCCCGCCGCACGAAGAACAACCCCGTGCTGATCGGCGAGCCCGGCGTGGGCAAGACCACGATCGTCGAGGGCCTGGCCCAGGACATCGTCAAGGGCGACGTCCCGGAGACGCTCAAGGACAAGCAGATCTACACCCTCGACCTGGGCGCCCTGGTCGCCGGCTCGCGCTACCGCGGTGACTTCGAGGAGCGGCTGAAGAAGGTCCTCAAGGAGATCCGCACCCGCGGCGACATCGTGCTGTTCATCGACGAGATCCACACCCTCGTCGGGGCTGGTGCGGCCGAGGGCGCGATCGACGCCGCCAGCATCCTCAAGCCGATGCTGGCCCGCGGCGAGCTCCAGACCATCGGGGCCACCACGCTCGACGAGTACCGCAAGCACCTCGAGAAGGACGCCGCGCTCGAGCGCCGCTTCCAGCCGATCCAGGTCAACGAGCCCTCGATCGCGCACACCATCGAGATGCTCAAGGGCCTGCGCGACCGCTACGAGGCCCACCACCGCGTCACCATCACCGACGAGGCCCTGGTCTCGGCGGCGACGCTGGCCGACCGCTACATCTCCGACCGCTTCCTGCCCGACAAGGCGATCGACCTCATCGACGAGGCGGGCTCGCGACTGCGCATCCGCCGGATGACCGCGCCGCCGGACCTGCGCGAGTTCGACGACAAGATCGCCGAGGTGCGCAAGCGCAAGGAGGGTGCGATCGACGGCCAGGACTTCGAGGCCGCGGCCCGCCTGCGCGACGAGGAGAAGCAGCTCATCCTGGCCAAGGGCGAGCGCGAGAAGCAGTGGCGCGCCGGTGACATGGACGTCGTGGCCGAGGTCGACGAGGAGCTCATCGCCGAGGTCCTCGCCGTCGCGACCGGCATCCCGATCGTGAAGCTCTCCGAGGAGGAGTCCTCGCGGCTGCTCAAGATGGAGGACGAGCTGCACAAGCGGGTCATCGGCCAGGAGGAGGCCGTCAAGGCGCTCAGCCGCGCCATCCGGCGTACTCGCGCGGGTCTGAAGGACCCCAAGCGTCCCGGCGGGTCGTTCATCTTCGCCGGGCCCTCGGGCGTCGGCAAGACGTGGCTGTCCAAGACGCTGGCGGAGTTCCTCTTCGGCGACGAGGACGCGCTCATCCAGCTCGACATGTCGGAGTTCAGCGAGAAGCACACCGTCTCGCGGCTCTTCGGCTCGCCCCCCGGGTACGTCGGCTACGAGGAGGGCGGCCAGCTCACCGAGAAGGTGCGGCGCAAGCCGTTCTCGGTCGTGCTGTTCGACGAGGTCGAGAAGGCCCACCCCGACATCTTCAACAGCCTGCTGCAGATCCTGGAGGAAGGTCGCCTGACCGACTCCCAGGGCCGGGTCGTGGACTTCAAGAACACCGTCATCATCATGACGACCAACCTCGGCACCCGGGACATCTCCAAGGGCGTCAGCCTCGGCTTCAACCAGTCGGGCGACGAGGGCACCTACGACCGGATGAAGAACAAGGTCTCCGAGGAGCTCAAGCAGCACTTCCGGCCCGAGTTCCTCAACCGTGTCGACGAGATCATCGTCTTCCCGCCGCTGACCAAGGACCAGATCATCGCGATGGTCGACAACATGGTCGCCTCGGTGGAGCTGCGGATGAAGGACCGCGACATGTCGCTGGAGCTCACCCAGCCCGCCAAGGACCTGCTCGCCACGCGCGGGTTCGACCCGGTGTTGGGCGCGCGGCCGCTGCGTCGCACGATCCAGCGCGAGATCGAGGACGTGCTCGCCGAGAAGATGCTCTTCGGCGAGGTCGGCCCCGGCCAGATCGTGCTGGTGGGCGTCGAGGGCGAGGGCAAGGAGGCCGTCTTCACCTTCCAGGGCAACCAGAAGACCCAGCTCCCGGACTCCGTGCCGCTCGAGCCGGTCGGTGGTCCCGACGACAGCGACGGCCCCGTCGACATCCCCAAGGGCGAGGGCCTGGGCGACTGACCCACCCCGCTCCCGCTCCACCCCGACACCCCGCAGGCCTCGCCTGCGGGGTGTCGTGCGTCCGTGGGCGGGGCGCTAGCCGGGCAGGCCGTACCGCCCCTCCAGCCGTACGACGAGCCCGTCGGCCAGCAGGCTCGCCAGGGCGCGCTCGCGCTGGACCGGCTCGGGCCAGGCCTCGGCGAGGCGGTCAGGCGACACCGAGCCGGGGGCGTCGCGCAGCACCGCCATCAGCCGGCCGCGGACCTGGCGGTCGGTGCCGGCCCAGGCCTGGCCGCGCCGCGGTGGTCCGTCGTACGCCGGGCGGCCGGCCGCCAGCCACGCGCACCGGTCGGCGACCGGGCAGTCGCCGCACCGCGGGGAGGCGGCCGTGCAGACCAGCGCGCCGAGCTCCATCACGGCGATCGCCCAGGTGGGGGCCTCGTCCTCGCCGGGCACCAGCGCCTCGGCGCGGTCGCGCTCGGCTCGGGTGACCGAGGGGCCGGGGTGCTCGACCCCGCCGACCGCCCGGGCCAGCACCCGCCGGACGTTGGTGTCCAGGACGGCGTGACGCGCTCCGAAGCCGAACGACGCGATCGCGCTGGCGGTGTAGTCGCCGACGCCGGGCAGCGCGAGCAGGTCGTCGTAGGAGCCCGGCACCTCGCCGTCGTGGTGCTCCACCACCGCGACCGCCGCGGCGTGCAGCCGCAGCGCTCGGCGGGGGTACCCCAGCCGGCCCCAGGCCCGCACCGCCTCGCCGACCGGCGCCGCCGCCAGGTCCGCGGGGGTGGGCCAGCGCTCCAGCCACGCCTCGAAGACCGGCAGCACCCGCGCGACCGGGGTCTGCTGCAGCATCAGCTCGCTCACCATGACGCGCCACGGGGTCGCGCCCGGGCCGCGCCACGGCAGCTCGCGGGCGTGCGCGGCGTACCACGCCAGCAGGGGCTCGTGCAGGTCGCTCATCGCCGCCGATCCTCGCCCGCGGCCCCCGGGCCGCACCACCCGGGGTCGCTCCCGGTGCGCCCGGCGTTGCTCCCCCGACGGGGGCTCGGCGCTCGGTACGGTGCTCGGCATGGCTGCCGCTCCTCGACCTCGTGGACGGCTGCCCCGGCGCGTCTACTGGGTACGCCGCACCCTCGTGGTCGTCGTGGCCCTGGCCGTCGTGCTCGGGCTGGTGCAGCTCGTCCGCGGCCTCGCGCCCGACGACGCTCCCGCCGAGCAGGCCGCCACCACGAGCGGCGCCACCCGGCCGACCCCGCAGGCCCAGCCGTCCTACGGTCCCGTCGCCGTGCAGGGACTCACCCGCAAGCAGCGCCGCCAGGCCGTGCAGGCTGCCCCGACGGGCGAGTGCCGCCCCGACGAGATCAGCGTGCTGCCCGTCGTCGACAAGGCCGAGGCGGGTGGCCGGATCCAGATCCGCCTCGACCTCCAGGGCACCCAGCCGGCCTGCACCTTCGAGGTCTCCGCGGAGTCGCTGGTGGTCAAGGTCGCGACCGACGAGGGCGTCCGGTTCTGGTCGACCCAGGACTGCGCCCGGGCGGTGCCGACGAGCGACGTCGTGGTCCGCAGCTCCCAGCCGACCTCGGTCACCGTCACCTGGAGCGGCCGGGCCTCGGACACCGAGTGCACCGACCAGCCGGCCTGGGCGCTCCCCGGCTTCTACGAGGTGTACGCCGCCGCCGCCGGCTCCTCGCCCACGGACGTGCCGTTCGAGGTCACCCGGCCCGCGGTGCGCTACGTGACCGAGACGCCCAGCCCCACCGCGACACCGACCGAGAAGGCGTCCGGCACGGCCGAGCCCCGGCCCACGCCGTCACCCTCCCCGTCGGCCAGCCCCACCCGCTAGCCCACGCGGGGCCGGGCCAGGGCGGCTCGGACGGGTCAGACGTAGCGCTCGAGGATGCTGGACTCCGCGAGCCGCGACAGCCCCTCGCGGACGCTGCGGGCCCGCAGCTCGCCGACGCCGTCGACGGCCTGGAGGTCCTCGACCCCGGCCGAGAGCAGCTTCTGGAGCGTGCCGAAGTGCTCGACCAGGCGGTCGACCACGGTGGCGGGCAGCCGGGGCACCTTGGCCAGCAGCCGGTGACCGCGGGGGGTGACGGCGCCGTCGAGGTGCTCGCCCTGACCCAAGCCCAGGGCCCGGGCCACGCAGGAGATGTCGACCAGGTCGGCGGGGGAGAGGCCCTCGAGCTCGGCGAGCACCTCCTCGACGGTGTGGGTGCGACGGCCGCCGGCCTGGTAGTCGCGGACGACCAGGGCGCGCTCGGCGTCGACCCCGGTGACGAGCTCCTCGAGCTGCAGCGACAGCAGCCGGCCGTCGGTGCCGAGCTCGTTGACGTAGTCGTCGATCTCACGGGCGATCCGGCTGACCATCTCGAGGCGCTGGGCCACCACCGCGACGTCGCGGACGGTGACGAGGTCCTCGATCTCCAGCGCCGAGAGCGTGGAGGAGACCTCGTCGAGGCGGGTCTTGTAGCGCTCCAGGGTCGCCAGGGCCTGGTTGGCGCGGGCCAGGATCGACCCGGAGTCCTCCAGGACGTAGCGGATGTGGCCGACGTAGATCGCGATGATCTGCATCGACTGCGACACCGAGATGACCGGGGCGCCGGTCTGCTTGGCCACCCGGTCGGCGGTGCGGTGCCGGGTGCCGGTCTCCTCGGACGGGATGGTGTGGTCGGGCATCAGGTGCACGTTGCAGCGGTGGATGCGGCTGATGTCGCCGTCCACGACGATGGCGCCGTCCATCTTGGCCAGCTCGCGCAGCGCGGTGGGCGAGAACGGCACGTCGAGGGTGAACCCGCCGGTGAGGATGCCCTCGACCTCCTTGTCGTGGCCGAGCACGATCAGCGCGCCGGTGCGGCCGCGCAGGATGCGCTCGAGACCGTCGCGCAGCGAGGTGCCGGGGGCGATCACGGCGAGGGTGGCACGCAGTCGCGCGGCGTCGTCCGGGCGCTCGGGACGGTCGGAGGCTGCCACGGCCCGGAGTCTAGTGCAGCGTGAAGGGTCGACCCGTGTCGCCGCGGGACGACGGGTCCTCCCGCTGCAGGCCCAGCAGGTCGAGCGCCCGACGGACGTGGTCGACCTCCACCACCCGGAGCCCGTCGAGCACCTTGCTCTGGCCGGCGCTGCGCGGCGTCTCGGCGGGCATGAAGGCCTGGCGGAACCCCATCCGGCCGGCCTCGGCCAGCCGGGCGCCGAGGTCGCGGACGCGGCGCAGCTCACCGGACAGGCCGAGCTCGCCGATGGCGACGATGTCGCGCCCCAGCGGCCGGCCGAGGTAGGCCGAGACGATGGCGAGGGCGATCGCCGCGTCGTTGCTGGGCTCGGTGAGCCGGGCGCCGCCGACGCTGGAGACGAAGACGTCGTGGGCGTGCAGCCGGATGCCGGCGTGCTGCTGGAGCACGGCCAGGATCAGCGCCACTCGGGCGTTGTCGACGCCGGAGCAGGTGCGACGGGGGCGCTCGTTGGGGCTGTGCGTCACCAGCGCCTGCACCTCGCTGAGCAGGGGGCGACGCCCCTCCATGCTGACGGCGACGCAGGTGCCGGGCACGGGGCCGTGGCGGGCGTCGAGGAAGAGCCCGGTCGGGTCGGTGATGGCGACGATGCCGGTCGCGGAGAGGTCGAAGCAGCCGACCTCGTCGACGGGCCCGTAGCGGTTCTTCACCGCCCGCACCATCCGCAGCCGGCTGGTGCGCTCGCCCTCGAACTGCAGCACCACGTCGACGAGGTGCTCCAGCACCCGCGGGCCGGCGATGCTGCCGTCCTTGGTCACGTGGCCGATGATCACCAGGGTGATGTTGCGCAGCTTGGCCATCCGGATCAGCGCGGCCGAGACCTCCTTGACCTGCGTGACCCCGCCCGGGACGCCGTCGACGTCGCCGGCGCTGATGGTCTGCACCGAGTCGATGACCAGCAGGGTCGGCTTGACCTCCTCGACGTGGCCGAGCACCGCGCCGAGGTCGGTCTCGGCGGCGAGGTAGAGCTCGGGGAAGATGCCGCCGGTGCGGTCGGCGCGCATCCGCACCTGCGCCGCCGACTCCTCGCCGGTGACGTAGAGGACGCGGTGGCGCAGCCGGGCGGTCTGCGCGGCCACCTCGAGCAGCAGCGTCGACTTGCCGACGCCGGGCTCGCCGGCGAGCAGGATCGCCGCGCCGGGCACGAGCCCGCCGCCGAGCACCCGGTCGAGCTCGGGCACGCCGCTGCTGCGGGCCTGGGAGTCCTCGATCGGCACCTCGCCGATGGGGCGGGCCGGGGCCGTGACCGGGCCGGCCTGCACCCGGCTGCGCGGTGCCGAGCGCTCCACCACCGTGCCCCACGCCTGGCACTCGCCGCAGCGGCCCACCCACTTGCCGGTCTCCCAGCCGCAGTCGCTGCACTGGTAGGCCACCTTGGGGGCGCGACCGGAGGCCTTGGACGACGGCCGCGAGGAGGACTGGGCAGGGGTGCGGTCGGAGCTCGAGAAGGCCATGGCGGCACGCTAGGCCACGGCACCGACAGTCCGCGGGAGCCACCGACGGGCCCGCTGCAGCCGGGGCGTGTCGTACGGTTGGATCGTTCCAGACCCGCCCAGGAGACCCATGAGCCAGCCCATCGACCGGCGCGTGCCGCGCACCGAGGTGCGCGCGCGCCCCGCGGGCCCGCCGACGCTGGCCACGGTGGCCGACGAGGCGGGCGTCTCGCGCCAGACCGTCTCCAACGCGCTCAACAACCCCGACCTGCTGCGGCCCGAGACGCTGGAGCGGGTGCAGGAGGTCATCGAGCGGCTCGGCTACTCGCCCAACCGCGCCGCGCGGCAGCTGCGCACCCGGTCCTCCCACCTGGTCGGGCTGCGCTTCGAGCCCGCGCAGGAGGGCACCAGCAACGCGCTCATGGACCGCTTCCTGCACAGCCTCGTCGCCGCGGCCTCCCGCACCGGCCACCACGTGCTGCTGTTCTCCGGCGACCCCGACGACCCGCTGGACGGCTACGACGACCTGCTGCGCTCCACGGCGGTCGACGCGTTCGTGGTCACCGACACCTACGCCGGCACGCCTCAGGCGGGCTTCCTCAAGGACCGCGACGCCCCCTTCGTGACCTTCGGCCGCCCGTGGGAGGACCCCCACGCCGACCACGCCTGGGTCGACGTCGACGGGGCTGCCGGTGCTCGCGCCGCCACCCGGCACCTGCTCGAGCAGGGCCACCGGCGGATCGCCTGGCTGGGCTGGGAGCGCTCCTCGCGCATCGGGCAGGACCGCCGCAGCGGCTGGGAGGAGACCCTGCGCGCCGAGGGACTGGACCCCACCGGCCTCGGGGTCCGGGTCACCGACAACGTCGACGCCGCGCGGATGGCCACCCACCACGTGCTCGACGACCCGAGCGTGACCGGGTTCGTCTGCGCCAGCGACACCCTCGCGCTGGGGGTGCTGCACGCGCTGGCCGAGCGTCGGCTGCAGCCGGGGGCCGACGTGGGCGTCGTCGGCTTCGACGACTCCGCCGCCGCGCAGGTCGCCTGGCCCGGTCTCACCTCGGTGCGCCAGCCCCTCGAGGACGTCGCCGTGGCCCTGGTGCACACGCTGCACGACGTGCTGGCCCACCGTCCGGTCGCCGAGCAGGGCCGGATGCTCGAGCCCTCCCTGGTCGTGCGCCGCTCCAGCCTGCGGGGCTGGACGCCGTAGCGCTCAGAAGCCCCGGCTCCACACGTTGACGGCGTAGTCGACGCTCGTGCCCCGGTGGCCGGCCAGCGCCTGCTGCGCCACCTCGGGCGGGAGCTCGATGCGCACCACCGCCTCGAGGTCCTCGCGGGAGTCGAAGGTCCACGCGGTCCGGACCGGGTGACGCGACCACCCCTGGGCGTGCCAGAACTCCTCGACCTCGCGCGGGTCGACCATCGGGTAGCCGCGGCGGAACCACGCGCCGAAGGTCGAGCGGGTGGCGTCGTTGTCGATGACGAAGGCCCGACCACCCGGCCGTACGACGCGGTCGAGCTCGCGCAGGCCGGGCTCGCAGCCGGGGCCCAGGAAGTAGGCCCAGCGGGCGTGGACCACGTCGACCGACGCGCCGTCGAGCGGCAGGTCGGTGGCCGAGCCGTGCAGCACGGTGACACCGGGGAGCCGACGCGTGCGACGCCGCGCCACCGCCGCGAGGCCGGAGTGGGGCTCCACGCCGACGACCGAGCGGGCGGAGCCGGCCAGCAGCGGGAGGTGGAAGCCGGTGCCGCAGCCCACGTCGAGCACGTCACGCCCGGCCCAGCCGCCGAGGCGGCGCATCGTGGCCAGCAGCGCGCCGGCCCGGTCGAAGGCGCGGTTCTCGACCTCGTAGACGTCCGCGTGGTGCCAGATGTTGGGGCTGGGGATCGCCCCGGGAGCCAGGTCGGGCTCGGTCACCGGACGGTCGTGACCTAGAGGCGGACGAGGCCGTTCGGGGTCTGGAACTTGGCCGCGGTGATGCCGGGCGTGCCGTTGGGGGCGACCCACTCGACCTTGACGGCCTCGAGCGGCTGGTCGACGGACTGGCCGAGCCACTCCGAGACCCGGGCGGGGTCGCCGGCGATCTCCAGGCACTCCAGCGAGACCGCGCCCGAGGCGCCGCTGCCGGGGTGGTCGGCCGAGGCGATGTCCCACTCGATGAAGAAGGGCAGCTGCGGGTCGGCCTGGAGCCCCTTGACGCCGAGCTGCTTCCAGAGCAGCTCGGTCCCGTCGGGCCGGTGCCGGTTGCCCTTGACGGCCTCGCGGCCCAGGCGCTGCTCGTGCGGCGCGATGTCGTCGACCGCGACGACCCACCCGAGCCAGCCGCCGCCGAGCTCGGAGCGGGCACGCACGGCCTGGCCGAACGGCGCCTTGTCCGAGGCGGGGTGGTCGAGGACCTCGACGACCTCGAGGTAGGTGCCCTGGGTCAGCGGCAGGATGGCGTTGCGGGTGCCGAAGCGGGGGTGGATGCCACCGGAGCGGAACTCCTCGCCCAGCAGCTCCCCGAGACGTTCGGTCGTGCCCGCGAGTCCACCCGGGCCGGCTGCGAAGACGATGTGGTCGAGACGCATGCCTGATTCTGACCCGGGTATCGAAACCGGGTCACACCGGGGGTGCGGTGTCGCGCAGCGTGTGCGCGGGTGGCGGAAGGCCGCCACGGCGCGGCGGTGCGCCGGGGCGGGGCGCGGACGGCGTCAGCGACGCGGGTCGGCGGGGTGCAGGGCCAGGGCCGAGCGGGAGCGCAGGTGGCGTTCGCAGGCGGCCGCCAGGACGTCGTACGCCGGCTGGCCCATCAGCGTCACGAGCTCCACCGCGCTGGACAGGTAGACCGGCTCGGCGCCGACGTGCGCCTCGGTGTTGCCCGAGCAGTACCAGTCGAGGTCGTGGCCGCCCGCGCCCCAGCCGCGGCGGTCGTACTCCTCGATGCCGACCTCGAGGTAGGTGGTGCCGTCGGGCCGCTCGACGTCGCGGTAAGTGCGCCGGATCGGCAGCTGCCAGCACACGTCGGGCTTGGTCTCCACGAAGTGCACGTCGCGGTCCAGCGCCAGCCCGTGCAGCGCACAGCCGTAGCCGGCGGCCGAGCCCCGCGGGTTGTGGAAGATGCAGGCGCCGTCGACGACGCGGGTCTTGCGCGCCCCGTCGGCGTCGGTCTCCACCCAGCCCTTGCGGGTCAGCCGGCCCCGCTTGTCCAGCGCCCGGTCGCGGTGGTGCCAGTGCGCGTCGTCGAGCCGGTCGACCCAGACCTTGACGCGGTCCTCGTCGTCGCGGTCGGAGAAGTGCGCGCCGAGCGTGCAGCAGCCCGCGTCGGGCGCGGTGTCGTAGATGCCCTGGCAGCCCTCGCCGAAGATGCACGTCCAGCCCGACGTCAGCCAGGTGAGGTCGCAGCGGAACACCTGGTCGGCGTCCGCGGGGTCCTCGAACTCGATCCAGGCACGGGGGAACACCAGGTCGACCTCGGGCACCGGGTCAGCCTAGGCCAGCCCGGGTGAGCCGCCCGCGGCGCGCCGTGCACCCCGGTAGCCTCGGCACATGCGCCTCGGTGTGCTCGACATCGGCTCCAACACGGGGCACCTCCTCGTCGTCGACGCCTACCGCGGGGCGGCGCCGCTCCCGGCCTCCTCGGCCAAGGAGCCGCTGCGCCTGGCCGAGCACCTCGCCGACGACGGCACCATCACCACCGCGGGCGTCGACGCGCTGACCGCCTTCGTGGCCCGGGCGCTCGAGCTGGCCGAGGACAAGGGGTGCCAGCAGGTCTTCTCCTTCGCCACGTCGGCCATCCGCGAGGCCGGCAACGGCGAGGAGGTGCTCGCCCACGTCCAGGACCGCACCGGGCTCGAGGTCGTGGTGCTCCCCGGCGAGGACGAGGCGCGGCTGACGTTCCTCGCCGTGCGCCGGTGGTTCGGCTGGTCCTCGGGCCGGCTCGCGGTCTTCGACATCGGCGGCGGCTCGCTCGAGGTCGCCGGCGGTGACAGCGAGGTGCCCGACGTCGCCTGGAGCCTGCCGCTCGGGGCCGGCCGGCTGGCCCGGCGGCACTTCGCGGCCGGGCGTCCCGACGACGACGCGCTGCGCCAGCTGCGGCGCCGGATCCGGGCGGAGGTCGCCGAGGACGCCGGCTCGCTGCTGCGCGGCGGCGTGCCCGACCACGCCGTCGCCACCTCCAAGACGTTCCGCTCGCTCGCGCGCATCTGCGGCGCGGCGCCCTCCAGCGAGGGCCTGTTCGTACGCCGGGTCCTGCCGGCCGACGAGCTGCGCGACTGGGTCCCCAAGCTGGTCGCCATGGACGTCCGGGAGACGGCCGAGCTGCCGGGCGTGTCGGCGAGCCGGGCCCACCAGGTGGTGGCCGGGGCGCTGGTCGCCGAGGCCGTGATGGACGTCTTCGACCTGCCCGAGCTGGAGATCTGCCCCTGGGCGCTGCGCGAGGGCGTCATCCTCGACCGGCTGGACACGCTCGGCTCGGCGGGCTGAGCGCACGTGCCCCTCTTCGGCCTCTCCACCGCGTCGGTCTACCCCGAGCCGACCGCGCACGCCTTCGACTACGCCGAGCGGCTCGGCTACGACGCCGTCGAGGTGATGGTCAGCATCGACGTCGTCAGCCAGGAGACCGACCGCATCCTGGCGCTGCGCGACCAGCACGGCGTCCCCGTCTGCGCGGTCCACGCGCCCTGCCTGCTGATCACCCAGCGGGTGTGGGGCACCGACCCCTGGGTCAAGCTCGAGCGCAGCGCCGAGATGGCCGCGGCCCTGGACGCCGACGTCGTGGTCGTGCACCCGCCGTTCCGCTGGCAGCGCGACTACGCGGCCGGGTTCGTCGAGGGGGTCGCCGAGCTGGAGCGGCGTACGGGCATCGCCTTCGCGGTCGAGAACATGTATCCCTGGCGGGCCACCTCCAAGCGCGAGCTCAAGGTCTACCAACCCGGCTGGGACCCCTCGGAGGAGTCCTACGCCAACACCACGCTCGACCTCTCCCACGCGGCCACCGCGCAGTCCGACCCGCTGGCGATGGCGCAGCGGCTGGGCGACCGGCTGCGGCACGTCCACATGACCGACGGCAGCGGGTCGCCCAAGGACGAGCACCTCGTCCCGGGCCGCGGGGCGATGCCGACCGGTCCGCTGCTGGAGCACCTCGCCGGGCGCGGGTTCGAGGGCCACGTCGTGGCCGAGATCAACACCCGCAAGGCCGACGACCCCGAGGAGCGGGAGTCCGACCTGCTCGAGACGCTGGCCTACACGCGGCTGCACTTCGCGGCGCCCGACGCCGCACCACGTCGTGACTAGGGTCACACCATGAAGAAGCTGATCAACGAGGTGGGGGACGTCGTCCCGGAGATGCTCGAGGGCCTCGTCGCCGCGAACCCCGGGCTGGTGCTGCTGGACGGGCAGACGGTCGTGGTCAGGCGCGACCACGCCGACCTCGCCCGCGACGGCGTGGTGGCCGTCCTCTCCGGGGGTGGCGCCGGCCACGAGCCCGCGCACGGCGGGTACGTCGGCCCGGGGATGCTCACCGGCGCGGTGGTCGGCGACGTGTTCACCTCGCCCTCCACCGACGCCGTGCTCGCCGCGCTGCGCACCGTCGGAGACGCACCGGGTGCGCTGCTGGTGGTCAAGAACTACACCGGCGACCGGCTCAACTTCGGCCTCGCCGCCGAGATCGCCCGCACCGAGGGCCTCGACGTCGAGATGGTCGTGGTGGGCGACGACGTGGCCCTCGCGGCGGAGGGCGACCACGCCGGACGACGCGGCATCGCCGGCACCGTGCTGGTCCACAAGGCCGCCGGCGCCGCGGCGGCGCGCGGTGACGACCTCGCCGGGGTCCGCGACGTGGCGCAGCGGGTCGCCGACGGCGTCCGCTCGATGGGGGTCGCGCTGGGCGCCTGCACCGTGCCCGCCGTCGGCCGCCCCGGCTTCGAGCTGGGTGAGGACGAGGTCGAGTGGGGCCTGGGCATCCACGGCGAGGCCGGCGTCGAGCGGGGCGCGCTCGTGGGCGCCGACGCCGTGGCCGAGCGGCTGGTCGGCGCGGTGGCCGACGACGCCGGCCTGTCCGACGGCGACCGGGTCGTGCTGCTGGTCAACGACCTCGGCACCACCCCGCCCAGCGAGCTCGACGTGGTGGCCCGGGGGGCAGTGCGGGTGCTGCGCGGGCGCGGCGTACGCGTGGAGCGGCTGTGGGCCGGTGCCTTCCTCACCGCCCTGGACATGCCCGGGTGCTCGGTCTCGGTCCTGGCCGTCGACGACGACCTGCTGGAGCTGCTCGACGCGCCGTCGGAGACCTCCGCGTGGCCGGCCGCCCACCGCGGCCGGGTCACGCCGGAGGGGGAGGAGCGGCTCGCGGCCCCGGCGGACCCCGACACCGTCGACCGCACGTCGGGCACCCCGCCCGACGGCCCGCCCGACGGCCCGGTGCGACGTGCCCTGGAGGCGGCCTGCGCCGCGCTGCGCGACGCCGAGCCCGAGCTGACCCGGATGGACAGCGAGGTCGGCGACGGCGACCTCGGCACCGGCCTGGCCCGCGGTGCCACCGCGGTGCAGCAGGAGCTCGACGGCTACGCGGGCGACGCGGCCGGCACGCTGCGTGGCGCCTCGGCGACGTTGCGGAGGGCGATCGGCGGCACCTCGGGCCCGCTCTACGCCATCCTGCTGCTCCGTGCGGCCGCCGAGCTACACGAGCGCGGGGGAGCGGGCGACGACCCCCGCTCCTGGGCCCACGCCCTCCGCGCCGGCGCCGACGGCATCCGCGAGGTGGGCGGCGCCGAGGTGGGCGACCGCACCATGCTCGACGCCCTGGTCCCCCTCGCCGACACCCTGGCCGCCGCCCTCGAGGAGGGCGCCGACGCGACCGAGGCGCTGGCCCGGGCCGTCGAGGCGGCCCGCGAGGGCACCGCCGGCACGTCCGACCGGGTCGCCCGGGTCGGCCGCTCCAGCTATCTCGGCGAGCGCGTCCGCGGGACGCCCGACCCGGGAGCCCACGCCGTCGTGGTCTGGGCCGAGGCGGTGCAGCGCACCCTCGCCTGACGGCCTCGGCGGTGCGGTGTCAGGTCCAGGGCAGCGAGCGCCGGTGCTCCCAGTACGCCGCGGCCGGCTCGGCGACCCCCTCCCACCCGTCCGCCGGGACGGCGAGGTCGCGTGCGGCCAGGTTGGCGCGGAGCTGGGTGGTGGTGCTCGCGCCGGCCAGCACCACGTCGGCCCAGGGCTGCGCCGCGGCCACGGCGAGCGCGACCGCGTCGGGCGTGCTCGACAGCTCCGCGGCCGCCGGGGCCAGGACGCTGCGCGGCCCGGCCAGCCGGCCGTTGGCCATCGCCTCCTTGACCACCACCAGCCACCCGGCGTCGTGGGCCCGCGCCAGCGCGGCGCCGGCGGAGGGCTCGAGCGGGTTCCAGGTCGACTGCACGGTGGAGAACGGCGAGCCGGGCAGCGCGAGGGCCCGGAGCAGCACGTCGGCCTGGTCGGCGCCCGACGTCGAGAGCCCCACCCGGACCCCGTCGGCGGCGAGGTCCCGCAGCCGCCCCAGCACGGCGTCGTCGCCGAGCGCCGGGCTGTCCGAGGTCAGGCTGTGCACGAGGTAGAGGTCGGGCGGGCCACCGAGGGCGGCCAGCGTCTCGGGCCACTGCCGGTCCAGGGTGGTCGCGGTGTGGTCCTTGGTCTCGTGCTCGGCGGCGCCCGGGGCGAACCCGGCGACGTAGGTGTAGCCCCACTTCGACCCGAGCCGCACCTCGCGACGACGGCCCGGGGCGGCGGCCAACCAGTCGCCCAGGAACTCCTCGGCGGCGCCGTAGGACCGGGCGGCGTCGTAGTGGCGCACCCCGGCGTCCCAGGCGGCGTCGAGCACGGCCAGCGCGTGCGAGCGCAGCCGCGGCACGTCGTACCGCTCGGGGCCGGCGTGGGAGTCGAGGTCCTCGCCGTGGCCGAGGTTGAGGTACTCCGGGCGCCCGAGGGCGGCGGTGCCGAGGCCGATCTCGGCGCTCACGGGAGCGGGCGTCGCGGGTCGTGGACGAGCATGCGCGCCATGGTGCCAGCCCGTGGTGGGGTGGTCGGGCGTCCCGGGGATACCGTGGCCGCACGTCCGTCGAGGGGGGAACTCCCGTGCTCCGTCAGCTGCTCCTGCTGCTCTCCCGCAGCCCTGCGGTGAAGGGCCTGGTCACCAGGGTCCCGGTCAGCAGCGCCATCGTCACGCGCTACGTGCCGGGCGAGGCGACCGAGCAGGCCGTGGCTGCGACCACCGAGCTGGTCGCCGACGGCCTGCAGGTGACGCTCGACTTCCTCGGCGAGGACACCCTCGACCAGGCGCAGGCCGAGTCGACGGTCCAGGCCTACCTCGAGCTGCTGGAGGCCCTCGGTCGGGCCGGCCTGGCCCGGCACGCCGAGGTGAGCGTCAAGCTCTCCGCGGTGGGCCAGGCGCTGCCCGAGGTCGGGGAGCGCCTGTCCACCGACAACGCCCGACGCATCTGCGCCGCGGCCCACCAGCTCGGCACCACGGTGACCCTCGACATGGAGGACCACACCACCACCGACCGCACCCTCGCGACGCTGCGCGAGCTGCGTCGGGACTACCCCGAGACCGGTGCGGTGCTGCAGGCCTACCTGCACCGCACCGAGGCCGACTGCCGCGACCTCGCCCACGAGGGCAGCCGGGTGCGGCTGTGCAAGGGCGCCTACAACGAGCCGGAGTCGGTGGCCTTCACCGACCGCCACGAGGTCGACAAGTCCTACGTGCGCTGCCTGAAGGTGCTGATGGCCGGGTCGGGCTACCCGATGGTGGCCACCCACGACCCGCGGATGGTCAAGATCGCCGCGGCGCTGGCCACCCGCAACGGCCGGATGCCCGGCACCTACGAGTTCCAGATGCTCTACGGCATCCGCGCCGAGGAGCAGCAGCGTCTGGCCCGCGCCGGCGAGCAGGTGCGGGTCTACCTGCCCTACGGCGACGAATGGTACGGCTACCTGATGCGCCGCCTCGCCGAACGCCCCGCCAACCTGACCTTCTTCCTGCGCTCCCTGGTGTCGCAGAAGTGAGCGCCGACCAGCCCGCCGACCAGCCTGCCGCCTCGCTGTCCGCCGGCACGACGACCGCGGTGATCGGTGCCGGGGTGATGGGGGAGACCCTGATCTCCGGGCTGGTGCGCGGCGGCCACGACCCGTCGCTGCTGCTCGTGGTGGAGAAGCGGGTCGACCGGGCGCAGGTGCTCGCCGACCGCTACGGCGTCCGCGTGGTCGACGACCTCGCCGCGGTCGCCGTGGCCGACACCGTCGCCCTGGTGGTCAAGCCGCAGGACATGTCCGAGGTGCTGGCCGAGGTGCGCGACCACGTCGTGCCCGGCCAGCTGGTGGTCAGCCTGGCGGCCGGCATCACCACCGCCTTCGTCGAGGCGCGGCTGCAGCCGGGCGTCGCCGTGGTCCGGGTGATGCCCAACACCCCGGCGCTGGTCGACGAGGGGATGGCCGCGATCTCGGCGGGCAGCCACTGCGACGTCGAGCACCTGGCCCGCGCCGAGGCGATGCTGGCGGTCACCGGCAAGGTGCTGCGCGTCCCGGAGAAGCAGCAGGACGCGGTGACGGCGATCTCCGGCTCCGGTCCGGCCTACCTCTTCTTCGTCGTCGAGGCGATGATCGAGGCCGGTGTCCACCTCGGGCTCCCGCGGAGCACCGCCACCGAGCTGGTGGTGCAGACCGTGGTCGGCTCGGCGACGCTGCTGCGCGAGACCGGCGAGCACCCGACGGTGCTGCGCGAGCAGGTCACCTCGCCCGGCGGCACCACCGCGGCCGCCATCCGCGAGCTGGAGGACCACAAGGTCCGCGCCGCGTTCATCACCGCCATGGAGGCCGCCCGCAACCGCTCGGTCGCGCTGGCCCGCGACGAGGACTGAGCGGGCCGTGGACGAGCACCGCACCTGCCGCGCCTGCCTGGTGTACGACGAGTCGCTCACCGGCTACGACTTCGGCCCCGAGCACCCGATGAACCCCGTCCGGGTCGACCTCACCGTCGACCTCGCCCGGCACGTCGGCGTGCTCGACACCCTGACGGTCGTCGCCGCGCCGGACGCGACCGAGGACGACCTCGTCACCGTGCACGACCCGGCCATGATCGAGGCGGTGATGCGCTCGAGCCGCGACCCCTCGCTCACCGACCTGCCCCGCGGCCTGGGCGGCGACGACAACCCGACCTTCGCCCTGATGCACGAGGCCGCCCGCCACGTGGTCGGCGCCAGCGTCGAGGCGGCCCGCCAGGTCTGGACCGGGGAGGTCGACCACGCCGCCAACATCGCCGGCGGCCTGCACCACGCGATGCCCGACCGGGTCAGCGGCTTCTGCGTCTACAACGACGTCGCGGTGGCGATCCGGTGGCTGCTCGACCACGGCGCCGAGCGGGTGGCCTACGTCGACGTCGACGTCCACCACGGCGACGGCGTCGAGCGGATCTTCTACGACGACCCCCGGGTGCTGACCGTCTCGCTGCACGAGACCGGGCAGATGCTGTTCCCCGGGACCGGCTTCCCCGCGGAGTCCGGGGGTCCCGACGCGGTCGGCACGGCCGTCAACGTGGCGCTGCCGCCCGGCACGGCCGACGCCGGCTGGCTGCGCGCCTTCCACGCCGTGGTGCCGCCGCTGCTGCGCGAGTTCGCCCCCGACGTGCTGGTCACCCAGCAGGGCTGCGACAGCCACCGCGACGACCCGCTGGCCCACCTCGCGCTCAGCGTGGACGGCCAGCGGGCCAGCTACCTCGCGCTGCACGAGCTGGCCCACGAGACCGCGGGCGGGAAGTGGGTCGCCCTCGGCGGCGGCGGCTACGCCGTGGTCGACGTCGTGCCGCGCGCCTGGACCCACCTGCTCGGTGTGGTCGGCGGCGCCCCGCTGGAGGCCGACCTCGCCACCCCGGAGGCGTGGCGCGAGGGCGTGCTGGAGCGGCTCGGCGTGCGCGCCCCGTCGCGGATGACCGACGGGCGCTCCGCGGCGTACAAGGACTGGGGCGAGGGGTTCGACCCCGACACCTGGCTCGACCGGGCGGTGCAGGCCACCCGAGACGCGACCTTCCCCGAGCACGGCCTCGACCCGATGCACTGAGCCGCGGTCGCGGCTACGGTGAGAGTGGCCCGTGCGTCGAGCGCAAGTCGACACGCCGCAACCTCACGAGTCACTCCTGCGATTGTGTGGCACACGGGTCACACGAGCCCTATCCTTCTCACAGCGCACGTGGGGTCGTCGTGGGACTGCCGGGGGACGTGCAACAGAAAGCTTGGTGTGACCATGCCGACCAACAAGCCGGGAGACATCTCCGAGGTGAAGTTCCTGACGGTGGCCGAGGTCGCCGCCCTGATGCGGGTCTCGAAGATGACCGTCTACCGCCTCGTCCACAACGGCGAGCTGCCCGCCGTCCGCGTGGGCCGCTCCTTCCGGGTCAGCGAGGACGACGTCGACGAGTACCTCAAGACGAGCTTCTACGACGCCGGCTGACCCGCGGGCTCGGGCCGGGTCCCGCGCCCCGTCCGCCCTCCGGCCTGATTGGGAGGGCGCGGGGGTCGACGGCTAGGCTGTGGCTTCTGCGCCGCCGGGTCCCGGCGGCGTTCTCAACCAGCCTCAACGAATAGGTCCGACGTGGGTTCTGTCATCAAGAAGCGCCGCAAGCGCATGGCGAAGAAGAAGCACCGCAAGCTGCTGAAGAAGACGCGCGTGCAGCGTCGTCGTCTGGGCAAGTGAGGGCCTAGCCCCGACATGGGCCACGTCGTCCTCGTCACCGGCGTCGCCGGCGACCTCGGGCGCCGCTTCGCGGCGCAGCTGTCCGGGTCGCCGGGGATCGACCGCGTCGTCGCGGTCGACGTGCTGCCGCCCCGGGGCGACCTGGGCAAGGCCCACTTCGTGCGCGCCGACATCCGCAACCCGGTCATCGCCAAGGTGATCGTGCGCGAGCGTGTCGACACGGTGGTCCACGCCAGCGTCGCGGCGACGCCCGCGGCGGCCGGCGGGCGGTCCTCGACCAAGGAGCTCAACGTCATCGGGACGATGCAGCTCCTGGCGGCGTGCCAGCAGGCCCCCGACGTGCGCAAGCTGGTGCTGAAGTCCAACGCGGCGTTCTACGGCGCCTCGCACCGCGACCCGGCCAAGTTCACCGAGGGCATGACCGCCAAGCGGCTCGCCGGCGGCGGCTTCGCCAAGGACGTCAGCGAGGTCGAGTCCTACACGCGTGGCTTCGCCCGGCGCCGTCCCGACGTCGACGTCACCACGCTGCGGCTGGCCAACGTCATCGGGCCCCGCATCACCACCGCGATGTCGGGCTACTTCCGGCTGCCGGTCGTGCCCACCGTGCTCGGCCACAACCCGCGGCTGCAGCTGCTCCACGAGCAGGACGCCCTCGACGTGCTCGAGCACGCCACGCTGAGCGAGGTCACCGGCACCTACAACGTCGCCGGGGACGGCGTGCTCACGCTCGCCCAGGCCGTACGCCGCCTCGGCCGGCCCTCGATCCCGCTCCCCGGCTTCGCCGTGCCCTCCTTCGGGTCGGCGATCCGGCAGACCAAGGTCGCCGACTTCTCGCCCGAGCAGGTCGCCTTCCTGACCTACGGCCGCGGCATGGACACCACCCGGATGCGCACCATGCTCGGCTTCGAGCCGCGCTACACCACCGCCGAGGCGCTCGACGACTTCGCCACCTCGCTCACGCCCGGGCTGCTGGGTCCCGACCGGCTCCGTGCCGCCGAGCACGCCCTCGCCGGGGCGCTGCACGCCGTCGGGACGCCCGCCCGGTCGTCGGTGCCCGCGACGACCGGCCCCGCGCTGCTCGGTCGGGAGGGCCACGATGGGTGACGCCGAGATCATCCCGATCGGCACCCGCGGGCGCCCCGGTCGCGGCAACGGCGGCGAGCGTCCGTCCGCCGGCAGCCGCAGCCTGGCCGCGCGCACCCCGCGCCCCCGCGACGCCGACCCGGCCGACGGACCGGCCCCGGGCGGAGCCACGCCGTCGCCGGCTGCCGACGAGCGGTCCTCCGGCGCTGTCCCGCCCGTGCCGCCCGGGCAGCGCGCCCCGGCCGCGTCCGGCGCCCCCGACCCCGGTCGCAGCCCCGCCCGCACCGAGCACCGCCTCCCCGGCCCGGCCATCGCGCCCCGGGAGTGGCTGGCCGCGCTCACCCGCACCGCCCAGGAGATGTTCGGCGAGAGCTGGGAGCCGCGCCTGGCGCAGTTCCTCGCCGTGCTGCGGCGCCGCCTGACCGGTGAGTTCGTGGTCGACGACTTCGGCTTCGACGCCGAGTTCACCGACCGGTTCCTGCTGAGCGCGCTGCGCCCGGTGGCGCAGAAGTGGTTCCGCATCGAGGTGATCGGCGCCGAGAACATCCCCGACGTCGGCGGCGCCCTGGTGGTCTCCAACCACTCCGGCACCGTGCCCGTCGACGGCATGATGACCGCGGTCACCGTCTTCGACCACACCGGTCGCCACCTCCGCCCGCTCGGGGCCGACCTGGTCTTCAAGCTCCCGCTGGTGGGTGACCTCGCCCGGCGGGGCGGCGCCACGCTGGCCTGCAACGACGACGCCGAGCGGATGCTGCGGGAGGGCGAGCTGGTGGGTGTCTGGCCCGAGGGCTTCAAGGGCATCGGCAAGCCCTTCAGCGAGCGCTACAAGCTGCAGCGGTTCGGTCGGGGTGGCTTCGTGTCGGCGGCCATCCGGACCGGCGTACCCATCGTGCCGACGTCGGTCGTCGGCGCCGAGGAGATCTATCCCCTCGTCGGCAACGTGCCCTCGCTGGCACGGCTGCTGGGCGTGCCCTACCTGCCGATCACGCCGCTGTTCCCGCTGCTCGGCCCGCTGGGCCTGATCCCGCTTCCGTCGAAGTGGCTGATCGAGTTCGGCGAGCCGATCCGCACCGACGAGTACGACGCGGGCGCGGCCGACGACCCGATGCTGGTCTTCAACGTCACCGACCAGGTGCGCGAGTCGATCCAGCAGACGCTCTACACCCTGCTCATGAAGCGGCGCTCGGTCTTCTCCTGACCCCGGCGCCCGACACGGTCGACGGGTGGGCAGACGGCCCAGGTCAGGGCAGCAGCTCTCCGGTGACCCCGGTGACCGTGTCGTCGAGGTCCTCGGCGACCTGCTCCACGCCGTCGAGCGTCGGGCCGGTCGCGGGCACCGTGGTGCGGATCGTGCCGGTCACGCCGCTGACGGTGCCGGTGACGCCGTCCAGCAGGTCGCGGACAGGACGCTCGGGGAGCGTCGGGGTCGTGGGGGTGCCCGCGGTGACGGTGCTGGCGACGGGTCCGTGCTGGTCGACCCTGACCGGGGGCACCGATCGCTGCAGCCGGTCGGACTCCCACACGTCGCCGGCGCTGCGCTGGGCGCGGTCGCGCAGCTGTCCGAGCTCGAGCGCCTCCATGGCCTGACGGTCGACACGGGCCTGGGCGACCGGACGCGCGAGGAGCGCGTCGACCGTGGCGCCGCCGGCGCCCGCGGCCACCGAGGTCGGCACCGCGAGCGTCTCGCCGGGACAGCCGGGGCAGACGTCCTGCGCCCTCAGGTCGAGGTCGGCCAAGGTGTCCGCGGCGTCGACGAGTGCTGCGGCCACGACCGGGTCGGCGTCCTGGGACAGCGCATCGAGCGCCTCCATCTGCCGGGTGGCGAAGCTGCGGACGGCGACGACGTCGGCCTGGTCCTGCTCGGCGGCGTAGGCGGCGAACAGCCGCGAGGAGCCGTCGACGGCGGAGGCGCGGAACGAGCGCAGCGCCCCGGTCACGAGCCGGTCGTCGGCGCCCTCGTCCTGCAGGGCCTGCGCCTCCTGGAGACGGGTGGCGGCCTGGTCGAGCACGGAGCGGCCCTTGCTGGACTCGCCGAGGCTCAGCGAGGTGCCGACCTGCTCGGTGCCGCGCTTGACGGGGTAGAGGGTCTCGCCCGGGAGGGCGTCGCTCGACGCGGCTGCCAGGCCGGCCGTGCTGCCGACGATGACGAGGGAGGCGGCGACCGCCCCGACCCGGCGGCGGGCCGGCGCGACGGGGCGCAGCGTGCGGACGACGGCGGTGCGGTCGGGGACGAGCTCGGTCTCCGCGGCGGCCATCAGCCGGTCGCGGAGGTCGGCGGAGAACGCGGCGCGGGGTTGCACGGCCGGGTGGTCGGTCAGCACGGCCACGGTGCGGACGAGGCGGGCGTGGCGCGCGGCCTCCTCGGCCGTGGCGTCACCGTCGAGGACGCGTTGCAGCTCCTCGGCGGTGCCTCGGGGCGAGGAGGAGGGGCTCATGCGGATCGTCCTGAACTGCCGGTGGCGGCGTCCGGGCCACGGGTCCGACCCGGGCTCGGCGTACATCCTGTCGAGCCCCACAACGACGCGTCGCGCGGCGAAGTTATGGCGGTGGACAAGTTACCGTCCGGCAACATCCACCCCTCGGACAGTCCGGCATTCCGGACACCGCGGCGAGGGCTCGTGAGGGGCCTCATCGGAGGTCCTCCGGCAGCGCCTTGGCGAGGTTGCGGACCCCGCGCAGCTGCAGCTGCTTGACCGCCCCGGAGCTGCGGCCGAGGACCTCGGCCGTCTCGGCGATCGAGAGGCCCTGCAGGAACCGCATCACCAGGCAGTCGCGCTGCTCGGTGGGCAGCTCGCCCAGGGCCGCCATCAGCGCCTCGTTGGTCAGCGAGGCCAGCACGGCGCTCTCGGGACCCTCGGTGGCGCTGTCGAGGGTGCCCATGTCCTCGGTGGTCTGCTCCAGGCGGGTGCGGCCGGCCTTGTAGTGGTCGGTCGTGAGGTTGCGGGCGATCGTGGTCAGCCAGGCGCCGAAGTCCTTGCCCTGCCAGCGGAAGGTGCTCATCGCGCGCAGCGCGCGGAAGAAGGTGTCCGAGGTGAGGTCCTCGGCCAGCTGCACCGACCCCACGCGGTAGTAGAGGAACCGGAACACCCCGGCGTGGTAGTGGTCGTAGAGCTGGCCGAACGCCTCGGCGTCGCCGCCGCGGGCCAGCTCGACGAGCGCGATCAGCCGGGCCTGCTCGGCCTCGTCCTCGGCCGAGGAGGCCGCCTGGTCGGCGTCGCCGTGCTCGCCGGGTCCGCCGGTCCCACGCCCGGAGCCCGTGGTGCCGGCCGCGGCACCGGACTGCGACATGAGCAGCCGACCGGTCGTGGTGGGGACGTCGGCACCGGCGGCCACGGGGGCGGGTCCGAGCAGTACCTCGAGGACGGCGCGCCTGAGCGCGTCGAGACCGCGCAGGACCTCGTCTCGCTGCATGGCACGCTCCCACCGGCGCGACGCCGGTCTCCCTTGGCTGACCAGTTGGTGAGACTACGCGTCCGGTGAACGCCTGTGAACCGAATCGGCTCGCCAGATCTGCCTAGAGCACGCGCCGCCGCAACGCGTTGCCCGCGGCGGCGGTGCCGGCGACCGCGCCGGCCACCGCGGCGGTGAAGACGCCGGCCCGTGCGGCCTTGCGTCCGGTGCGGTAGTCGCGCACCCGCCAGCCCTGCGCCTTGGCGTGGTCGCGCAGCCGGGCGTCGGGGTTGATGGCGCACGGGTCGCCCACCAGGGTCAGCAGCGGGAGGTCGTTGTAGGAGTCGGAGTACGCCGAGCAGAGGGCCAGGTCGAGGCCGAACCGGTCCGCCAGCTCGCGCACCGCCACCGCCTTGGCCGAGCCGTGCAGCATTTCGCCGACCAGCTCGCCGGTGTAGACGCCGTCGACGTGCTCGGCCACCGTGCCGAGCGCGCCGGTGAGGCCGAGCCGCCGGGCGATGATGGTCGCGATCTCGATGGGTGCCGCCGTCACCAGCCACACCCGCTGGCCCTCGTCGAGGTGCAGCTGCGCCAGCGCCCGGGTGCCGGGCCAGATCCGGTGCGCCATCCGCTCGTCGAAGATCTCCTCGCCGAGCGACTCCAGCTCCTCGACGGTGTGGCCGGCGATGAAGGACAGCGCCGAGGCGCGGGCGTCGGCGACGTGCTCGGGGTCCTCGACCCCGACGACGCGGAAGTAGGCCTGCTTCCAGGCGGCGCCCAGGATGTCCTTGGTGGTGAAGAACTCCCGACGGTGCAGCCCCCGGGCGAGGTGGAAGATCGAGGCGCCCTGCATCACGGTGTTGTCGACGTCGAAGAACGCCGCCGTCGTCTGGTCGGCCTCGACGCTGAGCGCGCTCTCGACCTCCGCGATCGCGGCGGCGGCCTCGCCGGCGAGCTGGGAGCGGCGCTGCAGGTTGGGCGGTCGCGGCGGGGCCTTGCGGGAGGGACGCGAGGGGCGTGAGGGCCGCTTGTCGCCGGAGCGGCCGGGCGGCGGAGGGGTCACGCGGCACAGCCTAGGGGCACCTCGCCGTGTGGGAGACTCCTCCGATGGAGTCCAACGTCGCCGACCTCCTGACCCGGGCGTGCGTCGAGGAACCCGGCAAGACGGCGCTCTCCGAGGCGGTCACCGGTCGCAGCGTGACGTGGGCCGGGCTCGACGACCTGGTGGAGCGCGTGGTGCAGGGGCTGGCCGACGCCGGCATGGTCGCCGGCTACCGCGTGATGATCGCCGCGGGCAACAGCATCGAGTTCGTCGCGGCCTACCTCGGCGTGCTGCGGGCCGGGATGGTCGCGGTGCCGGTCAACCCGCGCAGCGTGACCGGCGAGCTGGTGCGCGTCCTGGTCGACTCCGGCACCCGGATGGTGGTGGCCGACGCCGCCACCGTCACCACCGTGCGCGCCGCAGTCCGCGGGCTGGGCGAGGCCATGGTGGCCGCCGGTCAGGAGGCCTCGGCCCGGCCCCGCATCGTCACCGTCGGCACCACCCTGGAGCCGGGGGAGCGCGGGTGGGACCAGCTGGTCTCCCGGGGAGGTCGTCCCACGCCGGTGCGCCCCGACCCCGAGGGCCTGGCGGTGCTGCTCTACACGAGCGGCACCTCCGGGCGTCCCCGCGCGGCGATGCTGTCGCACCGGGCACTGCTGGCCAACGTCGAGCAGGTGGCGACCGCCGACCCGCCGATGGTGACCGGGCGCGACGTCGTCCTCGGGGTGCTGCCGCTCTACCACGTCTACGGCCTCAACGCGGTGCTCGGCCAGGTGCTGCGCCAGCACGCCCGGCTGGTGCTCGTCGACGGCTTCGACCCCGAGGGCTCGCTCGACCTGATCGAGGACGAGGCGGTCTCGGTCGTCCCCGTGGCGCCGCCGGTCTTCTCGGCCTGGCTGGGGGTCCCCGGCCTGGAGGAGCGGCTCGGTCCGGTGCGGCTGGTGCTGAGCGGCTCCGCGCCGCTCGCGCCCGAGCTCACCGAGGCCTTCACCGAGCGCACCACCGTCGAGGTGCACCAGGGCTACGGCCTGACCGAGGCCGCCCCCGTGGTCACCTCGACCCTCGGGCAGCCGCTGCGACCGCGCTCGGTGGGCCGTCCGCTCACCGGCATCGAGGTGCGGCTGGTCGACGAGGCGGGCCGCACGCCCGAGCCCGCCGACGCGGGCCAGATCGAGCTGCGCGGCGCCAACCTGTTCTCCGGCTACTGGCCCGACGGGGCGGGCGGTCCCGACGCCGAGGGCTGGTGGGCCACCGGCGACGTCGGCTACCTCGACGCCGACGGCCACCTCTACCTCGTCGACCGCGTCAAGGACCTCGTCATCGTCTCGGGCTTCAACGTCTTCCCCGTCGAGGTCGAGGAGGTCGTCGGCGAGCTCGCCGAGGTGGCCCAGGTCGCGGTCGTGGGCGTGCCCGACGAGGCGACCGGCGAGGCCGTCGTGGCCTACGTCGTGCCGTCCGGCTCGCGGCTGTCCGCCGACGAGCTCCAGGACGTCGTACGCCGCCACTGCGCCGACCGGCTGGCCCGCTTCAAGCAGCCGACCGTGGTCGAGGTGGTCGACCAGCTGCCCTACACCGCGACCGGCAAGGTGCAGAAGGGCCGGCTGCGTGCCGAGGCCCGCCGCCGCGACCCCGGGCTGCTGCGGTGACCGCCCGCGTCACGCTCTACACCCGGGTCGGGTGCCACCTGTGCGAGGAGGCCCGCACGGTCGTCCAGTCGGTGTGCGAGGACCTCGGGGAGGGCTTCGAGGAGGTCGACGTCGACTCCTCGGCCGAGCTCCAGGAGGCCTACACCGAGCAGGTGCCGGTGACGCTGGTCGACGGCCGCCGCCACGACTTCTGGCGGGTCGACGAGCGTCGGCTGCGGGCGGCGCTGGCCCGTCCCGCGGGCTGAGCCGACACCCCTCCCGGCCAGGTCAGCGGCCCGGCCGGAGCTCGCACGACGCGACGGACCCGGGGGTAGGCCCCCGGTGGAGGTGAGCATTCTCACCTGTGCTAGCCCTGGGCCGTCGCTGGTTTGTTCGCGAGTTCACAAACTCCTAGAGTGATCGAGGCCCTCCAGTCCAGGAGGGTGCTCCGACCGGTCTGGAGAGTGTCACCAGCGTGAGTGCGACCAGGATCCCCGAGGCGACGGTGGCCCGTCTCCCGGTCTACCTCCGGGCGCTCAACGCGATGAGCGAGGCCGGCACCACGACCTGCTCGAGCCTCGAGCTCGCGACCGCCGCCGGCGTCAACAGCGCCAAGTTGCGCAAGGACCTCTCCCACCTCGGCTCCTACGGCACCCGTGGGGTCGGCTACGACGTCGACTACCTGCGCTACCAGATCTCGCGCGAGATCGGCCTGACCCAGGACTGGCCCGTCGTCGTCGTCGGCATCGGCAACCTGGGCCACGCGCTCGCCAACTACTCCGGCTTCTCCTCCCGCGGCTTCCGCACCGTCGCCCTGCTCGACGCCGACGGCTCCCGCCAGGGAGAGGTGGTCGCCGGGCTGGAGATCCGCTCCTTCGACGACCTCGAGGAGGTCGTGGCCGAGCACGGCGTCGGCATCGGCGTCATCGCCACCCCGGCCGTGGCCGCCCAGGACGTCGCCGACCGCATGGTCGCCGTCGGCATCCGCAGCATCCTCAACTTCGCGCCGACGATCCTGACCCTGCCCGAGGGCGTCGACGTGCGCCGCGTCGACCTCTCCAGCGAGCTGCAGATCCTCGCCTACCACGAGCAGCGCAAGGCCTCGGCCGCCTCGGCGCCCGCGATCGTCGTCGAGCAGGTCGCCCGGACCGCCGCCGGAGGTGCCCGATGAGCGTCCTGGTGGTGGGCCTGTCCCACAAGACCGCCCCCGTGCCCGTGCTGGAGCAGGTGGCGCTGGACGCCGACGGCGTGCAGAAGCTGATCCGCGAGGTCACCGACGTCGAGCACGTCCTGGAGGCCACGGTCATCTCGACGTGCAACCGCACCGAGGTCTACGCCGACGTCGACCGCTTCCACGGCAGCGTCGAGGCGATCTCGCGGATGCTCGGGGAGCGCACCGGTCGCCCGGCCGAGGAGATGCTCGAGCACCTCTACGTCCACTACGACGACGGCGCCGTCAGCCATCTCTTCCACGTCGCCGCGGGCCTCGACTCGATGGTGCTCGGCGAGAGCCAGATCCTCGGCCAGACCCGTGAGGCGCTGCGCGTGGGCCAGGAGGTCGGCACCGTCGGCCCCTCGCTCAACGTGCTGTTCCAGCAGGCGCTGCGCGTCGGCAAGCGCTCGCACGCCGAGACCGACATCGACCGCGTCGCGCCCAGCCTGGTCGCCACCGCGCTCGACCGGGCCGTGGCCCACGTCGGCCCGCTGGCCGGCAAGCGCGTGCTCGTCGTCGGTGCCGGCTCGATGGCCGGCCTCACCGTCGCCACCGTCACCCGTGCCGGTGCCGGCGCGGTCACCGTGGCCAACCGCTCGCCCGAGGGCGCGGCCCGCCTCGCCCGGCAGTACGACGCCACGCCGATCTCGCTGGCCGACCTCGGCGCCTGGACCGCCCCGGTCGACATCGTCGTCTCGTGCACCGGCGCGGCCGGGCAGGTGCTCTCCGCCGAGGCGGTCGCCGCGCGACGCGCCGACCCGACCCGGCCGCTGGCCGTCGTCGACCTGGCGCTGCCCCGCGACGTCGACCCGGCCGTGGCCGACCTGCCCGGCGTCCGCCTGGTCGCCCTCGACACCCTGGCCGCCGAGCTCGAGGCCAGCCCCGAGGGCGCCGACGTCGACGGCGTGCGCACCATCGTCAGCCAGGAGCTGGCCGCCTTCCTCACCGCCCGCCGGAGCCAGAGCGTCACCCCCACCGTGGTGGCACTGCGCACCATGGCCACGGGCGTGCTCGAGGGCGAGCTGGCCCGCCTGGCCCACCGCCTGCCCGACCTCGACGACGCCACCCGCGCCGAGGTCGAGCGCACCCTGCGCCGGGTCGTGGAGAAGCTGCTGCACCACCCGACCGTGCGGGTCAAGGAGCTGGCCAACGAGTCGGGTGCCGTGTCCTACGCCGCGGCGCTCGCCGAGCTGTTCGCCCTCGACCCCGAGGCCGTCGTGGCCGTGACCCGGGCGGAGGTGGAGCGCCCGTGACCGGCACCGCCACCACGCCCGAGACCACGCCTGAGACCACGTCCGGGGATCCCCGCACCCGCGTGGTCCGCATCGGCACCCGCGCCTCGGCGCTGGCCCGCACGCAGAGCGGTCTGGTCGCCGACCGGCTCACCGAGGTGACCGGCCTGGCCACCGAGCTGGTGCACATCCGCACCCACGGCGACGTCTCCACCGAGCCGCTGGCCCAGATGGGCGGCACCGGTGTCTTCGTCAGCGCGCTGCGCGAGGCCTTGCTGCGCGGTGAGGTCGACCTGGCGGTGCACTCGCTCAAGGACCTCCCGACCGCCCCGCCGGAGGGCATCGCGCTGGCCGCCGTGCCGCCCCGCGAGGACCCCCGCGACGTCGTCGTGGCCCGCGACGGGCTCACCCTCGGCGAGCTCCCGCAGGGCGCGACCGTCGGCACCGGCGCCCCGCGCCGCGTCGCCCAGATCGCCGCGCTCGGCCTCGGGGTCGACCTCGTGGGCGTGCGCGGCAACGTCGACACCCGCATCGGCAAGGTCCGCTCCGGCGAGCTCGACGCCGTCGTCCTGGCCCGCGCCGGCCTGGCCCGCCTCGACCGGGTCGAGGAGGCCACCGAGGTGCTCGACCCGATCCAGGTGCTCCCGGCCCCCGGGCAGGGTGCGCTGGCGGTCGAGTGCCGTGCCGACGACGACCTCGTCGCGACCGTGGCCGGGGCCCTCGACGACGCCCTCACCCGCGCCTGCGTGACGGTCGAGCGCGTGCTGCTCGCCGAGCTCGAGGCGGGCTGCTCGGCCCCGGTCGGCGCCCTGGCCGAAGTTGCCATGGGGGACTCCGGTGACGAACTGTGGGTCCGTGCGGTCGCACTGTCCCCCGACGGGACGCTGTCCGTACGCCGCTCGGCCTCGGGGCCGCTCGAGGACCCCGAGGGCCTCGGCCGGTCGCTGGCCGCCGAGATGCTGGCCGAGGGCGCGGCCGACCTGATCGCCCCCGAGACCTGACGCAGCACCGCACCACCCGCACCACGCACCTGGACGCAGTCACCGAAGTAGCAAGAAGGCGATAGTGAGCAAGCAGAACACCACCAGCACCCGCGCCGCAGCAACGGGCGCCGGCACGGCCTCCGCGGGGCGGCCCACCAAGTGGGTCTCCTTCGTCGGCAGCGGCCCGGGCGACCCCGGGCTGCTGACCGTGCGCGCCGTCGAGCTGCTGCGCGACGCCGAGGTCGTCGTCACCGAGGTCCCCGACCACCAGGCCCTGGTGCGCTCGGTCCTGGGCCTGGCGGCCCCGCTCGAGGACGACGCCGAGGCCGAGCTCCCCGGCCCGCTGTTCGTCGACGGGGGCTTCGGCGAGGACGGCCAGCCGCTGACCCACGCCGCGCGCGCCAAGGTCGTGGTCAAGCACGCCAAGTCCGGCAAGCGCGTGGTCCGGCTGATGGCCGGCGACCCCTTCCTCTACGCCTCGGGGCCCGAGGAGGCGCTGGCCTGCACCAAGGCCGACGTCGGCTTCGAGATCGTCCCGGGCGTGTCCTCGGTCAGTGCCGTCCCGGCGTACGCCGGCATCCCGCTCACCACCAAGAACCACCGCGAGGTGGCTGTGGTCTCGTGCGGCGACGCCAAGATCGACTGGGCGTCGTACGCCACCCACCCGACGCTGGTGCTGCTCTCCGCCGTCGGCGCGATCGGCCAGGTCGCGGCCGAGCTGGTCGCGGCCGGCCGCCCCGGTGACACCCCGGTCTCGATGACCCGCACCGGCACGCTCACCACGCAGGAGACGGTCGTCTCCACCCTCGACGACATCGCCGCCGACGCCCACGCCGCCGGCATGACGCCCCCCGCGGTCACCGTGGTCGGCCCGGTCGTCGACCTGCGCCAGACGCTGTCGTGGTTCGAGACCAAGCCGCTGTTCGGCTGGCGCGTGCTGGTGCCCCGCACCAAGGAGCAGGCGGGCGGTCTCTCGGCCCGGCTGCGCGGCTACGGCGCGACGCCCGAGGAGGTGCCGACCATCTCGGTCGAGCCGCCCCGCAACCCGCTGCAGATGGACAAGGCCGTGCGCGGCCTCGTCGAGGGCCGCTACGAGTGGATCGCCTTCACCTCGGTCAACGCGGTCCGCGCGGTGCGCGAGAAGTTCGAGGAGTACGGCCTCGACGCCCGTGCCTTCTCCGGCCTCAAGATCGCCGCGGTCGGCGACAAGACCGCGGCCGCCCTGCGCGACTGGGGCCTCAACGCCGACCTCGTGCCCTCGGGCGAGCAGTCCGCCCGCGGGCTGCTCGAGGACTGGCCGCCCTACGACGACCTGCTCGACCCGATCAACCGCGTCTTCCTGCCGCGCGCCGACATCGCCACGGAGACCCTGGTCGCCGGGCTGGTCGAGCTCGGCTGGGAGGTCGACGACGTGACGGCCTACCGCACCGTCCGGGCGGCCCCGCCGCCGGCGCCGGTGCGCGAGGCGATCAAGTCGGGCAAGTTCGACGCGGTCGTGTTCACGTCGTCCTCGACGGTGCGCAACCTGGTCGGCATCGCCGGCAAGCCGCACACCTCGACGATCATCGGCGTGATCGGCCCCGCCACGGCCAAGACGGCCGAGGAACACGGCCTGCGCGTCGACGTGATGGCCTCCGAGCCGTCGGTCGAGGAGCTGGTCGACGCGCTCGCCGACTTCGGTGGTGCACGGCGCACCGCGCTGCTCGACCAGGGCCAGCCGGTGACCAAGCCGTCCGACCGTCGTCCGGCCACCCGCCGCAAGGCGAGCTCGAAGTAGCCGTGACCGGCTTCCCCGAGGTCCGGCCGCGGCGGCTGCGGCGTACGCCCGCGCTGCGGCGGATGGTGGCCGAGACCGCGCTGCGGCCCTCGCAGCTGGTGCTGCCGATGTTCGTCGGCGAGGGGCTCACCGAGCCCCACGAGATCGCGAGCATGCCCGGCGTCGTGCAGCACACCCGCGACTCGCTGAAGCGGGCGGCGGCGGAGGCGGTCGAGGCCGGCCTGGGCGGCGTGATGCTCTTCGGGCTGCCCGAGACCAAGGACGCCGAGGGCTCGGGCGCGCTCGACCCCGCCGGCATCCTCAACGTCGCGATCACCGACGTCGTGGCCGAGGTCGGCGACGGGCTCACGGTCATGTCCGACCTGTGCCTGGACGAGTTCACCGACCACGGCCACTGCGGCGTGCTCGACCCCGACGGATGGGTCGACAACGACCGCACCCTGGAGATCTACGGCCAGATGGCGCTCGCCCACGCCGCCGCCGGCGTCGACCTGGTCGCGCCCAGCGGCATGATGGACGGCCAGGTCGGCGTGATCCGACGGGCGCTGGACGCCGAGGAGCACGCGGGCGTCGGCATCCTGGCGTACTCCGCCAAGTACGCCTCCGCGTTCTTCGGCCCCTTCCGCGAGGCCGTGAACTCCTCGCTGGTCGGCGACCGCCGCACCTACCAGCAGGACACCCCCAACCGGCTCGAGGGCGTGCGCGAGACCCGCCTCGACATCGAGGAGGGCGCGGACATCGTCATGGTCAAGCCCGCCCTGGCCTACCTCGACGTGCTCCACGCCGTGCGCCAGGCCGTCGAGGTGCCGGTCGCGGCGTACAACGTCTCCGGGGAGTACGCCATGGTCGAGGCCGCCGCCCAGCGCGGCTGGATCGACCGCGACACCGCCCTGATGGAGACCCTGATGTCGATCCGCCGGGCCGGCGCCGACATCATCCTCACCTACTGGGCCATGGACGCCGTCCGCCTCCTCGACGCCTGACCCGTCTTTGCAGGACGAGGACGTCTGCTCTCCTCGCCAGCGGGGAACGACGAAGCCCCCGGCCCAAGGCCGGGGGCTTCGTGTGCTCGATCAGGAGAGCAGGTCGTTGACGCACTTGGTGACGTTGAGCGAGCCGATGCACTTCGCCTGAGCCTCGGCGAGTGTCAGGACCGGCGTCACCGGGTCAGGAGCAGGAGCGGGCGTGCTGCCACCGCTGCTGGTGCCGCCACCCCCTCCACCGCCGGTCAGGCCCTTCGTGACGCCCTCGACGGTGTTGCTGAGGGAGCCGTTGCCTCCCGGGCTGGTGGGGGTCCCGCTGCCGGTCCCCCCCGGCACGAGGCCACCGCCGGTCGTGGTCCCGCCGCTGCTGGGGGTCCCACCGAGGCTGCCGCCAGTGGTGGAGCCCCCGCTGCCCTGGGAGGCGCGCTCACGACGGACCTGGGCGGCGCGGGCCTCGGCCTTGCGCTCGCGGGCGGCCTGGTAGGACCTCGCGATCGAGGCGGAGTAGCTGGTGCTGCTGCTGGGGGAGTACGACGAGCCGCCCTGGGCGCCCGACGGGACGGCGGTGTAGTCGCCGGAGGAGTAGGCCTCCATGATGCGGAGCACCAGGTCGACGTACTCGCGGCTGTGGTTGTAGCGGAACACCGCCGCCTCCTGGCCGGCGCGTGCGGACAGGTCGTCCTTGCCCGAGCAGAGGTAGACCGCGGTGGCCAGGGCGGAGTCGTCGATGTCCTGCGGGTTGCGCTCGCCGTCGCCGTCGGCGTCGACCTTGACGACCTGCCAGGTCGAGGGGATGAACTGCATCGCGCCGACCGCGCGGTCGAAGACGGTGTCCTTGTCGAGCTCGCCGCCGTCGGTGTCGTTGATGGCCTGCGTGCCGTTCTTGCCGTTGAGCGCGATGCCGTAGATGCCGGGCTTGCTCACGCCCTCGTCGGTGAGGCTGTTGCCGCCGTAGCGGCCGTGGTCGGACTCGACGCGACCGATGGCGGCGACGATCTCCCACGGCAGGTTGCAGGACTTGTCGGCCGCACCGATGATTTGGCCCGCGCGCTGGTAGGCGGACAGGGCCGGAGCCGGGATGCCGTTGCTCGAGGCGCCGGAGACGACGGAGTCGGCCGAGCCCTGGGGCACGGCGGGCGCGATGACGCCGGCGACGGGGACGCTGGCGGGCGCCTCGATCGCGTCGCTGGGGACGCTGGTGCCGTCGGGCAAGGAGGCGGAGGCCTGGGCCGGCTGCTCCGCGTTGGCGCCGGAGGCGACCAGGCTCCCGGTCCACACGGCCGACAGCACGGCCAGGGGGACCAAGGTGATCGCCTTGCTCCGACGGGACAACGACCTCGACGACATGTGTGTGCTCTCTCCCCTGGGTGATCCTGCGGTGCCTGCCTCCCGAGCGGCCCGTGCTGCTTCAACGAGACTTCCCTCACGCGGTCACGCACAAACCCGGCGTGTGACCGAGCGCACACCGGGGGCTCGTCCCGCCTGACAATAGTGCCGAAGCGGACGGGTGTGCACTGAACCCCGGCAACATCTCACCCCCGCGAGGGGGCCGAGGGGTGCCCGCCGGTTCGCCGGGCTGAGGGCCGTCGGGGAGAATGGAGCCGTGCCGCAGACACCGACGTCCCCGGCGTCCTCACCGGACGCCCGCACGCCCCTGCCCACCGACGGCTCCGCCGCGTGGTTCGCACGGGCCCACCGGGTCACCCCCGGCGGCGTGAACTCCCCGGTCCGGGCGTTCAACGCGGTCGGTGGCACGCCCCGGTTCATGGTGTCGGGGGCGGGTGCGTGGCTGACCGACGTCGACGGCAACGACTACGTCGACCTGATCTGCTCGTGGGGCCCGCTGCTGCTCGGCCACGCCCACCCCGAGGTGCAGGCCCGCGTCGCGGAGGCGGTGGCCCGCGGCACGTCGTACGGCACCCCGTCGCGGAGCGAGGTCGAGCTCGCCGAGGAGATCGTCGCCCGCACCCCGGTCGAGCAGGTCCGGCTGGTCTCCTCGGGCACCGAGGCGACCATGTCGGCGATCCGCCTGGCCCGCGGGTTCACCGGTCGTGACGTGGTCGTGAAGTTCGCCGGCTGCTACCACGGCCACGTCGACTCGCTGCTGGCCGAGGCCGGCTCCGGGCTGGCCACCCATGCCGTCGCGGGCACGCCGGGCGTCCCCGCGGCCTCGGTCGAGGCGACGGTGGTGCTGCCCTACAACGACCGCGCGGCCGTCGAGACGCTGTTCGCGGAGCGGGGCGGCGAGATCGCGTGCCTGGTCACGGAGGCCTCGCCCGGCAACATGGGCGTGGTCCCGCCCGAGCCGGGGTTCAACGAGTTCCTGGCGCAGACCTGCGCCCGCCACGGTGCGCTCTTCGTCTCCGACGAGGTGATGACCGGCTTCCGCGTCTCGCGGCAGGGCCAGTGGGGCCTCGACGGCGCCCGCGAGGGCTGGGCGCCCGACCTGATGACCTTCGGCAAGGTGATGGGCGGCGGCTTCCCGGCCGCGGCCTTCGGTGGCCGTGCCGACGTGATGGGGATGCTCTCGCCCCAGGGCCCCGTCTACCAGGCGGGCACGCTGTCGGGGAACCCCGTCGCGACCACCGCCGGGCTCACCACGCTGCGGCTGGCGACCGACGAGGTCTACGCCCACGTGGACGCGGCGGCGGCCACGCTGTCGGCCGCGGCCGGCGAGGCGCTGACCGAGGCCGGCGTACCCCACCTGGTGCAGCACGACGGCAACATGTTCTCGGTGTTCTTCGCCCCGCAGGTCGAGCGCGTCGTCGACTACGTCGGGGCCGCCAGCCAGGACACAGGTGTGTTCCGGGCCTTCTTCCACGCCATGCTGGAGCAGGGCGTCTACCTGCCGCCCAGCGCCTTCGAGGCGTGGTTCCTCTCGGCCGCCCACGACGACCGGGCGATCGGCCACGTCCTCGACGCCCTGCCCGGTGCCGCACGCGCGGCCGCCCGTGCCCACGAAGGAGACACCGCGTGAAGACGACCGTCCACCTGCTGCGCCACGGCGAGGTCCACAACCCCCGGGGGATCCTCTACGGCCGCAGCCCGGGCTACCACCTCTCCGAGCGCGGCCGCACCATGGCCGAGCGGGTCGCGGAGCGCATCGGGCACCGCGACATCACGGTGATCGTCTCCTCCCCGCTCGAGCGCGCGCAGGAGACCGCCTCGCCGCTGGCCGCCGCGCGCGGCCTCGAGGTGCGCCTGGACGACCGGGTGCTGGAGTCCAGCAGCGTCTTCGAGGGCAAGCCGTTCCGGTTCCGCAAGTCGGTGCTGCGCAGCCCGCACATGTGGCGGCACATGTGGAACCCGTTCCGTCCCTCCTGGGGCGAGCCGTACGCCGAGATCGTGGCGCGCGTGTGGCCGGCCGTCCTCGACGCCCGCAAGGAGGCCGAGGGGCACGAGGCGGTGATCGTCTCCCACCAGCTGCCCATCTGGACCACCCGGCTCTCGGCGGAGGGACGCTCCTTCCTCCACGACCCCCGCAAGCGCCACTGCACCCTGGCCAGCCTGACCTCGTTCACCTTCGAGGACGAGCGGCTGGTCTCGATCGGCTACTCCGAGCCCGCGGGCGACCTGATCCCGGTGGCCGACCGGCACAAGCCCTTCTCCTCCGGCGGCGTCGAGCCCGACCAGAACGAGATCGGCGGAGCGGGCTGAGGTGACCACCCGACCCCGGCAGCGCGCCCGACGGACCGTGGCCGTGCTCGCGACCCTGGTCGCGGGCGCGGTGCTCGCGGGCTGCTCGGAGTCGCCGGAGACCGGCGACCAGGGCTTCGTCGGCGCCGAGGGCATCGTCAACACGCTCGACCCGGGGGCTCGGCAGCAGCCCGGCGAGGTGGCCGGCGAGACCCTCGAGGGCGAGCGGGTCTCGGTCGACGACTACCGCGGCCGGATCGTGGTGCTCAACGTGTGGGGCTCGTGGTGCCCGCCGTGCCGCAAGGAGGCGCCCGACCTCGCCGCCGCGGCCACCGAGCTGGCCGAGGACGACGTCGCCTTCCTCGGCATCAACACCCGTGACGCCAGCCAGGACCAGGGGCTGGCCTTCCAGCGCCGCTACGACGTGCCCTACCCCTCGCTGTTCGACCCCTCCGGTCGCACGCTGCTCGCGTTCGCGGGCACCCTGAACCCCAGCGCCATCCCCAGCACGGTCGTGCTCGACGAGCAGGGCCGGGTCGCGGCCAGCATCCTCGGGGAGATCCCGAGCCGTCGTACGCTCGTCGACCTCGTGGAGGACGTCCGAGGATGATGCCGCTCGCTCTGGGTGACTGGTTCCGGGACCAGGCGCTGTCGGGGTCGCTGCTGCTGGCGGTCCCGGTGGCGATGGTCGCCGGCCTGGTCTCGTTCTTCTCGCCGTGCGTGGTGCCGCTGCTGCCGGGCTACCTCTCCTACGCCACCGGCCTCTCCGGCGCCGACCTGGCCGACGGCCGCCGCGGTCGGATGCTGACCGGGTCGCTGCTGTTCGTGCTCGGCTTCTCCTTCGTCTTCGTCTCCTTCGGCGCGCTGTTCGGCGGGCTCGGCGACTTCCTGTTCGCCTACCAGCGCCCCATCACCGTGGTCCTCGGCGGCGTCACGATCCTGCTGGGCCTGGTCTTCCTCGGCGTGGTGCCGCTGTTCCAGCGCGACGTGCGCGTGCACCGGGTGCCCGCGGTGGGGCTCGCCGCGGCGCCGATGCTGGGCGTGCTGTTCGGTCTGGGGTGGACCCCCTGCATCGGGCCGACCCTGCTGGCGGTGCTCTCGCTGTCGGCCCAGGAGGCCACGGCCACGCGGGGCGCGCTGCTGACGCTGTTCTACTGCCTCGGCCTGGGCGTGCCGTTCATCCTGGCCGCGCTGGCCTACCGCCGGATGCTCGGCACCGTCGGGTGGGTACGCCGGCACCAGCGGGTCGTCACCGCGGTCGGCGGCGTGATGCTCGTCGTGGTGGGCCTGCTGCTGGTCACCGGCTGGTGGGCCGAGCTGGTCGGCTGGATCCGCACCCTGTTCCCCGTCTACACCGCGAGCGTGTGATGGCCGCGACCACCACCGAGCGTCCCGCCGGCCCGCCCGCCGAGCCCCCCGGCCCGCCCTCCCTCAGCCCGGTCGAGCTGGCCCGCTGGTCCTGGCGGCAGCTCACCTCCATGCGCACCGCGCTGATCCTGCTGTTCCTGCTCGCGCTGGCGGCCATCCCCGGGTCGGTGGTGCCGCAGACCGCGGTCGACTCGGTGCGCGCCTCCCGCTGGATGGACGACCACCCGAGGCTGACCCCGGTCTACGAGAAGCTCGGGCTGTTCTCGGTCTACGACTCGGTGTGGTTCTCGGCGATCTACATCCTGCTGGTGATCTCGCTGGTGGGCTGCATCGTCCCGCGGCTGCGCGTCTACTGGCGCGGCGTACGGGCCGAGCCGCCGCGCGCCCCGCGCCGCCTGGACCGGCTGCCCGAGCACCGCACCCTGGAGACCGACGCCGAGCCCGGGGCGGTGCTGGAGGCGGCCCGCGCGGCGCTGCGCTCGCGTCGCTACCGGGTGCGCGTCGACGCCGCCGAGGGCACCACGCCGGGCGCGGTCCGGGCCGAGCGCGGCAAGCTGCGCGAGGGCGGCAACCTGGTCTTCCACCTCTCGATCCTGGTGGTCCTGGTCGGCTTCGCGCTCGGGTCGCTGCTGGGGTTCAAGGGTGGCGCCATCGTGGTCACCGGGGACGGCTTCGCCAACACGCTGAGCCAGTACGACGACTTCGAGGCCGGCTCGTTCTTCGACGTCGCCGACCTCGAGCCCTTCGACTTCACCGTCGACGGCTTCGACGTGACCTTCCTGCAGGAGGGGCGCCAGGCCGGCATGGCGCAGAAGTTCCGGGCCGACGTCACCTACCGGACCGCGCCCGGCGCCGAGGACCAGCAGCGCGAGGTCGCCGTCAACCACCCGCTGTCCATCGACGACACCGACGTCTTCCTCATCGGCCACGGCTACGCGCCCAACATCACCGTCCGCAACACCGACGGCACGGTCGCCTACTCGGGGCCGGTCGTGTTCCTGCCCGAGGACACGACCTTCCGGTCCTTCGGCGTGGTCAAGGTGCCCGACGCCGAGCAGGCCGGGGGCCGCACGACGCAGCTCGGCCTGGAGGGCGAGTTCTACCCGACGTACGGCTTCACCGACGAGAGCGGGCCGTTCTCGGCCTTCCCCGACTCCAAGAACCCCGCGCTGTCGATGCTCGCCTGGACCGGTGACCTCGGCCTGGACTCCGGGCGGTCGCAGTCGGTCTACGCCCTCGACAAGGACGGCCTCGACCCGCTGCTGAAGTCCGACGGGCAGCCGGTGCGGCTCGATCTCGCGCTCGGTCGCACCGCCGAGCTCCCCGACGGGATGGGCACGGTCACCTTCGACGGGCTGAGCCGCTTCGTGAAGCTGCAGGTCAGCCACACGCCGGGGCAGAGCACCGCACTCGTCGGGGTGGTCCTCGCGCTGCTCGGGCTGCTCGCCTCGCTGTTCGTCCGGCCGCGTCGGGTCTGGGTCCGGGCCCGTCGTGAGGGCGGACGTACGCTGGTGGAGGTGGCCGGTCTCGACCGCAGCGCCGGGGGCGACCTCTCCGGCGAGCTCGACGCCCTGGTCGGACGGCTGCGTCCCGCAGGCGCGTCCGACACCCCTGCCACCACCCGATCCCCGGAGGAGCCGACGTGACGCACGAGCAGTTCGAGGTGCTGAGCAACCAGGCCGTCGCCGCCTGCGCCGCGGCGTACTTCCTGGCCTTCCTGGCCCACCTCGGCCAGTGGGCCGCGGGCCGTCGCGCCGAGCCCGTCGAGGTCGCGCGCGAGCGGGAGGCCGTGACGGTCGGGGCCGGTGCGCCCACAGCCGGCCGGGCCGCCGCCGCGCCCGTCACGGACGAGCCCGAACGGATGCTGCTCCTCGGCCGGGTCGGCGTCGCCGTCACCGTGGTCGCCGCCGCCGTGCACTTCGTCGCCGTCCTCACCCGCGGGCTCGCCGCCGACCCGGTGCGGGTGCCCTGGGGCAACATGTACGAGTTCACGCTGACCGGCACCTTCTTCGTGGTGCTGGGCTACCTGCTGCTCTACAAGCGATTCGGCCTCTCCTGGCTCTCCCCGGTCGTCACCGGCTTCGTGCTGGTGATCCTGATGGTCGACGTGCTGGCCCTCTACGAGCCCGTCGTGCCGCTCCAGGACTCGCTGCAGTCGCCGTGGCTGGTGATCCACGTGGTGGCCGCGGTGATCGCCACCGCCGCCTTCACCATCGGCGGGATGTGCTCGGTGCTCTACCTGGTGAAGTCGCGCTGGGAGCAGCGCACCGACGCCGCCGGCCGCACCCGCGGGGGCTACCTCGCCCGGCTGCCCGAGCTGGCCGTGCTCGACCGCATCGCCTACCGCACCCACGCCTTCGGCTTCCCGATCTGGACCTTCGCGGCGCTGATCACCGGCCCGATCTGGGCTCACTACGCCTGGGGCCGCTACTGGGGCTGGGACCCCAAGGAGGTGTGGGCCTTCATCACCTGGGTGGTGTACGCCGCCTACCTCCACGCCCGCGCCACGTCGGGCTGGAAGGGCTCCTCGGCCGCCGTCATCGCGCTCGTCGGCCTGGCCACCCTGTGGTTCAACTTCGTCGGCATCAACTTCTTCTTCGGCAGCGGCAGCCAGCACTCCTACGCCGTCCCCGAGCCCACCGCCGTGGTGCTCCGGCTGGACGGGTAGGGGTCTCGCCGGCCGTCGGCGGTTTCCCAAGGTCGCTCGGGAACCCGTCGCTGCGCCGGAGCTGCGACCCCGGCGCAGCAGCAGGATCGCCGGCCGAGTGCGCTGACGGGGGGCCCGGCGTCGAGTCGTGAGTCCCAGAGGGCGCCAGGGCGCCCGCTCAGCCTCACGACTGCCGTCACTGCGCCGGAACCGCAACCCCGGCACAGCAGCAGGATCGCCGGCCTAGCAGTCGCTCGCGACGGATGGGGGCGGGCAGGCGCCTCAGGCCCCGACGTACGCCGTCCGGCTAGGCGTTCTCGTCGGTCTGCTCGCCCTCGGAGGTGCTGTCGTCCGTGGGCTGCGCCGGCGGGGGAGGCGGGGGACTCGCGGGCCGCTGGCGCTTGTCGTGACGACGCTTGCGGTCGAGCTCGCGCAGGAAGTCCTCGTCGTCGTCGGGGCCACGGGGCGGGCGAGGGGCGGGGCGTCCGCCGCTGCCGCCGGCCTCACCGGGCCCGCTCGCCTGACGGCGCCGGTCCAGCACCCAGAAGAAGGCCCACACGACCGCTCCCAGCAGCAGCAGGAACAGCGCGACGCGGAGCATGTCCCCAGGGTAGATGGTGGCCGGTAGACCTGACCCTGGTCCGGTCTCCTACCCTCGTGGGGTGAAGGAGTTCGCCGTCTACACCGCACTGCGGCTGGGTCTGTTCGTCGTCTGCTACGCCGTGCTCGGCGGCCTCTACCTCGCGCTGTTCGGCAGCCGGGGCGTGGTGATCTGGCCGTTCCTGCTGGCCGTGGTGGTCTCCTCGGTGCTCTCGGTCACCCTGCTGCGGCGGCAGCGCGAGGCGTTCGCGCTCCGGGTGCAGCAGCGCGCCGAGAAGGCGTCCTCACGTTTCGAGGAGCGGCGCTCCCGCGAGGACGTCGACTGAGCCGAGGGGACCCCTCAGCGACCGCGGCGCTTGAGCTGGCGGTTGATGCGCGTCTCGGACTGGCCCAGGACCTTGGCCAGCAGCGTGACGCGGTTGACGTAGGCCAGCGCGCAGACGCCGACGATGACGAGCAGGATCACGAACCACATGCGACCAGTGTGACAGCCGAGGTCACGTCAGCACGCCGACCGTGACGCCGACGAGCACCCCCGCGGCGTACAGCAGCTCGGCCTGGCCGGTGAGCTGCAGCACCGGGACCAGCGCCGGACCGGTCGCGCGCTCGACCAGGACCGTGCGGACGGCGCGGGCGGCGGGTGGTGCCGCGGCCAGCGCGAGCAGGACCCACCAGGTCGTCGTCAGCGCGATGCCGACGAGCGCCACGACGGCCGCGCCGACCAGCAGGCCGTGGAGGAGACGGGTGCGCTCCTCGCCCAGCACGACGGCCAGGGTGCGCTTGCCGGCGACGCGGTCGGTGGGGATGTCGCGCAGGTTGTTGGCCACCAGGATGGCGCAGGCGAAGGCGCCGACGCCGATGCCGGCCCAGAGCGCGGCGAGGTGGAAGGCCTGCGTCTGGACGTACGCCGTGCCGATGACGGCCACCAGCCCGAAGAAGACGAACACCATCACCTCGCCCAGCCCGAGGTAGCCGTAGGGCCGCGACCCGCCGGTGTAGTACCAGGCGGCCAGGATGCACAGCGCGCCGACGGCCACCAGCCACCAGCTGGTCGTCGCCGCGAGCACGAGCCCGACCACCCCGGCGGCGGCCAGGGAGCCGAGCGCCGCGGCCTTGACCGACCGCGCGCTCGCCGCGCCGCTGCCCACCAGCCGCATCGGCCCGACCCGGTCGGCGTCGGTGCCGCGGATGCCGTCGGAGTAGTCGTTGGCGTAGTTCACCCCGACCTGGAGCAGCAGCGAGACGGCCAGCGCGAGCAGCGCCTTCCACCACACCGCGCCGTCCTCCCACAGGGCGACGGCGGTGCCGGCGAGGACCGGCGCGACCGCCGCGGGGAGCGTCCGGGGGCGGGCACCGGCGATCCACTGGGCAGGGGTGGCCATGCGCGGATCATGCCAGGGAGCAGGTACGCCGCCCGCGGCCGGCCGCCGCCGGGCTAGCGTGGGCCGGTGCCCAGCCCGACGCCTACCCCGACGCCGACGAGCAGCCTGCGTCCCGTCTCCGGTGACGCCGACGGCATCCTGGCGCTGCTGCGGGAGTGGGACGCCGCCACCGACCCCGCGCCGCTCGTGGTGGCGACCAGCGGCTCGACGGGCCGGCCCAAGCGGGTGGTGCTCTCCCGTGACGCGATGCGCGCCTCCGCGCTGGCCACCCAGGAGCGCCTCGGCGGTCCGGGGCAGTGGGTGCTGGGGCTGCCGCCGACCTACGTCGCCGGCGTCCAGTTGCTCTACCGCAGCGTGGTCGCCGGCACCGACCCGGTGCGCCACGACGGCGACTGGGCGGAGACCGTCGCCCGGATCCGCGGCCGCGGCCACGTCTCGCTGGTGCCGACCCAGCTGGTGCGGCTGCTGCGCGACGAGGGCGGCTCCCACGCCGTCGAGGCGCTCGCCCGGGTGGACGCCGTGCTCGTCGGCGGCGGCCCGCTGGACGCACGGGTGCGCGCGGAGGCCGAGCGGCGCGGCGTACGCGTGGTGCAGACCTACGGCATGAGCGAGACCTGCGGCGGCTGCGTCTACGACGGTCGTCCGCTCGACGGCGTGGAGGTGCGGGTGCGCGACGGCGAGGTGCAGCTGCGCGGGCCGGTGCTCTTCGACGGCTACCAGGACGAGCCCGAGCGGACCGCGGCCGCCCTGGACGACGGCTGGCTGCGCACCGACGACCTCGGCGAGCTCGACCCGGACGGCCGACTGCGCGTGCTGGGCCGCGCCGACGACGTGATCATCAGTGGCGGCGTCAAGGTGCCGGCCCGCGCGGTCGCCACCGCCGTGACCGCCGACGCCGCGGTCGTCGAGGCCGAGGTGGTCGGGGTGCCCGACGAGGAGTGGGGCGAGCTCGTCACGGCCGTCGTCGAGGCCCACGAGCCGGTCACGCTGGCCGGCGTACGTGACCTCGTCGAGCCGCGCGCCTGGGCCCCGCGCCGCCTGGTCGTGGTGGCCGAGCTGCCGCGGCTGGCCAACGGCAAGCCCGACCGGCTCGCGATCCGCGCGCTGGCGGCCCGGGAAGTGGCCCGAGAGGTGACCCGGGAGGTGGCCCGTGGCTGAGGTGTTCGCGATCCCGCTCACCACCCGCTTCCGCGGCATCACGGTCCGCGAGGGTGTGCTGCTGCGCGGGGAGGCGGGGTGGGGGGAGTTCAGCCCCTTCCTGGAGTACGACGACCCGACCGCCGCCCCCTGGCTGGCCTGTGCCCGCGAGGCGGCCCACGAGGGCTGGCCGGCGCCGCTCCGCGACCGGGTGCCCGTCAACGTGACCGTGCCCGCCTGCGGGCCCGAGGAGGCGCACGCGATCGTGCTGGCCGGCGGCTGCCGCACGGCCAAGGTCAAGGTCGCCGAGCGCGGCCAGGACCCGGGCGAGGACGAGGCCCGGCTCGAGGCGGTCCGCGACGCCCTCGACGCGGGTGGCCCCGGCGGCCTGGTGCGCGTGGACGCCAACGGCGGCTGGGACCTCGAGGAGGCCGTGCGCCGGATCCCGGTGCTGGCCCGCGCCGCCGGCGGCCTGGAGTACGCCGAGCAGCCGGTCGCCTCCGTCGAGGACCTCGCCGCCTGCCGCCGCCGCGTCGACGTGCCGGTCGCGGCCGACGAGTCCATCCGCCGGGTCGCGGACCCCTACCGGGTGCGCGACCTCGAGGCGGCGGACGTCGCCGTGCTCAAGGTGCAGCCGCTGGGCGGGGTGCGCGCCTGCCTGCGGATCGCCGAGGACATCGGGATGCCGGTCGTGGTCTCGAGCGCGGTGGAGTCGAGCGTCGGCATCGCCGCGGGCGTGGCCCTGGCCGCCGCCCTGCCCGAGCTGCACCACGCGTGCGGGCTCGCGACGGTGCAGCTGCTGACCGGGGACGTCGTCGCGGCGCCGCTGCTGCCCGTCGACGGCGCGCTGCCGGTGGGGCCGGTCGACGTCGACCCCGCCCGGCTGGCCGCGCTGACGGCGCCGCCGGAGCGCGCGCGCCACTGGCAAGACCGGCTCGGCCGGGTCGAGGCGCTGCTCGACGGGAGGGCCTCGTGAGCCCCGCCGAGGAGCTGGCCACCTGGCTGGTCGACGCCCTGGTGGCGCGCGGCGTCGTGGAGGCGGTGCTCTGCCCGGGCTCGCGCAACGCGCCGCTGGCCTTCGCCCTCGCGGCCGACCCCCGGCTGCGGCTGCACACCCGCGTCGACGAGCGCACCGCCGGCTTCCTCGCTCTCGGGCTGGCCAAGGGGTCGCGGCGCCCGGTGCCGGTGGTCACCACCTCGGGCACCGCCGCGGCCAACCTGCACCCGGCCGTGCTCGAGGCCGCCCACGCCGGCGTGCCGCTCGTCGCGGTGACCGCCGACCGGCCCGCCCGGCTGCGCGGCACCGGCGCCAACCAGACCACCGACCAGGTGCGCCTCTACGGCGACGCCGCGTCCTTCCTCGACCTCGTCGGCCCCGACGACGCCGCGCTGACGGCGGCGATGGGCGCCGTGGTCGACCCCGAGCCGCCCGGTCGCGGTGGACCGGCCCACCTCAACGTGCAGCTCGACGACCCGCTGGTGCCGGCGACGCTGTCCGACCGGACGCCCGCTCCGGTCGTCGAGGCGCCCCGGCCGCACCCGTGGTGGCGCGACGTCGAGGCGGTGACGCTGCCGCTCGGCCCCCGGACCGTCGTGGTCGCCGGCGACGACGCGGGTCCGCCCGCCCGCAAGCTCGCCGAGGACGCCGGCTGGCCGCTGCTGGCCGAGCCCAGCAGCGGCTCGCGCACCGGCACCCACCCGATCCGGACCTACCGGCTGCTGCTCGGCACCGCGCTGGGCGACCGCGTCGAGCGCGTCGTCGTCCACGGCCACCCGACGCTGTCGCGTCCGGTCGCCCGGCTGCTGGCCCGCCCGGACGTCGAGGTGGTCTCGGTGCCCGCCGTCGGTCGCTGGGCCGCGCGGCCGTTCCCGGTCGCCGCCGAGCACGCCGCGGTGCGCGCCGACGCCGACGACCCCGCCTGGCTGGAGGAGTGGCGCGAGGCCGACCGGGTGCTGTCGCGCCGGGTCGACGAGCTCGTGGCCGCGCAGCCCGGCCTCACGGCGTACGACGTCGCGGCGGTCGTCGACGCCACCAACCCGCCCGGGGGCCTGCTCGTCGTCGGCGCCAGCAACCCGATCCGCGACCTCGACCTGATGGCGGGCGCCCACCCGGTCGGGGAGCGCCGGATGGTGCTCGCCAACCGTGGCCTCGCCGGCATCGACGGCACCCTCTCGACCGCGATCGGCGCCGCCCTCGCCCGGGACCGCAGCACCCGGGCCACGGCGTACGTCGGTGACGTGACGTTCCTGCACGACCTCACCGGCCTCGTCCTCGGACCCGACGAGCCGCGGCCCGACCTGACGATCGTGGTGCCCAACGACGACGGCGGCTCGATCTTCGCCACGCTCGAGCAGGGCGGGCCGGCGTACGCCGACCGCTTCGAGCGCCTCTTCGCCACCCCCCACGGCGTCGACCTCGCGGCGCTGTGCGCGGCGACCCGCACCCCCCACTGGCGGGTGGAGAGCCGCGCCGAGCTCGAGCACGCCCTGGCCAGCCCGGCGGGCGGCATCGAGGTGGTCGAGGCCCGCGTCGACCGGCGCGACCGTCGTCGGACGGACGAGGCCATCCGCGCCCTGGCCTGACCCGGCGGAATGTTCTCGACCCCGGCGGTGGTTGGGGACCCGAACCGTAGAGGAGTCTGTCCAGGTGCACACCGTCGTCCTGCTCGTGGGCATCGTGGCCGTCGTGGTCGCGGTGGCCGCCGTCTGCGCGAAGCTCGACCTGCCCTCGCCGCTGGTGCTGATCCTGGTCGGCGTCGTGGGCTCCTACCTGCCCTTCGTGCCCGACGTGACCCTCGAGCCCGAGGTGGTGCTTTTCGGCCTGCTCCCACCCCTGCTGTACGCCGCGGCGCTGCAGACGTCCCTGGTCGACTTCAACGCCAACCGGCGGCCCATCCTGCTGCTGTCGGTGGGGCTGGTCATCCTCACCACCTTCGGGGTGGGCGCGGTCGTGCACGCGCTGCTGCCGGGCGTCGGCTGGGCCGCCGCGCTGGCCATCGGCGCGGTCGTGGCACCCCCGGACGCCGTCGCCGCCACCTCGATCGGTCGCCGGATCGGGCTGCCGCGCCGGGTGGTGACGATCCTGGAGGGCGAGTCGCTCCTCAACGACGCCACCGCCCTGGTCGCGCTCAACACCGCCATCGCGGCGATCGTGTCCTGGCAGGTCGTGGGCGCCGACTTCGCGATCGCGGCCTTCGGCGGCGTGGCCGTGGGGCTGGCGTTCTACGTCGTGATCGGCTTCGCCCGCAAGCACGTCACCCAGACGACGCTCGACACCGCGCTGGGGCTGCTGACGCCGTTCGCGGCCTTCGTCGCGGCCGAGGAGATCGGTGTGCCCACCTCGGAGGACCACGTCGCCCACCCCTCGGGCGTGGTGGCGGTCGTGGTCGCCGGGCTGCTGCTCGGGCACCGCTCGGCGGTGCTCCAGAACGCCCAGTCGCGGATCGCCGAGCGGCTCAACTGGCGCAGCATCCAGTTCCTGCTCGAGAGCGCGGTGTTCCTGCTGATCGGCCTGCAGGCCCGCGACATCATCGCCAACGCCTTCGGGGACGAGGCCGGCACGACCCGGGTGCTCGTGCTGTGCGTGGCGACCCTGGTCACGGTCGTGGCGATCCGGATGGCGTGGGTGTTCTTCTCCCGCTACGCGCTCGTGCGGCCCGGGCCCGACGGCAGCGGCAAGGTGCCGCCGTGGACCTACACGTTCCTGCTGGGCTGGGCCGGCATGCGCGGCGTGGTCACGCTCGCGGCGGCGTTCATCATCCCGCCGGAGACCCCCTTCCGCGACGTGCTGCTGCTCATCGCCTTCTTCGTCACCGCCGGCACGCTGCTGCTCCAGGGCGCGTCGCTGCCCTGGGTGGCGCGCCGGCTGCGGGTGCCCTCGCCCGACCCGGCCGCCGACGCGCTGCTGCGGGCCAACGTGCTGCACCAGGCCTCGCAGGCTGGTCTCGGTCGCCTCGACGAGCTGGCCGGGGAGGACCCCCACGACGTGGCGACCACCATCCGCGACCGGGTGCAGCGCCGCGACTTCGCCGCGTGGGAGCGCGTCGGCCCGCAGGGGGCCGAGAACCCGAGCGAGACCTACAACCGGTGGCGTCGCGAGATGATCGACGTCGAGCGCGGCCGCGTGCTGGAGATCCGCAGCACCGGCACCGTGCCGCACGAGGTGATCGACGAGGTGCTGGCCATGCTCGACGTGGAGGAGTCGATGCTCGACCACAGCAGCGCCGAGCGCGAGCGGGTCCGCGGGGCCGACGCCACCGCCTTCGAGGGCGACTGCGAGCACCTGCGCCAGGTCCGGGCCCCGGTCGAGCCCGACAGCGCGGGGGAGTGCACGGACTGCCTGCGCGAGGGCACCACCTGGGTGCACCTGCGGATGTGCGTGGTGTGCGGGCACATCGCCTGCTGCGACTCCTCGCCCCAACGGCACGCCAGCGTGCACCACGAGCACACCGGCCACGAGGTGATGCGCTCCGCCGAGCCGGGCGAGGACTGGCGCTGGTGCTTCGTCGACCAGGTGACCGGCTGACCCGCCGCTAGGTTTGCTCCCATGAGGATCACCAAGCTCGGGCACGCCTGCGTCCGCCTCGAGGTCGACGGGGCCGTGGTCGTGGTCGACCCGGGGGCGTTCACGCCCGAGGCCGACGCCACCGACGGCGCCACCGCGGTGCTGCTGACCCACGAGCACCCCGACCACTGGTCGGTCGACCACCTGCGCCGCACCGACGCGCCGGTCCACACCATCCGGGCCGTCGCCGACGCGGTGGTCGCCGCCGCCCCCGACCTCGCCGAGCGGCTGCGGGTCGTCGAGCCCGGCCAGCAGCTCGACGTCGGCGTCCCGGTCACCGTCGTCGGCGAGAAGCACGCGGTGATCCACCCCGAGCTGCCCCACTTCGACAACAGCGGCTACCTGCTCGACCTCGACGGCACGACCGTGTTCCACCCCGGCGACGCGCTCACCGTGCCCGACGTCCGCCCCGACGTGCTGCTGCTCCCGGTCAGCGCCCCGTGGCTGAAGCTGTCGGAGTGCATCGACTACGCCCGCGAGGTCGGGGCGCCACGCAACCTCGCCATCCACGACGCGGTCTACAGCGAGGTCGGCCACCAGGTCGCGGGCAGCATGCTCGACCGGTTCCTCGGGGCCCGCGACCAGGCCTACACCCGCCTCGAGCCGGGCACCGACGCGTGATCGACTGGCTGCGCGACCGCTCGGTCTGGGAGCTGGTCTGGCTGACGCTGCTCGTGCTCGTCGTGCTGACGGTGCTCTCGGCGTTCGCGACCCGGGCGCTGGTGCGTCGCGGCATGCGCGCGCCGTTCGTGATCCGGTTCTTCAACCGCATCCAGGAGCGCGTGGTCGAGGTGGTCAAGCGGCCGATCACCATCGCGGTGCTCGACGAGGTCGCCGACGTCATCCAGACCGGGCACTACACCCGCAACATCTCCGCCGCCCTGGTGGAGAACCACGACGCCCTGATCGACCTGGTCTCGGAGAAGGTCCGCAACGACCCCTCGTCGCGGGTGGTGAGCCGGATCCCGGGCTACGACGCGATCGTCGGGCAGGTCAGCGAGACGACGCTGCGGGTGCTGATCGAGATGCTGGGCGACCCGCGCATGGACGAGCTCGTCTCGGACCTGCTGCGCAACAACCTGCAGCAGATCAAGCTCGCGGTGCGTGAGCGGCAGAACGAGGCGGTGCCGGCGCACACCCCGCCCGACCCGGTGCCGCCGCACCTGCGCCACATCTCCCCGATGACCGGACCGGTCTCCGGCGGCGGCCCCGGGTCGACGTACGACGCGACGGGGCGGTAGCCCAGCAGCAGGTCAGGCGGGGCCCAGCGCGTCGCGCACCGGGAGGAACTTGGCCTGTGCCTCGGCCAGCTCGGCCTCCGGGTCGGAGCCCGCGACCACGCCGCAGCCAGCGAACAGCCGGACGGTCGCCGGGTCGGCCGGGTCGACCTCGGCCGAGCGCAGCGCGATGCCGAACTCGCCGTCGCCCTGGGCGTCCATCCACCCGACCGGCGCGGCGTACCTGCCCCGGTCCATGCCCTCGATCTCCTCGATCAGCTCGACCGCGACCTTGGTCGGCGTCCCGCCGACGGCCGCCGAGGGGTGCAGCGCCGCGGCGAGGTCGAGCACGCTCGCCCCGGCGGCGCCGGCCGACTCGTGGTGGTCGTGGACCACGCCGGTGACGTCGGTGGCCAGGTGCATCACGTTGGGCAGGTGCAGCACGAACGGCACCTCGGGCACGTTGGTGGAGGAGCAGTACGGCGACAGCGACTCGGCGACCGAGCGGACGGCGTACTCGTGCTCCTCGAGGTCCTTGGAGGACCGCGCCAGCTGACCGGCGAGCCCGGCGTCGCGCGCGTCGTCGCCGGTGCGGCGGATGGTGCCGGCCAGCACCCGGGAGGTGACCAGCCCGCGCTCGCGTCGTACGAGCATCTCGGGCGTGGCGCCGAACAGGCCCTCGACGTGGAAGGTCCAGCACATGGCGTAGTCGTCGGCCAGGCGGTGCAGCGGCCAGCGGACGTCGACGGGCGCGGCCGCCGTGGCCAGCAGGTCGCGGGCCAGCACGACCTTCTCGAGGTCGCCCTCGCCGATGCGACCGACGGCGTCGGCGACCACCGACTCCCAGGCGGCGCCGCTCATCGCGCCGTCGGCGAAGGTGACCTCGCGCGGCGGGGCGGGCGGCTCCCGGCGGGCCAGCGCGGTGAGGTCGGGGAGCGCGGGGGTCTCGCCGGCGCCGGTGACGGTCACCCAGGCGCGGCCCTCGCGGCGGCCGACCAGGACCTCGGGCACGACCAGCAGGCTGTCGCCGGGCTCGTCGGCGAAGCCGAAGCTGCCCAGCGCGACCAGGCCGGTGCCGGGCACCTCGACCTCGTCGGTGACCTCGGCGGCACCGGCCAGCTCCCGCCACCAGTCGGAGGCGTCGGCGAAGCGGTCGTGGCCCGACGTGCGGCACCGGGCCGCCACGCCCCACGCCACGAGACCGTCGCCGCGGCGCAGCCACGCCATCGGCTCGGCACCCGCCGGGAGCAGGTCGAGCAGGTCGCTGGGCAGCGCGCTGGGGGGCAGCTCGACGGTCCTCGTCACCAGCGGTCGGCCGGTCGCGCTCGGCGACGGCGACGGGCTGCTCACCCCTCGAATCTACGGGAGCGGTGCATCCGTCCTCGCGCAGACCCCGCGCCCGCGGCCGCTCAGGACCAGTAGACGACGACCTTGTCGCCGACCGAGACCTGGTCGTAGAGCCAGGTGATGCCGGGGAGGTCGCGGACGTTGACGCAGCCGTGGGAGGCGCCGGCGTACCCGCGGGCCGCGAAGTCGGCGGAGTAGTGCACCGCCTGGCCGCCGGAGAAGAACATCGCGAACGGCATCGGGGAGTCGTAGAGCGAGGAGACGTGGTCGCGCGACTTGCGCTCGACGGCGAACTGCCCCTCGCGGGTCGGGGTGTAGGAGGAGCCGAAGCGCACCGAGACCGAGCGCAGGACCGTGCCGTCGACCACCCAGCGCAGCGTGCGGCTGGTCTTGTCGACGCACAGCGCCCGGCCGGTGCGGCAGCGCGGGTCCAGCGCCGCGGAGGTGTCGCCGTCCCCGGGGAACCGGTTGGCGAGCTCGTCGCGGGTGGGCTCGCGGGTCATCGCGGCCAGCCGGCCGCGGGTGCGCTGGTCGACGTACCCCGTGACGGCGATGCCGCGCTTGGCCTGGAAGCCGCGCACGGCCGTCTCGGTCGCGGTGCCGTAGTCGTCGGTGACGTCGCCGACGAACCACGCCACCTGCCGCAGCCGCGACTGCAGCTCCCGGACCTCGGGGCCCGCGTCGCCGGGGCCCAGGAGCCGGGGGCCGGGCCGGGGCACCTGCCGGGGCCGCTCCTCGGGCAGCGGCGCCCGCGCCCCGAGGACGCGGCGACCGCTCGCCGAGGCGGCGGGGGACGCCGGCGGGGAGGCGTTGGCCGACGGCGGAGCAGGCGAGGTGGGTGGGCTCGGTGTGGTCGGTGCGGTTGTGGGCTCGGCCGCGGCCGGCGAGGCGACGTCGGCCCCCGGTCGGTCGAGCAGCCCGCCCCGCGTCACGGCCCAGCCCGCGGCCGTGGTCACCCCGACCACCGCCAGCAGCATCGCCAGGCCCGCGACCCCGGCGCGCGCCCGACCCCGACGTCCACGAGACCCACCCGACATGGGCCCATCCTCGCCGGTCCGAGGGCCTGGATGTCGGTGGACGCACCGTGGCGGCCTAGGGTTCGTGGGTGACCCGCGCGAGCCTGGCCAAGCGACCTGCCGAGGTGCAGGCGATGTTCGACGACGTGGCCCAGCGCTACGACCTCACCAACGACGTGCTCTCGCTGGGCCAGGACCGCCGCTGGCGGCACGCCGTCGTGCGGGCCGTCGACCCGCGGCCGGGGGAGCGGGTGCTCGACCTCGCGGCCGGGACCGGCACGTCCTCGCAGCCGTTCCGCGACCTCGGCGCCGAGGTGGTCCCGTGCGACTTCTCGGTCGGGATGCTCCGGGTCGGCAAGCAGGCCCGCCCGGCGCTGCCCTTCACGGCCGGCGACGCCACCCGGCTGCCCTTCGCCGACGACAGCTTCGACGCGGTCACCATCTCCTTCGGCCTGCGCAACGTCGTCGACCCGGACGCCGGCCTCCGCGAGATGCTCCGCGTCACCCGGCCCGGCGGCCGGCTGGTGGTCTGCGAGTTCTCGAGCCCCACCAACGCGGCCTTCCGCACCGTCTACCTCAACTACCTGATGCGGGCGCTGCCGCCCATCGCCCGGGGCGTGTCCTCGAGCCCCGACGCCTACGTCTACCTCGCCGAGTCGATCCGCGAGTGGCCCGACCAGCCCGCCCTGGCGGCCCGCCTGGAGGCTGCCGGCTGGCGCTCGCCGCAGTGGCGCAACCTCTCCGGCGGCATCGTGGCGCTGCACCGGGCCACGGCCTAGCAACTCGTATTTAGGAAAGCCTGTCGTGCGTTAAATCCGCTGGTCAGGGGGCTGTCGGACGCGTCTGACAGGGTGGTGGGGCAGGTTCGCCAACTGTGACGTGGGCCTCTATGCTGGGCCGTCGTCGGGAGTTCGTGAAGAACTTCACAATTGCACCAACGCTGATGATCGAGCTGGTCCGAGGAGGATCATGGAGCTCTACACGCCCGTGCTGGCGCTGGCGGCCCTGGCCGCCGGGTTCGCCGTCTTCTCCGTCGTCGTCAGCTCGCTCACGGGTCCGGCCCGCGCCAACCGCGCCAAGCTGGACTCCTACGAGTGCGGCATCGAGCCCACGCCCCAGCCGGTCGGCGGGGGTCGTTTCCCGGTGCGGTACTACATCACCGCGATGATGTTCATCATCTTCGACATCGAGATCGTCTTTCTCTACCCCATCGCCGTGGCCTTCGACCAGATGGCGTTGTTCGGCCTGATCGAGATGGTGCTGTTCATCATCCCGGTCTTCGTCGCCTACACCTACGTGTGGAAGCGCGGCGGGCTGGAGTGGGACTAGTGGTCCTCACCGGACCGGTTTGGTTGTGAGTCATGGGACTTGAGGAGAAGCTCCCCAGCGGGGTGCTGCTGACCACCGTCGAGGGCGTCGCGGGCTACATGCGCAAGGCCTCGTTCTGGCCGGCCACGTTCGGCCTGGCCTGCTGCGCCATCGAGATGATGACCAGCGGCGGCCCGAAGTACGACCTCGCGCGGTTCGGCATGGAGGTCTTCCGGGCCAGCCCGCGCCAGGCCGACCTGATGATCGTCGCCGGCCGGGTCAGCCAGAAGATGGCCCCGGTGCTGCGCCAGATCTACGACCAGATGGCCGAGCCCAAGTGGGTGCTCGCCATGGGCGTGTGCGCCAGCTCCGGCGGCATGTTCAACAACTACTCGATCGTGCAGGGCGTGGACCACGTCGTCCCCGTCGACATGTACCTCCCCGGCTGCCCGCCGCGGCCCGAGATGCTCATCGACGCGATCCTCAAGCTGCACGACCAGGTCCAGGCGACCAAGCTCGGCCCCAACCGCCTCGCCGAGATCGAGGAGCAGGAGACCGCCGGGCTCAACGCGCTGCCGACCGGGCAGCTGAAGGGCCTGATGAGGTGAGCGACGACACCACCGGCACCAACCCCGAGACCCGTGCCGAGCCCGGGACCGAGGTCGACAGCACCGACCGGATGCCCGAGAACGTCCCGGACCACGACGGCGAGCAGATCGGTCGTCGCCAGGGCATGTTCGGCGTCCGCGGCACCGGCGACACCTCCGGCTACGGCGGTCTCGACCGCCCGGTGCAGATGCCGGGCAGCACCCCGCCGCCCTACGGCGGCTGGATGGACGACGTCGCGGCCGCGCTGGCCGAGGCCGCCCGCTCCGCCGGCGTCGAGGCGGCCGTGGAGCGCGTCGTGGTCCACCGCGGCGAGATCACCTTCTTCGTCAGGCGCGAGCACCTGCGTGCCCTCGTCGCGCGGCTGCGTGACGACGAGGCGCTGCGCTTCGAGCTGTGCTCGGGCGTCAGCGGCGTGCACTACCCCGACGACCGCGGCCGCGAGCTGCACGTCGTCTACCACCTGCTGTCGATGACCCACAACCGCCGCGTGCGGCTCGAGGTCACGGCACCGGACGCCGATCCCCACGTGCCGAGCGTGGTGGCGACGTACCCGACGGCTGACTGGCACGAGCGCGAGGTCTTCGACTTCTTCGGCGTGGTCTTCGACGGCCACCCGGCGCTCACGCGCATCCAGATGCCGGACGACTGGCCGGGCCACCCCCAGCGCAAGGACTACCCCCTGGGCGGCATCCCGGTCGAGTACAAGGGCGGGACGGTTCCCCCGCCCGACCAGCGGAGGAGCTACAACTGATGAGCTCGACCACCGAAGCACCGGACCCGTACGCCGCCACCGAGGCCGAGACCAGCCAGGGCCGCGTCTTCACCGTCACCGGCCAGGACTGGGACTCCATCACCCAGGGCATCGACGACGAGCACGACAACAAGGTCGTGGTCAACATGGGCCCGCAGCACCCCTCGACCCACGGGGTGCTCCGCCTGATCCTCGAGCTCGAGGGCGAGACGGTCACCGAGGCCCGCTGCGGCATCGGCTACCTCCACACCGGCATCGAGAAGAACATGGAGTACCGCTCCTGGGTGCAGGGCGTCACCTTCTGCACCCGGATGGACTACCTCTCGCCGTTCTACAACGAGATGACCTACTGCCTCGGCGTCGAGCGGCTGCTCGACATCGAGGCCGACATCCCCGAGAAGGCCCAGGTCATGCGGGTGCTCCTGATGGAGCTCAACCGCATCTCCTCCCACCTGGTGGCCATCGCCACCGGCGGCATGGAGATCGGCGCGCTGACCGTGATGACGATCGGCTTCCGCGAGCGCGAGCTGGTCCTCGACCTGTTCGAGCTGATCACCGGCCTGCGGATGAACCACGCGTTCATCCGTCCCGGCGGCGTGGCGCAGGACATGCCGGCCGGCGGCATCGACGCCATCCGCGACTTCGTGACGCTGATGAAGAAGCGCCTGCCCGAGTACGCCGCCCTGTGCAACGCCAACCCGATCTTCAAGGCCCGCCTGCAGGGCGTCGGCCACCTCGACCTGGCCGGCTGCCTGGCGCTGGGCATCACCGGTCCGGTGCTGCGCTCGACCGGCTACCCCTGGGACCTGCGCAAGACCCAGCCCTACTCCGGCTACGAGGACTACGAGTTCGACGTGCCGACCCGCGACTCGATGGACGCCTACGGCCGCTTCCGGATCCGCGTCGACGAGATGTGGGAGTCGCTCAGGATCGTCGAGCAGGCCACCAACCGGCTGGCCGACCTCGAGGGTGCGCCGGTCATGGTCGGCGACAAGAAGATCGCCTGGCCCAGCCAGCTGGCCATCGGCAGCGACGGCATGGGCAACAGCCTCGACCACATCAAGCACATCATGGGCGAGTCCATGGAGGCCCTGATCCACCACTTCAAGCTGGTGACCGAGGGCTTCCGGGTCCCGGCCGGGCAGGCGTACGTCCCGGTCGAGTCGCCGCGCGGCGAGCTGGGCGCCCACGTCGTCTCCGACGGCGGCACGCGCCCCTTCCGGGCGCACTTCCGCGACCCGTCCTTCGTCAACCTCCAGGCGACCTCGGTGATGAGCGAGGGCGGCCAGGTGGCCGACGTCATCGTCGCGATCGCCTCGATCGACCCCGTCATGGGAGGAGTGGACCGATGAGCCCCTCGGAGGAGGCCGGCCGCATCCCCGGCATGGACGACGACACCACGGCCGGCGCGGTCTCGACCACCCAGGTCAACGCCGACCGGCTGCCCGCGGCGACCTACGCCGAGCTCGAGCAGATCGCCGCCCGCTACCCGCAGGCCCGCTCCGGGCTGCTCCCGATGCTGCACCTCGTGCAGAGCGCCGAGGGGCAGGTCACCTCGCGCGGCATCGAGGCGTGCGCGGAGATCCTCGGCATCAGCGCGGCCGAGGTCAGCGGCGTGGCGACCTTCTACACGATGTACAAGCGCCGCCCCGTCGGCGATTACCACGTCGGGGTCTGCACCAACACGCTCTGCGCGATCATGGGCGGCGACCTGATCTTCGACCGGCTCAAGGACCACCTCGACCTCGGCAACGACGAGACCACCCCGGCCGAGGACGGCCGCCGCTCGATCACGCTGGAGCACATCGAGTGCAACGCCGCGTGCGACTACGCCCCGGTGATGACGGTCAACTGGGAGTTCATGGACAACATGACCCCCGAGTCGGCCACCACGCTGGTCGACGACCTGCGCTCCGGGGCCGAGGTCACCTCGACCCGCGGACCGCGGCTGGTCACGTGGCGCGAGGCCGAGCGCGTGCTCGCCGGGTTCCCCGACGACCTGGCCGACGAGGGCCCCTCCGCGGGGCCCGCGTCGCTGCTCGGGCGTGAGATCGCGCGGCAGCGGGGCTGGACCGCCCCCAGCGTGGCGGAGGCGGCGCAGGCCGCCGACGTGAAGGACCAGGGCGCCGACAAGGCCGAGGGCGAGACCACGGCCGGCAAGGCCGGCGGGGCTCCCGAGTCGGCCGAGACGGAGTCGCAGGCGGCCGTCGCCGAGTCGGGCGCGGACGCCAAGCACGAGGACAACCCGCGCAACACCGGAGAGGGCGACGCGTGAGCACTCCCATCGACACCCTGACCCCCGTCCTGACCGACAACTGGGGCGCCGAGCGCTCCTGGACGCTCGCGGCCTACGAGGCCCAGGGCGGCTACCGGGCGCTGCACAAGGCGCTGGCCATGGAGCCGACCGCGGTCGTGGAGACCGTCAAGGCCTCCAACCTGCGCGGCCGCGGCGGCGCGGGCTTCCCGACCGGCATGAAGTGGGGCTTCATCCCGCAGGACAACCCCAACCCCAAGTACCTCGTCGTCAACGCCGACGAGTCCGAGCCGGGGACGTGCAAGGACACCCCGCTGATGATGGCCACGCCGCACACGCTGGTCGAGGGCGTCATCATCAGCGCCTACGCGATCCGCGCCAGCCACGCCTTCATCTACGTCCGCGGCGAGATCCTGCACGTCATCCGCCGGCTGCAGCGGGCCGTGCAGGAGGCCTACCTCGCCGGTCACCTCGGCGCCGACATCCACGGCTCGGGCTACAGCCTCGAGCTGGTGGTCCACGCCGGCGCGGGCGCCTACATCTGCGGCGAGGAGACGGCGCTGCTCGACTCGCTCGAGGGCCGTCGCGGACAACCGCGGCTGCGGCCGCCGTTCCCGGCGGTGGCGGGCCTCTACGCCAGCCCGACCGTGATCAACAACGTCGAGTCCATCGCCTCGGTGCCCAGCATCATCGACCGGGGCGCGGAGTGGTTCGCCTCGATGGGCACCGAGAAGTCCAAGGGCTACGGCATCTTCTCGCTCTCGGGCCACGTCACCAACCCCGGTCAGTTCGAGGCGCCGCTCGGCATCACGCTGCGCGAGCTGATCGAGCTCGCGGGCGGGATGCGGCAGGGCCACGAGCTGAAGTTCTGGACTCCCGGCGGCTCCTCCACGCCGCTGCTGACGGCCGAGCACCTCGACGTGCCGCTGGACTTCGAGGGGGTCGCCGGCGTCGGCTCGATGCTCGGCACCCGCGCGCTGCAGATCTTCGACGAGACCACCTGCGTGGTCCGCGCGGTGCTGCGGTGGACCGAGTTCTACAAGCACGAGTCCTGCGGCAAGTGCACGCCGTGCCGCGAGGGCACCTGGTGGCTGGTGCAGACGCTGGCCCACCTCGAGCAGGGCCAGGGCTCCGAGTCCGACCTCGACCTGCTCGACGACGTCTGCGACAACATCCTGGGCCGCTCCTTCTGCGCGCTCGGTGACGGCGCCACCAGCCCGATCACCTCCTCGGTCCAGCACTTCCGCGACGAGTACCTCGCGCACCTGACCCACGGCGGGTGCCCGTTCGACCGCGAGGCCTCCACCGTCTTCGCCCGCGAGGGAGCAAGCGCATGACGACCACCCCGGAGAGGTCGAAGGAGACCGCCCCGCAGCGTTCCGACGAGGTCACGGTGACCATCGACGGCGTCGAGGTCTCGGTCCCCAGGAACACCCTGGTGATCCGGGCGGCGGAGCAGATCGGCGTCCAGATCCCGCGCTTCTGCGACCACCCGCTGCTGGCGCCGGTCGGCGCCTGCCGGCAGTGCCTGGTCGACGTGCCCGACGGCGGCAACGGCCGCCCCATCCCCAAGCCGCAGGCCTCCTGCACGCTGACGGTCGCCGACGGCATGGTCGTGAACACCCAGGCCACCTCGCCGGTCGCCGACAAGGCGCAGCAGGGCGTGATGGAGCTGCTGCTCATCAACCACCCGCTCGACTGCCCGGTCTGCGACAAGGGCGGCGAGTGCCCGCTGCAGAACCAGGCGATGAGCAACGGCCGCGGCGAGACCCGGTTCACCGCCGAGAAGCGGCTCTACCCCAAGCCGATCAACATCTCCGCCCAGGTGCTACTCGACCGCGAGCGCTGCGTGCTGTGCGCCCGCTGCACCCGCTTCTCCGAGCAGATCGCCGGCGACCCGTTCATCGCGCTGGTCGAGCGTGGCGCGCTGCAGCAGGTCGGCATCTACGAGAAGGAGCCCTTCGAGAGCTACTTCTCCGGCAACACGATCCAGATCTGCCCGGTCGGCGCGCTGACGTCCTCGGCGTACCGCTTCCGCTCGCGGCCCTTCGACCTGGTCTCGACCCCGTCGGTGGCCGAGCACGACGCCTGCGGCTCCGCGATCCGCGTCGACCACCGTCGCGGCAAGGTGATGCGCCGCCTCGCCGGCGACGACCCGCAGGTCAACGAGGAGTGGATCACCGACAAGGACCGCTTCGGCTTCACCTGGGCCCGCCAGGACGACCGGCTGCGCCACCCCCAGGTCCGCGACGCCGAGACCGGCGAGCTGCGCGCTGCGAGCTGGCCCGAGGCGTTCGCCGTCGCCGCGCGCGGCCTCGACGCCGCCCGCGAGGCCGGCGGGGTCGGCGTGCTGCCCGGCGGCCGGCTCACGGCCGAGGACGCCTACGCCTACGCCAAGTTCGCCCGGGTGGCGCTCGGCACCAACGACGTCGACTTCCGCGCCCGCGCCCAGTCGGCCGAGGAGGCGGAGTTCCTCGCCGCCCACGTCGTGCTCTCGGGCCCCGGCTCCGGGGCCGTGACGTACGCCGACCTCGAGGCCGCCCGCTCGGTGCTGCTGGTCGGCTTCGAGCCCGAGGACGAGGCCGGCACCGTCTTCCTGCGGCTGCGCAAGGCCGTGCGCGGCGCCGCCGGGGCCAAGGTCTGGTCGATCGCGCCGTTCACCTCGCGCGGCCTGCACAAGCTGGCCGGCACCCTGATCCCGACCCGTCCCGGCGACGAGGTGCAGGTCATCGAGGGCCTGGCCCACAGTCCCGAGGTCCCCGTCGACGCCGGCTCCGTGGTGCTGGTCGGGGAGCGGCTCGCCGCCGTCCCCGGCGCTCTCGCCGCGGTCTCCGCGCTGGCCCGCACCACCGGTGCCCGGCTGGCCTGGGTGCCGCGCCGGGCCGGTGACCGCGGGGCGCTCGAGGTCGGCGCGCTGCCGACCCTGCTGCCCGGCGGCCGTCCCGTGGCCGACGCCGCGGCCCGCGTCGACCTGGCCGCGGCCTGGGGCGTCGAGGGCCTGCCCGAGACCCCCGGCCGCGACACCGACGCCATCGTCACCGCCGCCGCGGCCGGCGAGCTCGGCGGCCTGGTCGTGGGGGGCGTTGACCCCGCCGACCTGCCCGACCCGGCGCTGGCCCTGGCCGCGCTGGAGCGCGCCTCCTTCGTGGTCTCGCTCGAGGTCCGCGAGTCCGACGTCACCCGCCTCGCCGACGTGGTGCTGCCCGTCGCCCCGCCGACCGACAAGGCCGGCACCTTCGTCAACTGGGAGGGTCGCCTGCGCCACTTCGGCAAGGTGATGCACAACCCCTCCTCGCTGCCCGACGTGCGGGTGCTGGCCGGGATCGCCGAGGAGCTCGGCACCCCGCTCGGCCTGCGCACCCCCGAGCAGGCCTGGGACGAGATGGGCCAGATCGGCCCGTGGGACGGCGAGCGCGCCACGACCGTGGCCGCGCCCGAGCACGACGCCGGCGCTCCGGTGGCCGCCCCCGCCGACTTCGACGGCTCGCTCGTGCTGGCCTCCTGGAAGCAGCAGCTCGACGACGGCCGGCTCCAGGACGGCGACGAGCCGATGCGCGCCACCGCCCGCAAGCCCGTGGTGCTCGTCGGTGCGGCGACGCTCCAGGCGCTCGGCGCCCGGGCCGGCGAGCGGGTCACCCTCACCGGTCCGCTGGGCTCGGTGGAGCTGCCGATCGGCGTCTCCGACCTCGCCGAAGGCACGGTGTGGGCCCCCGCCAGCGCGCCGGGCCTCTCGGTGCGTCACCTGGTCGGCCCGGCGGGCAGCCCGGTCTCGCTGACCGTGGGAGCCTCGACGGGCTCGAGCTCCCTCACCACCACCGGAGGCGACCAGTGAGCCCCATCCTCCCCGCCGTGCTCCCGATCGGACTCCCCGTGCCGCTCGCGGACGCCGGGCTCGAGGCGTTCGGCAAGGACCCGATCTGGCTGGTGCTGCTCAAGGCCGTGCTGATCTTCGTGGTCCTCGTGCTGCTCACGCTGTTCAACATCTGGTGGGAGCGCCGGGTCGTGGCGCGGATGCAGCACCGCATCGGCCCCAACCGCCACGGTCCCTTCGGGCTGCTGCAGAGCCTCGCCGACGGCGTGAAGCTGGCGCTGAAGGAGGACATCATCCCGAAGGCGGCCGACAAGCTGGTCTTCGTGATCGCGCCGGTGATCGCGGTGATCCCGGCCTTCGTCACCTTCTCGGTGATCCCGTTCGGGCCCGAGGTCAAGGTCCCGTTCACCGACATCACCACGCCGCTGCAGCTCACCGACATGCCGGTCGCGGTCATCTTCGTGATGGCGATCGCCTCGATCGGCATCTACGGCATCGTGCTCGGCGGCTGGTCCAGCGGGTCGACGTACTCCCTGCTGGGTGGGCTGCGCTCCAGCGCCCAGATGATCTCCTACGAGGTCGCGATGGGCCTGGCCCTGGTCGCGGTCTTCCTGCACGCCGGCTCGATGTCGACCTCGCAGATCGTGGCCGCGCAGAGCGACGTGTGGTTCGTCTTCACGCTGATCCCGTCCTTCGTGATCTACGTGATCGCGATGGTGGGGGAGACCAACCGGGCGCCCTTCGACCTCCCCGAGGCCGAGGGCGAGCTGGTCGGTGGCTTCCACACCGAGTACAGCTCGCTGAAGTTCGCGCTGTTCTTCCTCGCCGAGTACATCAACATGGCCACCGTCTCGGCGCTGGCCACGACGCTCTTCCTCGGCGGCTGGCGCGCCCCCTTCGGGATCGCGCAGGTCTGGGAGGGCGCCAACGAGGGCTACTGGCCCTTCATCTGGTTCATGGGCAAGACCCTGGCCTTCATCTTCATGTTCATCTGGCTGCGCGGCTCGCTGCCGCGGTTGCGCTACGACCAGTTCATGGCGTTCGGCTGGAAGGTCCTCATCCCGGTCTCGATCGTGTGGATCGTGGCGGTCGCCGCCATCCGCGTGGTCGACCTCGAGGGCGGGTTCGACCGTCGCTGGCTGATCGGCGCCGCCGCGGTGCTGGCCCTGCTGGTGGTCGTGCTGATGTTCGTCCCCGAGCGGGAGCAGCCCGAGCCGGTGGCCGACAGCGAGCCGTTCGACGCCTTCGCCGGCGGCTACCCCGTCCCGCCGATGCCCGGCCAGGACGCCGGCACCGCGGGTCGCACCGGCTCCACCTCGCTGAGCAGCACCGGCTCATCCACCCCCGACGCAGGAGGCACGCGCTGATGGCGACGCTCAAGGAGCAGCTCTGGGACCCGGTCGCCGGGTTCGGCGTCACCTTCCGGACCATGTTCCGCAAGGTGGTCACCGAGCAGTACCCCGAGCAGAAGGAGCCCACGGCACCCCGCTTCCACGGGCGCCACCAGCTCAACCGCTGGCCCGACGGCCTGGAGAAGTGCATCGGCTGCGAGCTGTGCGCGTGGGCCTGCCCGGCGGACGCGATCTACGTCGAGGGTGCGTCCAACGACGACGGCGCCGGCGACGGCTCCGGTCGGTTCTCGCCCGGCGAGCGCTACGGCCGCGTCTACCAGATCAACTACCTGCGCTGCATCCTGTGCGGGCTGTGCATCGAGGCGTGCCCGACGCGCGCGCTCACGATGACCAACGAGTACGAGCTCGCCGACAACAACCGCGCCGACCTCATCTACGAGAAGAGCGACCTGCTCGCGCCGCTGCTGCCCGGCATGGAGCAGCCGCCGCACGCGATGCGGCTCGGCGCCGACGAGGGCGACTACTACCGCGGCACGCTGCGCCGGCAGGACGCCCCGGAGGAGACGCCGGGAGGGACCACGCCGTGATCGCCTTCTGGATCCTGGCCCCGGTGATGGTGGTGTGCGCCCTCGGGCTGCTGTTCGCCCGCAAGGCGGTGCACTGCGCCCTGCTGCTGGCGGTCGTGATGATCAGCCTCGCGGTGCTGTACGCCGTCCAGGACGCGCCGTTCCTGTTCGCCATCCAGATCATCGTCTACACCGGCGCCATCTTGATGCTGTTCCTCTTCGTGCTCATGCTGGTCGGCGTCGACGCGTCGGACTCCGTGGTCGAGACGATCCGCGGCCAGCGCGCGCTCGCCACGATCGTCGGCCTGCTGTTCGGGGTCACCCTCGTGGTCGGCATCGCCCAGGTGAGCGTCGGCACGGTCGTCGGCCTCGACGAGGCCAACGCCGAGGGCAACGTCATCGGCATCGCCCGGGTGCTGTTCACCAAGTACGTCTTCGCCTTCGAGGTCACCTCGGCCCTGCTGATCACCGCCGCCCTGGGCGCGATGGTGCTGGCCCACCGCGAGCGGCTCACCCCCAAGCTGGGCCAGGCCGAGGTCGCCGCCCAGCGGATGCGCGACTACGCCGAGCACGGCAAGCACCTCGGCCCGCTGCCCTCGCCGGGCGTCTTCGCGCGCCACAACGCGGTCGACACCCCCGCGCTGCTGCCCGACGGCAGCGTGGCCGAGTCATCGATCTCGCGGGTGCTCGCCGCCCGCGGGTCGGTCAACAGCGCCCCGGGCAGCGCGCGGCAGGTGCAGCGCCTCGGCGGCGGCGACCAGGACGTGCCCGAGCGTGACGACTCCTCCGACGCGGGGGGTGCGGGCCGATGAGCGTCACCCCCTTCATCGTGCTCAGCGCGATCCTGTTCACCATCGGTGCGGTCGGCGTGCTCACCCGCCGCAACGCGATCGTGGTGTTCATGTGCGTGGAGCTGATGCTCAACGCCAGCAACCTCGCGCTGATCACCTTCGCCAAGGCCAACGGCAACCTCGACGGGCAGATCGCGGCGTTCTTCGTCATGGTCGTCGCCGCCGCCGAGGTCGTGGTCGGGCTCGCGATCATCATGACCATCTTCCGCACGCGTCGCTCCGCCTCGGTCGACGACGCCAGCCTGCTGAAGTACTAAGGGGCACTCCACGTGATCTCAACTGCGATCGACGTCCTCGCCGCGGAGGGTGGACACAGCATCCCGCTGGTCGAGCCCACCTCGGCCGGGTCGCTGGCGCTCCCGCTCGTCCTGGTCATCGCGCTCCCCGCCGTGGGGGCCGCGATCCTGCTGCTCGGCGGTCGGCGCACCGACGCCTGGGGGCACCTGCTCGGGACCGCGGCCGTCGTCGGCTCGTTCGTCTGCTCGCTGTGGCTCTTCCTCGGCCTGCTCGGCCGCGGCGAGGAGGAGCGCCAGCTCGGGCTCGACCTGTGGACGTGGTTCGCCACCGGCCGGTGGGAGGTCAAGCTCGGGCTGCTCTACGACCCGCTGTCGGCGCTGTTCCTGCTGCTCATCACCGGTGTCGGCGCCCTGATCCACGTCTACTCCATCGGCTACATGGAGCACGACGTCCGGCGGCGGCGGTTCTTCGGCTACCTCAACCTGTTCGTCGCGGCGATGCTGGTGCTGGTGCTCTCCTCGGACTACGTCGGGGTGTTCCTGGGCTGGGAGGGCGTCGGCCTGGCGTCGTACCTCCTGATCGGGTTCTGGCAGCACAAGCCCAGCGCGGCCGCGGCGTCCAAGAAGGCGTTCGTGATCAACCGCGTCGGTGACATCGGGCTCTCGCTCGGCGTCGGCCTGATGCTGGTCACCTTCGGCACCACCTCCTTCGACGAGGTCTCCGCGCTCACCAGCGGCGCGTCGGCCGGGGTGATGACCGCGATCGGCCTGCTGCTGCTGCTCGCCGCGTGCGGCAAGTCGGCGCAGTTCCCGCTGCAGTCCTGGCTGCTCGACGCGATGGAGGGCCCGACCCCGGTCTCGGCCCTCATCCACGCCGCCACCATGGTCACCGCGGGCGTCTACCTGATCGTGCGCTCGCAGTTCGTGTTCGAGTACTCCGACACCGCCCGGCTCGCGGTCGCGGTGATCGGCACCATCACGCTGCTGATGGGCGCCTGGATCGGCTGCGCCAAGGACGACATCAAGAAGACCCTGGCCGGCTCGACGATGAGCCAGATCGGCTACATGGTGCTGGCCTCGGGTCTCGGCGTCGCGGGCTACGCCTTCGCGATCTTCCACCTGCTGACCCACGGTGCCTTCAAGGCCAACATGTTCCTCGGGGCCGGCTCGGTGATGCACGGCACCGACGACGACGTCGACATGCGCCACTACGGCGCGCTGCAGAAGGCGATGCCGGTCACCTTCCTCACCTTCGCGATGGGCTACCTGGCCATCATCGGGTTCCCCGGGTTCTCCGGCTTCTGGTCCAAGGACAAGATCATCGAGACCGCGCTCGCGGAGAGCCCGGTCCTCGGGGTCTGCGCCCTGCTCGGCGCCGGCGTCACCGGCTTCTACATGACCCGGCTGATGCTCATGACGTTCTTCGGACCGAAGCGCTGGGAGCCGGGCGTGCACCCGCACGAGTCGCCCAAGGTGATGACCTTCCCGCTCGTGGCCCTCGCGGCGCTGTCGGTGCTCGGCGGCCTGCTGCTGCTCAACGACTGGATCGTCACCTTCCTGGCCCCGGTGACCGGCGAGGCCGAGGAGCACCACCTGCCGGTGCCGCCGATCCTGATCAGTGCGCTGGTGGTCCTGGTCGTCGCCCTCGGCGTCGCGCTCGCCTTCGTCCTCTTCGGGCGACGCGAGGTGCCGCGCGAGGCCCCGACCGAGGTCTCCTTCCTCACCCGCGCCGGGCGCAACGAGCTCTACGGCAACGAGGTCAACGACACCCTCGTGGTCGGCCCCGGCAAGCAGCTCACCGCCGGGCTCGCGACCTTCGACCGCGCCGTGGTCGACGGCGGAGCGATGGGGACGGCCGCCTCGATCGGCGGCCTGTCCCAGGCGCTGCGCCGCGCCCAGAACGGCTTCGTGCGCTCCTACGCGCTCTCCCTGCTGGCCGGGGCCGCCCTCGTCCTGCTCGCACTCGTGGTGGTGAACCTCGCATGACGCTCCCGTGGCTGACCATCCTGCTGCTGCTGCCGATCCTCGGGTCGGTCGTGGTCGCGCTGCTGCCCGCACGACTGGGCGGACCCCTGCCCAAGCTCGTCGGGCTGGGCTTCTCCGTGCTCACCCTGGTGCTCGCGATCGGCATCGCCGTGGCCTACCAGCCCGGCACCGGCCTCCAGTTCGCCGAGGAGGTGACCTGGATCGACCTGTTCGGGGCGCACTACGCCCTCGGGCTCGACGGCATCGGCCTCACGCTGGTGCTGCTCACGGTGATCCTCACCCCGATCGTGATGCTGGCCTCGTGGGAGGACGGCGAGACCGGGCGCTGGGGCGCGAAGGGCCTGTTCGCGTGGATGCTCGCGCTCGAGGGCCTCTCGATCGGCGTGTTCGCGGCCACCGACGTGTTCCTGTTCTACGTCTTCTTCGAGGCCACGCTGATCCCCGTCTACTTCATGGTGGCCGGCTACGGCGGTCCCCGACGGGTGCAGGCGGCGGTCAAGTTCCTCCTCTACTCGCTCGCCGGCGGTCTGGTCATGCTGGCCTCGGTCATTGGTCTCTACGTCGTGTCCGCGGACAGCGAGGGCGGTCCGACGTACCTCGTCAGCGAGCTCGCGCAGCTCGACATCGGCACCGCCGCCGGGCGCTGGATGTTCGTCGGCTTCTTCATCGCCTTCGCGATCAAGGCGCCGATGTTCCCGGTCCACACCTGGCTGCCGGACACCACCGAGCAGGCGACGCCCGGCACCTCGGTGCTGCTGGTGAGCGTGCTCGACAAGATCGGCACCTTCGGGATGATCCGGTTCTGCCTGGAGATCTTCCCCGAGGCCTCGCGCTGGGCCACGCCCGTGGTGATCGTGCTCGCGGTGTTCTCGATCCTGTACGGCGCCCTGATGGCGATCGGCTCGCAGAACATCTCGCGCCTGATCGCCTACACCTCGGTGTCCCACTTCGGCTTCATCGTGCTGGGCATCTTCGTGATGAACAGCCAGGGCCTCGCGGGCGCCAACCTCTACATGTTCAACCACGGCCTCTCCACGGCCGCGCTGTTCCTGGTCACCGGCTACCTGATCTCGCGTCGCGGGTCGGCCCGCATCGAGGACTTCGGCGGCGTGGAGAAGGTGGCGCCGGTGCTCGCCGGGCTGATGCTCGTCGCCGGTCTCTCCTCGCTGGCGCTGCCGGGGTTGTCGCCGTTCGTCTCCGAGCTGCTCGTCATGGTGGGTGCGTTCGTCTACTCGCCGTGGGTGGCCGCGTTCGCGGTGCTCGGCATCGTGCTGGCCGCGATCTACGTGCTCTGGCTCTACCAGCGCACCATGACCGGGCCGGTCCACGAGGGCGTCGCCGGCATGCGTGACCTGGGCCTGCGCGAGATCGGGGCGCTGGCTCCGCTCGTCGCCCTGATCGTGGCCCTGGGCTTCTACCCGCAGCCGCTGCTCGACGTGATCAACCCCGCCGTCGACCACACCATGTCGCAGGTCGAGAAGTCCGACCCGCGACCCACCGTCACCGAAGGGGAGGCCCAGGAGTGAACGGCTTCGACGCCCCGAAGATCGAGTACTTCACCGTCTCGCCGATCCTCATCGTCCTCGGCGTGGCCGTGATCGGCGTCCTCGTCGAGGCCTTCGCCCCCCGCAAGCTGCGCTACCCGCTCCAGGTCGGCACCGCCCTGGTCGGCCTCGCCGCTGCCTTCGCCACCTCGGTCGTCGTCTTCGCGCGGCTCAACCCGTTCGCCGGTGACGTCAAGGCCGGCAAGGTCGTGGCCGAGGGGGCCCTCGCGGCCGACGGACCGGCGGTCTTCTGCTGGCTGCTCGTGCTGGTCCTCGGTGCGCTGAGCGTGCTGCTGTTCGCCGAGCGTCGGCTCGAGGCGGGCGTGGTCGGCTTCGCCGGCCAGGCCGCCGCGCTGCCCGGCACCGAGGCCGAGCGCGAGGCCTCGACCAGCGGCCTGGAGCACACCGAGGTCTTCCCGCTCATCATGTTCGCGATCGGCGGCATGCTGCTCTTCCCCGCGGCCAACGACCTGCTCACCATGTTCGTCGCCCTCGAGGTGCTCTCGCTCCCGCTCTACCTGCTGTGCGGGCTCGCCCGGCGGCGCCGGCTGCTGAGCCAGGAGGCGGCGCTGAAGTACTTCCTGCTCGGCGCCTTCAGCTCCGGCTTCTTCGTCTACGGCATCGCCCTGGTCTACGGGTACGCCGGGTCGATGGGCTTCGCCCAGATCGCGGCGGCCGTCCAGGCCGACGGCGGCGAGCGGGGCCTGCTGCTGGCCGGCATCGCGCTGATCTCGGTCGGCCTGCTGTTCAAGGTGGGCGCGGCGCCGTTCCACTCCTGGACGCCCGACGTCTACCAGGGCGCCCCGACCGCGGTGACCGCCTTCATGGCCGCGGCGACCAAGGTGGCCGCCTTCGGAGCGCTGCTCCGGCTCTTCTACGTCGCCTTCGGCGGCAACCGCACCGACTGGACCCCGATGATCTGGGCCGTCGCCATCCTCACGATGGTGGTCGGCTCGGTGCTCGCGATCTCGCAGACCGACATCAAGCGGATGCTGGCCTACTCCTCGATCGCGCACGCCGGCTTCATCCTCACCGGCTTCCTCGGCATCCGCTCGCTCGACGAGGTCGCCGCCGGCGGCCTCACCGGCGTCAGCGCGGTGCTGTTCTACCTCACGACCTACGGCTTCACCACGCTCGCGGCCTTCGCCATCGTCACCCTGGTGCGCGACGGCGGGGGCGAGGCCACCCACCTGGCCCGCTGGCAGGGCCTGGGCAAGGAGTCGCCCCTCGTGGCCGGCGCCTTCGCCTTCCTGCTGCTCGCCATGGCCGGCATCCCGCTCACGAGCGGCTTCACCGGCAAGTGGGCGGTCTTCGCGGCCGCGCTGCAGGTCGGCGCATGGCCGGTGGTGATCGTGGCCGTGCTGATGTCGGCCGTCGCGGCGTACTTCTACGTCCGCGTGATCGTGCTGATGTTCTTCTCCGAGCCCGTGGGCGACGGCCCCAGCGTGACCACGCCCAGCATCATGACCTCGGTCGTGATCGGCTTCGGCGTCCTGGCCACCCTGGTGCTGGGCATCGTCCCGGGCGCCCTGATCGACGTTCTCGGCCGCGTGGGAGTATTCATCAGGTGAGCGCACCCCTCGCCCTGCCCATCCTCGACGCCGCGCTCGAGGCCCGGCTGCGCCGTCGGATGGACGAGGTCGAGGTCGCCCTGTCCGACCACGTGGCCAGCGAGGCCGCCTTCGTGACGGAGGCGGCGCGGCACCTGCTCGAGGCCGGCGGCAAGCGGTTCCGGCCGCTGCTGGTCCTGCTCGCGGCCGAGGCCGGCGACCGTCCCGACGACCCGGGCGTGCTCACCTCGGCCTGCGTGGTGGAGCTGACCCACCTGGCCTCGCTCTACCACGACGACGTCATGGACGAGGCCGACCTGCGCCGCGGGGCCGCCTCGGCCAACGCCCGCTGGGACAACCACGTCGCGATCCTCACCGGCGACTTCCTGTTCTCCAAGTCGAGCGAGCTGACCGCCGAGCTGGGCGCCGACGCCGTGCGCATCCAGGCCCAGACCTTCTCCTCGCTGGTCGAGGGCCAGATCCTGGAGACCGTCGGCCCCCGCGACGGCGCCGACGAGCTCGAGCACCACCTGCGCACCGTCGCCGGCAAGACCGGCTCGCTCATCGCCACCTCGGCCCGCTACGGCGCCCGCTTCTCCGGCGCCCCCCGCGACGTCGAGGACGCGCTGCACGAGTACGGCGCCAAGGTCGGCGTCGCCTTCCAGCTCTCCGACGACATCCTCGACATCGCCTCCGACACCGAGGAGTCCGGCAAGACCCCCGGCACCGACCTCCGTGAGGGCGTCCCCACGCTGCCGGTGCTGATCGCCCGTCGCTCCACCGACCCGGCCGACGCTCGGCTGGTCGAGCTGCTCGGCTCCGACCTCTCGGCCGACGAGCCCCACGCCGAGGCCCTCGCCCTGCTCCGCGCCCACCCGGCCCTGGCCGAGGCCCGCGCCTACGTCGTCGACCTCGCCGGCGAGGCCAAGGCGCTGCTCAAGGTCCTCCCCGACGGCCCCGTCCGGGCCGCCCTCGAGGCCTTCGCCGACGTCGTCGCCACCCGCACCGCCTGAGCGGCGTACGTCGGGCTGGTGGTCGGTTGCTGGCCGTTGGTTTCACAGGGTCCCCTGTGAAACCAACGCTTCCCGACGAGAACTTCGACCGGGGAGCCGCAGATCTCCCCGGGGAGTGGGGTCACCGGTCGCCGTACGCGGTCAGCATCCGTCGGGTCCTTGCTGCCAGCCGCGCGCCGTGCGACAGGTCGGCCCAGGTGTAGCGGATCATCCCGCAGCCGGTCAGCTCCCGCAGCGCGTCCTCACGCAGCTTCTCGTCGCGTACGGCGTCGGCGATCGTCTGGCCGGGACGGAGCATGCGAACGTACTTCGACATTCCGTCGAACTCGCCCAGCAGCTTGTGCTCGAGCCAGGCCATGTCGCAGATGCCGACGACCTCGCCGTCCTCGTCGCGGACGACGTACTGCAGCCGAGGCTCGGGGATGCCGTGCACGAAGAAGGCCACGCGCGTGCGGCTCTCGCCGACGGACTGTGCCCCCTCGCGGGCGATCCGGACGACGACCTGGAGCGACCGCGAGAACGGGTGACGACTGCGGGCTCGGTAGGCCGACCAGACGGCGTCGGGATCACCGAGCCCGCAGTCGTAGAGCGAGTCGACGATGACGACCCCGCGCTCGACGTCGTGCAGCGAGGCCGCCTCCAGGGCCGCCCGCACGGGTCCCACGACGAGTCCTTCTCCCTTCGGCAGCACGTCCTGCCTGGGTGCGGCCCCCTCGTGGTAGACCACGTCGTGGGTGTGGCGGCCGCTCTCCCCGTCGAGCCTCGTCACGTGGACGCGCCGCAGGTCGGCGTCCCACAGCCGCAGACCGTGCTCGGCCGCAGCGGAGGTGTGGCTCAGCATCACGCGATCGCCGTGCGTCAGCAGGACGGCCTGCCCTCGGGTCCGGAACCGCTCGACGTCATCCATGGCCCGCCACGCCTGCGCCGACACGTAGGCGCCGTGCCGTGATCTGACCAGGCGGCCAGAACGTACGCCGCTGGTGAGGTCGGCGTCGCGGTAGCCCGCAGCGAGCGCCTCGCGACGAAGGAACAGGCCGTGGGGGCGGAGGTGGAGGAGGTCGTCCATGGTGGGCGAGCCTGACGACCGCACCGGCGCCGTGGGGCCGGCTGCCGCCAGCTGTGGACATCGACCACAGCGTCGACGGCTGTGGAGGCGAGCCGGTCGTTGGTGCGGCGTACTCCCCGGGGCTTCTGCCGGCTTCCCGGATCGAACTTCGACCGGGGAGCTGCGGTTTCACAGGGGACCCTGTGAAACCGCAGCGTCCGACTGGCGTACGACGGGACCAGCCCGCCACCCAGCCGACCGGTCAGTCCTGGTAGGTCACCACGACGGCCGGGCGGGGGAAGCCGTCGGTGCCGGGCCAGGTGGAGGAGGGGTTCTCGAAGGTGGCCCCGTCGGTCTCGCCGGGGTGCTGGACGGCGACGAAGACCGAGTGGCCGTCGTCGGTGATCAGCGGGCCGCAGGTCTCGGCGCCCTTCGGCACGGTGAGGAACTGCTGGACCCGTCCCCGCTGGGAGCCGCTGACGGGCACCCGGAAGAGACCGTCGTGGGAGCCGAGCTGGGCGCCGTCGGTGGAGATCCACAGGTTGCCGACGCTGTCGAAGGCGACGTTGTCGGGGCAGCTGATCGGGCTGACCTGCTGCTTGGGGTAGCCCGCGAAGTAGGTCTCGGGGGCGTCGGGGTCACCGCACACCAGCATCAGGTCCCAGCCGAACGTCGTCGCGCTGTGGTCGCCCTGGGCGGGGCTGATCTCCAGCACGTAGCCGTTGCGGTTGCCCGACCTGGTCTCCAGGGGGCCGCCCAGCGTGGAGCGGGTGCGGCTCTGGGCGAGCGGGTTCGCCTCGTCCGTGGGGTACGACGTACCGCGGTTGCTGTTGTTGGTCAGCGCGCAGTAGACCTTGCCGTTGACGGGGTTGGGCTCGATGTCCTCGGGCCGGTCCATCTTGGTCGGCTTGACGGTGTCGGCGGCCAGCCGGGTGTCGATCAGCACGTCGGCCACGCTCATGCCGGGGACGAAGGACCTGGTGTCCGAGGTGAGCGGGATCCACTGGCCGGTGCCGTCGTAGACGCCGTCCCCGGTCCCGTCGCCGCTGAAGCGGGCGACGTACAGCGTGCCCTCGGTGAGCAGCTCGAGGTTGCGACGGCGGGCGGCGCGGCCCTCGCGGGCGTCGAACGTACGCCGCGACACGAACTTGTAGATGTAGTCGCCGCGCTCGTCGTCGCCCATGTACGCCACCGCGCGGCCGTCGCGGGCGATCGCGATGTTGGCGCCCTCGTGCTTGAAGCGGCCCAGCATCGTCTGCTTGCGCGGGGTCGAGCGGGGGTCGGAGGGGTCGACCTCGACGATCCAGCCGAAGCGGAACGGCTCGTGCGGCTCCTTGCTCAGGTCGAAGCGGGGGTCGACCTCGCCCCAGCCGCGCGAGCCGGACCCGGTGAGGCCGTAGCGGGCGTAGGACGTCGTGTAGCGCGGGTCGAGGGAGCCGGACTTGTCGAAGTAGCCGTTGAAGTTCTCCTCGCCCGAGAGCACGGTGCCCCACGGGGTGGTGCCGCCGGCGCAGTTGCCGAAGGTGCCCCGCACGGTGCGGCCCTTCGGGTCGGCGGAGGTGCGCAGCCGCGGGTCGCCCGCGGCGGGGCCGACGACGGCGAACTTCGTGGTGCCGGTGATCCGGCGGTTGCGCGGGGCCTTGCCGGGGCGCACCTGCGTCCAGGAGCCGCGGCGGCTGCCGCGCTGGAGCTCGACGACCGACATGCCGTGGGACTGGATCGCGATCCGCTTGATGGTCGCGGAGTCGTAGCGGCCGGTGGGGAACATCAGGTTCTCGTCGGTGTACTCGTGGTTGGTCACGAGCAGCGCGCGGCGGCGGCCCTGGGGCAGCACGCCGACGTAGTCGTTGTTGTAGCCGAACTGGAGGGCGGCGGACTCGGGCGTCTGACGGTCCACGTCGAAGGCGGGGGACTGCTTGAACAGCCGGTCACCCCACTTGACCACGACGTCGGAGCGGTAGCCCTGCGGGACGGTGACCCGGTCGGCGGTGTTGGGCGCGACGGGCGCGAAGGCGGCGGTGGCGACGCCCCCGCCACGACGGGCGGCGACGGGAGTGGCGCCGGCAGCGGCCGGAGCGGGTGCGGCGGCGGCGGGGGCGGCGTTGACGCCGGCCACGGCGAGTGCGCCGATGCCGACACCGGCGGCCTTGAGCACCGAGCGGCGGCGCAGGGCGTGGGACGCGACCTCGTGGAACTCGGGGTTGTCGGTGGTGTTGGGCATCGGCTTGAAGCAGGCGTCGGCGCAGCGGTAGTGACAGGTCGCCGCGCTGCGCGAGCCGTGGGGGCCCTCGGTCAGGAGCGGGAGCAGCTGGTGCAGGGTCATCGGTTCTCCGAGTACGACGTGGGGTGGACCTCCCCAGCCAACCCAGCCCCGGCGGACCCCCGGTGACGCCCAGGTGAACGCCAGCGGTCAGACGGCGCTGGCCTCGGCGGCCAGCCGCAGCTGGCTGCGCCGGTGGCCGAGCGCCTCGACGGTGAAGGCGACGAGGGCGACCCACACCAGCCCGAAGCCGAGCCACTTCACCGGGGTCATCTGCTCGCCGAAGACCACCAGGCCCAGCACGAACTGCAGCGTCGGGGCGAGGTACTGCAGCAGCCCGATGGTGGTCATCGAGACCCGCGTCGCGGCGGCGCCGAAGCAGATCAGCGGCACCGCGGTGACCAGGCCGGTGGAGACCATCAGCACGGCGTGCCCGGCACCCTCGGTGCCGAAGCTCGAGCGGCCGGAGGCGGTGAGCCAGACCAGGTAGCCAAGCGCGAGGGGCACCAGCACCACGGTCTCGAGGGTGAGGCTCTCCACCGCGCCGACGTCGGCCTTCTTCTTCATCAGCCCGTAGGTGCCGAACGAGCCGGCCAGCAGCACCGCCACCCACGGCGGGTGGCCGTAGTCGACCGTGAGCACCACGACCGCGACGCCGGCGAGCCCGACGGCCGCCCACTGCACCGGCCGCAGCCGCTCCCCGAGCACCAGCACCCCGAGCAGCACGGTGACCAGCGGGTTGACGAAGTAGCCGAGCGAGACCTCCACGACCCGGCCGGCGTTGACGCCGTAGATGAAGCCGCCCCAGTTGAAGGCGATCACCACGGCCGCGGCGGTCAGCAGCAGCACCACCCGGCGGTCGCGCAGGATCGCGCGCAGCTGCGGCGTACGACGCAGCAGCAGCGTCAGCGCGACCATGGTCACCAGCGACCAGCACACCCGGTGGGCGAGGATCTCGATCGCGCCCGCCGGCGCGAGCAGCGTCCAGTAGAGCGGGAACAGCCCCCACATGGCGTACGCCGCCGCCCCCAGGAGGAACCCCTGCTGCGCGGCGGAGCGGGGTTCACGGGTGCGCGACACGTCACTACCGTACGCCGCTGACGCTCCTGACAGACAGCAGGGCACCCGGCGTCCTAGGGTGGCCGGCATGGGCACCTACGTCGTCGAGCGCCGCGTCCTGGTCCACGCCCCCGCCGAGCGGGTGCACGAGCGGGTCGCGGACTTCCGCCAGTGGGTCTCCTGGTCGCCGTGGGAGGGTCTCGACCCGGCGCTGGACCGCGTCTACAGCGGACCCGACGCCGGGGTCGGGTCGCGCTACGCCTGGTCGGGCAACCGCAAGGCCGGTCGCGGCAGCATGCAGGTCACCGGCGCCTCGCCCGACCGCATCGACGTGCAGCTGGAGTTCCTCAAGCCGTTCCGCTCGACCGCGGCGGTCGTGTTCGAGCTCGCCCCCACCGACGCCGGCACCGAGGTGACCTGGCGGATGGAGGGCGAGCAGACCGGCCTGATGGGCGTGGTGGGGCGCGTGGTCCCGATGGACAGGCTGATCGGCAAGGACCTCGAGCGCGGGCTGGCCCGGCTCAAGGCCGTCTCGGAGGAGACGGCCTGAGGTCCGGCGCGACCCTCAGACGACCGTCCAGGTGTCGCCGCCGCTGATCAGCGAGGACAGCGCGGCGTGCGGGTCGTCCTGGCCGACGCTGGCGGTCGCGATCTGCGAGCGCGCCTGGTCGTCGTACGTCGCCCGCTCGACCTGGCGGAAGATCCCGATCGGCGACTGGTGGAGCACGCCCGCGTCGGTGAGGCGCGAGAGCGCGAACGCGGTGGTGGGGTCGTCGAGGTGCGCGTCGTGGACCAGCAGCTCGCTGTCGGCGACGTCGGCGGTGCTCACGACCTCGACCCCGCCGGTGCGCGCGCGGACCAGGCCCTTGGAGCCCTCGACGCCGAACCGGATCGGCTCGCCCTGGACGAGCGGGATGATCGCGTCGGCCTTGGTGTCGGGGTTCTTGATGGCGTCGAAGGCGCCGTCGTTGAAGATCGGGCAGTTCTGGTAGATCTCCACCAGCGCGGTGCCGCGGTGGGCCGCGGCGGCGCTCAGCACCGAGGTGAGGTGCTTGCGGTCGGAGTCGATGGTGCGGGCCACGAAGGTCGCCTCGGCGCCCAGCGCCAGCGACACCGGGTTGAACGGGTGGTCGACCGACCCCGAGGGGGTCGACTTGGTGACCTTGCCGGGCTCGGAGGTGGGGGAGTACTGGCCCTTGGTCAGGCCGTAGATCCGGTTGTTGAACAGCAGGATCTTCATGTTGACGTTGCGGCGCATCGCGTGGATGAGGTGGTTGCCGCCGATCGAGAGCGCGTCGCCGTCACCGGTGACGACCCACACCGAGAGGTCCTCGCGCTGCGTGGCGATGCCCGAGGCGATCGCCGGCGCCCGTCCGTGGATGGAGTGCATCCCGTAGGTGTCGAGGTAGTAGGGGAAGCGCGAGGAGCAGCCGATGCCGGAGACGAACACGATGTTCTCGCGGCGCAGGCCGAGGTCGGGCAGGAACGACTGCACGGCCTTGAGCACGGCGTAGTCGCCGCACCCGGGGCACCAGCGGACCTCCTGGTCGGAGGTGAAGTCCTTGCCGGTCAGCTTGTCCTCGGACGTGGGCACGCCCTGCAGGCCGGGGAAGGGGAGCTCGGCGGTGGTCATCAGTTCTCCTTGGTCTCGACGGGCTCGACCGACGAGGACGAGGTCGTCTCGACGAGGTCGGTGATGGCCTCGGCGAGCTCGGCGGCCTTCAGCGGCAGGCCGCGGACCTGGTTGTAGCCGACCGCGTCGACGAGGTACTTGGCGCGGACGAGCATCGAGAGCTGGCCCAGGTTCATCTCGGGGACCAGCACCTTGTCGTAGCCCTTCAGGATCTCGCCGAGGTCCTGGGGGAACGGGTTGAGGTGGCGCAGGTGGACCTGGGCCACGTCGTGGCCGGCCTTGCGGACACGGCGGCAGGCCGCACCGATCGGGCCGTACGTCGAGCCCCAGCCCAGCACCAGGACCTTGGCCCGGCCCGAGGGGTCGTCGACCTCGAGCGGGGGCAGCGACGCGGCGATCCGGTCGACCTTGGCCTGGCGGATCCGCACCATGTAGTCGTGGTTGCCGGGGTCGTAGGCGATGTTGCCGTGGCCGTCGCCCTTCTCCAGACCGCCGATGCGGTGCTCGAGCCCGGCTGTGCCGGGGATGGCCCACGGACGGGCGAGGGTCTCCTCGTCACGCAGGTAGGGCCAGAAGTCGGCCTCGGTCGAGCCGTCCTTGGCCGTGGTCTCGTGGTTGGGCTCGGTGGCGAAGGCCGGGTCGATGACCGGCAGGTCCCCGACCTCGGGGATCCGCCAGGGCTCGGAGCCGTTGGCCAGCATGCCGTCGGAGAGCAGCATGACCGGCGTGCGGTAGGTGACGGCGATGCGGACGGCCTCGACCGCGGCGTCGAAGCAGTCGCCGGGCGACTGCGGCGCCACGATCGGCACCGGCGACTCGCCGTTGCGGCCGAACATCGCCTGCAGCAGGTCGGCCTGCTCGGTCTTGGTGGGCAGGCCGGTCGAGGGCCCGCCACGCTGCACGTCGATGACCACGAGCGGCAGCTCGGTCATCACGGCAAGACCGATCGTCTCCGACTTGAGCGCGACGCCGGGGCCCGAGGTGCTGGTGACGCCCAGCGAGCCGGCGAAGGAGGCGCCCAGCGCGGCGCCGATGCCGGCGATCTCGTCCTCGGCCTGGAACGTCGTCACGCCGAACCGCTTGTGCTTGCTGAGCTCGTGGAGGACGTCGGAGGCCGGGGTGATCGGGTAGGTGCCGAGGAAGACGGGCAGGCCCGAGGCCACGCCGCCGGCGACGACGCCGTAGGCCAGCGCGAGGTTGCCGGTGATGTTGCGGTAGGTGCCGGCCTGCATCGGGGCCGGCTTGATCTCGTACTGCACGGCGAAGGCCTCGGTGGTCTCACCGAAGAAGTAGCCGGACTTGAAGGCCGTGACGTTGGCGTCGCGGATCGCGGGCACCTTGGCGAAGCGCTTCTCCAGGAAGGCGACCGTGGTCTCGGTGGGCCGGCCGTACATCCACGACAGCAGGCCGAGGGCGTACATGTTCTTGGCCCGGCTGGCGTCCTTGCGGGACAGCCCGAACTCCTTGACCGCCTCGACGGTCATCCCGGTGAGGTCGAGTACGTTGACGGCGTAGTCGACCAGCGAGTCGTCCTCGAGCGGGTTCTCGGCGTACCCCGCCTTGGTGAGGTTGCGGCCGGTGAAGTCGTGGCTGTCGACGATGATCGTGGTGCCCGGCTTCATGTCGCCCAGGTTGGCCTTGAGGGCCGCGGGGTTCATCGCCACGAGCACGTCGGGGGAGTCGCCCGGGGTGAGGATGTCGTGGTCGGCGAAGTGCACCTGGAACGACGACACCCCGGGGAGCGTGCCCTGGGGGGCCCGGATCTCGGCCGGGAAGTTGGGCAGCGTCTGGAGGTCGTTGCCGAACGCCGCGGACTCCTGGGTGAACCGGTCGCCCGTCAGCTGCATGCCGTCACCGGAGTCGCCCGCGAACCGGATGATCACCCGGTCGAGCTGCTTGACCTGCTTGGCCACGTCGATCCTTCGATTGGTCGGACACGTCCCGGCACCTGGTCGGACGGACCCGGGGGCCGCGCCGCCGGGCGCACGACCTCCCACTTTAGTCCGGCGTGTCGCAGGAACCGATGCGTCCCAGGGTGGAAGACGCCGCAGCGACGTGATGCCTGTCACGACGGCGTACGCCGCGGCGCGTCGCACGTGGACCGCGGGCGGACGCGTGCTGAAGCTGTAGTAACTTGCTCGTGTTAACGGAGAAACTCGGGCTCCCCATTCTTTGAGCAAGGAAGACAACACACATGTCGATGACGTGGAAAGCCGCAGTCGCAGGTTCGGTCGCAGCCCTGGTGGCGCTGACCGGCTGCGGCACCAGCGGCGGTGGCGGCGGGTCGTCCGAGGAGGGTGGCACCACGCTGTCCCTGGTGGGCTTCGCGGTCCCCGAGAAGGCCAACAAGGACATCCAGGCCGCCTGGGCGAAGACCGACGACGGCAAGGGCGTCACCTGGAAGACGTCGTACGGCGCCTCGGGTGACCAGAGCCGCGCCGTCGAGAGCGGTCTCGACGCCGACTACGTCCACTTCTCGCTCGAGGGTGACGTCACCCGCCTGGTCGACGCGGGCCTGGTGGCCGACGACTGGAACGCCGGCGAGAACAAGGGCATCGTGTCGCAGTCGGTCGTGGCGCTGGTGGTCCGCAAGGGCAACCCGAAGAACATCCAGGGCTGGGACGACATCGTGAAGCCGGGCGTCGGCATCGTCACGCCCAACCCGGGCTCCTCGGGCTCCGCGCGCTGGAACATCATGGCCGCCTGGAACCACGTCATCGCCCAGGGCGGCAGCGAGGCCGAGGCGACCGCCTTCGTGACCAAGTTCTTCGACAACGCCGTGGCGCTGCCCGGCAGCGGCCGCGAGGCCACGACCGCGTTCACCTCCGGCAACGGCGACGTCCTCATCTCCTACGAGAACGAGGCGATCCTGGCCCGCGCCAACGGCGAGGACTTCGACTACATCGTCCCCGACGACACGCTGCTCATCGAGAACCCCGGCGCGGTGCTCGAGGACGCGGACCCCAAGGCCCAGAAGTGGCTCGACTTCCTGCTCACCGACGAGGCCCAGGCCATCTTCGGCAAGGACGGGTTCCGCCCGCTGTCCGGCGAGGTCGACTACGACGTCGAGGGCGCCAACGACCCGGGCAACCCCTTCCCCGAGCCGCAGGACCTCGCCACCATCGGCGACGACTACGACGGCTGGTCCGCGGTGAACGACAAGTTCTTCGACGAGGAGAACGGCGTCATCACCAAGATCCAGGCGGAGACGGGCAAGCAGTGACCACGACTCGTACCGGCCCGGATCCCGGGTCCGGCACGAGCAGCACCTCGGGGGCGACGCGCACGCGTCGCCCCCGTGGGCGCGTCCGGACCCCGCAGCCCGGCCAGCCCCTCGGGGTCGGGTCCACGCTGGGACTCGGCATCGCCATGACGTGGTTCAGCCTGCTCGTGCTCATCCCGCTCGCCGCCGTCGTCCTCACCGCCAGCACCAACGGCTGGGACGGCTTCTGGACGACCGTCAGCTCCTCGCAGACCGCGTCCGCGCTACGGCTGACCGTGCTCGAGGCCATCGGCGTCACGGTCCTCAACGTGGTCATGGGCACCGCCCTGGCCTGGGTGCTGGTCCGCGACCGGTTCTGGGGCAAGCGCGTCCTCGACGTGGTCATCGACGTGCCGTTCGCGCTGCCGACGATCGTGGCCGGCCTGGTGCTTCTCTCGCTGTACGGCGACCAGTCGCCCCTCGGGATCGACGTGGCCAACACCCGGATCGCGGTGTTCCTGGCCCTGGCCTTCGTGACGCTGCCCTTCGTCGTACGCACCGTCCAGCCCGTGCTGGAGTCGCTGGAGCGCGACGTCGAGGAGGCGGCCGCCTCGCTCGGCGCCAGCCGGGCCACGACCTTCCGCCGCATCATCCTGCCGTCCCTGGCCCCCGCCATCACGGCCGGCGCGGCGCTGTCCTTCGCCCGGGCGATCAGCGAGTACGGCTCGCTGGTGCTGCTCTCGGGCAACCTGCCCAACCGCACCGAGGTCGCCTCGGTCCGGGTGCTGTCCTACATCGAGAACGGCAACGAGGCGGCCGCCGCCTCGGTCGCCGCGATCCTGCTCGTCGTGGCGCTGCTCGTGATCGTGCTCCTCGACCTGATCCAGCGAAGGGTGGCCCGTCGTGGCGAGTGACCTCCTGCCCCCCGGCGCCCCGGTCGCCCCCGAGACCGCCGGCGACACCACCCCCGGTCGCCGCGGCCGACGTCCCGATCGACTCCGCGAGCCGTGGGCGGTGCGCTGGCTGCTGCGCGTGGTGACGGTCGGCTACGTGTTCTTCCTCGTCGCCTGGCCGACCTCGCTGGTCTTCCGCAACGCCTTCGCCGACGGCAGCCAGGCCGTCGTCGACGCGCTGAGCGACGAGTCGGTCCGCCTCGCGCTCCAGCTCACGGCCGAGATCACGGTCTGGTCGGTGCTGATCAACCTGGTCTTCGGCGTCACCATCGCGATGCTGCTGGTGCGCTACCGGTTCCCCGGCAAGCGGCTGCTATCCGCGCTCATCGACGTGCCGCTCTCGGTCTCGCCGGTGGTCGTGGGCCTCTCGCTGCTGCTCGTCTACAACGGCCGCGACGGCCTGTTCGGCCGGACGCTGGAGAACATCGGCATCCAGATCATCTTCAGCGCCCCGGGCATGGTCATGGCGACCACGTTCGTGGCGCTCCCGCTGGTGATCCGCGAGGTCGTCCCGGTGCTCCAGGAGATCGGCGACGAGCAGGAGCAGGCCGCCCGCAGCCTCGGGGCCAACGCGCCGCAGACCTTCCGCCGGATCACGCTGCCGGCCATCAAGTGGGCGGTCGTCTACGGCGTCGTCCTCTCGCTCGCCCGGTCGCTCGGTGAGTTCGGGGCGGTCAAGATCGTCTCGGGCAACATCGTCAACCAGTCGCAGACGGCCACGCTGGTCGTCGAGCAGAAGTACCAGAACTTCGAGCAGACCTCGGCGTACGTCGTCGCGGCGCTGCTCGCGGCCGCGGCCATGGTCTGCCTCGTCGTGGTCGCCCTCCTCCGCCCGAAGGAAACCTCATGAGCATCAACGTCTCCGGCGTCACCAAGAAGTTCGGCGACTTCGTCGCCCTCGACGACGTCTCGGTCGACCTGCCCACCGGCCAGCTCACCGCGCTGCTCGGCCCCAGCGGCGGCGGCAAGTCCACGCTGCTGCGGATCATCGCGGGCCTGGAGTCCGCCGACAGCGGCACCGTCACCATCGAGGGCAACGAGGCCACCCACCTGCCGCCGCAGAAGCGCAACGTGGGCTTCGTGTTCCAGCACTACGCGGCGTTCAAGCACATGAGCGTGGCCAAGAACGTCGCCTTCGGCCTCGAGATCCGCAAGCGGCCCAAGGACGAGACCGCCCGGCGGGTGCACGAGCTGCTCGAGCTGGTGCACCTCTCGCAGTTCGCCCACCGGCTCCCGGCCCAGCTCTCGGGCGGCCAGCGGCAGCGGATGGCGCTCGCCCGGGCGCTCGCGGTCGAGCCGACCGTGCTGCTGCTGGACGAGCCGTTCGGTGCCCTCGACGCCAAGGTCCGCAAGGAGCTGCGCGAGTGGCTGCGGCGGCTGCACGACGAGGTCGCGGTCACCACGGTGTTCGTCACCCACGACCAGGAGGAGGCCCTCGAGGTCGCCGACGAGATCGTGGTCATCAACGACGGCCGGATCGAGCAGGTCGGCACCCCCGACCAGCTCTACGACGAGCCGGCCAACGACTTCGTGATGAGCTTCCTCGGCCCCGTCACCCGGCTCGGTGGCAGCCTGGTGCGGCCCCACGACATCGACGTCAGCACCACCGAGGAGCCCGGCGCGGTCCGCGGCACGGTGCAGCGGATGCTCCGGGTCGGCTTCGAGGTGCGGCTCACCGTCGCCCTCGAGCCCGACCACGCCGGTGCCGCGGCATCGCTCTCGGCGCCCACCGAGCGGGAGACCGTCGAGGTGACGGTCACCCGGGCCACCCAGCGACACCTCCACCTCGAGGAGGGCCAGCAGGTGTGGGTCGCCCACACCGAGGGAGCCCGCGCCGTGCCCGAGCGGGCGGTGCTGCCCACCCCGCTAGCGTCGGGCGCATGACGACTCCCGAACCCGCCCGCCAGAGCCTCGAGGGCGCCTCCGCCGAGCTGCTGCGGCTGCACACCGACCCGACCCTGCTGACCGTGGTCAACGTGTGGGACGTGATCAGCGCGACCGTCGTGGCCGAGACGCCCGGCACCAGCGCGCTGGCCACCGCCAGCCACTCGATCGCGGCCTCGCTGGGCTACGAGGACGGGGAGCAGATCCCCGTCGACGAGATGATCGCGGCCATCGGCCGCATCACCGCCGCGACGACGCTGCCCGTCACCGCCGACCTCGAGGGCGGCTACGGCGACGCGGCCGAGACCGTGCGCAAGGCGATCGGCGTCGGCGTCGTCGGCGCCAACGTCGAGGACCAGCTCAAGCCGGTGGCCGAGGCGGCCGCCCAGGTCGCCGCGATCATCGACGCCGCCGCGGCCGAGGGCGTGCCGGACTTCGTCCTCAACGCCCGCACCGACGCCTTCGTCAAGGCCGGCGACCGCGACCCGGCCGCCGTGCTCGACGACGCGGTCGAGCGGGGCCGGGCCTACCTCGACGCCGGCGCCCCCGTGGTGTTCGTGCCCGGCAAGCTCGACGAGGCCCAGGTGACCACGCTGGTCGAGGCCTTCGGTCCGCAGAAGCTGACCCTGATCGGGCTGCCCGGCATCCCGCCGCTGGCCCGGCTCGAGGAGCTCGGCGTCGCGCGCGTCTCCTACGGCCCGCTCTCGCAGCGGGTCGCGCTCACCGCGCTGCAGCGGCTCGTCGAGGACGTGCTCGCCGGCGGCGGCGTGCCCGAGGACACCCGCCCGCTGAACTGACCTGCCCGACCCGCCGCCGCACCACCCCTCGTCCGGGCGATCGTCCGGCTGTCCGTCCGGGCGTGGTGCGGCGATGGTGTCGGCGGGTACACATGAGGCATGTCTGCCTACACGAGCACCAACCCCGCCACCGGCGAGACCCTCAAGGAGTTCCCCGAGCTCGACGCGGCCGGCGTCGAGGACGCCCTGGCCCGCAGCGCCGCGGCGTACTCCACCTGGCGCACCACCTCGGCCGCCGAGCGCGCCGAGGTCCTCAACGCCGTCGCCGCGGCGTACGACGAGCGCGAGCAGGAGCTCGCCGAGCTGATCGCCCTCGAGATGGGCAAGCCCGTCCGCCAGGCCGTCGGCGAGGTCAAGCTGTCCGCCGCGATCTACCGCTGGTACGCCGAGCACGGCCCCGCGCTGCTCGAGGACCAGGTCCTCGACGCCGCCGACGCCCCCGGCGCCGAGACCTCGGTCGTCCGCACGCTGCCGATCGGGCCGCTGCTGGGGATCATGCCGTGGAACTTCCCCTACTACCAGGTGGCCCGGTTCGCCGCGCCCAACCTGATGCTCGGCAACACCATCGTGCTCAAGCACGCCCCCAGCTGCCCGCAGTCGGCGCTGGTGATGGAGGAGATCTTCGCCGGGTCCGGGCTGGTGCGCGACGCCTACGTCAACGTCTTCGCCACCAACGACCAGATCGCCGAGATGATCGCCGACCCGCGCATCCAGGCCGTCTCGCTGACCGGCAGCGAGCGCGCCGGTGCGGCCGTCGCCGAGATCGCCGGGCGCAACCTGAAGAAGGTCGTGCTCGAGCTCGGCGGGTCCGACGCCTTCATCGTGCTCGACTCCGAGGACCTGGACGCGACCGTGAAGTCCGCGACCCGCGGTCGGATGAACAACACCGGCCAGGCCTGCAACGCCGCCAAGCGGTTCGTCGTCGCCGAGGGCCTCTACGACGAGTTCACCGAGAAGCTCACCGCCTCCTTCGCCTCGATGAGCCACGGCGACCCGCTCGACCCGAAGACGGCCATCGGCCCGCTGTCCTCCCAGCAGGCGGCCGACACGCTGGCCTCGCAGGTCGACAAGGCCGTCGAGCAGGGCGCCACGGTGCTCACCGGCGGCAAGAAGGTCGACGGCGCCGGCGCGTTCTTCGAGCCCACGCTGCTGGCCGGCGTGACCCCGGAGATGGACGCCTACCGCGAGGAGCTGTTCGGCCCCGTCGGCGTCGTCTACAAGGTCGGCTCGGTCGACGAGGCCGTCGAGCTCACCAACTCCTCGTCCTTCGGGCTCTCCGGCTCGGTCTGGAGCAGCGACACCGACCTCGCGAGGGAGACCGCCGACCGCCTCGAGGTCGGCATGGCCTTCGTCAACGAGCACGGCACGACCATGCCCGGCCTGCCCTTCGGCGGCGTCAAGCGCTCCGGCTTCGGCCGCGAGCTCGGCGCCTGGGGCATGGAGGAGTTCGCCAACAAGAAGCTCGTCCGGGTGTCGGCGGCGAAGTAGGTCGGCTGCGGGCAGTTTCCCCGGCTAACCGGTGAAACTGCCCGCCAGACCGGACATGTCGGGCGCTGGCGGGCAGTATCGCCCGGGTCGGCGCCCGACTTGTCCGTACGCCGGCGGGTGACTCGCCCAGTGCCACCGCAGCGTCGTGCTGCGGCGCGTCCGGCGACGCTGGTGTGGCACTCGGTCCTGGTGCCCCTCGACCCCGGCCGGCGGTGCGGCCCCGGCGATGAACCGGTCGACCGGTCACGGGACGTGAGCGTCGCTGCGACCCCCGGCGTACGACGCTGAGGTCCCACCGAGGTGCTGATTCCCCGGACGTCCGGGGAATCAGGAGCCGGGCACGACCCCCTCAGGCCCACACCCGCCGCACGACGCAGGTGACGGCGAAGGGGTCCTCGCCGCGGTGGGTGGCGAGCACGCCGGCGCCCTCGGGGGAGTGGGCGTACACCGCCGGCACGGTGGTGCCGTCGCCGCCGGCCCAGTGGTGCCAGGCGGCGGCGAAGGCGTCGGCCGAGGAGCGCTGGGCGGCCAGGGCCGAGGGCACGGTGTGCCAGACCTCGCCGTCGGGCTGCTGGCGCCCGCGCGAGCGCAGCCCGCGCTTGAGGCCCTCGATGCCCACGGGGGCCGAGGTGACCCGGCGGGGGACGACGTAGCGCGGGGAGGCCATCGGGGAGACGACCTCCTCGAACGCCGTGGCGAAGCGGGCGGAGACGTCCTCGTCGACGTCCGCGAGGCCGTAGGAGGTGGTGCCGTCCGGGGCGACCTGCACCCGCAGCGCGTCCGAGCCGACCGGGGACAGGCCGGCGCGCCGGAGGCCGTCGGCCACGGCGGCGGCCGCGTGGCCGAGACCGACGCGGTGCTCCGAGGCGCCCTGCAGCGTGGCCCGGCCGAGCAGCGCGACCGCCGCCACGGCCGCGGCGCCCAGGAGCAGCACCCCGAGCACGACGACCGCCGCGAGCGGGAGACCGAGCACGGCCAGCAGCACGACCAGGACGACGGCGACGACCGGCGGGACGACCGCCAGCCGGGCCCCTGGGCGCTGCCGCGCCTGCTCGGTCCACGAGGTCAGGCCGGTGGTGCCGGTGCGGGGCTCGTCGGCGGGGGCGGCGCCGGTGCCGGTGCGGCGGACGCGCACGACGTGGCCCACCGCGTCGGCCACCTCGCCGCGCGAGCGCCACTGCGACCGGATCGTGTCGCGGTCCTCGGCGCGCACCAGCATCCGCGCGTCGACGGCGTCGTGCGCGTCGGCCGGCGGCGGGTGGAACTCGCTGAAGGCGGAGTCGACGCCGGCGACGCCGTCCACCACCTCGCCCTGCTCGTCGACGGTGAAGTAGCCGCGGTGCTTGCGCGAGAACCGGTCCCAGTCGCCGGCACCCGCGACGTGGCCGTCGTAGGTGCACACCACCGACCACACCAGCGCGACCTTGTCGGGGTGGTCGGGGTCGGTGCGCAGCGCGCGGCCCCGCGTCTGCACCACGGCGGTGGGCGTGGTCGCGGTGGTGAGGTCGACGAGCGCGGTGACGCACGGTGCGTCCCAGCCCTCGCCGAGCAGGCCGCGGGTGCCGATCAGGCACTGCGTGCCGCCCTCGGCGAACCACCGGGTCAGGTGGCCGACCCAGGCCCCGCTGGTCCAGCGGCCGGTCAGCACCGCGACGCCGTCGGCGTCCTCGATGCGCAGGCCGCCGGCGAGCATCGGGTGGGTACGCCGGAGCCAGTCGACCAGCGCGGCCAGGGTGCTGTGCGACGCCGCGACCGTGCGGCCGGTCACCAGCACCGGCCGCAGCGCCGCGGCGTCGCGATGACGCAGCAGCGAGGCCAGCACGCCCAGCGCCGAGCCGGCGGGCTCGGGGGTCGCCAGGCCCTCGTCGGTGGGGCCGTCGGAGAGCCGACGCCGGGTGGTCGCGGTGGCGCGCTCGTGGTCGCACAGCACCAGCACGCGGGTGCGGTCGCCGAGGTTGCGGGCCTCGGCGGCGGCGATGCCGGCCACGGCCGCCTCCTTGGCGCGGGAGCGGGCGGTGACCCGGTCGACGGTGCCCCGTCCGGTGCGTACGCCGCGGCGGGTCCAGGTGTAGCCGATGGCCGGCAGCGTGCGGCGCACGGTCTCGAGGACGTCGCGGTCGCCCGCCCCCTCGGCCCCCTCGAGCTCGGCGCGGGGCTGGATGCAGCCGCGCAGCCAGTCGTCGACCAGCACCCGCCAGTCCTCGGCGCCCGGGTCCTCACGGTGCCGCTCGAGCAGGACCGCGCCCGGCGGCAGCGCGAGCAGCCCGGCGTGGGCGAGGCGGAGCACCGCGTCGGCGAGGTCGGGCTCGCGGGCCGACCGCTCGGCCCACGTGGTGGCGGGTCCGTCGGCCCCGGCCTCGGAGTCGCCCGGCAGCCGCTGCTGCAGCCAGGTCGGGAACGGCGTGGAGCCGAAGCCGGGCGCGAACAGGTCGCTGGTCAGCTCCGCGAACCGCGTGGACTGCTCGGCCAGCCAGGCGGACTCCTCGGGCGTCGGCTCGACCAGCCAGGCCAGCTCGGCGTACGGCGCGAGGGTGCCGGCCGCGACGAGCGCCGGGATCGAGGCCTCGTAGAGCACCGGCCCGAACAGCTCGGCCGTGAGGTCGACCTGGGCGCGGGTCATGGCACCGGGAGGCGTGGCGGTGAGGCCGAGCACGACGGCCTCGGGGAGCTGGTCGAGCACCTCGCGCAGCAGCTCGCCCCAGACCTCGAGCAGGTGGTGGCACTCGTCGAGCACGACCAGCAGCGGGCCGGCCTCGCGCATCGTCTCGACCAGCTCGCGGCCGTGGGGGTGCAGCCGGTCGAGGTGGCTCGGGGCGGCGGCGTCCTCGTCGTCGTCGGAGGTCGCCCCGGCCTCGCGGTCGGCGTCGTCGAAGACGGCCAGCGACTGGTAGGTCAGCGAGGTGAAGCTGCTGCGCAGGTCGCGCCGGTTGCCGGCGGGCGGTCCGTCGTAGGACTCCCAGGTGTGGGCCCACTGCGCCGTGATCGCGGTGTTGGGCGAGAGCACCAGGGTGCGCAGCCCCAGCAGCCGGGCGACCTCGGTGCCGACCAGCGTCTTGCCGGCGCCGGGGGGCATGGTGACCCACCAGCGTCGGCTGCCGGCCTCGGAGGCGCGGCGTACGGCCTCGAGGGCCTCGTGCTGGTGCGGGCGGAGCGGGACGGGCGAGCTGAGTCCGTCGTACGACGGGACGGGGGGTAGCAGTGGAGCTCCTTCGACGGGCCGGCGCGCGGCCGGGGGAGTCGGCTAGCGGTAGTTGGTGAACTGCACCGGGAAGTCGTAGTCCTGCGACTTCACCAGCTGCTGGACCGCCTGGAGGTCGTCGCGCTTCTTGCTGCTGACGCGCAGCTCGTCGCCCTGCACCTGCACCTTGACGCCCTTGGGTCCCTCGTCGCGGATCAGCTTGCCGACCTTCTTGGCGTCCTCGGAGGTGATCCCCTCCTTGAGGGCCACCGAGATCTTGGACTCGCGGCCGGACTGGCGGGGCTCCTCGGCGTCGAGGATCTTCAGCGACTGCTGACGCTTGACGAGCTTGTCGCGGAAGACGTCGAGGACCGCGGACGCGCGGTCGTCGGCGTTGGCCGAGATCTCCACGCCGTTGTCGCCGGCGCGCTTGATCGTGGCGCCGGTGCCCTTGAAGTCGAAACGCTGCGAGATCTCGCGCTCCGCCTGGTTGATCGCGTTGTCGATCTCCTGCTGGTCGAGCTTGCTGACGATGTCGAACGACGAGTCGGCCATGTCCGGGTGGTCCTCCTGGGCGATTTAAGTTCTGGGTCGAGGCTGCGCTATCGTCTCTTCCGCTGCGGGCCACCCTACGTGGTCCAGAAGCCTGGCAGGTTGTCCGAGCGGCCAATGGAAACGGACTGTAAATCCGTCGACTTATGTCTACGCAGGTTCGAATCCTGCACCTGCCACCAGCACCGAACGCGAAGCCCGCAGGTCTCTGACCTGCGGGCTCGTGCATGCCCCGGCATGGTGAGGCCCGTGTCGAGGTGTCTCACCCCGAGACAGCACCTGAGACCGCTGGTGCCCGACCGGTCTCGCGCAGCACGCGTCGGAGCCCGTGGGACCGGTGTCACCGACGCGCGCCGAGGAGCCACAGCGCCGGGCACAGCCTGGCAGGGGTTCCGGGGCCTCGCTCGCGAGCGGCGGGTCCTCACCCCACGGCCAGCCGCTCGCGGGCGCGCTCGCCTCGACGGGCCACCGGCACGGTGCCTGCCAGCGAGGCGAGGCCGAAGGTGGACGGGCCGGCGTAGATCGACTCGAGACCGCCGGCGGGGACCGCGTAGGTCTCGTGCCAGATGGTGACCGCCCGCGGCGCCGAGGCGGCGTACCCGTGGAAGGCCTTCCAGGCCGGGCGGTGCTCGAGCCCCGGGGCGGCGGCGTAGCGGTAGAGCTGCTCGGTGCTCCGCCAGTACTGCAGGACCGTGGGGTGGCCGCCGTCGAGCAGGGTCCGCGCCCCGAGGTACCCGAGGTCCTCGGCTTCGCCGCACGCGGCCTGCTCGCGGTTGCGCTCGAGCTCGGCGATCATCCGCGGCATCGCGGCCAGGACCCGACCGACGACGCCGAGCCGCCACGGCTGGTGGAGGCGTACACCGATCAGGAACAGGACGAGGTCGCCGTCGTAGGCGTGGGTGACGCGGGGTGCGGGTGCGGGCATCGTGGGGCTCCGGTTGGATAGTGTCGCTATCTGGAACTCCCACGATGGGTAGTCGCACTATCCGATGTCAAGGAGGACGCGTGCGCATCTCCGAGCTGGCCGAGGCGTCGGGCGTCAGCCTGCCGACGCTGAAGTACTACCTGCGCGAGGGCCTGCTGATGCCTGGGGCGGCCACGGCGCGCACCCGGGCGGAGTACGACGGGACCCACCTGGAGCGGCTGCGCCTGGTCCGGGCGCTGGTCGAGTCGGGCGGGCTGGGCATCGCCGCCGTGCGAGCCGTGATCGCAGCGCTCGACGACCCTCCGGCGTCGCCGCACGAGCTCCTGGGTGTCGCCCACCACGCGCTGCCGCTGCCGGTGGAGCCCATCGCTCGCAGCGAGGAGGTGGTCGGCTGGATGCACGACCTCGGCTGGGAGTCGTGCCTGCGCAGCCCGCTGCTCGGGGCGCTCACCCGCGCCGTCGCCGACGTCCGGGCCGCCGGTGTGCCGCTGCCCGACACCGCGGTCCGGGCGTACGCCGAGGCGGCGCTGCGGCTCGCGGCGGTCGACGTCGCCATCGCGGCCCGCGCCACCTCGCCCGCGGCCGCGCTGCACACCGTCGTGGTCGGCACGGTGATGATCGACCCGCTGATCGCGATCCTGCGACGGCTCGCCCAGGAGGTCGAGAGCACCCGGGTGCTGGGCGCATGAGGAGCGCGGCCCCGGCTCAGTCACGCCAGAACAGGTGGTGCACGACGCCGCCGCTGCCGGGGACGACGTCGCGGTGGTAGCGGTCGAGCAGCTCCTCCGGCGAGGTCCACAGCCGCGATCCCGCGCCGAGCTCGACCGGCGCGACCGCCACGTGCAGGGTGTCGACGAGGCCCGCGTCGAGGAACTGGCGGATGCTCTCGGCACCGCCGCCCAGGCGTACGTCGCGCCCGTCGGCCGCCTCGAGCGCGTGCTCGAGCACGTCCGCCGGCTCGCCACCGACGAAGTGGAACGTCGTGTCGCCCAGCGTGAAGGACGGCCGCGGGTGGTGGGTCATCACGAAGACCGGGGTGTGGAACGGCGGGTCGTCGCCCCACCAGCCCTGCCAGTCGTGGTCGGTCCAGGGGCCGCGCTGCGGGCCGAACTTGTTGCGACCCATGATCTCGGCGCCGACGTTGCGGTGGAAGTCGCGCACGAGGTAGTCCTCCAGGCCGCGGCTCCCGCCCGGGTCGGTGCGGTTGGGCCAGCTCGCCGTCGCCCCGGCCCAGGACATCAGCGCCATCGGGTCGGCGTGCCCGAACGGTCGCTCCAGGCTCTGGCCCTCGCCCGCGGCGTACCCGTCGCTCGACACCCCGACGTTGTGCACCCGCACCAGCTGCGTCATCGGAGCACCGTAGTCCTCCGACGGGGTTCCCGACCCGGCGTGGAGCGGCCATGCTGACCGGGTGCGCCCGCTCCGCTACTCGCTCAACGTCAGCCTCGACGGCTGCGTCGACCACGCGGCCTTCGGTGGGACCGAGGCGGTGCAGGCCGTGCTGCACCGGCACGCCACCGACAACCTGGCCCGCGTCGACGGACTGCTCTTCGGTCGGGTGACCTACCAGCTGATGGAGGCCGGATTCCGGGCCGAGGCCGAGTCGGGCACGTCGACCGACCCGTTCGTGGCGGGCATCCACGCGGCACGCAAGCACGTCGTCTCCCGCACCCTGGAGCACGTCGACTGGAACGCCGAGCTGGTGCGCGGCGACCTCGCCGAGGGAGTCGCCCGGCTCAAGCAGCAGCCGGGCCGCGGCCTGCTCGTGGGTGGCGTGGAGGTCCCGCTCGTCCTGGCCGGCGCGGGACTGGTCGACGAGTACGAGCTGGTCGTCCACCCGGTGGTGGTCGGCCGCGGCCCCACCCTGCTCGCCGGGCTGCCCGCCGCCCTCGACCTGCGACTGGTCGGGACCGAGGACCTCGGCGAGGGCGTCGTGGCGCACCGCTACGAGCCCCGCCGCTGAGCCACGGCCTCAGTCGAGGCAGAACTCGTTGCCCTCGACGTCCTGCATCACCAGGCACGACTCGTTCTCCTCGTCGGCGGGCATCAGCCGCACCTGCGTCGCGCCGATCGCCTCCAGCCGGGCGGCCTCGGCGCGGAGCGCGGCCAGGCGTTCGTCGCCGACCAGCCCGGGGCCGACGCGCACGTCGAGGTGCAGGCGGTTCTTGACCGTCTTGCCCTCGGGCACGCGCTGGAAGTAGAGCCGCGGGCCGACGCCGGCCGGGTCCGAGCAGGCCGCCCAGTGCGGCTCGGCGTCCGGCGCCTCGTCGTACGCCAGGACCTGGGCCCAGAAGTGCGCCACCCGCCCGGGATCCGCGCAGTCGAAGGTGACCTGGACCTGCTTGACCGTCATCGGGCCACCCTAGGAGCGCGCGGTCGCCGTGCCCAGGTAGCCGAACGTCCAGGGCGTCCGCGGACCCGGGAGGTACGCCGCCCGCACCGGACCGGGCTCCAGGCCGGACGCCGCGACCAGCGCCGGCACGTCACGGCTCAGGTGGCAGCCGCCGGCCACGCGTCGCTGCAGCGGGTCGAGCCGCCGCTGCCACCGGGCGACGCCCGGGGTGGGAGCGAGGCCGTGCTCGAGGAAGGCCAGGGTGCCGCCGGGCCGCAGCACGCGGCGTACCTCCCGGAGCGCGAGCGCCGGGTCCGGGATGGTGCACAGCGTGAACGTGCACAGCACGTGGTCGTAGGAGGCGTCGGCGGCGTCGAGCCGCTGCCCGTCGAGACCGACCCGCCGCACCGGCAGGTCGTGACGGGCCCGCCGTCGCTGCGAGAGCGCCCAGCCCCGGTCGGCCGGCTCGACCGCGTCCAGCCGGGTGACCGCCGCGGGCAGGTGGCGCAGGTTGAGCCCGCCGCCGAAGCCGAGCTCGAGCACCGTCCCGGCGAGCCCGGCGCACGCCTCGGCGCGCAGCTCGCCCAGCTCACGGCCCTTCAGCGCCCGGTCCACCAGCCCGGGGACGACGCGCTCCTCCCACCAGCCCATGCGGTCCATCATGCGCCCGCGGGCTCGCGTCGCGGCCGGACGGCCACGTCCACGAGCTGGGGTGGGACGAGCCGTGGGTCTTCCGGCGCCGGCCGTGCTGGGACACCCTGCTCCCATGGCGTACGACGTGGAGCTGGCCGACCGGATCCGGGACGTGCTCGAGACGACCGACGACCTCGACGTGCCGTCCGAGGTGGTCGAGAAGCAGATGTTCGGCGGGCTGGGGTTCCTCGTCGGCGGTCACATGGCGGTGGCGGCCGGGTCGCGCGGCGATCTGATGGTGCGCGTGGACCCCGACCGGGCGCCCGAGCTGCTGGCGCTGGCCCACGTCGAGCCCATGGTGATGAGCGGTCGTCCGGCCGAGGGGTGGCTGCGGGTGGCGGCCGAGGGTTGCCTCGAGGTCGACGACCTGCGCCGGTGGGTCGAGGTCGGCCTGGAGCGGGTCCGGCAGCTGCCTCCGAAGCCCGGGAAGGGGTAGGGCGGCCCCCGCCCTCACAGCAGCGCGACGAACGCCACCAGCCCGGCGAGGACGACGAGGGTGCGCAGCACCCGGTCGGGGAGGCGGCGGCCGACGAAGGAGCCGGCGTACCCGCCCACCACCGACCCGACCGCCAGCAGCGCGATCACGCGCCAGTCCAGCGGGGCGAGGACCAGGAAGACCAGGGTGGCGACCAGGTTGCCGGCCATCACGGCGAGGGTCTTGAGCGCGTTGACGACCCGCAGCTCGATGTCGAGCCCGAAGCCGAGGACGGCCATCATCATCACGCCGGAGCCAGCGCCGAAGTAGCCCCCGTAGACGCCCGTGAGCGTCGCGAACGTCGTGGTAAGCGGCGACATCGCGACCCGGTCGGCCGCCCCCTCGCCGCGGCGGGCGCGGACCCGGGCCGAGACCCACGGCTGCACCCCCACCAGGACCGCGGTCATCAGCACCAGCCACGGGACGACGGCCTCGAAGACGCCCGGCGGCAGCGAGAGGAGCAGGAACGCGCCCGCGACCGCGCCGACCGCGCAGGTGGCCAGGACGGCGACCGCGACGCGGGGGTGGACGCGCAGCTCGCGGCGGTAGCCGAAGGACCCGCTGAGCGCCCCGGGCAGCAGCCCCACGGTGTTGGAGGCGTTGGCGGTGACCGGCGGCACGCCGAGCGCGACGAGCACCGGGAAGCTGGCCAGGGAGGCGACCCCCACGGTCGAGGTCAGCACGCCCGCGGCCAGGCCGGCCCCGAGGACGGCGAGGACCTCCAGGGGGCTCACCCGGCGGCGGGTCCGCGCAGCAGCGCGACGTCGCTGACCATCGCGACGTGGTCGTGCATCGCGGCCGCGGCAGCGGCGGGGTCACCGGCGCGGATGGCCTCGGCGACCGCCCGGTGGCCGGCGAGGGAGGCCCGCGGACGGCCGGGCTGCGAGAGCGACTCCAGCCGGGTCTCGCGGATCAGCTCGGAGATCTCCTCCATCAGCCGGGCCAGCAGCAGCGAGTGCGCGGCCGCGGTGACGGCGCCGTGGAACTGCTCGTCGCCCTGGACGCCCCGGCCCCCGGCCTCGACGTCCTCGGCCATGCCCGCCAGGGCCGCGTCGATGCGCGCCAGGTCCTCGTCGGTACGCCGCTGCGCCGCCAGCGCCGCGAGCTTGGTCTCCAGGGCGTCCCGGGTGTCGATGATCTCGGGCAGCCGGTCGGCGTGGGCGCGGATCGCCTCGACGATGCGGGCCGCGCCGGCGCGGGTCACGACCGTGCCGTCGCCGTGCCGCACCGCCACCACGCCGATCACCTCGAGCGCCACCAGCGCCTGGCTCAGGGTGGCCCGGCTGACCCCCAGCCGGGTGGCGAGCTCGCGCTCCGGCGGGATCCGGTCGCCGGCCCGCAGACCGTTCTCGGCGATCCACGCGGTGATCTGCTCGGCGACCTGCTCGTAGAGCCGGCTGCGGTTCAACCGGCCGGGGAAGGCAGCGGGGGAGCGCTCGGTCATGGCCCCAGTCTATTGACAACTGGCTCATTGGGCTATTGGCTAGGCCACTGATCCAGTACGTGACCCCGCTCACAGGGGCACGACGGCACAAGCAAAGGTGGTCGGTCGATGGGACCGGAATGGGTGGCGATCCTCGCCCTGGTAGCACTGTTCGTGATCGGCACGCTGCTGCCGATCAACATGGGGGCCCTGGCGTACGTCGCGGCCTGGCTGGTCGGCATGTACGCCCTCGACCTCGACGAGAAGACGATCCTCGGCGGCGTCAGCGGTGACCTGATCCTGACGCTGATCGGCGTGACGTACCTCTTCGCGATCGCGAGGAACAACGGCACCGTGGACCTGATCGTGCGCAGCGCGGTCCGGGCGGTGGGCGGACGCGTCGCGCTGATCCCCTGGGTGATGTTCTTCGTGACCGCGCTGCTCACCGCGATCGGCGCCGCCAGCCCGGCCGCCTGCGCGATCATCGGCCCGATCGCCCTCGGCTTCGCCGGCCGCTACCGGATCAGCCCGCTGATGATGGGCATGATGGTCGTCCACGGCGCCCAGGCCGGCGGCTTCTCGCCGATCAGCATCTACGGCACCATCACCAACTCGGTGATGGAGGGAGCGGGGCTGCCCTCCAGCGAGATCGCGGTCTTCCTGGCCAGCCTGGTCGTCAACTTCATCCTCGCGCTGGTCCTCTTCCTGGCCCTCGGTGGCCGCTCGCTGGTGAGCCAGCGGCTCGACCCCGCGGACCCCGACACCCTGTCCGACGACCTGCACCGCGGCGGGGCGGCGATCCCGCAGCGCGGCTACGGCACCTCGACCGCGACCGGCACCAAGACCGCCAACCCCGGCGTGCGCCACGACCAGGTGCTCACCCTCGTCGCCTTCGTCGCGGTCGCCGTCATCGCGCTCGCCTTCGACAAGAACATCGGCTTCGTGGCCATCACCGCCGCGGTCCTGCTCAACATGCTCGCCCCCCACCAGCACAAGGACGCCGTCAAGCAGATCGCCTGGCCGACCGTGCTGCTGGTGGCCGGCGTCAGCACCTACGCCACCGTGCTCACCACCGCCGAGGCGCCGGAGTTCGTCGGCACCTGGGCCGCCGGCCTGGGCGCGGCCGCCATCGGCGCGCTGATCCTCTGCTACGTCGGCGGCGTGGTCTCGGCCTTCGCCTCCTCGACGGCGCTGCTGCCCGTGATCATCCCGATCGCGGTGCCGCTGATCGCCGACGGCGGCATCAACGCGGCCCTGTTCGTCGCCGCGTTGGCGGTGTCGTCCACCATCGTGGACGTGAGCCCCTTCTCGACCAACGGTGCGCTGATGCTGGCCAACCGGCCCGACACCGTCGAGGAGCCGGTCTACTACAAGCAGATCCTGACCTACGGCGTGCTCGTCACCCTGGTCGGACCCCTCCTCGTGTGGGCGGCCCTCGTGCTGCCGGGATGGTGAACGCATGACCGACAACCCTTCCGCCGGACCCCTCTCCGACGTCCTCGTCGTCGACCTGTCCCGCGCCCTGGCCGGCCCGCAGGCCTCGATGATGCTGGGCGACCTCGGTGCCCGCGTCATCAAGGTCGAGGCGCCGGGCCACGGCGACGACACCCGTGGCTGGGGGCCGCCCTTCGTCGGCCCCGAGGACGACCGGCAGTCGACGTACTTCCTCTCGGCCAACCGCAACAAGGAGTCGATCACCCTCGACCTCAAGGCCGAGGCCGACCGCGAGGTGCTGCTGCAGCTCGTCGACCGGGCCGACGTGCTGGTGGAGAACTTCCGCACCGGCGTGCTCGACCGGCTCGGCCTGGGCTTCGAGCTGCTCCAGCAGCGCAACCCGCGGCTGGTGGTGCTCTCGGTGACCGGCTTCGGCCACGACGGTCCCGAGGGCGGTCGCGCCGGCTACGACCAGATCGCGCAGGGCGAGGCCGGGCTGATGTCCTTCACCGGCTCCGGGCCGGACGACCCGCAGCGCGTGGGCGTCCCGATCTCCGACCTGCTGGCCGGCATGTACGGCGCGTACGGCGTCCTCGCCGCCCTCCACGAGCGGAGCCGCACCGGCGTCGGCACGGTCGTGCGCACCTCGCTGCTGGCCGCGACCGTCGGGGTCCACGCCTTCCAGGGCACCCGGTGGACCGTGGCCGGCGAGGTCGGCCGCGCGCAGGGCAACCACCACCCCTCGATCACGCCCTACGGCCTGTTCCACTGCCGCGACGGGGCGGTGCAGATCTCGGTCGGCAGCGAGGGGCTGTGGAAGCGGTTCTGCGCCGGCTTCGACGTCGACCCCGCCACCCCGGGCCTGGCCAGCAACCCCGAGCGGGTCGCGGCCAAGGACCGCGTGGTCGAGCTGGTCGAGGGCGTCTTCGCCGACTGGGACGCCGAGCCGCTGCTGGCCCGGCTGGCCGAGATCGGCGTGCCCGCCGGCAAGGTCCGCACCGTGGACGAGGTCTACGGCTGGGACCAGGCGCTGAGCCAGGGCCTGCTGGTCGACGTCGAGCACGCCGTGCTCGGCAGGGTCCAGCTGCCCGGACCGCCGCTGCGGTTCTTCGCCGGCGACGGCACCGAGGTCACCCGCACCCAGCACCAGGCCCCGCCCACGCTCGACGAGCACGGCGCCTCGGTCCGGCGGTGGCTGGAGGAGGACGCGTGACCAAGCGCTGGGGGGTGCGCGACCTGGTCGCGCTGGTGCTGGACCCCGACTCCTTCGAGTGCTGGGACTCCCCGGTCGACGTCTCGGGCCACCCCGAGGCCTACCGCGCCGAGCTCGAGGCGGCGGCGGAGAAGGCCGGCACCGACGAGTCGGTGGTCACCGGCCGTGGCCTGGTCCGCGGCCGGCCGGTCGCCGTGGTGGTCAACGAGTTCCGGTTCCTCGGCGGCTCCATCGGCCTGGCCTCGGCGCGCCGGATCGTGGCCGCCGTACGTCGCGCCACCGCCGAGGGCCTGCCGCTGCTGGCCACCACCGCCTCGGGCGGCACCCGGATGCAGGAGGGCACGCCCGCCTTCTGGCAGATGGCCGAGATCTCCCGCGCCGTGATGGCCCACCGGGCCGCCGGGCTGCCCTACCTCGTGCACCTGCGCCACCCCACGACCGGCGGCGTCTTCGCCTCGTGGGGCTCGCTCGGCCACGTCACCGTCGCCGAGCCCGGCGCGCTGGTGGGCTTCCTCGGGCCCAAGGTCTACGAGGCGCTCAACGGCAGCACCTTTCCCGACGGCGTGCAGCGCGCGGAGAACCTCGCCGCCCACGGGGTGATCGACGCGGTCGTGGCGACCGAGGACCTGCCCGAGCTGGTCGACCGCACCCTCGCGGTGCTCGTCGACCCGCCGGTCGCCCCGGCCCTGGAGCCGCGCCGGGACGTCGCCGACCCCGTCGCGGTGTGGGACTCGGTGCTGCTCACGCGGTCCGACGAGCGGCTCGGCGTACGCGAGCTGACGCGGCACGCCGCCACCGACACGATCGCCCTCGGCGGGACCCAGATGGGGGAGCGCGACGCCTCGGTGATCGTGGCGCTGACCCGGCTCGACGGGCGCCCGTGCGTGCTGGTCGGGCAGGACCGGCTGCGGCAGACCGCCACCACGCCGCTCGGCCCGGCCGCGCTGCGCGAGGCCCGTCGCGGCATGGCGCTCGCCGAGGAGCTGCGGCTGCCGCTCGTCACGGTCGTCGACACCCCGGGCGCGGAGCTGTCGCAGGCCGCCGAGGAGGGCGCCGTGGCCGGCGAGATCGCCCGGTGCATCGCCACCCTCACGACGCTGACCGTCCCGACCGTCTCGGTCATCCTCGGCCAGGGCTGTGGCGGCGGTGCGCTCGCGCTGCTGCCGGCCCGCACCGTGGTCGCGACCAGCAACGCCTGGCTCTCGCCGCTGCCGCCCGAGGGCGCGAGCGTGATCCGCCACGGCGACGTCGACCACGCGCCGGAGATGGCCGCGGCCCAGGGCGTGGACGCCGCGTCCCTGCTCGCCGCCGGCATCGTCCACCACGTCGTCCCCGAGCGCCCCGAGGACGGCCACGAGTCGCTGGCGAGAGCCGTGGCAGCCGTCGTCTCCCACGCCCTGGCCGAGGCCTGAGCCCCGCCGTGCGTCGTACGACGTGGTCGTCGTCGCAGCCACCTCGTATGACGCACGGCGCACCTGCTCGATGCGGGCGATCCGGACACGGTGCACTAGGCTGGTCCCACTAGGACCGTCCACCCGCTTCGGTCCTGACGCGTGTCGCAGCCTGACTCCCGCTCCTCGGAGCGCACGGGCTCCACGCCGACCGTTGTCCCGGACCGACCAGGTCCCAGCGGCTTGTGGCGGGGACCACCACCTCTTCTGAGAGCGATTCCTCTTGTCTTCCTTCCCAGGCCTCGGCCTGCCCACGACCCTGTCCGACGAGCTCGCCCGGCAGGGCATCACCGACCCCACCCCGATCCAGGCGGCCACGCTGCCCGACTCCCTCAAGGGCCGCGACGTCCTCGGCCGCGGCCGCACCGGCTCGGGCAAGACCCTGGCCTTCCTGCTCCCGATGGTCACCCGGCTGGCGGCCTCCGGCCGACGTCGTACGCCGCGCAAGCCGCGCGCCCTGATCCTCGCCCCGACCCGCGAGCTGGTCTCGCAGATCGACGAGGCGCTGGCGCCGCTGGCCGCGCTGCACGGCCTCACCACCCGCACCGTCTTCGGCGGCGTGGGCCAGAACCCGCAGGTCCGCGCCCTGCGCGACGGCGTCGACGTCCTCATCGCCTGCCCCGGCCGGCTCGAGGACCTCATCCAGCAGGGCTTCGCCGACCTCTCGCAGGTCGAGATCACGATCCTCGACGAGGCCGACCACATGGCCGACCTCGGCTTCCTGCCCGCGGTGCGCCGCCTGCTCGAGGCCACGCCCCGCGGCGGCCAGCGGATGCTGTTCTCCGCCACGCTGGACAACGCCGTCGGTGTGCTGGTCAAGCGCTTCCTCGTCGACCCGGCCGTGCACGAGGCCGACTCGGCGCAGTCGCCGGTCTCCCAGATGGACCACCACGTGCTGCACCTGCCGCGCGAGCAGCGGGTCCCGGTGCTGGTCGACCTGACCTCGGCGCCCGGCCGCACCGTGGTCTTCACCCGCACCAAGCACGGCGCCAAGGCGCTGGCCCGCCAGCTCAACTCCCGCGGCGTGCCCACGGTCGAGCTGCACGGCAACCTCGCCCAGAACGCCCGCACCCGCAACATGGAGGCGTTCCACTCCGGCCGCGCCACCACGCTGGTCGCGACCGACATCGCCGCCCGCGGCATCCACGTCGACGACGTCACCCTCGTCGTCCACGCCGACCCGCCGGCCGAGCACAAGGCCTACCTCCACCGCTCGGGCCGCACCGCCCGCGCCGGTGCCGCCGGCACCGTCGTCACCCTGATGACCGACCAGCAGGTGCGCGACGTCCGCGACCTCACCCGCGCCGCCGGCATCAAGCCCACCGTGACCAAGATCCCCGGCCCGGCCCACGCGCTGCTGCGCGACCTCGCCCCCGGCGAGCGGACCCTGGTCGAGGGTGGTCTCGTCGACGAGCGTCCCCAGGTCCGTCAGGGGGGCGGGTCCGGCGACGGGTCCCCGCGTCCCCAGGGCGCCGGCGGCGGTCGTCGTCGTCGGTCCGGTGGCGGTCGCTCCGGCGGCCAGGGCGGCAAGGGCGGCTCCGGCGGCTCCGGCGGCTCCACCGCCACGAGCGGCCCGCGTCGCTCCGGTGGCGGTCAGGGTGGCTCCTCGGGCACCCGGTCCGGCGGCGGCCGTGGCCGTCGTACGGGAGCTCCTGCGGCGTCGGGCGGCTCGCACAGCGCCGCCGACTTCAGCCGCGGTCGCGCCCGCTGACGCACCGCTCCACCTGGTCCACCCGACAGCCCCGGCCCCTCGGTCGGGGCTGTCGTGCGTCGGTGCTGGAATAGGCCGGTGCCGCGGCAGGTTGCCGCGGGCACCCCATCACCGGCTCCCCGGAGGACCCATGAACCTGCGCAACCTGCCCACCCGTCTCGCCGTCGGCGCGTTCGTGCTCCACTCCGGCATCGAGAAGTGGAGCGGCGACGAGGGCACCGCCCAGGCCCTGCACGGCATGGCCTCCGGCACCTACCCGGTGCTCAAGGACCTCAAGCCGACGACGTTCCTCTCGGCGCTGTCGGCCGGTGAGATGGCCGTGGGCGCCGCGCTGCTCGCGCCCGTCGTGTCGCCGACGGTGGCCGGTGCGGCGCTGACCGGGTTCTCCGGCGGCCTGATGGGCCTCTACTGGAACACTCCCGGCCTGCGGAAGCCCGGCACCCCGTGGCCGACCCAGGACGGCCTCGGCGTCAGCAAGGACGTCTGGATGCTGGGCATCGGCGTCGGCCTGCTGCTGGACGGCCTGGCCCGCGGCGCCAAGAAGTCGGCCAGGCACACGGCCAAGAAGGTCCTGCCCAGCAGCTAGTCCCGGTCGGGACGCGGCAGGTTCTCGACCTCGAGCACCGGCAGGTCCTCGGCCGGCCGGTAGCCCCACAGCTGCGCCAGGAACGACAGCTCGAGCTCCGCGGCCCGGACGATCGTGTCCGGGTCGCGGAAGCCGTGCCCCTCGCCGGCGAACTCCACCAGCGCGACGGGCAGGTGCTTCTCGCGCAGGCCGCGCGCCATGGCCTGCGCCTGCGACGGCGGCACGACCTTGTCCTCGAGGCCCTGCAGGAGCAGCAGCGGGGCGTCGATCCCGTCGACGTGGTGCAGCGGCGAGCGCTCCTCGTAGGTCGCCCGCGCGGCCGGCCACGGCCCGATCAGGCCGTCGAGGTAGCGCGACTCGAACTTGTGCGTCTCCTGCGCCAGCAGCGAGGGGTCGGAGACGCCGAACAGGCTGACCCCGGCGGAGAAGACGTCGTGGAAGGCGAGCGCGGCGAGGACGACGTACCCGCCCGCGGAGCCGCCCCGCACCCCGAGCCGACGGCCGTCGACGACCCCGGTCTCGGCGAGGTGCCGGGCACCGGCGACGACGTCCTCGACGTCGGCCACGCCCCACTGCCCGCGCAGCCGCTCGCGGTAGGCACGGCCGTAGCCGGTCGACCCGGCGTAGTCGACGTCGAGCACCGCGATGCCGCGGCTGGTGAAGAAGGTGTACGCCGCGCGCGGCACCGTCGTGGTGGCCGAGGTGGGGCCGCCGTGCGCCACCACCACCAGCGGCGGCAGCTCGTCCTCGGGGCCGCGGACCTCGGGGTGGGTCGGTCGGTGCAGGAAGCCGTGGGCGGTGTCCCCGCCCGAGCCGGTCCAGCTGACGGGTTCGGCCCGGGCGACGTACGCCGCGTCGGGCACGGTGCCGCGCACGGCCACCACCTCCAGCGAGGCCTCGTCACCCTCGACCGCGACCGTCGCCGCCGCCCAGCCCACGTCGGGCAGCCCGGCGTCGACGACGAGGCCACCGGCGCCGGTGGCGAGGCCGGACGCCGCGACCAGGGGCAGGTCGAGGTCGACCGGCGTCGGCTCGGCGGCGGCGGTGTCGACCACGCTCAGCCGCGCCGTCCCGGCGACGTGGCGCACACCGACCAGCCGGCCGTCGGGCAGCAGCGTGAGGGCGCGCGTCCGCAGCATCCACGCGGGCAGGCCCCACTCGGTGCCGCTCGGCGCCAGCGCACGAGGGGTGGAGCCTGGGTCGGTGACGTCGACGACGTGCGGGACGGCGAAGCCCTCGGACTCGGCCAGCAGGGCCAGCCGGTCGCCGTCGACCCAGACCGGCTCGACCGCGGTGCTGCCCTCGCCACCCGCGACGACGCGGGCCAGCCCCGGCGCCCCGGCGTCGTCGAGCTCGGCGACGAGCACGGACGCGGCGTCCCAGGGCATCGCGGGGTGGGACCACTGCACCCAGGCCAGTCGGCCGCCGTCGGGGGAGAGGACCGGGTCGGAGACGAAGTCGGGACGGGTCGGGTCGCCCGCGTCGTCGGCGTCGGGACGCGGGAGCGGCCGGCGTCGGCCGGCCACCACGACGTCGCCGAACCCGGGCTCGCCCTCGGGCTCGAGCGGCAGCCGCACCAGCTCGTTGAGCGGCTCGGCGTCGGCGTCGCGGTGGTCCTCGCGGACCACGACCACGGTGCCGCGGTCGAGGTCGACGAGCGGCGCACCCCAGCGCACGGCCGCCCCCGTCGTCTCCCCGCTGAGGGGGCGGGGGGTGCCGTCGAGGCGCCACAGCCGCTGGGTGGCGAAGTCGACGGCGACCACGACGCCGCGGGCCACGGCGTACGCCCCGCCGCCGTACTCGTGCACGCGCGAGCGCACCGACATCCAGTCCGGCGAGACCTCGGTGACCTCGCCGGCCGCGTCGCGGCGGTGGAGCACGACGCGCGAGCCGCCGTCGGTCGTGGTGGCCAGCCAGTAGACGTCGTCGCCGTCGGCGCGGGGCTCGGCCGGGACGCCACCGCCGGCGACCAGGTCGCGGGCGGCGACGGGGGAGGGCCAGGAGCCGTGGGGCAGCACGTCGGAGCTCATCCCCCCATGGTGCTCGCGCGCCGCCACGGGTCGGTCGCGGGGTCGGTCGCAGCGTGGGTCGTGGGGGTGGACGCGGGTGGCAGGCTGGGGCCATGGAGGTCCTGACACCCCGTGACGTGCCGCTCGGCGGGCTCCGGGCGATGACCGTGCGGCGTACCCTCCCGCAGCGGCAGCGCAGCCTGATCGGAGCCTGGTGCTTCGTCGACCACTACGGTCCCGACGCCGTCGACGACTCCGGCGGCATGGTCGTGCCGCCGCACCCGCACACCGGCCTGCAGACCGTGAGCTGGTTGTTCACCGGCGAGATCGAGCACCGCGACTCCGCGGGCCACCACGCCACCGTGCGTCCCGGCGAGGTCAACCTGATGACCGCCGGGCGGGGCATCAGCCACAGCGAGTACTCCACGCCCGGCACCACCACCCTGCACGGCGCGCAGCTCTGGCTGGCGCTGCCCGACGGACGGCGCGAGACCGACCCGGCCTTCGAGCACCACGCGCCCGAGCCGGTCGCCGGCGACGGCTGGGAGGCGCGGGTCTTCCTGGGCTCGCTGCTGGGCTCCACCTCGCCCGTGCGCACGCACACGCCGCTGCTGGGCGCCGAGCTGCTCCTGGACGCCGGCGCGTCCCTCGAGATCGCCGTCGACCCGGCCCACGAGCTGGGGCTGCTGGTGGACACCGGCGCGGTGCGCGTCGACGGGGAGCCGCTGGCCAAGGACGAGCTGGCGTACGTCGCCCCCGGCTCCGCCACGCTCGCGCTGGCCACCGACGAGCCCACCCGGCTGCTGCTCCTGGGCGGTGAGCCGTTCGGCGAGAAGATCGTGATGTGGTGGAACTTCATCGGCCGCGACCACGACGAGGTGGTCGCCCACCGCGACGCGTGGGAGGCCCGGCTGGAGGTCGGCGACACCTCGCGCTTCGAGCTCCCGGCCGACGACCCGATGGAGCCGCTGCACGCGCCGCCGCTGCCCGGCGTACGCCTCCGGACCCGTGGGCCGTGACGCCCCTCGCCGCGCGCCCGCGGGCGACCTAGGCTCGGGCAGGTGACCACTGCCGCGACCCCGTCCCCGTCCCGCTCGCTGTCCGACCTCGCCGCCTCGGGCGTCGTGCTCGTCGACGGGGGCATGGGCACCCTGCTCCAGGACATGGGGCTGGACGACGGTGGCTCGGGCGAGCTGTGGAACCTCGACCGCCCCGACGCCGTCCGCGACGCCCACCGGGCCTACGCCGAGGCCGGCGCCCGCGTGCTGACCACCAACACCTTCGGCGGCACCCGGCCGCGCCTGGAGATGCACGGCCTCGGCGACCGCGTCCACGAGGTCAACGAGGCCGGCGCCCGGCTGGCGCGCAAGGAGGCCGACCGCGTCGGCGCGCTCGTGGCCGGCGACGTCGGCCCCACCGGCGAGCTGATGGCCCCGCTCGGCACCCTCGAGCCCGCGGAGGTGCAGGAGCTGTTCGCCCAGCAGCTGCGCGGCCTGGTGGCCGGTGGCATCGACCTGGTGCTGGTCGAGACGATGAGCGACGCCGCCGAGGCCGAGGCCGCGCTGGCCGCGGCGCGCGAGGTCGCGCCCGAGCTGCCCGTCGTCGTGACGTTCAGCTTCGACACCAACCTGCACACGATGATGGGCCTGGACCCCGCCGAGGCCGTGCGCCGCCTGGCCGCCGCCGGCGCGGACGCCGTCGGCGCCAACTGCGGCCGCGGCCCCGAGGAGATGGCAGCGATCGCCGCGGCGATGGTCGCGGTGCGTCCCGACGGGCTGCTGCTCGTCGCGCAGTCCAACGCCGGGCTGCCGCAGGTCGTCGGCGACCACTTCGAGTACGACGCCACCCCCGACGACATGGCCGCCCACGCCGTCGCGCTGCGCGACGCCGGCATCGACCTCGTCGGGGCCTGCTGCGGCTCCACCCCGGCCCACCTGGCCGCCATGGCCGACGCCCTGCGGTGAGCTCCGGCCCGGACCCCTCGGACCCCTCGGACCCCTCGGACCCCTCGGGCCCCTCCGGCCCCTCGGACTCCTCCGGCCCCGACGGCTCGGTGCCGGGGGAGGACGGCGTACGCCGCTGCCCGTGGGCCGGCACGCCCGGCACCATGCGCGACTACCACGACACCGAGTGGGGGCTGCCGGTCACCGACGAGCGCGGCCTGTTCGAGCGGCTGTCGCTCGAGGGCTTCCAGGCGGGTCTCTCCTGGCGCACCATCCTGGACAAGCGCGAGCGCTTCCGCGAGGTCTTCCACGGCTTCGACCCCGACGCGGTCGCCGCGATGGGCCCCGACGACGTCGAGCGCCTGCTCACCGACACCGGCATCGTGCGCAACCGCGCCAAGGTCGAGGCCACGCTGCGCAACGCCCGGGCGACCCTGGCGCTGCGCGAGGCGGAGGGCCTGGTGGCGCTGGTCGCGGGCTTCGCCCCCGCCTCCGACCCCGAGCCGCGCGCGCCGGCCGAGGTGCCCACGACCTCCCCGGAGTCGGTCGCGCTCTCGAAGGAGCTGCGCCGCCGCGGCTTCGGCTTCGTCGGCCCCACCACCATGCACGCCCTCATGGAGGCGACCGGCCTCGTCGACACCCACCTCCTCGGCTGCCACCGGCGCGGCTGCGCCCGCTGAGCCCGGTGCCCGGCGGCGGCCGGGGCGGGCGGCGTACGACGGGGATGGTCGTGTCGATGTCAGGTCCCGGTCGTCAGGAGGGTGCTGTCACGACGCTGGTCTGACACCGAGGTGCTGATTCACCGGACGTCCGGTGAATCAGCACGACTGCCACACCAGCGTCGCGGAACGACCCGTCGTACGACCCTGGTGTGGCACTCGACCCCCACCTCGTCGTACGCCGGGCCACGTGACCCGCAACCGGACGAACCGGGCACCCGGTCGGCCTTTCCTGCCCTCCGACGCCCGGGATGTCCGATCCGACGGGCAGTTTCACCGGCTGGCCGGTGAAACTGCCCCCGGCCTACCCGGCCACGTGCCGCCCGCCACCCGGACCGGACGCACCGTCGACGGGGGTGTCGGCCCGGTGGGAACCACCCGCGGCGGGGGCGTTGTCCGCCCGGTTCTCCGCCCGGGCGGCGGCACTGGCCGAGGTGCTGCGCAGCTCGACGGCGGGGAGCAGGGTGAGGATCGCGAAGGCGAGCAGCATCACGACGCCGCCGCCGAGCAGGACGAGGCTCATCGAGTCGGCGAACCCGACCTGGAAGGGGTGGGCGACGAGGTCGCTCATCCGGCCGATGATCGAGGAGTCGTCCTGCACCTGCCCGAAGACGCCGCTGCCCTGCGAGGGGTCCTGCAGGGCGGAGAGCACCTGCTCGTCGACCCGGCCCTGCGGGATGCGGCCGTCGGAGGCGGCGCGCTCCAGCTCGGGACCGGCGGCGCGGAAGGCCTTCTGGATGTTCTCGCCGAGCGTGCTGAACAGCAGCGAGAGGAAGATCGCGACGCCGAGCGTGCCGCCGAGCTGACGGAAGAAGGTGGCCGAGCTCGTGGCGACGCCGATCTCGCGCGGCGGCACGGCGTTCTGGACGATGATCGTCAGCGGCTGCATGCACTGGCCCAGGCCCAGGCCGAGGAAGACCATCCCGCCCATCACCCACAGCAGGCTGGTGTCGGCGGAGACGAACGACAGCGCGATCATCGCCAGGCCCGCCATGCCGGAGCCGACGATCGGGAAGATCCGGATCGCGCCGGTGCGGGAGGTGATCTGCCCGGTCACGATGCCGGCGCTCATCATGCCCAGCACCATCGGCAGCATCATCAGGCCGGCCTCGGTGGGGGAGGCGCCGTGGACGATCTGCATGTACTGCGGCAGCACCGTGATCGCGCCGAACATCGCAGCGCCCACGATGACGCTCGCACCGATCACGACCGCGGCGGCGCGCAGCCTGAAGATCCGCAGCGGGATCAGGGCGTCGTCGCCCATCCGTCGCTCGGCGAGCAGGAAGGCGGCGATGCCGACCAGCCCCACGGCGTACGCCGCCAGCGAGCGCCCGGAGGTCCAGCCCCACTCGCGACCCTGCTCGGCGACGGTGAGCAGCGGCACCAGCGCGACGACCAGCGAGGTGGCGCCCCTCCAGTCGATGCGGGCCTCGCGGCGCACGTGGTGCAGGTGCAGGTTGCGGGTGACGACGAACAGCGCCGCTATCCCGATCGGCACGTTGATGAGGAACACCCAGCGCCAGCCGGTGACGCCGAAGATGGTGTCCTGCCCGGCGAACAGGCCGCCCGCGACCGGCCCGAGCACGCTCGAGGTGGCGAACACGGCCATGAAGTAGCCGGTGTACTTCGCCCGCTCCCGGGGGCTGACGATGTCGCCGATGATGGCGAGCACGAGCGTGAACAGCCCGCCGGCGCCGAGCCCCTGGACCGCCCGCAGCGCGGCGAGGTTCCACATCGAGGTGGCGAACGAGCAGGCCGCCGAGCCGATGATGAACAGCGTGATCGCGAACAGGAACAGCTTCTTGCGGCCGTAGAGGTCGCCGAGCTTGCCGTAGATCGGCGTCGTGATCGTCGAGGTGATGAGGTACGCCGTGGTGACCCATGCCTGGGCGGACAGTCCCTGCAGGTCGTCGGCGATGGTGCGGATGGACGTGCTGACGATCGACTGGTCCAGCGCGGCCAGGAACATGCCCAGCAGCAGCCCCGACAGGATGGTGAGGATCTGGGCGTGGGTGTAGTCGCCGTGCTCCTCGGGGGCGTCGGGCGCGGTGTCGGCGGCGCGGGGCGAGGTGGCGGTCACGGGCGGGCTCCTGCGCGGGACGAGGACGGGAGGACGACGGGGACGGGTGCGGGCGGCGCCGGTCGTGACCGCCCGGGGAGAACGGCCCCACCCAGGCTAGTTGCGTCGCGCAAGGACCGGCGTGCGAACCGGGCGACGGCCTAGGCTCCGGGGCATGTCGTCGTCGCCCGCCGGTGCTGCGCCCGGTCCGACCCGCGTCCACGCGTTCGGCGACGACGCCCTGGGCGAGCACGACGCCGTCGGGCTGGTCGAGGAGCTCCGGGCGCGGCGGGTCTCGCGCGCCGAGCTGGTGCGGGCGGCGGTCGCGCGCACGCGGCGGCTCGACGAGGCGGTGGCCGGCCTGGCCGCCGAGCGGTTCGACGCCGCGGAGGCCGAGGCGGTCGAGGAGCACCCCGGGTTCTTCGCCGGCGTCCCGTCGTACGTCAAGGACAACAGCGACGTGCAGGGCCTGCCCACCCAGCACGGCACCCGGGCCTTCGAGGCGCGGCCGGCCGCGGCCGACGGCGACGTGGCGCGGGTCTTCGGGCTGCTCGGGCTGGGCGTGCTCGGCAAGACCCGGCTCTCGGAGTACGGCCTGTCGGCCAGCGCCGAGCCGGTCGGGGAGCCCCCGGTGCGCTCGCCGTGGCACACCGGCCACACCGCGGGGGCGTCGTCGTCGGGGTCCGCGGCCTTCGTCGCGGGCGGCGCGGTGCCGCTCGCGCACGCCAACGACGGTGGCGGGTCGATCAGGATCCCGGCCGCCGTCAACGGCCTGGTGGGCCTCAAGCCCACCCGGGGACGGGTGCCCTCGGACCGGATGAACCGCGACATGCCGGTGAGGATCGTCGCCGACGGCGTCCTCAGCCGCAGCGTGCGCGACACCGCGGCCTTCCTGCGCGAGGCCGAGCGGGCCTACCACGACCCGGGCCTGCCGCCCGTGGGCGACGTCACGCGGCCGGGTCGCAAGCGGTTGCGCGTCGCGCTGGTGACCGAGTCCGTCGGCGGCGGACCGGTCGCGCCGGAGGTGGTCGCCGCCACCGAGGACGTCGGGCGGCTGCTGGAGTCGCTGGGCCACCACGTCGAGCGGGCCTCGGTGCCGGCCCCGGCGTCGCTGGCCGAGGACTTCCTCGACTACTGGGCCTTCCTGGCCCTGGCCATCAGCACGGGCGGTCGACGCACCTGGGGCCGCGGCTACGACCGGTCCCGCAACGACGTCCTCACCCGGGGGCTGGCCGCCCGGGGACGGTCCCGGCTGTGGCGGGTGCCCCCGGCCGTCGTACGCCTGCAGCGCTCGCACCGTCACACCGCGCGCCTGTTCGCCCGCCACGACCTGCTGCTGTGCCCGACCGTGGCCGGCACCACGCCCGAGCTGGGCTGGCTGAGCCCGTCGCAGCCCTACGACACGGTGCTGGAGCGGCTGCTCGAGTGGGTGGCCTTCACCCCGGTGCAGAACGTCACCGGCGACCCGGCCGTGTCGCTGCCGCTCGCGACCTCGGCCGCCGGGCTGCCGATCGGGGTGCAGCTCTCCGCGCCGCGGGGCCGCGACCGGCGGCTGCTGGAGGTGGCCTACGAGCTCGAGGCCGCCCGTCCGTTCGGCCGCATCCAGGACTGACCGGCGTTAGGCCGGGAGGAACCCCTCGGCCTCGAGCACCGGCACGTGCGGCGACGCGTCCAGCTCGAGCGCCACCTCGACGTCGGCGCCGAACCCCGAGCCGCTCAGCTCCAGCCCGCTGGCGCAGCCCCGCACCCGCGCGGCCAGGTCGTCCCGCGCCTCGTCGTACGCCGCCACCGCCGCGCGGGCGTCCGCGTCGAGGACCGCCCCCGCCGCCGCGGCGGCGACCAGCACCGCCCCGGCCCCGAGCAGGTCCTCCAGCGCCGGTCGCAGGCTGCCGTCGGCCCAGCGCTCGCCCGCGGCCACGACGACCGCGGGGCCCCCGGACGCGGCCAGCCAGCGTCCTGCCGCGGCGGCGTTGCGCAGGCACCCGACGGCCACCTCGACCTCCTCCTCGGCCAGGGCCGCACAGATGGTCGACCCGTTGGGGGAGGGCAGCACCAGCCGGTGCAGGCCGGCGGCCAGGCGCAGGCTCACCGGCGACAGGCTGACCTCGCCGGGGCCGGCCTGGTGACGTCCGCGGGCCAGCGTCGCACCGTGCGCCAGGGCGTACGCCGCTGCGGACGACGTCCACGCGTGGGGGAGCACCTCCACGCCGAGGTCGGCGGCCACGGTGACGGTGGTGCTGAAGCTCAGCACGTCGACGACGACGGCCGTCCCGACACCCGCGGCGGCCGCGTGCGCGGCCCCGCCCACCCCCCACGCCAGGGTCGTCCGACCGCTCCTCGTCACGCTCGGCTCCCGCCCTCGGTGCTGCTCCCACCAGGCCTGTCGGGGCCCGGTCCGGCCCGATTTCATCTATCGCCCCGGGCCTGTGTATTCTGCTCGTCGGCCCGAGAGGTCGCGCCCCTTTAGCTCAGTCGGCAGAGCGTCTCCATGGTAAGGAGAAGGTCTACGGTTCGATTCCGTAAAGGGGCTCTGGGAATGACCGCGTCGACGCGGTGGTTGCCCGGGGCGGGGTAGCTCAGCTGGTTAGAGCGCACGACTCATAATCGTGAGGTCGCGGGATCGAGTCCCGCCCCCGCTACTCACTCGTCATCCGAAGCATCAAGCAGGGAAGAAGGCACGCGCGTGGCCAGCAAGAGCTCCGACGTCCGCCCCAAGATCACCTTGGCGTGCGTGGACTGCAAGGAACGCAACTACATCACCAAGAAGAACCGCCGCAACGATCCCGACCGCATGGAGCTGAAGAAGTTCTGCCCCCGTTGCCGCACCCACACCGCTCACCGCGAGACCCGCTGAGCCCCAGGCTCGACGGGCTCCTCCGAGCCTCACGTCGCAAGCGGCCCCGGCCTCGCCGGGGCCGCTTGCTGCGTTCCCGGCACCACGCCGCCCCCGGACCGCACTAGCCTTGCGAGCGATGACCGTGACCGAACCCACCCGAGAGCCCGGCGGCGCCCCCGCGGCGCCCCGGCTGGCCGACCTGACGACGGTGCGTCTAGGCGGCCCGGCGGCCGAGCTCGTCGTGGCCACGACCGAGGTCGAGCTGGTCGACGCGGTCCGTGAGGCCGACGAGCAGGGCACGCCCGTGCTCGTCGTCGGCGGCGGCAGCAACCTCGTCGTGGCCGACGAGGGGTACGCCGGTCGCGTGGTGCTCGTCCGCACCCGCGGCGTGGCGGCCGAGGCCGACCTGTGCGGTGGCGCCTTCGTCGAGGTCGCCGCGGGCGAGCCGTGGGACGACCTCGTCGCCACCGCGGTGGAGCGTCGCTGGATCGGGCTCGAGGCCCTCTCCGGCATCCCCGGCACCACCGGCGCCACCCCGATCCAGAACGTCGGCGCCTACGGCCAGGAGGTCAGCCAGACCGTCGCGCGGGTCCGCACCTGGGACCGGCAGCGGGGCGCGGTGCGCACCTTCGCCGCCGCCGACTGCGGGTTCGGCTACCGCACCTCGCGGTTCAAGGCCGACCCGGGCCGGTTCGTGGTGCTGGCGGTGACCTTCCAGCTCGGGCTGGGCGACCACGGCTCGCCCGTGCAGTACGCCGAGCTGGCCCGCGCCCTCGACGTCGAGCCCGGCCGCCGCGCGCCCTCGGCGCAGGTCCGCGAGGCCGTGCTGGCGCTGCGGCGCGGCAAGGCGATGGTGCTCGACGCCGCCGACCACGACACCTGGAGCACGGGGTCGTTCTTCACCAACCCGATGGTCGACCCCGGCCTCCTGCCCGAGGGCGCCCCGTCGTGGCCCGCGGACGGCTCCCGGGTCAAGACCAGCGCGGCCTGGCTGATCGAGCACGCGGGCTTCCACAAGGGTCACGGCAACGAGCTGGCGCGGCTCTCCAGCCGGCACACGCTCGCGCTGACCAACCGTGGCGGCGCCACCACGGCCGACCTCCTGGCGCTGGCGCGCGAGGTGCGCGACGGCGTGCGCGACCGGTTCGGCATCACGCTGGTCAACGAGCCGGTGCTGGTCGGCTGCGAGCTCTGACCAGGACGACCGGGGTCAGACGTCGCCGTACTCGTAGGTCGAGCTGGTCTCGCCCGCGTTGACCGCGAGCACGACGAACGCCACGAGCGCCACGAGGCCGAGCACGAGCAGCACCGTGCCGATCACGCCCATGATGTATCCCGCCTTGGCCTGTCCCTCGCCGCCGTAGCGACCTCCCGAGGCGCGGATGGCGCGCAGGCTGCTGCGGCCGATCACCCACGCGAACGGCGAGACGACGAGGCCCACGCCGCACAGGATCGGGATGCTGGCGAGACCGACGATGCCCAGCACCATGGCGGTGGTGGCCTGCCCGTGGTTGGGCGCGGTCGTGCCGTACGGCGACCCGGGGCCGTGGCCGCCGTAGCCCGGCGCCGGGGTGCCGTACGCCGGCTGCCCGTACGCCGGCTGCCCGTAGCCGCCCTGCTGGTCCTGGCCGTAGGGCTGCTGCCCGTACGACGCCTGCTGCCCGTACTGCTGGCCGTACTGCTGGCCGGACGACGGCTGGTCGTAGGACTGCTGCGGGGCCGCCCCCCACTGGTCGACGGGCCGCTGCCCGGACTCCTCGGTGGGCCGGTAGCCGTAGGGCTGGGTGTGCTCGACGTCCTGGGCCGCGTCGTCGGGCCGCTCCTCGCGGCGCGGCTCCTCCCCGGGATAGCTGCTGCTCATGGGGTCATCCTCCCAGCCAGGCGTCGATCTGGCCCAGCCAACCCGACTTCTGCGCCTCCGACGCGGCGCTGGCCCGCACCGAGCCGCGGGCCAGCTCGGCGAGCTGGGCGTCGGTGAGCTCGTGGGCGGCGCGCATCGAGGCGTACTGCCCGGCCAGCCGGGAGCCGAACAGCAGCGGGTCGTCGGCCCCGAGGGCGACCGTGGCCCCGGCCGCCAACAGCTCGGGCAGCGGCACCGAGGTGGGGTCGCTGTAGACGCCCAGGGCGACGTTGGAGACCGGGCAGACCTCCAGGGCCACGCCCCGCTCCACGATCCGCTCCAGCAGCCGGGGGTCCTCCACCGAGCGGACGCCGTGGCCGAGCCGGTCGGCGTGCAGGGCGTCCAGGCAGGTCCGTGCCGACGGGGCGCCCAGCAGCTCGCCCCCGTGGGGGACCAGCAGCAGGCCGGCCCGCTCGGCGATGGTGAACGCCGGCGCGAAGTCCTCGGTGCGTCCCCGGCGCTCGTCGTTGGACAGCCCGAAGCCCACCACCCCCTGCCCGGCGTACTGCGCCGCCAGCCGGGCCAGGGTGCGCGCGTCGAGCGGGTGCCGGGTGCGGTTGGCCGCGATCACCACCGCCATGCCGATGCCGACGTCGCGGGAGGCGGTCGCCACGGCGTCGAGGACGAGGTCGGTGAAGGCGGTGATCCCGCCGAAGCGGGCGGCGTACCCGCTGGGGTCCACCTGGATCTCCAGCCACACCCCGCCGTCGCGCGCGTCGTCCTCGGCGGCCTCGCGGACCAGGCGGCGCACGTCGTCCTCGGTGCGCAGCACCGACCGCGCCACGTCGTAGAGCCGCTGGAAGCGGAACCAGCCCTTCTCGTCGGCCGCGGAGAGCCGCGGGGGCCAGTCCTCGACCAGGGCGTCGGGCAGGTGCAGCCCGTCGCGCTCGGCCAGCTCGAGCAGCGTCGCGTGCCGCATCGAGCCGGTGAAGTGCAGATGGAGATGGGCCTTCGGAAGCTGTTCCAGCTTCCTCAGGGCGGGCTCTCGGGCTCCGCCCTCGTCGTGGTCACCGCGGTGCGCCACCCGACGCCCTAGGCTCGGTCGGCGACGAGCTTCTCGGCGGCGGCGAGCCGGACGCAGGTCGCGACCGCCTCCATCGCCGCGGTGACGTCGGCCGGCTGCGGGAAGGTCGGCGCCAGGCGGATGTTGCGGTCGCGCGGGTCGTGGCTGCCGGGGAAGGCCGACCCCGCCGGGGTGAGCGCGACACCGGCCTCCTTGGCCAGCGCGATCACCCGGCTGGCGGTGCCGTCCATCACGTCGAGGCTGACGAAGTAGCCGCCGCTGGGGCGGGTCCAGGACGCGACCTCGAGCCCGCCGAGCTGCTCCTCGAGCACGCGGTCGACCTCGGCGAACTTGGGCGCGATGATCTCGCGGTGGCGGGCCATGTGGTCCCGCACGCCCTGGGCGGAGCCGAAGAACTGCACGTGGCGCAGGTGGTTGACCTTGTCGGGGCCGATCGAGCCCTTGCCGAGGTGGGCGAGGTACCAGCGGACCGTCTCCACCGAGCCGCCGAGGAAGGCCACGCCGGCGCCGGCGAAGGTGATCTTGGAGGTCGAGGCGAACACGACCGGTCGGTGCGGGTGCCCCGCGGCCGAGGCGAGGGAGACGATGTCGGCGCTCTTGGCCTCGGCGGTGGTGAGGTGGTGCAGGGCGTAGGCGTTGTCCCAGAAGATCTTGAAGTCGGGCGCCGCGGTCGGCATCGAGGCCAGCCGCTCGGCGACCTCCTGCGTCACCACCGACCCGGTCGGGTTGGCGTACGTCGGGACCAGCCACATCCCCTTGATGCTCGGGTCGGCGGCCGCCAGCCGGGCCACCTCCTCGACGTCGGGGCCGTCCTCGTGCATCTCCACGGTGACGGTCCCGATGCCCAGCCACTCCAGCAGCGTGAAGTGACGGTCGTAGCCGGGCACGGGGCAGATGAAGGTGATCTTCTCCTCCTGGGCCCACGGGCGCTCGGAGTCGACACCGCCGTGCAGCAGCAGGTCGACGAGCACCTCGCGCATCATCACCAGGCTGGCGTTGCCGCCCGCGACGAGCTGCCCGGGCTCCAGGCCCAGCAGCTCGGCGAACATCTCGCGCAGCTCGGGCAGGCCCTCCAGGCCGCCGTAGTTGCGGGTGTCGACGCCGTCGCGGGAGGTGTGGCCGTCGGGCAGGTCCAGCAGCCGGGCGGACAGGTCGAGCTGCGCCGGGGCCGGCTTGCCCCGGGTGAGGTCGAGGGTGAGGCCGGCGGAGCGGAGGGCGTCGTACGACTCCTGCGCGGTGGCGAGGAAGGCGTCGACCTCCTCGGCGGGACGCTGGGCGAGGGGGCGGGGCTGCTCGGTCTGCGCGGTCACGCCACCATGCTCCCAGAGCCGGTGCGCGACGCCACCTCCTGCTCGCGCGCCGGCGCCCGGACCACCCCCGGCGGCCACCGGTTCGACTTGTCCGGGCCGCCCCCGTAGACTCCGTGACTGGTGATTCCGGCCCATGGTTTAACCATGCCCGGAGATCGCCGTAGGGCACTAGCTCAACTGGCAGAGCATCGGTCTCCAAAACCGAAGGTTGGGGGTTCAAGTCCCTCGTGCCCTGCGAGACCCCTCGGAAGCCTCGGGGGATCCCCAACGCAGACCAGGTCGGCGACCGGAATGAGGAAGCACGTGACGGAGAAGGCAGTCCGCTCGGAGAAGGACTCTCGCGAGCGCACCGGCCCGCTCACGTTCTACCGCCAGGTGGTCGCCGAGCTCCGCAAGGTGGTGTGGCCCACCCAGCAGCAGCTGGTGACCTACTTCCTGGTGGTCCTGGTCTTCGTGCTCGTGATGATCGCGTACGTCTCCCTGCTCGACGTCGCGTTCGGCAAGGCGGTCTTCGCCCTGTTCGGCGGCTAGCCCCGCCGAGGGCGCCCGACCAGCAGCCCGCCCGGGAGGCCGGGCAGCCGAGGACCACAGTGAGCAGGACCCTGACCCAGATGACGGAGTGATCGTGTCGCAGCGTGAAGACGAGCAGCCCACCGAGGCCGGCTCGACCGGTGCCGAGCCGGTCGAGGCGACCGAGGAGGCCGTCCTGACCGACCCCGAGACCGGGCAGACCACCGAGGTCGTCTCCCCGGCCGAGGAGGAGGTCGTCGACCCCGACTCGCCCGTGGACGAGGCCGGCGAGGTCGACGAGGCCACCGAGCTGCCCGACGTCGACGCCGCCCCGGCCGACCCGCTCGAGGAGTTCCGTCAGGCGCTGCGGGAGAAGGAGGGCGACTGGTTCGTCGTCCACACCTACTCCGGCATGGAGAACCGGGTGAAGGCCAACCTGGAGAACCGCATCACCTCGCTCAACATGGAGTTCTACATCCACGAGGTCGTCGTGCCGACCGAGGAGGTGGCCGAGATCAAGAACGGCCAGCGCAAGATGGTCAAGCGCACCGTCCTCCCCGGCTACGTCCTGGTCCGGATGGACCTCACCGACGAGTCGTGGGCCGCCGTACGCCACACGCCCTCGGTGACCGGCTTCGTCGGGCACAGCCACCAGCCGGTGCCGCTGAGCCTGCAGGAGGTCGAGAACATGCTCGCCCCGGCCATCGCCGCGCAGGCGGCGGCCGCCGCGCCGGCCGAGTCCAGCAGCGGCGGCGGCTCGAGCACCAGCGCCCCGCGCCAGCAGGTGGCCGTGGCCGACTTCGACGTCTCCGACTCCGTCATGGTCGTCGACGGCCCGTTCGCCACGCTGCACGCGACCATCACCGAGATCAACGCCGAGGCGCAGCGCGTCAAGGCGCTGGTCGAGATCTTCGGCCGGGAGACCCCGGTCGAGCTGAGCTTCACCCAGATCCAGCGCGTCTGAGCGACCGGACCGCCTGAAGCCGGTCCGGCGCCAGCCGGGACGGCACGAAACACACCTGTGGCAGGGGCCGTCGGCCCCGTCATGACCACGTAGAGAGAGAAGAGAGCAATGCCCCCCAAGAAGAAGATCGCTGCCCTGGTCAAGGTGCAGCTCAACGCCGGCGCCGCGACCCCGGCCCCGCCCGTCGGTACCGCCCTCGGTCCCCACGGCGTGAACATCATGGAGTTCTGCAAGGCCTACAACGCCCAGACCGAGGCCATGCGCGGCAACGTGATCCCCGTCGAGATCACCATCTACGAGGACCGCTCGTTCACCTTCATCACCAAGACCCCGCCGGCCGCGGAGCTCATCAAGAAGGCCGCCGGCGTCGCCAAGGGCTCGGGCGTCCCGCAGAAGGACAAGGTCGGCAAGCTGTCGAAGGACCAGGTCCGCGAGATCGCGACGACCAAGCTCCCCGACCTCAACGCCAACGACCTCGACGCCGCCGTCAAGATCGTCGAGGGCACCGCCCGCTCGATGGGCATCGTCACCGAGTGACCGACCCGCCGGCGCACCCCGGGGCACGACCCCGACGACGCCGGCACCACCGTGGCAGAGCCGCGCTGGCTCATCGCGACCACACCTTCCGAGAAACAGAGGAACAACCATGCAGCGCAGCAAGACCTACCGCGCGGTGGCGGAGACGTTCGACCAGGACGAGCTCCACGCCCCGCTGACCGCCATCAAGATCGCCAAGGGCGGCGCCAAGAAGAAGTTCGACGAGACCCTCGACGTGGCCATGCGCCTCGGCGTCGACCCCCGCAAGGCCGATCAGATGGTCCGCGGCACCGTCAACCTGCCGCACGGCACCGGCAAGACCGCCAAGGTCCTCGTGTTCGCCAACGGTGACAAGGCCGAGGCCGCCCGTGAGGCCGGCGCCGACGTCGTCGGCGGCGACGAGCTGATCGAGAAGGTCAACGGCGGCTGGCTCGACTTCGACGCCGTCGTCGCGACCCCCGACATGATGGGCAAGGTCGGCCGCCTCGGCCGCGTGCTCGGCCCCCGCGGCCTCATGCCCAACCCCAAGACCGGCACCGTGACGCCCGACGTCGCGAAGGCCGTGACGGACATCAAGGGCGGCAAGATCGAGTTCCGCGTCGACCGCCACGCCAACCTGCACTTCATCATCGGCAAGGCGTCGTTCTCCGAGGCCCAGCTGGCCGAGAACTACGCCGCGGCGCTCGAGGAGGTGCTGCGGCTCAAGCCCGCCAGCTCCAAGGGCCGCTACATCCGCAAGGTCACGGTCTCCACGACCATGGGCCCGGGCGTGCAGGTCGACCCCAACCGGACGCGCAACGTCGCCTCCGAGGACGAGGCCTGACGAGGACCCGTCACCTCACCCGTAGCACCCCGCCGAGGCGGCCGTCCTGACAGGATGGCCGCCTCGGTCGTTTCTCCACCCTCGTCGACCGCCCCGTCCTCGGAAGGTGCCCCATGCGTCGTACGTCCCTCGTCCGTCTCGCCGTCGTGCCCGTCGTCAGCCTCGTCGTCCTCACCGGGTGCGGCTCGGAGGAAGGGTCCTCCTCCGGTGGGTCGTCCTCCGGGTCGAGCAGCTCGAGCAGCTCCGGCTCCGAGGACAGCGGGAGCAGCGAGGGCGCCGAGGCCGCCGCGCCGCTGACCAAGGGCGACTTCGGTGACCGCATCTACGCGGCCTTCAAGGACGCGGGCACCCTGTCGTTCGAGATCACCCAGACCGGTACCGCCTCCAGCAAGGGCTCGGGCGAGGCCGACATCAGTGGCGACCAGGTCGCCTCCAGGGTCACCCAGGAGGTGCAGGGTGCCGGCACGGTGGAGGCGATCGTCCTCGACGGCCTCTTCTACATCAAGTCGGCCCAGATCAGCGGCGAGAAGTGGCTCAAGGTCGACCCCCAGGCCAAGGACGGTCTGGGTGCGCTGGTGGGGTCGCTCGGCGGCAACAGCGACCCGGCCAAGCTGCTCCAGGTCATGAACAAGGCCTCCGCGGTGACCGACGAGGGCACCGAGGAGGTCGGGGGGGTCGAGACGACGAAGTACCACGTCGTGCTCCCGCGCGAGGCCTTCGCCGAGACGCTCGGCGACAACCCGCAGATCACCCAGCTGCTCCCGGAGAACGTCGAGTTCGACATGTGGGTCGACGCCGACGACCTGGTGCGCAAGCAGGTCTCCGAGCTGACCGTGGGTGGGCAGAAGACCGCCAGCACGATCACCTACAGCGGCTTCGGCGACCCGGTCGACATCGAGGCGCCGCCCGCGTCGGAGACCACGACCAAGGCCCCCGGGCTCGGCGGCTGACCCGCACCCGGCTCGTCCGGCTCCCGGCCCGCGACCGATTTGGTCGCGGGCCGTGGTGCGTCTATCGTTCTGCGTCGTAGCCGAAGACCGTCGGTCGGCCACTCCTCGGAGTGGTCCGAAGGGCCCGCACCGCGGGCGACCTGCGCAGGTGACACCGAGTGGCTCGCGGAATCCCGCGACGTACGCCCTGTGCACCTGCACGGGGCGTCTTGCATGTAGCCCTCCTCGTCGGTCCCGGTTGCGGGACGCCGGTCAATCCGTCCGGCTCCCTGCACACACCAGTGCACCGACGTTGGAAGGAGACCCATGGCGCGGCCAGACAAGGCAGCAGCCGTCGCGGAGATCGTCGACGCGTTCAACGACTCCACGGGCGCTGTACTGACCGAGTACCGCGGGCTCACCGTGAAGCAGCTGCAGGACCTGCGGCGAGTTCTCGGCGAGAACGCCCACTACGCCGTGGTCAAGAACACGCTGACCAAGATCGCTGCCACGGAGGCGGGCGTCGACGGTGTCGACTCCCTGCTCACCGGCCCGACCGCCATCGCCTTCATCAGCGGTGACGTGGTCGAGGCAGCCAAGGGTCTGCGTGACTTTGCCAAGGCCAACCCCGCCCTCGTCATCAAGGGTGGTTACGTCGACGGTGCCTCGATGGAGGCCTCCGAGATCGCCAAGCTGGCCGATCTGGAGTCCCGCGAGGTCCTGCTGGGCAAGATGGCGGGCGCCATGCTCGCCAGCCTGAGCCAGGCCGTCTACCTCCTCAACGCCCCCGTCGCGCAGGTGGCCCGGCTCGCCGGTGCCCTGCAGGCGAAGGCCGAGGAGGACCCCACGATCCTCAAGGGTGGGGCCGGTACGCCGGCCGCCCCGGCCGAGGACACCGCAGCGGAGGAGGCCCCCGCGGCCGAGCCTGCTGCAGCCGACGAGGCGCCCGCCTCCGAGGACAGCACCGAGGCCACCGAGAGCACCGAGGCCTGACATCCCCGCCCGCGGCAACCCGCGGGCACCACTGAAAGGAACGCCACCATGGCGAAGCTCAGCACCGACGAGCTGCTCGACGCTTTCAAGGAGATGACCCTCCTGGAGCTCAGCGAGTTCGTGAAGCAGTTCGAGGACACCTTCGGCGTCACCGCCGCCGCCCCCGTCGTCGCGGCCGCCCCCGGCGCCGGCGCCGGTGCCGGCGCTGCCGAGGCCGTCGAGGAGCAGGACGAGTTCGACGTCATCCTCGAGGGTGCCGGCGAGAAGAAGATCAACGTCATCAAGGAGGTGCGTGCGCTCACGAGCCTGGGCCTGAAGGAGGCCAAGGACCTCGTCGAGTCCGCCCCCAAGGCCGTCCTCGAGAAGGTCAACAAGGAGACCGCCGAGAAGGCGAAGGAGTCCCTCGAGGGCGCCGGCGCCTCGGTCTCCCTCAAGTGAGACCGTCCCGGTCGGCCCCAGGGCCGACCGGGACCCCGCACCACGACGATCGCCTCGCGATCGATGCACCCCGGACCGTCATGGTCCGGGGTGTTCGTCGTCTCCCGGGGGACCGGGCGATCGACGGGGTGCGCAGCCGGCCCCGTCGGTGTACACATGGTCACCGGATCGTCCGTTTTGTTTTGAGACGAGTGGTCCATCCGCAAGACGTCCCCGCAATGCTGCCGTAACTTAGCCCCGGGCTACTCGTTGGTACGCGAAGCAGGGGGGCTGCACGTCGCGTACGCGTGTCGCGGCGACGGATCACCGTCGCAGGGGCCGCACCAGACGAGAAAGGGAGAGGGAGACCGCATGGGTGTCGAGATCGAGATCAAGGATCTGACGAAGAGCTTCGGCAACCAGCTGATCTGGGGCGACGTCACCCTGACCGTGCCCGCGGGCGAGATCTGCGTGATGCTCGGTCCCTCCGGCACCGGCAAGTCCGTGCTCCTGAAGACCATCATCGGCCTGCTCAAGCCCGACCGGGGCAGCGTGGTGATCGAGGGCGTCGACATCGCCTCGTGCCCCGAGAAGGACCTCTACGAGATCCGCAAGCTCTTCGGCGTGCTGTTCCAGGACGGCGCGATGTTCGGGTCGATGAACCTCTACGACAACATCGCCTTCCCGCTGCGCGAGCACACCAAGAAGTCCGAGTCCGAGATCCGCGACATCGTCATGGAGAAGCTCGACCTCACCGGACTGCTCGGCACCGAGGACAAGCTGCCCGGCGAGATCTCCGGCGGCATGCGCAAGCGCGCCGGCCTGGCCCGCGCCCTCGTGCTCGACCCCGAGATCGTGCTCTTCGACGAGCCGGACTCCGGCCTGGACCCCGTGCGCACCTCGTTCCTCAACCAGCTCATCGTCGACCTCAACGCCCAGATCGACGCGACGTTCCTCATCGTCACGCACGACATCAACACCGCCCGCACCGTCCCGGACAACATCGGCCTGCTCTACCACAAGCACCTGGCCATGTTCGGTCCCCGCGAGATGCTGCTGTCCTCGGAGGAGCCGGTGGTCCGGCAGTTCCTCAACGCGCAGGTGGTCGGCCCCATCGGCATGTCGGAGGAGAAGGACGCCGACGAGCTCGAGGCCGAGAAGGACATGGACCTCCCGCCGCTGCCGCCCATCCCGATGCAGCTCGAGCCCAGCAACGGCCAGCCGCGGCGCAGCCAGCGCGACCCCGGTGCGTGGTGCAAGGAGAACGGCGTCGAGCCCCCGCCCGGGTCGTTCGAGGAGAACATGACGATGACGACGGGCAGCTGAGGCACGGATGGCCTCACTCACCGCGAGCAAGGTCCTGAAGCCGATCGGGGCCTCGGGCAAGCTGTTCGCCTTCGCCCTCGACACCTTCCGGCAGCTGTTCCGGCGTCCGTTCCAGACGCGCGAGTTCATCCAGCAGGCCTGGTTCCTGGCCTCGGTCACGATCGTGCCGACCGCGCTGGTCGCCATCCCCTTCGGCGCGGTCATCGCGCTCCAGGTCGGCGGGCTGATCAAGCAGTTCGGTGCGCAGTCGTTCACGGGATCGGCCTCCGTCCTCGCCGTGGTCCAGCAGGCAGCGCCGATCGGCACCGCCCTGCTGATCGCCGGTGCCGGCGGCAGCGCGATCGCCGCCGACCTGGGCGCCCGCAAGATCCGCGAGGAGCTCGACGCCATGATGGTGCTGGGCATCGACCCGATCCAACGGCTCGTCGTCCCACGCGTCCTAGCCTGCATGATGGTCGCGGTCTTCCTCAACGGCATGGTGAGCGTCGTCGGCGTGGCCGGCGGCTACGTCTTCAACGTCGGTCTCCAGGGAGGCACCCCCGGTGCCTACCTCGCCAGCTTCACCGCGCTCGCGCAGCTCCCCGACCTGTGGGTCGGTCTGGTGAAGGCGCTGATCTTCGGGCTGCTCGCGGCCGTGGTGGCCGCCTACAAGGGCGTCAACGCAGGCGGTGGGCCCAAGGGCGTGGGCGACGCGGTGAACGAGTCGGTGGTCATCACCTTCGTGCTGCTGTTCATCGTGAACTTCGTCGTCAGCGCGATCTACCTCCAGATCGTCCCACCGAAGACGGGCTGAGCAGATGGTCAACGTCAAGGACGTCGCCGGCAGGCCGCTGGGGGCCGTCGACAGGATGGGCGAGGAGCTCGCCTTCTACCTGCGCGCCCTCGCGGTCACGCCGCGCTCGGTCAAGCGCTACCCCAAGGAGATCCTGCGGCTGCTGGCCGAGGTCACCCTGGGCTCCGGTGCGCTCGCCGTCATCGGCGGCACCGTCGGGGTCATCCTGGCGATGACCTTCTTCACCGGTGCGCAGGTCGGCCTCTCGGGCTACGCCGCCCTCGACCAGATCGGCACCGCACCGTTCGCCGGCTTCGTGTCGGCCTACTTCAACACCCGTGAGATCGCGCCGCTGGTGGCAGGCATCGCCCTGGCGGCGACCGTCGGCTGCGGCTTCACCGCGCAGCTCGGCGCCATGCGGATCTCCGAGGAGGTCGACGCCCTCGAGGTGATGGCGATCCCCTCGATGCCGTTCCTCGTCACCACCCGCATCGTCGCCGGCCTCGTCGCGATCATCCCGCTCTACGTCGTGGGCCTGATGTCGTCCTACCTCGCGACCCGGCTGACGGTGACCCTGTTCTACGGGCAGAGCGCGGGCACCTACGACCACTACTTCAACCTGTTCCTGCCGCCGGGCGACGTGCTGTGGTCCTTCGGCAAGGTGCTGGTGTTCTCGGTCGTGGTGATCCTCATCCACTGCTACCACGGCTACACCGCCGGCGGCGGCCCCGCCGGCGTGGGCGTCGCGGTGGGACGTGCGGTCCGCACCTCGATCGTCGCGGTCAACGTGATCGACCTGTTCCTGTCCATGGCGATCTGGGGATCCGCCACCACCGTGAGACTGGCCGGGTGAGGGCATGAGCAAGTTCTTGATGAACCACCGGTTCCTCGGCATCGTCTTCATCGGTTCGCTGGTGCTGGCCGTGTGGCTCGTGAGCGCGATCTTCGGGCAGAAGTTCACCGACTTCGACCGGGTCGCGCTGACGACCAGCAACGCCGGGCTCAACCTGCCCGAGAAGGCCGACGTCAAGATCCGCGGCGTCATCGTGGGGCAGGTGATGAGCGCGGAGTCCGAGGGCGACGGCGCCGAGCTCGAGCTCGGCATCAAGCCCGACTCGATCGGACAGATCCCGCGCAACGTCAGCGCGGCGATCCTGCCCAAGACCCTGTTCGGCGAGAAGTACGTCGACCTCACCGTGCCGGATCAGCCGTCCTCCCAGCCCCTGCAGGCCGGCGACGCGATCAAGCAGACCGAGCTCCCGGTCGAGGTGGAGAAGGTCCTCAACGACCTCTACCCGCTGTTGCGCGCGGTGCAGCCGGCCGAGCTCAACTACACCCTCAACGCACTGGCCGAGGCCCTCGAGGGTCGCGGCGAGAAGCTCGGTGAGGGCCTGGTGACCCTCGACGGCTACCTGAAGCGGATGAACCCCGAGCTCCCGGCGCTGCTCGACGACCTGCGGCTGCTGGCCAGCGTGACCGACACCTACGCCGACGTCTTCCCGCAGCTGGCCGACACCCTGCGCAACACCACCAAGACCGGCAACACCCTGGTGACGAAGGAGGAGAAGCTGAACGCGTTCCTGGTCGACCTGACGTCGTTCTCCGACACCACGACCGGGTTCCTCAACGACAACGGCAACAACCTGATCCGGCTCAGCCAGCTCAGCGAGCCGATCGTGGCCCTGCTGGCGCGCTACTCCTCGACCTTCCCGTGCATGCTCGAGGGCCTGGTCAAGCAGGTTCCCCGCCTCGCCTCGACGTTCCGCGGCTTCATCTTCCACATCGACCTCAAGCTGCTGCCCAAGCAGCCGCGGGGCTACACCCAGGGCGACACCCCGGTCTACGGCGCCTCCAACGCGCCCAACTGCGCCGGCCTGCCCAACCCGCCCATCCCCTATCCCAAGTTCCCCAACCTCGACGACGGGGTGAACGGCATCAACAAGGGTGGACAGCGCACCACCCCCGGGTTCGCCGCCGGCGCGGACGCGTCCGGCGCCGCAGGCACGATCGGGCAGCCCGCCCGGTCGCGGATGAGCGTCGGGCCGTCGGGCACGCCGTCGCAGAAGGCGCTGGTCAACTCGCTCCTGGCTCCCTCGCTGGGCGTCCCGGTCGACGAGATGTCCGACGTCTCGACGCTGCTGTTCGCCCCGGCGTTCTCGGGCACGGAGGTGAGCGTGCGATGAGCATCCTCGACAAGAAGACCAGCGGCGACCTCGTCAAGCTGATGGCCTTCATCCTGGTCACCTCGCTCGCGACCGGGGTGCTGGTCGTGCTGATCGGCAACTTCACCTTCGAGTCCAGCCGCAACTACAAGGCGATCTTCTCCGACGCCACGGGCGTGGTGAAGGGCGACGACATCCGCATCGCCGGGGTCAAGGTCGGGAGCGTCAAGGAGGTCAAGGTCGTCGACCGCGAGCGGGCGCAGGTGACCTTCAGCGTCGCCAAGAGCTCCACCGTGACGCAGTCCTCGACCGCCCGCATCCGCTACCGCAACCTCGTCGGCCAGCGCTACATCGCGCTGACCCAGGGGGTCGGCGAGCTCGACCCGCTGCGCGAGGACGCCACCATCCCGATGGACCGCACCGAGCCGGCCCTGGACCTGACCGTGCTGTTCAACGGCTTCAAGCCGCTCTTCGCCGCGCTCTCGCCCTCCGACATCAACAAGCTCTCCGCCGAGGTCATCTCGGTCTTCCAGGGCGAGGGCGGCAACCTGACTGCGCTGCTGCAGAGCACGGCCTCGCTGACCAACACCCTGGCCGACCGCGACCAGGTCATCGGTGAGGTGATCGACAACCTCAACTCGGTGCTGGCCACGCTCGCCGGCCGCGACCGCGAGCTCAACCGGTTGATCACCGACTTCCAGACCCTCATGGCCGGCCTGGTGCAGGACCGCGAGGCCATCCTCGGCTCGCTCGACTCGGTCTCGGTGCTCGCCAACGAGACCTCCGACCTGGCCGTCGGCATCCGGCCGTCGCTGGTCCGCGACGTCAAGGGCCTGCGCAAGACGGCCGGCAACCTCAACAAGGACCGCGCGGAGATCGACCGGGCACTGCAGGTGCTGCCGATCAAGCTCCGCAAGATCGGCCGCACGGCGGTCAACGGGTCGTTCTTCAACTTCTACCTGTGCACGTTCAACGCCAACGTCACCGGCCTGGGGCTCAACATCAAGTACGACACCAGCGTCGTCGGCAAGGACGAGAGGTGCGACCTCGGATGAGTGTTCCGTTCCGGGAGAGAAACCCCGTCATCATCGGTGCCATCAGCATCGCGGTCCTGGCTGCGCTGATGCTGGCCGCGTTCCGTGCGGGCGACCTGCCGCTCATCGGTGGCGGCAACTCCTACAAGGCCGCCTTCTCCGAGGCCAGCGGGCTCAAGGCCAACGACGAGGTCCGCATCGCCGGGGTCCGCGTCGGCAAGGTCGACTCGGTCGAGCTGGCCGGGGACGAGGTCCAGGTCAGCTTCAAGGTCGACACGCCGTCGAAGTTCGGCACCCAGACCAAGGCCCAGATCAAGGTCAAGACGCTGCTGGGCGACATGTACCTCGCGCTGCTGCCCGAGGGCGAGGGCCAGCTCCAGGAGGACGCGACCATCCCGCGCAGCCGGACCCAGTCGGCCTTCGACGTGGTCTCGGCCTTCGAGGGCCTGGCCGACAAGGCCGCGAAGATCGACGTCGACCAGCTCGGCCAGTCCTTCGACGTGCTGGCCGACCTCACCCAGGACACTCCCGAGGGGTTCCAGGGCACGCTGCGCGGGCTGTCCCGCCTCTCCGAGACGGTCGCGAGCCGCAACCAGCAGATCGGCGAGCTGCTCCAGAACCTCGACACGGTCTCCGGCACGCTCGCGAAGCGTGACGAGGACATCGTCGAGCTGATGAAGAACAGCGACATCCTGCTGCGGGCCCTCGTGGCGCGACGCGAGGCGGTGCACACCCTGCTCGTCTCGACCGACCGGCTGGCACGCGAGCTCACCACGCTGGTCCGCCAGACCCGCGCCGACCTCAAGCCGGCCCTGGACAACCTGCAGGGCGTGGTCAACGTGCTGATCAAGAACCAGAACAACCTCGACGAGTCGCTGCGGCTGCTGGCGCCCTTCTACCGCGTCTTCGCCAACGTGCTGGGCAACGGTCCCTGGTTCGACACGTTCATCGCCAACCTGCCGCCGGCGCCGGCGCTGCCGACGGGAGGCAACGGATGAAGACCCTGGGCAAGCTCAACCCGATCATCGCGGTGATCCTGGTCGTGGCCCTGGTGGCCGCAGCGCTGGCGCTGTTCTGGCCCGGCTCGGACAAGCGCACCGTCACCGCCGACTTCCCGCGCACGGTGTCCCTCTACGAGGGCTCCGACGTCCGCATCCTCGGCGTGCCCGTGGGCAAGGTCGAGAAGGTCACGCCGGTCGGCGAGGCCGTGCGGGTGAAGCTGCAGTACGACGCGAAGTACAAGCTGCCCGCCGACGCGAAGGCCGTCGTGGTCGCGCCGTCGATCGTCGGCGACCGCTACGTGCAGCTCACCCCGGCCTACACCGGCGGCGACCAGCTGCCCGACGACGCCAAGCTGGGGCTGGACCGGACCGCCACCCCGCTGGAGCTCGACGAGATCTTCTCGAGCATCAACGACCTGACCGTGGCCCTGGGCCCCGAGCAGTCCAACCGGCCGCGCGACAACGGCGTGGGCCCGCTCACGCGGCTGCTCGACTCGACCGCCCGCAACCTCGGCGGCCAGGGCGTGGAGTTCAACAAGACCCTGAAGAACGTCGGCGAGCTCACCCAGACGCTCTCGGACAACAAGGACGAGCTGTTCGGCTCGCTCGCGCAGGTGCAGGACTTCACCAGCACGCTCGCGGCCAACGACCAGACCGTGCGTCAGTTCAACGACTCGCTCGCGGGCGGGGCCAACCTGCTGGCCGACGAGCGGCAGGAGCTGGCCGCGGTGCTGAAGAGCCTGGGCATCGCGATGGCCGAGGTGCGGACCTTCATCCGCGAGAACAAGGGCGCGCTCTCGCGCAACATCGCCGGTCTCAACCGCATCACCAAGACGTTGGTCAAGCGTCGGGCAGCGCTCGACGAGACGTTGCAGTACGCCCCGGGTGCGCTCAACAACCTCTTCCTGGCCGGCAACACCGACACCGGGACCCTCGACGTGCGCGACAACGTGGGCGAGATCTTCGACCTGCTCTCCACCCAGCCGGCCACGGCGATCTGTGCCCTCATCGGTGGGGGAGACGCGCAGAAGCAGGCGTGCGACGCGCTCAAGGGCGTGCTCGAGCCGGCGACCGGCGCGGCCGCCACCAGTGCCGCGGCTCCCCGTGCGACGCCCTTCGAGGGCGATCCCTCGACGGCGCCGCGGATCATCGAACCGGTCGACCGCAGCCTCGGCGGACTCGTGGAGGTGCAGCGATGAGGACCCCACGCACGCTCACGCAGCTGGTGACCGGCCTGGTGGCCGGCGGACTGCTCCTCTCCGGGTGCTCGGTCTACGACGCCCCGCTGCCGGGCGGACCCGACACCGGCGACAAGCCGATCGAGGTCACCGCCCGGTTCCGCGACGTGCTCGACCTGGTGCCGCAGTCGACGGTGAAGATCGACGACGTCTCGGTCGGCAAGGTCACCGCGGTCAAGCTCAAGGGCTACGTCGCCGAGGTGACGCTCCGCCTGCCCGAGGACGTCGCGCTGCCCGACAACGCCCGGGCCCAGATCCGGCAGACCAGCCTGCTCGGCGAGAAGTTCGTCTCCCTCGCGCCGCCGGAGGAGCCCAGCGACGCCCGGCTCTCCGACGGCGACGTCATCGGCCTGGACCGCACCGGTCGCAACCCGGAGATCGAGGAGGTCTTCAGCGCCCTCGCGCTGCTGCTCAACGGCGGCGGCGTGGGTCAGCTGAAGACGATCGTCTCGGAGCTGAACAACACCTTCGAGGGGCGCGAGGACGAGGTCCGCTCGGTGCTGACCCAGCTGCGCTCCTTCACCGGCCAGCTCGACGAGCGCCGCGCCGACATCGTCGCGGCGATCGAGAACACCAACCGGCTCGCCGCTGCGGCGCGCGAGCAGAGCGGCACCATCGAGAACGCCCTCGACGACATCCCCGGCGCGCTTCGCTCGCTGAACCGCCAGCGCGACGACCTGGTCAAGCTGCTCAAGGCCCTCAACCGCCTCTCCGACGTCGGCGTCCGGGTCATCCGCGCGTCCAAGGAGTCCACGATCAACACCCTGCGCGACCTCGGACCGGTGCTGGACAACCTGGCCGCGGCGGGGGAGAACCTGCCGAAGTCGTTCCAGGTCTTCCTCACCTACCCCTTCATCGACGAGGCCGTCGGTCGCAGCCCCGTCGTGGCCAACCGGCTGCGCATGGGCGACTACACCAACCTCGAGGTCAACCTCGACCTCGACCTCGACCTGCTTCCGGACCTCGACCTCGGTGCGGTCTGCGACACGGCGGCCGAGGTCGCCGCCGCAGCCAAGGAGAACGCCAAGCGCATCGACGAAGCGCTGAGCAGCGCGGGAACTACCGGGCAGATCCGCAAGCTGCTGTCGGGCATCCCCGTAGCCAGGCTGCCGCAGGACGAGGTCGGCGACGCTGTGGACGCGGTGCGCGACGAGCTCCGCAAGCGCCTGCAGGCGCTGCTGGACGGCGTGGAGGGCACCTGCGACTTGCTGACGGCCGGGCAGATCAACGACGCGATCGCCGAGGTCATCAAGGACGCGCAGATCTTGGACGCTGCGGGAATCCTCAGCAGCGGCGAGCTGCGCCGGCTCCTTGACGGCACCCTCGGTGAGATCACCAAGCAGCTCCCCGGGGCGTCGTCCGGGTCCGGCTCCGGCGGCGGGATCCTGGGTGGGCTGACCGGCCCCGCCGGACGCGCGGCTCCCAACGCGGCGTTCCGGATCGACGACGACAAGCAGATCGACCCCTTCGGGCTGGCCCGTCACGGGTTCGACCCCGGGGTCGGGACGCTCCTGCTGCAAGGGGTGGCGACGCAGCGATGATCACCGCACGCACGAAACGACAGCTGCTCATCTTCCTGGTCATCACCGTGGTCGGGGTGACCTACGTCGGCGCGCGCTACGCCCGCCTCGACCGGTTGTTCTACGACTCCTCCTACAGCGTCACCGCGCACTTCAAGGAGTCCGGCGGCATCTTCACCGACGCCGAGGTGACCTACCGCGGTGTCCAGGTCGGACGGGTCCAGGAGCTCAAGCTCACCGACGCCGGGGTCGACGTCGTCCTGTCGATCGAGAAGGACCACGACGACATCCCCGCCGACAGCCTGGCCCTGGTCGGCAACAAGTCGGCCGTGGGTGAGCAGTACGTCGAGCTGCAGCCCCAGAGCGACCAGAAGCCCTACCTGAAGGAGAAGTCGGAGATCGCGGCCGACAAGACCTCAGTGCCGGTCTCCACGACCGAGATCCTCACCAACCTCGACAACTTCGTGCAGTCGGTCCCGCAGTCCGACCTGCGCACGGTCGTCGCGGAGTCGGGCGCGGCCTTCAAGGGCGCCGGTCCCGACCTCGCCCGCATCATCGACACCTCCACGTCGTTCATCGACACGGCCAACGCCAACTTCGAGACCACCCAGAAGCTGATCCGCGACTCGCGGGTGCTGCTGCAGACCCAGGTCGACAAGGAGTCGGCCATCCGCGGCTTCTCCCGCGACCTCTCCCTGTTCACCGGGACCCTCGCCGACTCCGACCGCGACCTGCGCCGGCTGATCGACGAGGGGTCCGCGACCGCCAACGAGCTGCGCACCTTCCTCGAGCGCAACCAGGTCAACCTCGGTGAGCTGATCAGCCAGCTGGTGACCACCAACGAGGTCGTGGTCAAGCACCTCGACGGCATCCGTCAGGTGCTGATCATCTACCCCTACGTCGTCGCGGGCGGCTACACCGTGGCCGAGAAGAAGGGCAAGTTCTACAACGCGCGCTTCGGTCTCGTGCTGCAGCAGCAGAGCCCGACCTGCAGCGCCGGCTACCTGCCCAAGCGTTCGCCGCAGGACCGCGACGACCGGCCGCTGCCCGAGGACGTCGGTTGCCGCGAGAGCGGCACCAACCTGCGCGGCGCCGAGAAGACCCCGAGCAACCGCACCGGCACCGCCTACCGCTCACCGGTGGCGACGTACGATGCCGGGACCGGCGACGTGAGCTGGTCCGACCCGGCCCAGGGCCAGGTCGCGTACGACGGGGGAGCGGCCAAGCTCTTCGGCGACGACTCGTGGAAGTGGACGCTGCTCCAGCCGGCACTGCCCGACGACCAGGAGTAGACGTTGTCCGATCCTGACACCGGCGCGACCACGGGTCCCGCCACGGAGACCGTCGCGCGCCCGCCCGCGCGCTGGCGCGTCGTGCTCACCGCCGTGCTGGGCACGGTCCTGGTGCTCGGGCTCGTCGCCGTCGGCTACCTCACCTACCGGCTGCAGCACCCGACCACCGAGCCGTTCCGGCCCACCGCCGGCTCCTCGGTCCCGGTGGACTCCGAGCGACGCGACGCCCTCGACGTCGCCGAGCAGTTCGCGTTGCGCATGGACACCGTCGACGGCACCGACCTCGACGGCTACGTCAAGGGCATCAACGCCATGCTGACCACCAAGGCGAGGACCGAGAACGTCAAGACGTTCGACGCGATGAAGCAGTCCTACGCCGCCGCCAAGGTCAAGGGCAAGGGCGAGGTGCTGCAGCGGGGCATCGCCGACATCGACGCCGACTCGGCCACCGTGCTCGTGGCCCACGACGCCGACGTGACGACCACCCAGGGCGACATCGAGCACCACTACCGCTGGTCGGTCGACCTGGTGAAGGTCGACGGCGAGTGGCGCGTCGACGACTTCACCCCGGTCAACTAGGAGCCGTGGTGACCTCCTCGCTCTCCGGACCCAGCGCCGGTCCCGGCACCAGCCCCACGTGGTACGACGTCCTCGGCGTCCCGCGCGACGCCTCCGCGGTGGCCATCAAGCAGGCGTGGCGTGAGGCGACCGACAAGTTCGAGCCCGGCAGCGGCGCGGGCCAGTTCCGCATGTTCAACGACGCGGCCGACGTGCTGCTCGACCCCGAGCGGCGGGCGGCGTACGACGCCACGCTCGACGGCGGCCCCGACGCCGCGGTGGGGACGGGGACGACGCCCGCACCCGTGACCGACCGGACCTCGGAGCCGGCCCCGGCGCCGCGCGGCCCGCGCAGGCCGGCCCGGCGACGCGGGACCGCAGCCACGACGGCCGCCGAGCCGCGCAGGTCCCGCGTCCCGGGGTTCCTCGCCGCCCCGGCCCGCAGCACGGCTGTCCTCGTCGTCCTGGCGCTGCTCGCGGTCGCGGCCGTCACGGCCGCGGTGCTGGTGGGGCTGCGGGTCCAGGACGCCGCGGTCGCCCAGGACGCGCGGGCGGAGGCGCCGGCGTCCGCCGAGCGCGCGGCCGCGGCGATGCTCTCCTACGACTACCGCACGCTCCCGGAGGACCGGCAGCGCGCCTCGCGCTACCTCACGGGCGGCTTCAAGAAGCAGTACCTCGACAACTTCACGCTGCTGGAGAAGCAGCCCGACGGCACCGCCGGGCCGGCCGTGCAGAGCAAGGCCGTGGTCAAGGCCAGCGTCGAGAGCTCGGGCGTGGTCGACATCAGCTCCTCGGGCCGCACCGCGCGGGTCCTGGTCTTCGTCAACCAGGTCTCGGAGAAGGAGGGGGCGGACCCCCAGATCTTCCAGAACCGGGTGCAGATGACGATGCAGGACGTCGACGGCCGCTGGCTGGTCAGCAACCTCCGCAGCTACTGACTCTCCACCGATCGGACGGGGAGTGCTCCCCATCCGGGCGGGGACGGGGTAGCGTGTCGCCACCGCGTCGCGCGAGCGTCGTGGTGGACGGGTCCCGAGCCGAGCGCGAGGGCACCCGAGGTTGAGGGTGCCTGGGTCCGTGTTGTAGCCTGACTCTTTGCGCCCTCCCTCAGATGCGTCCTGCCTGTCCGGTGGCCGGCTCGTGGGGGGACTGGGCGCCACTCATTCGTGAGCCCGGAAGGACCCCTCTTGGCCGCCAAGCGCCCCAAGTCCACCATCAAGACCCCCCGCCGCATCTCCTTCGCCAAGATCTCCGAGCCCCTGGAGGTCCCGCAGCTCCTCGCGCTGCAGACCGACAGCTTCGACTGGCTCGTCGGCAACGAGAAGTGGGAGCAGCAGGTCGCCGAGCGTCGCGCCGCCGGCGAGCAGGTGTCCGAGAAGTCGGGCCTGCACGAGATCTTCGAGGAGATCTCCCCGATCGAGGACTTCTCCGAGACGATGTCGCTCTCGTTCGAGAACCCGGTCTTCCTCGACCCGAAGTACACCGAGGAGGAGTGCAAGGAGAAGGACTTCACCTACTCCCGCCCCCTCTACGTCTCCGCCGAGTTCACCAACGGCGAGACCGGTGAGATCAAGGGCCAGACGGTCTTCATGGGCGACTTCCCGATGATGACCCGCAAGGGCACCTTCATCATCAACGGCACCGAGCGCGTCGTGGTCTCGCAGCTCGTCCGCTCGCCCGGCGTCTACTTCGAGCGCTCGGCCGACAAGACGTCCGACAAGGACATCTTCACCGCGAAGGTGATCCCCTCGCGCGGTGCCTGGCTGGAGTTCGAGGTCGACAAGCGCGACCTCGTCGGCGTCCGCCTGGACCGCAAGCGCAAGCAGAACGTCACCGTGCTGCTCAAGGCACTCGGCTGGACCAACGAGCAGATCCGCGAGGAGTTCGGCGAGTACGAGTCGATGATGCTCACCCTCGAGAAGGACAACACCGAGGGCCAGGACGACGCGCTGCTCGACATCTACCGCAAGCTGCGCCCGGGTGAGCCGCCCACGCGCGAGGCGGCCCAGACGCTGCTGCAGAACTACTACTTCAACCCCAAGCGCTACGACCTGGCCAAGGTCGGTCGCTACAAGATCAACAAGAAGCTCGGCACGCACGAGGCCTTCGACAGCCAGCAGCTGACCATCGACGACATCGTGGCCACGATCCGCTTCATCGTCGAGCTCCACGCCGGCAAGGAGAACCTGGTCGACGCATCCGGCGCGGAGATCAAGGACCTGCACGACGAGTCGATCGAGGTCCGCGCGGACGACATCGACCACTTCGGCAACCGCCGGATGCGCACCGTCGGCGAGCTCATCCAGAACCAGCTCCGCACCGGCCTGGCCCGGATGGAGCGGGTGGTCCGCGAGCGGATGACGACCCAGGACGTCGAGGCCATCACGCCGCAGTCCCTGATCAACATCCGCCCCGTGGTCGCGGCGCTGAAGGAGTTCTTCGGCACCTCGCAGCTCTCGCAGTTCATGGACCAGACCAATCCGATCGCCGGTCTGACCCACAAGCGTCGACTCTCGGCGCTGGGCCCGGGCGGCATCTCGCGTGACCGCGCCCAGATGGACGTGCGCGACGTGCACCCCTCCCACTACGGCCGCATGTGCCCGATCGAGACCCCGGAGGGCCCGAACATCGGCCTGATCGGGTCGCTGGCCTCCTACGGCCGGATCAACCCGTTCGGGTTCGTGGAGACCCCCTACCGGGTGGTCAAGAACGGCTCGGTGACCAACGAGATCCACCACCTCACCGCCGACGAGGAGGACTCCAAGGTCATCGCGCAGGCCAACGCGCGCCTCGACGACGACGACAACCTCATCGACGAGCGCGTCCTGGTCCGCACCCGTGGTGGTGAGGCCGTCGACATCCCGCGCGACGAGGTCGAGTACATGGACGTCTCGCCGCGCCAGATGGTGTCGGTCGCGACCGCGCTGATCCCGTTCCTCGAGCACGACGACGCCAACCGCGCGCTCATGGGCGCCAACATGCAGCGCCAGGCCGTGCCGCTCATCAAGAGCGACGCGCCCCTGGTCGGCACCGGCATGGAGTTCCGTGCGGCCGTCGACGCCGGTGACGTCGTCACCAGCGACGTGGCCGGCGTGGTCAAGGAGGTCTCGGCCGAGGAGGTCGTGATCATGACCGACGAGGGCGGCGACAAGTCCTACCGCCTGCTGAAGTTCACCCGCTCCAACCAGGGCACCTGCATCAACCAGCGTCCCCTGGTCGCCGAGGGCGAGCGCGTCGAGGTCGGGTCCCCGATCGCCGACGGTCCGTGCACCGACGAGGGCGAGATGGCGCTGGGCACCAACCTGCTCGTCGCCTTCATGCCCTGGCAGGGCCACAACTACGAGGACGCGATCATCCTCTCCCAGCGCCTGGTGCAGGAGGACGTCCTCACCTCGATCCACATCGAGGAGCACGAGGTCGACGCCCGCGACACCAAGCTCGGCCCGGAGGAGATCACGCGGGACATCCCCAACGTCTCCGACGACGTGCTGGCCGACCTCGACGAGCGGGGCATCATCCGCGTCGGCGCGGAGGTCACCACCGGTGACATCCTCGTCGGCAAGGTGACCCCCAAGGGCGAGACCGAGCTGACCCCCGAGGAGCGCCTGCTGCGCGCGATCTTCGGCGAGAAGGCGCGCGAGGTGCGCGACACCTCGATGAAGGTCCCGCACGGCGAGTCCGGCACCGTCATCGGCGTCCGCGAGTTCAACCGCGAGGACGGCGACGAGCTGCCCCCGGGCGTCAACCAGCTGGTGCGCGTCTACGTCGCCCAGAAGCGGAAGATCTCGGTGGGCGACAAGCTCGCCGGTCGCCACGGCAACAAGGGCGTCATCGCCAAGATCCTGCCGATCGAGGACATGCCGTTCATGGAGGACGGCACCCCGGTCGACGTGATCCTGAACCCGCTGGGCGTCCCGCGACGGATGAACATCGGTCAGATCCTCGAGCTCCACCTGGGGTGGCTGGCCAAGCAGGGCTGGGACCTCGACCTCTCCGGCGAGGACCAGTCGGCCGACTGGAAGCAGCGGCTGATCAAGATCCACGCGGAGAAGGCGGAGGCCGACACCAACGTCGCGACCCCGGTCTTCGACGGTGCGCGCGAGGACGAGATCGTCGGGCTGCTCGGCTCGAGCATCCCCAACCGCGACGGTGTGCGGATGGTCGGCGAGAGCGGCAAGGCGAGCCTGTTCGACGGCCGCTCCGGGGAGCCCTTCCCCGACCCGGTCTCGGTGGGCTACATGTACATCCTCAAGCTCCACCACCTCGTCGACGACAAGATCCACGCACGCTCGACGGGTCCCTACTCGATGATCACCCAGCAGCCGCTCGGCGGTAAGGCCCAGTTCGGTGGCCAGCGCTTCGGTGAGATGGAGGTCTGGGCGATGGAGGCCTACGGCGCGGCCTACGCGCTGCAGGAGCTGCTCACCATCAAGTCCGACGACGTGCCTGGTCGCGTCAAGGTCTACGAGGCGATCGTGAAGGGCGAGAACATCCCCGACTCGGGCATCCCCGAGTCGTTCAAGGTGCTCGTCAAGGAGATGCAGTCGCTCTGCCTCAACGTCGAGGTGCTGTCCCAGGACGGCTCCGCGATCGAGATGCGCGACGCGGAGGAGGACGTCTTCCGCGCCGCCGAGGAGCTCGGCATCGACCTGTCCCGGCGCGAGCCCAGCTCGGTCGAAGAGGTCTGAGGGTCGGGGGTCGGCGCGCCCGCGAGGTCGCGCCGCCCCCGCCTCCGACCCCCGTCACGATCCAAATAGTTCTTCCTAACGAGGGAAAGCAGCCACTGTGCTCGACGTAAATTTCTTCGACCAGCTCAAGATCGGCCTGGCCACCGCGGACGAGATCCGCGGGTGGAGCCACGGCGAGGTCAAGAAGCCCGAAACCATCAACTACCGCACGCTCAAGCCCGAGCGTGACGGCCTCTTCTGCGAGAAGATCTTCGGTCCCACCCGGGACTGGGAGTGCTACTGCGGCAAGTACAAGCGCGTGCGCTTCAAGGGCATCATCTGCGAGCGCTGCGGCGTCGAGGTGACCCGGTCCAAGGTGCGCCGCGAGCGCATGGGCCACATCGAGCTGGCCGCCCCGGTCACCCACATCTGGTACTTCAAGGGTGTCCCGAGCCGGCTCGGCTACCTGCTCGACCTGGCGCCGAAGGACCTCGAGAAGGTCATCTACTTCGCCGCCTACATGATCACCAGCGTGGACGAGGAGGCGCGTCACCGCGACCTCTCCGACCTCGAGGGCAAGATCGGGCTGCAGCGCAAGAGCCTGGAGAACCGCCGCGACGTGCAGATCGAGGAGCGGAGCCAGAAGCTGGAGTCCGACCTCGCCGCGCTCGAGGAGGAGGGCGCCAAGGCCGACGCCAAGCGCAAGGTCAAGGACGGCGCCGAGCGCGAGATGGCCGCGGTCCGCAAGCGCTCCGACGCCGAGCTCGCGCGCCTGGAGGAGGTCTGGAACACCTTCAAGAACCTCAAGGTCCAGGACCTCATGGGCGACGAGATGCTCTACCGCGAGATGAACAACTGGTTCGGCAAGTACTTCGAGGGCTACATGGGAGCCACGGCGATCCAGAAGCGCCTGGAGAGCTTCGACATCCCGCAGGAGGTCGAGAACCTCCGCGAGACGATCGCGACCGGCAAGGGCCAGAAGAAGGTCCGCGCGCTCAAGCGCCTCAAGGTGGTCGACGCCTTCCGCAAGACCGGCAACTCGCCCATGGGCATGGTGCTCGACGCCGTCCCCGTGATCCCGCCGGACCTGCGCCCGATGGTGCAGCTCGACGGTGGCCGCTTCGCGACCTCCGACCTCAACGACCTGTACCGCCGCGTGATCAACCGCAACAACCGGCTCAAGCGGCTGCTCGACCTCGGCGCGCCCGAGATCATCGTCAACAACGAGAAGCGGATGCTCCAGGAGGCCGTCGACTCGCTGTTCGACAACGGCCGTCGTGGTCGTCCGGTCACCGGCCCGGGCAACCGGCCGCTGAAGTCGCTGTCGGACATGCTCAAGGGCAAGCAGGGTCGCTTCCGCCAGAACCTGCTCGGCAAGCGCGTCGACTACTCGGGCCGTTCGGTCATCGTGTCGGGCCCGCAGCTGAAGCTGCACCAGTGCGGTCTGCCGAAGTACATGGCGATCGAGCTGTTCAAGCCCTTCGTGATGAAGCGGCTCGTCGACCTCTCCCACGCGCAGAACATCAAGTCCGCCAAGCGGATGGTCGAGCGCGCCGTGCGCCCCGAGGTCTGGGACGTGCTGGAGGAGGTCATCGCCGAGCACCCGGTGCTCTTGAACCGTGCACCCACGCTGCACCGCCTCGGCATCCAGGCCTTCGAGCCGCAGCTGATCGAGGGCAAGGCCATCCAGATCCACCCGCTCGTGTGCTCGGCGTTCAACGCCGACTTCGACGGTGACCAGATGGCGGTGCACCTGCCGCTGTCGGCCGAGGCGCAGGCCGAGGCCCGGATCCTGATGCTGTCGACCAACAACATCCTCAAGCCGTCCGACGGCCGCCCGGTCACGATGCCGACCCAGGACATGATCATCGGCATCTTCTTCCTGACCCGGGCCGACGAGGGCGCGGTCGGCGATGGCCGGTCGTTCTCCTCCATCGGCGAGGCCGTGATGGCGCTGGACAAGGGCGAGATCAAGATCCAGTCCAAGGTCAAGATCCGGCTCGAGGGCGTCGTGCCCCCGGCCGGCGCCGAGCTGCCCGAGGGCTGGACCGAGGGCGACTCCGTCGTGCTCGACACCACCCTGGGCCGCGCGCTGTTCAACGAGACCCTGCCGAGCAACTACGAGTACGTCGAGTTCGGCGTCGGCAAGCGCGAGCTGGGCCGGATCGTGAACAACCTGGCCGAGCGCTACACCAAGGTCGAGGTGGCCAACAGCCTCGACGCCCTCAAGGACGCCGGCTTCGCGTGGGCGACCCGCTCGGGCGTGACCGTGTCGATCGAGGACGTGGTGACCCCGGCCAACAAGCCGGAGATCCTCGCCAAGTACGACGCCAAGGCCGCCAAGGTGCAGCAGCAGGCCGAGCTGGGCCTGATCACCGACGACGAGCGTCGCCAGGAGCTCATCGAGATCTGGACGCAGGCCTCCAACGAGGTCGCGAAGGCCATGGAGGCCAACTTCGACAAGAAGAACCCGATCTACATGATGGTCGACTCGGGTGCGTCCGGAAACATGATGCAGATGCGTCAGGTCGCGGCCATGCGTGGTCTGGTGGCCAACCCCAAGGGCGACATCATCCCGCGTCCGATCAAGGCCAACTTCCGTGAGGGCCTCTCGGTCCTGGAGTACTTCATCTCCACCCACGGTGCCCGCAAGGGCCTGGCCGACACCGCGCTGCGCACCGCCGACTCGGGCTACCTGACCCGTCGTCTGGTGGACGTCTCGCAGGACGTGATCATCCGTGAGGACGACTGCGGCACCGAGCGCGGCATGCCCAAGGTCATCGGTGTCCGGGGCGAGGACGGCGTGGTCCGCAAGGACGACAACGCCGAGACCTCGGCGTACGCCCGGGCCGCGGCGGTCGAGATCACCCACCCCGAGACCGGGGCGGTGCTCGCCGGAGCCGGCGAGGACCTGGGTGACATCAAGATCGAGGAGCTGGTCGCGGCCGGCATCGAGACGGTCAAGGTCCGCTCCGTGCTGACCTGCGACGCCCGCACCGGCACCTGTGCCAAGTGCTACGGCCGCTCGCTGGCCACCGGCAAGCTGGTCGACATCGGCGAGGCCGTCGGCATCATCGCGGCGCAGTCCATCGGTGAGCCCGGCACGCAGCTGACGATGCGCACCTTCCACACCGGTGGTGTGGCCTCCGCGGACGACATCACGCAGGGCCTGCCCCGCGTGGTCGAGCTCTTCGAGGCCCGTCAGCCCAAGGGCAAGGCGCCCATCGCCGAGTCCGCGGGTCGCATCGAGATCGAGGACACCGACAAGTCCCGCAAGGTGCTGCTCACCCCCGACGACGGCTCGGAGGTGCAGGAGTACCCCGTCAGCAAGCGCTCGCGCCTGCTGGTCGGCGACGGCGACCACATCGAGGTCGGCGAGCAGATCACGCAGGGCACGCCCGACCCGCAGGAGGTGCTGCGCATCCTGGGTGTCCGCAAGGCCCAGGAGCACCTGGTGGCCGAGGTGCAGCGCGTGTACCGCAGCCAGGGCGTGTCGATCCACGACAAGCACATCGAGATCATCGTCCGGCAGATGCTGCGCCGGGTCACGGTGATCGAGTCCGGTGACACCAAGCTGCTCCCGTCCGACCTCGTCGACCGGGTGCGCTACGAGGAGGAGAACCGCCGCGCGGTCTCCGAGGGCATCAAGCCCGCCTCGGGTCGTCCGGTCCTGATGGGCATCACCAAGGCCTCGCTCGCGACCGAGTCGTGGCTCTCGGCGGCCTCCTTCCAGGAGACCACCCGGGTGCTCACCGACGCCGCGATCAACGGCAAGTCGGACTCGCTGCTGGGTCTGAAGGAGAACGTGATCATCGGCAAGCTGATCCCGGCGGGCACCGGCCTCGAGCGGTACCGCAACATCCGGGTGGAGCCGACCGAGGAGGCGCGCGCCGCGGCGTACGCCGTCACGGGCTACGACAACTACGGCGACGACTACTTCGGTGGTGGCGCCAGCCAGACCGTCGCGCTCGACGACTTCGACTTCGGTTCCTACCAGAACTGAGGCGAGACCGGACCTGCTCCACCCGAACGGCCCCCGGCACACCGCCGGGGGCCGTTCGGCGTACCCGGGGGCGGGCGGCGCGGCGGTCCTAGGCTGGGCCTGTGCCGAGCGCCGAGGAGATCACCGCCCACCACGACGTCGTGGCGCCGCCGGGACGCGACCCCTACCTCGCGGGGACGGGACCGGCGCCCGACGTCGAGGTGGTGGCCGCCGACCCCTCCTGGCCCGAGGTGTTCCAGGGGCTGCGCACGCGCCTGGTGGGCGCCCTGGGTGACCGGGCGCTGCGCGTGGAGCACGTGGGCTCCACGGCGGTGCCCGGCCTCGCGGCCAAGCCGGTCATCGACGTCGACCTGGTCGTGGCCGACCCGGCCGACGAGGCGGCCTGGCTGCCCGACCTCGAGCGCACCGGTCTCGTGCTGGTCGTGCGCGAGCCCTGGTGGCAGGAGCACCGGTGCCTGCGCGGGGCGGAGCCCGCCTGCCACGTCCACGTCTTCGGGCCCGACGCGGTGGAGCCGGTGCGGCACCGGATCTTCCGGGACCGGCTGCGCGAGGTCCCCGAGGAGCGGGCGCTCTACGAAGCGGCCAAGCAGCAGGCGTCCCGCGACACCGCGGCGGTCGGCGGACACTCGATGGACTACAACGCCCGCAAGCAGGCCGTGGTCCGCGACATCTACGACCGCGCCTTCGTCGCGCTCGGCCTGCTCCCGGCCCCCTGAGCCCCCGCAGCGGCGTACGCCGCATCCCCGTGGCGCCTCCTCACCAGCAGGTTGCGAGAATGGAGGGGTGAGCCTCGCCCCCGTCCCCGCCGAGACCGACGTCCTCGTGGTGGGGGCCGGACCCGCGGGATCGGCGGCCGCGGCCTGGGCCGCCCGGGCCGGGCTCGACGTCGTCCTGGTCGACGCGGCCGTCTTCCCCCGCGACAAGACCTGCGGCGACGGACTGACGCCGCGCGCGATCGGCGAGCTGGAGCGGCTCGGGCTCGGTGAGTGGGTGCGCTCGCACACCGTCAACCACGGCCTGCGCGCCCACGGCTTCGGTCAGACGCTGCTGCTGCCGTGGCCGGGCGGCACGCTGCCGGCCTACGGCTCGGCCGTGGCCCGCACCGAGCTCGACGACCACCTCCGGACCACCGCGATCAAGGCCGGTGCGCACGGCCTCGACGGTCTCCGGGCCGTGGACGTGCGGCGCGAGGGCGGCCGCGTCACGGGGGTGGTGCTCGAGCGCGCCCGCGGCACCGAGGGGGCGGGGGAGCGGGTCGAGATCGGCTGCCGCCGGCTCGTGGTCGCCGACGGCGTGCGCTCCCCGCTGGGCAAGCTGCTGGGGCGCGAGTGGCACCGCGACACCGTCTACGGCGTCGCCGCGAGGGCGTACGTCGACTCGACGGCCTCCGAGGACCCGTGGATCTCCAGCCACCTCGAGCTGCGGGGCGTCGACGGCGAGATCCTCTCCGGCTACGGCTGGATCTTCCCGCTGGGCGACGGCCAGATCAACGTCGGCGTCGGCACCCTGGCGACCTCCAAGCGGCCGGCCGACGTGGCGCTGCGGCCGCTGATGCAGTTCTACGCCGACGAGCGGCGCGAGGAGTTCGGCATCACCGGCGAGCTGCGCGCCCCCACCTCGGCGCTGCTGCCGATGGGGGGCGCGGTCTCGCGCGTCGCCGGGCCCAACTGGGCGCTGGTCGGCGACGCCGCCGGCTGCGTGAACCCGCTCAACGGCGAGGGCATCGACTACGGCCTCGAGGGTGGCCGACTGGTGGTCGACCTGCTTGTCGAGGGCGCCGACCTCGAGCAGGCGTGGCCCGACCTGCTGCGCGAGCACTACGGCGAGGCGTTCTCCATCGCCCGCCGGCTGGCCGGGCTGGTGACCGTGCCGCGGGTCCTGCCCACCTTCGGTCCGGCCGGGATGCGCTCGGACTGGCTGATGACGCTGGCGCTGCGGTGGATGGGCAACCTGGTCACCGACGAGGACCGCGACCGCGCCGCCCGGGTGTGGCGCTGGGCGGGGCGCCGCTCGGTGGCGCTCGACCACCGGCCGCCCTTCAGCTGAGGTCGCGGACGTGGCCGACGCGGCGTACCGCTTCGTCAACGCGGTGGGTCGCACCGCCCTGCGGGGGCTGCGTGTCGACGTGCGGTGGACCGGCGCCGAGCACGTGCCGCGCACCGGCCCGGTGCTGCTGGCGGCCACCCACGTCGCCTTCCCCGACTTCCTGTTCGTGGAGCGGGCGGCGGTGACGCGCGGTCGGCTGGTGCGGTTCCTGACCCGGCACGACGTCTGGGAGGTGCCCGGCGCCGGCTGGTGGATGGACCGGATGGGGCACGTGCCGGTGGACCGGCGGGTGCCGGCGCACGCCTACGTGCGGGCCCGCGCGCTGCTGTGCCGCGGCGAGGCGGTGTGCGGCTTCCCCGAGGCGGGGATCTCCTACTCCTACACCGTGCGCCCGCTGATGCGCGGCCTGGTGGCGCTGGCGCGCGAGACCGGCGTGCCGCTCGTGCCGGTGGGGGTGTGGGGGACCCAGCGGTTCCTCTCCGTCGGCGACCCCGCGCCGCCCCCGGACTGGTCGCGCGGCCGCCGGGTCGACCTGGCCTTCGGCAGGCCGCTCGCGGTGGCGCCCGACGACGACCTCACCGCCCGCACCCACGACCTCGGCCACGCCCTGACCGGTCTGCTCGAGGGGCTCCAGCTGCTGCCGCACCACCGTCCGGAGCCCGGGGTGCCGGCGGTGTGGCACCCGCACCACCTGGGGGGCGACGCCCCCACCCGGCAGCGCGCGGTGCACCTGGACGAGGTGCCCTTCGCGGCGGTCAGGCCGAGCTGGGGTCCCGATCTCGACGCCTACGACGTGCCCGCTGCCACGACCCCACCGGGTCCACCAGCAGGTTGAGCCGGCTCGAGACCGGCCCCCAGGCGAGCAGCACCGCGAGGCCGACGGCGACGACGGTGGTGAGCAGCAGCGACAGCGGCCAGTGGCCGGCGGCCCAGCCCTTGTAGCCGAGGAACTCCGCGCCGAGCACGACGAAGCCGTGGTAGAGGTACACCACCAGCGTGGCTCCGCCCAGGGCCGAGAACCACGTGCGGGTCCGCGGCACCACGGCGAAGAACGCGAAGGCGCCGACGAGGCCGCTGAGCAGCATCGACATCCGGATCACGAAGGCGCGGACGTTGTCGGGGTCGAGGGCGTCGTAGCGGGTGCGGTAGTAGAACCACTCGGTCTCCAGCAGCCCACCGGCCCAGCGGGCGGCCACCGCCATCAGCAGCAGCACCGCGACGCCGTACCAGCGGGCCCGGCGGGTGCGCAGCAGGTTCCAGTGGCCCTCGTGCATCTTCAGGCCCAGCACGAAGAAGGGCAGCAGGCCCAGGATGCGGGCGTTGTCGAGCACGTCGGTGGCGAACAGGCCGGCGGCGAGGCTGATCGCCGTGGCGACGACCACCTTGGCGGGCAGGCGCTGGAAGAGCGGCACCGAGAGCCGCCAGAAGAACAGCGCCGAGAGGTACCACATCGGCCAGTGCGGGTTGGCCCAGATGCGCTCGAACTCCACGCCCCCGAACTCGTGCCGGAACCACACCAGCAGCCCCTCGAAGACCACGTAGGGCAGGGCGACGGTGGTGACCAGCGACCACATCCGGGCCCGCGTCCAGGCGAACGACCGCGACAGGTAGCCGGTGACGATCACGAACGCCGGGATGTGCCAGGCGTAGAGGAAGTGGTAGGTCCAGCTGTCGTAGAACTTCGCCGTGTCGCTGCCCGCGTCGCCGTCGAAGAGGGGCAGCAGCGTCCACGCGTGGCCCACCACGACCAGCACGACCAGCAGCATCTTGGCGTTGTCGAACCAGGGGTCGCGCTGCTTCGTGGCCGCCGGGGGCGGGGTGGGGCGCGTCTGGGTCTGGGGTCCGGCGTCGTGCACGCGCCGACGGTACCGGTTTCATGAGGGTCCCATCGCCTTGTCTACACTCCGAACGTGTCCGACCCCACGGCCCGCGGCCCTGCCCCGGTGCAGCGACAGCGCGTCGCGGCGTACGCCGTGGTGGTGCGCGACGGCGACGTGCTGCTCTCCCGGCTGGCCCCCTACCTGGCCCCGACCGAGCGGTGGACCCTGCCCGGTGGCGGCATCGACTTCGGCGAGCACCCGCGCGACGCGGTGGTGCGCGAGGTCCACGAGGAGACCGGCCTCGACGTCACCGTCTCGGCCGAGGCCCTCGTCGACTCCGCGCTGCGGGGGCTGAAGGACCCCGGTGAGCCGGCGGCCGAGCTGCACTCGGTCCGCATCGTCTACGAGGGCTGGGTGGCGCCCGACGCGCCCGAGCCCCGGGTCGTCGAGGTCGACGGCTCGACCGTCGACGCCCGGTGGCACCCGCTCGCCGACGTCGAGTCGGGTGCGGTGGCGACGGTGCCGATGGTGCGCTGGGCACTGGCCCAGCACCGCGCGGCGCGACGCCAGCGCCTGGCGGCGTACGCCCTGGTGGTGCGCGACGGCGAGGTGCTGCTGACGCGCAACTCCCCGCTCGGCCCGCGGCCCGGGGCGTGGACGCTGCCCGGGGGCGGCGTCGAGCACGGCGAGTCCCCGGCCGACGCGGTGGTGCGCGAGGTCGCCGAGGAGACCGGGCTGGCCGCCGAGGTGGGCCGGCTGCTGGGCCTGCACGACGAGCACTTCACCGGCACCGCGCCCTCGGGGCGCGAGGAGGACTTCCACGGGGTGCACGTGCTCTTCGAGGCCACTGTGACCGGAGGTGACGGGGCTCCTGCGGTGCGGGACCCGGACGGCACCACCGACGCCGTGGCGTGGGTGTCCCTGGAACGCCTGGTCGACGGCTCGCTCGACGTGCGGCCGCTGGTGCACGAGGCGCTCGGCCTGCGCTGAGGGCCATCGAGGGGCAGCCCCGGGCCGCCTGCGTCACATAGGTTGACCGGCATGAGCGCTGAGTCGATCTTCACCTACGGAGCACCCGGTCTGAAGTTCGGTGAGGGGGCGTCCGACGAGATCGGTCACGACCTCTCCCAGTACGACGTGAAGCGGGTGCTCGTCATCACCGACGCGGGCGTGGCCGCCACCGGCCACCCGCAGCGGGTGGCCGACCAGATGGCGCAGTACGGCATCGAGGCGGCCGTCTTCGACGGCGTCCACGTCGAGCCGACCGACGCCAGCCTCGAGCTCGCCATCGCCCACGCGAGGGACACCGGGCCGTGGGACGCCTTCGTCGCCGTCGGGGGCGGCTCGGCGATCGACACCGCCAAGGCCGTCAACCTGCTCACCACCAACGAGGGCGAGCTGATGGACTACGTCAACGCCCCGGTCGGCCGGGCGCGTGCGCCGCGGCACGCCCTCAAGCCGCTGGTGGCCGTGCCCACGACGACGGGCACCGGTGCGGAGTCGACCACCATCTGCGTCCTCGACGTGCTCGACCAGCACGTCAAGACCGGCATCAGCCACCCGCGGCTGCGTCCGACCCTCGCGGTGGTCGACCCCGAGCTGACCCGCACCCAGCCGGCGGGGGTCACCTCGGCGGCGGGGATGGACATCCTGTGCCACGCGCTGGAGAGCTACACCGCCCGCGCCTACACCTCCTACGAGCGCAAGCAGCCCGACCAGCGGGTGCCCTACTGCGGGTCCAACCCGATGTCCGACCTGTGGTCGGAGAAGGCGATGTCGCTGCTGGCGACCTCGTTCCGGAGGGCGGTGCAGCACGGCGAGGACGACGAGGCCCGCCACGACATGGCGCTCGCCGCGACCTTCGCCGGCATCGGGTTCGGCAACGCCGGCGTCCACATCCCGCACGCCAACGCCTACCCGATCGCGGGCCGGGTCCGGGACTTCCGACCCGAGGGCTACCCCCAGGACGAGGCGATGGTGCCGCACGGCATGGCCGTGTCGCTCACCGCGCCCGCGGCGTTCCGGTGGACCTTCGAGGCGTCCCCCGAGCGTCACCTGCGGGCGGCGGAGCTGCTGGCCCCGGGCCACTCCTACGACCGCGGCCCCGAGGCGCTTCCCTCGGTGCTGGCCGACCTGATGCGCGACATCACCATCCCCAACGGCCTGGCCGCGGTGGGCTACGGCGAGGCCGACGTCGACGCCCTGGTCGAGGGCACCCTGAAGCAGCAGCGGCTGCTGGCCACCGCGCCCCGCGAGGTCACCGAGGACGACGCGGCCGCCATCTTGCGGGGGTCGCTCGAGAACTGGTGAGGCCGCGGCCCGAGGGGGTCGGCGTGGCGGCGGGTGCGAGAATCGGGCACGTGCCGACCAGCGACCTCCTCCTCGCGCTGCGGGCCGCCGGGGTCACCGACGCCGACGACTCCGACCTGACCCGCACCCTCTACGCCAGCGACGCCGGCCTCTACCGGATCCCGCCCCGGGTGGTGGTCCGGCCGCGCCACACCGACGAGGTCGTGGCGACGCTCGCGGTCGCGCGGGAGAGCGGCGTACCCCTGACGATGCGGGGGGCGGGCACCTCGATCGCCGGCAACGCGATCGGCGCCGGCATCGTGCTCGACACCACCCGGCACCTCAACCGGGTGCTCGACATCGACCGCGAGGCCGGGGTGGCCCACGTCCAGCCCGGCACCGTGCACGCCATCCTGCAGAAGCAGGCGGTGCCGCTCGGGCTGCGCTTCGGGCCCGACCCCTCGACCCACACCCGTTGCACGATCGGCGGGATGATCGGCAACAACGCCTGCGGCTCCCGGGCGCTCGGCTACGGCCGCACCGTCGACAACGTCGAGGGCCTGACCGTGCTGCTGGCCGACGGGAGCGTCGTACGGGCCGACACGACGGGGGGCGCGCCCGCCGCGCTGACCGACCTCGTCGACGCGCAGCTGGCCACCGTCCGCACCGAGTTCGGTCGCTTCGGCCGTCAGGTCTCGGGCTACTCGATGGAGCACCTGCTGCCCGAGCGGGGCCGCCGCTTCGACCGCTTCCTGGCCGGCACCGAGGGCACCCTCGGGGTCGTGCTCGACGCCCACGTGCGACTGGTGCGCGACGCCCCCCACCGCGCCCTGGCCGTGCTGGCCTACACCGACATGGCCGAGGCCGCCGACGCCGTCCCGGCCCTGCTCGAGCACGACCTGGTGGCGTGCGAGGGCCTCGGCGAGCGGATCGTCGCCATGGTCACCGGCCACCCCGAGCTCCCCGTCGGCGGCGGCTGGCTGTTCGCCGAGGTCGTCGGCGAGACGGTGGCCGAGGTGGAGGCCGCGGCCCTCGCCGTCGCCCGGACCGCCGGGGTGCCGTTCCGCGTGGTCAGCGACGCCGCCGAGCAGGCCGCGCTGTGGAAGATCCGCGAGGACGGTGCCGGGCTCGCCGCCCGCTCGCTGAGCCGACCGGCCCAGGCCGGCTGGGAGGACGCCGCGGTGCCCCCGGCGAAGCTCGGCGCCTACCTGCGCGAGTTCGAGGCGCTGCTGCGCGAGAGCCGTCTCGACGGCGTGCCCTACGGCCACTTCGGCGACGGCTGCGTGCACGTGCGCATCGACTTCGAGCTGGAGGACGCCGGCGGCCGCGACCGCTACCGCGCGTTCGTCGAGCAGGCCGCCGACCTGGTCGCGGGCTACGGCGGGTCGATGTCGGGCGAGCACGGCGACGGCCGTGCGCGCTCGGAGCTGCTGCCCAAGATGTACTCCCCGCAGGCGATGGCGCTCATGGAGCAGGCCAAGCGGGTGCTCGACCCCACCGGACTGCTCAACCCCGGCGTGCTGGTCGACCCGGCCCCCTTCGACGCCGACCTGCGGCTCGCCCAGCCGCTGCCCGGGCTGCGGACCACCCTGCGGCTCACCCACGACGGCGGGTCGCTGACCGACGCCGTGCACCGCTGCACGGGCGTGGGCAAGTGCGTCGCGGACAACACGGCCGGAGGCGGGGTGATGTGCCCGTCGTACCTCGCCACCCGGGAGGAGAAGGACTCCACCCGCGGCCGCGCCCACGTCCTGCAGGACGTCGTCAACGGCACCCTCGACGTGCGCAGCGACGCCGTCGCCGACGCCCTCGACCTGTGCCTGTCCTGCAAGGGGTGCGCCCGCGACTGCCCCACGGGCGTCGACATGGCGACCTACAAGTCCGAGGTGCTGTCCCAGAAGTACGCCGGGCGGCTGCGCCCCCGCTCCCACTACGCCCTGGGGCAGCTGCCGCGCTGGGCCCGGATGACACCGCCGCGGCTGGCCAACGCGATGCTGCGCAGCCGGACCGTCGCCCGGGTCGCGAAGGCCGCCGCCGGGGTCGACCAGCGCCGCTCGCTGCCGTACTTCTCCGAGCGGCCGCTGCGCGCGCCGGCCGGACGCCGGGCCGACCGCCCCGCCGAGGACGCCCACGGCGTGGACCCGACCGTCGACGTGTGGGTCTGGGCCGACTCCTTCACCGACCGGTTCGCCGCCGACACCGGCCGCGCCGCCCTCGAGCTGCTCCGCTCCACCGGGCTGCGTGTCGAGGTCGTCCCCGACCCGGCCTGCTGCGGGCTGACGTGGATCACCACCGGCCAGCTCTCCGCGGCCCGCCGGATCGTGTCCGGAGCGGTGGCCACGCTGCACCGCTACGTCGCCTCCGGTGCCCAGGTCGTCGCCCTGGAGCCCAGCTGCCTGGCCGCGATGCGCGAGGACGCCGTCCAGCTCGTCGACGACCCCCGCGCGGCCGAGGTCGCGGCCGGGCTGCGCTCGCTCGCCGAGCTGCTGGCCGGGCTCGTGGCCGAGGGCCGCTGGACCCCGCCCGACCTGACCGGGGTCGAGGTCGTCGCGCAGCCCCACTGCCACCACCACGCCGTGGTCGGTTGGGCCACCGACGCCGCGCTGCTCGCGCAGACCGGCGCGACGGTCACGCGGGTGGGCGGTTGCTGCGGGCTGGCGGGCAACTTCGGCGTGGAGGTCGGGCACTACGAGACGAGCGTCGCCGTGGCCGAGCACGACCTGCTGCCCGCCGTACGGGCTGCGGGGCCGGACGCCCTCGTGCTCGCCGACGGCTTCTCCTGCCGCACCCAGCTCGACGACCTCGCCGACCGCCCCGCCCTCCACCTCGCCGAGCTGCTCCTCCGCGGCACCCCGCGCTGACGGCCAGCGGGCGGGCGGCGCGCCGGATCTAGGTGCGGGCTCGCGGCTCACCGGGGGAGCGGAGGCGCTCGACGGTCGACATGACGTGGAAGACGACGATGGCGGCGACGGTGCCCAGCGCGATGCCGTTGAGGCTGATGTCGCCGGAGGTGAAGGTGTAGTTGGCGATGCCGACGACCAGGGCGGTGGCGGCGGTGAACTGGTTGACCGGGCGGGAGAAGTCGACGCGGTTGTCGATCCAGATCTTCACGCCGATGACGCCGATCAGGCCGTAGAGGGCGGTGGTGACGCCGCCGAGCACGCCCGGCGGGACGGTGTTGACCAGGGCGCCGACCTTGGGCAGGAAGCCCAGGGCGATCGCGAAGGCGCCGGCCACCCAGTACGCCGCGGTGGAGTAGACCTTGGTCGCAGCCATCACCCCGATGTTCTCGCCGTACGTCGTGGTGCCGGACCCGCCGCCCAGGCCGGCGACCGTGGTCGCCAGGCCGTCGGCGAGCAGCGCCCGCCCGGTCTCCGCGTTCAGGGACTCGTCGGCGAGGTGGGCGACGCTGCGCACGTGGCCGACGTTCTCGGCGACGAGCACCAGCACGACCGGCAGGAACGCCGGCAGCACCGACCACGCCACGGTGGGGGAGCCGAAGTCGGGCAGGCCCACCCAGGCGGCCTCGCCGACCGGGGCGAAGTCGACCTGGCCGGCGAGCACCGCGGCGACGTAGCCCACGACGACGCCGAAGAAGATCGAGAGCCGGGCGACCAACCCGCGGAAGGCCACGGTCCACAGCAGCACCGCGGCCAGGGTCAGCACCGCCACCCACGGGGCCTGCACGAAGTTGTCACGGGCGGCCGGCGCCAGGTTGAGGCCGATCAGCGCGACGATCGCGCCGGCGACGACCGGCGGCATCAGCACGTCGATCCAGCCGGTGCCGGTCACGGTGACGACCAGCCCGACCAGGGCCAGCACGATGCCCACCACGACGATGCCGAACAGCGCTGCGCCCTGGCCGCCGGACGCGGTGGCCGCGCCGATCGGGGCGAGGAAGGCGAACGAGGAGCCGAGGTAGCTGGGCAGCCGGTTGCGGGTGACCAGCAGGAACAGGATGGTGCCGACGCCGGAGAAGAACAGCGTCGTGGTGGGCGGGAAGCCGGTGAGCACCGGCACCAGGAAGGTCGCCCCGAACATCGCCACCACGTGCTGCAGCCCGAGCCCGATCGTCGCGGGCCACGCGAGCCGCTCGTCGGGTCGGACGATCTCGCCCTCGGTGATGGTGGTGCCGTCGCCGTGCAGCTTCCAGGTCAGTGCCATGGGCGGCACTCTGACGCATCGGTGTGACGGCCGCGTGACGAGGGTCCGCCCGCCGTGCGCCGGGGCCGCGTGCCCGGCCGACCGGGCTCGTTTTGACCCTCGTGGGGCCGGCCGGTAATCTCATCCCTTGTGTCTGGTAACGCCAGGCCCGTCCGCGTGCCCTGAATCCAGCGCAGCGCGTCACCGCACCATCACACGCAACACCGTCGTGCCCGGCAGAGCGCCGCGTACTGAGAGTCGACAAGAGAGGGAACCACCAGGTGCCCACGATCAACCAGCTGGTCCGCAAGGGCCGACAGGACAAGGTGTCCAAGAACAAGACGCCTGCCCTGAAGGGTTCGCCCCAGCGACGCGGTGTCTGCACCCGCGTCTACACCACCACCCCGAAGAAGCCGAACTCTGCCCTCCGCAAGGTCGCCCGCGTGCGCCTGTCGAGCGGCATCGAGGTCACGGCCTACATCCCGGGCGTGGGCCACAACCTCCAGGAGCACTCCATCGTGCTCGTCCGCGGCGGCCGGGTGAAGGACCTCCCCGGCGTCCGCTACAAGATCATCCGCGGCTCGCTGGACACGCAGGGCGTGAAGAACCGCAAGCAGGCCCGCAGCCGCTACGGCGCGAAGAAGGAGAAGAGCTAATGCCCCGCAAGGGTCCCGCCCCGAAGCGGCCGATCGTCACCGACCCGGTCTACGGCTCGCAGCTGGTCTCGCAGCTCGTCTCCAAGATCCTGCAGGACGGCAAGAAGCAGGTCGCCCAGCGCATCGTCTACAACGCCCTCGAGGGCACCCGCGAGAAGACCGGCACCGACCCGGTCGTCACGCTCAAGCGCGCGCTCGACAACGTCAAGCCCTCCATCGAGGTCAAGTCCCGCCGCGTCGGCGGTGCGACCTACCAGGTGCCGATCGAGGTCAAGCCCAACCGGAGCACGACCCTGGCCCTGCGCTGGCTCGTCGGCTACTCCGCGGCCCGCCGCGAGAAGACCATGTCCGAGCGACTGATGAACGAGATCCTCGACGCGTCCAACGGCCTCGGCGCCGCTGTGAAGAAGCGTGAGGACACCCACAAGATGGCCGAGTCCAACAAGGCCTTCGCGCACTACCGCTGGTGATCTCCCGGTACGCCGCCGCGACCTGCGGCGGCGTGCCGATCACCTGACACACCGACAACCGAGGGGATCGAAGACCTACCGTGGCCGTCGACATCACCACCGACCTCAACCAGGTCCGCAACATCGGCATCATGGCGCACATCGACGCCGGCAAGACCACCACCACCGAGCGCATCCTCTTCTACACCGGGGTCACCTACAAGATCGGTGAGGTCCACGAGGGCGCTGCGACGATGGACTGGATGGAGCAGGAGCAGGAGCGTGGCATCACGATCACGTCCGCTGCGACCACCTGCTGGTGGAAGAACCACCAGATCAACATCATCGACACCCCCGGGCACGTCGACTTCACCGCCGAGGTCGAGCGCTCGCTGCGCGTCCTCGACGGCGCGGTCGCGGTCTTCGACGGTGTCGCGGGTGTCGAGCCCCAGACCATGACCGTGTGGCGGCAGGCCAACAAGTACTCCGTCCCGCGGATGTGCTTCGTCAACAAGCTCGACCGCACCGGCGCGGACTTCTTCCGCTGCGTGGACATGATGGTCGAGCGCCTCAACTCCACCCCGCTCGTGCTCCAGCTGCCCATCGGCGCGGAGTCCGACTTCCTCGGTGTCGTCGACCTGGTGGGCATGCGTGCCCTGACCTGGCGCGGCGAGACCAAGATGGGCGAGGACTACGAGGTCGAGGAGATCCCCGCGGAGCTGGCCGAGCAGGCCGCCGAGTACCGCGAGAAGCTGCTCGAGACCCTCTCCGACGTCGACGACGACATCATGGAGAAGTTCCTCGAGGGCGAGGAGTTCACCGTCGAGGAGCTGGAGTCCGCGATCCGTCGCGCCACGCTCGCCGACAAGGTCAACCCCGTCCTGTGCGGCACCGCGTTCAAGAACAAGGGCGTGCAGCCCCTGCTCGACGCCGTCGTGAAGTTCCTGCCCTCGCCGCTCGACATCGACGGCATCCAGGGCCACTCGGTCAAGGACGAGGACGAGGTCATCGTCCGGCAGCCCAGCGACGACGAGCCCTTCTCCGGCCTGGCGTACAAGATCGCGACCGACCCGCACCTGGGCAAGCTGATCTACGTGCGCGTCTACTCCGGAAAGCTCGTCGCCGGCTCGACCGTGGTCAACTCGGTCAACGGCCGCAAGGAGCGGATCGGCAAGGTCTACCAGATGCACGCGAACAAGCGTGAGGAGATCGCGTCGGTCGGCGCCGGCCAGATCGTGGCCGTCATGGGCCTCAAGGACACCAAGACCGGTCACACGCTGAGCGACCCGGCCCACCCGGTGATCCTGGAGTCGATGACCTTCCCCGCCCCCGTGATCGAGGTGGCCATCGAGCCCAAGACCAAGGGCGACCAGGAGAAGCTCGGCACCGCGATCCAGCGCCTGTCCGACGAGGACCCCACGTTCACCGTCAAGGCGGACGAGGAGACCGGCCAGACCATCATCGCCGGCATGGGCGAGCTCCACCTCGAGATCCTGGTCGACCGGATGAAGCGTGAGTTCCGCGTCGAGGCCACCGTCGGCAAGCCGCAGGTCGCCTACCGCGAGACCATCCGCAAGAAGGTCGAGAAGCACGGCTACACCCACAAGAAGCAGACCGGTGGGTCCGGCCAGTTCGCAAAGGTGCAGATCAGCCTGGAGCCGAACGTCGACCCCGAGACCGGTCTCGGTGCGGGCTACGAGTTCGTCAACAACGTCTCCGGCGGTCGCGTCCCCAAGGAGTACATCCCCTCGGTGGACCAGGGCGGCCAGGACGCCATGGAGTTCGGCGTGCTCGCCGGCTACCCCATGGTCGACGTGAAGTTCACGCTCGAGGACGGCGCCTACCACGACGTCGACTCCTCCGAGCTGGCCTTCAAGATCGCCGGCAACCAGGCCTTCAAGGAGGCCGCCCGCATGGCCAAGCCGGTCCTGCTGGAGCCGATGTTCGCGGTCGAGGTCGTCACCCCGGAGTCCTTCATGGGCGACGTGATCGGCGACATCAACTCGCGTCGCGGCCAGGTCCGCGCGATGTCGGAGCGCTCGGGCGACCGCGTGGTCGATGCCCTCGTGCCGCTGTCGGAGATGTTCGGGTACGTTGGTGACCTGCGGTCGAAGACCTCTGGCCAGGCGTCGTACTCGATGGAGTTCGACTCCTACGCCGAGGTTCCCCAGAACGTCGCCGACGAGATCGTCAAGAAGGTCCGCGGCGAGTAGTCGCGCGGCCTGCTGCACCACCCCGTAGTTCACCCACGAGTCAAGAACAACAACAGGAGGAGCCCCCGTGGCTAAGGCGAAGTTCGAGCGGACCAAGCCGCACGTCAACATCGGAACCATCGGTCACATCGACCACGGCAAGACGACGTTGACCGCAGCGATCACCAAGGTCCTGCACAACAAGTACCCCGACCTCAACGCCGCCTCGGCCTTCGACGAGATCGACAAGGCCCCCGAGGAGCGTCAGCGCGGCATCACCATCTCGATCGCGCACGTCGAGTACCAGACCGAGAACCGGCACTACGCGCACGTCGACTGCCCCGGTCACGCGGACTACATCAAGAACATGATCACCGGTGCCGCGCAGATGGACGGCGCGATCCTGGTCGTGGCCGCCACCGACGGCCCGATGCCGCAGACCCGCGAGCACGTGCTGCTCGCCCGCCAGGTCGGCGTCCCCGCCCTGGTCGTCGCGCTGAACAAGTGCGACATGGTCGACGACGAGGAGCTCATCGAGCTCGTCGAGATGGAGGTGCGCGAGCTCCTCTCCGAGTACGAGTACGACGGCGACGACATCCCCGTCGTCCAGGTCGCTGCCTTCCCGGCGCTCCAGGGCGACGAGAAGTGGGGCGAGTCGATCCTCAAGCTCATGGACGCGGTGGACGAGTACATCCCGCAGCCCGTGCGTGAGACCGAGAAGCCCTTCCTCATGCCCGTCGAGGACGTCTTCACGATCACCGGTCGTGGCACCGTCATCACCGGTCGCATCGAGCGCGGCATCGTCAAGGTCAACGAGACCGTCGACATCATCGGCATCCGCGAGGGCAAGCAGTCCTCGACGGTCACCGGCATCGAGATGTTCCGCAAGCTGCTCGACACCGGCGAGGCCGGCGAGAACGTCGGGCTGCTGCTCCGCGGCACCAAGCGCGAGGACGTCGAGCGCGGCATGGTCGTGATCAAGCCCGGCACGACCACCCCGCACACCAACTTCGAGGCCTCGGTCTACATCCTCTCGAAGGAGGAGGGCGGCCGTCACACGCCGTTCTTCAACAACTACCGTCCGCAGTTCTACTTCCGGACCACGGACGTGACCGGCGTGGTGACCCTCCCCGAGGGTCGCGAGATGGTCATGCCCGGCGACAACACCGACATGTCGGTCGAGCTGATCCAGCCGATCGCCATGGAGGACGGCCTCCGCTTCGCGATCCGCGAGGGTGGCCGCACCGTCGGCGCCGGCCGCGTCACCAAGATCACCAAGTGATCTAGCTCGACCTCTCGAAGGCCCCGGACCTGCTGGTCCGGGGCCTTCGTGCGTCCCGGGCCCTGGACGCCGAGGTGGGCCGGTCGGCCGCCTCCGCGCACGGGGCCGCCGCGAGCCACCACGGCCCGGGTGCGGTGCCGTCAACCCCGGGAGGGGAGGATGTCGGCCGTGGAACAGCGCTCACCTGCGACCCGGGACCAGCTGCCGCCGGCCCGACCGCACCAGAAGTACACCGAGGACGGCCAGCGGATGCGGGAGGTCCTCACCTACTCCCGACGCGGCAGCCGGTTCACGCCCTCGCAGCAGGAGTCGTGGGACGCCCACCACGAGCGTTGGGTCGTCCCCGACCACCGGGTCGACCAGCCCGGCTTCGACTGGGACGCGCTGTTCGGCCGGTCGGCCCCCCGCATCGTCGAGATCGGGTCGGGCGTGGGCGAGGCCACCGCCGTGCTGGCGGCCGCGCGGCCGGCGTACGACGTGGTGGCGCTGGAGGTCTGGCGTCCCGGGGTCGCCCACACCCTCGGGCTGCTCGCGGACGCGGGGGCCGACAACGTGCGGCTGCTCTCCGTCGACGCGGTGTGGTGCCTGGAGCACCTGTTCGCCCCGGGCTCGGTCAGCGCGCTGTGGACGTTCTTCCCCGACCCCTGGCCCAAGAAGCGGCACCACAAGCGTCGGCTGGTGACGCCTGAGTTCGCCGCGCTGGTGGCCTCGCGGCTGCGGCCGGGCGGGGAGTGGCGGCTGGCCACCGATTGGAGCGAGTACGCCGCCCAGATGGCCTCGGTGATCGACGCGACCGACGGGCTGACCGGCGGCGTCGTCGAGCGCTGGGCCGAGCGACCGGTGACGAAGTTCGAGCGCAAGGGCGTCGAGGCGGGGCGCCCGATCACGGACCTGCGCTACACCCGCGACTCCTGACCCGCGACGACTACTGCGGGAGGTCCTGCCCGGGTGACGGGCGTGGCTGCCAGACCAGGCCCGCCGCGGTGAGGGCGTGCTCGAGGCGCATCCGCTCCGCCTCGCGCTCCAGGCCGTAGAGCGGCAGCGAGAGCAGGCTGGTGGGCACCTCGAGCGCGGTCCCGGCGGCGGCCAGCCGCTCGTCGTACGCCAGCTGGACGCCCTGCTGCTTGGCCATCCGCGTGCCCGGTCGGGGGTGGTGCACGTCGGGGTGCAGCCGCCGCAGGTCGGCGGCGAGCTTTTCCAGCGGCGGCCCCGTGGGTGCCTCGGGACGGCGGCGGCGGGGGAGACGGGGGCCGACGACCCGCGCGCACCACGCCCAGGCGCGGGGCGCCCGCCCCAGCCCGACCAGCAGCGCGACGGGGACCAGGGAGATCCCCACCACCTGCAGCAGGCCCACGAGGACGGTGCGGTCCATCTCTCGACGCTAGGTCCGTCGGCGCGCCGGGACAAGGCCGCGGGTGCCGGTGGTCTCGCCCGGTGGCGGGATCACGGCGGTCCACGACCGTCGGCGGCCCGGCGGCGCGGGGACCGGGCGGCCTAGGATCCGCGGGTGTCCACCACCCCGGCCCGCCGCGCCGACGCGGCCCGTGCGCTCGGCTCCTCCCGGGCCTGGTGGGTGGCGCTGGCGACCATGGCGGCCCTGGTGGCCACCGCCGGTTTCCGCAGCTCCACCGGCGCGCTGCTGGAGCCGCTGGAGGCGGAGTTCGGCTGGTCGCGGACCACCACCTCGGGCGCGGTCACCCTCAACCTCGTGGTCTACGGGCTCACCGCCCCCTTCGCGGCCGCGCTGATGGAGCGCCTGGGCGTACGCCGCGTGGCCGCCGGCGGGCTGCTGCTGGTGGCCGCCGGGTCCGGGCTGACCCTGGTGATGACCCAGGCGTGGCAGCTGTGGCTGCTGTGGGGGATCCCGGTCGGGGTCGGCACCGGCTCGATGGCGCTCGTCTTCGGTGCGGTCGTGGCCAACCGGTGGTTCGTGGCGCGTCGTGGCCTGGTGACCGGGCTGTTCTCGGCCGCCAGCTCGGCCGGGCAGCTGGTCTTCCTCCCGACCATCGCGCGGCTGGCCGCGGAGCCGGGCTGGCGGTGGGCGGCCGGGCTGGTCGCCGCGGCCGCGCTGCTGCTCGTGCCCGTGGTCGCGCTGGTGCTGCGCGACCGCCCCTCCGACGTGGGCCAGGTGCCCCACGGCGCCCCTGCGTCGTACGTCGACCCGCCGCTCGACCACGACGGCCCCGGTGCCGCCCGCACCACGCTGCTGACGCTGCGCCAGGTCGCTCGCAGCCGGGTGTTCTGGGCGCTGTTCGCCAGCTTCTGGATCTGCGGCTGGTCGACCAACGGCCTGGTCGGCACCCACTTCATCCCGGCGGCCCACGACCACGGCATGCCGGCCACCACCTCGGCCTCGCTGCTGGCGCTGATCGGGGTCTTCGACATCGTCGGCACGATCGCCTCGGGGTGGCTCACCGACCGGGTCGACCCCCGCCTGCTGCTGGTCGTCTACTACACGCTGCGGGGGCTCTCGCTGCTCGTGGTCCCCTCGCTGCTGGGCCCCGACGTGGCGCCCAGCCTGTTCCTGTTCGTGGTCTTCTACGGCCTCGACTGGGTGGCCACGGTGCCGCCGACGGTCGCGCTGTGCCGCGTGCACTTCGGGCTCGCACGGTCCGGCGTGGTCTTCGGCTGGGTGTTCGCGGCCCACATGGTCGGCGCCGGCGTCGCGGCGACGTACGCCGGCTGGGTGCGGGAGGCGACCGGCGACTACCAGGGCGCCTGGCTGACGGCGGGCGGTCTGTGCGTGGCGGCCGCCGTGATGTGCGCGACCGTCCCGCGCGCGCCGCGGGAGGCGGTCGAGCCCGCCGCGGCCGGGCCCGAGGACACCGCCCAGATCTAGGTCAGTGGCGCCGGGCGAGCCGCTGCCGCTGGGCGACCTCGCCGCGCAGCCGGCGCTCGTCGCGGGCGCGCCGCTCGGCGCTGACGGCGGCGAGGAAGGCCCCCGGCGGGGTGCCGGGCGGTGGGGCCGGGGCGACGTGGCGCGACACCTCGGCCGCGGTGCGCAGCAGCAGCCGCTCGTGGGCCCGGGGGTCCAGGCCCTCGCCGCGGCCGAGCAGTCGGTGCACGGTGAGCGCGAGGGCGTCGGGGAGCGGGGCGATGTCGGCCCGTGCGGCCCAGGCCGCCAGCGGCGGCGGCATCGTCACCGGCCACGGGAGGCGCAGCGCGAAGCGGTCGCGCACGACGTAGGTCCCGGCCACGAGGTCGCCCAGGCGCTTGCCCCGGCGGCTGAGCAGCGCCGAGACGAGGGCGGGCACGCCCGCCATCACCCAGATCTCGACCACGCTCAGCAGGTGGCGCACGACGCAGTGGTGGAACGACGGCGGACCGGCGTCGTCGCGGACGGTGCGCAGCCCCAGCACCAGCTTGCCGAGCGAGCGCCCCGACGTCAGCGTCTCCACCACGGCCGGGCCGAGCACGAGCGTCGCCGCGGTCACCACCACCGAGCCCGCGGCGGCGAGCGCCTCGTCGGGCGCGGCGATCGCCACCAGCACGAGCCCGAGCACGAGCAGCACGCCCTGGGCCACCAGGTCGACGAGGCCCGACAGCACGCGTACGCCGAGCGACGCGGCCGGCAGGTCCAGCGCGACCGCCTCCCCGGTGACCAGGAGGTCGCCCGCACCCCAGGCGCCGGCGTCACCGTCCTCGGACCCCCAGTCGGGCGCGGCAGCACTCACCGGGCCAGCGTAGGGCGCCCTACCCTGGCCCGGTGGACATCGACGCCTTCGTGGGGGTGCACCAGCCGACCTGGCAGCGGCTGGAGGACCTGACGCGCCGGGCGCCACGCACCGGGGCGGAGGCCGACGAGCTGGTCGAGCTCTACCAGGAGGTCGCCACCCACCTGAGCGCCATCCGCTCCAGCTCGCCCGAGCCGCAGGTGGTGGCCTACCTCAGCGGGCTGCTCGCCCGGGCGCGGGTCCGGGCCGGCGGCACCCGGACGCCCGCCTGGTCGGGCGTCGCCGACTTCTTCTGCCGCCGGTTCCCGGCCGCGCTCTACCGCACCCGCCGGTGGTGGATGACGACGATGTTGGCCAGCTACGCCGTCGCCGCGGTGATGGTCTGGTGGCTGCTGGAGCACCCCCAGGTCGAGCAGTCGCTGCTGGACCCGGCGCAGGTGAGGCAGCTGGTCGAGAACGACTTCGAGGGCTACTACTCCGAGTCGGCCGCGGGCAGCTTCTCGGCGCAGGTGTGGACCAACAACGCCTGGGTGGCCGCGCTCTGCATCGCCCTCGGGGTGCTCGGCGCACCCGTGCTGTGGGTGCTGCTGCAGAACCTGCTCAACCTGGCCGTGGTCGCCTCACTCATGATCCGCTACGACCGCACCGCGCTCTTCTTCGGACTGATCACGCCCCACGGCCTGCTGGAGCTCACGGCCGTCTTCGTCGCCGCGGGGACCGGGCTGCGGCTGTTCTGGTCGTGGGTGGTGCCCGGCGACCGCACCCGCGGCCAGTCGCTCGCCGCGGAGGGTCGCAGCGCGGGCGGGGTGGCGCTGGGGCTGGTGGTGGTGCTGCTGGTCTCGGGGGTGATCGAGGGCTTCGTGACGCCGTCCGGGCTGCCGACGTGGGCGCGGGTGGGGATCGGGGTCGTGGCCGAGGTGCTGTTCCTGGCCTACGTGTGGGTGCTGGGCCGGCGCGCCGTACGGGCGGGGCACACCGGGGACGTCGACGACTCGCTGCTGGAGGACCGGGTGGCCACGGCCGGGTAGCCGGGCCGGCTCACAGCTGCCCGCGCGCCTTGAGGTCGAGGTAGTGGTCGGCCAGGCGCACCGCGAGCTGGTCGGCGTCGACGTCGAGCACGTCCACGCCCAGCGTCGCGAGCAGCCGGCCGGTGCGCTCCCGTCCGGTCGAGGCCTGCTCGGCGGCCGCGGCGGCGTACGTCGTGGCGGGGTCGTCACGGACCCGGGCGAGCCGGTCGATCTCGGGGTCGCGCACCGAGGCCAGGACGACGCGGTGCCGTGCGACCAGCGGGGCCACGAGCGGCAGCAGGCCGTTCTCGACGGCGGCGGGCTCGAGCGGGCTCAGCAGCACCACCAGCGAGCGCTGGCGGGTGAGGCCGTCCACGGCGCCGACCAGCCGTCGCCAGTCGGTCTCGGCGAGCACGGGCTGCAGCCCCGCCATCGCCTCCTGCACCGTCTCGACCTGGCCGGGTCCGCCGCGGATCCGGGAGCGGACCGCGAGGTCGCCCGCCACGAAGTGCACCCGGTCGCCGGCGCGACCCGCGAGCGTGGCGAGCAGCAGTGCGGCGTCCATCGCGGCGTCCAGGCGCGGCACGTCGTCGACGCGGCCGGCCGAGGTGCGTCCGGTGTCGAGCACGAGCACCACCCGGCGGTCGCGCTCGGGCTGCCAGGTGCGGACCACCACCGAGCGGCTCCGGGCACTGGCCCGCCAATCGACGCTGCGGACGTCGTCGCCGAGGACGTACTCCCGCAGCGAGTCGAACTCCGTGCCCTGCCCGCGCACCCGCACCGACGCCCGTCCGTCGAGCTCGCGCAGCCGCGCCAGCCGGCCGGGGAGGTGGCGCAGCGAGGGGAACGCCGGCAGCGCCCGCACCGTCCCGGCGACCTCCCGGGTGTGCTGCCGGGCGGCGAGCCGCAGCGGGCCGAGCGAGCGGACGGTGACGTGGTCGGCGCGGAGGTCGCCGCGCCGCCCGGGCCGCAGACCGGTGGTCAGCGTCCGGCTCCCGCCCGGCGCCAGGTCGAGCGGGTGCCGCGTCCCCGTCGCTCCGGCGGAGGGCTGCCAGGCGTCGCGCAGCGCTCCTCGGAAGCGGCGGCGGCCCGGGTGGGTCACCACGAGCGTGGTGGCGGTGGGCTCGCCGACGCGCACCCGCGCCGAGGTGCGGCGGCGTACGTCCAGGGCCGCGGGGCGCGCGGCCAGCGCGAGGTCGAGCGCGACGACCAGCGCGGTGGCGAGCAGCCACAGGCCCGCCGTGCTCGTGGTCGGGCGCAGCACCACGACCGGCACCCCGAGCAGCAGCAGGGCCGGGACCCGCCAGGTCAGTGCCACGCCGGCCTAGCGGGGGACCGGCACGGAGGCGATCGCGGTGTCGAGGACCTGGTCGACGGCGACACCGTCGAGCTCGGCCTCGGGACGCAGTGCCAGCCGGTGGGCGAGGGTCGCGTGGGCCAGCGCCTTGACGTCGTCGGGGGTGACGAAGTCGCGGCCGCTCAGCCACGCCCACGCCCGGCTGGCCCGCAGCAGCGCCGTCGCACCACGGGGGCTGACGCCGAGCGAGAGCGACGGCGACGCCCGGGTCGCGCGGGCGAGGTCGACGATGTAGGCGCCGACCTCCTCGCTGACGCGCACCGCGCGGACCGCGGCGATGCCGGCCTCGACGTGGGCGGCGCCGGCCACGGGTCGCACCCCGGCCCCGCGGACGTCCTGGGGGTCGAACCCCTCGACGTGGCGCCGCAGGATCGCCACCTCCTGGGCGCGGTCGGGCAGCGGCAGCTGCAGCTTGAGCAGGAACCGGTCCAGCTGGGCCTCGGGAAGCGGGTAGGTGCCCTCGTACTCCACGGGGTTCTGCGTCGCCGCCACCAGGAAGGGGCTGGGCAACCGCCGGGTGACCCCGTCGGAGGAGACCTGGCCCTCCTCCATGGCCTCGAGCAGCGCCGACTGCGTCTTGGGGGGTGTCCGGTTGACCTCGTCGGCGAGCAGCAGGTGGGTGAAGACCGGGCCCTCGCGGAAGCGGAGCTCGCCGGCCCCGCCCTCGATCACCATCGAGCCGGTCAGGTCGCCGGGCATCAGGTCGGGGGTGAACTGCACCCGTTTCGTGCCCACGTCGAGCGCCGCGGCGAGGCTGCGCACCAGCAGGGTCTTGGCCACGCCGGGCACGCCCTCCAGCAGCACGTGGCCGCGGGCCAGCAGCGCCACCAGCAGGCCGGACACGGCTGCGTCCTGGCCCACCACCGCCTTGGCCACCTCGCGCCGCACGGCGGTCAGGGCGTCGTGGGCCGCGGCGGCGTCGGGCCCGCTCCGGCTCGTCTCGGTCGTCATGCTCGGTGCACCTCGTCCTCCAGGTCGTGCAGACGCTGGCCGAGGTCGACCAGCTGGGTGTCGTCGGTGGGGCTGGGGGGCCGCAGCAGCGCCGTGACCTCGTCGGTGCGGCGTCCGGTGCGGGCGGCGACCGCGGCGACGAGCGCCTCGAGCGGCGCGTCGGTCGGGAGCCGCAGCCGGGCGTGCAGCCGGCGTCGGGTGGCGGTCACCAGCGCGGTCGCCGCGTGGGCGCGGTCACCGGCGCGCCGGTAGAGCCGTCCGCGGCTGTGGGTCGACTCCGCCGCCCGGACCACCACCGGGAGCGGCTCGGTCGCCAGCGGCCCGAAGCGCCGCCCCCGCCACAGCACCAGGGCCACGGTGGCCGCCCCGAGCAGCAGCAGCGAGGGGAGCAGCGCCGGCGGCAGCAGCGCCCCCAGCGCAGAGCCCTCGTCGACGGGGGCGTCGGCGAGGTCGGGGACGTACCAGACGACGCGGTCGCCCTGCCCGAGCAGGCGCAGCCCGAGCGCGGCGGCACCGGCCCGCGTCACGTGCTCGTTGGCCAGGACCGAGCCCCCGGCCAGGCCCCAGGTGGTGCCGTCGCGGGTCAGCGCCACGGTGCCGTCCACGCCGAAGCAGCCGGGCGCCTCGAGGCCGAGGCCCCCGCGGACCCGCAGCGCCAGGTCGCCGGCCAGCGGGTCGGCGCAGCGGGCCGGCCGGGTGCCGTCGCGCAGCGGTGCGGTGTCGAGGTCCAGCCGCTCCGCCACGGCGTCGGCCTCCCCGGCGTACACCAGGGCCGCGGCGCGGGCCGCGTGACGCTCGAGCCGGCGCTGGGTGGTGGGCACGAGGTCCTCCGGCGCCGTGACGACGACCGTGTCCTGCTCCCCGACCCGGCGCTCCAGCAGTGCCTCCTGCCCGCGCACCACCGCGACCTCGACCCCCTCGCGCTCCAGCACCCGCGCCAGGGCACGGGCGCCGTCGGGGCCGGGGTTGTCGGGGTCCAGCGGGGTGCCGGTGGCGGCCCCGTCCCGGCCCAGCACCGTCACCACGACGAGCACCAGCAGCACCAGGGCGCCCAACAGCCAGGGGGTGCGGGAGCGTCGGGGTCGGTCCAGGCCGTCGGGGGCGAGGGCGGCCGTCGCGGCGGCGTACGTCACCGAGGCACCGCGCCCACGGTGCCGGTCACCGCGGTGCCGGGCGTCGCCGCGGCGACCCGGCCCTCGAGGTCGAGCGCCGACCGCGCCGCCGGCTCGTCGGCCGGTCGGTCGCCGTAGCGGACCTCGTCGAAGCGCCGGCCCAGGCCGTCGAGCGGCTCGCGCTCCCCGGCGAACCGTCGTCCCGCCGCCGTCACGACCTCGTGGACGGTCAGCCCGGGCTGCTCGTCGAGGAGGCCCCGGTCGACGAGCCCGACGGCCAGGGCACGCACCGCCTCGACCACGGCGTCGTCCCACCGCCCCGCGTCGTACGCCGCGCGGGCGGAGGCCCGGTGCTCGGCCGCCTCCAGCCGGACCTCGCCGAACACCGTGGGGGCCGGGGTGGCCCGCGCCGGGTCCCGACGGAGACGGGACAGGGCGAGCACCGCGGCCCCGAGCAGGAGGAGCAGCAGCCCCACGGACGCGGCCCGACCGAGACCGTCCCCACCCTGCGCCGCCGCCCCGACCAGGTCCGAGACCCACCCGAGCACGCGCTGCAGGAAGGGCTCGCGGTACTCCGAACCCTCCAGCTCGCGCTGCAGCAGCCGCCGCGCCTCGTCCGGGCCGGGGTCGAGCAGCAGAGCTGCTGTCGCCGGGGTCACGGGCGTCACCGCCGCAGGGTCTCGTCGAGCAGCGTGATGTCGAGCCCCTCCTTGCGGAACCGCTGGTCGACGTACTGCAGACCGGTGACGCCGGCCGTGAACGGCCCGACCAGCGCCCCGGTAAGGACGGAGCCGACGTTGGAGGCCAGCAGCAGGCCCGGCAGGCCCCAGGCGGGTGGCAGCACGAACGCCAGCACCGCCCCCAGCACGCCGAACGGGACAGCGACCACCTGGCTCGCCACCCCGGCGACGAGGCTGGCCAGCAGGGCGATGCCGAACAGCCGCCAGAACTGCCCCCGGCTCAGCGCGCCGGCGCGCCGCAGCGAGGCCACCACCCCGAGCTCCTCGAGGACCAGCGCAGGGGCGGCGAGCAGCAGGAAGCGCGTCCAGAGCCAGACCGTCGCCACCACGGCGGCGAGTCCCAGCAGGATCCCGAGCACGACGCCGAGCGCCACGCTGTCGGTCACGGCCCAGGCCAGCACCCCGAGCGCGAGGGGCACTGCGAGCAGCACCACCGAGACCAGGCCGCCGAGCAGGCTGAGGCCGACGAGCGCGAGCAACCGGCCCCGGGTGCGTCGCCAGGCCTCGCCGGCGCGCATCGGCCGACCGACGACGGCGGCACCGACCACCCGCACGATCAGGCCGGCGATGACGACGGTCGCGAGCGCGCTGAAGACCGTGCTCACCCCGAGCAGGCCGTAGTAGGAGGCGCCACCCGCACCGGCGAACGGGTCCTCGGAGGCGGCGACGTCGAAGCCGGGCGAGGTCCCGGCGAGGCCGACCGCGACGGACGCGACCGCGGGGAGCAGCATGAACAGCGCCGAGACGAGCAGGGCGAGGCCGATGGTCGCGCGGGGGTTGCGCTGGATGGTCTGCACCGCCCCGCCGAGCAGGTCGCCCAGGGTCAGGGGCCGCAGCGGCACCACTCCGGGACGCGCCACGGGCGGCCCCCACGGCCCTACGGGGCTCGTGGGCGGCAGCGGCGCCCGGCCCTGGTGGTGCGGGCCCGGTGCTCCGGGCGGGGGCGCCGACCCCGGAGGTGGGTACGACGGGGGAGGCTGTGCCCGTCCCCACGGATCGTGCGTCATCTGGCTCCCCCCGGACGGGCCGTGACGGCCGGACCGCAGCGCCGACCTGCGCTCATCCTGCCAGCAGGGCGCCGGCGCGCCCCCGATTTGGCGGTCCGCGGGCCTCTCTGTCAAGATAGTCCGGTTGCTCCGGCGGGGTCGCCGGGGCGCGGACATTGACTTCTGAACAGGTTCTCCTGAGCCGTCCTTCGACGGTGTTCGTGGTCGTGCGTCCGCGCCGCACCAGGAGACCCCGTTCAGCCCGGCCCCCCGGGCTTCACCGGAAGTCTTCGACCCGCACTGCGACTGGCATGGTCGCGCGTTCTGGAAAGCGCGCGACACGCCCGACCGCGGGGGTCGGAGGAAGCCGATGAGGACACAGGGCGGACCGCCTCACCGAGGAGGTCCGAGACCATCGCAGGACTACGAAGCGAAGGACGTCGTTTGATGGCGGGACAGAAGATCCGCATCAGGCTCAAGGCCTATGACCACGAGGTGATCGACACCTCGGCGCGGAAGATCGTCGACACCGTGACCCGGACGGGCGCGAAGGTGGCCGGCCCCGTGCCGCTGCCGACGGAGAAGAACGTCTACTGCGTCATCCGCTCGCCCCACAAGTACAAGGACTCCCGCGAGCACTTCGAGATGCGCACGCACAAGCGCCTCATCGACATCATTGACCCCACGCCGAAGACGGTCGACTCGCTCATGCGACTCGACCTGCCTGCCGGCGTCGACATCGAGATCAAGCTCTGAGGTCGTCATCATGGCTAGTACTTTCGAACGCAACCTGAAGGGGCTGCTGGGCACCAAGCTCGGCATGACCCAGGCGTGGGACGAGAACAACCGCATCGTCCCCCTCACCGTCATCGCGGCCGGGACCAACGTGGTCACCCAGGTCCGCACGCCCGACAAGGACGGCTACAACGCCGTCCAGATCGGCTTCGGCGAGATCGAGGGCCGCAAGGTGGGCAAGCCCGCCGCCGGCCACTTCGACAAGGCCGGGGTCACGCCTCGCCGCCACGTCGCCGAGATCCGCACCAGCGACGCCGCCAGCTACGAGGTCGGCCAGGAGCTGACCACCGAGCTGTTCGCCGCCGGCGAGGTCATCGACGTCACCGCGACCAGCAAGGGCAAGGGCTTCGCCGGCACCATGAAGCGTCACGGCTTCTCCGGCGTGGGCGCCTCGCACGGTGCGCACCGCAACCACCGCAAGCCCGGCTCGATCGGCGCCTGCGCCACCCCGGGTCGCGTGTTCCGCGGCACGCGGATGTCGGGCCGGATGGGCACCGACACCGTCACCACGCAGAACGTCACCGTGCACGCGGTCGACGTGGAGAAGGGCCTGATCCTGATCCAGGGCGCCGTCCCCGGCCCCAAGGGCGGGCTCGTCCTGATCCGCTCGGCCGCCAAGAAGACCCAGGAGGCCGGAGCATGAGCACCGTCAACGTCGACCTCCCCGCCGAGATCTTCGGCGTCGAGACCAACGTCCCGCTGATCCACCAGGTCGTCGTGGCCCAGCAGGCTGCGGCCCGCCAGGGCACGCACGCGACCAAGACCCGCGGCGAGGTCCGCGGCGGTGGTCGCAAGCCCTACAAGCAGAAGGGCACCGGCCGCGCCCGTCAGGGCTCGACCCGCGCGCCCCAGTTCGCCGGCGGTGGCACCGTCCACGGCCCGCAGCCGCGTGACTACGACCAGCGCACCCCCAAGAAGATGAAGGCCGCCGCGCTCCGCGGTGCCCTCTCCGACCGGGCGCGCGCCGGCCGCATCCACGTGGTCGACCAGCTGGTCGAGGGCTCCGTGCCCACGACCAAGGCCGCGGTCAAGGCGCTTAAGGGCCTGTCCGACCGTCGCCGCCAGCTGGTCGTGCTGGAGCGCGACGACGCCGTCACGTGGCTCTCGCTGCGCAACGTCGCGTCGGTGCACCTGATCGCCGTGGACCAGCTCAACACCTACGACGTGCTCCTCGCCGACGACGTCGTCTTCTCCAAGGGCGCCTACGACGCGTTCGTCAGCGGTGCCGCCGCGGCGAGCTCGCGCCGGGCGACCGTGGTCGAGGCCCCGGCGCACGACGAGCAGCCCACCGCCACGACCGACGAGGAGGCCACCAAGTGAGCACCCTGCACAAGGACCACCGTGACGTCCTGATCGCGCCCGTGGTGAGCGAGAAGAGCTACAACCTCCTCGACGCCAACAAGTACACCTTCCTGGTGCGCCCGGACGCCAACAAGACCGAGATCAAGGTCGCGGTCGAGAAGGTGTTCGACGTCAAGGTGACCTCGGTCAACACGCTGAACCGCCCCGGCAAGACGCGCCGCACGCGCAACGGCCTGGGCAAGCGCAAGGACACCAAGCGCGCCATCGTCAGCCTGGCCGAGGGCCACCGCATCGACATCTTCACCGGCCCGGTCGGCTGACCGGGCGAGGAGCTGAGGAACTCACATGGCTATCCGCAAGTACAAGCCGACCACCCCGGGCCGTCGTGGCTCGTCGGTCGCCGACTTCGTCGAGATCACGCGCACCACGCCCGAGAAGTCGCTGGTCCGCCCGCTGCCCAAGAAGGGCGGCCGCAACAACCAGGGCCGGATCACGACCCGGCACCAGGGTGGCGGTCACAAGCGCGCCTACCGCATCATCGACTTCCGTCGCTACGACAAGGACGGCGTCCCCGCGGTCGTCGCGCACATCGAGTACGACCCCAACCGCACCGCGCGGATCGCGCTGCTGCACTACGCCGACGGCGAGAAGCGCTACATCATCGCGCCCGTCGGGGTCGTGCAGGGCACCCGCCTGGAGGCCGGCGTCGGCTCCGACATCAAGCCGGGCAACAACCTGCCGCTGCGCAACATCCCCGTCGGCACCACGATCCACTGCGTCGAGCTCCGGCCCGGCGGCGGTGCCAAGATCGCCCGGTCCGCCGGCAACAGCGCCCAGCTCGTGGCCAAGGAGGGTTCGCGCGCCCAGCTGCGGATGCCCTCCGGCGAGATGCGCTACGTCGACGTCCGCTGCCGCGCCACGATCGGCGAGGTCGGCAACGCCGAGCAGTCCAACATCAACTGGGGCAAGGCCGGCCGCATGCGGTGGAAGGGCAAGCGCCCGACCGTCCGCGGTGTCGTGATGAACCCCGTCGACCACCCGCACGGTGGTGGCGAGGGCAAGACCTCCGGTGGTCGCCACCCGGTCTCGCCCTGGGGCAAGCCCGAGGGCCGCACGCGCAAGCGCAAGGCCAGCGACGCCCTCATCGTCCGCCGCCGCCGCTCCGGCAAGAACAAGCGCTGAGTAGGGAAGAAACCAGATGCCTCGCAGCCTGAAGAAGGGCCCGTTCGTCGACGACCACCTGATGACCAAGGTGGACAAGCAGAACGACGCCGGGACCCACAACGTGATCAAGACGTGGTCGCGTCGCTCGATGATCGTGCCGGCCATGATCGGCCACACGCTCGCCGTGCACGACGGACGCAAGCACGTCCCGGTCTTCGTGACCGACTCCATGGTGGGCCACAAGCTCGGCGAGTTCGCGCCGACCCGCACCTACCGGGGCCACGTCAAGGACGACCGGAAGAGCCGTCGCCGCTGATCGCGGCGACCAAGGAGAGATGACTGCAATGAGCGTAGGAGAGCGTAGGCGCAGCAGCGCCCGCCGTGACTCGCTGCTCGGTGACAACCCGGGAGCGTTCGCGAGCGCACGCTTCGTCCGGATCACGCCGATGAAGGCGCGGCGCGTCGTGGACATGGTCCGCGGCCTGCCCGTCGACGACGCCCTGGCCCTGCTGCAGTTCGCGCCGCAGGCAGCCAGCGAGACCGTGTTCAAGGTGCTCGAGTCGGCGGTGGCCAACGCCACCACGACCGAGGACCTCGACCGCGGCGCCCTGGTCGTCAGCAAGGCGATGGTCGACGAGGGTCCGACGATGAAGCGGTGGCGGCCGCGTGCGCAGGGCCGGGCCACCCGGATCAACAAGCGCACCAGCCACATCACCCTCGTCGTGGAGCCCCGCGTCGAGACGACCAGCACTGCCAAGAAGGGACGGAAGGCCTGATGGGTCAGAAGATCAACCCGAACGGGTTCCGCCTCGGCATCTCCACCGACCACAAGAGCCGGTGGTACGCCGACAAGCTCTACAAGGCCTACGTCGGCGAGGACGTCGCCATCCGGCGTCTGCTGTCCAAGGGCATGGAGCGCGCCGGCATCTCCAAGGTCGAGATCGAGCGCACCCGTGACCGGGTCCGCGTCGACATCCACACCGCCCGTCCCGGCATCGTCATCGGTCGCCGCGGCGCCGAGGCCGACCGCCTGCGCGGTGAGCTGGAGAAGCTCACCGGCAAGCAGGTGCAGCTGAACATCCTCGAGGTCAAGAGCCCCGAGGTCGACGCGCAGCTGGTCGCCCAGGGCGTCGCCGAGCAGCTCGCCGGCCGCGTGCAGTTCCGCCGGGCCATGAAGAAGGCCATGCAGACCGCGATGCGCTCCGGCGCCAAGGGCATCCGGATCCAGTGCTCGGGTCGGCTCAACGGTGCGGAGATGTCGCGCTCGGAGTTCTACCGCGAGGGCCGCGTCCCGCTGCACACCCTGCGTGCGGACATCGACTACGGCTTCTACGAGGCCAAGACCACCTTCGGCCGCATCGGCGTGAAGGTCTGGATCTACAAGGGCGAGGTCGCCGCCACGCGCGCCGAGCGCGAGGCCCAGGCCGCCGCCCGTGCGGGCGCCCCCGGCCGTGGCCGTGGGCCCGCCCGCGGTGGCGAGCGACCGACCCGCGGCTCCCGCGGCGACCGTCCCGCCCGCAGCGACCGTGCCGACGCCCCCGCGGAGGCCACCGCTGCCCCGACCGAGGCGACCGCCTCGGCCGGCACGACCAGCAACGGGGAGGCCTGACCATGTTGATGCCCCGCAGGGTCAAGCACCGCAAGCAGCACCACCCCAAGCGGACGGGTGCGGCCAAGGGCGGCACCAAGCTCGCCTTCGGTGACTTCGGCATCCAGGCGGTGGAGTCGCACTACGTGACCAACCGCCAGATCGAGTCCGCCCGTATCGCGATGACCCGTCACATCAAGCGTGGCGGCAAGGTCTGGATCAACATCTACCCGGACCGCCCGCTGACCAAGAAGCCCGCCGAGACCCGCATGGGCTCCGGCAAGGGCTCGCCCGAGTGGTGGGTCGCCAACGTCAAGCCCGGTCGCGTCATGTTCGAGCTGTCCGGTGTCAGCGAGGACGTCGCCCGCGAGGCGATGCGTCGCGCGATCCACAAGCTCCCCATGAAGTGCCGGTTCATCACGCGCGAGGCAGGTGATTTCTGATGGCTACCGCACACGAACTCGACGACCTCAACGCCGTCGACCTCGAGGGCAAGCTGCGCGAGGCCAAGGAAGAGCTGTTCAACCTGCGCTTCCAGGCCGCGACCGGTCAGCTCGAGAGCCACGGCCGCCTGCGTGCGGTCAAGAAGGACATCGCCCGGATCTACACCGTGGTGCGTGAGCGCGAGCTCGGCATCCGGTCGGCTCCGGCGCAGGAGAAGGATGGTGCTGCATGAGCAACGACGTGAGCCCCGCGGGGCAGCGCACGGCGCGCAAGGTCCGGGAGGGCCTGGTCGTCAGCGACAAGATGGAGAAGACGGTGGTCGTCTCCGTGGAGGACCGCGTCAAGCACGCGCTCTACGGCAAGGTCCTGCGTCGCTCGACCAAGCTCAAGGCGCACGACGAGGCCAACTCGTGTGGCGTCGGTGACCGCGTACTGATCATGGAGACCCGCCCGCTCAGCGCCACCAAGCGCTGGCGCGTCGTGGAGATCCTCGAGAAGGCGAAGTAGGAGAAGACAAGCCATGATCCAGCAGGAGTCGCGACTCAAGGTCGCCGACAACACGGGTGCCAAGCAGATCCTGTGCATCCGTGTGCTCGGCGGCTCGGGTCGACGCTACGCCGGAATCGGCGACGTCATCGTCGCCACCGTCAAGGACGCGATCCCGGGCGGCAACGTCAAGAAGGGCGACGTCGTCAAGGCGGTCATCGTCCGCACCGTCAAGGAGCGCCGTCGTCCCGACGGTTCCTACATCCGCTTCGACGAGAACGCCGCGGTGATCCTCAAGGCCGACGGCGAGCCGCGCGGTACGCGCATCTTCGGCCCCGTGGGCCGCGAGCTGCGTGACAAGCGGTTCATGAGGATCGTCTCGCTGGCGCCGGAGGTGCTCTGAGATGAGCGTCAAGATCAAGAAGGGCGACACCGTCAAGGTGATCGCCGGCAAGGACAAGGGCGCCGAGGGCAAGGTCATCGAGGTGCTGCGTGAGCAGGGCCGCGTGATCGTCGAGGGTGTCAACCGCATCAAGCGACACACCAAGGCAGCCCAGCAGGGCGGCACCGGCGGCGGCATCATCACCGCCGAGGCCCCCATCCACGTGTCCAACGTGATGCTGGTCGACGGCGGGGGAGTCACCCGCCTCGGCTCCAAGCGCGTGGACGTGGAGAAGCGCCGCGGCGACGGGTCGACGTACGCCGCCCAGCGCAGCGTGCGCATCTCGCGCAAGTCGGGAGACGAGATCTGATGAGTGAGCAGATGACCGAGATCAACCAGGACCAGGCGGCCGAGCAGGCCCCGGGTCCCCGGATGAAGGCGCGCTACCGCGAGGAGGTCCTCCCCGCGATGCGTGAGCAGTTCGGCTACGCCAACGTCATGCAGGTGCCGGGGCTGACCAAGATCGTGGTCAACATGGGTGTGGGCGAGGCCGCTCGCGACTCCAAGCTGATCGAGGGCGCCGTGCGCGACCTCACCGCCATCACCGGCCAGAAGCCGCAGGTCACCAAGGCCCGCAAGTCGATCGCGCAGTTCAAGCTGCGCGAGGGCATGCCGATCGGCGCCCACGTGACGCTGCGCGGTGACCGGATGTGGGAGTTCCTCGACCGCCTGCTGGCGCTCGCGCTGCCCCGCATCCGCGACTTCCGCGGTCTCTCCGACCGCCACTTCGACGGCCGCGGCAACTACACCTTCGGCCTGACCGAGCAGGTCATGTTCCACGAGATCGACCAGGACAAGATCGACCGGTCGCGCGGCATGGACATCACGGTGGTCACCACCGCGACCAACGACGACGAGGGCCGGGCGCTGCTGCGCAAGCTCGGCTTCCCGTTCAAGGAAGGCAACTGACATGGCGAAGACTGGACTGAAGGTCAAGGCCGCTCGCAAGCCCAAGTTCGCGGTGCGCGGCTACACCCGCTGCCAGCGCTGCGGTCGCCCCAAGGCGGTCTACCGCAAGTTCGGCCTGTGCCGCGTCTGCCTGCGGGAGATGGCCCACCGCGGCGAGCTCCCCGGCGTGACCAAGAGCTCCTGGTAACCACCACCCACGACGATCGCTCCAGGTCGCACCCGAGATGCGGGTGCGAAACCGGAGTGGAGAAAGGGCCGATCCGGCCATGACGATGACTGACCCCATCGCAGACATGCTCACGCGTCTGCGCAACGCCAACCAGGCGTTCCACGACTCCGTCTCGATGCCCCACAGCAAGCTCAAGCAGGGTGTCGCGGAGATCCTCCAGCAGGAGGGCTACATCACCTCCTTCGCCGTCAGCGACGACGAGGGCGTGGTCGGCAAGACGCTGGAGATCCAGCTCAAGTTCGGCCGCAACCGCGAGCGTTCGATCGCCGGTGTCCGGCGCATCAGCAAGCCCGGTCTGCGGGTGTACGCCAAGAGCACGGGCCTGCCCAAGGTCCTCGGCGGCCTCGGCATCGCGATCATCTCGACGAGCCAGGGCCTGCTGACCGACCGTCAGGCCAACAGCAAGGGCGTGGGTGGGGAAGTCCTCGCCTACGTCTGGTGACCAGGAAGCAGAGGTAGAAGCAATGTCACGCATCGGCAAGCTGCCCGTCCCGGTCCCCTCCGGCGTCGACGTGCAGGTCCAGTCCAACACGATCACGGTCAAGGGCCCCAAGGGCACCCTGAGCCACGTCGTGGTGGAGCCGCTCACCATCGAGCAGTCCGACGGCGCGCTGGAGATCAAGCGCCCCGACGACCAGCGCCAGAGCCGTGCCCTGCACGGCCTGACCCGCACGCTCGTCAACAACATGGTCGTCGGCGTCACCGACGGCTACGAGAAGAAGCTCGAGATCGTGGGCGTCGGCTACCGGGTCCTGTCCAAGGGCCCGACCCAGCTGGAGTTCCAGCTCGGCTACTCCCACCCCATCACGTTCAACGCCCCCGACGGCATCACGTTCTCCGTCGAGGGCCCCACGCGACTCGGTGTCCAGGGCATCGACAAGCAGCTCGTCGGCGAGGTCGCGGCCAACATCCGCAAGCTGCGCAAGCCCGAGCCCTACAAGGGCAAGGGTGTGCGGTACGCCGGCGAGCAGGTCCGCCGCAAGGTCGGAAAGGCTGGTAAGTGACATGGCCATCTCGCTGAAGACTGGCAAGCACTCCTCGGCCCGGCTGGCGTCGCGCACGCGTCGCCAGATCCGTGGTCGCAAGAAGGTCAGTGGCACCTCGGAGCGTCCGCGCCTCGTCGTGACGCGCTCGAGCAAGCACATCACCGTGCAGGTCGTCGACGACCTGGTGGGCAAGACGCTCGCCTCCGCGTCGACGATGGAGCCCGACGTGCGCACGCTCGAGGGCGACAAGACGGCCAAGGCCCGCAAGGTGGGTGCGCTCGTCGCCGAGCGCGCCACGACGGCCGGTGTCCAGGGCGTGGTCTTCGACCGCGCCGGCAACAAGTACCACGGTCGCGTCGCGGCCCTGGCCGACGGCGCCCGCGAGGGCGGCCTGACCTTCTGATGGCGAGTGGTGCAGACATGACATTCAAGGGAGTTATCTGATGAGCGGATCCCAGCAGCGCGGACAGCGCGCCGGTGGCGGCCGCGGTGGCCGTGACGGTGGTCGCGGTGGCCAGCAGGAGAAGAGCCAGTACATCGAGCGCGTCGTCGCGATCAACCGCGTCGCCAAGGTCGTCAAGGGTGGTCGTCGCTTCAGCTTCACCGCCCTGGTGATCGTCGGTGACGGCGACGGCATGGTCGGCGTGGGCTACGGCAAGGCCAAGGAGGTGCCCGCGGCGATCGCCAAGGGTGTCGAGGAGGCGAAGAAGCACTTCTTCCGCGTCCCCCGCGTCCAGGGCACCATCCCCCACCCCGTCCAGGGTGAGAAGGCCGCCGGCGTCGTGCTCCTGCGTCCCGCCGCTCCCGGTACCGGTGTGATCGCCGGTGGTCCGGTGCGCGCGGTGCTCGAGTGCGCCGGCATCCACGACGTGCTCAGCAAGTCGCTCGGCTCCTCCAACCAGATCAACATCGTGCACGCCACGGTGGAGGCGCTGCGCTCCCTCGAGGAGCCCGAGGCGGTGGCCGCTCGTCGCGGCCTGCGTGTCGAGGACGTCGCTCCGGCGGCCCTGCTGCGTGCCAAGAACGAGGTGCCCGAAGGCGTGAGCCAGGAGGTGGCTTCCTGATGGCGAACCTCAAGGTCGAGCAGAAGAAGTCCACCATCGGCTGCAAGAAGAACCAGCGCGACACCATGCGCTCGCTGGGTCTGAAGCGGATCGGTGACGTGGTCGTCAAGGAGGACCGCCCGGAGTTCCGGGGCATGGTCCACACCGTCCGTCACCTCGTGACGGTCGAGGAGGTTGACTGAGATGACGCTCAAGCTGCACCACCTGCGTCCGGCCCCCGGGGCCAAGACCGCCAAGACCCGCGTGGGTCGCGGTGAGGCCTCGAAGGGCAAGACCGCCGGTCGAGGCACCAAGGGCACCAAGGCGCGCTACCAGGTCCCGGCTGCCTTCGAGGGCGGTCAGATGCCCCTGCACATGCGCCTGCCCAAGCTGCGCGGGTTCAAGAACCCGTTCAAGGTCGAGTTCCAGGTCGTGAACCTGGACCGGATCAACGCCCTCTACCCCGACGGGGGCGATGTCACCGTCGCCGACCTGGTGGCCAAGGGCGCGGTCCGCAAGGGCCAGCCGGTCAAGGTCCTCGGTCAGGGCGACATCGCCGTCGCCGTGTCGGTCACCGCCGACAAGTTCTCGGCCTCGGCCAAGGAGAAGATCGCGGCTGCCGGTGGCAGCGCGACCGAGCTCTGACCCCCAGCAGTTGAACCTGTCGCAGGGCAGGACGGCGTGACCGGCTCCGGCCGGTTGGTCACCGTCCTGCCCTGTTAGGCTTCCGAGGTTCGCCGACCCGACCTGCTCCGTGCCGGTCGCACCAGAGGAGAGGCACGTTGCTAGGCGCATTCGTCAACGCTTTCCGCACGCCGGACCTGCGCAAGAAGCTGCTGTTCGTGCTGTTCATCGTCGCGATCTTCCGGCTGGGGTCGCAGATCCCGGCCCCCGGGGTCAACGTGAGCAACGTGCAGAAGTGCTTCGCCCAGGTCGAGAGCGGCGGGGTCTATGGCCTCATCAACCTCTTCTCCGGAGGCGCACTCCTCCAGCTAACCATCTTCGCCCTCGGCGTGATGCCCTACATCACCGCCAGCATCATCCTGCAGCTGCTCGTCGTGGTGATCCCGCGGCTCGAGGCGCTGAAGAAGGAGGGCCAGTCCGGCCAGGCGAAGATCACCCAGTACACCCGCTATCTCACGCTGGCGCTCTCGGTGCTCCAGGCGACCGGCATCGTGGCCCTGGCCCGCGCCGGCAACCTGCTGCCCAACTGCCGCGAGGACCTGCTCTACGAGAACAGCGCCACGATCGCGGCGCTGATGGTCGTCACCATGACCGCGGGCACCGCGATCATCATGTGGTTCGGCGAGCTGATCACCGAGCGCGGCGTGGGCAACGGCATGTCGATCCTGATCTTCACCCAGGTCGTGGCCACCTTCCCCGGCGCGCTGTGGGGCGTCCAGCAGTCGCAGGGCCCCTGGGTCTTCGGTGCGGTGATGCTCATCGGGCTCGTCGTGATGGCCGCCGTGGTCTTCATCGAGCAGGCGCAGCGGCGGATCCCGGTGCAGTACGCCCGGCGCATGGTCGGACGCAAGATGTTCGGCGGCTCCTCGACCTACGTGCCGCTCAAGGTCAACCAGGCCGGCATCATCCCGGTCATCTTCGCCTCGAGCCTGCTCTACCTCCCCGCCATGGCGGTGCAGTTCAACCAGAGCTCCGACGCCGCCTGGGTGCGGTGGGTCTCGACGTACTTCGTGCGCGGTGACCACCCGCTCTACATGATCACCTACTTCCTGCTGATCATCTTCTTCACCTACTTCTACGTCGCGATCAACTTCAACCCCCAAGAGGTCGCGGACAACATGAAGAAGTACGGAGGCTTCATCCCCGGGATCCGGGCGGGCAAGCCGACCGAGGAGTACCTCTCCTATGTCCTGTCCCGCATCACGCTGCCGGGCGCTCTCTACCTGGGCCTGATCTCGCTCATCCCGCTGATCGCCCTGGTCTGGGTCAACGCCAACCAGAACTTCCCGTTCGGCGGCACCTCGCTGCTGATCATGGTCGGGGTCGCCCTCGACACGGTGAAGCAGATCGAGAGCCAGCTCCAGCAGCGCAACTACGAAGGATTCCTCCGTTAATGCGAATGATCTTCATGGGCCCTCCCGGGGCCGGCAAGGGCACCCAGGCCAAGCTGGTCGCGGACAAGTACGGCGTGCCCGCGATCTCCACCGGTGACATCTTCCGGGCCAACGTCTCGCAGGGGACCGACCTGGGCAAGCAGGCCCAGGAGTTCATGGACGCGGGGGAGTACGTCCCCGACGAGGTCACCAACCTCATGGTGCGCAACCGCATCGACGAGGCCGACGCCCAGCCCGGGTTCCTGCTCGACGGCTACCCGCGCACCCTGGCCCAGGTCGAGGAGCTCGACGGGATGATCCGTCACACCGGCCACGAGCTCGACGCCGTCGTGGTCCTCACCGTCGACCCCGAGGAGCTGGTGCAGCGGCTGCTGCAGCGCGCCGAGACCGACGGTCGCTCCGACGACACCGAGGACGTCGTACGCCGGCGCCAGGAGGTCTACACCGAGCAGACCGAGCCGCTGATCGAGGTCTACCGCGAGCGCGGGCTGCTGGTCGAGGTCGACGGCATGGGTCCGGTCGAGGAGGTCACCGCTCGCATCTTCGCGGCGCTCCAGGACGTGCGCGAGAGCTAGGCCCGATGGGACTGCGTGACCGGGGCGTCGAGATCAAGACGCCCGACCAGATCGCCCTGATGCGGGTGGCCGGCCTCCTGGTCGGCCGCACGCTCGAGGTGCTCCGCGAGGCGGTGCGCCCGGGCGTGAGCACCGGCGAGCTCGACCGCCTGGCCGAGCAGCACATCCGCGACGGCGGGGGCACCCCCTCCTTCCTGGGCTACGGCGCGCCGCCGTTCCCGGCCAGCATCTGCGCCTCGGTCAACGACCAGGTCGTGCACGGGATCCCGGGGTCCCGGGTGCTCGCCGAGGGCGACGTCATCTCGATCGACTGCGGCGCCATCGTCGACGGCTGGCACGGCGACGCGGCGATCACGGTGCCGGTCGGCGAGGTCGCACCCGACGTGCGCGAGCTGATGCGGGTCACCGAGGAGGCGATGTGGGCAGGGTTCGCGGCCGCGCGCCTGGGCGGTCGCGTCACCGACATCTCGCACGCGGTGGAGCAGCACGTCCGCTCGCAGGCCCACCCGACGGGTGGCTCCTGGGGGATCCTGGAGGACTTCACCGGGCACGGCATCGGCACCGCGATGCACCAGCCGCCCAACGTGCCCAACTACGGTCGCGCCGGTCGCGGACCCAGGCTGGAGCGTGGCCTCGCGCTCGCCGTCGAGCCGATGGTGACGCTCGGCAGCAAGCACGCCGTGCTCGACGACGACGAGTGGACCGTCCTCTCGGCCGACGGCAGCTGGGCCGCGCACTCCGAGCACACCTTCACGCTCACCCCCGAGGGCGCGTGGATCCTCACCGCCGTCGACGGTGGCCGGGCCCGGCTCGCCGAGCTCGGCGTGCCCTACGGCGGGGACTGACCCGCGGGCATGCTGCCCTTCCTCCTGGTCTCGATCCGGGCCGAGCCGGAGGCCGCGGACGACGAGTACGCCACCTTCCTTCGCTTCACCGGCCTCGACGAGCGTGACCTGCCCCGGGTCAACGTGCACGCCGAGGACCTGCCCGAGCTCGACCTCGACGCGTGGTCGGGCGTGGTGCTCGGCGGGGGACCGTGGAACGCCAGCGAGCCCGAGCCGGCGAAGTCGCCCCAGCAGCGGCGGGCCGAGGTGCAGCTGTCGCGGCTGCTCGACCGCGTGGTCGCGCAGGACTTCCCCTTCCTGGGGGCCTGCTACGGCATCGGCACCCTCGGCACGCACCAGGGCGGTGTGGTGGGGCGGGAGCACCCCGAGGCCGTGGGCCCGCTGCACGTGACCCTGACCGAGGAGGGGCTGGCCGACCCGCTGCTGGCGGGGCTGCCGCAGGACTTCGCGGCGTACGGCGGCCACAAGGAGTCGCTCGAGGTGCTGCCGCCCGGGGCGGTGCGGCTGGCCACGTCGGCCGCCTGCCCGGTGCAGGCCTTCCGGGTCGGCCGGCACGTCTACGCCACGCAGTTCCACCCCGAGCTCGACCTCGCGGGGGTCTGCACGCGCATCGAGGTCTACAAGGACGCGGGCTACTTCCCGCCCGACCAGGCCGAGACCCTCAAGGAGCTCTCGCGGAGCGTGACCGTGGAGCACCCCACCCGGATCCTGGCCAACTTCGTGGCGCTGCACGCCCGGTGAGCGCCGATTAACGCCGGGGGCCGGTTTTCACCTAGACTCTCTCCTTGGCCCAACGTGGGCTCGTCCCGTGGTGCCTCACGGCTGCCCGGACATCGCCGCACCTCTCCTCTTGGAGGTTGTGCTGCGTGCCCGGGAAGAGGTTCGGGGGACGGCTTCACGAGGTCCACCCGGTGCGCTCCAGGGCGCCCGGGAGGTTCCCGGGCCGACGGTAGACAACGGACGAGCAGATTGCGGAGGACATGCCGAAGAAAGAAGGCGTGATCGAGATGGAGGGCTCCGTCGTGGAGGCCCTCCCCAATGCCATGTTCCGGGTGGAGCTCTCCAACGGACACAAGGTGCTCGCCCACATCAGCGGCAAGATGCGCCAGCACTACATCCGGATCCTCCCCGAGGACCGGGTCGTGGTGGAGCTCTCGCCGTACGACCTCACCCGGGGTCGCATCGTCTACCGCTACAAGTAACCGCCAGCCGACCCAGGAAGGGCTGACATGAAGGTCAACCCGAGCGTCAAGCCGATCTGTGACAAGTGCAAGGTGATCCGTCGCCACGGCCGCGTCATGGTGATCTGCTCCAACCCTCGCCACAAGCAGCGCCAGGGCTGAGCCCCCGGTCCCGATCCGTCGGGGCCCGGCTCGAGCAGCAGCACAACTGAAGACACCACCTACGTGATCGCTAGGGGGCCGAGCGCCCCCGACCACCTCCGGAGCGGATGGCCGGAGCCCGACGACAGCTGCGGGACGCGACACGACCAGACCACCGTGACCCGAAAGGACACCGCCAGCACATGGCACGCCTCGTTGGTGTCGATCTCCCCCGTGACAAGCGGATCGAGATCGCACTCACCTACATCTTCGGCATCGGCCGAACCCGTTCCCAGCAGGTCCTCGCGGCCACGGGGGTGGACCCCAACGCGCGGGTGCACACCCTGGGCGACGACGAGCTGGTGAAGCTCCGCGACGAGATCGAGTCGCAGTTCAAGATCGAGGGCGACCTCCGTCGTGAGGTGCAGGCCGACATCCGTCGCAAGATCGAGATCGGCAGCTACCAGGGCCGCCGCCACCGCATGGGTCTGCCCGTGCGCGGTCAGCGCACCAAGACCAACGCGCGCACCCGCAAGGGCCCCAAGCGCACCGTGGCCGGCAAGAAGAAGGCCAAGTAGGCCTTCCGCCTGCCGCCGGTCCCGACCTCGGTCGGACCCGGTCCCGAGCTATCACCAGACTTTTTCGAGGAGTACAGCAATGCCCCCCAAGAGCCGCAGCGCGGCCGGCGCCAAGAAGGTGCGCCGCAAGGAGAAGAAGAACGTCGCTCAGGGCGAAGCCCACATCAAGAGCACGTTCAACAACACCATCGTCACGATCACCGACCCCACCGGTGCGGTGATCTCGTGGGCCTCGGCCGGCACCGTCGGCTTCAAGGGCTCGCGCAAGTCCACCCCGTTCGCCGCCCAGATGGCCGCCGAGGCCGCCGGTCGTCGTGCGATGGACCACGGCATGAAGAAGATCGACGTCTTCGTCAAGGGTCCGGGGTCGGGTCGCGAGACCGCCATCCGGTCGCTGGGTGCCATCGGCCTCGAGGTCGGCACCATCCAGGACGTCACCCCCACCCCCCACAACGGTTGCCGCCCGCCCAAGCGCCGGCGCGTCTGACGCAGAGACCGAACAGGAGACTTACGACCCATGGCTCGTTACATCGGCCCCATGACCAAGAAGTCGCGCCGTCTCGGTGTCGACCTCGTCGGTGAGGACAAGGCGTTCGAGAAGCGCCCCTACGCCCCCGGGCAGCACGGCCGGACCCGCATCAAGGAGTCCGAGTACCGCAACCAGCTGCAGGAGAAGCAGAAGGCCCGCTTCACCTACGGCGTGATGGAGAAGCAGTTCCACCGCTACTACGAGGAGGCGGCGCGGCGCACCGGCAAGACCGGTGACAACCTGCTGCAGCTCCTCGAGTGCCGTCTGGACAACGTGGTCTACCGCGCCGGGTTCGCCCGCACGCGTCGCCACGCCCGCCAGCTGGTCGTCCACGGCCACTTCCGGGTCAACGGCAAGAAGGTCGACATCCCGTCGTACCAGGTCGACGCCCACGACATCATCGACGTGCGCGAGAAGAGCCTGGAGATGACGCCGTTCATCGTGGCTCGCGAGACCCACGGCGACCGGCTCGTCCCGGCGTGGCTCGAGGCCATCCCCTCGCGGATGCGGATCCTCGTGCACTCCCGCCCCGTGCGTGCGCAGATCGAGCTGCCCGTCCAGGAGCAGCTCATCGTCGAGTACTACTCGAAGAAGTAATCACCACCCTCCCCGACACACCACGCATGTTCGAGCCCGTCAAATAGCGGGTGGGCTCGGAAAGGAAAACAACAGTGCTCATCGCTCAGCGCCCGACCCTGTCGGAAGAGGTCGTCGACGACACCCGTTCGCGGTTCGTCATCGAGCCCCTCGAGCCCGGCTTCGGCTACACGCTCGGCAACTCCCTGCGGCGCACGCTGCTCTCGTCGATCCCCGGTGCCTCGGTCACGAGCATCAAGGTCGACACCGCTCTCCACGAGTTCTCCACCGTGGAGGGCGTCAAGGAGGACGTCACCGAGATCATCCTCAACCTCAAGGCCCTCGTGGTCTCCAGCGAGCACGACGAGCCGGTGGCCATGGTGCTGCGCAAGACCGGCTCGGGCGTCGTGACCGCCGCCGACATCGAGGTCCCCGCGGGCGTGGAGGTCCACAACACCGACCTCAAGATCGCCACGCTCAACGCCAAGGGCAAGATCGAGATGGAGCTGATCGTCGAGCGCGGTCGCGGCTACGTCTCCTCGGCCCAGAACAAGGGTGCCGACAACGAGATCGGCCGGCTGCCGGTCGACTCGATCTACAGCCCCGTGCTGAAGGTGACCTACAAGGTCGAGGCCACCCGCGTCGAGCAGCGCACCGACTTCGACAAGCTCGTCATCGACGTCGAGACCAAGCCGTCGATCTCGCCCCGTGACGCGATCGCGTCCGCGGGCAAGACGCTGGTCGAGCTCTTCGGGCTGGCCCGTGAGCTCAACGTCGAGGCCGAGGGCATCGACATCGGCCCGTCGCCCGTCGACGAGCAGCTGGCGCAGGACCTGGCGCTGCCGGTCGAGGACCTCAACCTCACCGTCCGCTCCTACAACTGCCTCAAGCGCGAGGGCATCCACACCGTGGGTGAGCTGATCTCGCGCTCGGAGCAGGACCTGCTCGACATCCGCAACTTCGGCGCCAAGTCGATCGACGAGGTCAAGGCCAAGCTGGTCGAGATGGGCCTGTCCCTCAAGGACAGCGCGCCCGGCTTCGACCCGGCGACCGCCCTCGCGGCGTACGACGACGACGACGACTCGTTCGTCGAGGACGAGCAGTACTGATCGCACGACCGTGAGCGTGCGTGCGCTCACGTCCGAACCCCCTACTCGAGTACCTGACACGGCTCGGGAGAGAAAAGAGATCCCCAGATGCCCAAGCCCAAGAAGGGCGCCCGCCTCGGCGGCAGCCCGGCCCACCAGCGCCTGATCCTGCGCAACCTGGCCACCTCGCTGTTCCAGCACGGCAGCGTCACGACCACCGAGGCCAAGGCCCGCGCGCTGCGGCCCTACGCCGAGAAGCTCATCACCAAGGCCCGCAAGGGCGACCTGCACAACCGGCGCCTGGTGATGCGCGAGCTCTACACGAGCGTCGACCAGCGTCAGCTGGAGGAGGACGGCGTGCTGGCGGTCAACCAGTTCCCCCAGCACCGCCTGTTCGCCGAGATCGCTCCCGGCTTCGGTGACCGTCCCGGCGGCTACACCCGGATCACCAAGATCGGCCCCCGCAAGGGCGACAACGCCCCGATGGCCGTCATCTCGCTGGTGACCGAGCCCTACACCCCGTCGGCTCCCCGCACCACGGCCGCCACCGCCGCGGCGCCGGTGACCGAGGAGACCACCACCGAGACGGCCGAGTCCGCGGAGTCGGGCGACGACGTGGTCGTGGCCGAGGCCACCGAGGGTGGCGTGTCCGGCAAGTACGCCGGCTCGCACGCCCCGCTCGAGGACGAGCAGGAGGCCCCCGAGGGCTTCCCGATCAAGGGCAACGAGGACTCGATGAAGTACCACGAGCCGCTCAGCCCGGCGTACGCCCAGACCATCGCCGAGGTCTGGTTCGACTCCGTCGAGTCGGCCGAGGCCGCGGGCTTCACCGCCCCCGGTGGTCAGGACTGACCAGCAGCACCCACGCACGCGAGGCCCGTCACCCCTGGGGTGGCGGGCCTCGCGTGCGTCCGTGACCCGGCCGGCGGACCGGTGCCTTCAGTCGTCGAGGAAGGCGCGCAGCACCTCGGCCTCGGCCAGCATCCGGCTGGCGCGCCGCGGGTCGCCGGCCTGGCGGTAGCGCGCGGCCGCTCGTTCGCGCTGCTCGGCCTCGGCGGCGACGATGCCGGCGACCTCGAGCTCGCTGAGCGCCTGACCCGGGGGCTCCGACCCGCGGTCGCGCACACCCGGCCGGCCCTGGACCGCCTCGGCGCTGGCCAGCACGGCCAGGGTCGAGCGCAGCGCGATCGCCGTGGTGTGGTCGTGGTCCTTGGTCGCGTGGGCCAGCGCCACCACCATCCGGCGGCGCAGCGCGCGGGTCGTCGTGTCCCCCTGCATCCGCCGACCGTAACCGCGGCGAGCCGTCGGACCCAAGACATTTCGGCACCCGTGGGCCCTCGTGCGTCTCGGTGTGGCAGGTCCGGCCTCAGCGTCGGCGGTCGAGGTCGGCGAGGTGCCCGTGGACGAGGGGTACGACGCTCGCTCCCTCGCCCGACGCCGCCGCGACCCGCTTCATGGACCCCGCCCGGACGTCACCGGCGGCGTAGACGCCCGGGACGGCGGTCGCCAGCTCCGGTGGCGGCACCCCGTCGACCCACAGCCGCTGGGGCAGGTCGCGCCCCGTGAGCACGAAACCGCGCTCGTCGCGGCAGACGGCCTCCGGCAGCCAGTCGCACTGCGGGTCGGCGCCCAGGAGCAGGAACAGGCCCGCGAGCTCGCGGCGCTCGACCTCGCCGGTCTCGAGGTCGCGGACCGCGATCCAGCGCAGCCGCTCGTCACCGCCCCCGTCGACGACCTGGGCGCACGGGCGCACCTGCACCCGCGGGGTCCACCGCAGCTCGCGCACCAGGTAGTCCGACATGGTCTCCTCGACGCCGCGCCGACGCACCAGCACCGTGACCGAGCGCGCGAACCGCGCGAGGTGCAGCGCGGCCTGGCCGGCGGAGTTGCCGCCGCCGACCACGACCACGTCCTGGCCGGCGCACTCGTGGGCGGCGCTGACGGCCGCGCCGTAGTGGACGCCGACCCCGACGAGGTCCTCCAGCGGCTGCACCCCGAGGCGGCGGTAGGCCACCCCGGTGGCGACCACGACCGATCGCGCCCGGATGCTGCCGCCGTCGGTGACGACGGTGTGCCCGGGAGCGTCCGGGGTGCCGACGACCAGCTCCCGCACCGGCCAACCGGTGAAGAAGCGGGTCCCGAACCGCAGCGCCTGGCCGCGGGCGCGCTGGGCCAGGCGCATCCCCGAGACGCCCCGCGGGAAGCCCAGGTAGTTGCGGATCATCGAGCTGGTACCGGCCTGGCCGCCCACCGCGCCGGTCTCCAGCACCACGGTCGAGAGCCCCTCGGAGGAGCCGTAGACCGCAGCGGCCAGCCCCGCGGGGCCCGAACCCACCACGACGAGGTCGACCTCGTGCTCGACGTCGACCTGGTCGGGGGCGCCGTAGACCGAGGCGGCGACCTCGTGGACCGAGGTGACGGCCATCGGGGCCCGGCCGAACGCCCGCACCAGGGGGTACGCCGCCGGGCCGGGCCGAGCCGCGGCGTGCTCGGCCACCACGGCCGCGCCCTCGGGGCTGTCGGGGTCCAGGACCCGTGCCGGCATCCCCATCTGGTAGCAGAAGTCGCGGATCGCGGTGGTGAGGGCGTCGACCACGGGGGAGACCACCTGGACCGAGGCCCAGGTCGGGTTGTCGACGTGCGAGCCCCACTCCGAGAGCATCTCGGTGACGGCGCCGTGCCACTCCTCGTCCCGGACGCCCTGCGGCATCAGCAGGTAGGCGTCGTACTTGCCCGCGGCCAGGCCGCCGCGCAGGTCGTCGGCCCGGGCGCGGAACCGGCTCGCGTGCGCGGTCACCAGCCGCCGGGCGGTCGGCACCAGGGTGCGCCAGGAGTGGAAGGCACGCAGCACGTGGTCGTCGGGCAGGTCGGGCTCGGCGACCAGCAGGGCCACGTGGTCGTCGGGGTCGAGGCCGCGCAGCAGCGACATCGTCTCGGCCGAGGACCCGGTCAGCCGCACGTCGTACTCCGCCTCGTAGCGGCGCAGCGGCAGCGCGAGGTCGTCGGCGTGCTGCGGTGCGCAGACCACGATCAGCGGGCGGCGGTCGGTCGGGCTCACCGCGCCATCATCGCCCCGCGGTCAACTCCTGGCGGCGGCCCGGCCGGCCCGGGGCTGGTGCACGTCGAGGCGCAGGACGCGCCCGGCCAGGTCCACGAGCGGCCCGAGCAGCACCACGACCGCGACGGTGCCCACCCCGACCGTGCCGCCCAGCAACCAGCCCACCACCGCGCTCGCGCCCTGGGCGACGCCGTAGCTCCAGCGGAACGGCACCGGCGGGTCCCAGGCCAGGGCGGCGCTCTCGATCGGCCCGGCCCCGAGGTGTCCGGCGAGGTAGGCGGCGATGCCGAGCGCCAGGACGGGCAGCGCGACGGCGAGCAGCAGCCCGCGGCCGACGTACGACGAGGGGGTGGCGACCGCCGGGAGCAGCGCCGAGACCACCAGGCCGACCACGACCACCTGCACCACGGTGCCGACGCCGGGCAGCAGCCTCCGGCTGGCGGCGAGCAGCAGGTAGCCGGCGCTCACGACTAGGTTGGCGACCGCGAAGGGCAGCCCGCTCGTCCGGGAGAGCCCGTTGACCAGCGTCGAGAAGCCGTCGGAGCCGAGGTCGGCCGCCAGGAGCAGGGCGACACCGACGCCGAGGACGACGCAGCCCGAGGTGAGCAGGAGCAGCCGCCGGGACAGGGTCACGCGGCCGAGCATCCCAGACGGGCGCGCCCGAGCGGCGACGGTAGGTTGGCGCGGTGCGGCTGCGTCTCGACCTCGCCTACGACGGCTCCGGCTTCCACGGGTGGGCCCGCCAGCCCGGGCTGCGCACCGTGCAGGGCGAGCTCGAACGGGGCCTGACCACCGTGCTCCGGGTCGACGCCGCCGAGGTGACCGTCGCGGGGCGCACCGACACCGGGGTCCACGCCCGCGGCCAGGTCGCGCACGTCGACGTGGACGAGGACGCGCTGGCGGCGGTGGTGGGTCGCGGCACCGACGCCCCGGTCGACGCGCTGCTGCGTCGCCTCGGCGGGGTGCTGGACGCCGACGTCCGGGTGCGGTCGGTCGCCCCGGCGCCGGCCGGCTTCGACGCGCGGTTCTCGGCCGTCTGGCGGCGCTACGTCTACCGGGTGGCGGACCGGGTGACGCTGGTCGACCCGTTGGTCCGGGGCCACGTCCTGGCCTGGCCGCGGCCGTTGGACGAGGCCGTCATGGCCGAGGCCTCGCAGCGGCTGCTGGGCGAGCACGACTTCGCGGCGTTCTGCCGCAAGCGGGAGGGCGCGACCACGATCCGCACGCTGCTCGACCTGACCTGGGCCCGGCGCGAGCACGGCCCCGGGGCGGGCACCCTCGAGGCGACGGTGCGGGCCGACGCGTTCTGCCACAGCATGGTGCGGGCCCTCGTCGGGTGCCTGCTCGCGGTGGGCGACGGGCGTCGGCCCCCGGAGTGGGCCGCCGAGGTGCTGGCCGGTCGTCGACGCGACCCCGCGGTCACGGTCGCGCACGCGCACGGGCTGACCCTCGAGGAGGTCGCCTACCCCGCGGACGCCGACCTCGCCTCGAGGGCGCGCACGTCGCGGGCGCTCAGGACGCTGCCGCCGACGGCGCCCGCGTGAGCCGGGCGGCCTCCACCTCGTAGCGGCTGGCGCGCCCCGCGGCTCCGGCGAAGAAGCGGCGGCGCAGGGCACCCTCGACCCGGACCCCGTCGCCGGCGGCGAGCCGGCCCGCGGTGCGCTGGGTGCGCTTGGTCCAGCAGGCCACGTCGATGACGTCGACGGTGCGACGGGTGCTGCCCGTGACGGGCGGGCGGTCGACGACCACGCGCAGGGTGACGAGGCGGTCACCGCTCGGCAGGTCGCGCGACTCGGCCTCGGCGCTGACCCGTCCGACGAGGACGACCTCGTTGCGGTGGCCACCGGGCTCGGGGGACCGGTCGGCCGGGTCGGGGACGGGCGGGGTGGCGGCGGGCGCGGTGCTCATGGCGCCAGGGTGGGCCGGGCGGCGGGACGCCCGCGAGGGCGCGTGCGCGGCTGTGGAAAGGTGGGGCGCCGACGGCGGTTGTGGAGACCGGGCCCGCCGCGGGGCGGCGTACGACGAGAGGGACGGCGTGACCGAGGAGCACTACTTCGCAGCGAACCCGAGCACGCCGTTCACCCGGGTGCCCGTCCGCGCGGACGTCTGGGGCCACTGGCTGGAGCTCACCACCGGCTCGGGCGTCTTCGCCCGGGGCCGGCTCGACGTCGGCACCGGCGTGCTGCTGCGCGAGACCGCACCCCCCACGCAGGCCCGGGAGGTGCTCGACCTCGGCTGCGGCTACGGCGTCATCGGGCTCGCGGTCGCCGTCGCGGTGCCGGAGGCGCGGGTCACCGCGGTCGACGTCAACGAGCGGGCGCTGCTGCTGGCCCGCGAGAACGCCGAGCGGCTCGGCGTCGCCGACCGGTTCCGCGCCCTGCTCCCGGGCCAGGTCGAGGCCGACCTGCGCTTCGACGAGATCTGGTCGAACCCGCCGATCCGCGTCGGCAAGGACGCCCTCCACGAGCTGCTGCTGACCTGGCTGCCGCGGCTGCGGCCCGACGGTCGCGCGGTGATGGTGGTGGGCAAGAACCTGGGCGCCGACTCGCTGACCCGGTGGTTGGGGGAGCAGGGCTTCCCGACCACCAGGTCAGCGAGCGCGAAGGGCTTCCGGGTGCTGGAGTCGCGACCCTCCTGAAAGCCCGTCCTGACGTCAGTCCTGGCCGGGGATGCCCGAGGCGGGCGGTGCGTCCTTGCCGGCGTCGGAGGTGTCCGGCTCGATGGGGTTGTCGCCGATCTCGGTGACCTCGACCTCGGTCTCGGGCACCACCTTGGCGCCGTCGAGGCTGGCCACGCGCATGCCGGTCGTGCCCATGTGGCTGTCCTTGCTGTAGGCGAACGGCGCCACCATCGGGCCCTCGAAGTCGCCACCCTGCTCCTCGAGCGCGTCGACGATGCCCTGGCGGGTGAGGTCCTTGCCCGCGGCCTGCAGCGCCTGCACGAAGGTGTAGGCCTGGGCCATGCCGTAGACGCGGTAGTTGGTGAGCGGCTGGTCGTCGCCCTCCTGCTCCCACACCTTCTTCCAGAGCTTGATCCACTCGCTGTCGGCGTCGTCGACGGTGTCGAGGTACTTCGTGGTCAGCACCCCGTCGAGCGAGCTGGCGCCGCCCTTGACCGCACCTTCCGAGAACCGCGAGAGCAGCGAGCCGACGAGCGTCGCGTCGGAGCCGACGTTGGTGTAGAACCACTGCGGCTTGAAGCCGAGCTTGAGCGAGGTCAGCTGCGAGAGCGCGGTGTAGGACGGGGTGTTGAACCCGATCACCAGGTCGGCCCCGGAGGACTGCAGCGCGGAGATCTGCGGGGCCACGTCGGTGTTGCCCGAGGTGTAGCGCACGGTCTCGACGACCTGGTCGCCGATGTACTGCTGCAGGCCCTTCTCGCCGTCGGCGCCGAGGTCGTCGTCCTGGAGGAACAGCCCGACCTTCGCGTCGGGGAAGTTCTTCGCGACGTACTGCCCGATGACCTTGCCCTCGCTCTCGTAGTCGGTCTGCCAGCCGAACGTCCACGGCTTCTCCGCCGGGTCCTCGCCCCAGGCGAGCGAGCCCGAGGAGACGAACAGGTCGGGCACCTCCTCGTCGTTGAGGAAGTCGACGACGGCACCGTGGGTGGGCGTGCCGAGCCCGCCGACCATCGCGAAGATCTTCTCCTTCAGGACCAGCTCGTTGGTGACGGTGCTGGTCTTGGTGGGGTCGTAGCCGTCGTCGCGGACGAGGTAGTCGATCGTGCGGCCGTTGACCCCGCCGGCTGCGTTGACGTAGTCGTAGTAGGCCTTGGCGCCGGTGGGGATCTCGCTGTAGCCGGGCGCGGCGACGCCGGTCAGCGGGAAGTGGCCGCCGATCTTGACCGAGTCGTCGGTGACGCCGACCGTGGTGGCGCCGCCCTCGGGGCGGGTGCCGCCGCAGGCGCCGAGCACGAGCGTCGCCAGCGCGACCCCGGCGACGAGCGCGCGGGCCCGGCGTCTGGGCCGGGTGCCCCTGGTGTCGTGAGTGGTCATCGGACGTCTCCCTTCGAGGTGGGCACGGCCCCGGTCGGGGCAGCGTCGGTGTGCGTCGTACGTCGGTCCGGGGTGGTCCCGCCACCGGACCGCGAGCTGCGAGCGCGTCGGCGGGCCGCCGCCGACCGCACGGTGCCGACGAGCCCGGCCGGGGCCAGCAGCACGACCGCGACCATGACCAGGCCGTAGACCAGCGGGGCCAGCTCGGCGGCGCGGATGTCGCCGAGGCCGGCGCTGCGCCCGGCGTCGGTGACCACGTCGGGCAGGAACGTCAGCAGCGCCGCCCCGACGAGCGCGCCGGTGAGGGAGCCGAGCCCGCCGAGCACGACGGCGGCCAGCAGGGTCAGGCTGAGGGTGAGCGTGAAGCCGCTGGGGGCGGCGAGCCGGACCGCGAAGGCCATCACCGCGCCTGCGGCCCCGGCGGCCGCGGCGCTGACCATGAAGGCGGAGACCCGCGCCCGGCCCAGGCCGATGCCGGCGAGCTCGGCCGCGACCTCGTCGTCGCGCACCGCCCGCCACCGCCGCCCGACCCGGCTGCGGGAGAGGTTGGCGAGCAGCACGTAGGTGACGAGCAGGACCAGCCAGGCCAGGTAGGCGACGTAGCTGCTGCGGGTCAGCTCGCTGCCGGTCACGAAGTACGCCGCGTCGAGCACCCACTCCGGGATGTCGGGCAGCCGCACCCGCAGGCCGGCCTCGCCGCCGAGGGTCTCGCCGAACCGCAGCGCGATGCCGGGCACCGCGACGGCCAGGGCGAGTGTCGCGCCGGCGAGGTAGGGACCGTGCAGCCGCGCCGCGGCGACGCCCACGAGCGTGCCGACGGCCAGGGCGACCAGCATCGAGACCAGCACGATGCCGAGCAGGGGGATCGGGGGCTCGCCGTCCTGGAGCATCAGCGCCGCGGTGTAGGCGCCGATGGCCATCAGGGCGCCGTGGCCCAGCGAGATCTGGCCGTTGAGGCCGGTCAGCACGGTGAGACCGCCGGCGGCGATGCCGAGGTAGGCCAGCGCGGCGAGCTGGACGTTGCGGAAGTCGCTGACGCTCTCCACCACGAGCACCACCACGACCAGGCCCAGCAGGGCGAGCAGCAGGTGGCGTCCGGCGGAGGCGTCCCAGACGCGCGCGAGGCGTTGCTTCATCACACCCTCCGTTCCTGGGCCTGGGCGAACAGGCCACCGGGCCGCAGCAGCAGCACGGCCATGAGGATGCCGAGCGCGGCCAGCGCCACCAGCTCGGAGCCGAGGTAGCCGCTGACGAAGCTGAGCGAGAGCCCGAGGAGCAGGCCGCCGACGACGGCGCCGAGCGGGGAGTCCAGGCCGCCGAGCACCGCCGCGACGAAGCCGTAGACCACGATCGAGTCCATGTAGCCCGGGTGCACCAGGCTGCCGCCGGCGATGAGCAGCGCGGCCAACGAGCCGACGAGCGCGGCCAGCGCCCAGCCGAGGGTGAGCATCCGCCCGACCTTGACGCCCAGCAGCCGCGCCACCTCGGGGTTGAAGGCCGAGGCCCGCATCCGCAGTCCCACGTCGGTGAAGCGGAACAGCGCGACGAGCAGCCCCATCACGACGAGCACCGCGACCACGGTGAAGATGCCGAAGCCGGTCAGCCCGATGGTGGTCTCGCCGACCTCGATCCCGCGGATGCCGAACGGCGCGGGGAAGGAGCGGTAGCGGTTGCCGAAGACCACCGAGGCCAGCGCGTGCAGCACGATGAACAGGCCCAGGGTGAGGATGACCGCGTTGATCTCCGGGCCCCCCTCGACGTGGCGTACGACGAACCGCTCGATCACCGCGCCGAGCGCGAGCCCGGCCAGCAGCGCGACCACGAAGCCGATCCAGTAGGAGTAGCCCGCGTCGATGACGGTGAGGGCCACGAAGGTGGTCAGCATCGCCATCGGCGCCTGGGCGAAGTTGACGATCCGGGTGGAGCGCCAGATCAGCACGAGCGCCAGCGCGAACGCGGCGTACACCATGCCCAGGGTGAGGCCGCCGAGGGCGGTGTTGAGCAGCTGCTGCACGTCGGTCTCCCGTCAGAATCCGAGGTAGGCGTGGCGGAGCTGGTCGTCCCCGGCCAGCACCTCCGCGCGGTCGTCGGCCACGACGCGGCCGAGGTTGAGCACGACGCCGTGGTCGGCCAGCGAGAGCGCGCTGCGGGCGTTCTGCTCGACCAGCAGCACGGTGAGGCCCTCCTCGGCGACGAGGTCGCGGAGCAGCGCGAAGATCTGCGCGGTGATCCGCTGGGCGAGGCCGAGCGAGGGCTCGTCGAGGAGCAGCAGCGACGGCTCGGCCATCAGCGCGCGGCCGACCACGAGCATCTGCCGCTCGCCGCCCGAGAGCGTGTGCGCCCGGGCCTCGCGGCGCTCGCCCAGCACCGGGAACAGGTCGTAGACGCGGTCGAGGTCGCCCGCCTTCACCTTGCGCCCGCGGCCGAGCCCACCGAGGTGGAGGTTCTCGGCGATGGTGAGCTCGGTGATCACGCCCCGCCCCTCGGGCACGTGGGCCAGGCCCAGGGCGGGCATCGCCTCGGCCGGGGTGCGGCTGATGTCGTGCTCGCCGAGGTGGACGCTGCCGGAGTCGGGACGCACCAGCCCCGAGACGGTCCGGAGCAGGGTCGTCTTGCCGGCGCCGTTGGCGCCGAGGACGGCGGTCACCTTGCCGCGCTCGGCGGTGAAGGAGACGTCCTGGAGCGCCCGGACGGGTCCGTAGCTGGTGGTCAGCCCCTCGATGCGCAGCACCTCAGACCCCCTCGACGGCGTCGCCGAGGTAGGCGGCGAGCACCGCCGGGTCGTCGCGCACCACGGCGGGCGGCCCCTGGGCGATGCGACGGCCGAAGTCGAGGACGGTGATCTGGTCGCACACCCGCATCACGAGGTCCATGTGGTGCTCCACCAGGAGGACCGCCATCTCCCCGGTCAGCTCGCGCACCAGCTCGCCGAGCTCGTCCATCTCGTCGGCGGCCAGGCCGCTGGCCGGCTCGTCGAGCAGCAGCAGCCGCGGTCGGGCGGCCAGCGCCCGCGCGAGGGCGACCTTCTTGCGGACCGGGTAGGGCAGGCTCGTCGGGGTGCGGGCGGCGTACGACGCGACGCCGAGGCGCTCGAGCACCGTCATCGCCTCCTCGCGCAGCTGCCGCTCCTCGTGCGAGGAGCGGGGCAGCCCGAGCAGCGAGCTCCAGAAGCCCGAGCGGGCCCGGGTGTCGGCGCCCACCACGACGTTCTCCAGCACGCTCATCCGGTCGAAGAGGCCGACGCCCTGCAGGGTGCGGGCGATGCCCAGCCCGGCGAGGTCGTGCGGCCGCAGCCGGGTCAGCCGGGCGCCCTCCCAGGTCAGCGTGCCGCTGTCGGGGGCGGTGAAGCCGCAGGCGACGTTGAACAAGGTCGTCTTGCCGGCGCCGTTGGGCCCGATCACGCCGTGCACCGTGCCGGGCTCGACGTCCAGCGAGACCTCGCTGAGCGCGGTGAGCCCGCCGTAGGTGACGGTGATGCCGCGCAGCTCCAGGGCCCCGTCCATGCGCGCCTCCGAGACGTGGTCGCCGACTGTGACGTGCACCACCTTGGTCCCCGCGCACAGAATGCGCACTAGGCGCAGCGCACAAGACGTCTTGGTTTGAGCGGGACATCGCGCCCCTGCCCTGGTCAGGATTGTGCGGGGAGTGCGAACGTGGGCACGTGATCTCGGGAGGCGCCTCGCGCGACCCGGTGCTGCGGGCGCAGGTCGCCCAGGCCTGGGCGCTGCTGCTGCCGCGCGCCGACGAGGTCGCCGACGCCATCTCGGGCCGGTTGTTCGAGGAGGACGCCGAGGGCTACGAGCGGCTCACGCCCGAGCTGCGTGCCGAGGTGCGGCAGAGCACCCGGGTGCACCTGCGGCGCGGCCTCGAGGTGCTCGCCGAGGCCGACGTCGCCGGCGGTGCGACGGTGGAGCTGTGGCGTGAGACCGGACGCACCCGGGCCCGCCAGGGCGTGCCGATGGAGCTGGTCCTCAACGCCTACACGATGGGGTCGCGGGTGCTCTGGCAGGCGCTCATCGAGACGGCCCGGGAGACCTCGATCACCGACGCGGTGCTGATCGAGGCCGGACAGGCGGTGTGGGCCGCGCTCGACGTGCAGTACGCCGTGATGATCGACGGCTACCGCGAGGAGAGCCGCCGGCTGCGTCGCCGCGACCTGCAGCGCCAGCAGAGCACCCTCGACGCGCTGGTGGCGGGCCGGGGCGGCGACCCGGAGTTCGGGGCCGAGGTGCGCTCGGTGCTCGGGCTGGGGGTCGACGCCGCCATCGCCTGCGTCGTGGCCCTGTACGACGGGGCGCTGGACGAGCCGCTGACGGCGGCCGACGACCAGCTCGCGCGGCTGGGGGTGACGTCGTTCTGGCACGTCCGCACCGGGGTCTACTTCGGGCTGCTCGCCGGTTCGGCGCTCCGCGAGCCCGCGCTGGTCGAGCTGTTCGCCCCGCACGCCCGCGGTCGGGTCGGGGTGGCGGCCTCACCGGACGGCCTCGCCGGCTTCGCCACCGCCTTCCAGCTCGCCACCCGCGCCGCCGAGACGCTGCCGCGCGGCGAGCGCCGGGTGGTCTCGGTGAGCGACCGGCTGCCCGAGGTGCTGCTGGCCGGCAGCCCCGAGGTGCTGCCGCTGCTGCGCTCGCAGACGCTCGACCCGCTGCTGGCCCAGCCCGAGCACCACCGGCGCACCCTGCTGCGCACGCTCGCGGCGGTGCTGCGCCACGACGGGTCGGCCAAGCACGCCGCCGAGGAGCTCTACTGCCACCGCAACACCGTCATCTACCGCACCAAGCAGATCGAGCAGCTGACCGGCTGCACGCTGACCGACCCGCGCGACAAGCTGATGCTCGAGCTGGCCCTGATGACCGTCGAGCCCGAACCCGGTCGCGGCGAGGAGCCCTGAGACTCAGGCCCCGGCGACCGCCTTGCGGACCTCGTTGACGCACAGCGCCAGGAACGCCAGCGCGCACAGCACCATCGCGGCGTTGGAGTGCAGCTTGTTGCGCCACTCCTTCGGCGTCCGGTCGCTGTTGAGCAGCCACAGCAGGGTGACGGCGAGGAACGGCATGAAGAACGCCCCCAGCACGCCGTACGCCAGGATCAGCCAGACCGGCTTGCCGAGGAACAGCATGATCATCGGCGGGAAGGTCAGCCAGAGGATGTAGGCGCGGTACCACGTGCCGCCGGCACGGCGGGCCGGGTCGTCGGCGTCGAGCCCCCGGACGTGGCCCACGAAGTCGGCGAACATCAGGCTCACGCCGTTCCACACGCCCACGAGCGAGGACATCGCGGCGGCCCAGAAGCCGACCAGGAACACGGTGCCGGCGACGCGACCGTAGCGGTCGGCCAGCACCTCGGAGAGGTCGAGCAGGCCCTGGTCACCGGTGCTCACGGCGATGCCGGCGGAGTAGAGCAGCTCCGCGCCGACGACGAGCGTGGCGATCACGAAGAGCCCGGTCACGGCGTACGCCACGGTGTTGTCGATGCGCATCACCCGCATGTGGCGCGGGGTGATCCAGCCCTTCTCCCGCAGCCAGTAGCCGTAGGCCGCCAGCGTGATCGTGCCGCCGACGCCACCGGCGAGGCTGAGCACGTAGACCAGGCCGCCGTCCGGGACCAGCGGCACCAGCCCGGTGACGACCTCGCCGAGGTTGGGCAGCGTGACCGCGGCGGCGCCGACCATGGTGACGAACATCAGCAGCACGAGGGCGCCGAGCACCTTCTCGAACACCCCGTAGCGTCCCGCCCAGACCAGGGCCAGGCCGAGGAGCCCGGAGACGATGCCCCAGGCCGTGACCGACAGGACCGGGAAGAGCGAGTGCAGCGGGAGGCCGGTGCCGGCCATGGCCGCGGCGCCGTAGACGAAGCCCCAGACCACGATGTAGGGGCCGAAGTACCACGACGTCCAGGCGCCGAGGCTCGACCAGCCCTCGTAGATCGTCCTGCCGGTCGCCAGGCTCCAGCGGCCGGCGCCCTCCACCAGCACGATCTTCATCAGGCAGCCCAGGACGGCGCACCAGAGCAGGGCGTAGCCGTACTCGCTGCCGGCCACGAGCGTGGCCACCAGGTCGGCGGCACCGACCCCCGTGGCGGCCACCACGAGGCCGGGCCCGATGAGCCTCCAGCGGGGTGGGGAGTCGGTCTGGTCGGCCCGAGTCTGCTGAGACATGCGCTCCACCCCATCACGACCCGGGGACGGTGCGCACCCCGCGCGGGCCGCGACCAGGCCGCTACCAGGCCGGGACCAGGCCGGGATCAGCCGGAGAAGCGGGTGCGCAGCTCGCGCTTGAGCACCTTGTGGGTCGGCCCCACCGGCAGCTCGTCCACCACGTGCACGACGCGGGGGTACTTGTGCCCGGCGAGGCGCTCGCGGGACCACGCGACGAGGTCGGCGGCCTCGATCACCGCGTCGGGCGCGGGCACCACGACGGCGCAGACCTCCTCGCCCTGCTGGTCGTCGGCGAGCCCGATGACGGCGACCTGGGCGATGCCCTCGTGGCGCATCAGCACCTCCTCGACCTCGCGCGGGTAGACGTTGAACCCGCCGCGGATGATGAGGTCCTTGGTGCGGTCGACGATCCAGATGAAGCCGTCGTCGTCGCGCCGGCCGATGTCGCCGCTGCGGAACCAGCCGTCGACGATCGCGGCCGCGGTGGCGTCGGGGTCGTCGAGGTAGCCCGCGAACACGTTGTGCCCGCGGATCACGATCTCGCCGAGCTCGCCGCGGGGGAGCAGCCGGACCTCGTCGAGGACGTGCTCGTCGGCGATCTCGACGTCGACGCCCCAGATCGGGTGGCCCACGGTGCCGGCGCGGGTGCCGTACCAGGGCTGGTTGACCGAGGCGGTCGGCGAGGTCTCCGACAGGCCGTAGCCCTCGAAGACGGTGGTGGCGAAGGTCTTCTCGAACTCCTCGAGCACCGCCACCGGCAGCGACGCGCCCCCGGAGACGCACTCGCGCAGCTGCGGCAGCCGCTCCGCCGAGCGGGCGGCCGTGAGCAGCTGGATGTACATCGTCGGGACGCCGAAGAACAGCGTGGTGGCGTGCTCGCGCATCAGCTCCAGCGCCCCGGCCGGCTCGAAGCGGGGCTGCAGCACCAGCGTGGCGCCGACGCGGAAGGTGGAGTTCATCGAGACCGACTGGCCGAAGGTGTGGAACAGCGGCAGGCAACCGAGCACCACGTCGTCGCGCCGGATCGGGTTGGCGTCGAAGGCGTTGGTGGTCGCGTTGAGCACCAGGTTGAGGTGGGTCAGCACGGCTCCCTTGGGTCGGCCGGTCGTGCCGCTGGTGTAGAAGATCACCGCCGGGTCGTCGGCCTCGCGGGTGGCGTGGGCGGGCAGCGGCTCGGCGTCACCGGGCAGGTCGACGAGGTCGAGCGCGGCGACGCCGGTCTGCTCCGAGACGGCGGCCGCGACCTCGGCGTACGACGTGTGGTGGAGCAGCAGCTCGGCGCCCGAGGCCTGCACCAGGTAGGTCGCCTCCTCGGGCCCGAGCAGCGTAGGGATCGGCACCACGACGCCTCCCGCGGCGACCACGCCGTAGTAGGTGCGCACGAAGTCGGTGACGTTGGGCGCCAGGATCGCGACCCGGGCTCCTGCCCCCAGGCCCCGCTGCTGCAGCGCGGCCGCGCGGACGAGCGCGTCGCGCCAGAGCGCGGCGTAGGTCACCCGGGCCTCTCCCTCGACGACCGCGACGCGGTCGGGGGTCCGACGGGCGGACTCGGCGAGGATGCTGGCCAGCGACAGGACGGTCATGGGTCTCCTGGGAGGTGGTCGTCGGGCGAGCCGGTGCATCGGAGCCCGGCGGTCGAGCTCGTCGAGACCCCTCAGGTGAACGCGTTGATGCCGGTCTCGGCGCGGCCGATCAGCAGCTTCTGGATCTGGCTGGTGCCTTCGTAGAGGGTCATCACGCGGGCGTCGCGGAGGTACTTCGCGGCGGGGTACTCGTCGATGTAGCCCGACCCGCCGTAGACCTGGATGGCGTGGTTGGCGGCGCGGACGGCGGCCTCGGAGGCGTAGAGCTTGGCCTTGGACGCGGCGGTGCCGAACTTCTCGCCGCGGTCGCACAGGTCGGCCGCGCGCCACACCAGCAGCCGCGCGGCGTCGGCGTCGAGCGAGATGTCGGCGATCATGTCCTGCACCAGCTGGAAGCTGCCGATCGGCCGGCCGAACTGGGTGCGGCTCTTCGCGTAGTCGACGGCCGTCTCCAGGCAGCCCTGCACGATGCCGACGCAGCCGGCGGCGACCGCGATGCGGCCCTTGTCGAGCGAGGACATGGCGATCTTGAAGCCCTGGCCCTCCTCGCCGAGCATCGCCGAGGCGGGCACCCGGACGTCGGTGAGGAACAGCTCGGCGGTGGCCTGGCCGCGCAGTCCGAGCTTGCCCTTGATCTCACGGGCCTCGAAGCCCTCGCTGTCGGTGGGCACGATGAAGGCGGAGATGCCGCGCGGGCCCTCGCCGCCGGTGCGCGCGAAGACCAGCGCGATGTCGGCCCAGGTGCCGTTGGTGATGAACAGCTTCTGGCCGCTGATCACCCAGTCGTCGCCGTCGCGACGGGCCTTGGAGGTCAGGTTGCCCGCGTCGGAGCCGATGTCGGGCTCGGTCAGGCCGAAGCAGCCGAGGATCTGGGCGGTGGCGAGGCGCGGGAGGTACTCCTGCTTCTGCTCCTCGGTGCCGAAGTAGAGGATCGACTTGCCGACCAGGCCGCTGGAGACCGAGACGATGCCGCGCAGCGCGGAGTCGGCCCGACCGAGCTCCTCCATGCCGATCGCGTAGGTGACGTAGTCGCCGCCGACCCCGCCGTACTCCTCGGGGATGGTGAGGCCGAAGAACCCGAGCTCGGCCATCTTGGGCACGATCGCGAGGTCGACGGCCTCGCGGCGGTCCCACTCGACGCGGTGGGGGACCGCCTCCTTGTCGAGGAACTCGCGGGCGATCTCGCGGAAGCTGCTCTGCTCGTCGGTGAGGCTGAGGTCCATGCCGGCCACACTACGACCGGCCCCCGCGGCCTGTCCGTGGACCTCAGACGCCGCCGGTGAGCGTCACGCCGCCGTCGAGCACGACCGTCTGCCCGGTCGTCCACGACGACTCCTCGCTGAGCAGGAAGGCCACGGTGGCGGCGACGTCCTCGGGCGTCCCCAGCCGCTTCAGGGGGTACGCCGCGGCCACCTCCTCCTCGCGACCCTCGTAGAGCGCGGTGGCGAACCGGGTCTTGACCACCGCGGGGGCGACCGCGTTGACGCGCACGGTCGGGCCGAGCTCGACGGCCAGCGACTCGGTGAGCCGCACGAGCATGGCCTTGCTCGCGCCGTACAGGTCGATGCCGGGGGCGGGTCGCAGCCCGGCCACCGAGGCGACGTTGACCACCGCGCCGCCGTGCTCGCCGAGCCAGGCGCGGTGGGCGGCCTGCACCCAGCCCAGCGCGGCGACCACGTTGACCTCGGTGATCTTGCGGGCGGCGGCGAGGTCGAGGCCCATCAGGGGCCCGTAGACCGGGTTGATGCCGGTGTTGTTGACCAGCAGGTCGAGGCTGCCGTACGTCGAGACGGCCGCCGCCACGACCTCCTCGCGGTGCGCCTCGTCGTCGGCCGCCCCGGCGATCCCGAGCGCGTGGTCCGGCCCGCCGAGCTCGGCCACCGCGGCCTGGAGCGCGTCGTCCTTGCGGGCGGTGACCACCACCCGCGCGCCCTCCTCCACCAGGCGTCGGGCCACCCCCAGCCCGATCCCGCGGCTCGCTCCGGTCACGACGGCGGTCTTGCCGGTCAGTCCACGCATGCGCGCTCCTCGGGTCGGGTCCCGGCACTCTGCCAGACGGGTCTCGACGGGCTCGACGGGCTCGACCGGCGAGGGGCGCTCGGGCGGGTCCGGCGGGTCGGGCGGGTCGGATACGGCGGGTGGTCGAGGAGGTCGCTCTGCGACCGTCACGAGGCCACGCCCGGTGCACGTCGGGGTCGGGCCGGTGGGTCTCGTGACAGGACTTCGTCCTTCCTCGACCAGCCGGGGTCGGGCGGGTCGGTCCACGGCGTACGACCCCGCGGAGTCTTTCGGTCACCGGGTGGCCGCGATCCTCCGTCGTCGGGCCGCGGGGTCTCGTGACAGGACTTCGTCCTTCCTCGACCAGCCGGGGTGGGCCCGGGGGAAACCCGGGTGACACCCCGGCGGGCGGACGGGGAGAATCCGGGGCGTGGGTCATGTCGAGGTCGCCGGGGTGCGCTACGAGCTGCCGGACGGGCGGGTGCTGCTCGACGAGGTGTCGTTCCGGGTGGGCGAGGGGGCCAAGGTCGCGCTGGTGGGCGCCAACGGGGCCGGCAAGACGACGCTGCTGCGGATCGTCACCGGCGAGCTGGTGCCGCACGCGGGCGCGGTGACGCGCAGCGGCGGACTGGGCGTGATGCGGCAGATGGTGGGCCGCGACGCCGAGACGGTCGCCGAGCTGCTGCTGTCGGTGGCGCCGCCGCGGGTGCGCGAGGCGGCCGCCGACGTGGACCGGCTCGAGCTGCGGCTGATGGAGGCCGACGACGAGAAGACCCAGATGGCGTACGCGCAGGCGCTCTCGGAGTTCGCCGACGCGGGCGGCTACGACATCGAGGTGGTGTGGGACAGCTGCTGCACCGCCGCGCTGGGGGTGGGCTTCGAGAAGGTGAAGTACCGCGACCTCGCCACGCTGAGCGGCGGCGAGCAGAAGCGACTGGTGCTGGAGTACCTCCTCGCCGGGCCCGACCAGGTGCTGCTGCTCGACGAGCCCGACAACTTCCTCGACGTGCCCGGCAAGGTGTGGCTGGAGCGACGCATCCGGGAGTCGCCCAAGACGATCCTGTTCATCAGCCACGACCGCGAGCTGCTGGCCAACACCGCGACGCGGGTGGTCACCGTCGAGCTGGGGGCCGCGGGCAACACGGTGTGGACGCACCCGGGCGACTTCGCGTCGTACCACCAGGCGCGCAGCGACCGGTTCGCGCGCTTCGAGGAGCTGAAGCGGCGCTGGGACGAGGAGCACGCCAAGCTGGTGGCGCTGGTGCTGCGCTACCGGGTCAAGGCGGAGTTCAACGACGGGCTGGCCTCGCAGTACAAGGCCGCCCAGACGCGGCTCCGCAAGTTCGAGGAGGCGGGCCCGCCCAGCGGCCAGCCGCGCGAGCAGCAGGTCTCGATGCGGCTGACGGGCGGACGCACCGGCAAGCGCGCAGTGGTGTGCGAGCAGCTGGAGCTGACCGGGCTGATGCGGCCCTTCGACCTCGAGGTCTGGTACGGCGAGCGGGTGGCCGTGCTCGGCTCCAACGGCTCCGGCAAGTCGCACTTCCTGCGGCTGCTGGCCGCCGGTGGGTCGGACCCCGACGTCGAGCACCGGCCGGTCGGTGACGCCCCGCCCGACCCGGTCCGCCACACCGGACGGGCGCGGCTGGGCGCTCGGGTGCGGCCCGGCTGGTTCGTGCAGACCCACGCCCACCCCGAGCTGGTCGGCCGCACCCTGGTCGACGTGCTGCACCGCGGCGAGACCGGGCCCCACGGCGTGGGTCGGCCGGGCATGCCGCGCGAGCCCGCCTCGCGGGCGCTGGACCGCTACGAGCTCGCCCACGCCGCCGACCAGACCTTCGACTCGCTGTCCGGCGGCCAGCAGGCGCGGTTCCAGATCCTGCTGCTCGAGCTGTCCGGGGCCACGCTGCTGCTGCTCGACGAGCCGACCGACAACCTCGACGTCGAGTCGGCCGAGGCGCTCGAGGAGGGGCTGGCACGGTTCGAGGGCACCGTCCTGGCGGTCACCCACGACCGTTGGTTCGCCCGCGGCTTCGACCGGTTCCTGGTCTACGGCGCGGACGGCGCGGTCTACGAGTCCGACGGCCCGGTCTGGGACGAGGGGCGGGTCAGCCGGGCCCGCTGAGGAGCCGTGAGGACGCCACCTAGGCTCCTCGGGTGGTCGACGGAGCAGCTCGGGGGGCGCGCGTCGTCGTACCCGCTCCGCTGCTGGTGCTCGGCGGCGTCGTCTCGGTGCAGTTCGGCGGCGCGCTCGCCGCGACGCTGGTGCCCGAGATCGGAGCCGGCGGGTCGGTGCTGCTGCGCATCGGGATCTCGGCGCTGATCCTGGTCGCGCTCGTGCGACCCCGGCTGCGCGGGCACGCGCGCCGCGACTGGGCGACCGTGGTGGCGTTCGGCGTCGCGCTCGGGCTGATGAACTGGAGCTTCTACGGCTCGCTGGCGCACCTGCCGCTCGGGGTGGCGGTGACGGTGGAGTTCATGGGCCCGCTGCTCCTCACCACGGTGCTGTCGCGACGCCCGCTCGACCTCGTCGCCGTCGGGGCGGCCGCCGCCGGGGTGCTGCTGACCTCCGAGGCGCTCACGGTGCCGTACGCCGAGCTCAGCCTCGTCGGCCTGCTGCTGGCCTCGACGGCGGGCGTGTTCTGGGCGGCGTACATCCTGCTGAGCAGCCGCACCGGCGCCGCCTTCCCCCGGCTCGACGGTCTCGCCATCGCGCTGCTGGTCTCGCTGGTGGTGGTGGTGCCCGCCGGCCTGCCGAGCCTGGGGGAGTGGACGCCGCGGCACCTGCTGATGGGGCTGGGGCTGGCGGTGCTGTCCTCGCTGCTGCCCTACTCCCTCGAGCTGCTCGCGCTGCGTCGGCTGGCGGCGCCGGTGTTCGGCATCCTGCTCTCGCTCGAGCCGGCGGTCGCCGCGCTCGCGGGCCTGCTGGTGCTGGGCCAGCGCCTCGACGGGCTGCAGGTCCTCGGCCTGCTGCTCGTGGTGGCCGCCTCGGTGATCGTGCTGGGGCTGGGGGCGCGGCGCACGCCGGCGGCGGTCGCGGAGGCCGAGCTCAGCCCGCGAAGCTGAGGTCGCGGCCCACCAGCACCAGCCGCAGGCCCGACGCGGTGGCCGAGAGCGACTCCGGGCGCACGTCGTACGGCAGTGCGCCGACCGGCAGGTCGACGTCGAACGCCGCCTGCACCACCGCTGTCACGGCGGGCGGCAGCGAGCCCTCGGCGGCGGCGTCGACGAACCGCACCGCGCCCTCGGTCAGCCGCGGCCGCACCGTCACGCCCGGGTCGAAGCGCTGCCCGGCCACGGTGACCTCGCGGCTGCCCCGGACGCGGCCCTCTCCGACGTAGGTCACGTCGAGGCCCGTCAGCCGGCCGAGCTCGGCGTAGGAGATCGTCGCCACCGCCCGCCCCCGTTGGGCGGCGAACCGGGACAGGTCGCGGTCGGTGGTGACGTCGGTGAAGGTGACCCGCAGCCGGGCCAGGCGCAGCTCGCCGTCGGCGCTGCGCACCACGACGTCGTCCCCGGTCGCGCTCACCTCGCCGAACTCGCGCGCCAGCGCCTGGGTGAGGAACGGGAACCCGGCGATGTCGACGTCGGGCGTCGCGCCGAGGTCCTGGGCGGCCGCGAGCCGGGTGGCCGCCTCGCGCTCGGCCCACCAGTCGGCGCCGCGGTCCGCGCCGACCGCGAGCAGGGCCAGCACGACGAGGGTCCAGAGCAGGGTGCGCACCCGCCACAGCCTGGCAGGCGCGCCCGGCGGGAACCGTGGGCGTTGTCCGCTCGTGTGAGGTGTGTCACCCTCACCCCACCCGAGCCCGAGGAGAACCCCCCGATGACCGCCACCGAGACCGCGCCCGCCAGCCCCGAGGCGCTGCCCGACCCCGTGCTCCTCGACGACCGGCTGACCCACTGGGCGACCACGACGCCGGACGCGGAGGCGTTCACCTACCTCGGCCGCACCTGGACGTGGGCCCAGTGGGACGAGCGCGTACGCCGCCTCGCCGGTGCCCTGCGGTCGCTCGGGGTGGGGCGCGGCGACGTGGTGTCCTTCCTGGACAAGAACCACCCGGCGTGCGTCGAGCTGACCATGGCCGCGGCCTCGCTCGGCGCGGCCAACGCGATCATCAACTTCCGGCTCGCGGGCGACGAGATCGACTACGCGGTCAACGACTCCGGCGCGAAGGTGCTCCTCGTCGGCAGCGAGCTGCTGCCCGTGATCTCCCGCATCCGCGACAAGCTCGTCCACGTCGAGGAGGTGGTCGAGCTGACCCCGGACGGCGGCGAGGGCGACCAGTACGAGGCGCTGCTCGCGCGGTCGGAGCCGGTCGGCCGCGACCCCGAGGTGACGGCCGACGACGTGTGCCTGGTGATGTACTCCTCGGGCACGACCGGCCGACCCAAGGGCGTGATGCTCACCCAGGCCAACATGATCGCCCACACGCTGGCCGCCCACGACGGCTGGGGCTTCGACCCCGGCGACAAGAACATGGTCTCGATGCCGCTGTTCCACGTCGGCGGCTCGTCGTACGTCCTGTTCAGCATCCACGACGGCGTCCCCAGCGTGATGACGCGCGACCCCGACGGCGCCTCGCTGGCCGGCGCGATCATGCAGGGCGCCAACCGCACCTTCCTGGTGCCGGCCGTGCTCGCCCAGGTGCTGCAGTCCGGGCCCGACGCGGTGAAGCTGTTCGGCCAGCTCAAGACCTACTGCTACGGCGCCGCCCCGATGCCGCTGCCGCTCCTGCGCGCCGCGATCGAGGCGTGGCCCGACACCGACTTCATCCAGGTCTACGGCCTGACCGAGCTGTGCGGCGTCATCACCCACCTGATGCCGCCCGAGCACCGCGACCCCGAGCATCCCGAGCGGCTGGTCAGCGCGGGGCAGGTGCTGCCCGGCGCCGAGGTCCGCGTGGTCGACCCCGGCACGCTGGAGGACGTCGCGGTCGGGGAGCACGGCGAGCTGTGGTTCCGCAGCCCGCAGGTGATGAAGGGCTACCTCAACCAGCCCGAGGCGACCGCCGAGGTGATCACCGAGGACGGCTGGTTCCGCACCGGCGACATGGGCAAGGTCGACGCCGACGGCTACGTCTACGTCGAGGACCGGCTCAAGGACATGATCATCTCGGGCGGGGAGAACATCTACAGCCCCGAGATCGAGCGGGTGCTCGCCGAGCACCCGGCCGTCGCCGAGGTCGCCATCATCGGCGTGCCCGACGACCGCTGGGGCGAGTCGGTCAAGGCCGTGGTCTCGCTCAAGCCCGGCTCCTCGGCGAGCGAGGATGAGCTGATCGCGTTCTGCAAGGAGCACCTCGCCTCCTATAAGGCGCCCAAGTCCGTCGACGTGCTCGAGGCGCTGCCGCGCAACCCCACGGGCAAGATCCTCAAGCGCAGCCTGCGGGCGCCGTACTGGGAGGGGCAGGAGCGCCAGGTCTGAGCCGTACGACGCGACGAGGGCCGGCCCACCCGCAGGTGGACCGGCCCTCGGCGTACGACGTGGGGCTCAGCTGATGCCGGGCGTGATCCCGGCGTCGCCGGCCCACCGCTCCGAGCTCGGCACGAAGTCGAGGGTGCGGTCGCCGGTGTAGATCTGCTTGGGACGGGCGATCTTCTGGTCCTTGTCCTGGACCAGCTCCAGCCACTGCGCGAGCCAGCCGGGGGTGCGGCCGATCGCGAACAGCACCGTGAACATCTCCGGCGGGAACTGGAAGGCCTCGTAGATCAGGCCGGAGTAGAAGTCGACGTTGGGGTAGAGCTTGCGCTTGACGAAGTACTCGTCCTCGAGCGCGATCTTCTCCAGCTCCTGGGCGATCTCGAGCAGCGGGTTGACCCCGGTGACCTCGAAGACGTCGTCGCAGGCCTTCTTGATGATCTTGGCGCGCGGGTCGTAGTTCTTGTAGACCCGGTGGCCGAAGCCCATCAGCTTCTCGTTGCCGTTCTTCACGCCCTCGATGAAGGCGGGGATGTTCTCCTTGCTGCCGATGCGCCGCAGCATCCGCAGCACCGCCTCGTTGGCACCGCCGTGCAGCGGGCCGTAGAGCGCACCGATGCCGGCGGCGACCGAGGAGTAGGGGTCGACCTGCGAGGAGCCGACGGAGCGGACCGCGTTGGTCGAGCAGTTCTGCTCGTGGTCGGCGTGCAGGATGAACAGCACGTCGAGCGCCTTGACCAGCCGCTCGTCGGCGACGTACTTCTGCTCGCTCATCTTGAACAGCATCGCGAGGAAGTTCTCGGTGTAGGAGAGCTCGTTGTCGGGGTAGACGTAGGGCTTGCCCTGCGCGTGCCGGAAGGCCCAGGCGCCGAGCGTCGGCATCTTGGCGATCATCCGCACGATCTGCATGTGGCGGTTGTCGGCGTCGGTGATGTTGTTGGACTCGGGGTAGAACGTCGACAGCGCGCCGACCGACGCCATCAGCATGCCCATCGGGTGCGCGTCGTAGCGGAAGCCCTGCATGAACGTCTTGACGTTCTCGTGAAGGAACGTGTGGTGGGTGATCTCGTGCACCCAGGTGTCGTACTGCTCCTTGGTGGGCAGCGCGCCGTGGATGAGTAGGTAGGCGACCTCGAGGAAGCTGGACTTCTCGGCCAGCTGCTCGATGGGGTAGCCGCGGTACTCCAGGATCCCTTTCTCGCCGTCGATGTAGGTGACCGAGCTGCGGCACGAGGCGGTGTTGGTGAACCCGGGGTCGTAGGTCGACAGGCCGGGGCTGTCCTCGTCGATCTTGATCTGACCCAGCTCGGCGGCCTTGATGGCGCCGTCGCTGATCTGGATCTGGTACTCCTTGCCGGTCCGGTTGTCGCGGACGGTGAGGGTGTTGTCACCGGTGTCGGTCACGTCGACTCCTTGCGCTCGAGGGCGGGGCGGTCGCCCCGGCGTGGGGTGGTGCGGTCGAGACGGTGAGGACGGGGTTGCCGTCGCAGACGAGGCGGGCTGGTACGCCCGGTTCCATCGGCTTCAACCTAGTGCGTGGTCGGTGACCCCCACCAGTGGGGAGGCGTTTTGACGCCCCGCGCACGCGGCCGGTATCTTTGCAGGTCGCGTCTCCTGCCGCGCCCGGTCGACCCTCGTCGTCGACCTGGTGCAGTCCCGGGAAGGCTGGTCTACCAGCGGTGGTCCACGTCCCGGGCAGAGTTCGTCAGAAGCCGCTGCACCACCCACCGGTCCGGGAATCAGCCCGGGCGGTCACGAACGAGCAAGTAAGGCAACAACGTGCGCACGTACAGCCCCAAGCCCGGCGACGTCCAGCGCGAGTGGCACGTCATCGACGCCACCGACGTCCGGATGGGCCGCCTCGCCGTGCAGGTCGCGAACCTGCTCCGCGGCAAGCACAAGCCCACCTTCGCCCCGCACATGGACATGGGTGACTTCGTCATCGTCGTCAACGCGGAGAAGCTGTCCCTGTCGGGGACCAAGCCCACGAAGAAGATGTCCTACCACCACTCGGGCTTCCCGGGTGGTCTGTCGGCCACCCCCCTGGGTGAGTTGCTGGAGAAGGACGCCCGCAAGGCCGTGGAGAAGGCCGTCTGGGGCATGCTCCCCAAGAACCGCCTCGGTCGTCAGATGCTCAAGAAGCTGAAGGTCTACTCCGGCCCCGAGCACCCCCACACGGCCCAGCAGGCCAAGCCCTTCGAGATCACCCAGATCTCCCAGTAACTCTCCCCGACCCAGACTGACGTAAGGAACACCGTGGCTGACACGAACAACGAGACCGGCGAGGAGACCTACGAGGTCAACGAGCAGGGTGTCGCGTACTCCTCCGAGAGCGCTCCCAGCGCCGACGCCCCCGCCCGTCCGGCGACCATCGCCCCCGCAGCGGCCACCGGCCGTCGCAAGGAGGCGGTCGCCCGCGTGCGGATCGTCCCCGGCACCGGCAAGTGGACCGTCAACGGTCGCGAGCTGGACAACTACTTCCCCAACAAGCTCCACCAGCAGGTCGTGAACGAGCCGTTCGCCACCACCCAGCTGGAGGGTCGCTTCGACGTCATCGCCCGCATCCACGGCGGTGGCATCACCGGCCAGGCTGGCGCACTGCGCCTCGGCGTGGCCCGCTGCCTCAACGCGATCGACGAGGAGGCCAACCGTCCGGACCTGAAGAAGGCCGGTCTGCTGACCCGCGACGCCCGCGTCATCGAGCGCAAGAAGGCCGGTCTGAAGAAGGCCCGCAAGGCGCCCCAGTTCAGCAAGCGCTGACCTCAGCACCTGCACGTCGGCCGTCCCGCAGCCCTTGGGCTGCAGGGCGGCCGTCGTCGTTGTACGGTCGCGACCGCGGATCGCCGCGTCGTACGCACCGTCAACCCCGGAGGGTCACCCATGGCACGCCTGTTCGGCACCGACGGGGTCCGCGGCCTGGCCAACGGTGACCTCACCGCTGAGCTGGCCCTGGACCTCTCCGTCTCCGCCGCCCACATCCTCGCCGAGCGCGGCACCTTCGCCGGGCACCGGCCGACGGCCGTGGTGGGCCGCGACACCCGCGTCTCGGGGCAGTTCCTCGAGGCGGCCGTGGTCGCCGGGCTGGCCTCCGCCGGCGTCGACGTGCTGCTGCTCGGTGAGCTGCCCACGCCCGGCGTCGCGTGGCTGACCGCCGAGCTCGGCGCCGACCTCGGCGTGATGCTGTCGGCCTCGCACAACGCGATGCCCGACAACGGCATCAAGTTCCTCGCCCGCGGCGGGGTCAAGCTCGACGACGCCATCGAGGCGGCCATCGAGAAGCGGCTGCGCGAGCCCTGGGACCGGCCCACCGGCGCCGCGGTCGGGCGCGTCCGCACCCACGACACCGCGGTCGAGCAGTACGCCGCCCACCTGGTCGGCACCATCGAGCACCCCCTCGCCGGGCTCAGGGTCGTCCTGGACTGCGCGCACGGCGCCGCCTCCGCGGCCGGTCCCCGGGCGCTGCGCGACGCCGGGGCCGAGGTCGTCGCGATCTGCGCCGAGCCCGACGGCACCAACATCAACGAGGGCTGCGGCTCCACCCACCTCGAGGTGCTGCAGGCGGCCGTCCTCGAGCACGGCGCCGACGTCGGCTTCGCGCTCGACGGCGACGCCGACCGCTGCCTGGCCGTCGACCGTCGCGGCGAGGTCGTGGACGGCGACCAGATCCTGGCCGTCCTGGCGCTGTCGATGCGCGAGGCCGGTCGGCTCCACGACGACACCGTGGTCGCGACCGTGATGAGCAACCTCGGCTTCGTGCAGGCGATGAAGGCCGCCGGGATCGGGGTGCGCCAGACCAAGGTCGGCGACCGCTACGTCCTGGAGGCGATGAAGGTCCTCGGCTTCACCCTCGGCGGCGAGCAGTCCGGCCACGTCATCATGAGCCAGCACGCCACCACCGGCGACGGGCTGCTGACCGCGCTGCACGTGCTCGACCGGATGGTCGCCACCGGCCAGGAGCTCCACGAGCTCGCCGCGGTGATGACCCGCCTGCCGCAGGTGCTGGTCAACGTGCCGGGCGTCGACAAGGCCCGCGCCGACGAGGACTTCGTGCTGGCGGCCGCGGTCGCCGACGCCGAGGCCGAGCTGGGCGACGAGGGCCGGGTGCTGCTCCGCCCCTCCGGCACCGAGCCCCTGGTCCGTGTCATGGTCGAGGCCCCCACCGCCGAGCAGGCCCGGTCGGTCAGCGACCGCCTCGCGGGCGTGGTGCGCGACCAGCTCTCCCTGTAGCCGCCGGGGCCGTCCGGTTTCCCAGGTGATGAACCCGATCCGCCTCTCTGCACACGATGCGTGGTGTGCAGAGAGGCAGTTTCCAGGGTGAGGACGCCGTACGACGGGCCAGGCGACCGGGAGGAACAAAGGGGACGGCTCCGCCGGTTGGGCCAGGCATGACCAACACACCCGAGAAGATCGTCTACACCGCCCGCGCCACCGTGACCGGTGGCCGCCAGGGCCGCGCGACGTCCGAGGACGGGGTGCTGGACCTGTCGCTGACCGCCCCCAAGGAGACCGGTGGACCGGGCACGGGGACCAACCCCGAGCAGCTGTTCGCCGTCGGGTACGGCGCCTGCTTCCAGGGCGCGCTCGGCATGGTCGCCAAGAGCCACGGGGTGGACGCCTCGGGCTCGACCCTCGACATCGCCGTCGGGTTCGGCCCCGAGGGCGACTCCTACGCCATCACCGCCGACATCGTCGCCACCATCCCCGGCGTCGACGACGCCACAGCCCAGGAGCTCGTCGAGGCCGCACACCAGGTGTGCCCCTACTCCAAGGCGACCCGCGGCAACGTGCCCGTGACCGTCACCGGCAAGGGCGCCTGAGCCTCACGCACCACGTCGAGGGCCCCGGACGGCGCCCGTCCGGGGCCCTCGTGCGTGCCACAACTGCCCGGTCGGCGTCTCCACGCTGCGCACGACTGCCCGGTCGGCGTTCCTGGACGTGCCACAACTGCCCGGTCGGCGCTCCTGGGCGTGCCACGACTGCCCGGTCGGCGGCTAGCCCCAGACCTCCTGAGCGACCTCGACGACCAGGCGCAGCTTGGCGACCTCGTCGTCCTGGGTGAGGTCGTTGCCCTCCACGGTGGAGGAGAAGCCGCACTGGGGCGAGATGCTGAGCTGCTCGAGCGGCACGTGCTCGGCGGCCTCGTCGATGCGGCGCTTGAGGTCGTCCTTGCTCTCCAGCACCGGCGACTTGGTGGTGACCAGGCCGAGCACGACCTGCTTGCCCGGCGGCACGAAGCGCAGCGGCTCGAAGCCGCCGGAGCGCTCGTCGTCGTACTCCAGGAAGAAGCCGTCGACGTCGAGGCCGCCGAAGAGCGCCTCGGCGACGAAGTCGTAGCTGCCGGACGCCGCCCAGGACGAGCGGTAGTTGCCGCGGCACAGGTGGGTGGTCACGGCCAGGCCCTCCGGACGGCCGGCCAGCGCCTGGTTGATGGTGCGGATGTAGCGCTCGTGCTGGTGGTCGGCGTCGCCGCCCTTGGCCGTCACGGCCTCGCGCTGCGCGGGGTCGTTGAGGTAGGCCAGGCTGGTGTCGTCGAGCTGGAGGTAGGTGCAGCCCTGCTCGGCGATCATCCGCACCTGCTGGGAGTAGGCCGCGGCGAGGTCGTCGAAGAAGGCGTCCTCGTCGGCGTACACGTCCGGGTCGATCGCGGCCGTGCCGCCGCGGTAGTGGACCATGCTCGGCGAGGGGATCGTCAGCTTGGGCGTCATCTGTGGCGGCGCCACCGACCGCAGGTGGGCGAACGCGTCGGCGAAGATCGGCTCCCCGATCCGCACGGGCGCGTCGACCAGCAGCCCCGCCGAGGTGAACGAGCGGTCCTCCGAGGCGTTGCGCATCCGCACCTCGAGCTGCTCCTCGGTGCGGCGGACGCCCTCGATGGCGTAGATGAAGTCCATGTGCCACGACGTGCGGCGGAACTCGCCGTCGGTGACGGTCTGCAGGCCCGCGTCGGCCTGGAGGCGCACGACGTCGGCGACGGCCTCGTCCTCGGCAGCGCGCAGCCCGGCGTCGTCGAGGCGGCCGTCGGCGTGCGCGGCGCGGGCCTCGAGCAGGGCCGGCGGGCGCAGCAGGCTGCCGACGTGGTCGGCGCGGAAGGGCGGGGTGGTGCGTGCGGGCATGCGGGGCTCCCGAGGGTGAGGGTGTCGTCAACCTAGCCCCGGGCGGTGACGGCGATCAGCGCCAGACGCTGGCCACGTCGCGGCGGTAGCCCCGGCCCAGCACGCCGAGCAGCAGCAGCCGCAGCGGCGCGGGCACGATCCGGTGCAGCGTCTCGGTCTCGGCCGGCCCGGCGCCGTCGGCCACCCACGACATCATCACCGCGGCCCGTCCGAGACCGCCGGCGCGCAGGCCGGCCTCCATCTCCTCGGCCTCGGGGCTGTGCGCGAAGTCGCCCTGGAGCACCGGCTCGAGCTCGCGCTCCTCGTGCTCGAGGTGGGGCTCGGTGACCGCACGCAGGTGACGCACCGACTCCAGCGCCCGGTCGCGGGCGACGGGACCGGTGTCACCGACGAGGCCCTTCACCGCCGCGTCGGCCTCGGTCAGGGCGGCGGCCATCAGCCCGTGCTCGGAGTCCATCTCGGCGAGCAGTGCCGGGTCCACGCCGTACGCCGTGAGGGCGGGCCACACCACGTCGTGCTCGGCGTGGTGGTGGTGGTCGAGCTGGAAGCGGAAGTTCTCCCACGCCCGGGCCAGCCCGACCGCCCGGGCGGTGTCACCCGGCCCGAGCGAGGCCAGCGCCTCCTCGAAGCGGCCCAGGTCGCGTCGTACGGCGGCGTGGATGACCTTGTTCATGCTCAGCTGTGCCATGCCTTCGCAGGCTAGGCGCGCTCGCGCCGCAGGGGGAGGGTCGAGCACGACGACGGCCGCACCGGTCGAGACCAGTACGGCCGTCACTAGACGTGCCCGTCCGCGCCTACGCGTCGGGCTTGACCGCCAGGACCGGGCACCGCGCGTCGAGCAGGATCCGCTGGCCGACGCTGCCCATGAGGGCCTTGCCGACCGGGGAGCGGTGGCGGACGCCGACGACGACCAGCGCGGCGTCGGTCTCCTGGGCCACCTCGAGGACCGCCTGGGCGACGTCGGGCACCACCTCGTGGCGCACCGTGACGTCGAGGCCGCGTGCCTCGAGGTCGGAGGTGATCGCCGCGATCTGGTCGTCGTGGGCGTAGCGCGGGTCGACCAGGGCGTCGCCCTTGGTGGCGTTGACGACCACGAGCGCGGTGTCGCGGCGCACGGCCTCGGCGGCCCCGTGGTCCAGGGCGGCCTGCCCGTAGGCGTCGGGGGTGTAGGCGACGACGATGCTCATGCGTTGACCTCGTCCTTCTCGGTGACCGACGTGGGGGTGGTGGAGCGGGAGGAGCGGACCCGGGCGACGACGAGGCCGACGAGCAGCGCCGCCATGACGACGTACGCCGCGATCGCGACCGGCTCGCCGACGAGCGTCCCGTAGTCGCCGCGGGAGATCTCCAGGGCCTCCGACAGCTGCTCCTCGAGGCGGGGCCCGAGGATGACGCCGATGATCAGCGGCAGCACCGGGACGCCGAAGCGGCGCATCGCGAAGCCGAGCACGCCCAGCACGAGCAGCAGGCCGAGGTCGAACGACGAGGTGCCAGCGGCGTAGGCACCCAGGGTGGCGAAGAACAGGATGCCGGCGTAGAGGTAGGGCCGGGGGATCTGGAGCAGCTTGGCCCAGACCGGCGCCAGCGGCAGGTTGAGCACCAGCAGCAGCGTGTTGGCGACGAACAGGCTCGCCAGCAGCGCCCAGACCAGGGCCTCGTTCTGCGCCATGAACTGCGGGCCCGGCTGCAGGCCGTAGCTCTCGAAGGCAACCAGGATGACCGCCGCGGTGGCGGTGGTCGGCAGGCCCAGCGCGAGCATCGGCAGCAGGGTGCCGGCGGCCGAGGCGTTGTTGGCCGCCTCGGGCCCGGCGACGCCCTCGATCGCGCCCTTGCCGAACTCCTCGGGGTGCTTGGAGAGGCGACGCTCGGTGACGTAGGAGAGGAAGGTCGGCACCTCGGCGCCGCCGGCGGGCAGCGCGCCGAACGGGAAGCCGAACGCGGTGCCGCGCAGCCACGGCTTCCAGGAGCGGCCCCAGTCGGCCTTGCTCATCCAGGGCTGGCCGACCGGGATGATCTCCAGCGGCTTGCGGCGCAGGTGGGCGGCCACCCACAGCGCCTCGCCGAGGGCGAAGATCGCGACGGCGACGACGACGATCTCGATGCCGTCGGAGAGCTCGGCGAAGCCGAACGTCATCCGGGGCTGGCCGCTGGTCATGCCGACCAGGCCGATGGCCAGGCCGAGGAACAGCGCGATGAAGCCGCGCAGCTTGGAGGCGCCGAGGACGACGGTGACCGCGAACAGCGCGAGCAGCATGATCGCGAAGTACGACGGGGCGCCGAGCTGGACGACCAGCGGGCCCACCGTGGGGGCCAGCACGATCAGCAGGACCGTGCCGATGGTGCCGGCGACGAAGGAGCCGATCGCGGCCGTGGCCAGGGCCTGCGCGGCCCGGCCGTTCTTGGCCATCTTGTTGCCCTCGAGCGCGGTGATCACCGAGGAGGACTCGCCGGGGGTGTTGAGCAGGATCGAGGTGGTCGAGCCGCCGTACATGCCGCCGTAGTAGATGCCGGCGAACATGATCAGCGCGCTGTCGGCCGGGACGCTGTAGGTCACGGGCAGCAGCAGCGCCACGGTCATGGCCGGGCCGATGCCGGGCAGCACGCCGACGGCGGTGCCGAGCAGCACGCCGACGACGGCGAAGAGCAGGTTGCTGGGCGTCAGCGCGGTGGCGAAGCCGTCGAGGAGCAGGTCCATGTCACAGGACTCCGTTCAGGATGCCGGCGGGCAGCGGGACGCCCAGGCCGACGTAGAAGGCGTAGAAGGTGCCGACCGAGAGCGCGACGCCGAGCGCGATGTCGCGGACCCAGTGGCGGCTGCCCAGCACCCAGGCGGCGCCGGTGAACAGGATGGCGCCGGTGATGGCCCACCCGAGGATCTCGATCAGGAAGACGTTGACGCAGAGCACGGCGACGAGCAGGCCCAGCGTGCGCACGTCGGTGCCGCTGCTGAGGTCGACGTCCTCGCCCTCCTCGGCCTCGGCGACGTCGCCGCGGGCCGTCGCGACGGCCAGCAGGACCGCGAGCACGAGCAGCACGCCGCCGACGACGTAGGCGAAGGTGGAGGGGGGCAGGAAGTCCGCGGACATGCCGCCGCGGAGCTGGGTGCCGTTGTAGACGACGTAGGCGCCGGCCACGGCGAGGAACGCCGCCATGGCGTACTGCGCGGTGTCGACGACGCGGTGGCGCGTCGGCTCGGGCGCCGGGGGTGCCGCGGGGGCGGCGTGCTGCTGGGACATCGGTGTCTCCTCGATCGGCCGGGTGACCGGGCGGCCCCCAGCGGGGGGCCGCCCGGCGTCACCGGGGGGTGGTGCGGACTGCTCAGGCCAGGCCGAGGTCGGTCAGCGTGGTGCGGACGCGCTCGTTCTGCTCGTCGAGGTAGGTCTCGAACTCCTCGCCGGTGGCGAAGTTGTCGGCCCAGCCGTTCTTCTCCAGCGTGTCCTTCCAGGCCTGCGTGTCGTGCATCTCCTCGAAGGCCTTCACGTAGGCCTCGCGGGTGGCGTCGTCGATGCCGGGAGGGGCCAGGACGCCGCGCCAGTTGGTGAACACCAGGTCGATGCCCTCCTCGGTCAGGGTCGGGGCGTCGGTGGTCTCCAGGCGCTCCTCGCCGGAGACGGCGAGCACGCGCAGCGAGCCGTCGGCGATCTGGCCCTCGAACTCGCCGAGGCCGGACATGCCGACGTCGATCTTGGAGCCGAGCAGGGCCGTGGTGAGCGGGCCGCCGCCGTCGTACTCGACGTAGGCGACGTCCTTGGGGGTGACGCCCACGGCGTCGGCCAGCTGCATCGGGAACAGGAAGTCCGGGCCGCCGGGGGCCGAGCCGCCGCCGACGACGACCTTGTCGGGGTCGGCCTTCCAGGCCTCGACGAAGTCGTCGACGGTCTTGAAGGGGGAGTCCTTGGGCACCAGGATCGCCTCCTGCTCCTCGATGAGGCGGGCGATCGGGACGGCCTTGTCGACGGTGGCGTCGGACTTGTTGGTGTAGACCGCGCCGACGACGCCCAGGCCCATGGTCATGAGCAGGTCGTCGGAGCCCTTCTCGTTGAGCAGGCGCTGCATCGCGACGGTGCCGCTGGCGCCCTCGACGTTGCTGACCTCGAAGCGGCCGGTGATCTTCTCGTCCTCCATCACCTTGACCGCGGCGCGGCCGGTGAGGTCGTAGCCGCCGCCGGCGGCGTTGGGGATCATCATGCGCATCCGCTTGTCGGCGAGGTCGCCGCTCGCGTCGCCGCTGTCGGACGACGCGGTGACGCCGCCGCAGGCGGTGAGGGCGGCCAGCGAGACGACGCTGACGGTGGCCAGGACGGCGCGCAGTCCACGACGGGTGGACGGCGAACGGTGGGGGAACAGGTTGACGGTCATCCTGCGAGCACCTCCTCGGTGAGTTCCGTGGGAGCATGTCCCGCGCATGTGGCGCCCGTCACGCTTGCGGAAGCAAAGGAGGTTGCGGTCGTTGTGGTCACCGTCACGTCCGGCCGGCGTCGCGACCCCAGCCTCGCGGCGCAGGTGCTCGTCCTGCAGCTCGCGGTCGTCGTCGGGGTGCTCGCCCTCGTCGCGGTGATCTCGCTGCGGCAGTCGGGCGCGACCTTCCGGGAGCAGTCGGGGGCGCAGATGCGCGGCATCGCGGAGTACGTCGCTGACACCTTCCAGGTGCGCACCAAGCTCGAGGAGGCCTCCGACGGCGCCACCGGCACCTCGGCCCGCGACACCGTCAACGAGCTCGCCCCCACCCTCGAGGCGGCGCTGACCACCTCGGCCGCCGACGAGATCGACATCGCCACCCCCGACGGCGAGGTGCTGGTCAGCTCGGACCCGCTGCGCGTCGGCGAGCGGCTCGCGATCGAGGGTCGGGCCGGGGCCCAGTGGTCGGGGCTGCGGGAGGTGGACGGTGCCACCGTGGTGGCGGCCCGCGCCCCGGTGCTCTCCGACGACGACGGCCAGGAGGGCGACCTGGTCGGGCTGGTGCTGGTCGAGCAGGACTACCCCTCGGTGTGGGAGCGGCTGACCTCGAGCGCGGCCAACCTGGCGCTGTTCCTGGGTCTCGGCGCGCTGCTCGGCGTGCTCGGCACCTACGTCGTGTCGCGGGTGGTCAAGCGCCGCACCCGCGGTCTCGGCGCCTCGGAGATCGCGCGGCTGGCCGACCACCGCGAGGCGCTGCTGCACAGCATCCGCGAGGGCGTGCTCGCCGTCGGCACCGACGGCCGGGTGACGATGGTCAACGACGCCGCGCTCGACCTGCTGGGCCTGCGGGCCGATCCCGTCGGGGAGCCGGTGGCCGGGCTGGGGCTGGCCGACCAGGTGGTGGCGCTGCTCGACGGCTCCGCCCCGGCCGACGAGGACGCGGTCGCGGTGGTCGCCGAGCGGGTGCTGGTGTTCAACCGTCGTACGGCGTCCAGCGGCGGCAGCCGGATCGGCACCGTCACCACGATGCGCGACCGCACCGAGCTGGTCTCGCTGCAGAGCCAGCTGTCCTCCAACCTCTCCATCTCCGACACGCTGCGCGCGCAGACCCACGAGTTCAGCAACCAGCTCCACACCATCTCGGGCCTGGTCCAGCTCGGGGAGTACGACGAGGTGCGCTCGCTCGTCGGCACGCTGACCCGGCGACGGGCCGAGAGCGAGGACTTCGTGACCAGCCGGATCGACGACCTCGCGGTGGCCGCCCTGGTCCTGGCCAAGGCGAGCGTGGCCGCCGAGCGCGGCGTACGCCTGGAGCTGACCGAGGACTCCGCGCTGCCGCCGCTGGTGGAGCTGGACTCCGCCGACCTCACCACCGTGCTCGGCAACCTGGTCGACAACGCGATCGACGCCTGCAGCGGCCGCCCCGGCGCCGAGGTGACGGTGGCGCTCCAGTCCGGCACGTCCTTCCTCCACGTCGAGGTCGGCGACAACGGTCCCGGCGTGCCCGAGGAGCTGCGCGGGGCGATCTTCGTGCGCGGCTACAGCACCAAGCCCGACGTGCTGGGCGGACGCGGCATCGGGCTGCCGCTGGTCCAGCTCATCTGCGCGCAGCGGGGTGGGAGCATCGAGGTCCACCAGCGCGACGGGGCCGTGTTCTCGGTCCGGCTGCCCTACTCCGCCACCAGGAGGGTCTCGTGAGCCCGACGTCCCTGCGCGTGCTCGTCGTCGACGACGACTTCATGGTGGCGAGCGTCCACGAGCGGTTCGTGCAGCGCACCGAGGGCTTCGAGGTGGTCGGCAGCGCCCGCACCGGCGCCGACGCCCTCGAGCTGGCCGAGCGGCTCCGCCCCGACCTCGTCCTGCTCGACGTCCACCTGCCCGACCTGAGCGGCCTGGAGGTGCTGGCCCGGCTGCGCGCCGCCGGTTCCGAGGCCGGCGTGCTGATGGTGACCGCGGAGCGCGGGGCCGAGACGGTGCGCCAGGCGCTGCACGGCGGTGCGACGCAGTACCTCGTCAAGCCCTTCGAGTACGACGACCTCGCCGGTCGCCTCCGCCGGGTGGCCGAGGCCCTGGGCGAGCTGCGCGGCGGGCAGGCCGACCAGGACACCATCGACCGGCTCTTCGGCACCGTGACCCCGGCGGCCGCCGGTCCGCCGCCCCTGCCCAAGGGCCTCAGCGCCGAGACCGGCCAGCTGGTGCGGGCCGCGCTGCAGGCCGGCGAGGAGCTCTCCGCGGCCGAGGCCGGCGAGCGGCTGGGGCTCTCGCGGGTCAGCGCGCGGCGCTACCTCGAGCACTTCGTGGCCACCGGCGACGCGGTGGTGCGGCTGCAGTACGGCGGCGCGGGGCGTCCGGAGCGGCGCTACCGCGCGTCGGGCCCGGCCCGCTGAGCGCGCAGCACCGCCACCACGTAGTCCTCGCCCGGGGGCCGGAGGTCGTAGCTCCCGGCCAGCAGGTCGACCTGGAGCCCGGCCGCGGCCGCGTGCTCGCGCAGCTCGGCCGCGGGGTAGTCGCGGCTGCCGGTCGGGCCGGCCACCGGGTGGAAGCCGACCAGCAGGCAGCCGTCGGCGGCCAGCAGCCCGGCCAGCACCCGGAGCACCGCGACCTGGGTGTCGTCGGCGAGGAAGACCATCACGTTGCCGACCACCACGACCACGTCGTACGCCGCGGGCCGGTCGTGCGAGCCGAGCAGGTCGGGCGTCAGGTCGAGCAGGTCGGCCTCGACCACGGTGACCTCGGGGAAGCGCTCGCGCGAGATCGCCACCAGGGCAGGGTCCTTCTCGACTGCGGTGACGTCGTGGCCGCGCCGGCGCAGCGCGTCGGCCACCCGTCCGACCCCGGACCCGGCGTCGAGCACCCGGGCGCCACGCGGGGCCAGCACGTCGGCCAGCCGCGCCTCGCCGTCGTCGCCCGTGCCGGACCCCTGCTGCTCGAGGAAGGTGCGGACGTAGCCGGACTCGTGGGAGTCGCCGGCCAGCTCCCATCGGGTCCGGGGCGGCGGTCCGGCGGAGGCGTCGCTCACAGCTTGCGCAGCCTGACCCACCGCACCGAGTGGTCGTGGTCCTTGCGCAGCACCAGCGTTGCGCGCGAGCGGGTGGGCTGGACGTTCTGCTTCAGGTTGGGCCCGTTGATCTCGTCCCAGATGCGGCTGGCCTCGGCCACGGCCTCGTCGTGGGTCAGGGCGGCGTACTTGGCGAAGTAGGACTGCGGGTCGCGGAACGCGGTCTCGCGCAGCCGCAGGAAGCGGTCGGTGTACCACCGGCGGATGTCGCTGGTCGCCGCGTCGACGTAGACCGAGAAGTCGAAGAAGTCGCTGACGGCCAGGCCCACGCGGCCGTCCTGGCGCACCCCGGCGGCCTGGAGCACGTTGAGGCCCTCGACGATGACGATGTCGGGGCTGCTGACCACGACCTTCTCGTCGGGCACGACGTCGTAGACGAGGTGGGAGTAGATCGGCGCCTCGACCTCGTCGCGGCCCGACTTGATGTCGACCACGAACTTCAGCAGCGCCTTGCGGTCGTAGGACTCCGGGAAGCCCTTGCGGTGCAGGATGCCGCGGCGGCTCAGCTCGGCGTTGGGCAGCAGGAACCCGTCGGTGGTCACCAGCGAGACCCGCGGGTGCTCGGGCCAGTGCGCCAGCATGTGCTGCAGCACGCGGGCGGTGGTCGACTTGCCGACCGCCACCGAGCCGGCCAGCCCGATCACGAACGGCGTGCGCGGGGGCTGGCGCTGGTGCAGGAACTCCTCCTGGCTGCGGTGGAGCTGGCCGGCCGACTCGACGTACAGGCTCAGCAGGCGTGACAGCGGCAGGTAGACCTGCTGCACCTCGTCGAGGTCGAGCTGGTCGCCGAGGCCCTTGACGCGGTCGATCTCGTCGGCCGACAGCGGCTGCTCGGTGGCCCGCCCCAGCGCCGCCCAGGCGGTGCGGTCCAGCTCGACGTACGGGGAGCTCTCGCCCGCGTGCAGGCCGTGCGACCCGTTCGACATGCCACGCACCCTAGGACGTGGGCGTCCGGTGGGGACGCTCGCACCCACCTATGCTGTCGCCCATGTGTGGAATCGTCGGGTACGTCGGACCCCAGCAGGCGCACGACGTGGTGATCGCGGGCCTGCGCCGCCTGGAGTACCGCGGCTACGACTCCGCCGGCATCGCGGTCATCGACGGCGGGGCCATCGCCTCGGACAAGCGGGCCGGCAAGCTCGCCAACCTCGTGACCGCGCTGGAGGAGTCGCCGCTGCCGGCCGCCACCACGGGCATCGGCCACACCCGCTGGGCCACCCACGGCGCCCCCACCGACGTCAACGCCCACCCGCACCTCGGCGAGAAGCGCCGGACCGCGGTGGTGCACAACGGCATCATCGAGAACTTCGCCACCCTGCGCGAGGAGCTCGAGCTCGCCGGCCACGAGCTGCTCTCGGAGACCGACACCGAGGTCGCCGCCCACCTGCTCGAGGTCGCCCTCGCCGAGTCCGACGACCTGACGCAGGCGATGCAGGCGACCTGCCGCCGCCTCGAGGGCGCGTTCACCCTGGTCGCGATCGACGCCCAGGACCCGAGCCGGGTGGTGGCCGCGCGGCGCAACTCCCCGCTGGTGGTCGGGCTCGGGGAGGGCGAGAACTTCCTCGGCTCCGACGTCGCGGCCTTCATCGAGCACACCCGCGAGGCACTCGAGCTGGGCCAGGACCAGGTCGTCACCATCACCGCCGAGGGCGTGGCGGTGACCGACTTCGAGGGGCACGCCGCCGAGGGCACCCGCTACCACGTCGACTGGGACCTCTCGGCCGCCGAGAAGGACGGCTTCGACTGGTTCATGCGCAAGGAGATCTTCGAGCAGCCCCGCGCGCTGGCCGACGCGCTGCTGGGCCGCCACGACGGCGACGGGCTGCTCCAGCTCGACGAGGTCCGGATCTCCGAGGACGAGCTGCGCGAGATCGACAAGATCGTGATCATCGGCTGCGGCACCGCCAACTACGCCGGCCTGGTGGCGAAGTACGCCATCGAGCACTGGACCCGCATCCCCTGCGAGGTCGAGCTCGCCCACGAGTTCCGCTACCGCGACCCCATCCTGACCCGCAACACCCTGGTGGTGGCGATCAGCCAGTCCGGCGAGACCGCCGACACCCTGATGGCGATCCGCTACGCCCGGCAGCAGAGGGCGCGGGTGCTCGCGGTCTGCAACACCAACGGCTCGACCATCCCGCGCGAGTCCGACGCGGTGATCTACACCCACGCCGGGCCCGAGATCGGCGTCGCCTCGACCAAGGGCTTCCTGACCCAGCTGATCGCCTGCTACCTGCTCGGCCTCTACCTCGCCCAGGTGCGCGGCACCAAGTTCGGCGACGAGATCGCCGCGGTGGTCGACGAGCTGGCCAAGATGCCCGCGCACGTGCAGCGGCTGCTCGACTCCGCCGACCAGGTCTACGAGCTCGCCCGCACCTACGCCGGCACCCGGTCGGTGCTGTTCCTGGGCCGCCACGCCGGCTTCCCGGTCGCGCTCGAGGGCGCGCTGAAGCTCAAGGAGCTGGCCTACATCCACGCCGAGGGCTTCGCCGCCGGCGAGCTCAAGCACGGCCCGATCGCGCTGATCGAGGAGGGCCTGCCCGTCTTCTGCGTGATGCCTCCCCGGGGGCGGGACCAGCTGCACGACAAGATGGTCAGCGCCATCCAGGAGATCCGCGCCCGCGGCGCCCGCACCCTGGTGCTGGTCGAGGAGGGCGACGAGGAGGTCACGCGGTACGCCGACGAGCTGATCCGCCTGCCCGTCGTACCCACGCTGCTGCAGCCGGTCGTGGCCACCGTCCCGCTCCAGCTCTTCGCCTGCGAGCTGGCCACGGCCATGGGCCACGACGTCGACCAGCCCCGCAACCTGGCCAAGTCCGTCACCGTCGAGTGACCCGGGGGTCGGTGGAGCCGTGATCGTCGGGATCGGCACCGACGTGGTCGACCTGGCGCGCTTCGAGGCCACCCTGACCCGCACGCCGTCGGTCCGCGAGCGGCTGTTCACCCCGGCCGAGGCGGCCCTCCCGCTCGCCTCCTTGGCGGCCCGCTTCGCCGCCAAGGAGGCGCTGAGCAAGGCCCTGGGCGCCCCCGCCGGCCTGGACTGGCACGACGCCGAGGTCGTCACCGACGGGTCCGGCGCACCCTCCTTCGCGCTGCGCGGCACCGTCGCCGCCGCCGTGGGCGGGGCGCGCCCCCACCTCTCCCTGTCCCACGACGCGGGAGTCGCCCTCGCCTTCGTCGTCCTGGAGTCGTAGCACGCCGGCCGGTCGAGGAGGTCGCGCCGACGTCCGGCTGGTCGAGGAGGTCGCGCAGCGACCGTCACGAGACCCGGTGGGTGCGCCCAGGGGTCTCGTGACAGGCGCCAGGGCGCCTTCCTCGACCACCCGGGACTGACCTCGACCACCCGGGGACCGGACCCGACCACCCGGGATGGACATCGGCTGGTCGAGGAGGTCGCGCAGCGACCGTCACGAGACCTGCGGAGACAGGTGGCGCCGGCCTCCCCGGTCCTCGATGTCAGGTCTCGGTCGTCCCGGGGTGTCCGTCACGACCGTGGTCTGTCAGTAGGTCGACCGGTGGCCCGCCCCGCGCCTCGTACTCGCTCCGGGTGCGGGTGCCTCGAGCGGAACGGGACGCCAGCTCCGGCAGCATGTCCAGCTCACCGCGGACGAGCGCGAGCCGCTTGGCCCGGCCCCACTTCCGGATCCGCTTCTCCAGGGCGAACGCCTCGGGGATGGTCTCGAGCTCGGCGTACCAGACCAGGGTGACCGGTCGCCGGCTCCGCGTGCGCACGGCACCCATCCCGGTCTGGTGCTGGTGGAGGCGCGCCATCAGGTCGGTGGTGCTGCCGACGTAGAACGAGCCGTCGCGGCACTCGAGCAGGTAGGTCCAGGCCATGCGCCGGATCCTGCGCGACGACCCTCTCAGGTGCCAGGGGTCGTCGCTGGGCTGTGGACGAGCGGGTGGTCGGGGTGGGCTGTGGGGTCACCGGGTCTCGTGACGGTCGCTGCGCGACCTCCTCGACCGGCCGGACCCACGACTGCCTAGGTTGGGGGGCATGAGGTGGGCGCATTCCGTGGAGCAGGTTCGCAGTGCCGAGCAGGACCTGATGGCGCGGCTGCCCGAGGGGGCGTTGATGCAGCGGGCGGCGGCGGGGTTGGCGACCGCGGTGGCCGAGCTGCTCGGGGCGATGTACGGCGCGCGGGTGCTGCTGCTGGTCGGGGGCGGGGACAACGGCGGCGACGCGCTGTACGCCGGAGCACGGCTCGTGCGTCGCGGGGCGGTCGTCGAGGCGGTGCTGCTCTCCGAGCACGCCCACACCGACGGGCTGGCCGCCTTCCGCGGCGCCGGGGGGCGGGTCGTCGACCGGGCGGACGCGCACCGGCCCGACGTGGTGGTGGACGGCATCGTCGGGATCGGCGGCCGGCCGGGGCTGCGGCCCGAGGCCGAGCAGGTGCTCGCCGGGCTGGCCGGGGTGCCGGTGGTGGCCGTCGACCTGCCCTCGGGCGTCGACGCCGACACCGGACGCCTCGACGGGCCCCACGTGCGGGCCGACCTGACGGTCACCTTCGGCACCCACAAGACCGCCCACCTCGTCGACCCCGCCGCGCTGGCGTGCGGGGTGGTGCACCTCGTCGACCTGGGGCTCGAGCTGCCCGCGCCGGGCGTCGAGGCGCTGCAGGCCGAGGACGTCGCGGCACTGCTGCCGCGGCCGGGGCCCTTCGACCACAAGTACACCCGCGGTGTCGTCGGGGTGCACGCCGGGTCGGCGGCCTACCCGGGCGCGGCGGTGCTGGCCACCTCGGCGGCGGTCTCGGGGCTGGCCGGGATGGTGCGCTACGCCGGCTCGGCGGCCGACGCGGTGCGCGCCCGCCACCCCGAGGTCGTGGTCTCGGACGGGCGGGTGCAGGCCTGGGTGGTGGGCTCGGGCGGCGACGCCGACGCCGAGCAGGCGCTGGCCGCGGCGCTCGCCGACGGGGTGCCCGTCGTGGTCGACGCCGACGCCCTGGTCCACCTCGAGCAGCACCCCGGTCGACGTCGGGGGCTGGTGCTGACCCCCCACGCCGGTGAGCTGGCGCGGATGCTCGACGCCGACCGCGCCGAGGTCGAGGCCGACCAGCTGGGATGGGCCCGGCGGGCCGCGGCGGCGTACGACGAGGTGGTGCTGCTCAAGGGACGCCACACCCTCGTCGCCCACCCCGACGGCCGGGTCCGCGTCACCACCAGCGGGGTGCCGTGGCTGGCGGTGGCGGGCGCGGGCGACGTGCTCGCCGGGCTGGTGGGGTCGCTGCTCGCCGCCGGCCTCGAGCCGTACGACGCCGCGTCGGTCGGCTCGTGGCTGCACGGCGCCGCCGCGGCGCTGGCCGCCGACGGGGGACCGCTGCAGGCCTCGGCCGTGGCCGACGCCATCCCGGCCACGGTGCGGCGGCTGCTCGCCTGAGCCGGCGCAGGTGGGAGGATGTCCGGGCCATGGACGCCTCCGACCCCACGCTGCGCCCGCGCCCGGACGCCGAGGTCGTGGTCGACCTGGAGGCCGTCCGGCACAACGTGCGCCGGCTGCGCGAGCTGGTCTGGGGGGACCGTCCGGCCGACGAGCGCGGCCAGGTGATGGTCGTGGTCAAGGCCGACGGCTACGGCCACGGCATGGTGCCGGTCGCCCGCGCCGCCCGGCAGGCCGGCGCGGAGTGGCTCGGCGCGGCCACCCCGGCGGAGGTGCTGGCACTGCGCGAGGCCGGCGACACCGGCCGGCTGCTGTGCTGGCTCGCTGCCCCCGGCCACGACTTCGCCCCGCTGGTCAGCGCCGACGTCGACGTCACGGCGTACTCCGTCGCGCAGCTCGACGAGGTGGTCCGCGGCGCCCGGGTAGCCGGCCGCCCGGCGCGGCTGCAGCTCAAGCTCGACACCGGCCTGTCCCGCGGGGGTGCCGCGCGCGACGACTGGCTCGCGCTGGTCACCGCCGCCCGGCACGCCCAGGACGACGGCGACGTGCGCGTGACGGGCGTCTGGTCGCACCTGGCCTGCGCCGACGAGCCCGACCACCCGGCCAACGCCGCGCAGCTCGCGGCCTTCGAGGACGGCCTCGCGCTCGTGGCCGACGCCGGGCTGGAGCCCGAGGTGCGCCACCTGGCCAACAGCGCGGGCGCGCTGTGGCACCCCGGTGCCCGGCACGACCTGGTGCGGCTCGGGATCGCGTCGTACGGCGTCAGCCCGGCGCCCGACGTCGCCACCAGCGACGAGCTGGGACTGGTGCCGGCGATGACCGTGCGCGGCCGGCTGGTGATGGTCAAGGAGCTGGCCGAGGGCGCCGGGGTGTCCTACGGCCACACCTGGACCGCGCCCGCGCCGACCCGCGTCGGGCTGGTGCCGATGGGCTACGGCGACGGCGTGCCGCGCCACGGGTCCTCGCGCGCCGAGCTGCTGGTGGCCGGTGCGCGCCGCCCCGTGCTCGGCCGGATCTGCATGGACCAGCTGGTGGTCGAGGCGATCGGTGCGGAGGCGGGCGACGAGGTGCTGCTGCTCGGTCCGGGGTCGGCCGGCGAGCCGACGGCGGCCGACTGGGCGGCGTGGTGCGACACCATCGGCTACGAGGTCGTGACGCGGATGGGCGGCCGTCAGGTCCGCTCCTGGGTGGGGGAGTACGAGCGGTGAGCAAGCGCAGGCTGGCCTACGCGACGGGCGGGATGGCGGTCGCGGCCGTCACCGCCCTGGCGAGCGGGTTCGTGGTCGAGAAGCGGGTCGTGGCGGCCCGGCGCGAGGGGGCCGCCGAGGCCGACCGGCTGGGGTCGCTGCACTCCCCGGCCCGCCCGGTCGAGGCCGACGACGGGGTGGTGCTGCACGGCGAGCTCGACGAGCCCGACGACGGCGCCGACACCGCTCCGGGCACGACGCTGCTGTTCGTCCACGGCTTCGCGCTCAACCTCGACTGCTGGCACTTCCAGCGCGACGCGCTGCGCGGCCGCTACCGGATGGCGTTCTACGACCAGCGCTCCCACGGCCGCTCCCAGCGGTCGGCGAAGGAGAACGTCAACATCGACCAGCTCGGCGACGACCTCGCCCGCGTGCTCGAGGAGCTGGTGCCCGACGGCGACGTGGTGCTGGTCGGCCACTCCATGGGCGGGATGTCGATCGTCGCCTTCGCGGAGCGTCACCCCGAGGTGTTCCGCGAGCGCGTCCGCGGCGTCGCGCTGATCGCCACCACCGCGGGCGGTCTGAAGCCCCACCGCACCATCAGCCGCTTCATCCCCGACGGCCTCGGCCAGCTGGTGGCCCCCCGGGTGGTGGCGGCGCTGGCGATGGCTCCCGAGCTGGTCGACTCGGCCCGGCGCGGCGGCTCCAACATCGGCTTCCTGGTCTCGGAGATGTTCGCCTTCGGTCACGACGTGCCGGCGGCCGAGGTGGAGTTCCTCGACGAGATGCTGGCCGGTACGCCGTTCGAGGTGCTGGCCGCCTTCTTCCCCAACTTCTCCACTCTCGACAAGTTCGCCAGCCTCGAGCTGTTCCGCACCGTGCCCACGGCGATCGTCTGCGGCACCAAGGACCGGCTCACCTCGATCGGGCACAGCCGCAAGATGGCCGCCCTGATCAGCAACGCGCGGCTGGTGGAGTCCGAGGGGTCGGGCCACATGGTCATCTTCGAGGACCGCGAGCGCGTCAACGCCACCCTCGTGGAGCTGGTCGAGGAGGCGGTCCGGTGACCCCGGCCGACGAGCCCGTCATCAGCATGGTCGACGGCAGCCGCGCCGCCGACGTGCTGGCCGTGATCCACGAGGCCTTCGGTGACCGGCCCCCGCTCGACCCGCCCGCCACCGCGCTCGACGAGACCGAGGAGTCGGTGCGCGCGGCGCTCGACGAGCACGGCGGCCTGCTGGTCGAGCACGACGGTCGGCCGGTGGGCTCGCTGCTGTTCGAGCTGCGCGGCCGGATGCTGGGGCTGCGCCGCGTCGGCGTCCTCGGCAGCGTCCGCGGTCTCGGCGTGGCCGCCCGGCTGACGGCCGAGGCGATGCGGATCGCCACCGAGCGGCACTTCGGCGGCATCGAGCTCGAGGCCCGGGTCGAGCTGCCGAGGACGGTCGCGATGTGGCGCCACTTCGGCTTCGTCGAGGCCGGGCGCAACGGCAACCGCCTCACCATGCTCAAGCTGCTTCCCGTGCGCCGCGTGCTGCCGACCGCCGAGGACACCCGCGCCTTCGGCGGCTGGCTGGCGACGCTGATGCGCGAGGGCGACATGGTCATCCTCACCGGCGACCTGGGGGCCGGCAAGACGACCCTGACCCAGGGCCTGGGGCAGGGCCTGGGCGTGCGCGGCGACGTCACCTCGCCGACCTTCGTGATCGCCCGGGTGCACCCCTCGCTCGGCGACGGACTGCCGCTGATCCACGTCGACGCCTACCGGCTCGGCGACACCGCCGAGCTCGACGACCTCGACCTCGACACCGACATCGAGGAGGCGGTCACCGTCGTGGAGTGGGGGGAGGGGCTCGCCGAGACGTTGGCCCACAGCCGGCTCGAGATCAGCCTTGAGCGCGGCGACGACGACGTCCGCTCGCTCACCCTGACGCCCGTCGGCCCGCGGTGGCGCGAGCTGGTCTTCTAGGCTCACGCCCGTGCTGCTCGCCTTCGACACCGCCACCTCCCGGGTCACCGTCGCCCTCCACGACGGCAGCTCCGTCGTCGCGTCGTACGCCGCGGACGAGGCGATGCGCCACGGCGAGATGCTGGCGCCGGGCATCGCCCGGGTGCTCGCCGACGTCGGCGCGACCGTCCGCGACCTCACCGCCGTCGCCGTCGGGGTCGGCCCCGGACCGTTCACCGGCCTGCGGGTCGGCCTGGTCACCGCCCGCACCCTCGGGCTGACGCGCGGGATCCCCGTCCACGGCGTCTGCACCCTCGACGTGCTGGCCGCCGCGGCGACGGACGCCGGCCTCGACGACTTCGCGGTCGCCACCGACGCCCGCCGCAAGGAGGTCTACCTCGCGACGTACGCCGGGGGCCGCCGCACGTCGGGACCGCTGGTCGTCAAGCCGCTGGACGCCGGCGTCACCGGCCCGGTCGTGGGCCGGGGTGCCGTGCTCTACCCCGAGGCCTTCCCCGACGCCCGCGGCCCCGAGCAGCCCGACGCGGAAGTGCTGGCCGAGGTGGTGCAGCAGCAGCGGTTCGAGCTGCTGGGTCCCGACCCGCTCTACCTGCGACGGCCCGACGCCGCCACGCCCGGCGTGCCCAAGCGGGTCAGCTGACCCGGAGCTCCTCGGGCCGGGCGCCGCGACGCTGCTGGAACAGCACCAGGGCCGCCACCACGACGGGCGAGACCAGGCCGACGTAGCCCGGCCACGCGTCGGCGGCGACCAGTGCGATGCCCGTCCACACCCCGACGTCGCCGACCCACGAGCGCCCCACGGCGACCGCGGCCTGGCCCAGAGCCCAGATCAGCAGGCCCGCCCAGCTCAGCGCGCCGAGCACGCCGACGGTGAACACGGTGATCTGCAGGGGGGAGGAGACCAGCCACAGGGCGGGGATCGCGACCGTCACCGGCACGCCCAGCAAGGGGGAGTGGTGCCCGGTGCCGGAGCGGAGCACGTGCAGCACCGACCACAGCAGCGCCATCACGCACGGCAGCCAGACCAGGGTCAGGATGCCGGGGGAGAGGAGCTCCTGGTCGGACCAGACGATGGGCAGGGAGCTGCCGTCACCGGCCTCGAGGGGGGCGTAGCTGCCGCTCCCGAGCTCGGAGTCGCTGGTCACCGCCACGACCCGGGGCTCGGGGCGCGACCACGGGGCGATCCACGCCAGCGACAGCACCGCGACCACGGCCATCGACGACGACCAGGTCAGCGCGGCGGCCGCGTCGGCGCTCCAGCCACGGCGCGGGGCCAGCGCCCGCACGACGAGCACCACGACGCCCACGGCGACCAGGCTGGTGAGCGCGACGAGCACCAGCGAGCCGGGGTCGAGGGCGAATCCGATGTCCGAGTCCACCCCGGGAGCCTAGGAGACGGGCTGCTTCCGGGGCGGGAGGGGGACGAACATCGAGGTGCGCTCGGCGTACTCCGGGTAGCCCTCGCGCTGCATCATCGTCTTCTCCAGCAGCTTGGCGCCGGTGGCGAAGACGAGGAAGTAGGTCATCACGGCCGGGGAGAGGACCGTGGCCAGCCCGACCAGGCCGCCGCCGAGGCCGACGAGCCAGATGCCCCACCACACGCAGGCGTCGCCGAAGTAGTTCGGGTGCCGGGTGTAGCGCCACAGGCCCTGGTCCATGACCTTCGGCCGCGACTCCTTCGGCTGCTTCTTGTACGCCGCCAGCTGGGCGTCGCCGACGGTCTCGAAGACCAGCCCGACGGCCCACACCACCACGCCGACGGCGACCACCCACCACCACCGGGTCTCGGTCACCGCGGCCACCTGCACGGGCAGCGAGACGAACCACATGGCGACCCCCTGGGTCAGGAACACCCGGGTGACGGCGTAGGAGAACGGCTTGCCGTCGAGCAGCTCGGCGTAGCGCGGGTCCTCCTCGCCGCTCTGCAGCAGGCGGGTCAGGGTGTGCCGGGCCAGGCGCAGGCCCCACACGCCGACCATCGCCAGCAGCAGCCAGCGCACCGGGGCGTCGCCGAGCGCGGCGCAGACGACGGCGACGAGCACGAACCCGGTGCCCCAGGCGGCGTCGACCACCACGACCTGTCGGCGCCGGCGGGCGACGAGGGCGGTCACGGTCATCAGGGCCGCGACCGCGAGGGCCGAGGCGAGGAGGACGGTCAGCACGTCAGGAGTGTCGCACCGCGGGCAGCGTGTGCGCGGCTCCGGGCCGCACCATGAGGATCTGGTCGACGCCCATGCGGCCGTCGCGGAAGGCCATCGCGCCGCCGACGAGGTAGAGCCGCCACACCCGGACGACCTCCTCGCTGGTCAGCTCGGTGAGCCGGTCGAGGTTGCGCTCGAAGTTCTCCAGCCAGCCCGCCACCGTCTTGACGTAGTGCTCGCGCATCGCGTGGACGTCGCGCACCTCGAGCCCCCCGCGCTCGAGGAACGCGACGGTCTCGCCGACCGGTCGCATCGTCATGTCGGGGGCGATGAAGGACTCGATGAAGGGACCGCCGCCGGGGTGGCCCTGACGCCCGCCCGCCCGCGACATCTGCTGGACCAGCACCCGGCCGCCGGGGCGCACGGCGTCGTGGAGCACCTGCGCGTAGGTGCCGTAGTTGCGCTCGCCGACGTGCTCGCCCATCTCCAGCGAGCCGACGGCGTCGAAGGGGCCGGCGCCACGGCCGTGGGCCTCGGGGACCTCGCGGTAGTCCTGGAGCCGGATCTCGACCCGGTCCTCCAGCCCGCGCTCGGCGATCCGGGCGTCGATGAACTTCTTCTGCTCCGCGGCGATGGTCACGCCGACCACCTGGGCGCCGAAGTGCTCGGCGGCGTGCAGCGACAGCGAGCCCCAGCCGCAGCCGACGTCGAGGAAGCGCATCCCGGGCTCGAGGCCGAGCTTGGTGCAGACGAGGTCGAGCTTGTCGCGCTGCGCGTCCTCCACGGTGTACGCCGGGTCGTCGCTGGTGTGGTAGCCGCAGGAGTAGGCCATCTGCGGCTCGAGGATCAGCGAGTAGAACTCGTTGGACAGGTCGTAGTGGTGGCTGATCGCGCGGCGGTCGCGCAGCTTGCTGTGCAGCCGGCCCTTGACCTGGGCCTGGGAGTCGGGGGTCCGCGGCGGGCGACCCACGGCGCCGACGTCCACGGCGGTGCGCAGCGCCCGGGCGAAGGCAGCGGGCGAGGGGCGCACGCCCGACAGCCCGCGCTCGGCGGCGACGGCCCAGACGTGGGTCAGCGCCTCGTCGAGGTCGTGGTGGACCTCGAGCTCGCCGGTGACGTAGGCCTGCGCGGCCCCGAGCTCGCCCGGGTGCCACAGCAGCCGGCGGATGGCGTCGGGGGAGCGCAGCTCGACGAGCGGCGCCTCGGCGGGGCCGGTCTCCGAGCCGTCCCAGGCGCGCAGCCGCACCGGCAGGTCGCCGCGGACGAAGGGACGCAGCGCCTCGGCCAGCCGCTGGGCCACCCCGGCGTCGGTCGGTCGGGCGTCGGTCGGTCGCTCCTGGGTCGCGGTCACGACGTGGTCCTCTCGAAGGTGAGCTGCTGGACGTCGAGGTAGCCCGAGGCGAAGCCCGCCCGGGAGTACTCGAGGTAGAAGTGCCACATCCGCTCGAAGGTGTCGTCGAACCCGAGCTGCGCGACGTCGTCGTGGGCGGCGGCGAAGGTCTCGTCCCACCGCTGCAGGGTGGCGGCGTAGTGGCGGCCGAAGGAGAGCCGGTCGCTGATCCGGAGCGAGGTGTCGGTCGTGACGACCTCGTCGATCGCCTGCACCGAGGGCAGGAAGCCGCCGGGGAAGATGTACTTGTTGATCCAGGTGTAGGTCTGGCGGGTGGCGAGCATCCGGTCGTGGGGCATCGTGATCGCCTGGACCCCGACCTTGCCGCCGGGGGCGAGCAGCCGGTCGATGGTCCGGAAGTACGTCGACCAGTACTCGTGGCCGACGGCCTCGATCATCTCCACGGACACGATCGCGTCGTACTGCCCCTCGACCTTGCGGTAGTCGCACAGCGCGATGTCGACCCGGTCGGAGAACCCCGCCTCGGCCACGCGGGCCTCGGCCAGCTCGAGCTGCTCGCTCGACAGGGTCACCGAGTGCACCGTGGCGCCGCGGCGGGCGGCTCGGATGGCCAGCTCGCCCCAGCCGGTGCCGATCTCGAGCACCCGGGTGCCCTCGCCGACGCCGGTCTGGTCGAGCAGCCGCTCGATCTTGCGCGCCTGCGCCTGCTCCAGCGGCTCGTCGGCGGCCTCGGGCGGCGCGGCGACGAGGTGGCGGCGGCCGTCGGCCACGACGCGGGTGACCGAGGTGTCGAACAGCGCCGAGGAGTAGCTCAGCGTCTGGTCGAGGAAGAGGCGGAACAGGTCGTTGGACAGGTCGTAGTGGTGCGCGATGTTGTCGCGGGTGTTGCTGGTGGTGTTGCGGTGCATCGACGGGGGCCGCTGCACGTAGACCTTGCGCAGCCGCTGCATCCAGCCCGGGACCAGGCGCGGCATCTCGGCCGCGAGCACGGTCAGGAAGCCCCCGAGGTCCTCCGCGTCCCACGCGCCGGTGAGGTAGGCCTCGCCGAAGCCGATCAGCCCGTCGCTCCCGACCCGCCGGTAGAACTCGGCCGGGCGGCGCACGGTCATGGTGGGTCCGCCGAGTCCGATCACGTCGCCGCCGTCGCGGACGGTGACGGGCAGGCGCCTGACGGCGGCGTGGAAGATCTTGCGCGCGATCGGCGCCGCGACGTCGGCGCGACGTCCCGAGGGGACGACGTCGAGGTCGGGCCAGGCCGAGCGGGTGCGGGAGGGGGTGGTGGTCATCGGGTGACCCCTTCCTGTCGTGGGTGCTCCGGGCGCGGTCGCACGCCCAGGCGTCGGGTCCACAGCCAGAGGCCGTGGACGTGGATGAGCACGGTGTGTCGCAGCGCGGCGGGGGCGGCCCGCAGCGTGCTGGGCGAGGTCTGCTCGCCGTCCAGCGAGGCGCTGAAGGTGGCGCCGTCGTCGGTGTGCAGGGTGACGGCGACGTGGAGCCGGTCGGTGGGGACGGGCACGGCCACGTCGTACCAGCCGTCGGTGCCGTGGAAGGGCGAGACGTACATCTGCTTCTCGGTGCGGGCCCGGCCCTGCGCGTCGGGGTGCACGAGGTAGGCGTGACGCTCGCCGTAGGTGTTGTGCACCTCGACCACGACCGCCGCCAGCGCGCCGTCGCGGCGGTGGCACCAGAAGACGCTGATCGGGTTGAAGCAGTGACCCAGGGCGCGGGCGTTGGCGGCCATCACGACCCGACCGCCGTCGGGCTCGACGCCCTGCAGCCGCAGGAAGTGCTCGACGTTGCCCTTGAGGGTGCCGTCGGGGTCGCCGAGGTGGTCGCGGGCCTCGAAGCTGCCCAGCACGCCGCCGGGACCGGCGGGCGCGGGCACGTGGTCGAGGTCGACCAGCCAGGTGGTCGAGCGGTGCTCGAAGCTGCGGCGGAACGGCCGGCGGCGGGTGTGCCGGATCGTCGTGGCGTACGCCGTGGGCTCGCGCGGCGGCGCAGCTGGCGGGGTCGAACCCGACTCGGTACCCCATTCCACGCCGAGCCTGCGTGCTGCCTCGACCCCGCTGCGGGCGCCGTCCTCGTGGAAGCCCCAGCCGTGGTAGGCCCCGGCCAGCACGACCCGGTCGCTGTCGCACTCGGGCAGCCGGCGCTGGGCGGCGACCGAGGCGGGGGTGTAGATCGGGTGCTCGTACTGCATCGTGTCCAGCACCAGGTCCTGGTCGACCAGGTCGGTGCCGCCCAGGGTGACGAGGTAGCGGGTGCCGTCGGCGGGCAAGGGCAGCCGCATCAGCCGGGTCATGTCGTAGGTGACGGTGACCGTGCGGTCCTCCGCCGAGGGGCGGCGCAGGTAGTTCCACGACGCCCGGGCGCGCGGCAGCCGCGGCAGCACGCTGGTGTCGGTGTGCAGCTGCGCGGTGTTGGGGGAGTACGGCATCGCGCCCAGCACCTCACGCTGCACCGGCGTCGGGTCGGCCAGCATGGCCAGGGCCTGGTGCGGGTGGGTGGCGAGCACGACCGCGTCGTACGCCTCGACGGCGCCGTTGCCGTCGGTGACCTCGACGCCGGTCGCCGTCTCCGACACGGCCGTCACCTTGGTGCCGGTGCGGACCTCGGCCAGCCCGGCGGCGACGCGGGTGACGTACTCCCGCGACCCCCCCGTGACGGTGCGCCAGGTGGGCGAGCCGAAGATGCCGAGCATGCCGTGGTGGCGCAGGAAGGAGAACAGGTAGCGGGCGGGGTACTCCAGCGCCACGGCCGGGTCGCAGGACCAGACGCAGGCGACCAGCGACTCCATGAAGTGGGTGCGGAACAGCGGCGTGAACCGTCCCCGGTCCAGGAAGGCACCGAGGGTCTCGCCGTCGTCGGCGACCGAGGTCGCCCCGTCGGTGTCGTCGAGCAGCCGGCGGGCCATCCGGTGGAAGCGGGGGACTTCCACGAGCATCCGCAGGTAGGCCGGTCGCAGCGCGTGGCGCCAGGTCGGGAACAGGCCCGAGGCGCCCAGCGCACCGGCGTACTCCAGGCCGCCCTGGCGGTCGACGCGCTCGTCGGAGCGCACCGACATCGACATCTCCGACTCCTGCGTCGCGACGCCGAGCTCGTCGAACAGGCGCAGCAGGTGGGGGTAGGTGCGGTGGTTGTGGACGATGAAGCCGGTGTCGACGCCGATGCGGCCGACGCGGGGGTCACCGGTCTCGACGTCGTGGGTGTCGGCGTGGCCGCCGAGGCGGCTGTCGGCCTCGTAGAGGGTGACCCGGGTGCCGCCGCGCGTCAGCACGTGGGCGGCCATCAGCCCGGCGACCCCGCTGCCGACGACGGCGACACGGTCGGGGGTAGGACGGCTCATGCAGTGCCCTCGAACTCCAGGTAGGCGATCGGGGCGCTCGTGGGGGCGGCGGACCCGCTCTCGGGCTCGACGGTGATGCCGACCGCGGTGGCGGCGCCGCCGTCGCCGGTGAGCACGAAGGTCTGGTCGCCCCCGTCGGTCATCAGCCCGGCGGGAGCCATCCGGCCGTCGATGCGCAGCCACATCTCGAAGGCCTTGCCCTCGGGCGGGGCGGCCATCCGCTTGGTCGAGAGCACCGCGCGGCCCTCGCTCACCGAGCGGGTGACGGTGGCGCTGGAGCCGTCGGGGAAGCGCTGGGTGACGGCCTCGGCGTCGGGAGCCGAGAGCACGCGGTCGGCGGCCGAGAGGTTGCGCGACGGGCTGGTGGGGTCGGGGTTCCAGGGCTGGGTCACCGCACCGACGCCGACGACGCCGAGGATCGCGGCGGCGACGGCCAGGTTGGCCAGGCGACGACGCCGGCTGCGGCCGATCGGGACCACGTTGCTCGCGGGGGTGGTGGCGGCGGTCGGCTCGAGGGCGGGCTCGGGCGCTGCCTCGGGGGGCAGCGGACGCACGGTCGCGATCGCACCGAGCACCGAGGCGCGCAGCGCGGCGGGGGGCTCCTCGGCGACGTCGTGGGCCAGCTCGGCCGCGGCGCGGCGCAGCTCGGCGACCTCGACCTGGCAGTCGCGGCAGCCGGGCAGGTGCGCCTCGAAGCCGGCGCGCTCGTCGTCGTCGAGGGCGTCGACGGCGTACGCGCCCGACAGCGCGTGGATCGACGTGGTCACTGTCCCACCCCCAGGTGGTCGCGGAGGCGGATCAGGCCGTCTCGGATTCGGGTCTTGGCGGTGCCCAACGGGAGGTCGAGCATCGTGGCGACCTCGCTGTGGGTGTAGCCCTTGAAGTAGGCCAGGTCCAGCGCCTCGCGCTGCGCCTGGGTGAGGCCCGCCAGTGCCTGGCGGACCCGGTGCGCCTCGAGCGACGCGGTGGCCGCCTCGGCGGTCGAGTCGTGCTCGGTGGCGTGGTTCTCGTGGTGGTAGGTCGTGTCGCGGCGGGTGCTGGCCTCGGCCGAGCGGACCCGGTCGACGGCCTTGCGGTGCACGACGGTGAGCATCCACGACACGGCGTGGCCCTGGGACTCGTCGAACCGTCCCGAGCTGCGCCAGATGTCGAGGAACGCCTCCTGCGTGACCTCCTCGGCCTGGGCCGGGTCGCGCACGACGCGCTTGGCGAGTCCGAAGACCCGCGCGGCCATCGCGTCGTACAGCGTCGCGAAGGCCTGCTCGTCGCCGCGGCCGCAGCGCCGCAGCAGCTCGGCCAGGTCGGGAGGGCCCGTCTGGTCGGCCGCGGTCGACCTGCTCACGACAGCGGCGACCCCCGCCCCCTCGGAGGAGGGGACGGAGGTCGGGAACCCGCTGTCATCCACAGGTCAACTTTCGCAGACGTCGGTGCTCGGTGTCCGTCGACTGCTCAGGCAGCCGGGGGCATGAGCACGCCGTCGATGATGTAGACGGTCGCGTTGGCGGTCTGCACGTTGCCGCAGATCACGTTGGCGCCGCTCTCACCGACGGTGAACTCCTCGCCGGAGCCCTCCACGGTGACCTCGCCACCCTGGAGCGTCTTGTGGGTGCCCGCGAGGTCCTCGGGGGCCAGCTTGCCGGGCACCACGTGGTACTGCAGCACCTTGGTCAGCGTGGCCGTGTCGGCCAGCAGCGCGTTGAGGTCCTTCTTCGGGACCGCGGCGAACGCGTCGTTGGCCGGGGCGAAGACGGTGATGTCCTGCGCCGAGTTGAGCGTGTCGACCAGGTCGGCCGCGGTGACGGCCTGCACCAGGGTGCTCAGGACCGGGTTGTTGCTGGCGGCGGTGGCCACCGGCGACTCGGACATGCCCTGGAAGGAGCCGGGGCCGTCGGCGGGGACGGCCGAGCAGGCGGAGCCGAACTCGCCCGAGGCGGCAGCGGACTCGCTGGGGCTCGAGGACTCGCTCGGGCTGGAGGACGACGACGAGCTGGAGGACGACGAGCCGGAGCCCTCGTCGGAGGAGCCACAGGCAGCCATGCCGAACGAGACGGTGAGGGCCATGGCGGCGAGGCCGGTGCGGCGGAGCTTGGTGTTCATCATGGTCGGGCCTTTCGGTCGGTGTGTGACGTGATGCAGTTCGGAGCGGTGGTGCTCCTGGATGGGAGAGAAAGAAGAAATTTCTACGAGACCGTGACGACGACGGTCTGGATGCCCGTCGAGCCGGCCGGGAACGGGGTCGCTCGGTCGGCCGTCTGCACCTCGCCACGGGCGTCGGTGGCGCGCACCGCGAGCGTGTAGGTGCCGGGCGTGGCGTCCCAGGGCAGGAACCACTGGCGCCAGTAGACCGAGCCGGCGTCGGGGCCGAGCTCGGCCTCCTGCCACGGGTTGTCGCCGCCCTCGCCGTCGTCGATGCGGACCTCGACCTTGGCCACGCCGTCGGGCTGCGCCCAGGCGACACCGCCGATCACGGTGCTGCCGGCGTCGATGTTGTTCAGCGCCTTGGGGGTGTCGATGCGGCTGGACAGGCGGATCGGTGCGTCGGTGGCCCACTTGCGCTCGGTCCAGTAGGCCTCCTGCTCGGCGTACGTCGTCAGGGTGAGGCGCTCGAGCCACTTGGTCGAGCCGACGTAGCCGTAGATGCCCGGGGTCAGCAGCCGCACCGGGAAGCCGTGCTCGCGCGGGAGCGGCTCGCCGTTCATGCCGAACACGACCAGGGAGTCGCGGCCGTCCAGGGCCACGTCGAGCGGGGTGGAGATGGTGAACCCGTCGACCGCGGTGGAGAGGATCTGGTCGGCCTTCGTGCCGTCGATGCCGGCGCGGTCGAGCACCTCGCGCAGCGGTACGCCGAGCCAGCGGGCCGAGCCGAGCAGGTTGCCGCCGACCTCGTTGCTGACACAGGTCATGGTGATGTCCTTCTCCACGACCTCCATCTGCGTGAGCTCGTCGAAGGTCAGCGTGACCTCGCGCTCGACGTCGCCGTCGATGGTCAGGGTCCAGCCCTCGACGTCCACGGCGGGCACCGTGAGGTTGGTGTCGACGCGGTAGAAGCTCGCGTTGGGGGTGACGAACGGCGTGATCGCGTCGTAGGTCACCTCGAGGCCGTCGGCCAGCGGGGGCAGCGGCCGGCGCGCGGCGGGCAGCGCGATGTCGGTGATCCGCTCCTTGGCCCGGATCAGCAGCTGACCGGTGCCGCCGACGACGGCCGCGAGCACGGCGGTCGCGCCCGCGCCGACGAGGAACCCGCGGCGGCTGGCGCCCCGGCCCGGCTCGGAGTCGATGCGGGCCCCGCGGGTGCCGGTGCCGCCGCTCGCGCGGGTGAGGAACGCCAGCACGGCCAGGCCGACGACCGCGGTGGCGACCGCCGGGAGGGCGTCGAGGGGGCCTGCGGCCGGCTGCACCAGCGCGGCCAGCCCTGCCAGGGCGACCAGCACCATCAGCATCGCGACGCCCAGCCCGAAGCGGCGCCGGGCCACCAGGCCCGCCACGCCGGCGAACAGCAGCGCCACGACGAGGACGCTGCCGATCAGCACCGGCTTGTCGGCGCTGCCGAGCTCGCGCACCGCCCAGACCTTGACCGGCGTGGGCGTCAGGTTGATCACCGCCGTCCCGACGGCGAGCACGGGCGAGGACGCCGGGTTGGTCAGCGCCGCGACGAGGTGGCCGGCGGCGGTGCCGCCGAGGGCGGCCAGCAGGCCGGCGACGAACGAGGACAGCGCGGGGCGGGGACGTGGCATGCCGGTGGTTCGGCGCGGTGCGGCGACCGGATGGGGTGGCCGGACGGGGTGGCCGGCCCGACCGGCCCGGACCCGCGCGACCATGGTGCGGTGCCGACGACCTCCTCGCCCGTGACCGTGCGCCCGGGCCGCGACGCCGACCTGGACGCCGTCGTCGACCTCGAGCGGGTCTGCCTGGGCCGGGACGCCTGGGGCGAGGCGCTGGTCGCGCCCGGCCTGGCGGGCGACCTGCCCACCGTGTCGTACGCCGTGGCGGTGGCCGCCGACGACGTCGTGGGCCACGCCGTGCTGTCGGCCGTCGGCGACGTGGCCGAGCTGCAGCGCATCGGGGTGGCGCCGGCCTGGCGGCGGCGCGGGGTGGCCGGGCTGCTGCTGGCCGCCGTCGTGGAGCACGCGGGGGCCGCGGGGGCCGACCGGTTGCTGCTGGAGGTGCGCGAGGACAACGGGCCGGCACTGGCGTTCTACGCCCGCCACGGGTTCGAGGAGCTGGCCCGCCGCCGGCGCTACTACGCCGACGGAGCGACGGCCGTGGTGATGCAGCGGGGGCTCGGCGGGGCTGGGAGGATGGCCCCGTGAACGACTCCTCGGCGCCCCTGGTGCTCGGCATCGAGACCTCCTGCGACGAGACCGGCGTCGGCATCGTCCGCGGCCACACCCTGCTCGCCGACGCCGTCGCGTCCTCGGTCGAGGAGCACGCCCGGTTCGGCGGCGTCGTCCCCGAGGTGGCCTCGCGGGCGCACCTGGAGGCGATGGTGCCGACCCTGGAGCGCGCCTGCGAGACCGCCGGCATCGCGCTCTCGGACGTCGACGCCGTGGCGGTCACCTCGGGCCCGGGCCTCGCGGGCGCGCTGCTCGTCGGGGTCGCCGCGGCCAAGGCGCTGGCGCTGGGCCTGGAGAAGCCGCTGTACGGCGTGAACCACCTCGCCGCCCACGTCGCCGTCGACCAGCTCGAGCACGGCCCGCTGCCCGATCCCTGCCTGGCGATGCTCGTCTCCGGCGGCCACTCCTCGCTGCTGCGGGTCGACGACGTCACCTCCTCGGTCACCCCGCTCGGCGCGACCATCGACGACGCGGCGGGGGAGGCCTTCGACAAGGTCGCCCGGCTGCTGGGCCTGCCGTTCCCCGGCGGCCCCCACATCGACCGCGCCGCCCGCTCGGGCTCCTCGGTGGCCATCGACTTCCCCCGAGGCCTGTCCTCGCGGCGCGACCTCGAGCGGCACCGCTTCGACTTCTCCTTCTCCGGCCTCAAGACCGCCGTCGCCCGCTGGGTGCAGGCCCGCGAGGCCGCCGGGGAGCCGGTCCCGGTCGCCGACGTCGCCGCGTCCTTCCAGGAGGCCGTCTGCGACGTGCTCACCCGCAAGGCCGTCGACGCCGCCGTCTCCGCGGGCATCGAGGACATCCTCGTCGGCGGCGGCGTGGCCGCGAACTCCCGCCTGCGCGTCCTGACCGAGGAGCGCGCCGCCCGCCACGGCATCCGCGTCCGCGTCCCCCGCCCCGGCCTGTGCACCGACAACGGCGCCATGGTCGCCGCCCTCGGCGCGGAGATGGTCGCCCGCGGCCGCACCCCCTCCTCCCTCGACCTCCCCGCCGACTCGAGCCTCCCGGTGACCGAGGTGCTCGCCGGGTAGGTGGGGGTGGCGGCCGAGGTCGGCGACCGATGGTCCGGCGTACGGCGGTCCGGTTTCCCAGGTGATGAACCCGAACTGCCTCTGTGCACACGTCGCGTCGTGTGTGAGGAGGAGCCTTGGGTTCATCACCTGGGAAACTGGCCCCCGGAGGCGTACGCCGCCCGCGACCCCGCCGCCCACCCTCGCCGTCCCGACCGGTCGTCGGCTTGGATGGGACCCGCCCCACCAGCCCACCCTCCCCAGGAGCCCCCATGCAGCAGGTCAAGGCCGTCATCGCCCGGAGCAAGGGAGCGCCGGTCGAGCTCGTCACCATCAACGTGCCGGACCCCGGGCCGGGGGAGGCGCTGGTGCAGGTGCAGGCGTGCGGGGTGTGCCACACCGACCTGCACTACCGCGAGGGCGGCATCAACGACGAGTTCCCGTTCCTGCTGGGCCACGAGGCCGCGGGCGTGGTCGAGGCCGTCGGCGAGGGCGTGTCCGAGGTGGCGCCCGGCGACTTCGTGGTCCTCAACTGGCGCGCGGTGTGCGGCGAGTGCCGCGCCTGCAAGCGCGGCGAGCCGCAGTACTGCTTCGCCACCCACAACGCCACCCAGAAGATGACCCTCGAGGACGGCACCGAGCTGTCCCCGGCCCTGGGCATCGGCGCGTTCGCCGAGAAGACCCTGGTCGCGGCGGGCCAGTGCACCAAGGTCGACCCCGAGGCCCGACCGGCGGCCGTCGGCCTGCTCGGCTGCGGCGTGATGGCCGGCATCGGCGCCGCCATCAACACCGGCAACGTCGGCCGCGGCATGTCCGTGGCCGTGATCGGCTGCGGCGGCGTGGGCGCGGCGGCCGTCGCGGGCGCGGCGCTCGCCGGCGCGGCGAAGATCATCGCCGTCGACCTCGACGACAAGAAGCTCGACGGCGCGAGGAAGCTCGGCGCCACGCACACCGTCAACAGCAAGGAGCAGGACGCCGTCGAGGCGATCCAGGGCCTGACCGACGGCAACGGCGCCGACGTCGTCATCGACGCGGTCGGGCGCCCCGAGACCTGGAAGCAGGCGTTCTACGCCCGCGACCTCGCCGGCACCGTCGTGCTGGTCGGCGTGCCCACGCCCGACATGACGATCCCGGAGATCCCGCTCATCGACGTCTTCGGACGCGGCGGGTCGCTGAAGTCGAGCTGGTACGGCGACTGCCTGCCCAGCCGCGACTTCCCGATGCTGGTCGACCTCTACCGCCAGGGCCGCCTCGACCTCGACGCGTTCGTGACCGAGGAGATCGGCATCGGCGACGTCGAGGCCGCCTTCGAGAAGATGCACCACGGGGACGTGCTCCGATCCGTCGTCCTGCTCTGACGCCCCCGTCCTCGCGGCTGCGGCTCCTCGTGGGGGCCGTGGCGCTGTCGCTGTGCCTGACCGGGTGCAGCGGCGGTGGCGACGACGACGGCGACCGGGGCGAGCGTGCCCCCGGCGCCGGGGCGTCGCCGGCCAAGCCGCCCGAGCCCAGCTTCGGCGAGCAGGCCGTACGCCGGATGACGCTGCGCCAGCAGGCGGGCCAGGTGATCGTCGCCTCGTGGGAGGGGACCGGCTCGCCCGCCCCGCTCGTACGCCGCCTCCACCTCGGCGGCGTGATCGCGTTCAGCGACAACGTGGAGTCCACCGACCAGATCCGGCGCGTCAACCGTGACGTCCGCCGGGTCGTCGCCCGGCGGGGCTGGCCGGCCTTCGTCGGGGTCGACCAGGAGGGCGGGCTCGTCGACCGCGTCGGGGCGCCGAGCACCGGCTTCCCGGCCTTCATGGCCGCCGGGGCCGCCGCCGACCCGCGGCTGACCGAGCAGGCCGCCCGGGCCAGCGCCGCCGAGATGCGCGGACTGGGCTTCGACGTCGTCTTCGCCCCCGTCGCCGACGTGACGGTCGGTGACGGCGACGCGGCGATCGGGTCCCGGTCGGCCGGCGGCGACCCGCAGCAGGTGGCGCGCCAGGTCGTCGCCGCCACCGAGGGCATCGCCGCGGCGGGCGTGCTGCCCGTCGTCAAGCACTTCCCGGGCCACGGGTCCCTCGGGGCCGACAGCCACGCCGAGCTGCCGGTGCAGCGTCGGCCGCTGCGGGCGCTGGAGCGCCGCGACCTGGTGCCGTTCGAGCCCGCGATCGTCGCCGGCCAGGACGGTCCCGTGGGCGCCCCGGCCGTGCTGACCGGCCACATCGCCGTCCGGGCCGTCGACCGGGGCGTCCCCGCCAGCATCTCCCGCAAGGTCACCACCGGGCTGCTCCGCCGTGACCTCGGCTTCGAGGGCCTCGTCGTCACCGACGCGCTCGACATGCAGGGCGTGCAGCGCCTGGCCCCCGGCGCGCAGGCCGCCGTCCGCGCGCTCCGCGCCGGGGCCGACGTGCTCCTGATGCCGCCCGACCCGGCCGCCGCCCGCGACGCCATCGTGCGGGCGGTGCGGCAGGGCGACCTCCCGCGCACCCGCCTGGCCCAGGCCGCCGCTCGGATGGTGGACACCCTGCACGGGCTCGGTCGGGGTGCCGCCGCGGCGCCGGGCAGTGGGGGTCGCGCCGCGGACGCGCTGGCACGCCGGTCGGTCACCTCGGTGGCCGGACCCTGCGAGGGCCGGCTGCTCGCCGACCGGGTCCGTGTCGTCGGCGCCCCCGACGACGTGGCCGAGTTCGACGCGCTCGTCCAGGCCCGGGGGGTCACGGTGGCCCGCGACTACACCAAGCGGGTGCGGGCGGGCTCCAGGTCGGTCGTGGTCGGCACCAAGACCGTGGTGAGCAAGGTCCGCAAGCGGGTCAGGGTCAAGGGCAAGGTCCGGGTCAAGGTGGTCGAGGTGCGCACGAAGGTGCCGGTGCGCGAGCGCAGGCCGGTCTACAAGGACGTGCTGGTGATCGCCGACGCCCCGACGGTGGCGCTGGTCGGCAGCGGCGGCGGCACGCCCGGGTCGGCCGACGTGACCGTGGCGCTGGACCGGCCGGGCGTCCTGGGCCGGGTCTCCTCGCGGGTCGAGCTGGCGGCGTACTCCGACCAGCCGGCCTCGCTCCGCGCCGTCGTCGACGTGCTGCTCGGGGAGCGGGGCGCGCCGGGACGGCTTCCCCTCGAGGTCCCCGGGGCCGAGCGCCGCGGCTGCTGACCCCGTCGCGACGGGGCGCCGCTAGCCTCGGACCATGAGCACCCTGCGCATCGACCACGCCGTCTCCAGCGGCACCTTCAGCCTCGACGGCGAGACCCACGAGGTCGAGAACAACCTGTGGGTGGTCGGCAACGACGACGAGTGCGTCGTCATCGACGCCCCGCACAGCGTCGAGGACATCCTCGCCCTGGTCGGCGGCCGGCAGGTCAAGGCGATCATCGCCACCCACGCCCACGACGACCACGTGCGCGTGGCCCCCGAGCTGCGCGAGCGCGTCACCGCGCCGATCCTGCTGCACCCGGCCGACCGCGAGGTCTGGGAGCTCACCCACACCGACCACCTGTGGGACGTCGACCTCGAGGACGGCCAGTCGGTCAAGGTCGCCGGCGCCTCGATCAAGGTGCTCCACACGCCGGGCCACGCGCCGGGCGCGGTCAGCCTCTACGTCCACGACCTCGGCTGCGTCTTCACCGGCGACACCCTCTTCGAGGGCGGTCCCGGCGCCACCGGACGCTCCTTCAGCGACGAGGACCTGATCAAGGACTCGATCCGCACCAAGCTCTTCGACCTGCCCGACGAGACCGTCGTGCACACCGGCCACGGGCCCGACACCACGATCGGTGCCGAGCGCGCCAACCTCGGGTGACCCGGCTGCGGCTGCTCGGCCGCGTGCTCTTCGGCGTCCTGCTGGTGGCCTCGCTGGTCTCGTTCCTCACTCCGGCCGACGACCTCGCCGACCCCGGCGTCGACGACAAGGTGATGCACGCGCTGACCTTCCTCGCGCTCACCCTGTCCGGCGTGCTCGCGGGGGTCCGGCCGCCTCCGCTGCTGGCCGGGCTGGCGGCGTACGCCGTGGGCACCGAGGTGCTCCAGCACCTGCTCCCGCTCGGGCGCCACGGCGACGCGCTCGACGCCCTGGCCGACCTGGTCGGGGTGCTCGTGGGACTGCTGCTCGCGACCGGCGCCCGCACCCTCAGCCGGCGTGCGCGGCCCGCCCGGCCCGCCGCTCCCGCACCACCTCGAGCACCCCGACCGCGGTAGCCGCCAGCACGAAGCACAGCGAGACCCCCACCGCGACGGCCAGCGCCACGGCGTACGACGTGGGGCCGGGGCCGGCGACCGCGGCGAAGAACGCCGCCCCGATGACCGCCTGCCCGACCGCGAGGCCCACCCGCTGCGCGGTCTGGAGCACGCCGCCGGCGGTGCTGCCGACGACGGGGTCGACCTCGGCGAGGGTGAGCGCCTGGTTGGGCGTGATCACCGCGCCGTTGCCGACGCCCATGAGGAACAGCGGCAGCGCGAGGGCGTACGCCGCGACCCCGGGCGGGGTCAGGTGGGCCGCGACCGCCAGCGAGACGCCGCCGACGCCGAAGACCGCGGTGCCGACCACGGTGAGCGGCCGCCCGACCCGGGTGACGAAGCGCCCGGCGGCCTGCGCGGCGACCGCGCTGCCGACCGCGAACGCCGTGACCGCCAGCGCGGTGTGCAGCGCGCTGTAGTCCAGGCCGCGCTGGAAGTAGAGCGTGAGCACGAGCGGGATGCCCGCCTGCGCCGGGAAGTAGAGCAGCGCCAGCACCACGCCGGAGGTGTACGACGGCTGCCGGAACAGCCGCAGGTCGACCAGCGGGTCGAGCCGGGAGCGGGTGAGCCGCCGCTCGCGGCGCCAGAACCCGGCCAGCAGCGCCGCGGCCGGCACCAGCAGGCCGAGCACGACCGGGCCGACCCGCTCCAGCTCGACGGCGATGAACAGCACGCAGAAGGTCGCCGCCCCCAGCAGCAGCGACCCGACGACGTCGAGCCGGTGGCGTCCCGTCGACGGGGTCTCGGGCAGCAGCCGCCGGGCCAGCACGAGCACCACGACGGCGATCGGGACGTTGACGAAGAACACCAGCCGCCAGCCCAGCTCGGGGCCGCCGACCGCGATCAGCAGGCCGCCGACCATCGGGCCCAGCGCGACGCCGAGACCGACCGTGGTGCCGAGCGCCCCGAACGCGCGGCCGCGCTCCTCGCCGCGGAACATCTGCTGGACCAGCCCCGAGACCTGCGGGTTGATCAGGCCGCCCGCGACGCCCTGCAGCACCCGGGCCGCGATCAGCAGCTCGGGCGTGGGGGCGAGACCGGCGACCGCGCTGGTGACCGCGAACCCGACCACGCCGACCTGGAACATCAGCTTGCGGCCGTGGTCGTCTCCGAGCCGTCCGGCGAGCACCGGCACCAGGCCGAAGGCGAGGGTGTAGCCGCTGACGATCCACTGCAGCTCGGCCGGGCCGGCGCCGGTGGCGTCGCTGATCGAGGGCAGCGCGACGTTGGTGATGGAGACGTCGAGCAGGGTCATGAAGAGCGCGCTGCAGCACACCAGCAGGGCCAGCCAGCGGTTGGTCGGGGCGGCGGTCGGTGCCGGAGTGCCGTGGTCCTCGCGGGCGTGCTGCTCGTGGGGGAGCTCGCTCACGCCGGCGGCTCCACCAGCAGCGCCACGCCCTTGCCCGCGACCCGGGTCATCACCAGGGTCGCCTCGGCGGTCCCGCGCAGCGCCAGCCGCCTGCGCAGCTCCTCGGGCACCACCTGGACGCCGCGCTTCTTGATCGTCAGCCGGCCCACGCCCCGCTCGCGCAGCGCGGCGCGCAGCGACTTCTCGCGGTAGGGCAGCTCCTCGACGACGCGGTAGCAGCGCGCGAACGGCGTCGCCACCGGCGCCGGTGCGCCGACGTAGGCGATGTGCGGGTCGAGCAGGTGTCCGTCGGCCAGCGCCGCGACCGCCTGCACCAGGCCGGCGCGGATGACGGCACCGTCCGGCTCCAGGACGTACGCCGGCAGGCCGTCCGCCTCGCGCAGCGACCCCTCGGCCGGCAGGTCCTCGTCGGTCAGCGTGGCCAGGCCGGCGGCCGCTCGTCCTGAGCCCGTCGAGGGGATCACGGTCGCCCGCCGAGCGGTGGTGGCGAGCCGGCCCGACCACAGCACCGCCTCCTTGACCTCGCGGCGGTCGCTGACCCACTCCGCCTCGACGCCGTCCGGCACGACGTCGTGGGGCAGGCCCGGCGCGAGCTTGACGCAGGCGTCGCGGGTCAGCAGGTCGAGCACGAACGGCCACGGGGGCGTCCAGCCGTCGACGTCGAAGACCCGGCCGCGAGCGGAGCGGCGGGCCGGGTCGGCGTACGCCACGTCGAAGGCGGTCGTGTCCACCTCGGTCGCGTCGGCGACGCCGACGGCACCGCCCAGCCCGAGCGCGGCCAGGTTGGCGCGGGCGACCTCGACCCGCACGGGGTCGAGGTCGACGCCGGCGACGGTGAGCCCGGCCCGCGCCAGCGCGACCAGGTCGCCGCCGATGCCGCAGCCGAGGTCGACCACCGTCTGCAGTCCCGAGGCGCGCAGCCGGGCGGCGCGGTGGGCGGCGACCGGGGCGCGGGTGGCCTGCTCGAGGCCGTCGGGGGTGAAGTACATCCGGGCCGCGTCCTCGCCCAGCTTGGCCGTCGCGCGTCGCCTCAGCTCCACCTGGGTCAGCGCCGCGGCGACGTGCTCCGGGGCCGCCGTACGCCGCAACGACTCCGCGTCGGACAGCGACCTCGGGTCGAGGCCCGCCGCCCGCCCGAGCAGTCGCTGGCCGTCGTCGGTGAGCAGCCAGCGGAAGGCGTCGAGGTCCACCCGGCCATCCTGGACCACCGGTGGGCCGGCGGCCCGGGCCGGGGACGGCTGCGCGGGGGAGGGGCGGCCTGGCACTCGGCGGATGTGAGTGCTAGTTTTTCGTTGGCACTCTCCCCGTGAGTGTGCCAGCGCTTGTACGGCGTACGACCCCCGCGACGGCGTGCTCCGCCACAAGTGCCGAACTTGCAAGCCAACCCCAGACAACTGCGTGGAAAGTGGAGGTCGACACCGTGTCGGTCAACATCAAGCCCCTCGAGGACCGGATCGTCGTCAAGGCCCTGGAGGCCGAGCAGACCACGGCGTCCGGCCTGGTCATCCCGGACACCGCCAAGGAGAAGCCCCAGGAGGGCGAGGTCCTGAGCATCGGTCCCGGCCGCGTCGACGACAACGGCAACCGCGTCCCGCTCGACGTGCAGGTCGGCGACAAGGTCATCTACAGCAAGTACGGCGGCACCGAGGTGAAGTACGCCGGCGAGGAGTACCTCATCCTCTCCGCGCGCGACGTCCTCGCCGTCGTCTCCTGATCCACCTGCACCACCCCTGATCCACCGCCAGTCCGGGCCCCGGTCGTCCGCGAGCCCGCTCGCCGACGTACCCCGGCCCGGACTGTCGTTTCCTGACCCGACCGGAAGGAGCATCCACCGAGATGCCGAAGATCCTGGAGTTCGACGAGCACGCCCGCCGCTCGCTGGAGCGGGGCGTCGACGCCCTCGCCAACGCCGTCAAGGTGACGCTGGGCCCGCGTGGCCGCTACGTCGTCCTGGACAAAAAGTGGGGAGCCCCCACGATCACCAACGACGGTGTCACCGTCGCGCGTGAGATCGAGCTGGACGACCCCTTCGAGAACCTCGGGGCCCAGCTGACCAAGGAGGTGGCCACCAAGACCAACGACGTCGCCGGTGACGGCACCACCACCGCCACCGTCCTGGCCCAGGCCATGGTCCACGAGGGCATCCGCGCCGTCGCCGCCGGCGCCAACCCGCTGGCGCTCAAGCGCGGCATGGACCTCGCGTCCGCGTCGGTGTGCGAGGCCCTCTCGGCCGCCGCCCGCGACGTCGACGACCGCTCCGACATGGCGGCCGTGGCCACCGTGTCCAGCCGCGACGCCCACATCGGCGACCTGCTCGCGCAGGCCTTCGACAAGGTCGGCAAGGACGGTGTCATCACGGTCGAGGAGTCCAACACCATGGGCACCGACCTCGAGTTCACCGAGGGCATGCAGTTCGACAAGGGCTACCTGTCGCCCTACTTCGTCACCGACCAGGAGTCGATGGAGGCCGTCCTCGACGACCCCTACATCCTGCTGCACCAGGGGAAGATCTCGGCCATCGCCGAGCTGCTGCCCCTGCTGGAGAAGGTCATCCAGGCCGGCAAGCCGCTGTTCATCCTGGCCGAGGACGTCGAGGGCGAGGCGCTCTCGACCCTGGTCGTCAACAAGATCCGCGGCACCTTCAACGCCGTCGCCGTCAAGGCCCCGGCCTTCGGTGACCGCCGCAAGGCGATGATGCAGGACATCGCCACCCTCACCGGTGGCCAGGTCGTCGCCCCCGAGGTCGGCCTCAAGCTCGACCAGGTCGGTCTCGACGTGCTCGGCACCGCCCGTCGCATCGTGGTCACCAAGGACAACACCACGATCGTCGAGGGCGGCGGCAAGGCCGACGAGGTCAACGGCCGCGTCAACCAGATCAAGGCCGAGATCGACGCCACCGACTCCGACTGGGACCGCGAGAAGCTCCAGGAGCGTCTCGCCAAGCTCGCCGGCGGCGTCTGCGTCGTCCGCGTGGGTGCGGCCACCGAGGTCGAGCTCAAGGAGAAGAAGCACCGCATCGAGGACGCCGTCTCCGCGACGCGCGCCGCGATCGAGGAGGGCATCGTCGCCGGTGGCGGCTCCGCCCTCGTCCACGCGGCCTCCGCCCTCACCGACCTCGGCCTGACCGGCGACGAGGCGACCGGCGTGCGCATCGTCCGCCGCTCCGTCGACGAGCCGCTGCGCTGGATCGCCGAGAACGGTGGCGAGCAGGGCTACGTCGTGGTCGCCAAGGTGCGCGAGCTCGGCGTCGGCAACGGCTACAACGCCGCGACCGGCGAGTACGGCGACCTGGTCTCCCAGGGCGTCCTCGACCCGGTCAAGGTCACCAAGTCGGCGCTCACCAACGCCACCTCCATCGCGGGCATGCTGCTCACCACCGAGACCCTCGTGGTGGACAAGCCCGAGGAGGAGGAGCCGGACGCCGGTGGTCACGGCCACGGGCACGGCCACGGCCACTGAGCCCCTCGCTCCACCAGCTCCACCAGCTCGAGCTCTCCGGCCCGTCGCGCTCTGCGCGGCGGGCCGGTGTGCGTCTGGAGCTGCTGATTACCCGGACGTCCGGGTAATCAGGAGCTTGTCCGCCGTCGCAACAGCGGCCAAGTGCCTGAAAAGGCTGCCAAGCAGCCCGAGATGTCCGAGTGTCCGGTCCGGCTGCCCGTCGTACGCCGCTGCGCTGCCCGGCCGGAGGTCTGGCTGCTCGGCCGGGGTTGTTTCTCCGGCGGGGTGACGGTTTCCCAGGCGACCTTGGGAAACCGCCAAGCCCGAAGAGCAGGCCCGCCCCCCGGGAGACGACCCGCCCTACCCGCCCGCCTGCTCGCCCAGCGCCTCGGCGGCCTCGTCGATGATCCCGCGCATGGCCGCCTCGGCGGCGGGGGCGTCGCCCTCCCGGACGGCGCGGGCGACGGCGTCGTGGAGGGCGATGGCGACCGGGTTGGGGCGGGCCGGCATCAGGTCGTGGTGGGTGCGGCCGGCCAGGACCTCGGCCACGACGTCGGCCAGGGCCCGGATCATCTCGTTGCCGCTGGCGGCGAGCAGCGTGGCGTGGAAGCGCACGTCGGCGACGAGGTAGGCCTCCAGGTCGCCGGTCCGGCCGTGGACGGCCATGTCGCTGACGGCGGCGGCGAGGGTGGCGCACTGCTCGGTGGTGGCGCGGGTCGCGGCCAACGAGGCGGCGACCGGTTCGAACCCGCGGCGCAGCTCGGCCAGGGACAGCAGCTGTGCCGCCCGGTCGTCGCCGGCGAGCCGCCACCGGATCAGGCGGGGGTCGAAGACGTGCCACCGCTCGCGCGGCTGCACCGTGACGCCCACCCGGCGGCGCGAGGTGAGCATCCCCATCGAGTCAAGGACGCGCACCGCCTCGCGGGCGACCGGGACCGAGACGCCGTGCTCGCGCGCGATGCCCTCCAGCGTCAGCACGGTGCCCGCGGGGAGTCCGTCCGCGACCAGGCGTTCGCCGAGGGCGTCGAGCAGCTCGGCGTGCAGCGCGCCGTGCACGCGGGGGACGGTCATGCCGCGATCCTGGCAGGCGCCACCCTGGAAGGAAAGATCTGATCAATATGCGGCGACCTCTTGCAAAGATCAGATCTTTGGCGGCATGCTGTGGCGACCATCACAGACGCCGCCCGTGGGCGGCACCCCGGGAGCCACGCATGCCAGCACCCCCTCGACCGGCCGCGGCCGGCAGCCCCCTCGTCGTCGTCATGGGCGTCTCCGGCTCGGGCAAGTCCACCGTCGGGGCCGCGCTCGCGCAGCGCCTCGGGGTGCCGTACGCCGACGCCGACGACTTTCACCCCGACGCCAACATCGCCAAGATGAGCGCCGGCCACGCGCTCGACGACAACGACCGCGGGCCCTGGCTCGACGCGGTGGGCGCCTGGTTGGCCGACCACGACGCCTCGGGCGGCGTGATGAGCTGCTCGGCGCTCAAGGTGGCCTACCGCGACCAGCTGCGCCGCCACGCGCCGCGCGCCGAGCTGGTCCACCTCGACGGCACCCGCGAGGTCATCGCGCGGCGCCAGGCCAGCCGACCCGGTCACTTCATGCCGGCCTCGCTGCTGGACTCCCAGTTCGCCACGCTCGAGCCGCTCGGCCCGGACGAGCAGGGCCAGGTGATCGGCGTCGACCAGTCCGTCGACGCGATCGTCCAGGCCTACGTCGACCAGCACCCCACCACCGAGAGCAGGACCCGATGATCCCGTTGCCACAGCTCCTCCTGCCCGGCGCCGACGCCGCGCCGCTGGCCGAGCCCGTCGCCTCCGGCCTCCAGCTGGTCGTCGCCGCCCTGGCCGCGATCGCGCTGATCGTCGTGCTGATCACCTGGGCCAAGGTCCACCCGTTCCTGGCGCTGATCCTCGGCGGGCTGACCGTCGGCGTCGTCGCCGGCCAGAACATCAACGACGTCATCACCAGCTTCTCCACCGGCTTCGGCACCACGGCCGCGGGCGTGGGCGCGCTGATCGCCCTGGGTGCGATGTTCGCCAAGCTGCTGGCCGACTCCGGCGGCGCCGACCAGATCGTCGACACCATCGTCTCGCGCGCCTCGGCCCGGACGCTGCCGTGGGCGATGGCCGGCGTGGGTGCGCTCATCGGGCTGCCGATGTTCTTCGAGATCGGCCTCGTGCTGCTGATGCCGGTGATCTACCTCGTCGCCCGCCGCGCCCAGATGTCGGTGATCGCGATCGGCATCCCGACGCTGGCCGGCCTCTCCGCGATGCACGGCCTCGTCCCGCCCCACCCCGGTCCGCTCGTGGCCATCGACTCGCTGGGCGCCGACCTCGGCACCACGCTGCTCTTCGGCGTCATCGTCGCGGTCCCGACCGTCGTGGTCGCCGGTCCGCTGTTCGGCAAGCTGGCCGGCCGCTGGGTCGACGTACCGGCTCCGGAGCTGTTCGAGTCCCGCGAGGAGAAGCCGGTCGAGAGCCGTCCCGGCTTCGGCGTCACCCTGTTCACGGTGCTGCTGCCCGTCGCGCTGATGATGCTCAAGGCGCTGGTCGACATCTTCATCACCGACGAGGAGAACACCGTCCGCCAGGTCTTCGACGTGATCGGCAACCCCTTCACCGCGCTGCTGATCGCCGTCCTGGTCGCGATGTTCACCTTCGGCCGCGGCTCGGGCATGGACCGCGCCGGCATCACGAAGTCGGTCGAGACCTCGCTCCCGGCGATCGCCGGCATCCTGCTCATCGTCGCCGCCGGCGGCGGGTTCAAGCAGGTCCTGGTCGACACCGGTGTGGGCACGTTGCTCGCTGACTGGGCCCGCGACGCCAACGTCTCGGTGCTCCTCCTCGCCTGGTTCGTGGCCGTGCTGATCCGGCTCGCCACCGGCTCCGCGACCGTGGCCACCATCACCGCCTCGGCGCTGATGCTCGGCCTGGTCGAGGGCCTCAGCCAGCCCGAGGTGTCCCTGGTCGTCCTGGCCATCGGTGCCGGCTCGGTGTTCTTCAGCCACGTCAACGACGCGGGCTTCTGGCTGGTCAAGGAGTACTTCGGCCTCTCGGTCGGCCAGACGATCAAGTCCTGGTCACTGATGGAGACCGTCCTGTCGGTGTCCGGCCTGGTGTTCGTGCTGCTGCTCGGGCTGGTCGTCTGAGCAGCCCCCCGCCGGCGTACTCCGAGACGAGAAGCACCGTCGCGAGCCCTCGCGCGGTGATCCTCGTCTCGGACTACCCGGCCGCGCGGAGCCGGGGGACGACCGGCCGCGCACGGGCCGACATGGGCTCGCCGCGGATCGTGCGGGCGAGTTGACCTGGCCGAAATACGGACGCATCGGATCCGCAACACGGGCCCAGCACAGTGACGCACATGTTCTTCCGAGTGCGTGCCTCGCTGACGGACCGTCCCGGTGCGCTCGCGAGGCTCGCCTCGACCTGCGGGGAAGCGGGCCTCAACATCCTGGGCCTGCAGCTGTTCCCCGATCTCGGGAAGGTCACCGACGAGCTGGTGATCAGCACGCCCGAGGGCTGGACCGCGCGGGCGGTCGCTGAGCTCGTGGGTGGTGCAGGCGGGGACGAGGTGAGCGTCGAACCCTGCACCACCCACGACCTGATCGACCAGCCCACGCGGTGGCTCGCCGCCGCCCAGGACGTGGTGGGCGACCCCACCCGGCTGCCGGAGCTGCTGGACAAGCTGCTGGGGCCGCACCCGGAGCGGTGGACGGCCACGGAGCACTCCCGTGCCGGCGCGCTGACGGCGCTGGCCGAGGCGGGCGACCGGGACGAGGCCGCGCCGGCCGTCGGTCGGCCGCGCTCCGCCGGGGTGGTGTACGCCGCGTCGCCGACCGGGCTCGTGGCCCGCATCGGTGGTCACACGGTCGGGGTGGCGACGGTCGCGCCGACCGACGCCCAGGAGGTGACCATCGAGGTCGCCCCCGCCTGGCGCCGGCTGGGCATCGGCTCCGCCCTGCTCCAGCGCGCCTGCGACCTGGTGGCCGACCGCGGCCTGGGCGAGATGGTGCTGCTGGCGCCGGCCGAGGACGAGGGCTTCGTCTCGATGGTCTGCAGCACCGGGATGCGCGCCCGGATCCGGGTGACGCAGGGCGTGCTGCAGGCCCGGATCCCCTTGGCGGGCCACGGCGCCCGCGGCACCGCCACCGCCGTCGGCTGAGCGCCGGGACGGCCCATCCGCGCCCGAGCCGGGGGAAGAAGGCGCCGTCGCCGACGGTTAGGATCGAGGTCCGTCCCACCCGCTCCGGAAGGCCCCGCGACGATGACCTCCGACGACGTCCCCGCCAAGTTCGCGACGCTGGGCCTGACCTACGACGACGTCCTGCTGCTGCCCGGCGAGACCGACGTGATCCCCAGCGAGGTGGACACCGCCACCCGGCTGACCCGCGGCATCTCGCTGCGTACGCCGCTGATCTCCAGCGCCATGGACACCGTCACCGAGTCGCGGATGGCGATCGCGATGGCCCGGCAGGGCGGCATCGGCATCCTGCACCGCAACCTCTCCATCGAGGACCAGGCCTACCAGGTCGACCTGGTCAAGCGGACCCAGACCGGCATGATCTCCAACCCCGTCGTGATCGGCCCCGACGCGACGCTGGAGGAGCTCGACGCCATCTGCGGCGAGTACCGCGTCTCCGGGCTGCCCGTCGTCGACGTCGACCACCGGCTGCTCGGCATCATCACCAACCGCGACCTGCGGTTCACCCCGGTCGCGGAGTGGGCCACGACCAAGGTCGACGAGGTGATGACGCCGATGCCGCTCATCACCGCTCCCGTCGGCATCTCCCGCGACGACGCCACCGCGCTGCTGCGCCAGCACAAGCGCGAGCGGCTCCCGATCCTCGACGAGCAGGGCCGGCTGGCCGGGCTCATCACCGTCAAGGACTTCGTGAAGTCCGAGCAGTTCCCGATGGCCTCCAACGACGCCGACGGGCGGCTGCTCGTGGGGGCAGCGGTCGGCTACTTCGGCGAGTCCTGGGAGCGGGCCACCACGCTGGTCGAGGCGGGCGTCGACGTGCTCGTCGTCGACACCGCGCACGGTCACGCCCGGCTGCTGCTCGACATGGTCCGCCGCCTCAAGTCCGACCCGGCGACGCAGCACGTGCAGGTGATCGGCGGCAACGTCGCCACCCGCGCCGGCGCGCAGGCGCTCGTCGACGCCGGTGTCGACGCCGTCAAGGTGGGCGTGGGGCCGGGCTCGATCTGCACGACCCGCGTCGTCGCCGGGGTCGGCGTGCCCCAGGTCACCGCGGTCCACGAGGCCTCGCTCGCCTGCGGCCCGGCCGACGTGCCGCTGATCGCCGACGGCGGGCTGCAGTACTCCGGCGACATCGCCAAGGCGCTGGTCGCGGGAGCCGAGTCGGTGATGTTCGGCTCGCTCCTGGCCGGCTGTGAGGAGAGCCCGGGTGAGCTGGTCTTCGTCAACGGCAAGCAGTACAAGTCCTACCGCGGCATGGGCTCGCTGGCCGCCATGAGCAGCCGCGGCAAGAAGTCCTACTCCAAGGACCGCTACTTCCAGGCCGACGTCGAGAGCGACGACAAGATCGTGCCCGAGGGCATCGAGGGCCAGGTCGCCTACCGCGGCCCGCTCGCCGCCGTCGCTCACCAGCTGCTGGGCGGACTGCACCAGTCGATGTTCTACGTCGGCGCCCGCACCGTCCCCGAGCTGCGCGAGCGCGGCCGCTTCGTCCGGATCACCTCGGCCGGGCTCAAGGAGAGCCACCCGCACGACGTGCAGATCACGGCCGAGGCGCCCAACTACTCCTGGCGCTGAGCGGTGCGGGTCACACGACTGCGCCGCTACCCCGTCAAGGCCATGGCGGGCGAGGCGCTCGAGGTCGCCGAGGTCGACCACCGCGGGCTGGTGGGCGACCGCTGGTACGCCGTGGTCGACGACGACGGCCGGTTCGCCAGCGGCAAGGCCGGCCGTCGGTTCCGTCGTCGCGACGAGGTGCTCGCCCACGCGGCGGCCACGACGACCGACGGGGTCCGCGTCAGCGGCCCGGGCGGCGCGTGGGCGGTGGGCGACCCCGCCCTCGACGCCGCGCTGAGCGAGGAGATGGGCGCCCGGGTGCGCGTGCTCCCCGAGGCAGGGGCTCCCCACCAGGACGCCGCTGCGGTGTCGCTGGTGGGCACCGCCACCCTCGACTGGTGCCGCGAGCACCTGGGCGTCGACGGCGAGGTCCGGCGGCTGCGCGCCAACCTGCTCGTCGAGACCGAGGAGCCGTTCGTCGAGGAGGGGTGGGAGGACACCGAGGTCGAGGTCGGCGGGGTGGTGCTCCACCTGCTCGGGCGCACCGTGCGCTGCCGGATGGTCGACGCCGCCCAGGACGGCCTCACCGAGCAGCCGGGTCTGCTCACGGCACTCGGCCGCGAGCGCGACGCCTGCCTCGGTGTGTACGCCGAGGTCCGCACGCCCGGGACGATCCGGGTCGGCGACCCGGTGCGGCCCCGGCGAAGGTCGCGGTGAGCGCACCCGTCCTGGTCCGGCCCCTCGTGGAGCAGGACTGGCCGCAGGTGCACGCCCTCGTGGTCGAGGTGGCCCGGGCGGGCGAGACCTACGCGCTCGAGGTGCCCGCCGGAGAGCAGGAGACCCGCGACTTCTGGGCCGGCGAGCTCCTCGTGGTGGCGGTGGACGCCCAGGACCCGGCCCACGTCCTCGGCACGGCCAAGGCGGGCCCCAACCGGCCCGCGCAGGGCAGCCACGTCGGCACCGCGTCGTTCATGGTCGCCGCAGCGGCCCGCGGCCGCGGGGTGGGGCGGCTGCTGGGCGAGCACGTCGTCTCCTGGCACCGCGAGGCGGGCTACGCCGCCATCCAGTTCAACGCGGTCGTCGCCACCAACACCGCGGCGGTCGCGCTGTGGCGCTCGCTGGGCTTCGCCGTCGTGGGCCGGGTGCCCGGCGCCTTCCGGCGTCCCTCCGGCGAGGTGACCGACCTGCTGGTGATGCACCGCGACCTGGCCGACGCGCCGACCCCCACCCCGGCGGTGGACGACGCCGCCGCCGCGGACCGCGCCCGGGTGCTCGACGCCGCCGAGCGCTGCTTCCCGGCGCAGGGGTGGGCGGGCACCACGCTGCAGCACCTCGCCGAGGAGGCGGGTGTCACCACCTCACGGGTCCACCGCGTCCTGGGCACCAAGGGCGAGGTGTTCTCGGCGATGGTGTGGCGCACCATCATCGGCGACCGGGCCGACCTGCAGTCGGTCTTCGACGACCTGCGCCTGACCGAGGAGCCCGACGTCGACGTACGCCTGACCAGGGTCGCCGACACCGTCCTGCACGCCGCCTCGGGGATGGCCCACCTCGTGCCGGTCATCGCCGAGGCGGTGTCGCGCGACGCCACCGTGCGCGGCATCGTGCAGGGAGCCGAGCTGCAGCGGGTCGGCACCTCGCGGATGCTGGTGCGCGCCCTCACCCGCGGCGCGGCCCCGCGTCCCGACGCCGTGGTGGAGGTGCAGATGCTCTGCTCGGGGGAGGCCTACCGTTCGATGGCGGCCTTCGGCTGGTCGCACGAGCGGCACGCCGCCTGGTTGCGCCAGGCCTTCGACCACGCGGTCAACGGCCCGGGCGCGACCCCGGGGCCGGGCGCGAGCACCGATAGGCTCCCCGGGTGACCGAGATCGAGATCGGCCGTGCCAAGCGCGGTCGCCGCGCCTACGCCTTCGACGACATCGCGATCGTCCCGAGCCGTCGCACCCGCGACCCCGAGGAGGTCTCGACCGCCTGGCAGATCGACGCCTACCGGTTCGACCTGCCGATCCTCGCCGCCCCGATGGACTCCGTGATGTCGCCGGAGACCGCGATCGCCTTCGGTGGTCACGGCGGGCTGGGCGTGCTCAACCTCGAGGGCCTGTGGACGCGCTACGACGACCCGAGCGACCTGCTGGTCGAGGTCGCCGGCCTCACCGGCCCCGACGCCGTGCGCCGGATGCAGGAGATCTACACCGCCCCGATCCGGGCCGAGCTGATCACCGAGCGCATCCGCGAGGTCCGCGACGCCGGGGTGGCCGTGGCGGGCTCGCTGAGCCCGCAGCGCACCAAGGAGTTCGCCAAGACCGTCGTCGACGCCGGCGTCGACATGTTCGTCATCCGCGGCACCACCGTGAGCGCCGAGCACGTGTCCTCCAACGCCGAGCCGCTGAACCTCAAGGAGTTCATCTACGAGCTCGACGTCCCCGTCATCGTCGGCGGCTGCGCCACCCACCAGGCGGCGCTGCACCTCATGCGCACCGGCGCGGCCGGCGTCCTCGTCGGCTTCGGCGGGGGAGCGGCGCATACCACCCGCACCGTGCTCGGCGTCGCCGTCCCGATGGCCAGTGCGGTGGCCGACGTCGCCGCGGCCCGCCGCGACTACATGGACGAGTCGGGCGGGCGCTACGTCCACGTGATCGCCGACGGCTCGATCGGCCGCAGCGGCGACATCGCCAAGGCGATCGCCTGCGGGGCCGACGCGGTGATGATCGGCTCGCCGCTGGCGCGGGCCACCGACGCCCCCGGGCGCGGCTTCCACTGGGGCGCCGAGGCGCACCACCCGGAGCTCCCGAGGGGACAGCGCGTCGAGTTCGGCACCGTCGGGACGCTGGAGGAGATCCTGTTCGGACCCTCGGTCGTGGCCGACGGCACGATGAACCTCGTGGGGGCCCTGAAGCGCGCGATGGCCACCACGGGTTACACGGACGTAAAAGAGTTCCAGCGCATCGAGGTCGTCGTCTCGTAGGAGCGCGGCGCGGTTGACACCTCCGCGCGATACCGCTGGAGTGGGGCGAATCGTTCCGCTCGACGGCTCCGAAGTGAGGCACCGTGTCCGACACGTCCGTGAACACCTCCGACGCCGAGCCCGCCGAAGGGGACCTCAAGCGGTCCATCACCGGCCGACTGCTCTTCTTCTACGTCCTCGGTGACGTGCTGGGATCGGGCATCTACGTCCTCATCGGCGCCGTGGCCGGCGAGGTCGGCGGTGCCTTCTGGGCCGCCTTCGCCGTCGGTGTCACCGTCGCGGCCTTCACCGGCCTCGCCTACGCCGAGCTGGCGACGAAGTTCCCCCGGGCCGCCGGCGCCTCGCTCTACGTCAACAAGGCCTTCGGCAACAAGGGCCTGACCTTCATGACGACCGTGCTCTACCTGTCGGCGACCTTCGCGGCGGCGGGCTCGCTCGCCGCGGGCTTCGCCCGCTACTTCGGCCAGGTCTGGGAGCTGCCGCCCGCCCTGCTCGTGATGATCGTGTTCATCCTGCTGCTGGCTCTGGTCAACTACGTCGGCATCACCGAGTCGGTGGTGGTCAACATGATCATGACCATCGTCGAGGTCACCGGTCTGGTCATCGTCCTGCTGGTGGGGGCCATCTACGTCGGGCAGGGCAAGGCCGACTTCAGCACGCTGACGGACTTCTCCACCGGCGACAGCGTCATCTTCGCCATCATCGCGGGCGTCGCGCTGTCGTTCTTCGCCATGACCGGCTTCGAGAACGCCGCGAACGTCGCCGAGGAGACCATCGACCCCTCGCGCAACTTCCCGCGCGCCCTGATCGGCGGCATGGCCGCCGCGGGTGTCATCTACGTGCTGGTGGCCATGTCGGCCGCGCTCGTGGTCCCGGTCGACACCCTGTCCGGGTCCGACGCCGCGCTGCTGGAGGTCATCCGGGCGGGCGTGCTGCCCGTCTCGGTGTCGGTGATGGTGCTGGTGTTCGCCGTCATCGCGATGGTCGCCATCACCAACACGACGCTGGTCCAGGTCGTCACGCAGTCGCGCATCCTCTACGGCATGGCCCGCGAGGACGTCGTGCCGGCGCCCTTCGCGCGCGTGCACCCCGTGCGCCGGAGCCCCGTCGTCGCGCTGGTCTTCAGCGCGATCGTCGTGGTCGCCCTGCTGGTCGTGGGCGAGCTGCTGAACCGAGCCGGGCTCAAGATCGACATCGTCGAGCGCCTCGCGGCCGTCACGGTGGTGCTGCTGCTCGTCGTCTACGCCGGCGTGATCATCTCCTGCCTGAAGCTGCGGGGCAGTGGCGAGACCGACGACACCTTCCGGGCCCCGACCGCGCTGCTCCTCGTCGGCCTCGTCGGCAACGTGATGCTGCTCTACTACGTGGTCAGCACCGACCCGGGCTCACTGGTCTGGTGCGCCGGGCTGGTGGCCGTCGGGCTCGTGCTGTTCGTGGTGGAGGCCGTCTTCGGCAAGCGTGACCGCCCGGCCGGGACGCGCCGGGGCGAGCAGACCCTCGACGAGGGAAGGAGCTGACATGCACGTCGTCGTCGCCACGGACGGGTCCAAGCAGTCGCTGGCCGCCGCCAAGAAGCTGATGTCCTTCGCCGACCCCGCCAAGATCACCGACATCTCGGTGGTCGGCGTGATCAGCCCCTACGCCTCGGTGGCCTTCGCCGACGAGATCAGCAAGGAGAAGCCGCACGACCGCAGCTTCCGCGAGGCGGCCGAGGACGCCGTCGCCACGGTGGCCGCGGTCTTCGACGGCTGGGGACCCAAGGTCCACCAGCGGCTGCGCAGCGGCTCGCCCGCCAACGAGATCGTCAAGGCGGCCAAGACCCTGGGCGCCGAGCTCGTCGTGGTGGCCAGCGGCAGCCGCGGGCTCAGCGACACGGTGCTCCTGGGCAGCACCGCCCAGCGGGTCCAGCACTCGGCGCCCTGTCCCGTGCTCGTCGTACGACCGGCGCGGCGCAAGAAGTAGGTCGCGCCCGACCCCGGTCGCGGAGGAGGGTGGGCCCATGACCTCCTTCGTCTCGCACACCTCCGTGGACTGCCACGACGCCTTCGCCCTGTCCGAGTTCTGGAAGCAGGTCCTGGAGTACGTCGACGACCCGGACGACGCCAACGAGCCCGGTCACGACGAGTGCTGGATCCAGCGACCCGACGGCGGCCACCCGCTGCTGTTCATCCAGGTGCCCGAGGCCAAGCAGGTCAAGAACCGGATCCACCTCGACCTGCGGCCCAGCGCCGGGAGCCAGGCCGAGGAGCTGGAGCGGCTGCTCGGCATCGGGGCACGGCAGGTCGCCGACCTCCGGGGGCTGCACGGGCCGGGCACCGGCTGGATCGTCCTGGCCGATCCCGAGGGCAACGAGTTCTGCCTGCTGAACCCCGCCGCGCACTAGGCGCGACCCCGCTTCCCGGGGTTCGTAGACTGGGGACACCCCCTGGCGAGGACGTCGGGGGGTCGATGCGCGTGCCCCCAGAAGTGCCAAGGAAGTGTCTGTGCCCCTCCCCACCCCCTCCCCGCTGTCCCCGCTGAGCGCGCTGGTGCTCCGCGAGCCGGTGCTCGCTGGCGCGCTCGCGCGGGCCGACGACGCCGGGGCGGCCCTCGACCTGGTGGGCCCGCAGGCGCTGCGGCCGTTCGTCGTCGAGGGCCTCGTGCGGGCCGGCCGCACCGTGCTGGCCGTCGCGGCCACGGTGCGCGAGGCCGAGGACCTGACCGAGGAGCTGGCCGACCTCCTCGGGGCCGACCAGGTGGCGCTCTTCCCCGCCTGGGAGACGCTGCCGCACGAGCGGCTCAGCCCCCGCAGCGACACCGTCGGTCGCCGGCTGGCGGTGCTGCGGCGGCTGGTGCACCCCGGCACCGACGCCTCCAACGGTCCGCTGCAGGTCGTCGTCGCGCCGGTGCGGTCGGTGCTGCAGCCCCAGGTGAAGGGGCTGGCCGACCTCGAGCCGGTCGAGCTGCAGCCCGGCCAGGAGGTCGAGCTCGAGGACGTCGTCGCCCGGCTCGCCGGAGCGGCGTACTCCCGGGTCGACCTGGTGGAGAAGCGCGGCGAGTTCGCCGTCCGCGGCGGCATCGTCGACGTCTTCCCGCCGACCGAGGAGCACCCGCTGCGCGTGGAGTTCTTCGGCGACGAGGTCGACGAGATCCGCAGCTTCGCCGTCGCCGACCAGCGCACGCTCGAGCCGGTGCAGCGGCTGTGGGCGCCCCCGTGCCGCGAGCTGCTCCTCACCGAGGACGTACGCCGCCGCGCCCGCGAGCTCGGCGAGCAGCACCCGCAGCTGCGCGAGCTCACCGACAAGCTGGCCGAGGGCGTGGCCGTCGAGGGCATGGAGTCGCTGACCCCCGTGCTCGTCGACGAGATGGAGCTGCTGGTCGACCTGCTCCCGGCCGCTTCCCACGTGCTCGTGCTCGACCCCGAGCGGGTGCGCACCCGCGCCCGCGACCTGGTGCAGACGAGCGAGGAGTTCCTCGACGCGAGCTGGGCCGCCGCGGCCTCGGGCGGCACCGCCCCGATCGACCTCGGCTCGGCCTCGCTGCAGGGCATCGCCGAGGTGCGCGAGGTGGTCCGCGAGAGCGGGCGCGCCTGGTGGGGGATCTCGCCGTTCGGCCTCGACCTGGACTCCGGGGCCCTCGAGGTCGGCGCCCAGCCGGCCGAGGCCTACCGCGGCGACGTGGAGCAGGCGGTCGGCGACATCCGCACCGCGCTGGCGGCCGGCCACACCGTGGTGACGCTGCACCAGGGCGCCGGCCCGGCCCAGCGCATGGTCGAGGTGCTCGGCGAGCACGACGTGCCCGCCACGCTGGTGGCCGACCAGGCCTTCGCCGAGCGCGCCGACGGCGTGGTGCAGGTCGGCCAGGGCTGCCTGGCCCACGGCCTGAGCCTCGCCGAGCCCGGGCTGCTGCTGCTCACCGGCGAGGACATCGCCGGGCAGAAGGCCACCACGCGCGACATGCGCAAGATGCCCGCGCGCCGCAAGAAGCAGATCGACCCGCTCGAGCTCAAGGCCGGCGACTTCGTGGTCCACGAGCAGCACGGCGTCGGCCGGTTCGTGGAGATGAAGCAGCGCACCGTCCACGGCGCGGTCCGCGAGTACCTCGTCCTGGAGTACGGCGCCTCCAAGCGCGGCCACCCCGCCGACCGCCTCTACGTGCCCGCCGACGCCCTCGACCAGGTCACCCGCTACGTCGGCGGCGAGCAGCCCAGCCTGGACCGCCTCGGCGGCGCCGACTGGGCCAAGCGCAAGGGCCGCGCCAAGAAGGCCGTGCGCCAGATCGCGGCCGAGCTGATCAAGCTGTACGCCGCCCGGCGGGCCACCAAGGGCCACGCCTTCGGCCCCGACACCCCCTGGCAGACCGAGCTCGAGGACGCCTTCCCGTTCCACGAGACCCCCGACCAGCTGAGCACGGTCGAGGAGGTCAAGGCCGACATGCGCCAGGTGGTCCCGATGGACCGGCTGGTGTGCGGCGACGTCGGCTACGGCAAGACCGAGATCGCGGTCCGGGCGGCGTTCAAGGCGGTGCAGGACGGCAAGCAGGTGGCCGTCCTGGTGCCCACCACGCTGCTGGTGACCCAGCACTTCTCGACCTTCGCCGAGCGGATGAGCGGCTTCCCGGTCACCCTGAAGCCGCTCAGCCGGTTCCAGACCGACAAGGAGGCCAAGGAGGTCATCGCGGGGCTGGCCGACGGGAGCGTCGACATCGTCATCGGCACCCACCGGCTGCTCAACCCCGACATCACGATGAAGGACCTCGGCCTCATCGTGGTCGACGAGGAGCAGCGTTTCGGCGTCGAGCACAAGGAGCAGATGAAGCGGCTGCGCACCAGCGTCGACGTGCTGTCGATGTCCGCGACCCCGATCCCGCGCACCCTGGAGATGGCGATCACGGGCATCCGCGAGATGTCGACGATCGCGACGCCGCCCGAGGAGCGGCACCCGGTGCTGACCTACGTGGGCGGCTACGAGGACCGCCAGGTCGCCGCCGCCGTACGCCGCGAGCTGCTGCGCGACGGCCAGGTGTTCTTCATCCACAACCGGGTCAGCTCGATCGAGAAGGCCGCGGCCAAGATCGCCGAGCTGGTGCCCGAGGCGCGGGTGGCCACCGCCCACGGCCAGATGGGGGAGCACCAGCTCGAGCAGGTCATGCTCGACTTCTGGGAGAAGCGCTTCGACGTGCTGGTGTGCACCACCATCGTCGAGTCGGGTCTCGACGTCTCCAACGCCAACACGATGATCATCGAGCGGGCCGACACCCTCGGCCTGTCCCAGCTGCACCAGCTGCGCGGCCGGGTGGGCCGGTCGCGGGAGCGCGCCTACGCCTACTTCCTCTACCCCCGCGACAAGCCGCTCACCGAGACCGCCCACGAGCGGCTGGCCACCCTGGCCCAGCACTCCGACCTCGGCGGCGGCATGGCGATCGCGATGAAGGACCTCGAGATCCGCGGCGCCGGCAACCTGCTCGGCGGCGAGCAGTCAGGCCACATCGCCGACGTCGGCTTCGACCTCTACGTCCGGCTGGTCGGCGAGGCGGTCGCGGAGTTCCGCCAGGACGGCTCGGCGCCGGAGCAGGCCGTCGAGGTCAAGATCGAGCTGCCGGTCGAGGCGCACCTGCCGCACGACTACGTGCCCAGCGAGCGGCTGCGCCTGGAGATGTACAAGCGGCTGGCCGAGGTGCGCTCCGACGAGGACGTCGCCACGCTGCGCGAGGAGCTGGTCGACCGCTACGGCGAGCCGCCGGCCGAGGTGGTCCGGCTGCTCGGCGTGGCCAGCTTCCGTGCCCGCTGTCGCGAGGCCGGCGTCAGCGAGGTGACGGTGCAGGGCAAGTACGTCCGGTTCCACCCCGTCGAGCTGCCCGAGTCGCGCGTCGTACGCCTGAACCGGCTGCACCCCAAGAGCCTCTACAAGGCTCCCGTGGCTACCATGCTCGTGCCGCGGCCCCAGCCGCCTGGCTTCGGTGCGCCCGCCCCGCGGGACGAGGAGCTGCTCGACTGGGCGCGGCAGGTGATCGACGGGGTGATCGCCCCGGACCAGGCCAAGGCCCCGGTCGGGGCCGGCGCGAGCGAGAGGACCGGATCGTGACTGCACTGCCAGGGAGCCGACGGGCCCGGTGGACGCGCGGCATCGCCCTGATCGGCGCGGGCGGCGTGCTGCTGACCGGGTGCAGCGGCCTCACCCCGGGCACTGCCGCCGTGGTGGACGGCACCCGGATCACCTCGGCGAGCGTGGACGAGCTCGCCGACGCCCAGTGCAGCGCGATCGAGCAGGCGGGCCAGCAGGGCCAGGCGCAGCCGGTCGCGCTGGCGTCGGTGAAGCAGCAGATGCTCTCGCTGCTCATGGACATCGAGATCGACGAGGCGTTCGCCAAGGACGAGGGCATCACCGCGCCCCAGGCGCTGGTGACCTACATCGACGACCAGCTGCAGAGCCAGGTGCAGGGCCTGCGCGGCCGCGCGGGCGAGGTGCTGGGCGCGACCCTCGAGCGGTACGCCGCGAGCCGGGCCGCCGTCGTCCAGGCCGGCGCCGAGGCGGTCGGCCAGCAGCCCAGCCCCGACAACCTCGAGCAGCTCGTCAACGCCGGGCAGGAGCGGCGCGAGCAGTGGGCCGAGGGGGCGCAGATCGACACCGACCCCCGCTACAGCCCCGACGCCGACGGCAGGCCGGGCGGCGGCAGCGGCTCGGTCTCGACGGCCGCCTCCGACTTCGCCAAGCAGGGTGCGGCCGAGCAGGTCGACCCGACCTACGTCGCCGGCCTGCCCGACTCCCAGAAGTGCGGCTGAGCCGCGCGGGGACGATGGACCCGTCGGCCCTGCTCGAGGTCGTCGCGATGATGCGGCGGCTGCGGGGGGAGTGCGGCTGGAAGGCGGCGCAGACCCACCGGACGCTGGCGCGGCACCTGCTCGAGGAGACCTACGAGACCCTCGAGGCGATCGAGTCTGACGGGCCCGACCGGGACGACCACCTGCGCGAGGAGCTCGGCGACCTGCTGCTCCAGGTGCTCTTCCACGCCGCCATCGCCGAGCAGGAGGGTCGCTTCGACCTCGACGACGTCGCCGCCGGCCTCGCCACCAAGCTGCGCCACCGCAACCCGCACGTCTTCGGCGACCTCGTCGAGACCGACCCGGTGCGGATCAACGACGCCTGGGAGGCTGCCAAGGCCACCGAGAAGCAGCGCGACGACCTGTGGGAGGGCATCCCCGCGGCGCTGCCGGCCCTCGCCCTCGCCGCCAAGGTGCTCGAGCGCCACGAGCGCGCCGGCATCGCGGCGCCGGCCCCGGTCGAGCAGCCCGACCCGGCGACCGCGGTCGGCGAGGAGCTCCTCGGCTGCGTCGAGCGGGCGCGGTCGCAGGGCGTGGATCCCGAGCAGGCGCTGCGCGACGCCGTGCGACGGCGACGGCCGTGACCGGCCGGGCCGGTGCCGCGCCGCTCGCCCTCGCGCTGGCCCTCGCACTGGGCCTGGGCGTCGCCGGCTGCGCGCGCGGTCAGGACGACGAGCTGGCGCCGCGCCCGACCCGCACCGTGACCACCACGCCCAGCCCCACGGTGCAGCCGCCCGCCACCGTCCCGCTCGGTGGGGCGACCGGGTTCACCGACGACGGCCTGGTCTGGGCCCAGGGCAGCACGCTCCACGTCGGCAGCCGCACCCTCGACCTCGCGCCGGTCTCCGTGGAGGGGCTGGTGGCCACCCCCGACGGGGCCTACGTGCTCTCGCAGGGGGAGCTGTGGTCGGTCGACCTGCGCCGCGCCGAGGGCACGTCGCTGCCGGGGGTCGAGCGGGTCGGGCTCTCTCGAGACGGTCGCCGCCTGCTGGTGGACCTCCGGGGCGACAGCCGCCGCCGTGCCTACGACCTGGCCTCGGGCCGGCTGGTGCGAGGCGCCGCGCCCGCCCCGCTCCGGGCTCGCGTGCGGGCCGCCGGCCCGGGGGAGTACGCCGTGTCCTCGGCCGCCGACGGCACCCCGCGCGTGACCGGGCCCGACGGCGGCGAGGTCACGGTGCTCGACCTGCCCGACCGGTTCGTGCCGGAGACCTGGCCGACGCCGACGACCGTGGTCGGCCGCGCCGGCGCCTCCGACGGGTCGCGCTCCACCGTCAGCTGCCGCCTGGACGGCACCGCTCGCTGCACCACGCTGGGCGACCCGGACTCCGACGAGCCGGTCGTCCTCGCGGTCGCGGCGCTCCCCGGATAGGGGCACCTGCGCCGTTAGGGTGGGAGCGCCGCTGCCCGACTCACGAGGAGCACCTCCCTTGGCTTCCATCGACACCGTCATCGCCCGCGAGATCCTCGACTCCCGGGGCAACCCGACGGTCGAGGTCGAGGTGCTGCTCGACGACGACTCCGTGGGTCGCGCCGCGGTCCCCTCCGGTGCCTCCACCGGTGCCTTCGAGGCCGTCGAGCTGCGCGACGGCGGCTCCCGCTACGGCGGCAAGGGCACCGAGAAGGCCGTCGCCGCCGTGCAGGACCAGATCGAGCCCGAGATCATCGGCCTCGACGCCACCGACCAGCGCCTGGTCGACCAGGCGATGCTCGACCTCGACGGCACGCCCAACAAGGCCAACCTCGGCGCCAACGCCATCCTGGGCGTCTCGCTGGCCGTGGCCCGCGCGGCCGCGCTCAGCTCGGGCCTGCCGCTGTTCCGCTACGTCGGCGGCCCCAACGCCCACCTGCTGCCGGTGCCGATGATGAACATCCTCAACGGCGGCGCCCACGCCGACACCAACGTGGACGTGCAGGAGTTCATGGTCGCCCCGATCGGCGCGGCCACCTTCCGCGAGGCGCTGCAGCAGGGCGCCGAGGTCTACCAGGCGCTGAAGTCGGTGCTGAAGAAGCAGGGCCTGGCCACCGGCGTCGGTGACGAGGGCGGGTTCGCCCCCGAGCTGAGCAGCAACCGCGCGGCGCTCGACCTCATCGCCGAGGCGGTCTCCGCCACCGGTCTCAAGCTCGGCGACGACGTCGTCCTGGCCCTCGACGTGGCCGCGAGCGAGTTCCACGAGAAGAAGAAGTACGCCTTCGAGGGCAAGAAGAAGTCCAGCGCCGACATGGTCGACTACTACGCCGACCTGGTCTCGGCCTACCCGATCGTCTCCATCGAGGACCCCCTCGACGAGGAGGACTGGGACGGCTGGGCCGCCATCACCGAGCGGCTGGGGGAGAAGATCCAGATCGTCGGCGACGACCTCTTCGTCACCAACGTCGAGCGGCTGCAGCGCGGCATCGACGCCCGCTCGGCCAACGCGCTGCTGGTCAAGGTCAACCAGATCGGCTCGCTGACCGAGACCCTCGACTCCGTCGACCTGGCCCACCGCAACGGCTTCCGCTGCATGATGAGCCACCGCTCCGGCGAGACCGAGGACACCACCATCGCCGACCTCGCCGTGGCCACCAACTGCGGCCAGATCAAGACCGGCGCCCCGGCGCGGTCCGAGCGCGTCGCGAAGTACAACCAGCTGCTGCGCATCGAGGAGGAGCTCGACGACGCCGCGCGCTACGCCGGCCGCGGCGCCTTCCCCCGCTTCCGCGGCTGACCCGGAGGACCACGAGTGGCCACCCGACACCCGCAGCGCGGGTCGCGCCGTACGTCCCGCCCGGGGCGTCCGGTCTCGACCCCGCGGCACCTGCCGGGCAACCTGCGGCCCCGCGCGAGCGGCGGCACCCGCGAGCGGCAGGACCCGCGCGCCCCGCGGCCGCGGTTCACCCAGCGGATGGCCGTCCTCGTGCTCGTCGTCGCGGTGCTGGTGGTCTCCTACGCCTCCTCGATGCGGGCCTTCCTCGACCAGCGCAGCCACATCGCCGAGCTGCGCGCGCAGATCGCCGGCTCCGAGCGCGAGATCGCGGGCCTGGAGCGCGAGAAGCGCCGGTGGCAGGACGACGCCTACGTCGAGGCCCAGGCCCGGGAGCGGTTCGGCTGGGTGATGCCCGGCGAGACCAGCTACCAGGTGATCGACCGCGACGGGAAGCCGCTCGAGCGCACCGACGAGCTCACCGACCCCGACTCCGTGGAGGAGGAGGTCACCGAAGCCTGGTGGGACAAGGTGTGGGGCTCGGTGGAGACCGCCGACCACCCCGAGAAGGTGCCGACGCCGCCGAGCGAGATCGACACCCCCGAGCCGCCGGCGGAGCCCGACTCGTGATCGACCCCGACGACGTCGCGGTGGTGACCGAGCAGCTCGGCCGTCCCCCGCGCTCCATCCACGCGGTCGGCCACCGCTGCCCGTGCGGCAACCCCGACGTGGTGGCCACCGAGCCCCGGCTCGACGACGGCACGCCGTTCCCGACCACCTTCTACCTCACCTGCCCGCGGGCGGCGTCGATGATCGGCACCCTCGAGGCGTCCGGCCTGATGCGCGAGATGAACGAGCGGCTGGCCGAGGACGCCGACCTCGCCTCGTCGTACGCCGCGGCGCACGACGCCTACCTCGCCGCCCGTGCCGAGATCGGCGAGGTGCCCGAGATCGCCGGCGTCTCCGCGGGCGGCATGCCCGACCGCGTGAAGTGCCTGCACGTCCTCGCCGGCCAGGCGCTGGCCCAGGGCCGCGGCACCAACCCGCTCGGCGACGAGGTGCTCGACCGCCTGGGTGCCTGGTGGGAGAAGGGGCCGTGCGTGGTCTCGACGGACCCGGCCGACGGGGACGGCTCGTGACGCGGGTCGCCGCGTTCGACTGCGGCACCAACAGCCTGCGGGTGCTCGTCACCGACCTCGATCCCGAGCGGGGGACCTCCCAGGAGCTGGTGCGCGAGATGCGCATCGTGCGGCTCGGCCAGGGCGTCGACCGCACCGGTCGGATCTCCGAGGCCTCGCTGCAGCGTGTCTTCGACGGGGTCGAGGAGCTGATGGGCCTGGTCGAGCCCCACGACGTGTCCTCGGTCCGGTTCTGCGCCACCTCGGCTGCCCGCGACGCCGAGAACGCCCAGGACTTCCTCGACGGCGTCCGGGCCCGGACCGGCACCACCCCCGAGGTGCTCGACGGCGAGGCCGAGGCGCGCGCGACCTTCGCCGGCGCCGTGCGCGACCTGCCGCCGCTGCCCGGCCCGCTGCTGGTCCTCGACATCGGGGGCGGCTCGACCGAGCTGGTGCTCGGCGACCCCGCGGGCGGGGTGAGCGCCCAGCACTCCCTCGACATCGGCTCGGTGCGCCTGACCGAGCGCTGCCTGCCCAGCGACCCGCCGACCCGTGACGAGGTCGAGGCCGCGGTCGCGGCCATCGACACCGCCCTCGACGGCTGCGAGGTCGACCCGGCGCAGGCGGGTGCGGTGATCGGGGTGGCCGGCACGGTCACGACGCTGGCGGCCGCGGTGCTCGGCCTGGCCTCCTACGACCGCGCGGTGATCCACCACAGCGTGCTGCGCGCCGACGCCGTGCAGGGCGCGGTCAGCCACCTGCTCAGCCTCGACGTCGAGCAGCGCCGGGCGCTGGGCTACATGCACCCCGGGCGCGCCGACGTCATCGCCGCCGGGGGCCTGATCCTCACCGCCGTGCTCCGGCGCACCCCCGTCGCCTCCCTGCTCGTCAGCGAGCACGACATCCTCGACGGCATCGCCTGGTCCCAGCTCGACCCCACCCCCTCAGGCCTCCCCTCGGGCGGGTCGCCCCACGGAAAGGGATAACCCCGTGTCCACCACCACCCCCACCCGCCCCGACGCCGGCAGCTCGCGGCTGCAGGCGCAGGACCCCACCACCACCGACCCGGCACCGGAGCCGGCGAGCCGTCGCTCGCCCTGGTTCGTGCTGCGCCGCACCCTGGGCGAGTTCCGCGAGGACCGCGGCAGCGACCTCGCCGGCGCCCTGACGCTGTGGACGCTGCTGGCCGTCGTGCCCGGCCTCGCGCTGCTGCTGGGGCTGGTCGGCCTCACCGGCCAGACCGGCAACGCCGTCACGCTCGTCGACGACGTGCTCTCCCGGCTGCTGTCGGGCGCCACCGTCGAGCTGGTCACCGGCCGGCTCACCGAGCTCGGCCGGCTCTCGTTCCTCGGCTCGGTGGTCCTCGTCGGCGTCGCCGCCCTGCTCCTGGCCTGGGCGGCCAACGGCTACGTCCGCGCCTTCGCCCGCGTCACCAACACCGTGCACGAGGTGCCGGAGGGGCGCCCCTCCTGGCGGCTGCGGCCCGCCCAGGTGGTGCTGACCGTCGCCGTCGTGGCCCTGGCCGCGCTGGCCCTGACGCTGATGGTCGTGACCGGTCCGGTCGCCCAGGCGCTCGGTGACGCCCTCGGCCTGTCCGCCGACGTGGTCGGGGTCTGGTCGGTGGCGCAGTGGCCGCTGCTGGCCCTCGTCGTCGTCGCCCTGGTGACGCTGCTGCTGCACGCCACCCCCAACGTGAAGTTCGGCCGGATCAAGCTGCTGACCCCCGGCTCGTTCGTCGCGATCCTGGTGTGGGTGGCGGCCTCGGTCGGGCTGGCGTTCTTCGTGGCGACCTACGGCACCTACGACCGCACGGTCGGGGCGATGGCCGGTGTCGTCGTCGTGCTGCTGTGGCTGTGGGTCACCAACGCCGCGCTGGTGCTCGGGGCCGAGCTCGACGCCGAGCTCGAGCGCGGTCGTCAGCTGCAGCACGGGCTGGCCGCCGAGGAGCGGCTCCAGCAGCCGCTGCGCGACGACCGCGTCAGCCTCAAGCGCGACCACCGCCGCGAGCGCGACCTGACCACCCAGCGCGACATCCGCGTCGCCGCCGCCGGTCACGGCAACCCCGCCGACCGACCCTTCGGCCGGGCCTCGCGCGGCACCGAGTGACAGCCGCGGTGGTCCTGCGGTGATCGTCCCGGGGTCGGGCCACCCGGCCGACCCCGTGGGTGCCGGCGCCGCGCCGCCGCCCTCCGCCCGGTCGGCGGCCGGAGTCTCGCGCCTGGCGGCCCGGGCGACGCTCGGGCAGGTCGACGCCCGCGTCTCGGTCTGCCGCGCCTGTCCCCGCCTGGTGGCGTGGCGCGAGCAGGTCGCGCGCGAGCGGCGGGCGTCGTACGCCGAGGAGGAGTACTGGGGCCGCCCGGTGCCCGGCTTCGGCGACCCGGCCGCCCGCGTGCTCGTGGTGGGGCTCGCCCCCGCCGCCCACGGCGCCAACCGCACCGGACGGGTCTTCACCGGCGACCGCTCCGGCGACTGGTTGTTCGCCTCGATGCACCGCGTCGGCCTGGCCTCCCAGCCCACCTCGCGGCACGCCGACGACGGACTGACGCTGGTCGGCACCCGGGTCGTCGCCGCCGTGCGCTGCGCCCCGCCGGCCAACCAGCCCACTCCCGTCGAGCGCGACACCTGCGCGCCCTGGGTGGAGCGTGAGGTCCGGCTGCTTCTGCCCACGCTGCGGGTGGTGGTGTGCCTGGGCGGGTTCGGCTGGGACGCCGCGCTGCGCTCGCTGGAGGGCGCCGGCGTCGTCGTGCCGCGGCCGCGGCCGCGCTTCGGCCACGCCGTCGAGGTCGACCTCGACGGCCTCACCCTGCTCGGCTGCTTCCACCCCTCGCAGCAGAACACCTTCACCGGCCGGCTCACCGAGCCGATGACCGACGCGGTGCTCGGCCGGGCCGCCGAGCTCGCCTCCCTATGATCGGCCCCGCGCCCCGGTATCCCAATCGGCAGAGGAAGCGGTCTTAAACACCGCGCAGTGTGGGTTCGAGCCCCACCCGGGGCACCGGCCCGTGCTGGTCACCCGGACGTCCGCCTCACCCGGGTGGATCCCGGGAACACCGGCCCCGGGCGGGACGTTGTGAGAGCGACGCACCGGTAGGATCCGGGCTTCACGCGAACACCAGAGTAGGGGGTTCGCACGGCTCCCTAGGAGGACGCCTTGCAGAGCAGCAACCCGATCTTCCGACGTTCCGAGGGCTTCAACGGCCGCGGGAACGCCACCACGAACAGCCCAGCGACCTGGAGCACCGGTGCCACCACCGGCTACGCCCAGGGTCAGGGCGGCTACGACCAGGGCGGCTACGGGGGCGGCTACGGCCAGGCCCCGCAGGTCGACCAGGGCCGGATGACCATCGACTCGGTCGTGCAGAAGACCGGCCTGACGCTCGGCGTCGTGGTCCTCCTCGCCGCTGCCACGTGGTTCCTGACCCCGAACCTGTCCGAGGACCCCGCGGCGATCAGCACGCTCTACGCGCTGTCGATGTTCGGCGCGCTGGCCGGCTTCGGGCTGGCGATGGTCAACTCCTTCAAGAAGGTCATCAGCCCCGCGCTGGTGCTGGCGTACGCCGCCGTCGAGGGCATCTTCGTCGGCGCGTTCTCCAAGTCGCTCGAGGCGATGTTCGGCGACGGCCTCGTCATCGGTGCGGTGCTCGGCACCATGGCGGCGGTCGCCGGCACGCTCGCGGCGTACAAGTTCTTCGACATCAAGGTGACCCCCAAGTTCCGGATGTGGGTCATGGGCGCGCTGATCGGCTTCGTCGCCGTCAGCCTGCTCAACTTCGTGCTGCGGTTCTTCGGCGCCGACTTCGGCTTCAACGGCTTCGGCACGATGGGCCTGATCTCCAGCGTCATCGCGCTGGGCCTCGGCGTCCTGCTGCTGATCCTCGACTTCGACTTCGTCGAGCGCGGCATCGAGGCGGGCCTGCCCGAGCGCGAGTCGTGGCGGGCGGCCTTCGGCCTGACCGTGACGATCATCTGGATCTACATCGAGCTGCTGCGCCTGCTCGCGATCCTGCGCGGCAACGACTGACCTGACCCGATCCCCGCGAGGGGGAGCGTCACCCGGGAGCCCCGGCCGAGTCCTCGGCCGGGGCTCCTGCGTCCTCCGGCGCGCCCTCGGCGCCGTCGGGGGTCTGGGCGGTGCCGGTCGGGAGCAGCCGCCGGCGCATCAGCGTCACCCAGCGGCCGCCGACGCCACGGGTGGCGCCGCCGACCTCGGTGCCGTCGATCTCGGTGCCGGGGCTCTCGCTGGCCTTGGCGGCGGCGTACCCGATGGGCAGCACGGCCTCGCCGCGTCCGGCGCGGGGCGCGTCCTCCTCGGTCTCGCCGAGGCCCAGGGCCGCGAGCACCGAGGGCACCATCACGCGCGCCATCGACTCGTAGCCGCGGGCGGAGGGGTGGAACCGGTCGGGACCGAAGAGCAGGGCCGGGGCGGCGGCGAACTCCTCGCCCAGGATCGAGGCCAGCGAGACCGTGCGGCCGCCGGCCTCGACGACGGCGATGGTCTGGGCGGCCGCCAGCTGCCGCGACCAGATCCGCGCGACCTGGCGCAGCGGCGGCGGCAGCGGCTGGATGGTGCCGAGGTCGGGACAGGTGCCCACCACCACCGCCGTGCCGGCCTCGGTGAGGCGGCGCACGGCCGCCGAGAGGTGGCGCACCGACGCGGACGGCAGCACCGCGTGGGTCACGTCGTTGGCGCCGATGTAGATGATGGCGACGTCGGGGGAGGCGCTCAGCGCGGCGGTGACCTGGTTGTCCAGGCCGCTGCTCTGGGCGCCGACCTTGGCGTACTCGCGGAGGTGGACCCGGCGGTCGGCCCGCTCGGCGACGCCGGAGCCCAGCCAGGCGCCGGGCGTCTCCTCCACGGTGCGCACGCCGTAGCCGGCGGCGCTGGAGTCGCCGAGCAGCGCCAGCCGCAGGGCGGGACCGGGGCGACCGCGGCCGTACCACCCGGTGGCGTCCCGGACGCGGCCGTCGGCCTCGCCGATGGTGTGCCGGGCGAACTTCGCCTCGGCCCGCAGCACGCCGTACAGGGAGGCCCCGAGCGCGGTCAGGCCACCGCCCCCGTAGACGGCCGCCGCCGCGATCCGGCGTACCGCTGCTGCTCGTGCCACGCCGCGATCCTAGTGAGTGCCGGTCGCGGCATAGGTTGGGCCCATGAAGTACGCCAACTCCCTCCTCGAGCTGATCGGCAACACCCCGCTGGTCCGGCTCAACCGCACGGCCGGCACCACCTCGTCGCTCGTGCTCGCCAAGATCGAGTACCTCAACCCGGGTGGCTCGGTGAAGGACCGGATCGCGGTCAAGATGATCGACGCGGCCGAGGCCAGCGGCGAGCTGAAGCCCGGCGGCACCATCGTCGAGCCGACCTCGGGCAACACCGGCGTCGGGCTGGCCCTGGTGGCCCAGCAGCGCGGCTACTCCTGCGTCTTCGTCTGCCCCGACAAGGTCAGCGAGGACAAGCGCAACGTCCTCAAGGCCTACGGCGCGGAGGTGGTCGTCTGCCCGACCGCGGTCGCCCCGGAGCACCCCGACAGCTACTACAGCGTCTCGGACCGGCTGACCCGCGAGATCGACGGCGCCTGGAAGCCCAACCAGTACGCCAACCCCAACAACCCGCTGTCGCACTACGAGCAGACCGGCCCCGAGATCTGGGAGCAGACCGAGGGCCGGATCACCCACTTCGTGACCGGCATGGGCACCGGCGGCACCATCAGTGGCGTCGGTCGCTACCTCAAGGAGCAGAACCCCGACATCCAGGTGGTCGGCGCCGACCCGCACGGCTCGGTCTACTCCGGCGGCACCGGCCGCCCCTACCTCGTCGAGGGCGTCGGTGAGGACTTCTGGCCCGACACCTACGACCGCGGCGTCGCCGACCGCGTCATCGAGGTCTCCGACGGTGACTCCTTCCACTTCACCCGCCGGCTCGCCCGCGAGGAGGGCATGCTCGTCGGTGGCTCCGCCGGCATGGCCGCCTTCGCGGCGGTCCAGCTGGCCCAGGAGCTCGACGACCCGGACGCCGTGATCGTGGTGCTGCTGCCCGACAGCGGCCGTGGCTACCTCACCAAGGTGTTCAACGACGAGTGGCTGGCCCGCTACGGCTTCCTGACCGACCCGCACAGCGGCCAGAGCGTCGGGGAGGTGCTGCGCGCCAAGAAGGGCGACATCCCCGACCTGGTGCACACCCACCCGACCGAGACCATCGCCGAGGCGGTCGCGATCCTGCAGGAGTACGGCGTCTCGCAGATGCCCGTCGTCCGCGCCGAGCCTCCCGTGATGGCGGCCGAGGTGGCCGGCTCGGTGTCCGAGCGCCGTCTGCTGGACGCGCTGTACGGCGGCAAGGCCCGTCTTGCCGACCAGGTCGAGGACCACATGGACGACCCGCTGCCGACCATGGGCGCCGGGGCGGGCGTGCCCGAGGCGGTCGCCGCCCTGCGCGACGCCGACGCGGTGCTCGTGCAGGAGGACGGCCGGCCGATCGGCGTGCTCACGCGCCAGGACCTGCTGGGCTTCGTCACCGCCGACTGACCCCCGCGGCGAGGGGGCCGGAAATGGCCGTGTCCCTCGCGCTTCGTGCGGGGGGAACGTAGGCTGGTCCCACGCGCGAGCGGCGGTGCACCCACACCGGCCGCCGCGCGTGCGGCCGGAGGCGGACGGCCTGCGCAGCAGGCCCCTCCACGTCCGTCGTCAGTCGAGGACGGCGGGGTGACACTCCCAAGGTCACCCCGTCGTCTGCCGGCTTCCCGCCCTGACGGGGTGCCCGCGGCCGTCCAGCGGCCACTAGCGGACGCGGCGGGCTGCGGCCGGGTCCGGCGTACGCCCGGTGAGGATCTGCTCGAGCTGCTCGACACCGTCCACCAGCCGCGGCCCCGGACGGGCGTACGACGCGTTGGCGTCCACCGCCCACACCGGCACGCCCGCAGGCAGCACGTCGCGGGCCAGCAGCTGCTCGGCCAGCTCCACCGACCGCGGCAGCTCGAAGCCGCACGGGGCGCAGACCACGACGTCGGGCGCCGCGTCGCGGACGGCGTCCCAGCCCAGGCGCACCGACTTCTCGCCGGCGCGGCCGAGCACGGACTCGCCGCCGGCCAGCTCCACCATCTCGGGCACCCAGTGGCCGGGGGAGAAGGCGGGGTCGGTCCACTCCAGCACCGCGACCCGGGGCCGGCGCGACCCGCGCAGCGAGGACCGGGCGGCGACCAGGAACAGCCGGGACCGCAGCCCCGCCACCAGCTCCGCGGCGGCCGGCTCCCGTCCGGTGGCGCGGCCGAGGACCAGGACCGAGTCGAGCACCTCGTCGAGCGTGTGGGGGTCGATGGTGAGCACCTCGGCGGTGCAGCCGAGGTGGGCCAGCGCGTCGTCGACCACCGAGACGTCGACGGCGCAGACCGCGCACAGGTCCTGGGTGACCACCAGGTCCGCGTCCAGCCCGGCCAGCGCGCCGGCGTCGAGGTGGTAGAGGTCCTCCCCGGCCCCCATCGCCTGCGCCACGAAGGCGTCGATGCCCGCCGGGTCGAGGCCCTCGGGGAGCGCGCTGGTCGACACGATGGTGCGGGAGCGGGCCTCGGGCGGGTGGTCGCACTCGAAGGTGACGCCGACGACGTCGTCGCCGGCCCCGATCGCGAACAGGATCTCGGTCGTCGACGGCAGCAGGGAGACCACGCGCATGGACGCCATCGTCGCAGGCGGTCGATGCTGCGATGATCGGCGCCGTGACCAGCACCGCCTACCTCACCGTCGCGCGCGACGGCTGGGCCGAGACCGAGGTGGAGCGCTCCCGCTTCCGGGGGACCGTCGCCCGCGTCACCGACGAGCAGGAGGCCCGGGCGGTCGTGGAGACGCTGCGCCGGCAGCACTGGGACGCCCGCCACCACTGCTCGGCCTTCGTCGTGGGCCCCGAGCGCACCCTGGAGCAGGCCAGCGACGACGGTGAGCCCGCCGGCACCGCCGGCCCGCCGATCCTGGCGCAGCTGCGCGGTCGGGGGCTGAGCGACGTCGTCGTGGTGGTGAGCCGTTGGTTCGGCGGCGTGCTGCTCGGCACCGGCGGCCTGACCCGGGCGTACGCCGACGCCGCCCGCGCCGCGCTCGACGAGGTCGGGACCCTCGAGCGGGTGCTCCACGACCTGTGCGAGGTGAGCGTCGACATCGCCGAGGTCGGCCGGCTCGAGCACGCGCTGCGCTCGCGCGGCGCCAAGGTCCTCGGCGTGGAGTACACCGGCGAGGCCCAGCTCCGGCTCTCGGTGCCGCCGGCGGCGCGCCACGTGGTGGAGGAGACGGTCGCCGAGCTGACGGGCGGGACGGCCGAACCGCGGCTGGTCGGCCGGCAGTGGGTGGACGCCGGGCGCTAGCGGCCCCCGGAGCCGGTCATGGCGGCCCGCAGCCGGGCGGTCACGGCCCGCACCGCGTCGGCGTCGGGCTTGAGCACCTCGCGGTCGTAGGTCAGCAGCCCGTTGAGCTCGTCCTCGACGTCGCTGAGCTGGGTCCAGACGGTGGCGGCCAGCCCGTCCCGGGCAGCCTCCACCAGGCCCTCGTGCAGCTGCTCGAAGGCCGCGGTGAGGGCGGCCGCGTCGTCGTGGTGGCGGTAGCCGAACTCGCGGTCGCTCCAGTCGTGCCCGGGCACGCGCAGGCTGTGGCCGCCGTACTCGGTGAGCGCGACGACGCGGCGCCACCACCGGGGCCGGTGCAGCCGGGGCAGGGTGAAGGGCCGGAGGTAGGCGTGGAAGCTGCGCACGTCGCCGCCGCCCTGGTCGACCCAGCCGCTGACGTGGTTGACCGGTCGGGTGGGGTCCTGGCGGCGTACGGCGCGGGCGTGGGCGTTGGCGTCGAACTGGCCCCAGCCCTCGTTGAACAGCGTCCAGACGACCACCGACGGGCTGGCGCCGAGCAGCGCGACGGTCTCGTGCAGCTCGCGGGTCAGCTCGGCCCGGCCGTCGGCGTCCTGGCGGCCGAACAGCCCGTGCAGCCGGTCGGGGATCGGCAGCGGCAGGCGGGCCGGCCGCGTGGTGGTGAGGGCGCGGTAGCGGCCGCCCCCGTTGACGACGTCCTGCCACACCAGCATCCCGAGCCGGTCGCAGTGGGCGTACCACCGCAGCGGCTCGACCTTGGCGTGCTTGCGCAGCACCGTGAACCCGAGGTCCTTCATGGTGGCGATGTCGTGCACCATCGCCGCGTCGCTCGGCGCGGTCAGCAGCCCGTCGGGCCAGTAGCCCTGGTCGAGCACGCCCACGTGGGGGTAGGTCCGACCGTTCAGCAGCAGCCGCGCGTGCCCGTCGGCGTCCCGGCCGGTGCCGAGGGTGCGCAGCGCGGTGTAGGAGGTGACGCGGTCCTCGCCGTGGGTCACCGTCACGTCGTACAGCTGGGGGTGCTCGGGCGACCACGGGCGTACGACGCGCAGCGGCAGCCGGGCCGTCGCGCCGGACCCCACCGACGCGCGGGCCACCTCGCCGTCCTCGGCGGTGCTCACCACCACGGTGGCGCGCCCGGCCCCGACCAGGTCGAGCCGCACCTCCAGCGACGCCTCGGCGAGGTCGGGGGACAGGACCGGGGTGACCTCCAGGTCGGCGACGTGGCCGGCGGGCAGCCACTCCAGCCAGACGGTCTGCCAGATGCCCGACTGGGCGGTGTACCAGATCTCGCCGCGGTCCAGCCGCTGCTTGCCGCGGGCGTGGGGGGCGGTCTCGGAGCGGTCGCGGACCCGCACCACCAGCTCGTGCTCGCTGCCGGGCGACCCGAGGGCGTCGGTGACGTCGAGGGTGAAGGGCAGGTAGCCCCCGGTGTGCTCGCCGACCTCGACGCCGTCGACACGGACGCTCGCCTGCTGGTCCACCGCGCCGAGGTGGAGCAGCACCCGGCCACCGGGCTCGACGTCGGGCGTGGTGAGCGCACGGCGGTACCAGAGCCACTCGTCGGGGCGGAGCTGCCGCCCGACACCGGACAGCGGCGCCTCGGGGGAGAACGGCACCACGATCGGGCCGTCGTACGCCGTGGGCGGGGTGGGCTGGTGGGTGAAGGCGTGCTCCCAGACCCCGTTGAGGCTGCGCCAGGTCGCGCGCTCGCGCTGGGGGCGCGGGTGCTCGGGGAGCGGCGCGTCGGGGTCGACCGTGCGGCCCCACCGTGTCATCACGGCAGGAGCATGGCACTCCCCGAGCGCGCCCGGGGCGTCCTCAGTCCTGCTTCTCGACGTCCTCGCGCACGTCGAGGAGCAGCGAGGCGAGCTGCTTGCTGTCGTAGCCGGCCACGGTCGGGACCAGCTCGCCCATCGTGTCGTTGGTCGCCCAGGCGCAGATGGCGATCTTCTGGCCGGTGCCCTGGTAGGCGCACACGGCCTGGCCACCGCCCTCGCCCGCGGACACCTTCTCGGTCTTGAAGCCGTTGGTCTCGGCCTGCTTGCGGAAGGAGGAGACGAACTTCGCGGGGTCCTGCTGGCCGTCGATCTTGGCGCCGAGGAAGACCAGCGCGCCCTTGGGGCCGCGCTTGGTGTCGTCCTGGTCGTAGACGCCCGAGCGGACGTAGCTGACCCGCTTGGCCTGCGTCTTGAACTGCTCCTCGGCGGCGGTGAGCTGCTCCTTGAGCTCGGCCTCCTTGGCGCTGTCACGCTTCATGCCGCCGGCGGTGTCGGTGATCGTCAGGGTGTGCTCGTCGGGCCCGGTGAGCGCCACGACCGCCACCACAGCGGCGCCGGCGACCAGCGCCAGGGCGACCACGGCGGCGACGATGCCGATGACCAGCTTCTTGCGCGACTTCTTCTCCGGCGGGGGCGGCGGGGGCGCACCGCCCGGCGTGCCGTAGCCCTCGGTGGGGGGCGGGGGCGTCGTGCCGCCGGCGCCGCCCGGGGTCGCGCCCGCGGCGGGCGTCCCGTCGTGGGGCGGCTGGGCGGGCGGCGGGAACTGGTCGCTCATGCGGGCCAGTGTGCCCCAGGGGCCTCAAACCCGACCAATCGCGCGTGCGAGGGGTGAGTCGACCCACGGCGCGGGCGGCGCTGGGAGGACGCTATGGAGACCGTGGCACGTGCCACGGTCTCCGTAGTCGACCTCGGTGCCCTCAGAAGGTGCCGCAGGTGCTGACGGCCGGCTTGCCGGCGAAGCGGGCCTCGAGGAAGGCCAGCGACTCCGGGTACGACGCGACGGCGCCGCCGACGTGGGTGGGGGCGGCGTTGGGGGCGAACCGGACCGTCGCACCCTGGGCGCACCAGCGCCGGGCGACGTCGCGACCCACGGTGAAGGGGATGACGTCGTCGGCGACGCTCTGGGTGACCAGCGCCGGCACCGACGGCTTCCGGCCGTCGCCGATCTTCTGCTCCGCCACGACAGTGTCGAACGGCGGCTCGTCGAGGTAGGCGGTGAGCGGCCGGCCGTCCGCGGTGAGGGTCGCCGACCGGGTGAAGGGGTAGCGGGCCACCGACTCCACGGTGCACTGGCCCTCGAGCTCCTCGAGCACCTGCTCGCCGCGGGGGTTGAGGTAGGGGTCGGTGTCGATGTCGTAGCTGGCGGCCAGCCCGGCCACGGCGTACCCCAGGAAGGCGAAGTAGGGCGAGCCGTCGAGGTTGTCGGCCACCGCCTTCAGGTCACCGGGCACGGCGCCGGCCACGACGCCCGCCAGCCGCAGCTCCGGGGCGTACGACGCGGCGATCTCGGCGGCCGCGGCGGTGGCGCCCCCGCCCTGGGAGTAGCCGGTGAGGGCGACCCGGCCGGCGTCGGGGAGGTTCGCCGCCGGCAGCGCCTGGGCCGCGCGGACCACGTCGAGGGTGGCGCGTCCGGTCACCTCGCGGCTGACGTAGGTGTGGGTGCCGGGCGTGCCCAGGCCCTCGTAGTCGGTGATCGCGATGCCGTAGCCGCGGCTCAGCAGGCCCTTGACGAAGCCGCCCTCGTACTCCGTACCGGCGTTGAGCTGGCGCGAGGGGGCGCACTGGTCGCCGAGCCCCTGGGTGCCGACGGCGAAGCCGACGACCGGGCGCTCGCCGGGACCGGACCACGCGCGGCGCGGCGTGAGCACGCTGCCGGTCACGGCGATCCGCTCCCCGTTGCGGTCGGTGCTGACGTACATCACCCGCTGCACGTCGGCGTCGGCCCGCAGCGTCCGGGCGGGGTCGAGGTAGAACGCCGACGGCTCGCTGCGGATCACGGTGCCGGGGGCGCCGTCGACGCTCGCGGGCGGCGTGTAGAAGGCCGCGTCGTCCGCGGCGACCGGGGCCGTCACGGTCGCGGCGCTCGCGGCGGGTGCCGTGCCGGCCAGGAGCGCGACCGGGGTGGCCAGGGCGACCGCTGCTGCGGCGAGACGACGGGGACGGCGGTGCGGGTGCATGACGCTCCAGGGGGTCGACGCGGTGAGACCCGGTTCCTACCCGTCGTTACCGCGCGGTAATCCTGGCGTGTCAGAGCACGGTCGGGTCGAGGTCCAGCGTCGTGGTGTCGAGCGAGGCCAGCAGGTCGAGCCTCGGCCCGGTGGTGGGGAGCTCGAAGGCGTAGAAGTAGCGCGCCGCGGCCCGCTTGCCGTGGTGGAACGGCTCGTCGCCGTCGCCCACCGCGACCAGCTGCTCGAGCCACAGCCACGCCACCACCACGTGGCCGAAGGCCTCGAGGTAGGGCGTCGCGTTGGCCAGCGCCAGCGCCGGGTCGCCCTTCTCCCACAGCACGCCGGTGACGCGCAGCAGCTCGGTCCAGGTGCGGTCCAGCCGGTCGGCGTACGCCGCGGGCTCGCCGCCGGCGGCCCGGGCCGCCGCGACGGTGGCCGTGACGCGGGCGCCGAGCACGCCCAGCGACCGACCGCCGCCCTCGACGACCTTGCGGCCCAGCAGGTCCTGGGCCTGGATGCCGTGGGTGCCCTCGTGGATCGGGTTGAGCCGGTTGTCGCGGTAGAGCTGCTCGACGACGTAGTCACGGGTGTAGCCGTAGCCGCCGTGCACCTGGATCGCGAGGTCGTTGGCGGCCAGGCACCACTGCGAGGGCCACGACTTGGCGACCGGGGTCAGCAGCGAGAGCAGCTGCTCGGCCTCGTGGGCGGTCTCGGCGTCGGGGTGGGTGCGCGACTCGTCGACGAGGTGGGCGCAGAACAGCACGAGGGCGAGCGCGCCCTCGGCGTAGGACTTCTGCGCCAGCAGCATCCGGCGCACGTCGGCGTGCTCGACGAGCGGCACCGGGGGCGTCGTGGGGTCCTTGCGGTCCAGCGGGCGGCCCTGCGTGCGGACCCGGGCGTACTCCAGGGAGTGCAGGTAGCCGGTGTAGCCGAGCGCCATCGCGCCCGCACCGACGCTGACCCTCGCCTCGTTCATCATGTGGAACATGTAGGTCAGGCCGCGGCCCTCCTCGCCGACGAGGTGGCCGACTGCGCCCGCCCGACCGCCCGGCGTGGCCAGGCCCTCGCCGAAGTTGAGCAGCGTGTTCGTGGTCGCGCGGTAGCCCATCTTGTGGTTGAGCCCGACCAGCGCGACGTCGTTGCGCTCGCCGACCGAGCCGTCCTCGGCCGGGAGGTGCTTGGGCACGATGAACAGCGAGATGCCCTTGGTGCCGGGCGACGCGTCGGGCGTGCGGGCCAGCACCAGGTGGACGATGTTCTCGGCCAGCTCGTGGTCGCCGCCGGAGATCCACATCTTGGTGCCGGTCAGCCGGTAGCTGCCGTCGTCCTGCCGCACCGCCCGGGTGGTGATGTCGCCGAGCGAGGAGCCGGCCTGCGGCTCGGAGAGCGCCATGGTGCCGTACCAGCGCCCCTCGACCACCGGGACGGCGTACGTCGCGACCTGCTCGGGGGTGCCGTAGGTCGCGAGCAGGTTGGCGTTGCCCTCGGCGAGGAAGGGGTAGGCGAAGGCGCCGATGCTGGCGGCCTGGAACCAGCTCGACGCCGCCTGGTGGACCACGAACGGCAGCTGCATGCCACCGAGCTCGTGGTCGAAGACGCTGGTGGGCAGCCCCGAGGCGGTGTAGGCCGCCAGCGCCGCCTTCACCGACTCCGGCTGCACGACGCGGCCGTCCTCGCCGACGTACGGCTCGTGCGTGTCGGCCTCGCGGTTGAGCGGGGCGAAGTGCTCGGTCGCGAGCTGCTCGGCGAGGTCGAGCACGGCGTCGAAGGTCTCGCGGTCGTGCTCGGCGTACCGCTCCCGCTCGACGAGCCGCTCGACCCGGAGCCAGTCGTGCAGCAGGAAGTCGAGGTCGCGGCGCGACATGATCAGCGAGGAGGCCATGGGGTCAGCCTGCCACCGGCGGCGCGGGCACGACCCCGTCCGCCTCGAGCCGGTCGAAGAGGTCGAGGAAGGCGTCGAGGGTGACGCGGTGGCCGGTGAAGCCGGCGCGGCGGCTGCGGGCCAGGTCGGTCAGGCACTCCATCTCGCGGCCGAGGTCGCCGTCGGTGTGCCACCACGAGGCGACGCGGTCGACGTCGGTCTCGCGCAGGCCCTCGCGCTCGGCGATGGTGCGCCAGGTCGGTGCGGCGTCGGCCATCTGCTCCTCGAGCGGGCGCGGCGCGTCGGCGTACCCCTCGGGGCGTACGCCGAGCCGGTCGGCCAGCCGCGGCCACAGCCAGCGCCAGCGGAAGACGTCGCCGTTCGCGACGTTGAAGGCGGTGTCGGCGGCCGCCGGGGTCGTCGCCGCCCAGTGCAGCTGCTCGGCCAGCAGGTCGGCGTCGGTCATGTCGGTGACGCCGTTCCACTGCGTCTCCGAGCCCGGGAACACGAACGGCCGGTCGAGCTCGCGGCAGATCGCGGCGTACGCGGCGAGGGTCTGGCCCATGTTCATCGCGTTGCCCAGCGCGGCGCCGATGATCGTGTGCGCGCGGTGGACGCTCCAGGTGAAGCCGTCGCGCTCGGCCGCGGCGAACAGCTCGTCCTCCTGGGCGTAGTAGAAGTTCTTGTGGGGCAGCCGCTCCTCGTCCTCGTGGAACGGCGTGTCCGGCACCTCGCCCTGGCCGTAGGCCTCGAACGGGCCGAGGTAGTGCTTCAGGCCGGTCAGCAGTGCCACGTGGCGCACCGACCCGCCCGCGCGGACGGCGTCGAGCACGTCGCGCACCATCCCGGCGTTGACGCGGATGTTCTCGTCCTCGGTGTCCTGCCGCGCCCAGGCGGTGAGGAAGACGTGGGTGGGCCGGTGGTCGGCCAGGGCGGTGCGCAGCTCCTCGGCGTCGGTGAGGTCGGCCCGCACCGTCTCCACGGACTCCAGGCCGGGCAGGTCGCGGCCGCTGCGGGACAGGCCGAGCACGTGGCAGCCGGCGTCGACGAGACGGGCGGACAGGGCGGCGCCGGAGATGCCGGTGGCACCCACGACCAGCGCGGTCGACCCGTCCGGTGCGGGGGTGGGCACGGGCGGGACGGAGGACGAGGGGGCGTCGGAAGAAGTCACGGACCGACGTTAGGCGCACCATCCAACGTTCCGGGGGTACGATGAGGCGCAGAGCAGCCGTCTCGACGGCTGCGGTCCCACCCGGAGGTGGCCCGTCGTGGCCCGACCCGGAGGTCGCCCAGGCCACGCGAGCAGCAGCGTGGGGACCGACCCAGCAGGAAGCGGACGCCCGCCGTCCGCCGCAGATCCGCCGCACCTGGTCCTCGACCGCGGACCCGGTGCGTCACCGGGGCCGCTCCGCAGCAGCCCCGGACCGGGCTCGTCGAGGTGGCGTACCCGGGCACACCGACAGGAGGAACCTGTGGCTCGAGGAGGCCAGCGCCAGAACGGCGCCCGCCGAGGCACGCAGCAGCGACGTCGCACGCGCGCGGTCGACAACGAGGGCATCATCCCCGTGCTCGCGCGCACCGTCCGCGAGGTCGAGAACGCCGTCGGCCGTGGCTCGGTGATGCCGTCGGTCCGCAGCAAGTTCCAGGTCGTCGCGCTCCTCGCCCGCGAGGAGCGCACCCGCGTCAAGGCCGACACCGAGCTCAACGAGTCGCGCCGCGGCGAGCAGCTCAAGCGGCTCGACGGCATCGCCACCATCCTGGCCACCACCGCCGCCCGCGACAGCACGCTGTTCACCCTGCTCGACGAGAACGCCGAGATCAGCGAGTCGGCCAAGGTGCTGATGCGCGAGATGCTCGAGGAGGCCGGCCTCGAGGCCCCCGAGGAGCCCGAGCCCCAGGTCGACGACGTCGTCCTGCCCGCCACGCACCGGCAGGTGGTGCCGCAGTCGGTGGTCTCCCGCCAGCTCGCGAACCCCTTCCTCGTCCCCGACTTCACCAACGCCCGCCAGGTCCGCACCCAGGCCCGGCGGCTCGCCGGCTGGGAGCTGCTCGGCCCGCTCTTCCGCTCCTTCGAGTACGCCGGCGCCGGCGCGTCCGCCTGCATGGCGCTGCCCGACCTCGAGGCCGACCCGGGGGCCTTCCAGGCACCCGACGGCCTCGAGCTGATGCCCCACCAGGCCCAGCTCGTCGCCTCCGCCGCCGGCGGCCACCGCACCTTCCTGCTCGCCGACGAGCCCGGCCTGGGCAAGACCGCGCAGGCGCTGCTCGCCGCGCAGGCCGCCGACGCGTTCCCGCTGCTCGTCGTGGTGCCCAACGTCGTCAAGACCAACTGGGCCCGCGAGGCCGGCCTGTGGACGCCCGCCCGACCGGCCACCGTGATCCACGGCGACGGCCGCGACGTCGACGGGTTCGCCGACATCGTGGTCGTCAACTACGAGGTGCTCGACCGCCACGTCGGCTGGCTGGGCGAGTTCGGCTTCCGCGGCATGGTCGTCGACGAGGCGCACTTCATCAAGAACAAGCAGTCGCAGCGCTCCCAGCACGTGCTCCACCTGTCGGAGAAGATCCGGGCCCGGGCCGGTCGGCCGCTGCTGATGGCGCTCACCGGCACCCCGCTGATCAACGACATCGAGGACTTCCAGGCGATCTGGGAGTTCCTGGGCTGGATCAACGACAAGGTCCCGCTCGGCGACCTCATGGAGTCGCTGGAGGAGACCGGCCTGACCCCGCAGGACCCGGGCTTCTACCCGGCCGCGCGGCAGAGCGTGGTCGACCAGGGCATCGTGCGCCGCCGCAAGGTCGACGTCGCCGCTGACATCCCCGCCCGCCGGGTCGCCGACCTGCCGGTCGAGCTCGACGACGAGGCCGGCCGCTCGATCCGCGAGGCCGAGCGCGAGCTGGCCCGCCGGCTCGTGGGTCGCTACGAGAGCGCCATGGCCACGCGGTCCTCGGGCCGCACCGGCGAGGGCATCGACCACGAGCTGGTCCGCCGCGTCGCCCAGTGGGAGCGCGAGGACGGCAGCAGCGAGGGCGGCGAGAACGTCTTCGGGATGCTGCGCCGCATCGGCCAGGCCAAGGCCGGGCTGGCGGCCGACTACGCCGCCCAGCTGGCCCGCAGCGTCGGCAAGGTCGTCTTCTTCGCCAAGCACGTCGACGTCATGGACCAGGCCGCCGAGGTCTTCACCAAGCGCGGCCTGCGGTACTCCTCGATCCGCGGCGACCAGACCACCAAGCACCGCCAGGAGCAGATCGACGCCTTCGTCAACGACCCCGACGTCAGCATCGCCGTGTGCTCGCTGACCGCCGCGGGCGTGGGCCTCAACCTCCAGGTCGCCTCCAACCTGGTGCTGGCCGAGCTGTCGTGGACCGACGCCGAGCAGACCCAGGCGATCGACCGCGTCCACCGCATCGGCCAGGAGGAGCCGGTCACCGCCTGGCGCATCATCGCCACGCAGACGATCGACACCCGCATCGCCGAGGTCATCGACCGCAAGGCCGGCCTCGCCGCCCGCGCGCTCGACGGTGCCGGCGAGGACGTCGCCACCTCGGTCGACGTCCAGCTCGAGGCCCTCGTCACCCTGCTCACCGACGCGCTGGTGGAGCAGGCCGCCTGACGCCGACCGGGCAGCTGTGCTGACCTGGGAGGCGCCGACCGGGCAGGAGTGCGGGTCCCGGCCGGCAGAAGTGCCCGGTCGCGTGGGTGGTCAGTCGGCGAGGAAGGCCGCGATCGCGGTCGCGGTCTCGTCGGGGGCCTCCTCGGGGAGGAAGTGGCCGCAGTCGAGGGCGCGGGCGGTGACGTCGGTGGCGTACTGCTGCCACACCGCCTCCACGTCGTACGCCGCACCGACGAACCCCCGCGAGCCCCACAGCACCAGCAGCGGGACCTCGACGCGACGTCCGGCAGCCGCGTCGGCGTCGTCGAGCGCGAGGTCGACGGTGACCGCCGCGCGGTAGTCCTCGCAGCTGGCGTGGACGACGGCCGGGTCGGAGAAGCAGCGGACGTAGTCGGCCACCGCCGCCTCGTCGAAGGCGTCGGGCACCGCCGACCAGGCGCCCAGCTTGGCGCGCAGGTAGCCGCCGGGGTCGGAGCCGATCAGCCGCTCGGGCAGGTCGTTCTCCTGGCTGAGGAAGAACCAGTGCTCGTAGGTGCGTGCCAGCGCGAGGTCGACGTGGTGCAGCACGTGCCGGGTGGGCGCGACGTCGAGCACCGCGGCGCGGGTGACGGCGTCGGGGTGGTCCAGGCACAGCCGGTGGGTCACTCGAGCGCCGCGGTCGTGGCCGACCACGGCGAACCGCTCGTGGCCCAGCGCGCGCATCAGCCCGACCTGGTCAGCGGCCGTCGCGCGCTTGGAGTACGCCGTGTGGGCGGGCTCGTCGGGCGCGTCGACGGGCCGGTCGCTGTCGCCGTAGCCGCGCAGGTCGGCGAGCACGACGGTGTGGTGCTCGGCCAGCGTCGGGGCGACGCGGTGCCACATCAGGTGGTTCTGCGGGTAGCCGTGGAGCAGCAGCACCGGCGTCCCGGAGCCCGCCACCCGGGCGTGCACCCGGACGCCCGCGACGTCGAGGTCGAGGGTGTCGAAGCCGGGGAGCAGGTCCATGCGGCTCATCCTGCCGGGAGCGTCACGCGGAAGCTGCTGCCCTCGCCGGGGGTGCTGGTCGCCTCGAGCCGTCCGCCCATCAGGTCGACCAGCTCGCGGCAGATCGCCAGGCCCAGCCCGGCGCCGCCGTGGCGTCGGGTCTGGGAGGAGTCGAGCTGGCTGAACGGCTCGAACAGCGACTCCAGCAGCTCCGGAGGGATGCCGGCCCCGGTGTCGACGACCTCGAACCGGACGGCCGGCGCGTCGGCTCCCCCCGCGCCCAGGGCGGCCGTCGTGGTGACGGCCAGGATGGCGATCTCGCCGTCCTCGGTGAACTTCACCGCGTTGCCGACGAGGTTGGTCAGCACCTGCGAGAGCCGCGCCGGGTCGGCGACGAGGCGGGGCAGGTCGCCCGCGACCTCGCAGCGCAGCCGCAGGCCGCGGCGTACGGCCAGGGGCTCGGCCCACGCCCGCAGGTCGTCGACGATGTCGGTCACCACCAGCTCGACGGGGTCGAGCCGGAGCCGGCCCGCCTCGAGGCGGGAGATGTCGAGGATGTCGTTGACGAGCAGCAGCAGCCGCTCCCCGGACCGGTGCACGACGTCGACAAGGTGGCGCTGCTCCTCGTCGAGCTCGCCGTCGGCCAGCAGCTCGGTCGCGCCGAGCACGCTGGTCAGCGGCGTGCGCACCTCGTGGCTCATGTTGGCCAGGAACATGGTCTTGGCGGTGGCCGCGTCCTCCGCCGTACGCCGCGCCTCCTCGAGGTCACGCATCATGGCGTTCTCGCGGGTCATGTCCTCGGCCACGCCGTGCAGCTCGACGACCTCGCCCTCGACGACGACCGGGACGAGGGCCACGTTGAGCTCCATCGCCTCGCCGGCCGCGTTGCGGATCTGCGTGTGCAGCTTCTGCGACTCCCGCCCCAGCGCACCCTCGAAGGCCGCCACCGCGTCGGGCAGGGCCTCGGCCACGAGGACCTCGTCGAACCGCATCGTGCGCAGCTGCTCGAGGGGGTAGCCGCTCAGCTCGACGGTGACCGCGTTGGCGTCCTGGAACCGGCCCTCGGGGTCGAGGGAGAACGTGGCGTGAGGGTTGTCGAAGAACAGCGCCCGGTAGCGCTCGGTGCTCTCGCGGAGGGCCTCGGCGTCGCGCTCGGCGGCGGCGTGCCGGTCGGACGGGTCGTGGGGTCCGGTGCTGTCACTTCCAGGCGACGTCACGCGCGCCGACTCCTTCCTCGCACGGCCCCGGCGGGGTCAGGGCACATCGTGACAGAAACGGCAGACCTCGCGGGTCGTGACGTCGCTTCCGGGCGCGCTAGCGTCGGCAGCGCCCCCGAGGACCCCTGGAGGACCCGTGACCCCGCTCGACGTCGACGACGTGCTGCCCCAGCTCACGCTCGAGGAGAAGGTCTCGCTGGTGATGGGGGGCGACTTCTGGCACACCGCCGCGGTGGAGCGTCTCGGCGTCCCACGGGTGATGGTGGCCGACGGCCCGCACGGCCTGCGGATGCAGCCCGACGAGGGCGACCACGCCGGCATCGGCGGCAGCCTGCCCGCCACCTGCTTCCCGCCGGCCGCCGGCCTCGCGTCGTCGTGGGACCGCGCCCTGCTGGCCGAGGTCGGCGCCGCGCTGGCCCACGAGGCCCGCGAGCAGGGCGTCTCGGTGGTGCTCGGCCCCGGCGTGAACATCAAGCGGTCGCCGCTGTGCGGGCGCAACTTCGAGTACCTCTCCGAGGACCCCCACCTCGCCGGCGAGCTGGCGCTCGCGCTCGTCCAGGAGCTCCAGGCGGGCGGGGTCGGCACCTCGGTGAAGCACTTCGCCGCCAACAACCAGGAGGACGACCGGCTGCGGGTCAGCGCCGAGGTCGACGAGCGCACGCTGCGCGAGATCTACCTGCCCGCCTTCGAGCGCGTCGTCACCGGGGCCCAGCCGTGGACGGTGATGTGCGCCTACAACAAGGTCAACGGCACCTACGCCTCGGAGCACCACTGGCTGCTCACCGAGGTGCTGCGCGACGAGTGGGGCTTCACCGGTCTGGTGGTCTCCGACTGGGGCGCGGTCCACGACCGCGTCGCGGCCCTCGCCGCGGGACTCGACCTCGAGATGCCCCCGCAGCGCGGGGTCAGCGACACCGCGCTCCTCGACGCCGCGCGTTCCCACCGGCTGCCGCCCGAGGTCCTGGACCTCGGCGCCCGCCGCGTCCTGGAGCTCGTACGCCGCGCCCAGCCCACGCTCGAGGCCGCCGGCGACACCCCCGCCCCGGCCAGCCGCGCCGAGGAGCACCACGCCCTGGCCCGTCGCGCCGCGGCCGCCTCGGCGGTGCTGCTGCGCAACGAGGGCGGCCTGCTGCCGCTGGACCCCGACGCCGGAGGGGTGGTGGCCGTCCTGGGGGCGTTCGCGACCGAGCCGCGCTACCAGGGCGCCGGCAGCTCCCAGGTCAACCCGACCCGCGTCGACGTGCCGCTCGAGGAGCTCCGCGCGGCGCTGCCGGGGGCGCAGGTGGAGCACGCTGCGGGGTTCGTCCTCGACGGCGAGCCCGACGAGGCGCTGCTCACCGAGGCCCGCGACCTCGCCGCCCGAGCCGACACCGTGGTGCTGTGCCTCGGCCTGCCGGCGGCCGCGGAGTCCGAGGGCTTCGACCGGACCCACCTCGAGCTGCCCGCCGACCAGCTGGCCCTGCTCGACGCCGTCGCGCGCGTGCACGACCGCGTCGTCGTGGTGCTCGCCAACGGCTCGGTGGTGCGGATCTCGGACTGGGAGCACCGCGTCGGCGCGGTGCTGGAGTGCTGGCTCGGGGGACAGGCCGCCGGCGGCGGGCTCGCCGACCTGCTCACCGGCCGCGCCACCCCCGCGGGCAAGCTCGCCGAGACGGTGCCGCTGCGGCTGGAGGACACCCCCTCCTACCTCGGCTTCCCCGGCGACTCCCAGGTGGTGCGCTACGGCGAGGGGCTCTTCGTCGGCTACCGCGGCTTCGACGCCCGCGCGCAGGAGGTCAGCCACCCGTTCGGGTTCGGCCTGTCCTACACCACGTTCGCGCTGGCCGAGCCGCGCGTCGAGGTGACCGGCAGCGTCGCCGACGGCGACCTCGCCGTCGTGGTCCGGGTCGCGGTCACCAACACCGGCGAGCGCGCCGGGGCCGAGGTCGTCCAGCTCTACGTCGCGGCGCCCGACGCGACGGTGACCAGGCCGCACCGCGAGCTCAAGGCCTTCGACCGGGTCGCCCCGGAGCCGGGGGAGACCGGCGAGGCGGTGCTGCACCTCGACGAGCGGTCGTTCGCCCACTGGTCGGAGCTGCACCGGCGCTGGGCGGTGGAGGCAGGCGACTTCGTGCTGCACGTCGGCACCTCCTCGCGCGACCTGCCGCACGCGTCGCGGGTGCACCTCGACGCCCCGTCGCTCGCGGCCCCGCTCGGGCCGGACTCGACGCTGCACGAGTGGCTGGCCGACGACCGGGGGCGCGTGCTGCTGGCCGAGCTGTTCGAGCAGCAGGGCGGCGGCGGGATCCTGGCCGACGAGCACATGGTCGCGGTGATCGGCACGATGCCGCTCACCACGCTCGCCGGCTTCGGCACCGCGGGCCTCGACCACGCGGCGCTGTCCGGGCTGGTGGAGCGGCTCGACCGGTAGCGGTCAGGCGGGTCCGAGGCCGGCCGCGAAGCCGGGCACCGCCGCCGACCCGAAGAGTCCCGGGAGCCCGCCGGTGTGCAGCAGCACGGTGCGCTCGCGGCGGCGTACGTCCCCCTCGGCGACGGCCGCCACCAGCCCCGCCAGCGCCCGGCCGGTGTAGACGGGGTCGAGCACCATGCCCTCGGTGCGCGCCGCCAGCACCAGGGCGTCGCGGACCGGCTGCGGGAGCGCCGAGTAGCCCTCGCCCACCTGGTCGTGCCGCAGCCGCAGCTCCCCGGTGAGGTCGGCGCCGAACTCGGCCGCGAGCCGCCGCACCCGCACCTCGGGGTCTCCGGTCGCGCCGGTGTCCACGCCCAGCACCCGGTCGGTGCCGAGCGCGGCGAGCAGACCGGCCATGGTGCCGCCGGAGCCGACGGCCACCACGACGTGCGCCGCGTCGGGCACCTGCTCCAGCAGCTCGGCCCCTGCGTCGGCGTACGCCTGGGCGCCGACGGCGTTGGAGCCGCCGTAGGGCACGAGGTACGCCGCGTCGCCGAGCTCGGCGACCCGCTCCGCGGCCCGTCGCTCCAGGCCGGGTGTGTCGACGTGGCCGGCCCAGTGGAGCCGGGCACCGAGGAGGTGGTCGAGCAGCAGGTTGCCGGTCGGGTCCCCGTGGGGGGCCTCGCCGGCCAGCACCAGCTCGACGGCGAGCCCGAGCCGGGCGCCGGCGGCCGCGGTCAGCCGGGCGTGGTTGCTCTGCGCGGCACCGGTGGTGACCAGGGTGGTCGCACCGCGGGCGAGTGCCTCGGCGGTGGTCCGCTCCAGCTTGCGGACCTTGTTGCCGCCGCCGCCCAGGCCGAGCAGGTCGTCGCGCTTGACCACGAGGTCGGCATCGCCGAGGCCGAGGGCCCGGGCCAGCCGGGGGGCCGGCTCGACGGGGGTGGGATAGGTGCCCAGGACGGTGCGGTCAGCCATGGCCCGACCCTGGCACAGGGCGTACTCTCGCCGGGAGGGCCGTCCCGCCCGTCCCGTCGGGACCGGGGCGCGGGCAGTCAGGGGAAGGTCGCCATGACCGCAGCACCGACCGCAGCGACCAGTCCCGGGGCGGGCTACGCCCTGCTGGCCAAGGAGATCCGTGGCCTCGGCCTGCTCGAGCCACGTCGCGGCTTCTACGCCGGCGTCGGCGCGGTGGCGCTGGTGCTGACTGCGCTCGTCGTCGTGGCGATGGTGGTCTGGCGCGACTCGTGGTGGCTGCTGCTGGGGGCGCCGGTGCTCGCGGTGCTCTCCACGCAGTACGGCTTCCTCGGCCACGACATCGGCCACCGCCAGGTCACCCGCGGCCGCGTCGCCACCCGGGTGCTCGGCATCGGGGTCGGCAACGGGCTCGCCGGGCTGTCCTACGGCTGGTGGGTGGCCAAGCACAACGCCCACCACGCGCACCCCAACGACCTCGCCACCGACCCCGACGTCGCCGTCGGCGCGCTGGTCTGGGACGCCGACCAGGCCGAGGAGCGCCGGGGCGGGTTCGTCGGCTGGGTCACCCGCCACCAGGCGGCGCTGTTCGTGCCGATGCTGCTGGGCGAGGCGTTCGCGCTGCACGTCTCGAGCGTCCGCGAGCTGTTCAGGCCCGGGCTGCGCGACCGGTGGGCCGAGGCGACGCTGCTGGTGGCCCACCTCGCGGCGTACGTCCTGCTGCTCGTGACGACGCTGACCTGGGCCCAGGCCATCGTGTTCGGGCTGGTGCACAAGATGCTCCAGGGGCTCTACCTCGGGCTGTCCTTCGCGCCGGGCCACAAGGGGATGCCGACGCTGGGGCCCGTCGAGGCGGCCGACCCGCTGCTGCGGCAGGTGCTGACCTCGCGCAACATCCGCGGTGGCCGGTTCGTCGACGCGGCGCTGGGCGGGCTGAACTACCAGATCGAGCACCACCTGTTCCCGAGCATGCCGCGGTCCAACCTGCGCCACGCCCAGCCCGTCGTACGCCGCTTCTGCGCGGAGCGCGGGGTGCCCTACGCCGAGGCGGGGGCCGGCACGGCGTACGCCGCGGGGCTCAAGCACCTCCACGCCGTCGGCAGCCGGCTGCGGGAGCGCGTCGCGGCCTGAGGCCGCTGTCGGCGCCGCTGTCGATGTCGTTGTCGGGGCCGGGTCCTACCGTGGACCCATGGCCGATCTCCGCTTCTGGTTCGACCCCGTCTGCCCGTTCGCCTGGATGACCAGCCGCTGGGTGCGGCTGGTGCAGGAGCAGCGCTCCTACGACGTCGAGTGGCGCTTCATCTCGCTGCGGCTGCTCAACGCGGCCGTGGACTACGACGCCCAGTTCCCGCCGGAGTACGCCGCCGGCCACACCGCCGGGCTGCGGCTGCTGCGGGTCGCGGCGCGGGTGCGCGAGGAGCACGGCCCCGACGCGGTCGCGCGGCTCTACGAGGCGCTGGGGCAGCGGATCTTCGAGACCCCGCGCGCGGGCGGCTGGACCGACGCCGACCAGTCCGTCGACGAGCGCGGCACGGCGGCGTTCCTCGAGCCGGTGCTGGCCTCGGTGGGGCTGCCGACCTCGCTGGCGGAGGCGCTGTCGGACGACACGCTCGACGCGGTGGTGCGGGCCGAGACCGACGAGGCGCTCGCGCTGACCGGGCGCGACGTCGGCACCCCGATCATGCAGGTCGACCCGCCGGACGGCGTCGCGTTCTTCGGCCCCGTCATCAGCCGGGTGCCCGACGCGACGGGTGCCGCCGAGCTGTGGGACCACGTGGTGGGGCTGGCGCGCTACCCCGGGTTCGCCGAGCTCAAGCGCAGCCTGCGCGAGCGGCCGCAGCTGCCCGGCCTCGGTGTCGACGTGGACGAGGTCGGCGTCACCGAGGACTGGCACGGCGGCAGCCGGCGGCAGCACCGCTGAGGTCTTGCCCGGCTCTGCCAGGGTGGGGCCCGTGACCACCTCGCCGCCGCTGCACCACCAGCAGACCATCGTCGTCCACGTCCCCGCCGAGGAGCTCTACGACCTCGTCAGCGACGTCACCCGCACGGGCGAGTGGAGCCCGATCTGCACCGCCTGCTGGTGGGAGGACGGCTCCACTCCGGGCACCGTCGGCGCGTGGTTCGGCGGCCGCAACCAGACGCCCGACCGCACCTGGGAGACCCGCTCGCAGGTCGTCGCCGCCTCCCGGGGCCGCGAGTTCGCCTGGCTGGTCGGCGGCCGCTTCGCCCGGTGGGGCTTCACCCTGGAGCACGACGACGACGGCACCTACCTGACCGAGTCGTGGGACTTCCTGCCTGCGGGCATCGAGTTCTTCCACGAGAAGTACGGACCCGAGGCCGAGGCGCAGATCGCCGACCGGTCGCAGGCCGCGCTGAGCGGCGTCCCCGAGACACTGGCCGCCATCAAACGGATCGCCGAGGACGCCGCCGCCGCGCGATGATGGCGCGGTGAAGAAGCAGGAGCAGGAGCTGGTCGTCGCGCGCAACCGCAAGGCGCGCCACGACTACCACCTCGAGGACACCTGGGAGGCCGGCATCGTGCTCGTCGGCACCGAGGTCAAGGCGCTGCGCGCCGGTCGCGCCTCGCTGGTCGACGGCTTCGCCGAGGTCGAGGACGGCGAGGTGTGGCTGCAGCAGGTGCACATCCCGCAGTACGCCCAGGGCACCTGGACCAACCACACCGTCCGCCGCAAGCGCAAGCTCCTGCTGCATCGCACCGAGATCGACCGCATCGAGCGCCGGCTGAGCGAGAAGGGCCTCACCCTGGTCCCGATCTCGCTCTACTTCTCCGGCGGTCGCGCCAAGGTCGAGATCGCCCTCGCCCGCGGCAAGAAGACCTGGGACAAGCGCCACGCCCTCGCCGAGCGCCAGGCCACCCGCGAGGTCGAGGCGGAGTTCTCGCGGCGGTTGAAGGGGCGGCGGGAGTAGGTCGGGCGGGGTTGGCCGGGCGGGGTTGGTCGGGCAGTTTCACCGGCCAGCCGGTGAAACTGCCCGCGAGGGTGGGGCAAACCGGGCACGAACGGGCAGTTTTGGTGCACCCGGCGCCCGAGTTGTCCGCACGCCGGGTCGGCGGGGCGACGGGCCGGTCGGTCGCCGGGTCGCCGGATCGGCGTACGCCGGGACGCGGGCCGTGCTGCCCCGAGCAGGTAGACGCCATCTGGTGCGGTGCTGTGGTGCCCGAGTGCGGCGTACACGCCTTGTTCAGATGCAATAACTCCGCGTTACATGGGGGCCCGGCCCCGGCCACCCACCGACCCCTACCCGAGCTCCCGGTCGAGGTTCATCGCCGCGGAGATCAGCGAGAGGTGGGTGAAGGCCTGGGGGAAGTTGCCGAGCTGCTCGCCGGCGAGGCCGATCTGCTCGCCGTAGAGACCGAGGTGGTTGGCGTAGGTGAACATCTTCTCCAGGGCCAGTCGGGCGTCCTCGAGGCGGCCGGACCGGGTGAGCGCCTCGACGTACCAGAACGAGCAGAGCGAGAAGGTGCCCTCGGAGCCCTCCACACCGTCGGGCGAGGCCTCGACGTCGTAGCGGAAGACGAGGCTGTCGGAGACCAGGCGCTCCTCGATCGCGGCCAGCGTGGAGGTGAAGCGCGGGTCGTTGGGGGCCACGAACTTCACCATCGGCATCAGCAGGACGCCGGCGTCGAGGGTGTCGGCGCCCGCGTGCTGCATGAACGCGCCGACCTCGGGGTCCCAGTGCTCGTCCATGATGCGGCGGTAGATGTCGTCGCGCACGTCGGCCCAGCGCGACAGCTCGCCGGGCAGGCCGCGCTGGCGGGCGGTGCGCATCATCCGCTCGATCGCGACCCAGCTCATCAGCAGCGAGGTGGTGTGGTGGCGCGGGTCGTCGCGGATCTCCCACATCCCGGCGTCGGGCCGCTCCCAGTTGTCCATCAGCCACTCCAGCGCGCGGGTGAGGTCGTGCCAGGAGTCGGCGCTGATGCCCTCGCCGTACTTGTTGTAGAGGTAGACCGAGTCGATCAGCTCGCCGTAGATGTCGAGCTGGAGCTGGTCGACGGCGCCGTTGCCGATCCGCACCGGACGCGAGTCGCGGTAGCCGCGCAGGTGGTCGAGCTCGGTCTCGTGGGGGACGTTGCCGTCGATGTCGTAGAGCACGCGCAGCGGGCCGAGGTCCTCGGTCGTGCCGTTCTCGGGCGGGTGCGCCATCCGCTCCGACAGCCACCGCATGAAGGCGGCCGCCTCGTCGGTGAAGCCGAGCCGCAGCAGGGCGTAGAGGCTGAAGGCGGCGTCGCGGATCCACACGTAGCGGTAGTCCCAGTTGCGCCCCCCGCCCATCGACTCGGGCAGGCTCGTGGTCGGCGAGGCGATGATCGCGCCGGTCGGCTCGTGGGTGAGCAGCTTGAGGGTGAGGGCGGAGCGGTTGACCGTCTCCCGCCAGCGTCCGGTGTACGTCGACCGCGACACCCACGACCGCCAGAACTGGGCGGTGCGCTGGAACAGCCGGTCGCTGTCGACCGCGTCGGTCGAGGCCACGGCGTCGTCCTCGCCCAGCACCTCGAGCACGAACAGCGCCTCCTGGCCCTGCCTCAGGGTGAGGTCGGCCAGCACGTCGCCGTCGCGCAGGTGCAGCTCGACCGACGCCGTCAGCCCGAGGCGTACGTCGCCCCCGGTGATCAGCACGCCCTCCGCGACCGCCTCCGTCTCCGGGTGGGTGCGGCCGTAGTCGGGCCGGGCGCTCAGCGTCATGGTGAGGTCGGTGGTGCCGCGGACGGCGGTCACCCGCCGCACGATGCGCTGCCGGTGGTCGGGGTCCGAGGCCTGCAGCACCGGCATGAAGTCGTGGACCTCGGCGACCCCGCGCTCGGTCATGAAGCGGGTGACCAGGATGGTGCTGTCGGGGAAGTAGAACTGGCTGGTGCGCACGCCCTCCTCCTGCTGCGGCCCGAGCCGCCACGAGCCGCCGCGGCGCGGGTCGAGCAGCGAGCCGAAGACGCTGGGCGAGTCGAAGCGGCCGGCGCAGAACCAGTCGATGGTGCCCTCCGAGCCCACCAGGGCGCAGGTCCGCAGGTCGCCGATCAGCCCGTGCTGGGCGATCGGCAGGAAGTCCTCGTGACCGTCCGCCTGACCGTCCGCCTGACCGGCCTCAGCCACGGAGCTGCCAGCCGCCGGGCGGCATCGCCAGCGCGGCCTCGGGACCCCAGGAGCCCGGCGCGTAGGGCTGCACCGCGGGCGGCGCCTGCAGCACCGGCTCGCAGACCTGCCACAGCCGGTCGACCTCGTCGGCGCGGGTGAACAGCGTCTGCTCGCCGCGGAGCACGTCGAGCAGCAGCCGCTCGTAGGCCTCCAGGGGCGTCGCGTCGGGGGCGTCGTCGCCGACGTCGAGGTGCATCGTGGCCTCGACGAGGTCCATGTCGGGCCCGGGCTTCTTGGCCCGGATCTCGACGTGGATGCGCGGGTCGTCGGTCAGCTCGAGCACGAGGTCGTTCGGCGGGCGCGAGGTCGGCTCGTCGTCGAACATGGTGCACTCCGAGCCGCGGAAGCGCAGCGTGATCACCCGGTCGCCCTTGGCCAGGCGCTTGCCGGTGCGCAGGTAGAACGGCACGTCGCGCCAGCGGTCGTTGTCCACGAACGCCTCGATCGCGACGAACGTCTCGACCTCGGAGTCGTCGGCGACGTCGTCCTCGTCGCGGTAGCCGTCGTACTGGCCGTAGACCACGCGCTCGGGGTCCAGCGGCCGCATCGCCTCGAACACGGCGTGCTTGGCGTCGCGCACCGCGTCGGCGGTGAAGTGCTTCGGGTCCTCCAGCGCCACGAACCCCAGCAGCTGGCACAGGTGGGTGGAGATCATGTCGCGCAGGCAGCCGGTGGACTCGTAGAAGCTGCCGCGGCCCTCCATGCCGAGGTCCTCGGGCACGTCGATCTGCACCGAGGCGATGGAGTGGCGGTTCCAGGCGGGCTCGAACAGGCCGTTGGCGAACCGCAGCGCCAGGATGTTCTGCACCGCCTCCTTGCCCAGGAAGTGGTCGATGCGGAAGACCTGGTCCTCGTCGACGACGTCCTTGAGCGCGGCGTCGAGCTCGCGCGCGGTCTCCAGGTCCAGGCCGAACGGCTTCTCCAGCACCAGCCGCGCGCGCTCGGTCAGCTGCTCGCGACCGAGCATCGCGACCATGCCCTGCATGGCCGAGGGCGGCACGGAGAGGTAGACCAGGCGGCGTACGTCGTCACCGAGCTCCTCCTCGCAGCTGCGGACCGCGTCGGCGAGGTCGCTGCCGTCGTCGGCGTCGGAGGTCTGGAAGCTGATCCGCTCCAGCAGCCGCTGCGCGACGTCGTCGTCGAGGTCGTCGACGGTGTCCTGGAGCCCTTCGCGGACCTGGTCGCGGAACTCGTCGTCGGTGCCCGGCGAGTGGCGGCCGCTGCCGATGATGCGGAAGTCCTCGGGCATCCGGCCGGCGGCGGCCAGGTGGTAGAAGCCGGGGAAGAGCTTGCGGGCGGCCAGGTCACCGGTGGCCCCGAAGAGGACCATCACGTGGGGCGGGAGCTGCTCCTCGGTGGAGGAGGTGGAGGGGGCGGACTGCGGGGCGGTGGGGGAGGAGTCGCTCACGTCTCCTTCGTACCCGACGCCACCAGCGCGTCACGTGGCCCACGCCACGCCGCTCACGGGCCCGCGACGCAAGCCCCTGACGCAGCACGGACGCGGACCCGAGAGGGGTCCGCGTCCGGGTGTGGTGCCTGGTGGCTCAGCCGACCGAGCGGTCCCCCTGGGGGTCCTCGATGTCGGAGCGCAGCTGGCCCAGGATGCGGGCGAGCAGCCGGGAGACCTGCATCTGCGTGACACCGATGTCCTCGGCGATCTCGCGCTGGGTCAGGCCGTCGAAGAAGCGCAGCTGCAGCACGCGGCGGTCGCGGTCGCCGAGGCGGCGCACGACGGGACCGAGCATGACCCGGGCCTCCGCGGCGTCGCCGTCGTTCTCCTGACCCGGCAGCACGTCGCCCAGGGCGATGGGGGAGTCCTGTCCGACGGGCACGTCCAGCGAGGCCGGCGTGAAGCAGCCGAGCGCGCTCATGGCCTCGGACACCTCGCTCTCGGCGACGCCGAGGCGCTCGGCGATCTCCTTGGGCTCCGGGTCGCGACCCAGGCTGTTGGCGAGGTCGCCGCGCGCCGGGGCGATGCGGGCCTGGAGCTCCTGGATCCGGCGCGGGGGCCGGACCATCCACCCGGCGTCGCGGAAGTGGCGCTTGACCTCGCCCCGCATGGTCGGCACGGCGAAGCTGACGAACTCGTGGCCCGTGGAGCGGTCGAAGCGTCGCGCCGCCTTGACGAGTGCGAGCCGGGCGACCTGGAGCAGGTCGTCGGTGGGGATGCCGCGCGAGCGGAACCGGGCGACCACCGCGGTGGCCAGGCCGAGGTTGAGCTCGACCACGCGGTCGAGCAGTCGACGGCGCTCCTCGGGGTCCTCGGTCGCCTCGGCCTCGGCGAAGAGGTCGGCGGTGTCGTGGGCACGCTCCTGGCGACGTGCCTCCGAGGGCGTCGTGGGGCGGTCGTCGAGCGAGGCGGAGGCCTGGGCGGGCGCGCGCGGCTCGCGTGTCATCGTCGTCGTCGGCGCCTCGTGGGGGGCGGCGATGGTCGTGGCAGAGGTGGAGGTGTCGGAGAGGTCAGAGTGCGTGGGGCGGTCGATGTCGTCCATCGGGTGCTCACCACCGTTCGTGTCGCTGTGTGGTTTCGCCGAGTGGCTGCAGCGAAGGTGGGCGCGAGGCGCCTCGCACGAGGTGTATCGGTGGGTGCTTCCTGGTCCGCCGACGTCGGGGCGATCTCGTGCAACGTCATCGACAGTACGCCCTCCCCCTGACAGTCCTCACCCCCCTGCGGGTGAATTTCCGGTGAGGTGGGCCCTCAGGCCGATCATCGCGTCGTCCAGCAGGCCGCGCAGGTCGGCGTCCGGGTGACGCAGCCACAGCTCGTACGCCGCGAGGGCCAGCGCGAGGGAGACCTGGCTCACCACCTCGGGCAGCAGGTCGTGCGGCCCGACCCCGTGCCGGCGGGCCACGAACGCGGCGATCACGGCCCGCCACTCGGCGTACCGCAGCACCGAGTGGGCCTGCAGCTCCGGCGTCATCAGGATCAGTCGCATCCGCTCGCGGTGCCCCGGCTCGGCCCCGTCGGGGAAGTCGTTGAAGGACAGCACGGCCCGGTGCACCGCCTCGTGGACCGGCAGGTCCTCGGGCAGGGCGGCCAGGGTGTCGCGGAAGCCGGCCAGGGTGCGGTCGAAGCGCCCCCACGGGATGTCGTTCTTGGAGCGGTAGTAGCGGAACAGGGTGCGGCGGCCGACCCCGACCTCGGCCGCGATCATGTCGAGGGTGGTGCCGGCGAAGCCGTGGGTGGCGAAGAGCCGGAAGGCCGCTCGCTCGATGGCGCCGTGGCTGGTCGCGACGGGGCGTCCGAGGGCCGAGCTGCTGCTGCGCGCCGGCGTGGCGCCGGACGGGGACCGCTCCACCATGAGGGGCGCGAATCTACCCGACCGGAGGGGTGACTTTCCGCACTTGGTGCCAATACTGTGGCGCGAACCACAGCCCGGGCACGGGGTCCGGGCGGGCGACGTCCAGGAGGACCCATGACCCCCGAGCAGCCCAGCACCACCGCGGAGCAGAGCGCACCGGCCGACGCCGCCACCGGGGAGGTCGTCACCGACAGCCTCGTCGAGGAGGTCTCCATCGACGGCATGTGCGGCGTCTACTGATGCTCGACGAGCCCTGGACCCTGTCACCGGCGGTGGCGTTGCGACCCGAGCCGTTCGGGGCGCTGGCCTACCACTTCGGCAACCGCAAGCTGAGCTTCCTCAAGCGGCCCGAGCTGGTGACGGTGGTCCGGGGACTCGGCGACCACGCGGACGTGCGCGCCGCGCTGCTCGCCGCCGGCGTCCCCGAGCCGCAGCACGCCTCGTACGTCGAGGCGCTGCGCGGCCTGGCCGCCACCGACATGATCCGTCCCCGTACGACCTCCCGCGAGACCTCCTCTCAGGTCTCCTCCCAGACCGCTGGAGCCCCGGCATGACCCTCACGCCCGCCCGCCCCTCCGCGCGCACCGCCCCGCTCGTGGCCCGTTCCGAGCGACCGCAGGGCGGCACCCTGGTGGAGCAGTTCGAGTTCGGCCTCGACGCCCCGATCTGCCTGACCTGGGAGCTGACCTACGCCTGCAACCTCGCCTGCGCCCACTGCCTGTCCTCCTCGGGCAAGCGCGACCCGCGCGAGCTGAGCACCGAGCAGTGCGAGGCCGTGATCGACGAGCTGCAGCGGATGCAGGTCTTCTACGTCAACATCGGCGGCGGCGAGCCGACGATCCGGCCCGACTTCTGGCACCTGCTGGAGTACGCCGTGGACCACCAGGTCGGCGTGAAGTTCTCCACCAACGGGGTGCGCATCACCCCCGAGCGGGCGCGCTTCCTGGCCTCCACCGACTACGTCGACGTGCAGATCTCGCTCGACGGCGCGACCGCCGAGGTCAACGACTACGTGCGCGGGCCGGGCTCCTTCGACACCGCCCTGACGGCGCTGCAGAACCTCCAGGACGCCGGGTTCGAGGACGCCAAGATCTCGGTCGTCTGCACCCGGCAGAACATCGGCCAGCTCGACGACTTCAAGGCCATCGCCGACCGGTTCGGCGCCACCCTGCGGCTGACCCGGCTCCGGCCCTCGGGCCGCGGCGCCGACGTGTGGGACGAGCTGCACCCGCTGCCCGAGCAGCAGCGCGTGCTCTACGACTGGCTCGTGGCCCACGGCGAGGGCGTGCTGACCGGGGACTCCTTCTTCCACCTCGCGGCCTTCGGCGAGGCGCTGCCCGGCCTCAACCTGTGCGGCGCCGGACGGGTGGTGTGCCTGATCGACCCCGTCGGCGACGTCTACGCCTGCCCCTTCGCGATCCACGACAACTTCCTCGCCGGCAACCTGCTGGACGAGGGCGGCTTCCAGCGGGTCTGGCAGGACTCCGAGCTGTTCACCGACCTGCGGTCGCCGCAGACCGGCGGCGCGTGCGCCAGCTGCTCGGCGTACGACGCGTGCCGCGGGGGCTGCATGGCCGCGAAGTTCTTCACCGGCCTGCCGCTCGACGGCCCCGACCCGGAGTGCGTCAAGGGCAACGGCGAGTTCGCCCTGGCCGGCGAGCGCACCATCCCCGCGCCCAGCCAGGACCACTCGCGCACGATGCCGACGCGCAACCAGCCGGTGATGCTGACGCTGCAGCGCACGCCCCCGGTGAGTGCCTGCGCCGAGAGCCCGCTGGCGGGGTTCGACCCGGTCAGCCCGCTGGGCGACGGGGCCGCGCCGGTGGTCTCCTCGGGCGGCTGCGGCTGCGGGGACCACTGAGATGGCCACCCCGGCGATCTTCTCCAGGATCGAGAACCCCTGGAAGCAGAACCCCTGGTTCGAGTCCGTCGCCGTCGCCCAGCAGCGGGCGCGCAAGCGGCTGCCCAAGCCGGTGTACGGCGCCCTGGTCGCGGGCTCCGAGCGCGGCCAGACCATCGCCGACAACCAGGCGGCGTTCGCCGAGCTCGGGATGGCGCCGCACGTCGCCGGCCACCAGGCCGAGCGGTCGCTCGGCACCACGGTGATGGGCCAGTCGATCTCGCTGCCGGTGATCATGAGCCCGACCGGCGTCCAGGCCGTGCACCCCGACGGCGAGGTCGCCGTCGCACGGGCCGCCGCCGCGCGGGGCACCGTGATCGGGCTGTCCAACTTCGCCTCCAAGTCGGTGGAGGAGGTGGTGGCGGCCAACCCGCAGACCTTCTTCCAGATGTACTGGACCGGCGACCGCGACACCATGGTGCAGCGGATGCAGCGCGCCCACGCCGCCGGCTCCCAGGGCCTGATCGCCACCCTCGACTGGTCGTTCTCGATGGGCCGCGACTGGGGCAGCCCCGAGATCCCCGAGAAGGTCGACCTCAAGACGATGGTGCGGATGGCGCCGCAGGTCGCGCTGCGGCCGCGGTGGCTGTGGGAGTTCGGCAAGACCGGGCAGATCCCCGACCTGACCGCGCCCAACCTCGCCCCGCCGGGGCAGGACAAGGGACCGACCTTCTTCGGCGCCTACTACGAGTGGATGACCACGACCCCGCCGACGTGGGACGACGTGGCCTGGATGCGCGAGACCTGGCACCAGATCTCCGGCAAGCCGTTCATGCTCAAGGGCGTCTGCCGCGTCGACGACGCCCTGCGCGCGGTCGACGCGGGCGTCACCGCGATCTCGGTGTCCAACCACGGCGGCAACAACCTCGACGGCACACCGGCCGCGATCCGCTGCCTGCACCCGATCGCGTCCGCGGTCGGCGACCAGCTCGAGGTCGTCATGGACGGCGGCGTACGCCGTGGCTCCGACGTCGTCAAGGCGCTGGCCATGGGGGCCCGTGCGGTGATGATCGGCCGCGCCTACCTCTGGGGCCTCGCCGCCAACGGCCAGGCCGGCGTGGAGAACGTCCTGGACGTTCTCCGCAGCGGCATCGACTCCGCGCTGCTCGGCATGGGGCTGTCCTCGATCGACCAGCTCACCCCCGAGCTGCTCGTGGTGCCCGAGGGCTTCCACCGCACCCTCGGTGCCCCCGGCAGCCACGGCGCCGCGGCCACCTCGGCGCCGCGGGCCACCGCCGCGTCGTGACGACCTGGTGACCCGCCCATGACCGGTCGCGCGCTCCGGCTCGCCGACCTGACCTGGCCGGAGCTGCCACCGTCCGCCACGGTGGTGGTCCCGGTCGGGTCGCTGGAGCAGCACGGCCCGCACCTCCCGCTCGAGACCGACGCCCTGGTCGCCGAGGCGGTCGCGGTGCGGGCCGTCGCGGCGCTCGACCGCGACGACGTGCTGGTCGCCCCCGTCGTGGCGTACGGCGCCAGCGGCGAGCACCAGCACTTCGCCGGCACCGTCTCGACCGGCACCCCCGTGCTGCACCTGCTGCTCGTCGAGCTGGTGCGCTCGCTGCGCACCTGGGCGGCGCGGGTGGTGCTGGTCAATGGTCACGGCGGCAACCTCGACGCCGTCCGCGGCGCGGTCGGCCAGCTGGTCGACGAGGGCCACGACGTGACCTGGGCGCCGTGCGCCGCTGTCGGCGCCGACCTGCACGCCGGCCGCACCGAGACCTCGCTGCTGCTCCACCTGCGCCCCGACCTGGTGCGGCTCGACCGTGCCGTCGCCGGGGCCACCGCGTCCGCCGCCGAGCTGCTGCCGCTGCTGCGTGCCGGCGGCGTGGTCGCGGTCTCGGCCAACGGCGTGCTCGGCGACCCCGCCGGCGCGAGCGCCGAGGAGGGCCGCGCGCTGCTGGAGGAGATGGTGGGTCGGGTCGTGGCCGTGATCTCCTCGTCGGTCGAGCCCGCTCCGTCGCCGGTCGAGCCCGCTCCGTCGTCGGTCGAGCCCGCTCCCTCGTCGGTCGAGCCCGCTCCCTCGTCGGTCGAGCCCGTCGAGACCCCGCAGGGCGCCCGGTGAGGGTCGCGCTCGTCACCGGCGCGGCCCGCGGGATCGGCGCCGCGACCGTCAACCACCTCGCCCGGGACGGGTGGGCGGTGCTGGCGCTGGACGCGTGCGCCGGGCCCGACGCGGCGCCGTACGCCCTGCCCGACGTGGCCGACCTCGAGGCCGTCGCCGCCCCGCACGCCGAGGTCGAGGCGGTGGTGGCCGACGTCCGCGACCGTCCCGCGCTGGACGCGGCGGTCGCCCGCGCGCTCGACCGGTGGGGCCGCCTCGACGCGGTCGTGGCCTGCGCGGGCATCGTCGGCGGCGGGCGGCCGCTGTGGGAGACCGACGAGGCCGAGCTCGACCTGCTGTGGGACGTCGACGCCAAGGGCGTCTGGCACACCGCGGCGGCCACGGTGCCGGCGCTGCTGGCCGGGCCCGACCCGTCGGGCGCGCGGTTCGTGGCCGTCGCGTCGGCGGCGGGGACGCACGGGCTGTTCCGGATGGCGGCCTACAACGCGGCCAAGCACGCGGTCGTCGGCATCGTGCGCGGCCTGGCCGCCGACCTCGTGGGCACCGGCGTCACCGCCGTGGCGGTCTCGCCGGGCTCGACCGACACCGCGATGCTGCGCGCCACCGCCGCGTTGTACGACGCCACCACCGACGACCTCGCCGCCCACCAGCTGCTGCGCCGCGCGCTCCGGCCGGAGGAGGTGGCCGCCACGCTGGTCTTCTGCTGCTCGCGCGAGGCCGCGGTGCTCAACGGCAGCGTGGTCAGCGCCGACGGCGGGTTCCAGGCGTGAGCGCCGCCCTGGCCGAGCCCGCCGACGACGGTCGGCTCCCCGGTGGGTTCGAGGTGCGGGTGCGCTCCGACGTACGCCGGGTCGAGGACGGCCGCACCCTGCTCGGCGGCTCGCCGCTGCGCTCGCTGCGGCTCTCGCCCCGCGCCCGGCTCGCCCTCGACGGCGACCGGCTGGTGGTCGCCGATGCCACCTCGGAGGAGCTCGCGCGCCGGCTGCTGGGCGCCAACCTCGCCGACCCGGTGCTGTCCGGGGTGCGGGTCGCGCCGTCCGAGCTGACCGTGGTGGTCCCGGTCCGCGACCGTCCCGAGCAGCTCGAGCGCGCGCTCGCCCCGTTGGCCGGGCTGCGGCTGCTCGTGGTCGACGACGCCTCGCACGACCCGGCCGCGGTCGCCGCGGTGGCGGCGCGGCACGGCGCTCGTGTGCTCCCGCTGCCGGTCAACCTCGGCCCCGCGGGGGCACGCAACGCCGGGCTGCGCGAGGTGCGCACGGCGTACGTCGGCTTCGTCGACTCCGACGTCCAGGCCGAGAGCGCCATGCTGCTCCGGCTAGCCCGCCACCTCGCCGACCCGCGCGTCGCGCTGGTCGGGCCGCTGGTGCGGAGCCGGGCCAGGTCGGTGCCACCGCGGTGGTTCGAGCGGTACGACGAGTGCTCGTCCTCACTCGCCCTGGGCAGTCGCAGCTGCGCGGTCGCGCCGGGCGCCGCCGTGGCGTGGCTGCCCAGCGCCTGCCTGGTCGGCCGCACCGACCTCCTGGGCGACGGCTTCACCGAGGCGATGCGGGTCGGCGAGGACGTCGACCTGGTGTGGCGGCTGGTCGGGGCGGGGCGGGTGGTCCGCTACGAGGCGGGCGAGACCGCGTGGCACGACGCCCGGACGACCGTGGGGGAGTGGGCGGGCCGGAAGTACCTCTACGGCACCGGCGGCGCGTCCCTCGCGGCCCGCCACGGCGCTGCCGGCGCGGTCGCGGTGCTCTCGCCCGCGATGGCGGTCGCGGGTGCGGCCGTGCTGCTGCGCCGGCGCTGGTCGCTCCCGGTGGTCGCGCTCGGCCTGGCCTGGGCCTTCCAGCAGCTGGTGCGGGTGCTGCCCGACGTGCCCGAGCGCCCGGCCCTGGCGGCCTCGGTCGCCGCTCGCGGTCTCGGCTGGGCCGTTCGTCAGGAGTCCGCCCTGCTGCTGCGCCACTGGTGGCCGCTCGGGCTGCTCGCCCTCGGCTCCCGGTCGGGTCGTCGGGCCCTGGTCTCCGCGGTCGCCGTCGACCTGGTGGTGCACCGTGACGTCGTACGCCGCACCGGGCTGCTGCGCACCCTCGTGGCCCGCCGCGTCGACGACCTCGCCTACGGCGCCGGCTTGTGGGCCGGGGCGGTGCGGGAGCGCGAGTGGCGCGGGCTCGCCGTACGCGTGGTGGGGCGGCGGCGTCCTCCAGCCCCACCCGCTGGACGATGACGCCGGGCTGATCGCGACTCGGGCACAGCCGGCTCTGCTGGATCCGAGCCCCCGGTCGGTCCCCCCAGCCGTACGTCGCCCACGGTCGCCGCTCACGCGACGTACGGACAACTCGGGCGGGCGATGGGGGAAAACTGCCCGTGGTTGACCGTTATGCCGGACCTCGCGGGCAGTTTCACCGGCCAGCCGGTGAAATTGCCCCCTCACCGCCCCAACAGCTGGTCCAGCAACCGCGGCAGGTCGTCGACGGACTCGATGGCGGCGATGCGGGCGCCCGCCTCCCGGGCGACGCGGCGGGCCTCCTCGTCGTCGGAGGCGGGGGCGATGACGACGAGCTCCTCCAGCGCCCGGGCGGCGGGGACGGCGTCGACCTCGTCGGTGGCGCGGCAGTCCGAGAGCACGATGGTGATCCGGCGGGTGGCGCGGGCGCCGCGGAGCTGGTCGGCGGCGGCGCGGAAGGCGGCGTCCATCGAGGTCATGCCGTGCCCGCGCAGTCCCAGGACGCGCTGCACCGTGCGCAGCGGGGGCGAGGGCGCGTGCAGGTCGAGCAGCACCTCCGGCGTCCGGTCGAAGGCGATCACCGACAGCTCGCCCTCGGCCCGCAGCGCGCACGCGGCGGCGGCCATGGCGGCGGTGACCAGCCGGGAGCCGTCCATCGAGCCTGACCGGTCGACGAGCAGGCACAGCGCGGTGCGCGGCCGGTGCCAGGTGGTGGCGGTGAGCTCCTCCAGGCCGGGCGGCCGCTGCTCCCCGCGGGCCTGGCCGATCGCCTCCATCGAGGCGTCGACGTCGAGGTCGCCGCCGCGGTCGGCGGGGGAGCGTCGCAGCCGGCCGGCACCGGACCCGCCGCGGGTGCCGGAGCGGGCACGCTCCAGCACCAGGCGCGGCACCAGCGCCTGCACCTTGGCGCGCAGCGCGGGGTCGGTGGCCGTCGACATCTGCATCAGCAGCGGCAGCACGTCGTCGGGGTCGTCGGCGACGGCGTCGCGCACCGCGGCGGTGTCGAGCTCCCCGACCTCGGGCGACATCTCCTCGAAGCGGGCGTGCCGGGACAGCTCGGCGCGTCCGGTGGTGCGTTGCGGCCGGCCGCGCCGCGAGGGCTGCGGCTTCGGCGGAGCAGCGGAGCCGCCCGCCCCGGCCGGGGGCGGGCTCAGGCTTCCCCCGGCGGGTCACCACCCTCGCTCGGCGGAGCCTCGTCCGAGGACGGCTCGGCGCCGAACGTCGCGACGTACAGCTCCTCCACGACCTCCTCGGCCGTCCGCGACGACGACTCGTCGACCTTGACCCGGCCGCTGAGCGCCACGAAGGCGGCGTCGAGGCCGGTGCGCCAGTGCGTCGGGGGTACGCCGCGCACCAGCGCCAGCTCGTGGGTCAGGCCGGCCAGGTCGATGGTGCCGCGCACCGACGAGCCGACCCGCAGCTCGGGGTGCTCGCGCGTGGCCCGCACCAGCGCCACCGCCTTGGCGGCCCACTCCGGGGAGTCGATCGGCGCCTGCTGGGTCAGGATCGCCTGCTCGGACTCGGCCGACTGGTAGCCCATCACGATGCGGCAGGTCCGGTCGTAGACCGCGCTGGAGACCCGGGCGGTGCCGACCGCGTCGTAGGGGTTCATCGCGGCGACGATGCCGAAGCCCGGCTCGGCGCGCACCGTGCCGAGACGAGGTACGGCGATCTCCCGCTCGCTCATCACCGTGAGCAGCACGTTGAGCGTCTCCTCGGGGACGCGGTTGAGCTCCTCGAGGTAGAGCAGCCCGGCGCCGCGCATGGCGTCGAGTAGCGGACCGTCGACGAACACGTCGGGGCGGTAGCCCCGGTCGAGGACCAGGGCGGGGTCGAAGTGACCCACCAGGCGGGCGGGGGTCAGCTCGGCGTTGCCCTCGACCAGCACCAGCGCGGAGTCGCGACGACTGGCCAGGGCGCGCAGCAGGGTGGACTTGCCCGTGCCGGGCGGTCCCTCGAGGACCACATGGGCGCCCGCGCGGAGCGCGGCCTCGAGCAGCTCGGTCTCACGTCGGCGGTCGACGACCGGGGCGGGTGTTCCCACGCCCCGGTCGCCGAGCCCGCTGTCGACGCGGCGGACGGTGCTCAGTGCTCGTGCACCACGATGCCGCGGACGTTCTTGCCCTCGAGCAGGTCGTCGTAGCCCTCGTTGACCTGGTCGAGGGTGTAGGTCCTCGTGATGATCTCGTCGAGCTTGATGTCGCCCGACTGGTAGAGGCCGAGGATGCGCGGGATGTCGGTGGTCGGGTTGCAGTCGCCGAACAGGCTGCCGCGCAGCTGCTTGCGGTAGAGCGTCATCACCGAGCCGGAGAGCTGGATGTTCTCCATCTCGATCTTGTTCAGGCCGGTCAGCACCACGACGCCGCCCTTGCCGACGGAGTTGAAGCCGTCGCGGACGATCTCGGAGGTCATCAGGCCGGGGGTGAGGATGGCCGAGTCGGCCATCTGGCCGCGGGTCAGGTTGGTGACCGTCTCCATCGCCTCCTCGGCGCTGCCGAAGGCGTGGGTGGCGCCGAGCTCCATCGCCTTCTCGCGCTTGTTGGCGAGCGGGTCGATGGCGATGACGTTCTTGGCGCCGGCGAGCGCCGCGCCCTGCACGGCGTTGATGCCGATGCCGCCGATGCCCATGACGACCACGGTCTGGCCGGCCTTGACCTCGGCGGTGTTGACGGCCGCGCCCCACCCAGTGGGGACGCCGCAGCCGACGAGCACGGCCTTGTCGAGGGGCAGGTCGTCGTCGACCTTGACGCAGGAGTTCTGGTGGATCACGCCGTACTGGCTGAAGGTGCCGAGCATGCACATGGCGCCGTACTGCCCGCGCGGGCCGGTGATCGGGAACCGCTCGCCGGGCAGGTAGCCCTCGAGGATGGTGGCGCCCATGTCGCAGATCGACTGCTGGCCGTTGGCGCAGTAGCGGCACGAGCCGCAGTTGGGGATGAACGAGCAGACCACGTGGTCGCCGACCTTGACGCGCGAGACGCCGGGACCGACCTCCTCGATGATGCCTGCGCCCTCGTGGCCCAGCACCATCGGCAGCCGCGCCTCGAGGTCGCCGTGGGCGACGTGGACGTCGGAGTGGCACAGGCCGGCGTAGGTGTAGCGGATCAGGACCTCGCCCTCCTTCGGCTTGTCCAGGTCGAGCTCCTCGATCTCGATCCGCTTGCCGGCTTCGATGACGACTGCTGCCTTGGTCTTCACCTGGGTGACTCCTCTGGTCGGGCGGCGTGGGTCCCCGCCTGCGCGGGGGTGGACGACGTACGCCGGACCGGCGCGCGTGACCTCCGCCACACTCACACCTCCGCCGGGTGCCTGGCTGTTCAACAACTGGACATTCGGCGGGTGGACAGCGCGGCGTAGTGTGACCGGCACCACAGGGGGTGACGCGGTGGACCTGATCGGCACCGAGCCGGGACTGCGCGCGCCCATCGCCGACTCGTGGCGCCGCGCATCACTCGCCGGCGTCGACCCCGACTCCGCCCTCGACGCGCTGCCGCTGCGCGACGTCGACCGGACCTCGCCGCTGCTGGCCGCCGCCACCCCGGTCCTCGACGACCTCAACGAGCGGCTCCGCGAGACGATGTTCGCCACGCTGCTCGTGGACCGCGAGGGCCACGTCGCCCGTCGCTGGTGCGGCGACCGTGCCGCGGCCGGGGCGCTCGACGACCTCGGCGTCGACGTCGGGGTCGGCCTGCTGGAGGACACCGTCGGCACCAACGCGCTCGGCACCGCCCTGGAGACGCGACGGGCGATCTCGGTGCACGGCGAGGAGCACTTCGCGGTGCCGCTCAAGCGGTTCAGCTGCTACGGCCACCCGATCGTGCACCCGACCACGAAGCGCATCGAGGGCGTCCTCGACATCACCGCGCTCGTCGACCGGGCCAGCCCGCTGCTGCCCCCGCTGGTGGCGCGGGCGGTGGCCGACATTGAGCAGCGGCTGCTCGACGGCAGCCGGATCTCTGAGAAGCAGCTGCTCCTCGCCTTCCAGGTCGCCTCGGCACGGCGACGTCCCGTCGTGGCCGTGGGGGAGGACCTGATGCTGAGCAACCACGCGGCGATGGACCTGCTGGGGGCCACCGACACGGCGGTGCTGCGGATGATCGGCCTCGACCTCGCCCGGGGCCACACCACCGACCTCGACCTGACCCTGGCCAGCGGCACCCCGGTGCGGGTGCGGGCCGAGCGCGTCACCGGGGCGCGCCACGGCATGCTGCTCCACCTCGAGCCCGCCCTGTCGCGGCCGCGGCCGGCGCCCGCCGTCGCCGGCCCGGCCTCCGACGCCGACGCCCCGGTCCTCGTCGCCGGTGGACCCGGCACCGGCCGGTCCGCACGGGCCCGCGCCCTGGCGCAGGAGCCGGTCTCGGTGCTCACCGCGGCCAGCGCGCTGCTCGACGGCAGCGATGCCTGGGCCCGCGACTTCGCCTCGATGGTGCGTGCGGGGCAGGGCACGGTCTGCGTCGACGGCCTCGACCTGCTGCCCGAGGAGCTGCTCGACCTCGTGTCCTCCCACGTCGCCACGCAGCGCCCGCCGCGGCTCGTGCTGGTCTCGGGACCGGTCGACGCGCTCACCGGTCGCGCCGCCGCGCTGGCCGCCGAGTGCCTGCGCCGCGAGGAGCTGCCGCCGCTCTCGGCCCGGCTGACCGAGCTGCCGGCGCTGGTCGCCGCCATGCTGCTCGACCTCGGCGCCCCCGCCTCGCTCCACCTCACGCCCGCCGCCCTCGCGGCGCTCTCGGCCCACCCCTGGCCGGGCAACCTGCGCGAGCTGCGGGTCGTCGTGCGCCACGCCGCCGCCCGGCGCTCGACCGGCGCGGTCACGGTCGAGGACCTGCCCGAGCAGTACCGCACCGGCGGCTCCACCCACCACCTCGCGCCCATCGAGCGCGCCGAGCGCGACGCCATCGTCGGGGCGCTGCGCGAGCACGGCGGCAACAAGCTGCGCACCGCGCGCACCCTCGGCATCTCCCGCACCACGCTCTACGCCAAGATGCGCACGCTGCGGATCACGCACTACTGAGCGTCGGGAGCAGGCCGGGGAGGTTTCGCTAGGTCCCCTGTGAAGCTCCGCTCTCCGAACGTGCGGCACGCGACACGCCGTACGGCAGGGGCCGGGCGTTCGGCGTCCGCGGTTTCACAAGGTCCCCTGTGAAACCGTCAGCCCAGGTAGCCCCGCGCGCCGGCCGTGGTGACGGCCTCGGCGGCCGCGGCGCAGGCCTCGCTCACCGCGGTGATCAGGTCGGCGCCGTCGGCGAGCCGGGCGGCCAGGGTGCCGACGAGCACGTCGCCCGCGCCGGTGGTGTCGACCGCCTGCACCCGCGGCGAGGACACGCGGAGCTCGCGACGCGCACCGACGGCGCCGCTGACGACCACCGCGCCCTCGGCGCCGAGCGAGACCACGACGGAGGGGCAGCCGAGCAGGTCGGCCAGGGGGCGCGCCAGGTCGGCCGCGGGGGAGTGGGAGGAGAACGCGCCGCCGTGCTCGCGCAGCAGGTCGACCGCCTCGTGCTCGTTGACGACCAGGGGGTCCGCCGCCCGCAGCGTGTCGGCGTCCAGCCCGTCGACGGGGGCCGGGTTCAGCACCAGCCGTACGCCGCGCGCAGCGGCCTCCCGGGCGGCCGCGACCACCGGGTCGGTGCCCGGCTCGGTCTGGGCGAGCACCACGTCGACGTCGCCGGGGGTCAGGGCCCGTGCCACGTCGTCGGCGTCCAGGAGGGCGTTGGCCCCGGCGCCGACCGCGATGGAGTTCTCCCCGTCGGGGGTGAGCACGATCAGGGCGGCGCCGGTCGCGACGTCGGCCGCGCGGCGTACCCCCGAGACGTCCACGCCCGCGGCCTCCAGCGAGCCCAGCTGCTCGTGACCCGCGGCGTCGTCGCCGACGACGGCGCACAGCCGCACCCGGGCGCCGGCGTACGCCGCAGCGGCGGCCTGGTTGGCGCCCTTGCCCCCGCCGCCCACCACGGGTCCCTCGCCGACCGTGGTCTCGCCACCTGTCGGCCGGCGGTCCACCCGCACGGTCACGTCCTGGTTGACCCCACCGACCACGAGCACGACTCCCACGGCGTCACGCTCTCACGCGCGTGACGCACGTCCTGCCCCGAACCGGTTGACGCGGGCCCCCGCTTAGGCAAGCCTTACCTCACCGCTCGTCGCCCCCGTCGTCCTCACCGCCCCGGAGCCCCCGTGATCTTCTGCCACTGCGCCGTCGTGGGCGACCGCGAGGTCAAGCAGGCCGTGGACGCCGGCGCGCGCACGGTCTCCCAGGTCTGCCGCTCGACGGGCGCCGGCCAGGAGTGCGGGTCGTGCGTCTTCGCCGTGCGTCGCGTGGTGTGCGAGCATCTCGAGCAGGTGGCCGTGATGGCCGCCGCCGACCCGGAGGTGGACGTTGCAGCCAGTTAGCCCGCGCGTGGTGGAGCTCCTCAACGAGGCGCTCACCTTCGAGCTCACCGTGACCAACACCTACTTCCTGCACGCCCGGATGCTCGACAACTGGGGCCTGCCCAAGCTCGGCAAGGTCTTCTACGCGCTCTCCATCGACGAGATGAAGGACGCGGACGCGATCATCAACCGCATCCTGATGTTCGAGGGCCACCCCAACCTGCAGCGCCTGGGCAACATCACCGTCGGCGAGACGCCCGAGGAGATGCTCGCGCTCGCCTACGAGAGCGAGAAGGCGGCCGTGAAGCAGTTCAACGGCGCCGCCCAGGAGTGCCACGACCTCGGCGACCACGGCACGGCCGCGGTGTTCGAGGAGTACGTCCGCGACGAGGAGCAGCACGCCGAGTGGTTCGAGGCGCAGCTCGAGGCGATCCAGCGCGTCGGCGTCCAGGGCTACCTCGCCCAGCAGATCGACGCGAGCACCCCTCCAGGCTCCTGACGCACCTCTGGTGCGGTGCTGTGGTGCCCGAGTGCGCCGTACGCGCCATGTTCAGAATCAATAACTCCGCGTTACATGCGGGGTGGGTCGTCCCTCAGGAGACCTCGGACACCAGCGCCGAGGCCGTACGACGCAGCAGCGGCACCGCCTCGGCGACCAGCTCGTCGGTCATCCGGGGCGCCGGGCCGGAGATCGACAGCGCCAGCGGGAGCGGGCCGCCGCCCAGCGCGACGGCGACGCACCGCACCCCGACCTCCTGCTCGCCCTCGTCGAGGGCGTAGCCGGCCTCGCGCACCTGTGCCAGCGCCGCCACGAACGCGTCGGCGTCGGTGATCGTGTGGTCGGTGTGGCGGGGGAGCCCGGTGCGGGCCAGCAGCGCGCGCACGTCGGCCTCGGGGGCACCCGCCAGCAGCGCCTTGCCGACGGCCGTGCAGTGCGGGTGCACCCGCCGGCCGACCTCGGTGAACATCCGCATCGCGTGCCGCCCGGGCGCCTGGGCGACGTAGGCCACCTGGTCGCCGTCGAGCATCGCCAGGTTGGCGGTCTCGCCCAGCGCGTCGACGAGCCCCCGCAGCAGCCGGTCCGTGCCGGCGCCGGCCATGGCGCTGGCCGAGCCGCCCAGCGGCACCAGGCGGAACCCCAGCGCGTAGCGCCGGTCGGGCATCTGGCGCATGTAGCCCCGGTCGACCAGCGTGCGCAGCAGCCGGTGCGTCGTGGGCAGGGGTACGCCGGTCACCTCGGCGATCTCGCCGATGCTCAACGTCCCGCCCCGGGCCGCCACCACCTCGAGCAGGTCGAGCGACCGGTGGACGGACTGCACGCCTCCGGACTGATTCATCCCGCTGTTCCTGGGCATGGAGAGGACCCCCCGGGTGTGACGGTTGACACCAGGTGCCGCCGTTGCCTAGTTTCCAATATCGAGCAGTGACGATTCCACATCGTGGAAAAACCGGCAAGCATCAAGGAGCTCCATGGATCAGCGCGTGCAGACCGGCGGCCTCGAGGTCGGGGCCCGCCTCCACGACTTCGTCGAGCAGGAGGCCCTGCCGGGCACCGGCATCGAGCCCGCGGCGTTCTGGGAGGGCCTGGCCGCGATCGTGCGTGACCTCGCCCCCCGCAACCGCGAGCTGCTGGCGAAGCGCGAGGAGATCCAGCAGCGCCTCGACGACTGGCACCGCGAGCACCCGGGCCGCCCCGACCAGGGCGCCTACACCGACCTGCTGCGCGAGCTGGGCTACCTGCTGGACGAGCCGGCCGAGGTCGCGGTGACCACCTCCGACGTCGACGAGGAGGTCGCCGAGATCGCCGGCCCGCAGCTGGTGGTGCCGCTGCTCAACGCGCGGTTCGCGACCAACGCCGTCAACGCCCGCTGGGGCTCGCTCTACGACGCGCTCTACGGCACCGACGTCATCTCCCACGAGGGCGACCTCGCCCCCGGCGACTCCTACAACGAGGTCCGCGGCGACGAGGTCATCCGGCGCGGTCGGGCCTTCCTCGACGAGCACTTCGCGCTGGCCTCGGGCTCCCACGCCGACGCCACGGCGTACGCCGTGGACGACGAGGGCGTCGCCGTCACCGTCGACGGCGAGGTCGTGCGGCTGGCCGACCCCGCGCAGCTGGTCGGCTTCCGCGGCCCCCGCGAGTCGCCCGAGGGCGTGCTGCTGGTCCACCACCGGCTCCACGTCGAGATCCAGGTCGACCCCGAGGACGCCATCGGCGCCACCGACCGCGCCGGCGTGAAGGACCTGCTCCTCGAGTCCGCGGTCTCCACGATCATGGACCTCGAGGACTCCGTGGCCGCCGTCGACGCCGAGGACAAGGTGCTCGGCTACCGCAACTGGCTGCACCTGATGCAGGGCACCCTGGCCGAGGAGGTCACCAAGGGCGGGAAGACCTTCACCCGCCGGATGAACCCCGACCGGACCTACAGCACGACCTCCGGCGAGGACGTCACGCTGCGCGGCCGCTCGCTGCTGTTCATCCGCCAGGTCGGCCACCTGATGACCACCGACGCCGTGCTCGACGGCGAGGGCCAGGAGGTGCCCGAGGGCATCCTCGACGCCGTCGTGACCGCGCTCGGCAGCGTGCGTGCGCTCCGGGGCGAGGCCGAGCTGACCAACTCGGCGACCGGCTCGCTCTACGTCGTCAAGCCCAAGATGCACGGCCCCGAGGAGGTCGCCTTCGCGGTCGAGCTCTTCGGCCGGGTCGAGGAGCTGCTCGGCCTGCCGCGGCTGACGATCAAGGTCGGCATCATGGACGAGGAGCGGCGTACGACGCTCAACCTCAAGGCCTGCATCGCCGAGGCCCGCGAGCGGGTCGCCTTCATCAACACCGGCTTCCTTGACCGCACCGGCGACGAGATCCACACCTCGATGCAGGCCGGCCCCGTCGTGCGCAAGAACGACATGAAGTCCGAGACCTGGATCAAGGCCTACGAGGACCTCAACGTCGACATCGGGCTGGAGTGCGGCCTGCTGGGCCGCGGCCAGATCGGCAAGGGCATGTGGGCGGCGCCCGACAGCCTCGCCGACATGCTCGAGACCAAGATCGGCCACCCGCAGGCGGGCGCCAGCTGCGCCTGGGTGCCCTCGCCGACGGCGGCCACGGTGCACGCGCTGCACTACCACCAGGTCGACGTCCGGGCCCGCCAGGAGGAGCTGCGCGACGGCGGCCGCCGCCGTGACCGCGAGGACCTGCTGCAGGTGCCGCTCGGCGACCCGGGGTCGTGGTCCGACGACGACCGCCAGGCCGAGATCGACAACAACCTGCAGAGCCTGCTGGGCTACGTCGTGCGCTGGGTCGACGCCGGCATCGGCTGCTCCAAGGTGCCCGACATCACCGGTGAGGCACTGATGGAGGACCGGGCCACCTGCCGCATCTCCGCCCAGCACGTCGCCAACTGGCTCCACCACGGCGTCGTGACGCCCGAGCAGGTCGAGGAGACGCTGCGCCGGATGGCGGGGGTCGTCGACGAGCAGAACGCCGGCGACGGCTCCTACACGCCGATGGCGCCCGGGTTCGACGGCGCGGCCTTCCAGGCCGCGCACGACCTGGTCTTCGAGGGCCTGCGCCAGCCCAGCGGCTACACCGAGCCGGTGCTGCACGCCCGCCGCGCCCAGAAGAAGGACCAGCTGCACTCGACCGAGAAGGGGAACGCCTGATGAGCGTGCTCGACCTGGAGACCGCCCGCGGCATCATCGCCGGGGCCCGTGCCCACGGCAGCTCCGCGGGGTTCAAGCCGCTGACCGTCGTGGTCCTCGACGCCGGCGGCCACGTGGTCGCCGTCGAGCGCGAGGACGGCGCGTCGATGAAGCGCTTCGAGATCGGGTTCGGCAAGGCCTACGGCGCCCTGTCGCTCGGCATGGGCTCGCGCTCGATCATGGCCCGGGCCGAGCAGCAGGCGTTCTTCGTCGCGGCCGTCACCTCCGCCGTCGGCGGGACGCTGGTCCCGGTGCCGGGCGGGGTGCTCGTCCGCGACGAGGGCGGCGACCTGCTGGGCGCGGTGGGCGTCACCGGCGACACCTCCGACAACGACGAGGCCGCGGCGGTGGCCGGCATCGAGGGTGCCGGTCTCACCCCCCAGGTCGACTGAGGAGCAGGCGATGACCACCACCGAGGACCGGCCGGACACCGCTGCGGGTGCCACCGCGGGCATCGACGCCGTCGCCGACGTGGCGCGCCGGCTGCTGCCGGAGTCGGGGGTCATCACCGACCGCACCCGGCTGCGCACCTACGAGTGCGACGGGCTCGCCCACTACCGCGTCACCCCGGCGCTGGTGGTCATCCCCGAGGACGCCGACCAGGCCGCCGCGATCGTGCGCGCCTGCGCCGAGCACGCCGTGCCCTACGTCGCGCGCGGGTCGGGCACCGGCCTGTCGGGCGGCGCGCTGCCCCACGCCGAGGGCGTGCTCGTCGTGACCTCGCGGATGCGGACCATCCGCGAGGTGCGCCGCGAGGACCAGCGCGCGGTGGTCGAGCCCGGGGTGATCAACCTCGACGTCACCAAGGCCGCCACCCCGCAGGGCTACTACTACGCCCCGGACCCCTCGAGCCAGCAGATCTGCTCGATCGGCGGCAACGTCGCCGAGAACAGCGGGGGCGCGCACTGCCTGAAGTACGGCTTCACCACCAACCACGTCACCGGCGCCGACTTCATCACCCCGGCTGGCGACCAGGTCACCCTCGGCGGGGCCGCACCCGACGCCCCGGGCTACGACCTGCTCGGGGCCGTCGTCGGCTCCGAGGGCACGCTCGGCATCGTCACCGCGACCACGGTCAAGCTGGTCCGGCTGCCCGAGGAGGTCCGCACGATCCTGGTGGGCTTCGAGTCCACCGACCAGGCGGGTGCGGCCACCTCGGCGATCATCTCCGCCGGCATCGTGCCCGCGGCCATCGAGATGATGGACGCGCTCGCGATCGAGGCCGCCGAGGCGGCCGTGCACTGCAACTACCCCGACGGCGCCGGCGCCGTGCTCGTCATCGAGCTCGACGGTGCCCGGGTCGAGGTCGAGGAGGAGTACGCCGAGGTCGCCCGCCTGTGCGAGGACAACGGCTCGTTCGAGCAGCGGCTCGCCACCGACCCGGCCGAGCGGGCGCTGATCTGGAAGGGCCGCAAGTCCGCCTTCGCGGCCGTGGGCCGGATCAGCCCCGACTACATCGTCCAGGACGGCGTCATCCCGCGCACCGCGCTGCCCGAGGTGCTGCGCGCCATTGCCGAGCTGTCCAGCTCGTCGGGCGTCCGCGTGGCCAACGTCTTCCACGCCGGCGACGGCAACCTGCACCCCCTGGTGCTCTTCGACGACTCCGTCGAGGGCGCCGGCGACGCGGCCGAGCAGGTCAGCGGCGCGATCCTCGACCTGTGCATCGAGCACGGCGGGTCGATCACCGGCGAGCACGGCGTGGGGATGGACAAGGCGAAGTACATGCCGCGGATGTACACCGACGAGGACCTCGACACCATGCAGCTGGTCCGGTGTGCCTTCGACCCGGCCAACATCTCCAACCCCGGCAAGGTCTTCCCGACCCCGCGCCTGTGCGGCGAGGTGCCGGGCCGCCACAAGGCCGCCCACCCGCTGCAGCAGGCCGGCCTGGCGGAGGTGTTCTGAGGATGACGACCCAGACCCTCGACGCGTCCGCCCGCGAGGCGGTCGGCTCGGCGTGCGCGCAGGTCGACGAGCCCGGTGCCGGTGACCACGTCGACGGCGTCGTGCCCGGGCTGGTGGCCCGGCCCGCCGACACCGACCAGGTCGCCGAGGTGCTGCGCGCCGCAGCGGCCCACGGGCTGAGCGTGGTGCCCCGCGGCGGCGGCACCAAGCTGTCGTGGGGCGTCGCGCCCCGCAGCGCCGACGTGCTGCTCGACGTCGGCGCCCTCGACCAGGTCCTCGACCACGCCGCCGGTGACCTCATCGTCGCCGCGCAGGCCGGGTGCCGGCTCGCCGACCTGCAGGACCGCGTCGCCCAGGGCGGCCAGCGGCTCGCCCTCGACGAGACCGTGCCGGGCACGACGGTGGGCGGCATGCTCGCCGCCAACACCAGCGGGCCGCGCCGCACGGCCGTGGGCTCCGCGCGCGACCTGCTCATCGGCATCACGATGGTCCGCGCCGACGGCGTGGTGGCCAAGGCCGGGGGACGGGTGGTCAAGAACGTCGCCGGCTACGACCTCGGCAAGCTGCTGATCGGCTCGGCCGGCACCCTCGGCGTCATCACCGACGCGACCTTCCGGCTCCACCCCGTGCCCGCGGCGTCGCGCTGGGTCAGCGTCCCCGTGGCCGACCCGGCCGAGGCGCTCCGGGTGACGCAGGCCGTGCTGCACGCGCAGGTGGTCCCCGCGGCCGTCGAGGTCGGCTGGGCCGACGGCGCCGGCACCGTCTCGGTGCTGCTCGAGGGCCGCGTCGACGGCGTGGCGGGTCGCACCGAGGCCACCCGGGCCCTGCTCGGCGAGGCGGCGACCGACTCCGAGGACGCCCCGGCGGGCGGCGCGACGTACCCCTGGGACACCACCGCCACCGGCGACGACCGGGCCACCGCACTCAAGCTGACCTTCGAGCTCTCGGCGCTCGGCGACGTGCTCGCCGCGACCGCGGGCACGACCGCGCAGGTGCGCGGCTCGGCCGGCTCCGGCGTGCTGTACGCCGCGCTGCCGGCGGGGACCGGCCCCGACGAGGCCGCGACCGTGCTCGACCGGCTGCGTCGCGTCTGCTCCCAGCGGGGTGGCGCGGCCGTGGTCGTCGACGCCCCGGCGGCCGTCAAGGCGGCGCTCGACGTGTGGGGCCCGGTGCCGGCGCTGGAGCTGATGCGCCGCGTGAAGGACCAGTTCGACCCTGACCACCGGCTCTCGCCGGGCCGCTTCGTGGGAGGCCTCTAGCCATGACCGACACCAGCCAGCGCGACACCTCCGGCACGCTCGGGGAGATGGGCACGGTCGTGGAGACCGGTGACCGCGCCGGGGCCGTCGACTGGGGCACCCCCGCTCCCGGTGGTGCCTTCGACGCCCACAAGCCGCCGGACGCCGCCCTCATCGGCGACTGCGTGCACTGCGGCTTCTGCCTGCCCACCTGCCCGACCTACGTGCTGTGGGGGGAGGAGATGGACAGCCCCCGCGGGCGCATCTACCTGATGAAGGAGGGGCTCGAGGGCGAGCCGATGGACGACGAGATGGTCGGCCACATCGACGCCTGCCTGGGCTGCATGGCCTGCGTGACCGCGTGTCCCTCGGGCGTGCAGTACGACGTCCTCATCGAGCAGACCCGCAACCAGGTCGAGCGCCGCCACGACCGCACCGTCGCCGACCGCGCGCTGCGCGGCCTGATCTTCGCACTCTTCCCGCACCCCAAGCGGCTCAAGCTGCTGCGCGGCCCGCTCAAGGCCATGCAGCGCACCGGCCTCGACCGGGCGATGCGCCGCACCGGCCTGCTCGACCGGATCTCCCCGCAGCTGGCCGTCATGGAGAGCCTGGCGCCGCAGCTGGGCAAGCCGCAGCCGCTGCCGGAGTACATCCACGCCACCGGCGAGCGCCGGATGGTCGTGGGGATGCTCGTCGGCTGCGTGCAGGGCGCGTTCTTCCCCGGCGTGAACTCCGCGACCGCGCGGGTGCTGCGCGCCGAGGGCTGCGACGTCGTCGTGCCCGCCTCGCAGGGCTGCTGCGGCGCGCTGTCGGCCCACAACGGCCGCGAGCCCGAGGCCCAGGACTTCGCCCGGCGGCTCGTCGACTCCTTCGAGGACTCCGGCGTCGAGCGGGTCGTGGTCAACGCGGCCGGCTGCGGCTCCACGATGAAGGAGTACGCCGCCCTGCTGGCCGACGACCCGGCGTACGCCTCCCGCGCGCAGGCGTTCGCCGAGAAGGTCCGCGACGTCTCGGAGATCCTCGTCGAGCTCGGTCCGGTGGCCCCGCGGCACCCGCTCGAGATGACGATCGCCTACCACGACGCCTGCCACCTCGCCCACGCCCAGGGCGTCCGCTCCGAGCCGCGTCAGCTGCTCGAGGCCATCCCCGGGCTGGAGCTGCGCGAGATCGCCGAGGCCGAGATCTGCTGCGGCTCGGCCGGCATCTACAACGTGCTCAACCCCGAGCCCGCCCGTGAGCTGGGGGACCGCAAGGCCGCCAACATCGTGCGGACCGGTGCGCAGGTGCTGGTCACCGCCAACCCGGGCTGCCTGATGCAGGTGACCTCGGCGATCGAGCGCGCCGGCCACCCGATGGGCATGGCCCACACCATCGAGGTGCTCGACGCCTCGATCCAGGGCGCGCCCGCCAGCGTGCTCCTCCCCGACCAGACGGCCTCCTAGGCCCACACTTCAGCGCAACGCACCGCACCACCCGCCCGCACCACCACGACCTCACCACGAACAGGGAGTAGTCACATGTTCCAGCAGGACCTGAATCCGGTAGGGGGGTCACTGGCCCTGTCCGCCCTGTGCGCGGCCATCCCCCTCGTCACGCTGTTCGTGCTGCTGGGAGGCCTGCGCCTCAAGGCGTGGGTGGCCGGCCTGATCTCGCTCGCCGTCGCCCTGGTCGTGGCCGTCGCGCTGTTCAAGATGCCGGTCGGCCAGGCGCTGCTCGCCGGCACCGAGGGGGCCGCGTTCGGCTTCTTCCCGATCCTGTGGATCGTCATCAACGCGATCTGGGTCTACAACCTGACCGTGGCCAGCGGCCACTTCGACGTGCTGCGCCGCTCGTTCGAGAAGGTCAGCCCCGACCAGCGGATCCAGGCGATCATCATCGCCTTCTGCTTCGGCGCCCTGCTCGAGGCGCTCGCCGGCTTCGGCACCCCGGTCGCGATCAGCGTCGTGATGCTGATGGCGCTGGGCTTCCAGCCCCTCAAGGCCGCGACCGTCGCCCTGATCGCCAACACCGCCCCGGTCGCCTTCGGCGCCCTGGCCACCCCGATCGTCACGCTCGCCTCGGTCACCTCGGGCGTCAACGACGACCCGCGCCTCAACATCGACACGCTCGGCGGCATGGTCGGTCGCCAGACCCCGATCCTCGCGGTCCTGGTGCCGCTGGTGCTGGTGTTCGTCGTCGACGGCAAGCGCGGCGTACGCCAGATGTGGCTGCCCTCGATCGTCTGCGGCCTCGCCTTCGGCCTCGCCCAGTTCGTGGCCGCCAACTACATCTCGGTGCCGCTGGCCGACATCGTCGCCGCCCTGGTCGCCGCCGGCGCCGTGGTGGGCCTGCTCCGCGTCTGGAAGCCCGCCCACGAGCTGACCGCCGCCGAGGTGGACCGCGAGACCGAGGCCGCGGACGGTGCCGACGGCGGCTCCGGCAGCGCCCCCTCGAAGCGCCGCCAGCCCTCGGGCATCTCCACCTCGGTGACCTCCTCCACCGGGCGGGGCGGCACCGCGACGGCGCGCGACACCGCGACGTCGGACAGCAGCGCCGACGTGGTCCGCGCCTACGCGCCGTACGCCGTGATCATCGCGATCTTCTCGATCACCAACATCCCGGCCGTCAAGGAGTTCCTGGCCGAGAAGCCGTTCACCTTCGCCTTCGCCTGGCCCGGCCTGGAGGTCCTCAACACGGCCGGTGAGCCCGTGTCGACGACGATGTTCAACTTCAACTGGCTGCCCGCGGCCGGCACGCTGATGATCTTCGCCGGTCTCATCACGATGGTGATCCTCAAGCTCTCGCCGGCCAAGGCGTTCAAGACCTACCTGGAGACCTACGTCGAGCTGAAGTCCGCGATCATCACCGTGATGGCGGTGCTCGCCCTGGCCTACGTGATGAACCTGTCGGGCCAGACCGGCTCGCTCGGTGCCTGGCTCGCCGGTGCCGGCGCGGCGTTCGCGATCATCTCGCCGATCCTGGGCTGGATCGGCGTCGCGGTCACCGGCTCGGACACCTCGGCCAACGCGCTCTTCGGTGCGCTGCAGGTGCAGACGGCCGTCGAGGCCGGCCTCGACCCGGTGCTGATGGCCTCGGCCAACACCTCGGGCGGCGTGCTCGGCAAGATGGTCAGCCCGCAGAACCTCGCCATCGCGGCCGCCGCGGTCGGCCTCGCCGGGCGCGAGGGCGACATCTTCCGCAAGGTCATCGGCTGGAGCCTCGGCCTGCTCGTGCTGATGTGCGTCATCGTCGGTCTGCAGGCCACCCCGGTGCTCAGCTGGATGGTGCCCGGGAGCTGATCGACGCACCGACCCCACGACGCCGACCGGGCAGAGGCTGCCCGGTCGGCGTCGTCACGTCCGGAGGTCGAAGCGGCGCAGGTGCGTCCACGGCCCGCCGTCGTAGCGCCACAGCTCCAGCGCCACGCCGGTGCACTCCCACGGCTCGAACCCCGACCGCAGCCGCTCCACGGTGGCGCGTGCCTCGTCGGCGTCGACCTTGTTCTGCACCGTGACGTGCAGCGACAGCGGCTGGGCGTCCTGGCGGGTGAGGTGGTCGTGCCAGCGCTCCTGCAAGCCCGCGTGCAGGTCGACCAGCGGGGGACAGCCGAGCCGGTACGCCGCCCCGCGGCCCAGCGGGCGGACCTCCTCGACGGCGACCGGCAGCCGCGGCCGGTCGGCGGCGGACCCGAGCGCGTCCTCGACGTCGGGGCGCAGGGCGGCGGGCAGGGCGTGGAACAGGGTGACGTGGGCGCCCACCGCGGTCCGGCCGGCCGGGAACAGCTCGCGCCGCTCGGCCTCGAACCGCTCCTGGGTGGGCTCGTCGAGCAGCAGCGTCACGATCAGCGGGGAGTCGGCCACCGCACCATCGTGACGGCCCCCTCCACACGGGCGGGTGCGCCGCCGCCCCCGGCGCTGGTTGACTGCCCGCATGAGCGACTCACCGTTCCCCCCCGGCATGGAGACCACCGGCCAGTTCGCGGACTGGCTCGGCATCGAGCTCGTCGAGACGACCGGCGACCGCGTCGTCGCGACGTGGTCGGCCCAGCCCAAGCTGCACCAGCCCTACGGCATCGTCCACGGCGGCGTGCACTGCAGCGTGGTGGAGACCCTCGCCAGCATCGGGGGCGCGTTCTGGCTCGGCGAGAAGGGCCAGGTCGTCGGCGTCAACAACAACACCGACTTCTACAAGGCGGTCCGCGAGGGCACGCTCACCTCGACCGCCACCCCGGTCCACCGCGGGCGCTCCCAGCAGGTCTGGGCCGTCGAGACGGTCTCCGAGGAGGGCAAGGTCGTCTCGCGGGGCCAGGTGCGCCTGCAGAACCTGTACGCCGAGGGCTGAGCCGCCCCGTCGGTCTCAGTCCAGCGTGGGCAGGTTGTCGCTGACCCGCTGGGTGCGCCACAGCAGCTGCTGGCCGTACGCCGGCTCGAGGGCGTCGCTGATCACGTGGGGCACGACCCGGCTGTAGTAGTCGGTGACCGGGCCGTCGGACTCGCGGACGATGCCACCGGCGGCCTCGCCGTCGACGATCCACGACCCGACCATCGCGTAGTTGTCGCCGTCGGCGGCGGTGCCGAAGTTGGGCAGCTCGACGTACTGCTGGTAGACCATCCGGTCGCCGGCGTACGCCCCGTCCTTGACGACCTCGGTGCCGTCGGCGCGGTGGACGACGATGTTGTCGCCCTCCCGGCCGCGCAGCGGCTTGGCGATCCACTCCTCGAGGTCGCGCGGCTCGTCGAAGTACGCCGGGAGCAGGTAGGGGCACTCGGGCCACATCTCCCACAGCACCGGCAGCAGCGCCTTGGTCGAGAGCAGCACCTTCCACGCCGGCTCGACCCACTTCACGGGGCTGAGCTCGGCGCCCGCGAGCAGGATCTGCCCGACGGGGTCCTCCTCGAGCATCGACTCCCAGGGATAGAGCTTGAAGGCGGCGCGGATCTCCTCGCCGTTGGCGTCCAGGAAGCGACCACGGCCGGGCTGGCTGACGTGCTCGTTCCACTGGATCAGCTCGATCGGCTGCACCGAGACCGTGAGCCCGGCCTGGGAGGCGGTGTCGGCCATGTAGTGGACGGTCATCTCCTCCTCGCCGGAGGTGTCGGCCTGGCTGTGGAACAGGTGCAGCCGGTGACCGGGCACGCGGCCCTGCCGGGCGAGCTCGCGCCAGCGGTCGACGAGCCGCTCGTGCAGGCTGTTCCACTGGTCGGTGTCCTCGGAGAAGGACAGGTCCTCCTTCCAGTGCCACTGCGCCACGGCGGTCTCCACGAGCCCGGTCGGGGTGTCGCCGTTGAGCTCCATCATCCGCAGGTCGATGCCGTCGTAGCGCAGGTCGAACCGGCCGTAGACGCTCGGGTCGCCCCGTCGGATCGAGTCGCGGACGTGCTCGAGCGTCCCGCGGGGCAGCCGCAGCGCGTCCTCGTCGAGGTCGCGCAGCATCTTCGGCACCGCCTCCAGGCACATCCCCCAGAGCTGCTCGGTGGCCTTCTCCATCACCTCGACCTCGTCGCCGGTGAACTCGTACCACGCCGCCTCGTTCCAGTACGGCGCCGTGCCCCCGCCGGGCAGGTCGGTCTCGGGGAAGATCAGGCCCTGCTGCTTGACCGTCTGGAGGAACTTCGGACGCGGGACGCTGCTGTGCCGCCACATGGCGAGGGCTCCCGGTCCGCTCAGGCGATCGAGGCGCAGACGATGGCCGAGATGGCCAGCGTCGAGGCCGCGCTCAGCACGGCCAGGGGCACCACCGGTCCGGGGGTGCACACCACGGCGCGCAGGTTGCCGGGGGTCACCAGGTCGATGGCCACCAGCATCACGGCGTTGAGGGCGCAGCCGACCAGCCCGAAGACCAGCGTCCACAGCAGGGCGTAGCCGAGGTCGGTGTCGCCGTTGGTCCAGATCGCGGTGAACACCACCGCGCCGTTGCCGATGACCCAGGCGCCCGCGACGGTGGCGGCGGAGTAGGACGCCGCGTGCTCGGTCGAGCCGAGCAGGTGCCGGCCGAGGTGCCCGGGGGTGAGCAGGTCGAGCACGAGGTAGGCCACGACCAGCACGGCGCCGGCGAGGACGGCGTACACGACGGCGTGGTAGAGCGCGGTCCAGAGGTCGAACATGGGCGGCCTTTCGGTCGGTCGGGAGCCGGCGGGCGGCTCAGGAGGAGGAGACGCCCTTGGAGGAGCCGAAGCCCCCGGACTTGGAGTAGGACTTGAACGACGAGGCCCCGTCGGCGGGGAGCCCGCCCCGCTGCACGCTGCGCCCGGAGCTGACCAGGCCGGAGCCGTTGAAGGTGCCGCCCGAGACCGGCGACCCGATGGCGGGGATGGAGCGTGCGGACTGGGTGCCGAGGTAGTACCAGAAGAAGCCGGTGCCGATCGAGCCGTTGTTGCCGTCGTAGTCCTCGGGCTCGTCGCTGTCGTCGCACAGCGAGTCGTCGGCCCGCTCCTGGGTCTCCGGGTCGACGCACACGGCCGCGACGTCGGGGTCGCCGCCGCAGCCGCTGAGGCTCGAGGCGGCGAGGACGGTGAGCCCGAGCGGGACGGCCCGGCTGGCGCGACGGAGGGTGGTGGTCATGGGTGCTCCTGCTGCCGTGGGTGGTGGACGGGGGCGAGGGCCTGCTCCAGGGCCTGGGGCCCGTGGTCGTGCTCGACCTGCAGCCGCAGCAGCGCGTTGTTCTCCCGCAGCAGCCCCAGCATCTCGCGCTGCTCGGCGTCGGTGAACGCGTCCGGGTCGTGGAGCACCGCACGGGTGAAGTGGGCGCCGGCGCAGAGCACCAGCAGCAGCATCGAGAGCATGAACAGCACGGCGACGCCGCGGCCGGCGGTGGTCACGGGGGAGTAGTCGCCGTACCCCGTGGTGGTGCCGGTGACGATCGCCCACCACATCGAGGCGACCGGACCGGTGCCCTCGATGGCCCAGTAGAGGCCCGAGGCGAGCAGGAAGTCAGCGACGAGCACCGCCAGCAGCAGCCGCGGCTCGTTGACCACGCGGTGCAGCACGCGCTTGACCGCCATCGTCCACGCTCCCCCCGGCCCGCACGCGCTGGCCTCCCGGGGCACGGTAGGGCACACGGCGTCCACGCACAGCACTTCCGCGCCGTGCGGCGCGACGGGTGTCCGTCAGGCGGCGGCCCGGCCGAGTGCCTCGAACTCCTCGTCGGTGAGCTCGATGGAGGCCGCGGCGGTGTTGGCGTCGAGGTGCTCGAGGCTCTTGGTGCCCGGGATCGGCAGCACCACGGGCGAGCGCTTCAGCAGCCAGGCGAGCGCGAGCTGCGAGGGGGAGGCGTCGTGCTCGCGGGCGGCGGCCGCGAGGGGGCCGTCCTCCTGGGACAGCTCCCCGGTGGCCAGCGGGAACCACGGGATGAAGCCGATGCCGTGCTCGGTGCAGTGGTCGAGCAGGGCCTCGGAGGAGCGGTCGGCGAGGTTGTAGAGGTTCTGGACCGACACGATCTCGGCCGTCTGCTGCGCCTCCTGGAGCTGCTCGACACTGACCTCGGACAGGCCGATGTGGCGGATCTTGCCCTCGTCCTGCAGCGCCTTGAGCTCGCCGACCTGGTCCGCGACGGGGTACGCCGGGTCGATGCGGTGCAGCTGGAACAGGTCGATGCGCTCCAGCCCGAGCCGGCGCAGCGACAGCTCGACCTCCTGGCGCAGGTAGGCCGGCTGGCCGAGCGGGGTCCACACGCCCGGGCCCTGGCGGGTGAGTCCGGCCTTGGTCGCGATGACGACGTCGTCGGCGTACGGGTGGAGGGCCTCGCGCAGCAGGTCCTCGGCGACGTAGGGGCCGTAGGAGTCGGCCGTGTCGAAGAGGGTCACCGCGATCTCGACGGCGCGGCGCAGCACGCGCACGGCGGCGTCGTGGTCGCGCGGCGGGCCCCAGACGCCCTCGCCGGGCAGCTGCATGGTGCCGTAGCCGAGGCGTACGACGGGCAGGTCGCCGCCCAGCTCGAAGGTCCCGGACGGTGCGGCGATGTTCTCGGTCACGCGGTGCTCCTCGGTGCGCTCGACGGCTGTGCTCTGGTCCCAAGGTCGGCGACCCGCGTGATGTTCCCCGGATCCCGACGAACCCTGCCGAACCGCCCCGCGCCAGGCGGCTCGCGTGGCAACCTGGGGAGGTGAACGCCCCGCTGCCGCGCCGGCCCGACCACGTCTTCGTGGCCCCGAGCCTGCTGCGCGTGGTGGTCAAGCTGCTGCTCGTGCTCTCGGCCGCGGGTCTGGGCGTGGCGGTGTGGCGGCTCTGGCGGGAGCAGCCGACCTGGCTGGTGGCCGTCGCGGTCGGGCTCGCCGTCGTGCTGGTGCTGTGCTGGGTGACGCTCATGGCGCGGGTGCCGCAGCGCATCACCATCACCGGACCGATGGTGCACATCCACCGCGGGGCCGAGGTCCACCGGTTCGACCTCGAGGACCCCGGCGTCGACCTGCTCGTGCGCGACGGGTCGGTCGCCTTCGGCCACTACCGCGACAACTGGGTGATCGTGCACGCGCGCGACGTGGACTGGCGACCGTTCATGGACGTCGTCATGAACTACCAGAACCGGGCCGACAGCAACGCCGAGGCCCGCGACGAACGCTTCAAGCGCTGACCCGGACCGGGATCGTGGAAAAAACTTCCGGATCCGGCGGAACCTCGGCGCTCCGACGACGATTACCGCAGGGAACGGCCCACGAGGACCTGTGGACCAGGGGGGCACCGGGACGTCGCTCGACGAGCGCGTCGACGCCCACCTGACCTGCGAGGCACCTCGTGATGGAGCTCCACCTCCCGCCCCCGGCCACGCCGGGAAGGGCACCGGTGCGAGGGGACGCACGACGGCCCCCCGGCACCCCCGATGACGTAGCCTGTCGGCCACCCCTACCCCCCGTTGGTGGCCGGCAGGTTACTTCGCGGGTCGGCCGAGAGACGAGGAGCCCGAGCACGTGGAGCTGTCCGACGACGTCGTCCGCGACGCCGCCGCAGGCGACGTGCAGGCCACCCGCCAGGTCTACGAGGCCCTCTCCCCACGCGTGCTGGGCTACCTGCGCTCACGGGGCGTCGAGGACCCCGAGGGCTGCACCTCCGAGGTCTTCCTGTCCCTCGTGCCGCGCCTGGTCGGCCTCGACGGCGGAGCGGCCGGGCTGCGGACGCTGGCGTTCTCGATCGCGCACGCCCGGGTCGTCGACGACGCCCGCCGGCGGGCGCGTCGGCCGCACGTCCTGGCCTACGAGCCCGAGCACGACGACCGCACCAGCGAGTCGGCAGAGCAGCGCGCCGTGGCCAGCGTCGAGGCGGAGCGGGCGGTGCGGCTGATGCAGCGCCTCGGTGAGGACCAGCGTGCGGTCGTCTCGCTGCGGGTGGTCGGCGACCTGACCCTGGAGGAGACCGCCCAGGTGCTGGGCAAGACGGTGCCCTCGGTCAAGCAGCTGCAGCGGCGTGGACTCGAGCGGCTGCGCGAGCTCATGGTCGCCCCGGAGGTGCCGTCGTGAGCCGTCTCCAGCTGGACGCCCTGGTGGCGGAGGCCGCCGCCGGGCTGGACCCCGTGGACCGCGACCACCTCCGCGAGGAGCTCGGCTGCCTGCTGTCCCTCGTCGACGACGCCCCCCCGGCCCCCTCGGCCGAGCTGGCCGCGCTGCTCGGCCCGCCCGCCACCGGTGGGGGGACCGTCGACCGCGACCTCGCCCACCTGGTCCCGCTGCGGCGACGCACGGGCCCGCGCGGTGCCGTCACCGGCGCGGTGGTGCTGGCGGTCGCCACCGTCGGGGCGACCGGCCTCTCGGCGGCGGCCAACTCGCTGCCCGCCCCGCTCCAGGAGCAGGTCGCCGACCTGTCCCGTGCCTACCTGCCCTTCGACTTCCCGCGTCCGCGCGGCGCGCTCGACCGCACCCCGGCGCTCGAGGAGCAGCCGGCCCCGCAGTCGCAGCCCGGCGTGCCCGTGGTGCCGCTGCCCGACGCGCCGGGTGGTCGTGACGACGAGGACCGGGTCGCGGCCCCCATGCGCGGTGAGGCCACCCGCACCCCCCAGCAGGCCCCGGCGCCCAGCGACGCCCGTCTCGGCGCCCCGCCGCGCTCGGCCACGGTGACGGTGGGATCGACGGGGTCCTCGAGCCCCTCGACCGCGCCGACGTCCGGCCCCCGCGCCCGCCGCGACGACGCGTCCCACCCGCGCCGCACCGACGCCGGGTCCGGGGCCAGCACCCACGAGAGCCCCGCAGCGAGCCCCGCAGCGAGCCCTGGTGCGGGCCCCACCGCCGGCCCGGGCGCCGGTGCGAGCGCGGGCCCGGAGCCCGCGGACGCCTCGACGGGCGACACCAGCCCCCGCACCCGCGGCCCCGCCCCGACGTGGGCACCCACCCCGTCCGTCGCGGCTGCACCCGCGCCGGGGCAGTCCGGGGTCCCCGCCCCGACGCTGGACGACCGCACGGCCCCCAGCGCCGCCGGCACGGCTCCGGGCTCCGGTCGGGGCACGGGTCGGAGCGGCGGCCAGGGCAGCGGTCAGCGCGGCCAGGGCGGCCACCGGGTCGACCCGGCCGACCCGGCCGACCCGAGCGACCCCGACGCGACCGAGCAGGTCCTCGGCGTCCTCGGCGTCGACGGGCTCGGCCCGCGCTGACCCGGTCCGGGCCCGGCTGGCAGGATCGTCGGACCATGTCGGCACCCCACGAGCCCGCCCTCCCGGCGCCTGCGCCCCGCCGCGGGCTCGCGGTGGCCGACGCCGCCTTCGTGACCGACCGTCTCCTCGTGGGCGGCGACCTCGACACCCGCGACCACCGGCTGGCGGCGACCCAGCTGCGCGAGCTGCTCGACGCCGGCCTGACCCACGTCGTCGACGCCCGGGTCGAGTGGTCCGACGAGGAGTGGGTGCACCAGCTCGCCCCCCAGGTCGGCTACCTGCACCACGGCATGGACGACGCGGGCCAGCGGGTGCCGGGCGCGTGGTTCGACCGGGGCGTGACGTGGGCCCAGGAGGCCATCGACCAAGGCGGGGTGGTCCTGACCCACTGCCACATGGGCATCAACCGCGGTCCCTCGCTCGGGTTCGCGGTGCTGCTGGCGCAGGGCTGGGACCCGGTCCAGGCGCTCGACCGGATCCGGGCGGTGCGCCCCATCGCCTGGGTGGCGTACGCCGAGGAGGCGCTGCGCTGGCACCACGACCGCGCCGGCTCGTCCCCGGCCGAGCTGGAGGCCGACCGGCGGCGGCTGGCCGACTGGCGGGCCACCCACGAGCTCGACCTGGCGGCCGTGATCCGTCGCAAGCGCGCCCAGGGCTGGTAGTCGCCCGGGCCCGGGTCAGCCCTCGATCACGGCGAGCAGCCAGGTGGGGCTCATCACGCGGCAGCCGAGCCCCTCGACGCGCATCTGCAGGCCGCGGTCGGCGGTGATCACCACGACGTCGTGGCCGCGCTCGCGGGCGGCGGCGGCCTCCTTCGACAGGGCGCTGTCGCCGTCGCGCGGGGCGTGCACCGTGCGCAGGTGGGCGTCGCGCCCGGCCGGGACGCCGCCCTTGGCCTTGCCCTCGAGCACCAGCACGATCTCGTCGTACGACGTGTCGGCGACCGCCAGCCGGCCGTGCAGCCGGGCCGCCGCGCCGGCCCGGTCGCGCCACCACCCGTCGGGGCGCGAGCCCACGACGTTGGCGCCGTCGACGAGGAGCACGGTCCGGGCCATCAGGGCAGCAGGTCCGCTCGCCCGAACATCTGCGCCGTCGCCCGGCCGGTCGGCGTGCCGGCGTCGAGGTCGGCGCCGGCGTCGACCAGCAGCCGCACCACCTCGTCCTCGCCCTTGAACAGCGCGCCGGCCACCGGGGACTGGTCGCGGCCGTTGCGCCGGTCGGCGTCGGCGCCGCGGTCGAGCAGCATCGCGACGGTCTCGGCGTGACCGTGGTAGGCCGCCAGCATCAGCAGCGTGTTGCCGTCGTGGTCGGCCACGTCGGCGGGCAGGCCGTGGTCGACGAAGCCGGCCAGCTCCGGGGTCATGCCCTCGCGGGCGAAGTGCTGGGCCAGCTCGACGACCCGGGCCGTCTCCTCGGGCGTCAGCGGCCGGCCCGTCGGCCCCTCGCCGGTCGGCGGGCCGCTCACGGCTCCACCCGCCACAGGGTGTGCTCGCCCGGGAGTCCCTTGAGGGTGACCGCCTCGGTCTGCTCCAGCCGCCAGGCCAGGTCCTCGCCCAGCTGCTCCTTCAGGCGGGCGGCGAGCTCGGTGCTGACCAGCACCTCGCCGCCCCCGGCCTGGTTGGCGACCCGCGCCGCCATCGCGACGTTGCGGCCGAACCAGTCGCCGTCGCGCTCGATCGCGCGGCCCGTGTGCAGGCCGATCCGCACCCGCACGGGGTGGTGGCGCAGTGCCCGGGGGACCCGCTCGCGCGCGAGCGCGCGCTGCACGTCGAGCGCGGCGGCGATGCCGAGCTCGGGGGTCGAGAACACCACCATGTAGCCGTCGCCGGCGCTCTTGACGATGTGGCCGCGGTGCTGGTCGAAGCAGCGGGAGAGCAGCTTGTCGTGGGCCTGGAGCACCTTGAGCCAGGTCTCGTCGCCGAGCTCGTCGTTGAGGGCGGTGGAGCCCTCGATGTCGGAGAACATGATGGTGACGTTGCCGTCCTCGTCGGCCACCCGCACGATCTCGGTCCGGTCCTCCAGCGCCCAGGCGGTGAGGTCCTCGATCGAGCTGACCAGCATGCCGCGCACGCCCTGCTCGCGGAGCCGGGTCACGGTCTCCATCGCCGTGCGCATCGCGGCGCCGGCCGCCTGCACGGCGCGGGGCCGCTCCTCGACGGCGACCGAGGTGGCCTGGTCACGCATCCGCCCCAGCTCCTCGCGGGTCTCGCGCAGCCGGCGCGTGGTGTCGAGGAGGGCGACCGCCGTGCCGACCAGCAGCACGCCGAGCAGGACGGCGACCCAGGCACTGGCGGACACGGGGCCCAGGGTGGCACAGCGCCGCCACCGACCGGGGAGACCGTGACGTTCGCGACAGCGACCCCCGGCGCACGACCGGCGTCACGTCGTCGGCCCGTCGAGGGCCATCAGCAGCAGGGCGGGCCGGTCCGCGGCCAGCCACGGCGGACGGAACGACCCGACCTCGCGCCAGCCGCGGCGGCGGTAGAGCGCGACGGCCCCCGCGTGCGTGGGCACCACGTCGAGCACGGGCACCCGACCGGCGGCACGGACGTGGGCGACCGCGGTGTCGAGCAGCCTGCCGCCGAGGCCCAGCCCGCGGGAGGCCAGCGCCACGAACAGCACCGAGACCGCGGCCAGCTCGTCCGGTCGCACGCCCGGGAGCGTCGCGGCGAAGCGGGCGGCCAGCTCGTCCCCGGGGGCGGTGACCGCGACGTGCCCCAGGACGGCGCCGTCCCGCTCGGCGACCCAGGCGGCGTGCTCGCCCGGGCGCACCAGGAAGTCCTCGACCGGGAACGGCAGCGGCCAGCGCAGCGGGTAGTGCGAGGTCGGCTGCTGCTCGGCCAGCAGGTGCGCCAGGCCCGGCACGTCCGCCGGACGGCGTGGACGCAGCACGACCCCGTCGACGCTCACGCCGGCCCCACGTAGAACCAGCGCCCCGCGCGCCGCTCGAAGCGGCTGACCTCGTGCATCCGCCCGGCTCCGTCGGGGGAGCGGTGGGAGGCGACGAACTCGACGACGTCGTCCTGCGCGCGGAGCACATCCAGGCCCGTCCAGGTCGTCGTCGGGTCGTGGACGACCCGCTCGGGCCGGGTGCGGGGGTGCCAGGTGCGCCACACGTGGTCGACCTCGCCGAGGGCGTACGCCGCGTAGCGCGAGCGCATCAGCTCCTCCGGGGTCGCCGCCTGCCGCTCGGCGCGGTGCAGCGGGCCGCAGCACGCGGCGTACGTCGTGCCGGACCCGCAGGGGCAGGGCTGCTGCGCCCGGGTGGGGACGGCCAGCGGGGTCGTGGGTCTCACCTGGTGAGTCTCCCGCACGGTCATGGGCCACCTTCTCTAGCGTGATAGTCGACTTAGCCCCGGACGTGAGGACGCCATGTCGCTCAGCACCCGCAGCACCTCGGACCCCTCCACCCCGGGGGAGGTCCCGGGGCAGGGCCTCGAGAAGGTCCCGCCGAGCCCCCGCCGCGTCGCGATCGCCTCGGCCGTCGGCGCCACCATCGAGTGGTACGACTTCTTCCTCTACGGCACCGCCGCGGGACTGGTCTTCGACAAGCTGTTCTTCAACGGCCTCGACGGGCCGGCCGCGCAGATCGCGGCGTTCGGCACCTTCGCCGTCGGCTTCGTCGCCCGCCCCGTCGGCGGGCTGGTCTTCGGCCACTTCGGCGACCGGGTCGGGCGCAAGCAGATGCTGCTGCTCACGCTGCTGATCATGGGGGTCGGCACGGCGGCGATCGGGCTGCTGCCGTCGTACGACCAGATCGGGGTGTGGGCGCCGGTCCTGCTCGTCACGCTGCGGGTGCTGCAGGGCATCGGCGTCGGGGGCGAGTACGGCGGCGCGGTGCTGCTCGCCGTGGAGTACGCCCCGGCGCGCAGGCGGGGGCTCTTCGGCTCCGCCGCCCACGTCGGGGTGCCCGGCGGCCTGTTCCTCGCCGCGTCGGCCTTCTCGGTGGTCAGCCTGCTGCCCGACGAGCAGTTCCTGGCATGGGGCTGGCGGCTGTGCTTCCTGTCCAGCATCGTGCTGCTCGCCATCGGGGCCTACATCCGGCTCCAGGTCATGGAGACGCCGGCGTTCGCCAAGGTGCAGGAGCGCCGCGAGGTCTCCTCGGTGCCGCTGCGCGACCTGCTGCGGGCTCAGCCGCGGCGGCTGCTGCTCGGCATGGGCACCCGCTTCGTCGAGGGGTTCACCTTCAACCTCTACTCGGTCTACCTGCTCGCCTACGTCGTCACCGACCTCGGGCTGCCGCGCTCCTGGGCGCTGGAGGGCATCGTGGTCGGCGCCTTCCTCGGGGTGGTGCTCGTGCCGGTCGCGGGTGCCCTGTCGGACCGGCTCGGCCGCAAGCGGGTCTTCTCCGCCGGCGCGACCGCGGCCCTGCTCTTCGCGGTGCCGACGGTGCTGCTGGTGCAGAGCGAGTCGCGGCTGGGCATCTTCGTCGCCCTCGTCGGCGGGCTCGGCGTGCTCTACGGCGTGGTCTACGGCCCGCTGGCGGCGTACTGGTCCGAGCTCTTCGACACCTCCTACCGCTACACCGCGCTGAGCACGCTCTACCAGGTGAGCGGGGTGGTGGCGTCGGGCCTGACGCCGCTGGTCGCCGCCTGGCTGGTAGCGCGCGGCGACGGCACGCTGTGGTGGGTCTCGGCGTACGCCGTGGGCGTGGCGCTGGTCAGCCTGGTCTCGGTCAGGCTGCTGCCGGAGACGGCCGGACGGGACCTCGACGAGCCCTGGCGCGTTGCAGCACCGCGTTAGTTTGGCGAGCGTGACGACCCCACCCACCGCCCGGACCCTCGGCCAGCTCCGCGAGAGCGGCCACGAGCACCGGCCGCTGCGCACCGAGCTGCGCGAGAACCTCCTGTCCGCGCTGCGCGAGGGCCGCGACCCCTGGCCCGGCCTGCACGGCTTCGAGAGCACCGTCATCCCCCAGCTCGAGCGGGCGCTGCTCGCCGGCCACGACGTCGTCCTGCTCGGCGAGCGTGGCCAGGGCAAGACCCGGCTGCTGCGCACCCTGGTGGGCCTGCTCGACGAGTGGACGCCGGTCATCGCGGGCGCCGAGCTCGGCGAGCACCCCTACGACCCGATCACCCACGCCTCACAGCGCCGGGTCGCCGAGGAGGGCGACGACCTCGCCGTCGAGTGGCGTCACCGCGACGAGCGGTACGCCGAGAAGCTGGCCACCCCGGACACCTCGGTCGCCGACCTGATCGGCGACGTCGACCCGATGAAGGTCGCCGAGGGGCGCAGCCTGGGCGACCCCGAGACCATCCACTTCGGCCTGATCCCGCGCTCCCACCGCGGCATCGTGGCGATCAACGAGCTGCCCGACCTCGCCGAGCGGATCCAGGTCGCGATGCTCAACGTGATGGAGGAGCGCGACATCCAGATCCGCGGCTACGTGCTGCGGTTGCCGCTCGACACCCTCGTCGTGGCCAGCGCCAACCCCGAGGACTACACCAACCGCGGGCGGATCATCACCCCGCTCAAAGACCGCTTCGGCGCCGAGATCCGCACCCACTACCCGATCGCGCTCGAGGACGAGGTCGCGGTGATCCGGCAGGAGGCCGACCTCGTCGCCGACGTGCCCGACCACCTCGTGGAGATCCTCGCCCGCTTCACCCGGGCGCTGCGCGAGTCCAGCTCGGTCGACCAGCGCTCCGGCGTCTCGGCCCGGTTCTCGATCGCCGGTGCGGAGACGATCGCCGCTGCCGCGCTGCACCGCGCCACCACCCAGCGCGAGGACCGCGCCGTGGCCCGCGTCGTCGACCTCGAGACGGCCGTGGAGGTGCTCGGCGGCAAGGTCGAGTTCGAGACCGGCGAGGAGGGGCGCGAGGAGCAGGTCCTCGAGCACCTGCTGCGCAAGGCCACCGCCGAGACCGTCCGGGCCCACCTCGCCGGCGTCGACCTCGGCCTGCTCGTGCAGGCCATCGAGGCCGGCGCCATGGTCGTCACCGGCGCCCAGGTCAGCGCCATCGACGTGCTCTCGGGGCTGCCGCCCCTGGGCGAGTCCGACCTCTACGACCAGGTCTGCGACCGGCTGGGCGCCACCGACGACGGCACCCGCGCCGGCGCGGTCGAGCTCGCGCTGGAGGGCCTGTTCCTGGCCCAGCGGATCAGCAAGGACTCGGGCGAGGGCGAGACCGTCTATGGCTGACGCCGGCGACCCCGCCGGCCCGGGCTCCGGGCCGGAGGACCGCGACGCCCGGCGTCGGGCCCGGCTGGCCGGCGGACGCGCCCGCCGGCCCGCGCTGCGCTCGCGCTACGGCCGCTACGCCGGCGGGCCCGACCCGCTGGCACCCCCGGTCGACCTCGCGGAGGCGCTCGACGCCATCGGCGAGGACGTGATGGCGGGCTACAGCCCCGAGCACGCGATGCGCGAGTTCCTGCGCCGGGGCGGCCGCGACCAGACCGGCCTCGACGACCTCGCCCGCCGGGTCGCGGAGAAGCGCCGCGAGCTGCTGGAGAAGCACGGCCTCGACGGCACCATGGCGGAGGTCAAGGAGCTGCTCGACCAGGCGGTCCTGGCCGAGCGCGGCCAGCTCGCGCGCGACGTCGACCTCGACGACGGCGACCGCGCGCTGCGCGAGATGCAGCTGGCGAACCTCCCGGCCAGCCCCGCAGCGGCGGTCAGCGAGCTCGCGTCGTACGACTGGAAGAGCGGGGAGGCCCGCGAGAAGTTCGACCAGATCAAGGACCTGCTCGGCCGCGAGATGCTCGACCAGCGCTTCGCGGGCATGAAGCAGGCGCTGGAGAACGCCACCGACGAGGACCGCCAGCACGTCAACGAGATGCTGCAGGACCTCAACGGCCTGCTCGAGAAGCACCGGCTCGGCGAGGACACCCCCGAGGACTTCGCGGACTTCATGGACAAGCACGGCGAGTTCTTCCCGGAGGACCCGCAGGACATCGACGAGCTGATGGACGCCCTGGCCCAGCGGGCGGCCGCCGCCCAGCGGATGCGCAACTCGATGACGCCCGAGCAGCGCGCCGAGCTCGACGCGCTGGCCGCCCAGGCGTTCGGCTCGCCCGAGCTCATGCAGTCGCTGTCCCAGCTCGACGACCACCTCCGCTCGCTGCGTCCCGGCGAGGACTGGGGCGGGTCGGAGGACTTCGAGGGGCAGGAGGGCCTCGGTCTCGGCGACGGCACCGGCGTGCTGCAGGACCTCGCCGACCTCGACGACCTGGCCGAGCAGCTCTCGCAGTCCTACGGCGGCGCCCGCATGGACGACGTCGACATCGAGGCGCTCGAGCGCCAGCTCGGGCAGCAGGCTGGCGTCGACGCCCGCACGCTGGCGGAGCTGGAGCGCGCGCTGGCCGACACCGGCTACCTCAAGCGCTCCTCCGACGGCCAGCTGACGCTCTCGCCCAAGGCGATGCGCCAGCTCGGCAAGTCGCTGCTCAAGGACGTCGCGCAGCGGATGTCGGGCCGCCAGGGCGCACGCGACCTGCGGCAGGCCGGCGCCGCGGGGGAGCGCTCCGGCGCCAGCCGCGAGTGGGCCTTCGGTGACACCGAGCCGTGGGACGTCACCCGCACCGTCACCAACGCGGTGGTCCGGACCGCGGGCGAGGGCGGCGACACCTCGCGCGGCGTACGCCTGGAGATCGGCGACGTCGAGGTCCACGAGACCGAGGCCCGCACCCAGGCCGCCGTGGCGCTGCTCGTCGACACGTCGTTCTCGATGGCGATGGCCAACCGGTGGGTCCCGATGAAGCGCACCGCGCTGGCGCTGCACCAGCTGATCTCGACCCGCTTCCGCGGCGACGCGCTCCAGCTGATCGGCTTCGGCCGCGCGGCGCAGACGATGCAGATCGAGGAGCTGACCGCGCTCGACGCCCGGTGGGACAAGGGCACCAACCTGCACCACGGGCTGCTGCTGGCCAACCGCCACTTCCGCAAGCACCCCAACGCCCAGCCGGTGCTGCTCATCGTCACCGACGGTGAGCCCACCAGCCACCTCGAGCCGGACGGCGAGGTCTTCTTCTCCTACCCGCCGCACCCGCTCACGGTGGCCTGGTCGGTGCGCGAGCTCGACAACGCGATGCGCCTCGGCGCCCAGACGACGTTCTTCCGGCTCGGCGACGACCCGGGCCTGGGCCGCTTCCTCCAGCAGCTCGCCGACCGCGTCGACGGCACCGTCGTGTCCCCCGAGCTCGACGACCTCGGCGCCGCCGTCGTCGGCAGCTACCTCGGCGGCCGTGGCGGCCGCTCGGGCCCGCCCGGGTTCGACGACTGGTACGGCGGTCGCGGGGCGTGGTTCGGGGGCTGACCCGGCCGCCCGGCCACCTCGCTGATTCGCCGTCCGGGGAATCAGCACCTCGGTGTCAGGTCAGCGTCGTGCGGAGGTCCCGACCGCGACACTGACCTGACAGTGAGCCGCGGGCCCGTCGTACGCCGCCCCGTCAGCCGACGGGCTCGACGACCTCGTGGTCGGTGAGCGTGGCGAGGAGGTGCTTGGTCTGCTCGCGCCCGTCGCCCAGCAGGTGGTCGATGGCGGTGAGGCGGGAGGTCATGTGGCCCACGGCGTACTCCGCGGTCATGCCGATGCCGCCGTGGAGCTGGATCGCCTCCTGGCCGACGTGGCGGCCGGCCTTGCTCACCTGCAGCTTGGCGCGGCGGGCGGCGTCGCTGACCTGCTGCGGCGTCGAGCCGTGGTCGGCGAGGACCATCGTGGCCCAGGTGACGATGCTGCGGGACAGCTCGAGCGAGGTGTACATGTCCGCCGCCCGGAACGTCAGCGCCTGGAAGCGGTTGAGCGTCATCCCGAACTGCTTGCGGGTGGTGAGGTAGTCGGTGGTCAGGCGCAGCGCCGACTCCATCAGCCCCAGCGCCTCGTGGCAGTAGGTTATCTTGGCCGCGGCCACGACGCGCTCGAGCGCGGCGAGGGTGTCGACCGAGCCGTCGCCGAGCCGGGTGGCCGGCGCACCGTCGAGGGTGACGCGGGCGGCGCGACCCCCGTCGAAGGTGGCGTACGACGAGGTCTCGACGCCCTCGCCGGGGGTGACCAGGAACAGGGCCGGTCCGCCGTCGGTCGTCGCGGAGACGACGAGCAGGTCGGCGCGACCGCCGGCCACGACGGGCTCCTTGACGCCGGTCAGGCGGCCGTCCTTCTCCACGACGCCCTCGCCGGCCAGGTCCCAGCGGGAGCCGGGCTCGAGCAGCGCGGCGGCGACGACCTTCTCGCCCGAGGAGATCGCGCCGAGGACCTCCGACTTCTGCTCGGCCGTGCCCAGCGCCGCGACGAGGCCGCCGGCGAGCACCACGGTGTCGACGTAGGGCTCGGGGGCGTTGACGCGACCGAGCTCCTCGGCCACGACGGCCAGCTCGACCGGGCCGGCGCCCATGCCGCCGTCGTCCTCGCTGTAGGGCAGGCCCAGCAGGCCCATCTCGGCCAGCCTGCCCCACTGCTCCTGCGAGAACCCGGGGTCCTCGGAGGTGGCAGCGCGCCGCTGCTCGTTGTCGAAGCCCTTCAGCAGGCCGCGCACCGCGTCACGCAGGGCGGTCTGCTCGTCGTCCAGGGAGAAGTCCATTGGTGTGCGCTCCTTCGCGAGCGGGTCAGAGGCCGAGGATGGTGCCGGCGATGATCTGGCGCTGGATCTCGTTGGACCCGCCGTAGATCGACGCCTTGCGGTAGTTCAGGTAGTCGGGGGCGGTGACCCGCGCCCAGTCGGGCACGTCGGAGTCCTTGTCCGCGCCCGAGGCCAGCGCCAGCGGGCCGGCGACGTCGACGAACAGCTCGGTCACGGCCTGCTGCAGCTCGGTGCCCTTGAGCTTGAGCACCGAGGAGGCCGGGTGGGGCTTGCCGTCGGCGGAGTGGGCCACCACGCGCAGCGCGGTCAGCTCGAGCGCGAGCAGCTCGTTCTCCAGCTCGACGATCTTCGCGCTGAGCAGCACGTCGTCGAGCAGGCCGCGGTCGGCCGCGACCTGCTTGAGGGTGGCGAGGCGGCGCTTGGTCTGCGCGACCGGCGCCACGCCGACCCGCTCGTTGCCGAGCAGGAACTTGGCCATCGTCCAGCCCTGGTTCTCCTCCCCGACGAGGTTCTCGCCCGGGACGCGGACGTCCTCGAAGAACACCTCGTTGACCTCGAAGCCACCGTCGATGAGCTCGATCGGGCGCAGCGTCACGCCCTCGGTGTCCATCGGGATGAGGATCATCGAGATGCCGGCCTGCTTCTTGACCTCGGGGTCGGTGCGGCACAGGCAGAAGATCCAGTCGGCGTGCTGGCCGAGCGTGGTCCAGGTCTTCTGGCCGTTGATCACCCAGTCGTCGCCGTCGCGGACGGCCTTGGTGGTGAGCGAGGCCAGGTCCGAGCCGGCGTTGGGCTCGGAGAACCCCTGGCACCACCAGATGTCGAGGTTGGCGGTGGCGGGGAGGAACTTGGCCTTCATCTCCTCGCTGCCGAAGTGCGCGATGACCGGCCCGATCATGCTGGCGTTGAACGCGAGCGGCGGCGGGACGCTGGCCAGCTGCATCTCCTCGTGCCAGATGTGGCGCTGCATCGGCGTCCAGTCCTGGCCGCCCCACTCCACGGGCCAGTTGGGCACGGCGTACCCGGCCTCGTTCATGATCCGCTGCGCGGTCACGATGCCCTCCTTGCCGACGTGGCGGCCGGAGGCGATCGTGTCGCGGAGCTCCTGGGGGATCTTCGTGGTGAAGAAGGTCCGCATCTCCTCGCGGAACGCGGTCTCCTCCTCGGTGAGGGCCAGCTGCATGGGAGCTCCTGTGGGGTCGGGCGGCGTACGTCGGACACGTTACCGCCAGGTACGTGAGCCCGGTGGCGGACCGGGGTCGCCCACCGGTCAGGCCGAGAGGGCCTTCTCGATGTCGCCGGCGAGCTTCTCGGGCTTGGTGGTCGAGCCGTAGCGCTTGATGACCTGGCCGTCCTTGCCGACGAGGAACTTGGTGAAGTTCCACTTGATCTTCTCGCCGAGGAGCCCGCGCTTCTCCTCGCGCAGCCACTTGTAGACCGGGTGCGCGTCGTCGCCGTTGACGTCGACCTTGGAGAACATGTCGAAGCTGACGCCGTAGTTCTTCTGGCAGAACGCGCCGATCTCCGCGTCGCTGCCCGGGTCCTGGTTGCCGAACTGGTTGCAGGGGAAGCCGAGCACGGCCAGGCCGCGGTCGGCGTACTGCTGGTGCAGCTGCTCGAGGCCCTCGAGCTGCGGGGTGAAGCCGCACTGCGAGGCGGTGTTCACGACCAGGGCCACCTTGCCGTCGTAGGCGCTCAGCGGCACCTCCTGCCCGTCGATGGAGGTGGCGGTGAAGTCGCTCAGGGTGGTCACGGGTGGTGTCCTCTCGTCGGGGATGGCGGCGCGCGGTGGTTCGGAGCCGCCGGGCGCGCGGATGGGCCCGGCGGACGGGCCCGGCGTACGCCGCAGCCCCGTCAGCCTGGCACGACGAGGCGCGACGCGGCGCAGCACGGGCCGACCGGTAGTTTCCGACCCATGGCCACCCCGCTCCAGGCGCCCGACGACGCCACCACCTCCCCGTCGCCGTCCGCCCCCCTGCCCGGCGTCTTCGGCGGTCCCGACACCGCCGCCGACGCCGAGCGGCTGCGCCGGCTCCGGCGGATGCAGGCGGTCGCGCTGGGCCTGCTGATCCTGGCGGCCGTGGTGTACGTCGCGACGCTGGACCGCGACGGCTTCTGGGGGTTCGTCAACGCCGGCGCCGAGGCGAGCATGGTGGGCGCGATCGCCGACTGGTTCGCGGTGACCGCGCTGTTCCGGCACCCCCTGCGGCTGCCGATCCCGCACACCGCGCTGGTGCCGACCCGCAAGGACGAGTTCGGCAGGAGCCTGGAGGAGTTCTTCGCGGAGAACTTCCTGCAGGAGCAGGTCGTGCGCGAGCGCCTCGCCGCGGCCGACATCGCCCGCCGCCTCGGTGACTGGGTGGCCGACCCCGCCCACGCCCGTCGCGTCGTCGCCGAGGGCGCCACGGTCGCGGGCCTGGGCCTGGAGCGGCTCAAGGACTCCGACGTGGAGTCGGTGGTCCGCGACGTCGTCATCCCGCGGTTCGTGGCCGAGCCGGTCTCGCCGGTCGCCGGGCGGCTGCTCCAGGAGGTGGTGCGCGACGGCGCCCACCACGGGCTGGTCGACCTCGCGCTGACCGAGGCCCACGAGTGGCTGGTGCACCACCAGGAGCGGTTCACCCAGGTCGTCGGCGAGCGGGCGCCGTGGTGGGCGCCGGAGCGGGTCAACGAGGCGATCGTCAACCGGCTGCACCTCGAGGCGATCCGCTGGATCGCCGACATCCGTCGCGACCCCGACCACTCCGCCCGGCAGGCGCTCGACTCCTTCCTGGCCCAGCTGGCCGACGACCTGCTGAACGACCCGGAGACCCAGGAGCGCACCGAGAGCCTCAAGCGCCGGCTGCTCGAGACGCCGCAGATGGTCACCACGGGCATGTCGCTGTGGAGCGCGTTCCGTACGGCGCTGCTCGCCGCGCTCGCCGAGGAGGACGGCCCGCTGCGCGACCGCGCGGCCCGCGAGCTGGTGTCCTTCGGCGAGCGGATCGGCACCGACGAGGCGCTGCGGCAGCGCCTGGAGACCTGGCTGGCCGACCTGGTCGTCTTCGCGGTGGGTCGCTACGGCCAGGAGCTGACCTCGGTCATCACCGCGACCATCGCTCGCTGGGACGGCGAGGAGGCCGCCCGCAAGATCGAGCTGCACGTGGGCCGCGACCTGCAGTTCATCAGGATCAACGGCACCATCGTGGGTGGCCTGGTGGGCGTGGTCATCCACGCGGTCACACTGGTGCTGTGAACCCGTTCCGCCGCCGTCGCTCCGACCCCTGCGCCGACCCCGCCGCCGACCGGTCGGCCGGCCCGCCGCCCCCGGAGGACGTGCCGATCAAGGACGAGATGATCCGCCTGGGCCAGTTCCTCAAGCTCGCCAACCTCGTCGAGAACGGCGCCGACGCCAAGGTCGTCATCGCCGAGGGCCGCGTGAGCGTCAACGACGAGCCCGAGCTCCGCCGCGGCCGCCAGCTGGTGGTCGGCGACGTCGTGGCCCTCGGGACCGCACGCTCCCGCGTCGCCTCGGGTGGTGACGAGGTCGACGTCCCGTGGTGAGGGCAGTTTCACCGGCCAGCCGGTGAAACTGCCCGCCGGACCGGGACGAACCGGTCAGCGGCGGGCAGTTCCGCCACCTCGTGGTGACGGGTGGGATCAGCGGACGTCGACGAGGTCCACGACGAAGATCAGCGTCTCGCCGGGCTTGATCACGCCGCCAGCGCCACGGTCTCCGTAGGCCAGGTGGGGCGGGATGGTGAGACGGCGACGGCCGCCCACCTTCATGCCCTGCACGCCGGTGTCCCAGCCGGTGATGACCTGGCCGACGCCGAGGCGGAAGTCGAGCGGGGCGCCGCGGTTGTACGACGCGTCGAACTCCTCGCCGGTGGAGTGGGCCACGCCCACGTAGTGCACCGACACGGTGCTGCCGGAGGTGGCCTCGGCGCCGTCGCCCTCGGTGATCTCGGTGATCTCGAGCTCGGAGGGGGCGGGGCCGTCGGGCGGGTCGATCTCGGGCTTCTGAGCAGTCATGGGGCAAGCCTGCCACGAGGCGTCCGGCCGCCGGCCGCGCACCCGTCCGACCATCTGCTTGCTACGAATGGCCCGACATGGACATGACCTCGCGCGTCCCCGACTGGCTGACCCCGGTCGCCTGGACCTACCTCGCCGCCTCGCTGCTCAGTGCCGGATACCTCGCCGTCGTCCTGCTGCGTCGGGGGAGGAGGGGGCACCCGGCCACCGCACTGGTCTGGGTCACGGCCGCGCTCTACCTCGGTCCGGCCGCGGTGGTGCTGCACCACCGCTACGGGGGCCGCGACGACGCCGACCGGCCCCGCGGGCTCGGAGGGCTGCCCGGCGGCGGGGCCTCGGCGCTGGCCCACCTGGTCGGTGTGCCGCTCGTGGTCGCCTCGGGCGTCACCATCGCCGGGATCGACCTGTGGGTCATGATCCTGACCATCGGCGTGCTCGCGATCGCGCTGCTCTTCGCCTACGAACGTGTCGTGACCCGGGGCGGGTCGACCCCGGCCGTGGCCGCCACGGCGGCCGTCGCCACGGTGCTCGCGTTCGACGTCGGCATGGGTGGCTGGATGGTGCTGCTGCACTACAACGCCTTCATGCCGCCCGCCACGGCCGGCACGTTCTGGTTCCTGATGCAGCTCGGGATCCTGCTCGGGCTGGTCACGGCCTACCCGGCGGTGGCGTGGCTGCACCGCCGTGGCTCGGCCGCGGTCGCGGTGTGAGAGCGCGGCCGCCCGGGTCTCAGGTCTGGTGGACGTAGGAGTCGAGCTGGTCGCGCTCGAAGGTCAGCTGGGTGATCCGGCTCTTGACCACGTCGCCGATGCTGACCACGCCGACCAGGCGGTCCTCGGTGACCACCGGCACGTGCCGGATGCGCCGCTCGGTCATCAGCGACATCAGCTCGTCGAGGTCGTGCTCGGGCTCGCAGGTGTGGACCCGCGCGGTCATGATCTCGCCGACCTGCGCCTCGAGGACGTCCTCGCGGTCGCGCAGGCGGCGTACGACGTCGCGCTCGCTGACGATGCCGTCCACGGAGGTGCCGTCGGCGCTGACCACGACGGCGCCGATGTTGTGCTCGGCCAGCAGCGCCACCAGCTCGCGCACGCCCGCGTCGGGAGCGATCGTGACCACATCGCCGCTGCTCTTGCCCTTGATGACGTCCTGGATCCTCACGGTGACCTCCTCGACGCTGCCTGCCCGCGGTGGGTGCGACGACCCTAGTGTCGACGGCCGGGCAGCGACAGGGGCAAAAGCCACCGTGGCGAGGGTCAGTCGACCGGCTCGCCCCGGCGGGCGCTGAGGTCGTGCACGGTGCCGCCCGGGTGGGGGTCCTCGTGGTCGGCGAGCGAGCCGAGGAAGGCCAGGGCCTGGTCGTGCAGCTTGCCGTTGCTGGCCATCGCGGAGCCGCCCGTGGGGCCGGGGTCGCCGTCGAGCGAGGTGAAGACCCCGCCCGCCTCGCGCACGATGACGTCGAGCGCGGCCATGTCGTAGACCTCGAGCTCGGGCTCGGTGGCGATGTCGACGGCCCCCTCGGCGAGCAGCATGTAGGACCAGAAGTCGCCGTACGCCCGGGTCCGCCACACCCGCCGCGACAGCGCCAGGAAGTCGTCGAGCCGGCCGCGCTCGTCCCAGCCCGAGAGCGAGGAGTAGGCCAGCGACGCGTCCTCGATGCGGGAGACGTCGCTGACCTGGCACGCGGTCGCCCGCAGCAGCGACCGGCCGGTCCACGCGCCGCCGCCCTTCATCGCCCACCAGCGACGGTTGAGCATCGGGGCCGAGACCACGCCGACGACGACCTCGTCGTCGACCATGAGCGAGATCAGGGTCGCCCAGACGGGCACGCCGCGGACGAAGTTCTTGGTGCCGTCGATCGGGTCGACCACCCAGCGCCGCTGGCTGTGGCCGCTCGAGCCCTGCTCCTCGCCCAGCACGGCGTCACGGGGTCGGGCCCGTGACAGGGTGCGGCGGATGCCCTCCTCGACGGTCCGGTCCGCGTCGGTGACGGGCGTGAGGTCGGGCTTGGTCATCACGTGCAGGTCGAGCGCCTTGAACCGGCTCTCCGACGTGGAGTCGGCGTCGTCCGCCATCACGTGGGCGAGCCGGAGGTCGTCGGTGAAGTCGGACGGCATGAGGCACAGGGTATGCGGCAGCGGACCCTCCCAGCGGCCAGGACGTCGTCGGCAGACTCACAGGCCCCTCACAGGCCCTGCCGATAGTTTCCGGTTCATGGAGATCAACGGCATCCCCGCCCACCCCCTCGTGATCCACGCCGCGGTCGTCCTCGTGCCGCTGGCGGCGCTGTCGGTGATCGCCTTCGTCGTGCCGCGATGGCGCGCGGCCGCGCGCTGGCCGGCGCTCGTCCTGACCGTCGTGGCCACCGTCGCGGTCCAGCTGGCCACCCTCACCGGGGAGAACCTCGAGGAGACCCGCGGCCCCGACAACGCGCTGATCCACGAGCACGCCGAGTGGGGCGAGCGGCTGCAGGTCCTGATGTACGTCCTGGCGGTGCTGGTGGTCGTGGCGTTCCTGGTGATGCCGGTCGTGCACCGCGCCACGGGTCGCGACCGGCCGGCCCGCGTCGCGGTGCTGGAGAAGCCGCTGATGGTGCTGCTGCCGCTGCTCGCGGTCGCGGCCGTGGTGATCGTCGTGATCACCGGCGACCTCGGCGCGCAGTCGGTCTGGGGCGGCTAGCTAGTACGCCGCGCCGGACTCGCGCGAGGCGAGCAGCCGCCGGAACGACCGCACCCGGTCGACCTGCTGCCCGGTGGCCTCGTCGAGGCCGCACTCGGGCTCGCCGTCGCCGTGGGTGCAGCCGCGCGGGCACGACCGGGTCAGCTCGTGGAGGTCGTCGAAGGCCTCGATCAGCTGGTCCGGGTCGACGTGGTTGAGGCCGAAGGAGCGGATGCCCGGGGTGTCGACGATCCAGCCGTCACCGGGCAGTGCGAGCAGCAGCGCGCTGGTGCTGGTGTGGCGGCCTCGTCCGGTCACCGCGTTCACCACGCCGACCTCGCGGGAGGCGTCGGGCACCAGCGCGTTGACCAGGGTCGACTTGCCGACGCCGCTGTGCCCGAGCAGCACGCTGGTCCGCCCGGCCAGCCGCTCGCGCAGCTCGGCGAGGTCGGCGCCGCGCTGGGTCACGACGTACGGCACCCCGAGCGGGCGGTAGGCCTCGAGCACCGGCTCGGGGTCGGCCAGGTCGGCCTTGGTGAGCACGAGCAGCGGCGACATGCCCGCGGCGTACGCCGCCACGAGGGCCCGGTCGACCAGGCCCTGGCGCGGCTCGGGGTCGGCCAGCGCGGTGACCACCACGAGCTGGTCGGCGTTGGCGACGATGACGCGCTCGACGGGGTCGTCGTCGTCGGCCGTGCGGCGCAGCACGGTGAGCCGCTCGTCGACGAGCACGATGCGCGCCAGCGAGCCGTCGTCGCCGGAGACGTCGCCGACCAGCCGGACGCGGTCGCCCACCACGACGCCCTTGCGCCCCAGGGGGCGTGACTTCATGGCCATGACCACCGACTGGTCGCCCCCGACGAGGCGACAGGTGTAGCGGCCCCGGTCGACGGTGACGACGACGGCGGGGACGGCGTCGTCGTAGGTCGGCCGGTCCTTGGTGCGGGGCCGGGTCCGTCGGCGGGGCCGTTCGTAGGACTCGGGGTCCTCGGCGCCGTAGCGCCCCGTGCTCACCGGGTCACCCGGGGAACAGCCCCGACCAGGCGTCGGCGAAGCCCGGGAACGTCTTGGACGTCGTCTCGACGTTCTCGACCAGGACACCCTCGACCCGCGAGCCCACCACGACGGCCGCGTGGGCCATCCGGTGGTCGGCGTAGGTCTTGAACTCACCGCCGTGCATCGGAGCCGGCGCGATCGACAGGCCGTCGTCGTGCTCGGTGACCGAGGCGCCGAGGCCACGCAGCTCGACGGCGAGGGCGGTGAGCCGGTCGGTCTCGTGGCCGCGGATGTGGGCCACGCCGCGCAGTCGCGAGGGCGAGTCGGCCACGGCGCAGAGCGCGGCGACGGCGGGGGTGAGCTCGCCGACGTCGTGCAGGTCGGCGTCGATGCCGCGGACCTCGCCGGTGCCGGTCACGGTGAGCCCCTCGTCGTCCAGCGCGACCTCGCCGCCCATCCGGGCCAGCAGGTCGCGCAGGGCGTCGCCGGCCTGGGTGGTGCCCGACGGCCAGCCGGGCACGCTCACCCGGCCGCCGCTGGTCAGCGCCAGCATCACGAAGGGCGCGGCGTTGGAGAGGTCGGGCTCGATGGTGACGTCGGCCGCGCGGACCGGCTGCGGGACGACGAGCCAGTGGTCCGGGCGGCTGTCGTCGACCTCGACGCCGTGCTCGCGCAGGCAGGCCACGGTCATGTCGATGTGGGGGAGCGAGGGCACGGGTGGTCCGTCGTGGACGACCTCCACGCCCCCGTCGTACGCCGCCCCGGCGAGCAGCAGCGCGGAGACGAACTGGCTCGACGCCGACGCGTCGATGACGACACGACCGCCGGCCACCGTGCCGCGACCGCGGACCTCGAAGGGCAGCGTGCCGCGGTCGCCGTCGTCGACCTCGACGCCGAGGCCGCGCAGGGCGTCCAGCACCGCCGACATCGGGCGGGTGCGGGCGTGGGGGTCACCGTCGAAGGAGACGGTGCCCTCGGCCAGGGCCGCGACCGGCGGCACGAACCGCATCACAGTGCCGGCCAGCCCGCAGTCGACCGCCCCGGCGCCGAGGCGGCCGGGGGTGACGGTCCAGTCGGCACCGGACGTGTCGACGGCCGCCCCCAGGGTGGTGAGGGCGGCCGCCATCAGCTCGGTGTCGCGCGAGCGCAGGGCACGGCGTACGACGGACGGGCCGTCGGAGAGCGCCGCGAGCACGAGCGCCCGGTTGGTCAGCGACTTCGACCCCGGCAGCGCGACGGTCGCGGAGACCGGCTGCCGCGCCGTCGGGGCGGGCCACAGCGACGCCTGGGACGCGGGGGACGGCTCGGGGGCGCTCACGCGCCGAGACTACGAGGCGACGGACTTCGCGGCGAGCTTGGCCTGCAGCCGGGTCTCGCGGGCGAGGTGCTTGGCCTCGCGACGCGCGGACTGGCCGGCCGACTGGGCGCGGTAGACGACGCCGGGCTGGCCGGCGGTGTCGACCGCCGCGAGCACGAGCCCGCCGAGGATCGAGAGGTTCTTGAAGAAGTGGAACATCTGCTCCTGCTTGGCCTCGGGGTCCGACTCCTCCCAGAAGGCGTGACCGGCGACCGTGGTGGGCGCCAGCGAGGCGGCGAGCACGGCCGAGGACAGCCGGGGGGCGCGGCCACGGGCCAGCGAGACGGCCGCGATCAGCTGGGCGGCGGCGTTGAGGCGGACCAGGGTCACCGGGTCCTTGGGCAGCGAGACCTGCGGGGCCGCCTGCTCCACGGCCGGCACGAGCTTGTCGATGACCGGCTTGGACTTCTCGGCCAGGGCGGGGGCGTTGCGCAGCCCGGCCACGGCACCGACCGCGAACGTCGAGGCGAGCATGGGACGGGCGAGCAGGCGGATGAGAGTCATGGGTAGGGGTTACCCCGTGAGCCCGTGCTCAACCCACCGGGCGGCGGCACGGCTGCGCGGCTACAGCCGCAGCTGCACCGCGTTGTTCGTCGTCACCGGGTCCCGCCAGCCGTCGGGCTCGCCGAGGACGACGTCGACGACGGTGCCCAGGTCGGCGGTGAGCTCGAGGTCGAACCCGGTCTGCGAGGGCGTGGCGGTGCAGCTCACGGCGGCGCCGCCGCCGGTGCACCCTGCTCCGAGCGGGCGCAGCGTGCCCGCGCTGGTGCGGACCGAGAGCGTCACCGACCGTCCTGCGGGCACCCCGCTGACGGTGACCGAGACCCGGGCCCGGCCCGCGGTCGTGGCGGCCAGGGTGGCGGTGACGGCCGTGTCGGACCGGCGTACGCCGCCCGCGTCCACCCCCTGGGTCGGCCGGGGGCGCGACGCGGCCGACCGCTGGCCCCCCGGCGAGGCCGGCGCACGGCCGTCGGCCCCGGCGCGCTCGGAGCCGCCCGAGCCGGCGTCGCTCCCGCCCGCCGGCCCGTCGGTCCCGGGCGCCCCGGTGGGGTCCGAGGGACCCGACGTGGCGGGCGCGGTGGTGGCCACCGCCGGCGTCGCCGACGGGTCCGGCTGCCGCGACGGGTCGGGGCGGGCGGTCGTGGGCTCGGTCGAGGTCGACGTCGGGGCCGGGCGCGGCGAGGCGACCTCCTGCGACGTGGCGGCCTCCGGAGGGCGGTCGCGCTGCTCGACGACGTAGGCCGTGCCGGTCGCGACGGCCAGCGCCGTGGCCCCCGCCGCGACGGTCACGCCGGCCGGCGCCGCGTGGGCGACGACCGCGTCGCGCACGCGCCCGACCAGCTGGGCGACGAGGTGGCCGCCCGGCAGCAGGCCGGCACCCGCCGCGGCCGCGCCTGCGGTGCCCACGCCCAGCCCCGAGAGGTACGCCGCGGCGGCACCGCCGAGGACGACGGGGCCCAGCAGGCCCGAGAGCGAGGAGTTGACCTCGCGCAGCTCGAGGTAGACCCCGGTGCACGGCAGGCAGACGTCGAGGTGGTCCTCCACCTTGCGGACGTCACGGCGGGCCAGCGCGCCGCGGACGAAGCCGCCGAGCCGCTCGCGCGCCGCGACGCAGTCGGCGGGCAGCTCGTCGGGGTCGCCGGTGTGGTGCATCGTCAGGAACGCCTGGCGCAGGCCCTCGCGGGCGCGGTAGGCCAGCGCGGAGACCGAGTTGGGGCTCAGGTCGAGCAGGGGCGCGATGTCGGCGGGCTTGTCGTTCTCGACCTCGAGGTGCCACAGCACCAGCTGCCAGCGCTCGGGCAGCGAGGCGAAGGCCCGGGCCGCGGCCCCGCCCTCGAACGCCGCGACGGCCGGGTCGACGAAGGGGACCCCGTCGTCGAGCTCGTCGAGGTCGTCGGTGGTGGTGACGCGGCGGGTACGCCGGATCCGGTCGACGTGCAGCCGCCGCACGGCGGTGAGCAGGTAGGCGCGGAACGCCTCGTCGGGCCCGCCGCCGCCCTGGAGCACGACGAGGGTCTTGGTGAACGCCTCCGAGACCAGGTCGTCGGCGTCCGGTCCCCGCACCAGCGCCCGGGCCAGCCGCTCCGCCGCCCCGACGTGGCGGGCGAACAGGGTGCCGAAGGCGTCGGTGTCACCACCGCGCACGCGGGCGATCAGCTCGGCGTCCGAGGACCCGTCTGCCGGGTCGGGGGACGCCTCGGTGGTGAGCTCGCCCGCGGCCATGGGCCCATTGTGCCCCGGATCTTCTCCCCGAACCCCGCGTCATGGTCGGTCCTCCGGGCCGTCCCCTCCCTGGACCGGCGAGAGCGCCGGGGTGGCGCCGGCCTGGGTTCGGCGCCGCACCGGCCGCGGCGTACGTGCGGACAAGGGTCCTGGGAGGGATGCCCGCGCGGACGCCGCCAGGCCGGTGGGAGGAAGGCCGGCGACCACTGGTGCCCAGGTGGTCGCCGGTCCCCGCCAGGGCCCGGCGGGGGACTAGGTTGGCGCGCATGTGCGGTCGCTACGCCTCGAGCCGTCAGCCCGAGGACCTCGTCGAGGAGTTCGAGGTCCGGCAGCCCGACCTGCCGCGCCTGGAGCCCGACTGGAACGTCGCCCCCACCAAGGAGGTGTACGCCGTGGTCGAGCGGCCGCCCTCCGGCGAGGGCCGCCCCGACGGCGACGACACCGCCCCCGAGCGGCAGCTGCGTGCGATGACGTGGGGCCTGGTGCCGTTCTGGGCCAAGGACCCGTCGATCGGCAGCCGGATGATCAACGCCCGGATGGAGACCGTCGCGGAGAAGCCGGCCTACCGCCGCGCCTTCGAGCGACGTCGGGCGCTGCTCCCCGCCGACGGCTACTACGAGTGGTACCCCACCTCCGCGCTGACCAAGGCCGGCAAGCCCCGCAAGCAGCCCTACTTCATCCGGCCCACCGACGGCGGGGTGCTGGCGATGGCGGGGCTCTACGAGATCTGGCGCGACCCCGAGCGCGCCGAGGACGACCCCGACCGCTTCCGGTGGACCTGCACGGTCATCACGACCGCGGCCGAGGACTCCCTCGGCCGCATCCACGACCGGATGCCGCTGATGCTCACCCCCGACCGCTACGACGCCTGGCTCGACCCGACCGCGCACGACCACGACGCCCTGCTCGACCTGCTCACCCCGGCCGCGCCCGGCCGGCTCGAGGCCTTCCCGGTCCCGACGCTGGTCTCCAACGTGCGCAACAACGGTCCCGAGCTGGTCGAGCCGCTGCCCCTGTCCGACCTGCCCGACGACGCCCCGGCGCCGACCGAGGGACAGGCCTGATGCCGGTCGAGCGGCTGGTGGCCACCCCGCGCGGCGACGCCCGTCTCGTCGTACGCCGCGCCAAGCGACCCGTCGCCGGTCTGGTCCTCACCCACGGCGCCGGCGGCGGGATCGACGCCCCCGACCTGGTCCGCCTGGCCCGGACCCTCCCGCAGCGCGACGTCTCGGTGACGCTGGTGGAGATGCCGTGGCGCGTGGCCGGCAAGAAGCTCGCCCCGCCGCCTCCGGTCATCGACGAGTGCTACACCGCCGTCCTGGACAACTTGCGCGCCCGCGTGCCGCTGGTGCTGGGCGGCCGCAGCGCGGGCGCCCGGTCGGCGTGCCGGCTCGCCCGTCGGGTCGGGGCCAGCGCCGTGCTCGCGCTCAGCTTCCCGCTGCACCCGCCCGGGAAGCCCGAGAGGTCGCGGCTGCCCGAGCTGCTCGGCGCCCGGGTGCGCTCGCTGGTGGTCCAGGGCGAGCGCGATCCGTTCGGCGCGCCGGCGGAGTTCCCCGACGACGTCGACCTCGTGGTCGTGCCGGACGGCGACCACGGCCTGAAGGTGCGGAAGTCGGCGCCGGTGAGCCAGGCCGAGGCGCTCGACCTGGTGCTCGAGCGGACCTTCGAGTGGATCGTGCGCGACGTGGTGGGGAATCGTTCGCGCTGACCTGCCGTTGTACCCCTCGACCGTCGTCCCACACCCGTCCGAGAGGGGAGTCGTCCGCGTGCTGTGCACCCTGGAGAGGCCCGACCTGGAGCGTTCCGTCGAGCCCACCGTCTTCCGCGCCGCCCCGGTAGGCTGGAACGCGATGAGCACCCCCGAGATCGACACCCCCGAGACCGACGCCGCGGCCGAGGTCGACGTCGCGACGGAGACCGAGGCCGCGCGCCAGCTCCGTTTCGAGCGCGACGCGCTGCCCTTCCTCGACCAGCTCTACTCCGCGGCGATGCGGATGACGCGCAACCCCGCCGACGCCGAGGACCTGGTCCAGGAGACCTTCGCCAAGGCCTACGGCAACTTCCACCAGTTCCGTCCCGGCACCAACCTCAAGGCCTGGCTCTACCGGATCCTGACCAACACCTTCATCAACACCTACCGCAAGAAGCAGCGGCAGCCGCAGCAGTCGATGGCCGAGGACGTCGAGGACTGGCAGCTCGCGCGCGCCGAGTCGCACTCCTCCTCGGGCCTGAAGTCCGCGGAGATGGAGGCGCTGGAGCACCTCCCCGACTCCGACGTGAAGACGGCGCTGCAGAACCTCCCCGAGGACTTCCGGCTCGCGGTCTACCTCGCCGACGTCGAGGGGTTCCCCTACAAGGAGATCGCCGAGATCATGGAGACGCCGATCGGCACCGTGATGTCGCGGCTGCACCGGGGCCGTCGCCAGCTGCGCCAGATGCTCACCGAGTACGTCCGCGAGAACGACCTGCTGCGCGCGGAGACCGTGGACGCCAAGGTCGGCGCCAGCACCCCGGAGGCGGCCCGATGAGCCGCGACGACCGCCGCCCCCAGGCGGCGACGACCTCCTCGCTGGAGGGCGTGGACGCCGCCGACTGCTCGGAGGTACTGGGCCGCGTCTTCTTCTTCCTCGACAACGAGCTCGACCAGGCCGACTGCGCGCAGATCGAGCACCACCTCGAGGAGTGCGGCCCCTGCCTGGCGCGCTACGACCTCGAGCGCACCGTCAAGACGCTGGTCGCGCGGTCGTGCAGCGAGCGGGCGCCCGAGACGCTGCGCCAGCGCGTGATGGTCTCGATCCGCGAGGTGCAGGTCGAGATCGTCCGGCGCGACCCGTCGTCCTGACGGACGCCTGATTCGCCTCGGACGGCCCCGCCTGCGAGGATGTACGCCGCTCCCGCTCCGCACCGCGGGGGCCGACCCACCACAGGAGGACCTCATGGGCAAGACCGGCCGCAAGCGCCGCGCTCGCAAGAAGAAGGGCGCCAACCACGGCAAGCGTCCCAACGCCTGAGCGACCCGCTCTCGCGATGACGCCGTCGTCGTTCGCAACGAGCCCCGGACCCGTCGGTCCGGGGCTCTTGTGCGTCCTCTGGGAGGATGGGGGCATGACCGGCCTCGACCCAGCTCTCGACCTCGGGACCGTCCTCCTCCAGGGCCACGACATGATCGGCGAGAGCATCGCGGTCCACGACCGCCGGTGGGGCATGAGCGAGGCCACCGCCTGGCGGCTGGACCAGCAGGCGGCCCGCGTCGAGTGGGACCTCGCCGACGGCCGCACCGCCTGGGCCCCCGCCCAGGTGCTGGGCTCGTACAACGCCGCGGCCGGCACCTTCGTGTGGGCCTGGGACAACCCGACCCTGCTCGACGAGGTCAGCGAGACCGCCTGGCGGGTCCGCGACTACGGCGTGGCCCACGAGGTCTTCGCCCTCACCACCTCGCCGCTGCGGCTCGACCTCGACCAGCTGCGCGACCTCGTCGCCCTGGCCTTCCGGGTCGGCGGCTGCACCGGTCTGTTCCACCCCACCCGCGAGCACCTCACGACTTACGTCGTCTTCGGCCGCGTGACCATCGAGCCGGCCGCGGGGGCCGAGGCCGAGGCCGAGCAGTTCGAGGTGCAGCTGCCGTGAGGCTCGACCCCGCCGCTGCCCGCGACCTCGCCGGCACGCTCGAGCGCACCGTGGGGGAGGACGACACAGCCGTGGCCGTCGGCTCCGGCAGCCTCCCCGTCCTCGGCACGCCCGTGCTGCTGGCGTGGGCCGAGGCGGCCACCTGCGCGGCCCTGGAGCCCGCCCTGGACGCCGGCGAGACCAGCGTCGGCACCCGGGTCGCCCTGGAGCACCAGGCGCCCTCGGTGGTCGGGGCGGTCGTCGAGGTGAGCGCCACCGTCGTCCACGTCGACGGCCGGCTGGTCCGGTTCTCCGTCGCCGCGCGTCAGCAGGGCCGGCTGGTCGGCTCCGGCGAGGTCACCCGGGTCGTCGTCGGTGCCGAGCGGTTCATGGAGCGGCTCGGCTGAGGTCGAGCTCGTAGACCAGCAGCCCCACCCCGGGCACGGGCGACCAGTCCCGCGCGGGAGCCCGCACGAAGCCGAACCGCTCGTAGAGGCGGTGCGCCACGGCCATCTCCGGGAGCGTCGAGAGCGCCACGCCGCGGGCGCCGCGGGCGCGCCAGCCGTCCAGCACGTGCTCCACCAGCGCGCGGCCCACGCCGCGTCCGCCGGCCGCGGGGTCGACGGCCAGCATCCGGAACTCGCCCTCGTCCTCGTCCGCGACCTCGCGCCACGGCGACCCGGGCGGGCAGTCGGTGACCGAGCCGAGCACGCGCTCGCCCTCGGCCGCCACCCACAGGTCGGCCTCGCGGGCCCGGCCGGCGGCGTCGCGGAGCCGGTCGAGGTAGGGGTCGTCGGGCCCGAGCACGTGGTCGGCGTACGCCGCGGCCGTGGCCTCGGCCACCGCCGGCAGGTCGCGCGCGACGGCGAGCCGGACCTGCACGGCTAGATGCCGAAGGTGGCGCGCGGGTAGGCCGCCTGCACGTCGGTGATCACGTTGACCAGGTAGGGCACGTCGGCCGCGAACGCGCGGTCGAGCGCCGGGCCGATCTGGCGGGGGTCGGTCACGGTCTCGCCGGCACCGCCCAGCGCCTTCACCACGTCGTCGTAGCGGGTCTGCGGGGCCAGGTCGGCCGCCACGTCGTAGCCGTAGAGCATCTGCATCGGGCCCTTCTCCAGGCCCCAGGCGGAGTTGTTGCCGCAGACCATCACCACGGGCAGGTCGTGGCGGACCAGCGTGTCGACGTCCATCAGCGACATGCCCGCCGCGCCGTCGCCGTAGAGCAGCACGACCTGGGCCGAGGGCCGCACCAGCCGGGCGGCCATCGCCGAGCCCAGCCCGGCGCCGAGGCAGCCGTAGGGGCCGGGGTCCAGCCAGCCGCCGGGTCGCTGCGGCTCGACGTACTTCCCGGCGAAGGAGACGAAGTCGCCGCCGTCGCCGACCACCACCGCGTCGTCGGCCAGGCGGGGGACCAGCTCGCCGTAGATGCGGGCGGGGTGGATCGGGTCGGCCTCGGCCGAGAGCAGGGCGGCGTCGCGCTCGGCGGCCGCCTTGACGGTGTCCTGGAGCTCGGTGACCCAGCCCGACCAGTCGGGCCGGCGCGAGAGCGCGGCGACGCCGTCGCGGACGCCGTCGAGCACGAGGGTCAGGTCGCCCGCGGCGGAGGCGGCGAGCTCGGCGTGGGCGCTGAGCTGGCCGGGGGAGTCGGCGAGGTGGACGACGCGGGCCGGGGTGGCGCCCTCCTTCCCGCCGAACACGCCGTAGCCGAGCCGGAAGTCGAGCGGCGTGCCGACCACGACGACGAGGTCGGCGCCGTTGAAGGCCGCGCTGCGGGCCTTGGTCACGAGCAGCGGGTGGCCACCGGGCACCAGGCCGCGGCCCATGCCGTTGGTGATCGTGGGGAGTCCGGCCTCGGTCACGAGGCGGAGCGCGGCGTCCTCGGCGCCGTCGGCCCACACGTCCGTGCCGAGCACCAGCACCGGCCGCCGGGCCTCGCCCAGCAGCGTCGCCACCCGCCGGACCGCGTCGCCGTCGGGCTCCTGGCGGTGCCGCGCGCCCACGGTGGGGCGCTGCGTGGAGGTGGTGTCGAAGAAGGCGTCCATCGGCACGTCGACGAAGACCGGGCCACGGTGGGAGGACCCGGCGACGGTGAACGCCTCGTCCATCCCCGCGGCGACCTCGCCGGCCTCGTGGATGGTGCGGGCCAGCTTGGACACGGGCGCCAGGATCGGCGGCTGGTCGAGCTCCTGGAGCGAGCCGCTGCCCCAGCGGTTGGCGGGGGCGCGGCCCCCGACGACGACCAGCGGCGAGCCGCTGAACTGCGCCTGGGCGATCGCGCTGACCCCGTTGGTGACACCCGGTCCGGCGGTCAGCACGGCCAGGCCGGGGGTGCGGGTGAGCTTGCCGGTCGCCTCCGCGGCGAAGGCGGCCGTCTGCTCGTGGCGCACGTCGACGATCCGCATCGGCGGGTCGGCGGTCACCGCGCCGTCGTACATCGGGAAGACGTGGGCGCCGGAGAGCGTGAACATCGTCTGCACGCCGTGGGCGCGGGCCACCGCGACCGCGTGCTGCCCGGAGTGGGCCTCGACGGGCCCCGACCCGGCGCTGCCCCCGGTGGTGTCGGTGTCGCTGACGGCGGGGGTCTGGTCCGGGGCCTGGGTCATGCGGGCGACAGTAGCGGCTGTCCCTACCCTGGTCAGGTGCCCTCGCTCCAGGCCCTCGCGCGTGACCGGACGGCCCTCGGCGCCGACGACGTCGCCTGGCTCTCGCTGCTCGTCGCGGACTGGCAGATCATCGCCGACCTCTCCTTCGCCGACCTCGTGCTGTGGCTGCCTGCGGCCGACGGCAGCGGCTACTGGGCGGGGGCCCAGATGCGGCCCACGACCGGCCCCACGGCGTACGTCGACGACCTGGTGGGCAGCTTCCTGCCCGTCGGCCGGCGCCCGCTGGTCGACGAGGCGCTGCGCGACGGCCGGATCGCCCGGGAGGGCGACCCCGAGTGGCGCGACGACGTGCCGGTGCGGGTCGAGGCCATCCCGGTGCGCCGCGAGGGCCGGCTGATCGCCGTGGTGGGTCGCCACACCAACCTCCAGGGCGTGCGTACGCCGAGCCGGCTGGAGCTGTCCTACCTGCAGACCGCCAGCGAGCTGTCGCAGATGATCGCCCAGGGCAGCTTCCCCTTCCCCGGCGACCGCTCCGACCACGCCGACACCCCCCGCGTGGGCGACGGCTTCGTCCGGGTCGACGCCGAGGGTGCGGTCACCTATGCCAGCCCCAACGCGCTCTCGGTCTACCGCCGGCTCGGGCTGACCGGCGACCTGGCGGGCCTGCCGCTGGCCGGCGTCACCCGCGAGCTCGTGCCCCCGGCGATGCGGCCCGACGAGGAGACGATCAGCGCCGTCCTCGGGGGCCTGAGCCCCCGCGACACCGAGATCGGCAACGGCCAGGCGACCGTCATCGTGCGGGCGCTGCCGCTGCTGCCGGGCGGGGTGCGCACCGGCGCGCTGGTGCTGCTGCGCGACGTCACCGAGCTGCGCCGCCGCGACCGCGAGCTGGTCACCAAGGACGCGACGATCCGCGAGATCCACCACCGGGTGAAGAACAACCTGCAGACCGTCGCCGCGCTGCTGCGTCTCCAGGCACGGCGGATCCGGGTGCCGGAGGGCCGGGTGGCCCTGGAGGAGGCCGTACGCCGCGTCGGCGCGATCGCCGTGGTCCACGAGACCCTGAGCCAGGCCTTCGACGAGTCCGTCGACTTCGACGACGTGACCGACCGGCTCACCCGGCTGGTCACCGACGTCGGCACCTCGGGCGGCGCGGTGACGGCGCGCCGGGTGGGGTCCTTCGGCTCGATCGGCTCCGACGCCGCCACCCCGCTCGCGATGGTGTTCACCGAGCTGCTGCAGAACGCCGTCGAGCACGCCTTCGCCTCCCGCGACGGCAGCGGTCAGCGCGGCACCGTCGAGGTGCGCTGTTCCCGGGACGGGGACGCGCTGGAGATGGTGGTCGAGGACGACGGGATCGGGCTGCCCGACGGCTTCGCGCTGGAGTCCTCGGCCAGCCTGGGGCTCTCGATCGTCAGCACGCTGGTCGCGGAGGTCGGCGGCACCATCGAGCTGGGTCGCCGCAGCGACGGGCCGGGCACCCGGGTCGTCGTGCGCGTGCCGTCGGTGGTGCCGCCCGCGGGGCGGTGAGCCCGGGAGGTGGGTCTGCTCAGGCGGTGCGGACCCGGCTGCGGGCGTTGCGACGCTTCAGCGCGCGACGCTCGTCCTCGCTGAGACCACCCCACACGCCGTGGTCCTGCCCCGCCTCGAGCGCCCACGCGAGGCACTGCTCACGCACGTCGCAGCGTCGGCACACCTGCTTGGCCTCCTCGATCTGCATGATCGCGGGACCCGTGTTGCCGATGGGGAAGAACAGTTCCGGGTCCTCGTCGAGGCATGCGGAACGGTGACGCCAATCCATGGGTGAGGAAGTCCTCCGGGTACGTGTGGAACGAAGTCCACGCTTGTGTCCCGGCCAACAGTAGATGGGGAGGTCGGGGGAGCGCGCCGATCAGGTCGTGAAAAAACGCACGAGCTCGATCGTTGCAACTTCGTTGCCCGAGCACAACCCCGCCCGACGGTCAGGTGGGTCACAAGCGGGGACGGAATAGGCTCGCCGGGTGAGCCCAGCCCCCGGTCGCGACGCCGACGAGCCCGATCCGACCACGCGTTCGCCGTACTCCGTCCACGGCACGCCGGCCCCCCTGGCCGCGGCAGCGGGCCTCACGTTCGTGCAGGCGCTGCTCGTGATCCTGTTCGGCGTCGCCGAGCTGGTCAGCGTCGACCGGGAGCGCCTGGTCCTCGGCATCACGACCACGCTGTTCTTCATCCTCTTCGGCGGCACGCTCGCCCTGTGCGCCTGGGGCCTGAACGCCATCCGCCCCTGGGCGCGCGGCCCCGTGCTGCTCGCCCAGCTGGTCTGGCTCGGCCTGGCGTGGAGCTTCCGCGGCTACTGGCCCGTCGCCGTCCTGCTCGTGGTCTCCGCCGCCGTCGTCCTCGCCGGCCTGCTCCACCCCCGCTCCATCGACGCCCTGGAGTCCGCCCGCGGCCAGTGAGCCCGAGCGGGGGACCGAGGGGCAGCGAGGGGGCCGACTCGGTCAGCCGACCTCGCGCATCTCGGTGCGCAGGTGGTCGAGGGTGCGGGAGAGCAGCCGGGAGACGTGCATCTGCGAGACCCCGATCTCGGCGGCGATCTGCGACTGGGTCATGCCGCGGAAGAAGCGCAGCAGCAGGATCCGGCGCTCCCGGGCGGGGAGGGTCTCGATGAGCGGCTTGATGGACTCGCGGATCTCGACGTGGGCGAGCCCCTCGTCGTCCTCGCCGAGGGTGTCGAGCATCGAGCCGGGGGAGTCCTCGGCGTCGTCGCCGGCGTCGAGGGACAGCGTGGAGTAGGCGTTCGCGGACTCCAGCCCCTCGAGCACCTCCTCGACCTCCACGCCCAGGCGGGCCGCGAGCTCGGCGGCGGTAGCGGAGCGGCCGAGCTCCTGGGACAGGTCGGCCGAGGCCCTGCCGATCGCCATCCGCAGCTCCTGCAGCCGCCGCGGCACCCGGATCGCCCAACCCTTGTCGCGGAAGTGGCGCTTGATCTCGCCCAGGATCGTGGGGGTGGCGTAGGTCGAGAACTCCACCCCGCGCTCGTCGTCGAACCGGTCGACGGCCTTGATCAAGCCGATGGTGCCGACCTGCATCAGGTCGTCGAACGGCTCGCCCCGGTTGAGGAAGCGACGGGCGCAGTGCTCGACCAGCGGCAGGTGCAGCCGCACGAGGTCGTCACGGTGGGCCCTCCGCTCCGGGCTGCCGGCGGGCATCGCGTGCAGCTCGGCGAAGAGCTCGTGGCTGCGTGACTTGGTCTCGGCGGGGGTCAGCTGCGGACCGTGGACGCGCCAGGGCGTGCTCGGCGTGCCCGTCACGCCGCTCACGGATCAGGCCGCGATGCTGGAGCGGACGGTGAAGGTCAGCCAGAGCCGGTCGCCGTCGCGGCGGGTGCGCACGTCGCTGGTCAGCGCGGTCAGCACCTGCCAGCCGAAGGAGTCGGAGTCGGGCTCGGAGCGGTCCCGCGCGTCGGCGCTGATGGAGACCTCGATCGACCCGTCGCTGAGGTCGTACGACGCGTGCAGGTCGCCGCCCGGGGTGGCGTCCTCCAGGACGAGCGCGCACGCCTCGCCCACCGCCATCCGCAGGTCTTCGATGTCGTCGAGGGTGAAGTCGAGCCGGGCGGCCAGGCCGGCCGTGGTCATGCGCAGCACGGCGACGAAGGCGCTCTCCGCCGGCAGGCGGAGCTCGACGTCGGGTCTGGTGCTCACAGGGGTCCTCCGAGGGGGTCTGGGTTCACAGTAGACGCACGCGCGGGTCGGCGAGGGAACCGGGGAAGACTCGACCCCCGAGTCGTCGGACTCGGGGGTCGAGGTGAGCGATCAGAGGGAGCCTGATCGAGCGCAGGCCTTCCGCACGTCAACGCCTCGCAAGCTCGGCGTTTCCTCCAGACGAGAAGGCCTTCACTGCGTTCAGGCCTTCTTCGTCTCCCAGAAGATCTCGGCGATCTCGTCGATCTTGGCGAGCAGCTGGTCGGCCACGCCCTCGTCGAGCTCACCCTTGGTGCCGCTGGCGCCGGCGAGCTTGGTCGCCTCGTTCACCAGCTGGTGCAGCTGGGGGTACTTCTCGAAGTGCGGGGGCTTGAAGTAGTCGGTCCACAGCACCCACAGGTGGTGCTTGACCAGCTCGGAGCGCTGCTCCTTGATCAGGATCGCGCGGGTGCGGAAGTCGGGGTCGTCGTTGTCGGCGACCTTGGCGATGACCGCCTTGATCGACTCGGCCTCGATGCGGGCCTGGGCGGGGTCGTAGACGCCGCACGGGAGGTCGCAGTGCGCGGAGACCTCGACGGTGGGGGCGAAGAGCTTGGTGAACATGCAGTGTTCCTCTCACGTGGGACCTGTGGGCCGGTCGCGTGACGCCTCGCCGGCCGTGGCTTGCGACACTACTCCGGGCGGCGTACGTCGGCCCTGGAGGTACCCGAGGGGGTCGCAGTTGAATCACCGCACGCCCCGACCGTGGGGGATGGCGCTGGTGCGCGGCCGCTCGATGGAGCCGACGCTGCACGACGGCGACCGCCTCCTGGTGCGGTACGCCGTGGCACCGCGGCCCGGCGACGTGGCGGTGGTGCGCTTCGCCGACGGGGTGGTCGCGGTGAAGCGGCTCGACCACCACGGCGCCGACGGCTGGTGGGTGGCCCGCGACAACCCGGGCGAGGGGCGCGACTCCTGGTCGGCCGGCGCGGTCACCGACGCCGACGTGCTCGCCCGCGTGGTGGTGCGGCTGTGGCCCCGGCCGGGGCGGCTCCCGGGAGCGCCCGACGGGTGAGGCCCGGGTCACACGGCGTTGGGTGGCCGAGCAGGCTGTGTGAGACTGAGCCCGGGTCACCCCCCACCGTGCGCGGATCCGCGGCCCTACACCGGCCGACGTCGAACCGCCCCCGTCCCGCTTCTTCGTCTTCTCGACCTGCCCAAGGACGGCCCCAACTCATGGTTGCACCGGAGCTCATGCCAGACCTCGACCCCCAGAACCAGACCCAGCGGACCCAGCCCCACGCGGGTGACCCCGTCTTCGACCTCCACGTCGGCGGCAAGATGGAGATCTCCTCGCGCGTCGCCCTCTCCGGCCCCGACGAGCTGTCGATGGCCTACACCCCGGGCGTGGCGCGGGTCTGCCAGGCGATCGCCGAGGACGCCTCGCTCGCCGACGAGTACACGTGGGTCCCCAACACCGTGGCCGTGGTGACCGACGGCACCGCCGTGCTCGGGCTCGGCGACATCGGCCCCCGCGCCGCGATGCCGGTGATGGAGGGCAAGGCCGTGCTGTTCAAGCAGTTCGGCGGGGTCGACGCCGTGCCGATCTGCCTCGACACCGTCGACGTCGACGAGATCGTCGAGACCGTGGTGCGGCTGGCGCCCAGCTTCGGCGGCATCAACCTCGAGGACATCTCGGCGCCGCGCTGCTTCGAGATCGAGGAGCGGCTCAAGCAGCGCCTGGACATCCCCGTCTTCCACGACGACCAGCACGGCACGGCCGTCGTGGTGCTGGCGGCGCTGGAGAACGCGCTGCGCCTGACCGGCCGGCTGATGGAGACCACCCGCGTCGTCGTCTCCGGTGCGGGTGCGGCCGGCGTGGCGGTCACCAAGATCCTGCTCGCCGCGGGCATCACCGACGTGGTCGTCACCGACCGCACCGGCGTGCTGCACAGCGGTCGGGAGGGTCTCAACGACTCCAAGGCCGCCCTGGCCCAGCTCACCGCCGACCGCACCGGTCGCACCGGCAGCTTCGCCGAGGCGCTCGACGGGGCCGACGTGTTCATCGGGCTCTCCGGCGGCACCGTCGCCGAGGAGCTGGTCGCGACCATGGCCGACGACGCGATCGTCTTCGGCCTGGCCAACCCGACCCCCGAGGTGCACCCCGACGTGGCCCACCGCCACGCCCGCGTGGTGGCGACGGGTCGCTCGGACTTCCCCAACCAGATCAACAACGTGCTGGCCTTCCCGGGCATCTTCCGGGGCGCCTTCGACGCCCGCGCGACCGCCATCACCGAGGGCATGAAGCTCGCGGCGGCCGACGCCCTGGCGGCGCTGGTGGCCGACGAGGCGCGCGAGGACCTGATCATCCCCTCGCCCTTCGACCCGCGGGTGGGTCCGGCCGTGGCGGCCGCCGTGGCGGCCGCGGCCCGCAACGACGGCGTGGCCCGCCGGTAGCGGCGTCGGTAGGGTCGGTCGCATGTTCGCCGTCTACGCCGAGTCCTTCTCCTCCGACGACCCGCTGTCCGGCCTGGTGGTCGGCGAGCGGCCCGACCCCGAGGTCCCCGACGGGTGGACCACGGTCACCGTCAAGGCCGCCTCGCTCAACCACCACGACCTGTGGTCGCTGCGCGGTGTCGGGCTGCGCGAGGAGGCGCTGCCGATGATCCTCGGCTGCGACGCCGCGGGCATCGACGAGGACGGCAACGAGGTCGTCGTCCACGCGGTGATCAGCGACCCGTCCTGGCAGGGCGACGAGACGCTCGACCCCAAGCGGTCGTTGCTGAGCGAGAAGCACCAGGGCACGCTGGCCGACCGGGTCGCGGTACCCCGACGCAACGTGGTGCCCAAGCCCGCGTCGCTCTCCTTCGAGGAGGCCGCGTGCCTGCCGACCGCGTGGCTCACGGCCTACCGGATGCTCTTCACCCAGGGCGGGCTCAAGGCGGGCGACACCGTGCTGGTGCAGGGCGCCGGGGGCGGCGTGGCGACCGCGGCCATCACGCTGGCCCGCGCCGCGGGCCTGAAGGTGCTGGCCACCAGCCGTGACGAGGGCAAGCGTGCCCGGGCACTGGAGATCGGCGCCCACGAGGTCTTCGAGTCCGGCGCCCGCCTTCCCGTCAAGGTCGACGGCGTCATCGAGACCGTCGGCCGCGCCACCTGGTCGCACTCGATCCGGTCGCTGCGACCGGGCGGCGTGCTCGTCGTGTCGGGCACCACGTCGGGCCCGAAGCTCGACGACGCCGAGCTGACCCGCATCTTCTTCCTCCAGCTGCGCGTCGTCGGCTCCACGATGGGCACCCGCACCGAGCTGACCAGCCTGGTCAACCTGCTCGACGCGAGCGGCGCCCGGCCGCTGGTCGACCGGACCCTGCCGATGGAGCAGGCCCGCGACGGCTTCGCCGCCATGGCGCAGGGCGACCTGTTCGGCAAGATCGTCTTCACCCGGTGAGGGCGGCCGAGGACCGGCGTACCCACCTGGTGACGGGCGCCGGCTCCGGCATCGGCGCGTGCGTCGCCCGGGCATTGCTCGACCGCGGCGACGACCTGCTGCTGGTCGCGCGCGACGAGGCCCGGGCCCGCGAGCTCGAGCAGGAGTACGCCGGGGCGCGCACCCTGGTCGCCGACCTGGCCGACATCGCCTCCATCGCGCCGCTGGACCTCACCGGACCGCTCGACTCGGTGGTGCACGCCGCCGGGGTGGTCGCCCTGGGCGCGGTCGGCGAGCTGTCCGCCGGCGACTGGCGCTCCCAGCTCGACGTCAACCTGCTGGCCCCGGCCGAGCTGACCCGGATCGCGCTGCCCTCGTTGCGGGCCGCCCGTGGCACGGTGGTGCTCGTCAACTCCGGCGCCGGCCTGCGCGCCAACCCCGGTTGGGCGGCGTACGCCGCGTCGAAGTTCGGGCTGCGCGCCCTGGCCGACGCGCTGCGCCAGGAGGAGGCCGAGCACGGCGTGCGCGTCACCACCGTCCACCCCGGCCGCACCGCCACGCCGATGCAGGAGCAGGTCCACGCCCACGAGGGCAGGGAGTACGACGCGCAGGAGTGGATCGACCCGGCCACCGTGGCCGCCACCGTGCTGCACGTCCTGGACCTGCCGCGCGACGCGACCATCCCCGACCTGACGCTGAGCCCGGGCCCACGGGCCTGACCCCGACCGATGAGTCGGGCCCACGGCGCCGGTCATATCCGGTTGCCGGCCCCCGACGACGCGGGGGAGGCTGAACCGCCCCCGACGCCCCCGAGCCCGAGCGAGGCACCCATGCGCGCCGACGACCACCTCACGACCGGCCCGACCGGCCCGACCGGTCCGACCGGTCCCGTCGAGACCGACACGGCCGTGCTGCGCTGGCTGGTGGCGGCGACCTTCGTGGTGATCCTCAACGAGACCGTGATGATCAACGCCATCCCGCGGCTGATGACCGACCTCGACGTCGACGCCGTGGCCGCGCAGTGGCTCTCGACCGCCTTCATGCTCACCATGGCGGTCGTCATCCCCGCCACCGGCTGGTTCCTCCAGCGGGTCACCACGCGGCAGGCCTTCGGGTCGGCGATGGGGACCTTCTGCGCCGGCACCCTGCTGGCGGCGCTCGCACCCGGCTTCGCGGTGCTGCTCGTGGCCCGCGTGGTGCAGGCGGCGGGCACGGCGGTGATGCTGCCGCTGCTGATGACGACGCTGATGGCCGTCGTCGCCGAGCACGACCGCGGCCGCGTCATGGGCAACGTGACCCTGGCGATGTCGGTCGCCCCCGCGATGGGCCCGGCGGTCTCCGGCGTGGTGCTCCAGCAGCTGTCGTGGCGCTGGATCTTCCTGCTGGTGCTCCCGGTGGCCGCGACGATCGGCGTGCTCGGGCTCCGGCGGCTCGTCGACGTCGGCGAGCAGGTGGCCGGGCGGCTCGACGTGCCCAGCGTGGTCGTGGCCGCCCTCGGGTTCGGAGGCCTGGTCTACGGGCTGAGCGAGGTCGGGGCCACGGGCGAGCGCACCCCGGCGTACGTCGCGCTGCTGGTCGGCGTCGTCGGCGTGGCCGGCTTCGTGGCGCGCCAGCGTCGCCTGCAGCGCGAGGAGCGGCCGCTGCTCGACCTGCGGACCCTCGGCGTGCGGACCTACCGGCTGGCGCTGGTCGCGATGTCGCTGGGCTTCATGGCCATGCTCGGCGCGATGATCCTGCTGCCGCTGCACCTGCAGGAGCAGCGGGGGCTCTCGCCGCTCGCCACCGGGCTGCTGGTGATGCCCGGCGGCGTGCTGATGGGCCTGCTGGGCCCGTCGGTGGGTCGCGTCCACGACCGGCTCGGCGCCCGCGTGCTGGTCGTCCCGGGTGCGGTCGCGCTGACCGGCGCGATGGCGGCGCTGGCGGTGCTCGTCGAGGTCGGGCCCACGTGGAGCCTGGTGGTCGCGCACGTCGTGCTCATGGTCGGCCTGGCGGCGATGTTCACCCCGCTGTTCACCGTCGGCCTGGGTGCGCTCCCGATGCGGCTGCACTCCCACGGCAGCTCGCTCCTCGGGACGCTGCAGCAGGTGGCCGGGGCCATGGGCACCGCGCTCGCGGTGATGGTGATGACCACCCGGGCCGCGCAGCTGGTGGCCGAGGGCACCGCCCCGGAGGCGGCGGCGGTGGCCGGTCTGCGGTGGGCCTTCGCGGCCTCGGCGGTGCTCTGCCTGGTCGTGGTGGGCGTGGTGGCGATGCTGCCGGCCCGCGCCGAGGCGCCCGAGCCGCAGCTGGAGCCCGTCGGGACCTAGCCCCGCTCGGCCGGCTCGACCGGCTCGACCCGGTCGGTCGGGGCGCGCTCGTCGGAGCGCCAGCGCAGCGCCCCGACGAGCACCATCCGCAGCTGCGTGCGGGCCTGCTCGACGATCGCCTGCTCGCCGTCGTGTCGCGCCGAGAGGATCGCCTCGGTGGTGCCCACGGCCAGGGTGACGATCATGTTGGACAGCACGGCGAGGTCCTCGGTGGACCAGTAGGCCGGATCGGTCAGCCGGGCCAGGTCGGTGGCCAGCTCGCGCTCGACCAGCTCGATCTGGTGGCGGATGGCGGCGCGTACGGCGGGCGGCCCGGCGCTGCGCTCCCGGGCGATGAAGGCGAAGTGGGAGTGGCGGGACCGGACGTGCTCCTCCAGCACCGTGATGGAGGAGTCGATGATGTCGCCGTAGTCGGGGTCGGTGCGGCGCACGTCGCGCAGCATGGCGCGCAGCGACACGAAGGAGTCCTCCACCAGCGCCAGCCCGAGGTCCTCGATCGAGGCGAAGTGGCGGTAGAACGCGGTCGGCACGATGCCGACCTCCTTGGCCACCTGCCGCAGCGACAGGGCGACGAGGCTGCTGTCCTCGCACAGGGCCAGCGTGGCGTCCATGATCGCCTGCCGCGTCCGCTCCTTGCGCTCCCCGCGGGTCTCGGGCCGGTCGGCCGCGCGCGACCCAGCGCGGGCGACGGCGACGGCGGGGCGGTCCATGGGCGCAGAGACTACCCGCGGGCGTTGTGAGCCTGGTCGCTCTCCCCGCCTGGCGGCGGGTCGGACGGGGCCTGCGTGGTCGGCGTCACCCGGCGATCTGCTTGACCTGGCCGCCCACTCCCGGGAACGTTGAGTGCACAGACGTTCACTGAGTTCGGACGTCGTCCACCGACCGAGGGAGAACAGACCATGACGCCGCTCGTCCAGCGTGTCCTGAGCTCCAAGCTGCTCGGCGCGCTCACCTCGCCCCACGGGGTCGACCGCTACCTGGAGCAGATCAACCCGATGTGGGCCGCCACCGAGGTGCGCGCCCAGGTCGTCGAGGTGGTCCGCGAGACCTCCGGGGAGCACCCCGTCGCCACGGTCCGCCTCCAGCCCACGACCACCTGGCGCGGCCACCGCGCGGGGCAGTACGTTCAGGTCGGCGTCGAGGTGCCCGGTGCCCGGCGTACGACGCGGTGCTTCTCCATCTCCTCGGCCGAGTCCGGCCCGGGCGAGGAGTTCACGATCACCGTCCGCGCCCATGCCGAGGGCCTGGTCAGCAAGTTCCTCGTCCACGACGCGGAGCCCGGCCTGACGGTGCACCTCAGCCAGGCCGAGGGCGCCTTCACCCTCTCGGAGAGCCCGGCGACGCCGACCAACAACCGGCTCCTCTACATCACCGGCGGCTCGGGCATCACGCCCGCGATGTCGCACCTGCGGACCCTGCTGCGCGACGGGTACGACGGCCGCGCCAACCGCAAGGTGACCTTCGTGCACTACGCCCGGAGCCCGCAGGACCAGATCTTCGCCGAGGAGCTGCAGCGCATCGCCTGGGCCGACAACGACGTCTCGGTGCACCTGCGCTACGGCGACGACGTCTTCACCGAGGCGGCGCTGGGCCGGCTCGTCCCCGACTTCCGGGCCACCGACACCTGGGCCTGCGGCCCGGCGCCGATGATGGACCTGGTCCGCGAGGCCTACGGCGACTCGCCGCGCCTGCGCACGGAGTTCTTCAAGCTCTCCACCCGCCCGGCGGGCACGGAGTCGGCCGAGGGCGACGTCACCTTCGCCCGCGACGGCTCGACCGCCGCCAACACCGGCGAGTCGCTGCTCGAGCAGGCCGAGGCCCGCGGGCTGACGCCGGAGTTCGGCTGCCGCATGGGCATCTGCTTCTCCTGCGTCTCGCGCAAGACCGAGGGCACCGTCCGCAACGTCCTGACCGGCGAGGAGTCCTCGCTGCCCGACGAGGAGGTCCGCATCTGCGTCTCCGCCCCCGTCGGCGACTGCGTCGTCGACCTCTAGACCCCACCGACCCCGTTCCGACCACCACGAGAGGGACCACCATGACCACCGACACCCACACCCGCATGAGCGACGAGCAGCTGGAGAAGTTCGGCGAGGAGATGGACGCGATCCGCCAGCGCGTCATCGCCGACCTCGGCGAGGCCGACGCGAGCTACATCCGGGGCATCGTCAAGAAGCAGCGTCAGCTCGAGGTCGCCGGCCGCGCGCTGATGTACCTCCCGCCGGCCTGGCCGCTCGCCGTGGCCTCGCTCAGCGTCTCCAAGATCCTGGACAACATGGAGATCGGCCACAACGTCATGCACGGCCAGTACGACTGGATGGGCGACCCCGGCCTGAACTCGCGGATGTACGAGTGGGACAACGTCTGCCCCAGCTCGCAGTGGAAGTACTCCCACAACTACATCCACCACACCTTCACCAACGTCCTCGGCAAGGACCGCGACATCGGCTACGGCATCCTGCGCATGGACGAGGACCAGAAGTGGCACCCCTACTACCTGGGCAACCCGGTCTACGCGTTCCTGCTCATGGTGTTCTTCGAGTGGGGCGTGGCGATGCACGACCTCGAGGTGGAGAACCTCGTCGCGGGCAAGCGCTCGATCTCCGAGAACAAGGCGCTCCACGCCGGGATCATGAAGAAGGTCAAGAAGCAGGCCCTCAAGGACTACCTGCTCTTCCCCGCGCTGACCGGGCCGCTGTTCCCGCTGACGCTCGCCGGCAACGCCACCGCCAACCTGGTGCGCAACGTCTGGGCCTTCAACATCATCTTCTGCGGCCACTTCCCGGCCGGCGTCGCGACCTTCTCCGAGGAGGAGTGCGAGGACGAGAGCCGCGGCCACTGGTACTACCGCCAGCTGCTGGGCTCGGCCAACATCTCGGGCAGCAAGCTGCTGCACCTGATGAGCGGCAACCTCTCGCACCAGATCGAGCACCACCTGTTCCCGGACATCCCGGCGCGGCGCTACCCCGAGATCGCCGAGGAGGTCCGCGAGATCTGCGAGCGCTACGGCATCGCCTACAACACCGGGCCGCTGCACCGCCAGCTCGGCAGCGTGGCCAAGAAGATCTGCAAGATGGCGCTGCCCACCCGCCGCAGCAGGGCCACCGACCCCGGCACGGTCGTCGACCACAAGCTGGCGGCCTGAGCGGTCCGGTAGGCCATGATGGGGGGTCCCGGGAGACACCCGGACCCGAGGTGGGACCGACGCCGACGGAGGTGCGCAGGTGAGCGACGAGCTGAGCAAGGGCGAGATCCGCAAGGACGCCATCCAGGACGGCGTGACGGCCGCGGCCGCGACCGTCGGTGCGGTCACCACCATCCTCACCAACGCCGTCGGTGACGTGGCCCGGGCGCTGGGCGGTTTCGCCACCGAGGTCTTCGAGATCCGCGACTCGACCCGGCGCGCGCTCCAGGACCAGGAGCTCGCCCACGGCGGCCCTGCGGGGACCGACGCGCTGCCCGACGGCGAGCGCCCGGCGATCCGTGCGGTCCAGACCCCGCCGGACCGGCCTGCCTAGCCTCCGGTGCGGCCGAACTCCATCGCGAAGTCGGTCGCCCGCAGCGTCACGAGGGGCCGCTCGCCTGCCAACCAGGCGAGCGGCCCCTCGTCGTACGCCGTCCAGCGGGCGTGGCTGCGTCCCAGCCGAGCCGTCCCGCGCACCGGCGTCACGGCCACGCTGCCGTCGTCGCGCGCCTGGCGGGTGCGGAACGCGAACGGGACCCGCGGCGTGCGGGGGCCGGTGTCGGTGACCTCGACGCTCGCCCACGTCGCCGCCTCGTCGCCGACCTCCCAGGAGGCGTGCCGGTCGCCCCGGCCCCGCGTCGTACGCCGGAACGAGGCCAGCTCCTTGGGGATCGCCCACAGGTCGCGGCCGCCCGCGCGCGAGGCGGGGGAGTCGACCCAGATGTCGGTGATGCCGACGTCGGCGCCCCGCGGCCGCGCGCACAGCAGCTCGCGGTAGACCAGCGGGCTGGGGTCCTCGTAGGAGACCAGCGCGACGCCGTGGAGTCCTGCGGGGCGGTCGGGGTGCAGCGGGTCCGCGCCGCGTCGTACGCGGAACAGCGAGAGCCACAGCTGGCCGTGCAGGCGCCAGGGGGAGGGCGGGTAGGAGGTGGGGTCGGTCACCGGGTCAGCCTGCCGCACGCACCGGGCCGGGGGCCGCGAAGGTGCGGCGGTACTCCGCGGGGGAGACCCCGACCTGGGCCCCGAAGTGGTGGCGCAGCAGGGCGGCCGAGCCGAAGCCGGCCCGCGAGGCCACCGCCTCGACCGGGAGGTCGGTCGCCTCGAGCAGCGAGCGGGCGTGGTGCAGCCGCTGGCCGAGCAGCCACCTCGCCGGGGTGGTGCCCGTCTCGGCGACGAAGCGTCGTGCGAAGGTGCGCTCCGACATCGCCGCGCGTCGCGCCAGCGTGCGGACCGGCAGGTCCTCGGCCAGGTGCTCGCGCATCCAGGTGAGCAGCGGCGACAGGCTCTCGGCCCGGCAGTCCGGCACCGGCAGGTCGATGAACTGCCGCTGCCCGCCGTCGCGCTGCGGGGGCACCACCATCCGGCGTGCGATCCGGTTGGCGACGCCCGCCCCGAGCTCGCAGCGCACGTGGTGCAGGCACGCGTCGATGCCGGCGGCCGTGCCCGCGCTGGTGATGACGCGGTCGTCCTCGACGAAGAGCACGTCGGGGTCGACCACGGTGGCGGGGAAGCGTGCGGCCAGCTCGGCCGCGTGCCGCCAGTGGGTGGTGGAGCGGCGCCCGTCGAGCAGGCCGGCGTGCCCCAGCAGGAACGACCCCGAGCACACCGACAGCACCCACGCCCCGCGGGCGTGCGCGGCGCGGAACACCTCGAGCACCGCGTCGCTGGGCGGCTCGTGGCCGTCGTACGCCGGCGCCACCACCAGGTCGGCGTCGGCCGCGGCCTCGAGACCGTGCTCGAAGGTCATCGTGATGCCGTGGCTGGTGGGCAGCGGCACGCCGGGCGCCTCGGTGCAGGCGACGAAGTCGATCGGCGGCACCCCGTCGTCGGTCCGGTCGACCCCGAACACCTCGTGCACCACCCCGAGCTCGAACAGGGCGGGGCGGGGCGGGACGACGACGGCGACGCGGGACAGGGTCACCCGGTCAGTGTGGCAAGAAGTCGATCGACCAGGCAATCACTGCCAGGTCGGTCGGCTCAGTCGTCGTCGGGGTCGTCGAGACGCGCCAGCCAGGTGGCCAGCCGCTCGACGGGGGTCTCGAACTCGGGGTTGAGGTCGACGAACTCCTGCAGCCGCTCTCCCAGCCAGGCCAGGGTGACCTCCTCGTCACCCCGTCGTCGCTGCAGCTCCTCGATCCCGCGGTCGGTGAAGTACACGGGTCAGTACTTCTCCTCGGCGATCCCCTCGGGCTCGGCGAACGCGTCGCTGAGCAGGCCCTTGAGCTCCTCGGCGTGGCGCTTGGCCTGGCCCACGGCCGGCGAGCTCGAGGCGTCGCGCGAGATCACCCGCACGGGCAGGTCGAGCTCGGGGAACAGGTTGAGCCGCATGTGGGGCGCCGGCCCCATGTTGGCGGGCTCGTCCTGGACCCAGCGCACGTCGCGCAGGTGGGGGAAGCGCGCCAGCTCGGCCTTCACCTCGTCGGTGGGGCGGGGGTAGAGCTGCTCGAGGCGCGCGATCGCCGTGGTCTTGGCGTCGCCCTGGGTCTTCTCGCGGTGCACCATCAGGTCCCAGGTGATGCGGCCGCTGCACAGCAGCAGCGTCTGCACCTTCTCGGGATCGACCTGGGAGTCCGGGATCAGCGGCTGGAAGGTGCCGCTGGTGAAGTCCTCGGGACGCGACGCGGCCTCCTTGCGGCGCAGCATCGACTTGGGCGTGAACACGATCATCGGCCGGTGCCGGTCGCCGAGCGCGTGGCGGCGCAGCAGGTGGAAGTAGCTCGCCGGCGACGACGGCTGGGCGACCACGAAGGCCTCGTCGGCGCCCATGGTGAGGAAGCGCTCGATGCGGGCCGAGGAGTGGTCGGGGCCCTGGCCCTCGTAGCCGTGTGGCAGCAGCAGCACGACGCCGGACTGCTGGCCCCACTTGGTCTCGCCCGAGGTGATGAACTCGTCGATCACCGTCTGGGCGCCGTTGACGAAGTCGCCGAACTGCGCCTCCCAGGCCACCAGCGCGTCGGGCCGGGCCACGGAGTAGCCGTACTCGAACCCGAGGGCGGCGTACTCCGAGAGCAGCGAGTCGTAGACGAAGAAGCTCGCCTGGTCCTCGGTGAGGTTGGACAGCGGCGTCCACTCGTGGGCGTTCTTGCGGTCGATGATGGTCGCGAACCGGCTGGCGAAGGTGCCCCGTCGCGAGTCCTGGCCCGAGAGCCGCACCGGGCGGCCGTCCATCAGCAGGGAGCCGAAGGCGAGGATCTCGCCGGCGCCCCAGTCGATGGGGCCGCCGGTCATCGCCGCGGCCCGCTTCTGCAGCTGGGGCAGCACCTTGGGGTGCACCGTGAAGCCGTCGGGCGCACTGACGTAGGAGTCGGAGATGCGCTTGAGGGCCTCTTGCGAGATCGCGGTGGTGTACTCCTCGTGGCTCTTCTCGGGATAGTCCGGGACCGTGGTCCAGCCGTCGGGGGCCGAGGTGGCCTCGCGGACCTCGGTGAAGACCCGCTCGAGCTGCTGCTGGTAGTCCTTGAGGACCTGCTCAGCCTCCTCCAGGGTGATGTCGCCACGACCGATGAGCGACTCGGTGTAGAGCTTGCGCACCGAGCGCTTCTGCTCGATCAGGTCGTACATCAGCGGCTGGGTGTACGACGGGTCGTCGCCCTCGTTGTGGCCGCGACGGCGGTAGCACACCAGGTCGATGACGACGTCCTTGTTGAACGCCTGGCGGTACTCGAAGGCGAGCCGGGCGACGCGGATGCACGCCTCGGGGTCGTCGCCGTTGACGTGGAAGATCGGTGCCTGCACCATCCGGGCGACGTCGGTGCAGTAGAGCGAGGAGCGCGACGCGGCGGGGGAGGTGGTGAACCCGACCTGGTTGTTGACCACGACGTGCACGGTGCCGCCGGTGCGGTAGCCGCGCAGCTGGGAGAGGTTGAGGGTCTCGGCCACGACGCCCTGACCGGCGAACGCGGCGTCGCCGTGCACGAGCAGGGGCAGCACCGGGAAGGCCTCGCCCTGGTTGAGCACGTCCTGCTTGGCGCGGGCGATGCCCTCGAGCACCGGGTCGACCGCCTCGAGGTGGGAGGGGTTCGCGGCCACGGAGACCTTGACCCGGTCGCCGCCGTCGCTCACGAACTCGCCCTCGGCGCCGAGGTGGTACTTCACGTCACCGGAGCCCTGCACCGTGCGCGGGTCGATGTTGCCCTCGAACTCGCGGAAGATCTGGCTGTAGGACTTGCCGACGATGTTGGCCAGCACGTTGAGGCGACCGCGGTGGGCCATGCCGATGGTGACCTCGTCGAGGCCGGCCTCGGCGGCGGCCTCGCAGATCTCGTCGATCAGCGGGACGGTGGTCTCGCCGCCCTCGAGGCTGAACCGCTTCTGCCCGACGAACTTGGTCTGCAGGAAGGTCTCGAACGCCTCGGCCTGGTTGAGCTTGAGCAGGATCCGCAGCTGCTCCTCGCGCGGGGGCTTGCGGTGCGGCTGCTCGACGCGCTCCTGGATCCAGCGGCGCTGCTCGGGGTCCTGGATGTGCATGTACTCGATGCCGACGGTGCGGCAGTAGGAGTCGCGCAGGATGCCCAGGATCGAGCGCATCTTCATGAAGCGGCGCTCGCCGCCGAAGGAGCCGGTCGCGAACTCGCGGTCGAGGTCCCACAGCGTCAGGCCGTGGCTCTCCACCTCGAGGTCGGGGTGGCTGCGCTGCTTGTACTCCAGCGGGTCGGTGTCGGCCATCATGTGGCCGCGCACCCGGTAGGCGTGGATCAGCTCCAGGATGCGCGCCTGCTTGCTGATCTCGTCGTCGTGGTTGGCCGAGATGTCGTTGGACCAGCGGATCGGCTCGTAGGGGATCCGCAGCGACCGGAAGATCTCGTCGTAGAAGCCGTCCTCGCCCAGCAGCAGCTGGTGCATGCGGCGCAGGAACTCACCGCTCTGGGCGCCTTGGATGACCCGGTGGTCGTAGGTCGAGGTCAGCGTCATGATCTTGCTGATCGCGTTGCGGGTGAGCGTCTCCTCCGAGGCGCCCTGGAAGGCCGGGGGGTACTCCATCGAGCCGACGCCCACGATGGCGCCCTGCCCCTTCATCAGGCGGGGCACCGAGTGGTTGGTGCCGATCGTGCCCGGGTTGGTGAGGCTGATCGAGGTGCCCTGGAAGTCGGTGACGGCCAGCTTGCCGTTGCGGGCCTTGCGGACCAGCTCCTCGTACGCCGTCCAGAACTGCGCGAAGTCCATGTCCTCGGCGGCCTTGATGCTGGGGACCAGCAGCTGGCGGGTGCCGTCGGGCTTGGGCAGGTCGATGGCGAGACCGAGGTTGACGTGGGCGGGCGTGACCAGGTTGGGCTTGCCGTCGACGACGTCGAAGCCGACGTTCATCTCCGGCATCGAGCGCACCGCCTTGACCAGCGCGTAGCCGATCAGGTGGGTGAAGGAGACCTTGCCGCCGCGGGCGCGGGCCAGGTGGTTGTTGATGACGATGCGGTTGTCCCAGAGCAGCTTGACCGGCACCGAGCGCACGCTGGTGGCCGTCGGGACGGTGAGGGAGGCGTCCATGTTGGCCACGGTGCGGGCCGGGGCGCCCTTGAGCACGGTGTGCCGGGGCCCCTCGTCGACGGCGCTCTCGGCGGACTGGTCGGCGTCGGCCTTCGCGGTGGCCTTGGAGCCCGAGGAGGTGGACGCGGCCGCGGACTTCGTGCCCTGCGAGGAGCTGCGGGTGGACGAGGACGACTTCTGCTCGGACAAGGGCTGGGCCTGTTCCTTCTCGGGGGACTGCTGCGTGCTGCCGGACTGCTTCGGGGCGGTCGTGCCGGTCTTGGGCCGCTCCGGGGCCGCCTGCTCGGCGGCCGGGCGGCGCTTGGGCGCGCCGGTGGACTCCACGATGCGCTGGTGGCCGTTCGCAGGGCCGTTCGCGGGGCCGTTCGCGGACCCGGCCGGGAGGTCGGCCGGCGCCTCGGCGTGGTCGGACGCACCGGAGCCGGACTTGTCGAAGAAGTCCCACCAGACGCGGTCGACGCTGTCGGGGTCCTGCTCGAAGCGCTCACGCATCTCGTCGACGAGCCACTGGTTGGCTCCGAACCCGGTGGGGGAGCTCTCTTCGGTCGACTCGGGCACGGCCAGTTCCGCCTCTTCCAACGCGCGTGGGTGTGAGTACGCCGTCAAGGCTAGACCCCCGGCTGCGGGGAGCGGGAGCCGGATGGCGACCGGCGCGCCTGTCCGATTCGCACACGTTCGCACGAATTAAGGTATTCGTGATGCGCGGATTGTCCGGTTATGTGAGTCTTGAGGGGTTCTTGCACGGGGGCCGACCGGAGAAGAGACCGCGATGCACACCTCAGCACCACCGTCGCACACCACCACCGCCGCTGCCGTACGCCGGGTCCGCGCCCTGCTCGTCGGCCTCGTCGCCGCCGTCGCGGGACTCGTCGGCGTCGTCGCCGTGCCGAGCACCGCCCACGCCGCGGCCGACACCGCTCCCGTGGCCTCGAGCTTCGACACCCAGGTCCTGGCCGCCACCAACGTGCAGCGCAAGCGGCACGGGCTGCGGCCGCTGCGCATGATGAGCTGCCCCGACCGCTACGCCACGAGCTGGACCCAGTTCCTGGCCAGCCGCGACGCGTTCTACCACCAGTCGCTCACGCCCATCCTCAAGGCCTGCGGCCTGCGCGGGGCGGGGGAGAACCTGGCGTGGCGCAGCGGGTCGCTGTCGGCCACGCAGGTCGTCGACATGTGGATGAAGTCGCCCGGTCACCGGCGCAACATCCTCAACGGGCGGTTCCGCTACCTCGGCGTCGACGCCTGGAGGTCCACGGACACCAACCGGATCTACGCCGGCCAGGTCTTCGGCGCCTGAGCGCCGGGTCGTGCTGGTGCCTCCGGCAGGATTCGAACCTGCGACACCTGGTACCGGAAACCAGTGCTCTATCCCCTGAGCTACGGAGGCGGGAGTGCCTCGCGGCACGAGCCCGAACAGTACCGGCCGATGCTCCCGGGCCGCCAACCGGTGCCCGCCGATAGGCTTGGTCGGTGACCCCCGACCAGCTGTCCGCGACCGTCGTCGCCGCCCTCGCCTCCCTGGTGGAGGCGGGCTCGCTCACCCTCCCCGACGGCGTCCCGTCCGAGGTCACCGTCGAGCGTCCCCGCCAGCGCAGCCACGGTGACTACGCCACCAACGTCGCGCTGCAGCTGGCCAAGAAGGCGGGCACCAACCCCCGGGCGCTGGCCGAGCAGCTCGCCGAGCGGCTCCGGGCCGCCGACGGGATCGCCGCGGTGGACGTCGCCGGCCCGGGCTTCCTCAACATCACCGTCGAGGCCGGCGCGCAGGGGCAGGTCGCGGCCGACGTCGTGGCCGCCGGCGCGGCGTACGGCCGCTCGGAGGTCCTGGCCGGGCAGCGCATCGACGTGGAGTTCATCTCCGCCAACCCGACCGGGCCAATGCACCTCGGCCACACCCGGTGGGCCGTGGTGGGCGACGCGATCGGCCGGGTGCTGTCGGCCGCCGGCGCGGAGGTCACGCGCGAGTTCTACATCAACGACCGCGGCAACCAGATGAACCTCTTCGGCGCCTCGATCGAGGCCGCCGCCACCGGGCAGCCCACGCCGGAGAACGGCTACCACGGCGCCTACGTCGGCGACCTCGCACGCGAGATCGTGGCGGCCGACCCGGGCGTGCTCGAGCTGACCGGGGAGGAGCGCACGGTCGCGTTCCGCGAGGCGGGCTACGCGCTGCAGCTGGCCGAGCAGCAGGCCCAGCTGGACTCCATCGCCACGCACTTCGACGTGTGGTTCTCCGAGCGGCAGCTCCACGACCAGGGGGCGGTCGAGCACGCCCTGGCCGTGCTGGAGAAGCAGGGCCACCTCTACGAGTCCGACGGCGCGCTGTGGATGCGCACCACGGCCTTCGGCGACGACAAGGACCGCGTGCTGCGGCGCAGCAACGGGGAGCTGACCTACTTCGCCTCTGACGCGGCCTACTACGTCAACAAGCGCGAGCGCGGCTTCGACATCTGCCTCTACCTGCTCGGCGCCGACCACCACGGCTACGTGGGTCGCCTCAAGGCGATGGTCGCCTGCGCGGGCGACGACCCCGAGCGCAACATCGAGATCCCGATCGGCCAGCTGGTCAAGATCATGCGCGACGGCGCCGAGGTCCGACTCTCCAAGCGGGCCGGCAACATCGTCACCCTCGGCGAGCTGGTCGACCTCATCGGCGTCGACCCGCTGCGCTACTCGCTGGCGCGCTACCCGGCCGACTCGCCGCTGGCCCTCGACATCGAGCAGATCACCCGGCAGTCCAACGACAACCCGGTCTTCACCGTGCAGTACGCCCACGCCCGGGTCTCCAGCCTGCTCCGCAACGCCGCCGACCTCGGCGTGGTCGCCGCCTCCCACCCCGCCCTGCTGGTGCACGAGAAGGAGGGCGAGCTGCTGCGGGCGCTCGCGGAGTTCCCGCGGGTCGTGGCCAGCGCGGCCGAGCTGCGCGAGCCGCACCGCGTGGCGCGCTACCTCGAGCAGCTCGCCGGCACCTACCACCGCTTCTACGACAGCTGCCGGGTGCTCCCGATGGGCGACGAGCCGGCCGGCGAGCTCCACGCCGCCCGGCTGCTGCTCGTCGACGCGACCCGCGTGGTGCTGGCCAACGGCCTCGGCCTGCTCGGCGTCACCGCGCCCGAGCGGATGTGAGCGGGTCGTGAGGGCGCACGAGGCCGGCTGGGCCCACGCGGCGGTGTCGGTCCGGGGACCCGCGTGGCTGCGCGACCCCGCCGACGTCAACGCGCTGGTGCCGCAGCTGTGGTCGCGCACGGCGCGCAAGGTCGACGGCGTGCTCGAGGTGGGCGGTGTCCGGCTGCCCGACCTGGTCGCCGAGCACGGGAGCGCGGCGTACGTCCTGGACGAGGAGGACTTCCGCAGCCGCGCCCGCGACTTCCGCGACGGGTTCGCCGGCTTCGACGTCTACTACGCCGGCAAGGCGTTCCTGTGCACCGAGGTGGCCCGCTGGGTCGACCAGGAGGGGCTGCACCTCGACGTGTGCACCGCCGGCGAGCTGGCGGTGGCCGAGCGTGCCGGGTTCCCGATGGACCGGGTCGAGCTGCACGGCAACAACAAGTCGGTGGCCGAGCTGCGCCGGGCGCTGGAGCTGCGGGTGGGTCGCATCGTCGTGGACTCCTTCCACGAGATCACCCGCCTGGCCGACCTGGCCGCCGAGACCGGGCTGACGGCCCGCGTCATGGTGCGGGTCACCCCGGGCGTGGAGGCCCACACCCACGAGTACATCGCCACCGCCCACGAGGACCAGAAGTTCGGGTTCTCGATCAGCAGCGGCGACGCCCTGGCCGCCGTGCGGTCGATCCGGGAGACCCCGGGCCTGGAGCTGCGCGGGCTGCACTCCCACATCGGCTCGCAGATCTTCGACACCTCCGGGTTCGAGGTCGCGGCCCGACGGGTGCTCGCCCTGCACCGGCAGATCGCCGAGGAGACCGGGGTGCAGCTGCCCGAGCTCGACCTCGGCGGCGGCTTCGGCATCGCCTACACCACCCAGGACGACCCCGCCGACCCCGCCCGGCTGGCCGAGGAGATCCGCACGATCGTGACCGAGGAGTGCGCGGCGCGGGGCCTGGAGGTCCCGCGGCTCTCCGTCGAGCCCGGTCGCGCGATCGTCGGCCCGTCGATGTGCACCGTCTACGAGGTCGGCACCGTCAAGGCGGTCGAGCTCGACGGGGGAGCGGTCCGCACCTACGTCTCCGTCGACGGCGGCATGAGCGACAACATCCGCACCGCGCTCTACGACGCCGACTACTCCTGCACCCTGGCCAGTCGGCGCTCCGAGGCCCCGGTGCTGCTCAGCCGGCTGGTCGGCAAGCACTGCGAGGCGGGCGACATCGTGGTCAAGGACGAGTTCCTCCCCGGCGACCTGGCCCCGGGCGACCTGGTGGCGGTGCCCGGCACGGGCGCCTACTGCCGGTCGATGGCCAGCAACTACAACCACGTGCCGCGGCCGGCCGTGGTCGCGGTGCGCGACGGCGTCGCGCGGGTCGTCGTACGCCGGGAGACGCTGGACGACCTGCTCCTCACCGACGTCGGCTGAGGTCCGGGCGGTCCTGCTCCTGGTCGGTGGTCCGCCGGTCGTCGGCGGCCGGGCGGTTTCCCGAGGTCGCCTGGGAAACCGCCGCTGCGCCAGGGATGCGATCCCGGCGGAGCAGCCGGACCTCCGGCGGAGCGGGCTGACCGCCCTGCTGACCGACCGGGAGGAGTGGCCGTGGGCGCCGGGCGCCCTGCAGGGCCGCAGTCCGTAGACCGCCGCAGGCCGATGAGCCGGTCGGGCAGGGGCCGGACGACGGCGTGGCCCGGACCAGCAGGCGGATGGATTGGGGTCCACGGGTCGGACGGTGGGAGGATGTGCGGCGATGAACGAGCACCCAGCACCCCACCCGCGTCCCGACGCGCCCGCCGTCAAGGTGGCGCTGCTCGGCTGCGGCGTCGTCGGCTCCCAGGTCGCGCGGCTGCTGCACGAGCGGGCCGACGACCTGACCGCCCGCGTCGGCGCCCGCGTGGAGCTCGTCGGGGTGGCCGTGCGCCGGCTCGGCCTGGCCCGTGACGTCGAGCTCCCCGAGGAGCTGTTCACCACCGACGCCCACGCCCTGGTCACCCGCGAGGACGTCGACGTCGTCGTCGAGCTGATCGGCGGCATCGAGCCCGCGCGCAGCCTCATCCTCGCCGCGCTCGAGCACGGCGCCAGCGTCGTCTCGGCCAACAAGGCGCTGCTCGCCGAGGACGGCAGCACGCTGTTCGAGGCCGCCGAGCGCGCCGGCCGCGACCTCTACTACGAGGCCGCCGTCGCCGGGGCGATCCCGATCCTGCGGCCCCTGCGCGAGTCGCTCGCCGGCGACCAGGTCACCCGGGTGCTCGGCATCGTCAACGGCACCACCAACTTCGTGCTCGACCGCATGGACAGCTCCGGCGCCGGCTTCGACGAGGCGCTCCAGGAGGCCCAGGACCTGGGGTACGCCGAGGCCGACCCGACCGCCGACGTCGAGGGCTTCGACGCCGCCGCCAAGGCCGCCATCCTGGCCAGCCTGGCCTTCCACACCCGCGTCACCGCCGCCGACGTCCACCGCGAGGGCATCGCCGAGGTGACCGCCTCCGACGTGGCCTCGGCCGCCGAGATGGGCTGCGTGGTCAAGCTGCTCGCGATCTGTGCGGTGCAGGACGGCCCCGACGGCCCGTCGGTCTCGGCCCGCGTGCACCCCGCGATGATCCCGCGCAGCCACCCCCTCGCCAGCGTCCGCGAGGCCTACAACGCGGTCTTCGTCGAGAGCGAGGCCGCCGGCCAGCTGATGTTCTACGGCCCCGGCGCGGGCGGCTCGCCCACCGCCAGCGCGGTCATGGGCGACCTCGTCACGGTGGCCCGCAACCGGCTCTCGGACGTCCGTGGCGCCGGCGAGTCGTCGTACGCCGACCTGCCGGTGCTCCCGATGGGCAGCACCGAGACCCGCTACCACGTGCAGATCGACGTCGACGACAAGGCGGGCGTGCTCGCCGCGGTGGCCCAGGCCTTCGCCGAGCACGGCGTCTCGATCCAGACCGTCCGCCAGGAGGGACGCGGCGACGACGCTCAGCTCGTGGTCGTCTCGCACCGGGCCAGCGACGCCGACCTGGCCGCGACGGTGGAGACGCTGCGCGGCATGGCCAACGTCCGCGACGTCTCCTCGGTGATGCGCGTGGAAGGAGAAGCGGAATGACCGCCAGCACGACCACCACCCCGGGCGCCGCGACCGGCCCCGGTGGCGAGACGCGGGTGGGTGCCGCGACCCCGGGCGTCTCGCGCCAGTGGCGCGGCGTCATCGAGGAGTACCGCCACCGCCTCGACATCCCCGAGCACACCCCGACCATCACGCTGCGCGAGGGCGGCACCCCGATGGTGGAGTCCGCGTGGCTCTCGGAGGTCACCGGCGCCGAGGTGTGGCTCAAGGTCGAGGGCGACAACCCGACCGGCTCCTTCAAGGACCGCGGCATGACCGTCGCGCTCTCGGTGGCCGTCGGCGAGGGCGCCGAGGCGGTGGTCTGCGCCTCCACCGGCAACACCTCCGCCTCGATGGCCGCCTACGCCGCCCGCGCCGGCATCAAGCCGCTCGTGCTCGTGCCGCAGGGCAAGATCTCCGCCGGCAAGCTGGCCCAGGCGATCGTGCACGGCGCCCAGGTGATCATGGTGCGCGGCAACTTCGACGACTGCCTGCGGCTCTCGCGCGGGCTGGCCGACGACTACCCCGTCGCGCTGGTCAACTCGGTCAACCCGATGCGGCTGCAGGGGCAGAAGACCGCCTCCTTCGAGGTCGTCGACGTGCTCGGCGACGCCCCCGACGTGCACGTGCTCCCGACCGGCAACGCGGGCAACGTGTCGGCGTACTGGCTGGGCTACACCGAGGCCCACCGGGCCGGCGAGACCCTCAAGCTCCCCGTGATGCGCGGCTGGCAGGCGGCCGGGGCCGCCCCGCTGGTCCACGGCGCGCCGGTGGCCGACCCCGAGACGGTGGCCTCGGCCATCCGCATCGGCAACCCCGCCTCCTGGGACCTCGCCGTCGACGCGGCCCGCTCGTCGGGCGGACGCTTCCGCGACGTCACCGACGAGCAGATCCTGCACGCCCAGCGCGAGCTGGCCCGGCGCGAGGGCGTCTTCGTCGAGCCGGCCTCGGCCGCCGGGGTGGCCGGGCTGCTGCTCGAGGCCTCCGAGGGCGTGCGCTACGACGACCAGCGGGTCGTCGTGACCGTGACCGGCCACGGCCTCAAGGACATCGACACCGCGCTGTCGACCTTCACCGACCTCGTCGACACCGTCTGCGACGCCGACGTCGGGTCGGCCGCCGCGGCCGCGGGCCTCGCCTGAGGTGGCGGCGGCCCCGGCAGAGCCCGGACGCGAGGTGACCGGCCGCGGCTGGGTGCCCGGCCCCGTCATCGTCGAGGTGCCGGCCACGAGCGCCAACCTGGGTCCCGGCTACGACTGCCTCGGTCTCGCCCTGGAGCTGGTCGACACCCTCGAGGCCGAGGTGCTCCCCGAGGGCCTCACGATCGAGGTCGAGGGCGAGGCGGCCGAGGAGGTCCCGCGCGACGAGCGGCACCTCGTGGTGCGCTCGATGCAGGTCGCCTTCTCCGCGCTCGACGGACCGCCACCCGGGCTGCGGCTGCGCTGCACCAACCGGATCCCGCACAGCCGCGGCATGGGGTCGTCCTCGGCCGCGATCGTCGGGGGCCTCGTGCTCGCCCGGGCGCTCGTGCCCGACGGCGCGGCCCGGCTCGACGACGCGGCCCTGCTGGCGCTGGCCAACCGCATCGAGGGCCACCCCGACAACGTCGCCCCCGCCCTGCTCGGCGGCTTCGTGGTCTCCGGCCAGGCCGGCGAGGTGGTCTGGGCCCAGCGCGTCGACCTCGACCCACGCGTGCGCGCAGTGGTCGCCGTCCCGCCGTACGCCGTCGCGACCGCGGTCGCCCGCGGCCTGCTCCCCGAGGTGGTCCCGCACGCCGACGCCGCGGCCAACACCGGGCGGGCGGCGCTGCTCGTCGCCGCGCTGGCGGGGGAGCCGTCGCACCTGCTCCGGGCCACCGAGGACTTCCTGCACCAGCAGCAGCGGACCCCGGCGATGCCGGAGACGCTCGCGGTCGTCGGCGCGCTCCGCGACGCCGGGGTGCCGGCGGTCGTCTCGGGCGCGGGCCCCACGGTGCTGGCCTTCGTGGTCGACGAGGTGGGCGTGCCCGCCGCCGTCGCCACCCACCTGCCGGCAGGCTGGCGGGTGCTCCCGCAAGCCGTCGGTGGCCCCGGAGCCCGCGTGCTAGCGTGACGCCGCGTCACGGCCGGCCCCCGTGGTGAGCCCTCCGGCCACCGCGAGCCGACGCACCGCGACGTCTCACCGTCCCCCCGACCGGCCTCCTCCCGAGGCCTCGGGCGCGTGCCCCGGCACACGCCGTGGTCGGTGACCCACCAGACCAGCCGCACCACGCGGGCAGCCGTGCTGCCGCGTCGCACAGGGGGAGGACCCCACCCATGACCGAGACCACCGACACCGCCGGGGCCTCCGAGCCGTCGCAGCCGTCCCAGCCCTCGTCCGCACGCGGCCGCAAGGACGGCATCGAGGGGATGCTGCTCCCGCAGCTCAAGCAGCTCGCGGGCGGTCTGGGCATCAAGACCACCGGGATGCGCAAGGGTGCCGTCATCGAGGCCATCAAGGCCCACCAGCAGCAGGGACCGGGCACCCGCGAGCCGCGCCGCCCCGCCGCCGAGCAGCAGCCGGAGGCGCGTGAGCCGGCACCGCAGCCCGAGCGCGACCAGGCTGCCCAGGTCGACCAGGCCGCCAAGGTCGACCAGGGAGACCGGGCCGACCGGGCATCGCGGGGCGAGGCCCGGACCGAGGGGTCCCGCCGCACCCGGGGCCAGGGGCGCCGGCAGGACCAGCCCGACCAGCAGGACGGTCGCCCGCAGGAGCAGGACGACACGCAGTCGGACGACCGGCAGTCGGACGACCGGCAGCAGCCCGACCGCCAGAGCGACCGCCAGAACGACCGGCAGCAGGGCAAGCAGCAGGACCGCCAGCAGGGTCGCCAGAAGGACCAGCAGAAGGACCAGCAGGACGACCAGCAGGACCGCCGCCAGAAGGACCAGCAGGACCGGCAGCAGGGCCGCCAGCAGAACGACCGCAACCAGAACGAGCGCAACCAGAACCGCCAGCAGAACGACCGGGACGAGCGCAACCAGAACCGCCAGCAGGACGAGCGGAACCAGAACGACCGCAACCAGAACCGGCAGCAGAACGACCGGGACGACCAGGACGACGACGAGGGTGGCAGCCGTCGCAACCGGCGCCGCCGGGGTCGCGACCGGCAGCAGGGCGCGGCCGCACCCGTCGCGAGCGGCCGCGGCCACCGCAACGAGCCCGACCTGCAGATCCTCGAGGACGACGTGCTCACGCCGTGCGCGGGCATCCTGGACCTGATGGACAACTACGCGTTCGTCCGGACCAGCGGCTACCTCCCGGGCGTCGACGACGTCTACGTCTCGATGTCGATGGTGCGTCGCTACGGCCTGCGCCGCGGTGACGCCGTCACCGGACAGGTGCGCCAGCCGCGGGAGGGCGAGCGCAAGGAGAAGTTCAACCCGCTCGTGCGTCTCGACAGCGTCAACGGCGCCGACCCCGAGACCGCCCGCTCCCGGGTGGAGTTCGCCAAGCTGACCCCGCTGTACCCGTCGGAGCGACTGCGCCTGGAGACCGGGCCGACCGACCTGATCGGCCGCGTCATCGACCTCGCCGCGCCCCTCGGCAAGGGCCAGCGCGGGCTGATCGTCTCGCCCGCCAAGGCCGGCAAGACCACGGTGCTGCAGGCCCTGGCCCACTCGATCACCACCAACAACCCCGAGTGCCACCTCATGGTGGTGCTGGTCGACGAGCGGCCCGAGGAGGTCACCGACTTCCAGCGCTCCGTCAAGGGCGAGGTCGTCAGCTCGACCTTCGACCGTCCGCCGGGCGACCACACCATCGTGGCGGAGCTCGCGATCGAGCGGGCCAAGCGGCTGGTAGAGCTCGGCCACGACGTCGTGGTGCTGCTCGACGGGATCACCCGCCTCGGCCGCGCGTACAACCTCGCCACCCCGGCCAGCGGGCGGATGCTGTCCGGTGGCGTCGACTCGGCGGCGCTCTACCCGCCCAAGCGCTTCTTCGGGGCCGCCCGCAACATCGAGAACGGCGGTTCGCTGACCATCGTGGCCACCGCCCTGGTCGAGAGCGGCTCGGCGATGGACGAGGTGATCTTCGAGGAGTTCACGGGGACCGGCAACATGGAGGTCCGGCTGCGCCGCGACTTCGCCGACAAGCGCATCTTTCCCGCGATCGACGCCGTGCAGTCCGGGACCCGACGCGAGGAGCAGCTGGTCGGTGCCGAGGAGCTGGCCATCGTGTGGAAGCTGCGTCGCGCGCTCGCCGGGCAGGAGGGCCAGCAGGCCGTCGAGATGCTGCTCAGCCGGCTGCGCTCCTCGCAGTCCAACCTGGAGCTCCTGGCCCAGGTCGAGCGGAGCGCGCCCGCGCCGGGCGGCGCCCAGGAGGACTGACCCGCTCGGCGGGAGCCGTTCTGCCCGCATGTGTCCGTTGGTGTGGCTATGCTCACCGACGACAGCGTTCGGACATCGAGGGGATTCCATGGCTCGCATCGTGATTGCCGACGACGACGCGGACATCCGCGAGCTCGTGGTCTTCAAGCTGCGACACGGTGGTCACGACGTGGTGCCGGTGGGCGACGGCGCGGCCGCCGTCGAGGCGTGCAGCGCCGAGAAGCCCGACCTCGTCATCCTCGACGTGATGATGCCCGGCATGAGCGGCCTCGACGCCGCCCGTGCGCTGCGCCAGGACGCCAGCATGGACGGCCTGCCGATCATCATGCTCACGGCCCGCGCCCAGGAGTCCGACATCGAGCAGGGCTTCGAGGCCGGTGCTGACGACTACATCGTCAAGCCCTTCAGCCCGCGCGAGCTCGCGTCGCGGGTGTCCGCGGTGCTCGCCCGCAGCCGCTGACGTGGCTCCGCGCTCGGTCGCGCGCCCCTGATGGCTTCCCCTCTCGGGGACGTGGACGGCTTCCTGTGGTTCAGCTGGGTCCTCCTCGTCGGGTTCGCCGTCCTCTCGGTCGTGCTCCTCGTGGTGCTCGTGGTGGTGCGGGCGCTGCGTGACCTGTTCGCCCGCCGTCGGGCCCGGGCCGCCGACGAGGTGCGGGCGCACATCTTCGAGGTCGTGATGGGCGAGGACGACGACGCCGCACGGGGCCGCGCCGCGCTCGCGGCAGCACGGGGCCGGGCCGCCGACCGGGTCGAGCAGCAGGTCTTCGAGATGCTGCCCAAGCTCCGGGGCGAGTCGCGCGCCGAGCTGGTGGGCCTGCTGATGGCCCGCGGTGCCGAGCAGCGCGCGCTGGCCCTGGTCGGCTCCCGCTCGTCCGTGCGCCGCTGCCGCGGGGCGTTCCAGCTGGGCATGCTCGGCCTCACCCAGCACGTCCCCCGCCTGGTCCGGCTGCTGCGGGACCGGCACTTCCTGGTGCGGCGGGTCACGGTCCGGGCGCTCGGCGCGATGGGCGACCCCCGGGCCGTGCGGCCCCTGCTGCTGCTGGGCGAGCACGACCCGCGGCTGACCCGCGACCTCGTCTTCGCCCTCGACCGGCTCGGGCCCGACGCCGCCCCCGAGCTGCGGTCGGTGCTGCTCGAGGAGATGACCCACGGCGACCACCTCCACCTCGACCCGGCCGCGGTCGTGCTCGGCCTGCTCGCCGACCGCCCCAGCGTGGACGTGCTCGCCCAGGGCCTGGGCTCGCCCAACCCCTCCTTCGCCGGCGCCTGCGCCGAGGCGCTGGGTCGGATCGGTGCGCCCGAGGCGATCCCGGCCCTCACCGAGGCGCTGCTCGACCTGCGCCCCAACGTGCGCGCGGGGGCGGCCCACGCCCTGGGCTCGATCGGGTCCTCGGTCGCGGCGGCCAGCCTGCTCGACGTGGTCGACGAGGAGGAGCCGCAGGTCTCCCGGCAGGCGGCGCAGGCGCTCATCGAGCTCGGGCCCGGCGGCCGCCGGATGCTCGCCACCAGCTCCTCGCCCTACGCCGTGGAGGCGATGGCGCTCGAGGCCATCCGGGGAGGCCGCTCGTGAACACCCTGCTGACGGTGCTGGGCTGGTTCTTCATCGCCTACTCGGTGGCGATCAACCTCAGCTTCGTGGTGCTGACCGTGCTGGCGATGGTCGACTTCGTGCGCTACCGCCGCCGCACCCAGTTCGCGGCGTACGACGAGAGCTTCGCCGAGCCGCTGGCACGGGGCGTCTCGGTGCTGATGCCGGCCTACAACGAGGAGCTGACCATCGTGGCGTCGGTCGAGGCGATGTCCTCGCTGCGCTACCCCGACTTCGAGGTCGTGGTCATCGACGACGGGTCCAAGGACGCGACCGTCACGACCATGGTCGAGGCGTTCGACATGGTCGAGCTCCCGCTGGCCCACGCGCCGGTCGTGCCGGTCAAGGGGGAGGTCCAGCGCTGCTTCGTCAGCACCCGCGGCGCGATGAACCTGCTCCTGGTGTGCAAGGCCAACGGCGGCAAGGCCGACGCCCTCAACGTCGGCATCAACGTGGCCCGCAAGGAGCTCGTCTGCATGGTCGACGCGGACTCGCTGCTCGACCCCGACGCGCTGCTCCACGTCTCGCGGCCCTTCGCCGACGACCCCGAGCGCGTCATCGCCTCCGGCGGCGTGGTGCGGGTGGCCAACGGGTCGACCATCGCGCGCGGTCGTGTCCTCGACGTGCAGATGCCCCGACGGTGGCTGCCGCGGGTCCAGGTCGTGGAGTACCTCCGCGCCTTCCTCATCGGCCGGGCCGGCTGGTCCGCGGCCGGCGGCCTGCTGATCATCTCCGGCGCGTTCGGCATGTTCCGGCGCGACATCCTCTTCGAGGTGGGGGGCGTGGCCACCGACTGCATCGGCGAGGACGCCGAGCTGGTGGTGCGGCTCTACCGGTGGATGGGGGACAACGACGTCGACGGCCGCATCGTCTTCGTCTCCGAGCCGGTCGCCTGGACCGAGGCCCCGGAGACGCTGCGGGTGCTGCGCAGCCAGCGACGCCGGTGGCACCGCGGGCTGGCGGAGATCTTCGCCCGCCACCGCGGCATGGTGCTCCGTCCCCGCTACGGCTTCATCGGCATGATCACGATGCCGTGGTTCCTGCTCTTCGAGCTGGCCGCGCCCTTCATCGAGGTCTTCGGGCTGCTCTACTTCGCCGTCGCGATGGTGCTGCTGTCCCTCGGCGGCCTGGGCGTCGTCCCCTCGGACTGGGTCGACCTGCCGGTGGTGGTGCTGCTGCTGTCCACCTCGATCGCGTTCGCGATCCTGGTCAGCCTGGTCGCGCTGCTGGCCGAGGAGATGTCCTACCGCCGCTACCGCGGGGTGCCCGGGCTGCTGATCGCGGTCTGGTCCGCGGTCGAGGAGAACTTCGGCTACCGCCAGCTGACCGCCTGGTGGCGGATGTGGGGCGCGATCGACGCGTGGCGCGGCTCGCGCCACCAGTGGGGCGAGATGACGCGCAAGGGGTTCGGCGACAGCAGCTGAGGCGGGAACACCCGGGCGGGGCCTGCTGTTGAGCAGGTGTCGCCCGATTGGCCCCCCAGGGGCCGGGGGTGGCAGAATCATCCGCTGGTCCGGTTCACGTCCCCCGCTGGGGGGCGACCCGGCGCCGTACACGCGAGAGGAACGCCCATGCAGAAGGACATCCACCCGAACTACGTGACCACCGAGGTGCGCTGCACCTGTGGCAACACGTTCACCACCCGCAGCACCAAGGCCGGCGGCTCGATCCGCTCCGAGGTCTGCTCCAACTGCCACCCCTTCTACACGGGCAAGCAGAAGATCCTCGACACCGGTGGCCGCGTGGCCCGCTTCGAGGCGCGCTACGCCAAGAAGACCGCCGACAAGAAGTAGCCGCCACGGCTCCCCACGGGTCTCCCGCCGCTCGGCGGGGGACCCGTGGTCGTCGTCCACCCGGTCATCCGCAGGAGTCCCCCAGGAGTCATCGTGTTCGAGGCCGTCGAGTCGCTCGCGGACGAGCACGCCGAGCTGGAGACCCGGCTCGCCGACCCCGCCGTGCACGCCGAGCCGTCGCTCGCGCGGCGGCTCTCGCAGCGCTACGCCGAGCTGAGCGCCGTGCTCCGGGCCCACACCGAGTGGCTCGCCCTCGGTGAGGACCTCGAGGCCGCCCGTGAGCTCGCCGGCGAGGACGAGTCGTTCGCCGCGGAGGCGCTCGAGCTCGAGCCCCGGCTGGCCCAGGCCGAGGAGCGGCTGCGCCACCTGCTGGTGCCGCGCGACGCCGCCGACGGCAAGGACGTGATCCTCGAGGTCAAGTCCGGCGAGGGCGGCGAGGAGTCGGCCCTGTTCGCGGGCGACCTGCTCCGCATGTACACCCGGTACGCCGAGCAACGGGGCTGGTCGACGGAGGTCATCGACGCCACCGAGTCCGACCTGGGCGGCTACAAGTCGGTGACCGTCGCGGTCAAGGCCAAGGGCACCCCCGAGCCGGGGGAGGCGCCGCACGCGCTGCTCAAGTTCGAGGGCGGCGTCCACCGCGTCCAGCGGGTGCCCGTGACCGAGAGCCAGGGGCGCGTCCACACCAGCGCCGCCGGCGTCCTGGTGCTGCCCGAGGCCGAGCAGGTCGACGTCGAGATCCACGACGGCGACCTCCGCATCGACGTCTACCGCTCCAGCGGCCCCGGCGGCCAGAGCGTCAACACCACCGACTCGGCCGTCCGGATCACCCACCTGCCGACCGGCGTGGTGGCCAGCTGCCAGAACGAGAAGTCGCAGCTGCAGAACAAGGAGCAGGCGATGCGGATCTTGCGCGCCCGGCTGCTCGCCGCCGCCCAGGAGGCCGCCGACGCCGAGGCCAGCGACGTGCGCCGCTCGCAGATCCGCACCGTCGACCGCTCCGAGCGGATCCGGACCTACAACTACCCGGAGAACCGCATCTCCGACCACCGCACGGGCTACAAGTCCTACGACCTCGACCGGGTGCTCGACGGCGACCTGGGCGGGGTGATCGGCTCCTGCGTCGAGGCCGACATGGCGACCCGGCTCGACGCCCTGGCCCCGTGAGCACCCGCCCCCGCGACCTGGTGCGCGCGGCGACGGGCCGCCTGGCCGGGGCCGGGGTGGCCAGCCCGGAGCACGACGCGGCGGAGCTGCTCGCCCACGTCGCCGGCACCACGAGGTCGCGGCTGCCGCTGCTCGACGACGTGGCCCCCGAGGTCGCCGCACGCTTCGAGGCCCTCGTGGGGCGCCGCGCGGCGCGCGAGCCGCTGCAGCACCTGACCGGCACGGCCGCGTTCCGCCACGTCGAGCTGGCCGTCGGGCCCGGGGTGTTCGTGCCGCGCCCCGAGACCGAGCTGCTGGCCGGCTGGGCGCTCGACCGGGCCCGCGAGGTGACCGGGCGGGCCCCCGTCGTGGTCGACCTCTGCACCGGTTCGGGCGCCATCGCGCGCAGCCTGGTCGACGAGCTGCCCGGGGCGCGGGTCCACGCCGTCGAGCTCGACGGGTCGGCGCACGCGTGGGCGGCGCGCAACCTCGACGGCACCGGCGTCGACCTGCGGCGCGGCGACATGGCCGAGGCGTTCGCCGACCTCGACGGCACCGTCGACGTGGTGGTGTGCAACCCGCCGTACATCCCGCTGGACGCCTGGGAGAGCGTCGCCCCCGAGGCCCGCGACCACGACCCGGCGCTCGCGCTGTGGTCGGGCGACGACGGCCTCGACGCGTTGCGCGTGCTGGCCCGGACCGCCGCCCGGCTGCTGGTCCCGGGAGGGTGGCTGGGCTCCGAGCACGCCGACGTGCAGGGGGAGTCGGCCGTCGAGGTGCTGGCCGGCACCGGTCGGTTCGTCGAGGTGCGCGACCACGCTGACCTGGCAGGTCGTCCGCGCTTCGTGACGGCCCGGCTGGCACGATGACGCCGTGACCCAGCGCTACGACCTCTCGGACGACGACGCCCGCGAGGAGGGCCTCGCCGCCGCCACCGGTGCCGTACGCCGCGGCCAGCTGGTCGTGCTGCCCACCGACACCGTCTACGGCCTCGGCGTCGACGCCTTCGACCCCGACGGTGTGCAGCGCCTGCTCGACGCCAAGGGCCGCGGCCGCGACATGCCGCCGCCCGTGCTGATCTCCACCGCCACCACCCTCGACGCGCTGGCCACCGACGTGCCCGGCTGGGCCCGCGGCCTCATGGACCGCTACTGGCCCGGCCCGTTGACGCTGGTCTGCCGCCAGCAGTCCTCGCTGCGCTGGGACCTCGGCGAGACCCGCGGCACGGTAGCGGTGCGGATGCCCGACGACCGCGGCGCGCTCGACCTGCTGGGCCGCACCGGGCCGCTCGCGGTGTCCTCGGCCAACCTGTCGGGGCAGCCGGCCGCCACCACCGCCGACGAGGCGGTGGCGATGCTGGCCGACGCCGTCGAGGTCGTCCTCGACGGCGGGCCGAGCCGCGGCTCGCTGGCCTCCACCATCGTCGACTGCACCGGTCCGGGGCCGCGCGTGCTGCGCGAGGGCGCCATCACGAGCGAGGAGCTCGACGCGGTGCTGCGCGACCTCGGCAGCGGGCTCGAGACCGAGCCGGACGACGGCCCCGACGGCGACCCGGAGCCGCCCGAGGACGAGGGGGCCGGCTCGGGTGCGTGAGTACCTCGTGGTCTTCCTCGTGGCCGGGGTCGTGAGCTACCTGCTCTGCGTCTTCGCCCGCGAGGCGGCCGTCAGGTCGGGCGCGGTGGCCCGGGTGCGCGACCGCGACGTCCACGCCACCCCCATCCCCTACTTCGGCGGCGTCGCCATGCTGGGCGGTCTCGGGGCGGGCCTGCTGATGGCCCACCGGCTGCCGTTCCTGTCCACCTCGCAGCCGTTCGTCTTCCACGACTCCGGCTACGTGCTCCTGGCCGGCGCGATGATCTGCGCGGTCGGGGTGCTCGACGACCTGATCGAGCTCGACGCCCTCACCAAGCTCGGCGGCCAGGTCGTGGCCGCCGGGTTCCTGGTGCTCAACGACGTCAAGCTCTGGTCGCTGCAGCTCCCCGGGGTGGGACAGCTGGTGCTCGATCCGACCCAGGCCGGCCTGCTGACGGTGCTGCTGGTCGTCGGCACCATGAACGCCGTCAACTTCGTCGACGGGCTCGACGGCCTGGCCGGGGGAGTGGTGCTGATCGGGGCGGTGGCGTTCTTCCTGTTCTCCTACCAGCTCTCCGCCACCAACGGCGAGACGCTGGCCATCACCGCCGCGCTGCTGTGCGCGGCGCTCGGTGGGGCGTGCGCGGGCTTCCTGCCCCACAACTTCTTCCCCGCGCGCATCTTCATGGGCGACTCGGGGTCGATGCTGCTCGGCCTGGTGCTGTCGGGGTCCTCGCTCACCCTCACCGGCCAGTTCGCCACGGTCTCGGTCGAGCGCGACGGCGGGACCACCTCCTCGATCCTGGTGATGCTGCTGCCGATCCTGCTGCCGATCATCATCCTGATCGTGCCCATGGTCGACCTGGTCCTGGCCGTCGTACGCCGCACCCGGCGCGGCCAGGCGTTCTACCAGCCCGACAAGGAGCACCTGCACCACCGGTTGCTCGAGATCGGCCACAGCCAGCGGCGTGCCGTGCTGATCATGTGGCTGTGGGCGGGGCTGGTCGCCTTCGGTGGCGTCCTCGTGGGGCTCTACTCCGGTCCGCTCACCTGGGTGCTGCTGGGGCTCGGGGCGCTGCTGACCGCGACCCTGACCTTCGTGCTGCCACGCCTGCAGCGACCGGCCGTGGTGGGCGGCTGAGCGGGCGGACGGACCTCGGCTCGACCGCCGCCCCGACTTTGTGCTAATTTTCACAAGCACCGCCACCGCCCTGGTGACAGCCCCGTCGAGCACGTGGGAGAGTCACCTGACGACGACGATGAGGCCGCCCATGACGACGACCGCCGGAACCACGCGTTCCCCGCACCCGGGGGCTCCCGGGGTGCGCCCGGTCGTCGTCCCCGTGCGCGTCGCGGTGCGGTCGCTGCTCTGGGGCCCGCCCGCCCTGGTCGCCGCCGGGGCGCTGACCTGGCTCGTGTCCGGGGCGCCCGTCGCCCTGGGCCTGGTGGCCGGCGGCGCGCTCGCCCTGCTGCTCCTGGTGAGCGGGACGCTCGTGGTGGCCGTGGCCGCCCGGGTCGACCCCCGCCTGTCGCTGCTCGTCGCGGTGACCACCTTCGCGCTGCACGCCGTGCTCGCGGGGGTGGTCTTCTACGCCGTGACCGGCGCCGACGGGGCCGACCGGACGTTCTCGGTGCGCGCCCTCGCGGTGGGCCTGCTCGTGGTCGCCGCCACGTGGACCCTCGTGCAGGTGGTGGCGCTGACCCGGGCCCGCATCCCGGTCTACGACCTGCCCGCCGATGCCGCCGCCGTGCGGTCCGAGCGGCAGGAGGCGGGTGCCCCGTGACCCGCACCGACTGTTACTCTCACGCCGCGATGTCCTCACCAGGTGCCGAACGAGACGAGGCACCCCGGGGCGACCCGTGGCACGCCTTCGGCTACATCGTCGCGGGAGTCCTGTTCTACGGACTGCTGGGATGGCTGGTCGACCAGTGGCTGGGTACGTCGTTCGTCGTGGCCCTGGGCATCCTCATCGGTGCCGGCCTCGGCATCTACATGACCATCGCCCGTTTCGATGCGCTGCCCCGGCAGCACGGAAAGAACTAGGGGAATCGCTTTGAACGTGACCGGACTTGTCCTCCGCGCCGCCGAGGGCGGCGAGGGTGGATTCGAGGCCCCCGGCCCGGCCAGCTTCGACCTGCCCCCGGTGTTCAGCGTCGCGGGCGTGGGCGTCACCAAGCCGATGCTGCAGCTGGTCCTCGGTGCGGTCCTCGTCTTCGGCTTCCTCTACCTCGCGGCCCGCAAGCGCGCGATGGTCCCCGGGCGCCTGCAGTTCGCCGGCGAGCAGGCCTACAGCGGCGTGCGCAACGGCGTGGGGCGCGACATCATCGGCTCGCGCGACTTCATGCCCTACGTGCCCTACCTGGTCGCGATGTTCTTCTTCATCCTGATCAACAACTGGTTCGCCGCGATCCCGTTCATCCAGTTCCCGACCTTCAGCCGGGCCTCCATGGCCTACGCCCTGGCCGGTCTGAGCTGGTTGGTCTACAACGCCGTCGGCATCCGCAAGCACGGCTTCCTCGGCTACCTCAAGCTCCAGTGCGTGCCGTCGGGCGTCGGGGTGGCGCTGCTGCCCCTGCTGATCCCGCTGGAGTTCTTCTCCAACCTCATCGTCCGACCGGTCACGCTGGCGCTGCGACTCTTCGCCAACATGTTCGCCGGCCACCTGCTGCTGATCCTGTTCGCGGTCGGTGGCGAGTACCTCGTGCTGCACTCGGACAACTGGTTCTACCCGGTCGCCGGCGTGGCCGCCTGGATCATGGCCATCGCGGTCAGCTTCCTGGAGCTGCTGGTGCAGTTCCTCCAGGCCTACGTCTTCGTGCTGCTCAACGCGACCTACATCGCCGGCGCCCTCGCCGACGAGCACTGATCTCCCCGGCCTCGGCCGGGACCCACAACTGAATACATCCGCACAACACGACAGCGCAGCAGTGCTGCCAACTCGAGAGGAGAGCCGTCATGGGTGGCTCGCTTAACATGGTCGGCTACGGTCTGGCCGCCATCGGCCCCGGCATCGGCATCGGCCTGATCTTCGCCGCCTACATCAACGGCGTCGCCCGTCAGCCCGAGGCCCAGGGCCGGCTGCAGAGCATCGCGATCCTGGGCTTCGCGCTCGCCGAGGCGCTCGCGATCATCGGTATCGCGCTCGCGTTCGTGATCCAGTAGTCCACTCTCCAACGACCGAGGAGAGCGACACATGTCGTACCCCATCCCCATGTCTGCGGAGCCGAGCCCGCTCGCGGTGGAGCCCGTCGAGGTCATCGTCGCGCTCGTCGTCTTCGCGATCCTGTTCTTCCTGATCCGCAAGTTCGTCGTGCCCACGTTCGAGAAGACGTTCGCCGAGCGCACCTCGGCGATCGAGGGCGGGCTCAAGGCGGCCGAGACCAAGCAGGCCGAGGCCGACGCCAAGCTCCACGAGCTCGAGCAGCAGCTCGCGGACGCCCGCCACGAGGCGGCGCGCATCCGTGAGGAGGCGCGCGAGCAGGGCGCCCAGATCGTGGCCGAGATGCGCGACCAGGCCCAGTCCGAGTCGACCCGCATCGTCGAGCACGGCAAGTCCCAGATCGAGGCGGAGCGCCAGCAGGCGCTGACGTCGCTGCGGGCCGAGGTGGGCGCACTGGCCACCTCGCTCGCCGGTCGGATCGTGGGCGAGAGCCTCGAGGACGACGACCGCTCCTCGCGGGTCGTCGACCGCTTCCTGGCCGACCTCGAGCTGCACGAGGGCGCCCGCACCGCGGGTGACACCACGGGCGGCAGCACCACCTCCGGAGGTTCCGTCTGATGGCACGCTCCGATCTGCGCGGGCCGTCGGCGGACGCCCTGGCCGACCTGACCCAGAAGCTGGGTCAGGGCGGTGCGGACCCGGCCGGCCTCTCGCAGGTGGGTGACGACCTGTTCGCCGTCGCCGGCGTGCTGCGGCGCGAGGCCTCGGTGCGCCGCATGGTCACCGACGTCTCCACCGAGTCGCAGGCCAAGTCCGGTCTGGTGCGTCAGCTGCTCGACGGCAAGGTCGGCGCCCCGGCGCTCGACCTCGTCGCCGAGGCGGTGGAGCGTCGCTGGACGCGCCCCCGCGACCTCGCGGACGCGCTGGAGCACCTCGGCGTGGTCGCCGTCGTCGACTCGGCCGGGGACGACGCCGAGCGTCTCTCCGACGAGCTCTTCACGGTCGGTCGGCTGCTCGAGCAGGAGCCGGACCTGCGGTCCGCCCTGTCCGACCCGGCCCGCTCGACGCAGGACAAGGCCGCGCTGCTGCGGTCCCTGCTCGAGGGCCGGACCCTCCCGGCCACGCTGCGTCTCACCGAGCAGGCCCTCGCGGGCACCGAGCGCACCGTCTCGATCGCCGTCGAGGAGTACCAGAAGATCGCGGCCGACGCCCACGGGGCACGGGTCGCGACCGTCCGTGTCGCCAAGGAGCTCACCGTCGGCGACCAGGAGCGGCTCGCGGCCGCGCTGGCCCGGCAGTACGACCGGCCCGTGCACCTCAACGTCATCGTCGAGCCCGGCCTGATCGGCGGGATGCGCGTGGAGATCGGTGACGACGTCATCGACGGCACCGTGGCCAGCCGCCTCGACGACGCCCGCCGCCGGCTCGCCGGCTGAGGCGTCCGACCGCTCCACCACTACACACTTCGCTTCACGCACCAGAGAGTAGGGATGAGAAATGACGGACCTTTCGATCCGTCCGGAGGAGATCCGGGACGCACTGCAGCGCTTCGTCTCGGACTACCAGCCGGAGGCGGCCAGCAAGGAAGAGGTCGGCATCGTGGCGGAGGCCGGCGACGGCATCGCCCGTGTCTCCGGCCTGCCCTCCTGCATGGCCAACGAGCTGCTGGAGTTCGAGAACGGCACCCTGGGCCTCGCGCTCAACCTGGACACCCGGGAGATCGGCGTCGTCATCCTCGGTGAGTTCGACGGCATCGAGGAGGGCCAGAAGGTCAGCCGGACCGGCGAGATCCTCTCGGTCCCCGTGGGCGACAACTTCCTGGGCCGCGTGGTGGACCCCCTCGGCAAGCCCATCGACGGCCTCGGCGAGATCGAGACCACCGAGCGTCGCGCGCTCGAGCTGCAGGCCCCCGGCGTGATGGCCCGCAAGTCGGTCCACGAGCCGCTCGCCACCGGCATCAAGGCGATCGACGCCCTGACCCCCATCGGCCGCGGCCAGCGTCAGCTCATCATCGGCGACCGCTCGACGGGCAAGACGACCATCGCGATCGACACGATCATCAACCAGAAGCAGAACTGGGACTCCGGTGACCCGGACAAGCAGGTCCGCTGCATCTACGTCGCGATCGGCCAGAAGGGCTCGACCATCGCCTCGGTGCGTGGCGCCCTCGAGGAGTCCGGCGCGCTGGAGTACACCACCATCGTGGCCGCTCCCGCCTCCGACTCCGCGGGCTTCAAGTACCTCGCCCCCTACACCGGCTCGGCCATCGGCCAGCACTGGATGTACGACGGCAAGCACGTCCTGATCATCTTCGACGACCTGAGCAAGCAGGCCGACGCCTACCGCGCCGTGTCGCTGCTGCTGCGCCGCCCGCCGGGCCGCGAGGCGTTCCCCGGCGACGTGTTCTACCTGCACAGCCGGCTGCTCGAGCGTTGCGCCAAGCTCTCCGACGACCTCGGCCACGGGTCCATGACCGGCCTGCCGATCGTGGAGACCAAGGCCAACGACGTCTCGGCGTTCATCCCGACCAACGTCATCTCGATCACCGACGGCCAGATCTTCCTGCAGTCCGACCTGTTCGCGTCCAACCAGCGCCCCGCCATCGACGTGGGCGTCTCGGTCTCGCGCGTGGGTGGTGCCGCGATGACCAAGGCCATGAAGGCCGTCACCGGCTCGCTCAAGGTCGACCTGGCGCAGTTCCGCGCCATGGAGGCGTTCGCGATGTTCGCCTCCGACCTCGACGCGGCCTCGCGCCAGCAGCTCGACCGCGGCCAGCGCCTCATGGCCCTGCTCAAGCAGCCCGCCTACTCGCCGTACCCCCTGGAGAACATGGTCGTCTCCCTGTGGCTCGGCACCTCGGGCAGCCTGGACCGGGTCCCCACCGAGGACGTGCTGCGCTTCGAGCAGGAGTTCCTCGACTACCTCCACCGCTCGCACGACGGCATCCTCTCGGGCATCCGGGAGAGCCAGAAGTTCGAGGACGAGGACGGCCTGAAGAGCGCCTACGACTCGTTCCTGGACCAGTTCGAGACCTCCGACGGAGGCTCGATCAAGCCCGGCAAGGAAGCCGAGGCCGAGGCCCTGGAGGACGAGGACGTCGAGCAGGAGCAGATCGTCAAGCAGAAGCGGAGCTGATCCCACATGGCCCTCTCGCTGCGTGAGTACCGCGCGCGGATCAAGTCGACCGAGTCGATGAAGAAGATCACGCGCGCCATGGAGCTCATTGCTGCGTCCCGCATCATCAAGGCGCAGCAGCGGGCGCAGGCGGCAGCGCCGTACGCCCGCGAGCTGACGCGGGCGGTCTCGGCCGTCGCGACCTTCTCCAACGTCGACCACCCGCTGACCACCGAGCCCGAGGACCCCAAGCGGGTCGCCGTGCTCATCGTGACCAGCGACCGTGGTCTGGCGGGCGCCTACTCCTCGAGCGTGCTCAAGGAGGCCGAGCGACTGTCCTCCAAGCTGCGCGAGGAGGGCAAGGAGGTCGAGCTCTACGTCTCCGGACGCAAGGGCGAGGGCTACCTGCGGTTCCGCAACCGTCCGGTCGTCAAGACCTGGACCGGCCACTCCGACCAGCCCAGCTACGAGGTGGCCCGCGAGATCGGCGAGGCGCTGATCGGGGCGTTCCTGCACGACCCGGAGAACCCCGAGGAGAGCAAGGCGCTCGAGGGCTCCGAGGGCGTCGACGAGGTGCACGTGGTCTACACGCGCTTCCGGTCGATGCTGGTGCAGGAGCCCACCGCGGTGCGGCTGCTGCCGCTCGAGGTGGTCGAGGGCGAGGAGAAGCCCGCGGAGGCCGACCTGCTGCCGCTCTACGAGTTCGAGCCGTCGCCGGCCGAGGTGCTCGACGGGCTGCTGCCGCGCTACGTCCAGAGCCGGATCTTCTTCGCCCTGCTGCAGGCGGCCGCCTCCGAGCTCGCCGCCCGCCAGAAGGCGATGAAGTCGGCCACGGACAACGCCGACGAGCTGATCAAGAAGTACACCCGAATCGCCAACCAGGCCCGCCAGGCCGGCATTACCCAGGAAATCAGCGAGATCGTCGGTGGCGTCAACGCGCTGGCCGACGCGAACGCCGGGAGTGAGTGAGAGAGCCATGACTGCCACTGTTGATGAGCACAAGACCCAGAAGGACCAGGGCGGGGTGGGCCGCATCGCCCGCGTCACCGGTCCGGTCGTCGACGTCGAGTTCGCCAGCGACGCGATGCCCGAGATGTACAACAAGCTCGAGGTCGAGCTCGACCTGAGCGGCGAGAAGCGCATCCTCTCCATGGAGGTCGCGCTCCACATCGGCGACGGCATGGTCCGCGCCGTCTCGCTCCAGCCCACCGACGGCCTCGTCCGCGGTGCCCAGGTGCGCGACACCGGCAACCCGATCTCGGTGCCGGTCGGCGACGTCACCAAGGGCCACGTCTTCAACGCCCTCGGCGAGTGCCTCAACCTCGAGGAGGGCGAGGAGCTCGACGTCACGGAGCGGTGGGGCATCCACCGCCAGGCCCCGGCCTTCGACCAGCTCGAGTCCAAGACCCAGATGTTCGAGACCGGCATCAAGGTCATCGACCTGCTCACCCCCTACGTCCAGGGCGGCAAGATCGGTCTGTTCGGTGGTGCCGGCGTCGGCAAGACCGTGCTGATCCAGGAGATGATCGCCCGCGTCGCCAAGGACCACGGTGGCGTCTCGGTGTTCGCCGGTGTCGGCGAGCGCACCCGTGAGGGCAACGACCTCATCGTCGAGATGGAGGAGGCCGGCGTCATCGGCCAGACCGCCCTCGTCTTCGGCCAGATGGACGAGCCGCCGGGCACCCGCCTGCGGGTCGCGCTGTCCGCGCTGACGATGGCGGAGTACTTCCGCGACGTGCAGAACCAGGACGTGCTGCTCTTCATCGACAACATCTTCCGGTTCACCCAGGCCGGCTCGGAGGTGTCGACCCTGCTGGGCCGGATGCCCTCCGCCGTGGGCTACCAGCCCAACCTGGCCGACGAGATGGGTCAGCTCCAGGAGCGCATCACCTCCACGCGTGGTCACTCGATCACCTCGATGCAGGCGATCTACGTCCCGGCCGACGACTACACCGACCCGGCCCCGGCCACGACGTTCGCGCACCTCGACGCCACGACCGAGCTGTCCCGCGAGATCGCCTCGCTGGGCATCTACCCGGCCGTGGACCCGCTGACCTCGACCTCGCGGATCCTCGACGCGCAGTACATCGGCCAGGCGCACTACGACTGCGCCATCCGGATCAAGCAGATCCTGCAGCGCAACAAGGAGCTCCAGGACATCATCGCGATCCTCGGTGTCGACGAGCTGTCCGAGGAGGACAAGGTCATCGTCTCGCGGGCCCGTCGCATCCAGCGGTTCCTGTCGCAGAACACCTACGTCGCCAAGCAGTTCACCGGCATCGAGGGCTCGACGGTCCCCGTGGCCGATACGATCGAGGCCTTCAACAAGATCGCCGACGGCGAGTACGACCACGTCGCCGAGCAGGCCTTCTTCATGTGCGGTGGCCTGGACGACGTCGAGAAGAAGTGGGCGGAGATCCAGGGCAAGACCGGGGAGTCGTCGTGACCGACGACGCGATCCGCGTCGAGCTCGTCGCTGCGGACCGCCTGGTGTGGTCCGGCGACGCGACGCGCGTCATCGCCCGCACCACCGAGGGCGACGTCGGCATCCTGCCGCACCACGCACCGCTGCTCTCGCTCATGGTGGACGGCGTCGTCGACATCCAGACCACCGACGGCGAGACCTGGGTCGCGGCCGTGGACGCGGGCTTCCTCTCGGTCGCCCACAACCGCGTCTCGATCCTGTCCGAGCGGGCCGAGATGTCGCACGAGATCGACCTGGAGCAGGCGCGCAACGACCTCGAGCGGGCCAAGCAGTCCGGCGAGAACGAGGACGACGCGCAGGCCGAGGTACGCCGCCTCGAGGCCCGGATCCGGGCCGTGGAACAGGCGTCCTGACCAGCTAGCCAGCACGCACGCGACGAGGGGTCGCCCCGGGGAACCGGGGCGGCCCCTCGTCGTTTCCCCGCGTCTCCTACGCTGAGCGCCACAACCGACGGCGGCGGAACGAGGATCGGATGGCGTGGTGGCTCGTGCTGCTCGACGTCGTCGGCGCACTGCTGCTGCTCGTGCTCGCCCTGGGCGTCGTGCTCGTCGTACGCCGGCGGGTGCTCGCCCGTCACGGCGGGACCTTCGAGCTCAGCGTCCGTGACCCCCGCCAGCCCGCCGGGCGCGGTTGGGCGCTCGGGCTGGGCCGCTACCGCGACGACCACCTGGAGTGGTTCCGGATCTTCTCGCCGCTGCCGCGGCCGCGCCGCACCTGGGGCCGCAACGACCTGACGCTGGACTCGCAGCGCGAGACCGACGAGGAGGAGGGCTACGCGCTGTACTCCGGCCACCTCGTCGTGCACTGCTCCACACCGGCGGGGGAGGTCGAGCTCGCGATGAGCCCGCAGTCGCTCACCGGCCTGCAGTCCTGGCTCGAGGCCGGTCCGCCGGGCTCACGGCCCTCGCGCTAGCCCCGGTCCTCGGGCGCGGAGACCCCGCGCTCACCTCCGGGCACCCACAGCACGTCACCCAGCTCGCGGTTGGCGTGGCGGGCCAGGATGAACAGCAGGTCCGAGAGCCGGTTGAGGTAGCGGATCGCCAGGACGTTCATCGAGTCGGCGTGGTGCTCCCACGCCGCCCAGGCCGACCGCTCGGCGCGGCGGCACACGGTGCGGGCGACGTGCAGGTGGGCTGCTCCCGGCGTACCCCCGTTGAGGATGAAGGACCGCAGCTTGGGCAGGTGCTCGTTGTACTCGTCGCACCACGCCTCGAGGCGGTCGACGTAGTCGGCCTCGATGCGCAGCGGGGGGTACTCCGGGTCGGGCACGACCGGGGTGCAGAAGTCGGCCCCGACGTCGAAGAGGTCGTTCTGCACGTGGGTCAGGACGCGCACGACGTCGTCGTCGAGACCCCCCGCCGTCAGGGCCACGCCGAGGTGGGCGTTGGCCTCGTCGACGTCGGCGTAGGCCTGCAGCCGCGGGTCGGTCTTGCTCGTCTCGCTCATGTCCCCCAGGCGCGTGCTGCCGTCGTCCCCGGTCCGGGTGTAGATGCGCGTGAGGTTCACCATGGCCCCACCCTAGAGAGGGGCCGTGCCCGACCGCTCCGTTAGCCTCCCGGTATGGGGAGCTTCCGGGTGGTGTCCGAGGGTCCCTTCACCCGACCCCTGGCCGGCACCGTCGAGGTCGGGGGAGCCAAGAACTCCGCGCTCAAGCTGCTCGCGGCCACCCTGCTCGCGCCGGGACGCTCGGTCGTCCACAACGTCCCGCGCATCCTCGACGTCGCCGTGATGGGCGACCTGCTGGAGCGGTTGGGCTGCACCGTCGAGATCACCTATCCCGAGCCCGCCGACCCCGCCACCTCCACCGCCGGCCGCGCGGTGGTCGACGTGCCCGAGGAGCTGCAGCCCGAGGCGCCCTACGAGCTCGTACGCCGGCTCCGGGCCTCGATCGCGGTGCTGGGCCCGCTCACCGCCCGGTGCCACCGCGCCAGCGTCGCGCTGCCCGGCGGCGACGCGATCGGCTCGCGTGGCCTCGACATGCACATCCGCGGGCTCGAGGCGCTCGGGGCGTCGGTGCGCATCGAGCACGGCCAGGTCGTCGCCGAGGTGGCCGGGCCGCGCCTGGTCGGCGCCGAGATCGCGCTGGACTTCCCCTCGGTGGGGGCCACCGAGAACCTGCTGATGGCCGCCGTGCTGGCGCAGGGCCGCACCGTCATCGACAACGTCGCCCGCGAGCCCGAGATCGTCGACCTCTGCCGGATGCTCCAGGCCATGGGGGCCCGCATCGACGGCGTCGGCAGCCCGACGCTGGAGGTCGAGGGCGTCGACCGGCTCGCCCCCGTGGAGCACCGCACCGTCACCGACCGGATCGTCACCGGCACCTGGGTCTTCGCCACCGCGATCGCCGGGGGCGAGCTGCGCGTCGCCGCCGGCGTGGCCGAGCACCTCGACCTGGTGCTCGACAAGCTGGTGGCGGCCGGGCTCGAGCTCGACGTCGAGGACGACGGCTTCACGGTGCGCTGCGAGCGCCGGCTGCGGGCCTTCGACGTGGTGACGCTGCCCTACCCGGGGTTCCCCACCGACCTGCAGCCCTTCGCCATGGCGCTCGCCGCCGTCTCCGAGGGCACCGCGATGATCACCGAGAACGTCTTCGAGGCGCGGTTCATGTTCGCCCAGGAGCTGGCCCGGCTCGGGGCGGACCTGCGCACCGACGGCCACCACGCGGTGGTGCGTGGCACGCCGCTGCTCTCCGGCGCCCCGGTCGTGGCGCACGACATCCGCGCCGGTGCGGCGCTGGTGCTCGCAGGGCTGGCCTCGCAGGGCACCACCCTGGTGGCCGAGGGCCACCACGTCGACCGCGGCTACCCCCGCTTCGCCGAGACGCTCGCCGCCGTCGGCGCGGACGTCAGCCGCGTCGACGACGACTGAGGTCGGGCGGATCCCCGCCAGCCCGGCTCCTCGGGCGCGTCACGGAACCTCCGGGGTGTGTCGTGCGTCGAGACTGGGAAGGGGTAGGCAGGGGGTGGTGCTCGTGGAGCACTCCAGGAACGGGAGCACAGTCGTGCTGGGCGGCACGCTCGACGTGCGCTGCACCGCGACGCTGCGCGCGCTGGTGTACGACGCGCTGGCGGAGGGCCACGACACGGTGGTCGTCGACCTCGCCGACGTCGACTCGGTCGACGTCACCACGCTCAAGCTGCTGGCGGTGGCCAGCCGGAGCGCCCAGCGCCAGGGCCGGCGGGTCGTGCTGCGGGGCTGCAACAGCGGCGTACGTCGGCTGCTGCACCTCTCGCACCTGCGCGCCCTGCTGGCCGTCGAGCCGCCGCACCGCTTCGAGACGCCGGTCCGAGCCGTGTGAGATGTCCCGCGTGTGACGCACTGCACATCCCTTACCCGGCGGTAGCCATCGGGCCTAACCTCGGCCCATGAGCCAGACCCCGTCGCAGCCGACCCCCCGGCCCGAGAAGGACCGCCCCTGGGTGATGCGGACCTACGCCGGCCACAGCTCGGCCGCGGAGTCCAACAAGCTCTACCGCAACAACCTCTCCAAGGGGCAGACCGGCCTCTCGGTGGCCTTCGACCTGCCCACGCAGACCGGCTACGACCCCGACAGCCCGCTGGCCCGCGGCGAGGTCGGCAAGGTCGGCGTGCCGGTGCCGCACCTCGGCGAGATGCGGCGGCTGTTCGAGGACATCCCGCTCACCGGGATGAACACCTCGATGACGATCAACGCCACCGCGATGTGGCTGCTGGCGCTCTACCAGGTCGTGGCCGAGGAGCAGAACCCCGACCTCGACCCGACCGAGGTCGCGGCCCAGCTCGCCGGCACCACCCAGAACGACATCATCAAGGAGTACCTCTCCCGCGGGACCTACGTCTTCCCGCCCGAGCACTCGCTGCGGCTGATCGCCGACGTGATCGCCTACACCGTCCACGAGATCCCGAAGTGGAACCCGATCAACATCTGCAGCTACCACCTGCAGGAGGCCGGCGCGACGCCGACGCAGGAGCTGGCCTATGCGCTGTGCACCGCCATCGCCGTCCTCGACGCGGTCCGTGACTCCGGGCAGGTCACCGAGGACGACTTCGGCAGGGTCGTGGGCCGGATCTCCTTCTTCGTCAACGCGGGCGTGCGGTTCGTCGAGGAGATGTGCAAGATGCGCGCCTTCGTGCAGCTGTGGGACGAGATCACCCGCGAGCGCTACGGCGTCACCGACGAGAAGATGCGCCGCTTCCGCTACGGCGTGCAGGTCAACTCCCTGGGGCTGACCGAGGCGCAGCCGGAGAACAACGTGCAGCGGATCGTGCTCGAGATGCTCGGCGTCACCCTGTCCAAGGGGGCCCGCGCCCGGGCCGTGCAGCTGCCCGCCTGGAACGAGGCGCTCGGCCTGCCCCGCCCGTGGGACCAGCAGTGGTCGCTGCGGCTGCAGCAGGTGCTCGCCTTCGAGTCCGACCTGCTGGAGTACGACGACCTCTTCGAGGGCAGCCACGTCGTCGAGGCCAAGGTCGCCCAGCTCGTGGGCGACGCCCGCGCCGAGATGGACCGGGTGCAGGCGCTCGGCGGTGCCGTCGCCGCGGTGGAGTCCGGCTACATGAAGCAGGCGCTGGTCAGCAGCCACGCCGCCCGCCGCGGTCGCATCGAGAGCGGCGAGGAGGTGGTCGTCGGCGTGAACCGCTTCGAGACCACCGCGGAGTCGCCGCTGACGGCCGACCTCGACGGCGCGATCCAGGCGGCCGACCCCGAGGCCGAGCGGTCGGCCCTCGCCGGCCTCGAGCAGTGGCGCAGCGAGCGTGACCAGGACGCCGTCGACCGGGCGCTGGTCGAGCTGGCCGCGGCCGCCAAGACCGACGCCAACCTGATGTCCGCCACCCTGGTGGCAGCCCGTGCCGGCGCGACGACGGGGGAGTGGGCCGGCACGCTGCGCGAGGTGTTCGGCGAGTTCCGCGCCCCGACCGGGGTGTCCGGGGCGGTCGGCGTCGCCGACGCCGGGGCCGAGCTGACGGCGGTGCGCGAGCGGGTGCGGTCCACCTCCGAGGAGCTCGGCGGCCGGCTGCGGCTGCTGGTGGGCAAGCCCGGACTGGACGGCCACTCCAACGGCGCCGAGCAGGTCGCGGTCCGGGCGCGCGACGCGGGCTTCGAGGTCGTCTACCAGGGCATCCGGCTCACCCCGGCCCAGATCGTGGCGGCCGCCGTCGCCGAGGACGTCCACTGCGTGGGCCTCTCGATCCTGTCGGGGTCCCACATGGAGCTCGTGCCGGACGTGCTCGACCAGATGCGCGACGCCGGTCTGGACGACGTGCCCGTGATCGTGGGCGGGATCATCCCCGACCGCGACGCCCGCGCCCTGAAGGAGCTCGGCGTCGCCGCGGTGTTCACGCCCAAGGACTTCAGCCTCACCCAGGCCATGGGTGGCATCGTCGACGCGATCCGGGCGGCCCACCAACTGGTCTAGTTCCAGCGCGCCAAAAAGCCGCCCGCCGAGTCGTACGTCGTCACACGCGCCCCACGACGTCGTACTGTGCGAGGCGGACGGATGGAGCGACCAGGAGGCCGGTCGCACCACGCTTGAGACCGAGGCGGATCGCCCCCGATGCAGCAGCTGCACGAGCAGGAGCCCTGGCACTACGGCCTGCTCGCCGACACCGTGCTCACGGCCGACGAGGCGACGGTGCTCGTCGACGTCGAGGGGGTCGTGGTGCTCGCCAACGGGCACGCGGGCGAGCTGCTGGCGCTGCCGGCCGAGGCCCTCGTCGGACGCCGGGTGCAGGACTTCGGTCGGGCGTCGATGCACCTGTTCCAGGCCGCCGCGGTGAGCGCGGTCGTCGACAACGGCGTCGAGGTGACGGTGCGGTCGTGCCAGGTCACCGACGCCATGGGCGGCGCCCACCGGGTCGACCTCGCGCTGGGCCCCGTGCAGACCGACCGCGGCCCCTACGTCTCGGTCGGGATGCGCGACTCCACCGACAAGTACCAGCAGACCAAGCTCTTCCGCGGCCTCCTCGAGGCCGCGCCCGACGGCATGGTGATCGTCAACCGCGACGGCATCATCACCCTCGTCAACGCCCAGGTGGAGCAGATGTTCGGCTACCACCGCGCCGAGCTGGTGGGCGAGCCCGTGGAGATCCTCGTCCCCGACCGCTACTCCGGCATGCACATGGCCTTCCGCAACGGCTACGTCAGCGAGCCCCGCACCCGGCCGATGGGCCTGGCCGGCGACCTGCACGCCCGGCGCAAGGACGGCACCGAGTTCCCCGTCGAGGTCACCCTGTCGCCGCTGGAGACCGAGGACGGCCTGCTGGTCTCGGCCGCGGTGCGCGACATCTCCGAGCGTCGCCGGCTGCAGGAGGAGAACGACCGCGTCAAGGACGAGTTCTTCGCGACCGTCTCCCACGAGCTGCGGACCCCGCTGACCTCGATGATCGGCTACGGCGAGCTGATGACCGACCTGGAGGACCTCAGCCCGCAGGGGCGCCGGTTCCTCTCCGTCATCATGCGCAGCGCCGAGCGCGAGCTGCGCCTGGTCGACGACCTGCTGACCCTGGTCGCGATCGAGGAGTCGGGCCTGGCCATCCGGACCGCCGAGATCGACCTCGAGCGGGTCGTGCGCGAGGCCGTGGAGGCCGGGCGTCCCCGCGCCGAGGAGGCGCAGCTCCACCTGTCGCTGGAGACCCCCGGCAACGCCGTGGCGATGTACGGCGACCGCGACCGGCTGGGCCAGGCGATGGACAACCTGCTCTCCAACGCCATCAAGTTCACCCCCGCCGGCGGCTCGGTCCGCGTGGTGCTGCGCCCCGGGCGCGGCCAGGCCCAGATCGACGTCGTCGACACCGGGGTGGGGATCGGGGAGGAGGACCCCGACCAGCTGTTCGAGCGGCTCTTCCGGGCCCCGACCGCCGTGGCCCAGCAGACCCCGGGTGCCGGCCTCGGCCTCACCATCGCGCTCGCGATCGTCGAGGCGCACGCCGGCACCATCGAGGTGGTGCGCAGCGGCGCGGAGGGGACGACCTTCCGGATGACGTTCCCGCTGCGGCGCGGCGAGGACTGACCGGTCCCGGCGGGCGGGCCACCGTCCGAGGCGAGGACCGACCCCTAGAAGAGCCGCTGGCTCGGGTCGTCCATGCCGCGCAGGGCGTCGTAGTCGACGGTGGCGCAGGCGATGCCGCGGTCGGTGGCGAGCACGCGGGCCTGGGGCTTGATCTCCTGGGCGGCGAAGATGCCCCGCACGGCGCCGAGGCGGGTCAGCGCCGGGTCGCGGTTGAGCAGCTCGAGGTAGCGGGTCAGCTGCTCGACGCCGTCGATCTCGCCCCGGCGCTTGATCTCCACGGCCACCGAGAGACCACCCGCGTCGCGACACATCAGGTCGACCGGGCCGATCGCGGTGGGGAACTCGCGGCGCACGAGCGTCAGGCCCTCGGACAGGGTCGCGGGGTGCTCGGCCAGCAGCTCCTGCAGGTGCTTCTCCACGCCGTCCTTCTGCAGGCCGGGGTCGATGCCGAGGTCGTGGGTGGAGTCCGCGACGACCTCCTCGACCAGGATCCGCAGCGAGTCGCCGCTCTTGGCCTCGACCAGCCACTCGACCTGGCCGTCCTCGGAGAGGCCCTCCTTGACGGTGCACGGGGGGCTCATCCAGTTCAGCGGCTTGTAGGAGCCGCCGTCGGAGTGCACCAGCACCGATCCGTCGGACTTGAGCATCAGCACCCGCGTCGCCATCGGCAGGTGGGCGGTGAGCCGTCCCGCGTAGTCGACCTGGCACCTCGCGACGACGATCCTCACGGCCGGTGAATCTACCTGCGATGCTGGGCCCATGGGGACACCGGTCGCGCGGGTGGTGGTCGTGGGCGCCGGCGTGGTCGGCCTGACCACCGCCGTCCGGCTCCTCGAGGCGGGCCACCGCGTCGACGTGCTGGCCCGTGACCTGCCCCGCGAGACGACCTCGGTGGTCGCCGCCGCGCTCTGGTACCCCTACCGCGCGCTGCCCCAGGAGCGCGTCACCGCCTGGGGCGCCACGACGTACGCCGCGCTGGCAGCGCTCGTCGACGAGCCGGGCAGCGGGGTGCGCGTGCTGCCGGGCACCGAGGTGCACGCCGCGGCCGCGGCCGACCCGTGGTGGGTCGACGCCGTGCCCCGGCTGGACCGCGTCGCCGCACCGCAGGGGTACGCCGACGCGTGGTCCTTCGCCGCGCCGGTCGTCGACATGCCGGTGCACCTGGACTGGCTGCGCGACCGGGTCGAGCGCCTCGGCGGCACCGTGACCCGGATGAGCCTGGGCGCGCTGCCGCCCCCGGCCGAGGACGAGGTGGTCGTCAACTGCGCCGGGATGGGCGCGCGGCTGCTGTCCGCCGACCGCACCGTCGGCCCGGTCCGCGGCCAGGTGGTGCACCTCGCGGGCGTGGAGCTGGACCGCTGGTGGCTCGACGCCGCCGGCCCGACGTACGTCGTGCCGCGCTCCGAGGTGGTCGTGGTCGGCGGCACCGCCGAGGAGGGCGAGTGGAGCCGTACGCCGGACCTCGGCACCGCCACCGCCGTGCTGCAGCGGGCGACCCGGCTGGTGCCCGAGCTCGCGTCCGGGCACGTGGTGGCCCACCGGGTCGGCCTGCGACCGGCGCGCCCGTCGGTGCGGCTGGAGGTCGAGGGCCGGGTGGTGCACAACTACGGCCACGGCGGCGCCGGGGTCACGCTGTCGTGGGGCTGCGCGGACGAGGTCGCCGGGCTGGTCGCCGGCCTCGCCGGGTGACCCCGTCGCGTGACCGGTCCCACACCTGACCGGCCGGTAACCCGTGGCAGGATGCCCGGCATGAGCACCGGGACACGTGAGTTCAGGACCATCGGCGTCATCGGCCTCGGCACCATGGGGGCCGGCATCGCGGAGGTCTTCGCCCGGCACGGCTACGACGTCGTCGGGGTCGAGATCGACGACGACGGGGTCACCAAGGGACGTCAGCACCTCGAGAGCTCCACTGCCCGCGCCGTCAAGCGCGGCAAGCTCACCGAGGCGGAGCAGGCCGAGCTGCTGGGCCGCGTCAGCTTCGCGACCTCGCTCTCCGGGCTCGCCGACGCCGACCTCGTGGTCGAGGCGGTCGTGGAGTCGCTGTCGGTGAAGAAGCAGATCTTCGCCGACCTCGAGGCGGTCGTGAAGCCCACCGCGGTGCTCGCCACCAACACCTCCTCGCTCTCGGTCACCGAGATCTCGACCGCCAACGCCAGCCCGGGCCGGGTCGTCGGCGTCCACTTCTTCAACCCCGCCCCGGTGCAGGGCTTCGTCGAGGTGGTCCGCACGGTCGTCACCGAGCCGTCGGTGGTCGAGGACGTCTCCGACCTGGTCCGCACCCTGGGCAAGAACCCCGTGGTGTGCGGCGACAAGGCCGGCTTCATCGCCAACACCCTGCTGTTCGGCTACCTCAACCACGCGGTGTCGATGTACGAGAACCGCTACGCCTCCCGCGAGGACATCGACGCGGCGATGCGCTACGGCTGCGGCTACCCGATGGGGCCGCTGGCCCTGCTCGACCTGATCGGCCTCGACACGGCGTACGAGATCCTGGAGACGATGTACCGCCAGGGCCGCGACCGGCTCCACGCCCCGGCGCCCATCCTCAAGCAGATGGTCACCGCGGGCCTGCTGGGCCGCAAGTCCGGCCGCGGCTTCTACTCCTACGAGGCCGCCGACTCCCCGGTCGTCGTGCCCGACGACCGCACGCCCTCGGCCGACGACGCCCCCGAGCTCAAGCACGACATCCAGCGCGTCGGCGTGGTCGGCACCGGCACGATGGCCACCGGCATCGTCGAGGTGATGGCCAAGGCGGGGTACGCCGTGACCTACGTCGGCCGCAGCCAGGACAAGGTCGCCGGCGTCTCGGCGACGATCGAGCGCTCCCTCGACAAGGCGATCCAGCGCGGCAAGCTCGAGGAGTCGGCCAAGGCCGAGGTGCTCGGTCGGCTGACCGGGTCGACCTCGCTCGACGACCTCGGCGACGTCGACATCGTGATCGAGGCGATCGCCGAGGACCTCAAGGTCAAGACCACGCTGTTCGAGAACCTCGACGAGATCTGCAAGCCCGGCGCGATCCTGGCCACCACGACCTCCTCGCTGCCGATCATCGAGTGCGCCTCGGCCACCGACCGCCCGCAGGACGTCGTCGGCATGCACTTCTTCAACCCGGCGCCGATCATGAAGCTGGTCGAGGTGGTCTCCACCGTCGCCACCAGCGACGACGTCGCCGAGACCGTCAGCGCGCTGTGCGCCAAGGTCGGCAAGGTGGCCGTGTCCTGCGGCGACCGTGCCGGCTTCATCGTCAACGCGCTGCTCTTCCCCTACCTCAACGACGCCATCCGGATGCTCGAGGCGCACTACGCCACCGCCGACGACATCGACACGGCGATGAAGCAGGGCTGCGCGCTGCCGATGGGCCCCTTCGAGCTGCTCGACGTGGTCGGCAACGACGTGTCGCTGGCGATCCAGCGCGAGCTCTACCTGGAGTTCCGCGAGCCCGGCTTCGCCCCGGCCCCGCTGCTGGAGCACCTCGTCACGGCCGGCTACCTCGGCCGCAAGACCAAGCGCGGCTTCCGGGACTACAGCAGCCGCTGACGCCCGCCGCGGACAGGACCTGTCCGCTGCGGCTGCCAGGGTGGGGTCCGTGAACACCACCGAGCGCGTGCTGACGCTGCTGGCGCTGCTGCAGTCGCGGCCGGTGTGGTCGGGCGCGGAGCTCGCCGACCGGCTCGGCGTCACCACCCGCAGCATCCGCCGCGACGTGGAGCGGCTGCGCGAGCTCGGCTACCCGGTCGGGTCGGCCCACGGGGCCGGCGGCGGCTACCAGCTCGGCGCGGGCCGCGCGCTCCCGCCGCTGCTGCTCGCCGACGAGGAGGCGGTGGCCGTCGCGGTCTCGCTCCGGCTGGCGGCCGGGGGCACCGTGGCCGGCGCCAGCGAGGCGGCCGTGCGCACCCTGGCCAAGCTCGACCAAGTGATGCCGCCGCGGCTGCGCAGCGAGGTGCGCGCGATCCAGGACGCCACCGAGACGCTGACCGGCGGCGGGGTGCAGGTCGACGGCGACCTGCTGCTGCGCACCGCCCGGGCGTGCCGCGACACGGTGCGGCTGCGGTTCGGCTACCGCTCCCACGACGGCACCGAGAGCCGACGGCTGGTCGAGCCGGTCCGGCTCGTGGCCACCAGCCGGCGGTGGTACCTCATGGCCTACGACCTCGACCGCGACGACTGGCGCACCTTCCGGCTCGACCGCGTCGAGGACCTCGAGGTGACCACGTGGCGCTTCGCCCCGCGCGAGCACCCGGACCCCGCGGGGTTCGTGCAGCGTGCGGTCCCCGCCTCGCCCTACCGCCACGTCGCCCGGGTGCGGGTCCACGCCCCGCTCGCCGACGTGGCCGAGCAGGTGAGCCCATCCACGGGCCGGCTGGAGGCCGACGGGCCCGACGCGTGCCTGCTGACCGCCGGGGGTGAGGACCTGCTGTGGTTCGTGGGCTTCCTGCTGGGTCTGGGCCACGAGCTCGAGGTGCTCGAGCCGGCCGAGCTGCGGGACTCCTTCCGCGACACCGCAGCCCGGCTGCTGCGGGCCGCCGGGCCCTCGGGGGCCGCCGGTCCGTGACGGTCGCCCGGCGCCGGGCCCGACGTACGCTGGCGGCATGCCCACCACCCTGGTCTTCCTCGTCGTGCTCGCGCTGGCCGCCGGTGCCCTGTGGTGGGTGCTGCAGCGCAACAAGCGTCGCGAGCTGGAGCGCAAGGAGGCCGAGCTGGCCCCGGTGCGCCAGCTGGCCTTCGAGGACGTCACGGCGCTGGGGGTGGAGCTGCAGGACCTCGACCTCGACCTGGCGGGGGCGCCGCTCGACCCGGGCGCCAACTCCGACTACCAGCGGGCGCTGGACGCCTACGAGGCCGCCAAGAAGGCCGCGGACACGATCACCGCCCCCGAGCAGGTCAAGCACGTCACCGAGATCCTCGAGGACGGGCGCTACGCCATGGCGTGCGTCCGGGCCCGGGTCGCGGGGGAGCCGCTGCCCACCCGCCGCCCGCCGTGCTTCTTCGACCCCCGCCACGGTCTCTCGGTCGAGGACGTGCCCTACGCCCCGCCGGGCGGCGCGCTGCGCGACGTGCCGGCCTGCGCCCTGGACGCCGAGCGCGTCAAGGTCGGCGCCGAGCCCGACATCCGCAAGGTGATGGTCGGCTCGCAGCGGGTGCCCTACTGGCAGGGCGGTCGCGCCTACCAGCCGTACGCCGCGGGCTACTTCGGCGGCTTCAGCCCGATGAACTTCATGTTCATGGGGATGATGTTCGGCGGCGGCTTCGACGGCCTCGGCGACGGGATCGGGGCCATCGGCGAGGGCTTGGGGGAGGGCATCGGCTCGATCGGCGACGGCATCGGCGGGATGTTCGACGGCGTCGGCGACATGTTCGACGGCTTCGACTTCTAGAGCGGCGTCCATTTGCACGATCCAATCTGGTGACGCAGCCGTAACGGAGCGTCAACCTCCCGGTGACCTCGCTCCGTCACGCTTCTTCCATGACCATCGCCCTGAACCGTCCGCACCGCCACGACCTGGCTGTCCCGACGTCCTCCGGCACCACCCCCGAGCAGCGTCGCCGCGAGGGCGCCACCCGCGACCTCGCCGTGCGCCACCTGCAGGGCGTCAGCACCCTGCTGTCCCACCGCACCGACCTGCGCGGCGTGCACGCCTTCGCCGACGTGGTCGAGGAGTCCGTGCGCTGGTCGGCCTGACCCTGGGCTGCGGCAGGATGGGCCCATGGCCCTGCACACCACCACGGTCGGTGGCGACCACAGTGGCTCCCTGCTCGTCTTCTGCCACGGCCTGTTCGGCCAGGGCCGCAACTGGACCGGGGTCGCCAAGGCCCTGGCCGACGAGCACCGGTCGATGCTGGTCGACCTGCCCCACCACGGCCGGTCGTCGTGGCCCGAGCGGGTCGACTACCTCGACCTCGCCGACCAGGTCGCCGCGGTGCTGCCCGCCGACGAGCCGGTCACGCTGGTCGGCCACTCCATGGGCGGCAAGGTCGCCATGGTGCTCGCGGTGCGGCACCCCGAGCTGGTCGCGCGGCTGGTGGTCGTGGACGTCGCGCCGGTCGACTACGGCGGGAGCACCGAGTTCGCGGCGTACGTCGAGGCGATGCGGGGGCTCGACCTCGCCTCGATCCACCGCCGCAGCGACGCCGAGGAGGCGTTGACGGCAGCCGTGCCGTCGCGCACCGTGCGCGACTTCCTGCTGCAGAACCTGCGTCGCGACGGTGACTCCTGGCGTTGGCAGGTGGACCTCGAGGGGCTCGGCTCCAGCCTCGCCACCATCAGCGGCTGGCCCGCCGACCGGGTGGCCGGGCTGACCTACGACGGTCCGGTGCTGTGGATCGGCGGCTCGGAGTCACGCTACGTCCAGGCCTCGCACGTCGAGGCGATGCAGTCGCTGTTCCCGCGCCACCGCAGGCTGACCGTCAAGGGTGCCGGCCACTGGGTGCACTCGGAGAAGCCCGACGTCTTCGTCGAGGTGCTGCGGCGGTTCACCGCCCCCTGAGCCTCCCGGACGCGACGAGGGCCCGCGCACCTCACGGTGCGCGGGCCCTCGTCGGTGGGGTGCGTCAGTC
>NZ_LMRF01000001.1:640632-668778 GCF_001424755.1 Marmoricola sp. Leaf446
CGGCCACCACGTCACGCAGCTGCGCGAGCTGAGAGGTGATCGAGTCGCGGCGACGGGCCAGGCGGTCGACCTCGGCCTGCAGCTGCTGCAGCTCGCGCTCGGAGTCGGCGTGGCCGCTGTTGCGCAGCGCCTCGGCCTGCTTCTTGGCGGCGTTGACGATCTGCTCGGCCTCGCGGCGCGACCGGCTGACGTGCTGCTCGGCCTCGAGCGCGGCCTGCTCCCGGGCGGCCTCGGCGGCCTCGGTGGCCTCGCGGGCCCGCTTCTGCGCGGCGTCGGCGGCGTCCTGGGCGTCGGTGACCAGGCGCTGGGTCTCGGCCCGGGCGAGGTCGTGGTTGTCCGCGGCCTCGCGGGTGAGCCGCTCCTGCTCGACGGCGAGCGTGCGGCGCGCCTCCTGCACCTCGCGCTCGGCCGCGGCGCGGGCGGCCTCGGCGTCGCGGGCCGCGGAGATGCGCAGCGCGTTGGTCTCCTGCTCGGCGGCGAGACGGTGCTGCTCGGCCTCGCGCTTGGCGCCGGAGAGGCGCTCGTCGGCCTCGGCCAGCGCACGGGCGCGGTGCGCCTCGATGTCGGCGGTGGCGCGGTTGCGGCTCTCCTCGAGCTCACGGGTCTGCACCAGGCGCATGTCCTCGGCGTCGGCCTCGGCCTCGGCCTTCACGGCCGCGGCGTCGCGCTGGGCCTGCTGGCGGATCTGCTGGGCCTGCGCGTTGGCCTCGTCGAGCACCTCGCCGGCCTGCTCCTCGGCCAGGCGCAGCATCTCGTTGGCGCGGGCACCGAGACCGGCGTACGTCGGGTTCTCGTGCTCCTCGACCCGGGTGCGCAGCGACTCGACCTCGGAGGTCAGCGACTCCAGGCGGTTCTGGGCCTCGGCGAGACTGGCCGACAGGCCGGCCTTCTCGGCGGTGGCGGTGCGCACGAAGCTGTCCACGGCGGCGGTGTCGTAGCCGCCGCGACGCACGGTGGGCAGCTGCGGGGCCTGGGTGCTCGGGCGGGAGGCCGCGGGACGGGCGGCCGGGGCGGCCGCACGGTCCTCGGTGCGCGGCTGGGCCGCGCGCTCGGAGCGCTGCTGGCCCTCGGCGCCCTGCGCACGGGGGGCCTGCCCGCGCGGCTGCTGGCGCTGCGCCGGCGGCTGCGGGCGGGTCTGGGTGCGGGTGGTCGACGTGCTGCCCGAGGCGCCGGGGGCCTTCGCCGGGGCCTCGGAGGGAGCCTCGTCGACGACCGGCACGACCTGGGTCGCCTCGTCGTCGCGCTCGCTGGGCTCGGGATCGCGGTCGAAGATGGACAGGCCCTGGTTGCTCATGGAAGTTCCTCTATCCCCGTGTGTGGTGATCGACGGCGACGGTGCGACCGGGGTGCCCCGGTGTCCGCCGTACGCCGCCCAGTGTCACCCACCACGCGCCACGAAACACGTGGGCCACGCGCCGACGCGCCGGAGAAACGCACATCGGGGACACGACTGGGGCTGGTGGGTCCCGTGGGGAACCCACCAGCCCCAGCCGGCGTCGTGGTCAGACCCCGCGGAAGGCGTTGATCTGGGTGAGGTGCTTGGCGCGCAGCTCCTCGTCGCGGACGCCGAGGCCCTCCTCCGGCGCCAGGCACAGCACGCCGACCTTGCCCTGGTGCAGGTTGTGGTGCACGTCGAGCGCCGCCTGGCCGACGTCGGCGAGACCGTAGGTGCGCGAGAGCGTCGGGTGGATCATGCCCTTGGCGATGAGCCGGTTGGCCTCCCACGACTCGCGGTAGTTGGCGAAGTGGGAGCCGACGATGCGCTTGAGGTTCATCCACAGGTAGCGGTTGTCGTACTGGTGCAGGTAGCCGCTGGTGGAGGCGCAGGTGACGATGGTGCCGCCCTTGCGCGCGGCGTACACGCTGGCACCGAAGGTCTCGCGACCCGGGTGCTCGAAGACGATGTCGACGTCCTCGCCGCCGGTGAGCGCGCGGATGTCGCCGCCGAAGCGGCGCCACTCCTTCTGGTCCTGGGTGTGCTCGTCCTTCCAGAAGGTGTAGCCGGCCTCGGAGCGGTTGATGATCAGCTCCGCGCCCATCTTGCGGCAGATCTCGGCCTTCTCCTCGCTGGAGACCACGCACACGGGGACGGCGCCGCCGTTGAGGGCGTACTGCGTCGCGAAGCCGCCCAGGCCGCCGCTGGCGCCCCAGATCAGCACGTTGTCGCCCTGCTTCATGCCGGCGCCGTTGCGGCTCACCAGCTGGCGGTACGCCGTGGAGTTGACCAGGCCGGGGGAGGCGGCCTCCTCCCAGGTCAGGTGGTCCGGCTTGGGCATCAGCTGGTTGGACTTCACCAGCGCGAGCTCGGCGAGGCCGCCGAAGTTGGTCTCGAAGCCCCAGATCCGCTGCTCGGGGTCCATCATCGTGTCGCCGTGGCCGTCGGGGCTCTCCAGCTCGACCGACAGGCAGTGCGCGACGACCTCGTCGCCGGGCTTCCAGGAGTGGACGCCCAGGCCGGTCTTGAGCACGACGCCGGCGAGGTCGGAGCCGACCACGTGGTAGGGCAGGTCGTGGCGCTTGGACAGCGGCGAGACGCGGCCGTAGCGCTCGAGGAAGCCGAAGGTGGAGACCGGCTCGAAGATCGAGGTCCAGACGGTGTTGTAGTTGATGGCGCTGGCCATCACCGCGACGATCGCCTCGCCCGGGCCGAGCTCGGGGAGGTCCACCTCGTCGATGTGCAGCGACTTGCGGGGGTCCTTGTCCCGGCTGGCCACGCCCTCGAACATCTCGGCCTCGTCCTTGCGCACGGTGGCGCCGCGGTAGGAGGCGGGGAGTTCCAGGGCGGCGTAGTCCTCCGGGGAGGTGTCACCGGCCATGATGGCGTCGAGGATCTGCTGCACGGTCGTCGGCTCCTAGGGCTGCGTCGATCGGGACGCCGATCGGGGGCGTCGCTCGGGTGGCCCGACATTAACGATCGGTAACCTCGCTGTCCCCCGACTGTGGCACTCGTCTCAGTCGTCCCGGAGCGCTGCCGGGACGCGGCCGACCGGCTAGGGGAAGCGCGCGAACCAGCGCAGCGACAGCCCGGCCGCGACCAGGCCGAGCAGCAGGCCCAGGACCGCCAGCCAGCGGGTCAGCTCGACGTCCTCGGCGCGGAAGCCGATGGAGGAGCGGATGTCGTCGTAGACCTCGACCAGCTCGTCGCTGGAGCGCGCGGTGTACGCCGTCCCGCCGGTGTCGGTGGCCAGCGTGGCCAGCGTGGCCTCGTCGACGGGCACCGGCACCAGCTGGCCCTCGGCCATGACGGTCCCCTCGGCGGTGCCGTAGGCGATGGTGGAGACCGGCACGCCGGCGGCCGTGGCCGCCTCGGCGGCCTCCGAGGGGGTCCGGCCGACGGTGTTGGTGCCGTCGGAGAGCAGCACGATGTGGGCCGGCACCTGCTCCTCGCCGTTGCGCTCGGCCATCCGCGCGACCTGGTCGAGCGAGGTGAACACGCCCTCGCCGATCGCGGTGCGGGTGTCCAGGTCGAGGTCCTCCAGCGCCGCGACGGCCGCCTCGCGGTCGGCGGTGGGCGGCGCGGCGACCGTGACGTTGCCCGAGAACGTCACGACGCCGACGTTGAAGCCGTCGGGCAGCCCCTCGACGAACTTCACCGCGGCGTCCTGGGCCGCCTCGAGCCGGTTGGGCTCGACGTCGGTGGCCTCCATCGACAGCGAGACGTCGACGGTGACGATCACGGTGGCGTTCTCCCGGGGCACCTGCAGCTCGGCCTGCGGCCGGCCCGCGGCCAGCCCGAGCGAGGCCAGCGCCAGCAGCAGCAGCGCGGCAGGCAGGTGTCGGCGCCAGCGGGGACGGCGGGGGACCAGCCGCTCGAGCATCGGCAGCGAGGCGAACCGCACGGCGTACGACGACTGCCGCCGCCGCTGCAGGACGTAGACGACCGCGAGGGCGACGACGGGCAGCAGCGTGAGCAGCCACCAGGGGCTCAGGAAGGTCATCGCACGGTCCCCGGGGCCCGGCGGCCGGCGCGCTGGGGGGTGCGGCGCCCGACCACGTGGCGGGCGAGGTCGTCGACCCAGTCACGGTCGGTGCGCAGCACCAGGTGGCCGGCCCCGGCGGCGCGGACGGCGGCGGCGACGGCCGTGCGGTGGGCGGCGGCCAGCTCGGCGTACTCGTGGCGCAGGCGGGCCGAGGATGTCCAGACCTCGCAGCGGTGACCGGTCTCGGGGTCGACGAGCGCGACCGGGCCGACGTCGGGCAGCGTCAGCTCGCGGGGGTCGACGACCTCGACCACCAGGACCTCGTGGCGCTGCGCCAGCCGGCGCAGCGGCCGCTCCCAGGCGAAGGGCCGCTCGGTGCGGCCGTCGGGCTCGACGAAGTCGGTGACCACGACGCGGACCCCGGGGCGGCGGTGGCGCGCGTCCAGCGCGTCGAGGGCGCCGGCCAGGTCGAGCGAGGACGCGAGCGCGGCGTCGGTGGGGGTGCGACCGGTCGAGGAGCCGGCCTGGGCGGGCGAGGCGGGGAGCCGGGAGAGCGCCTGCATCGCGGCGGTGCGCGGGGGCAGCGGCGCCGTCCAGGTCATCCCCTCGGGACGCAGGTGGGCGACGCCCAGCCGGTTGCCGGGCCCGGCGCTGAGCAGCCCCAGGGCACCGGTGACCCAGGTGGCGAGGTCGCCCTTCTCCAGGTCGGTGGTGCCGAAGTCCATGCTCGCGGTCTCGTCGACGAGGACCCACGTCTCGCGCTCGTGCTCGGCCACGGTGCGCCAGACGTGGGGCTCGGCGCTGCGGGCGGTGACGTTCCAGTCGATCCGGCGCACGTCGTCCTCGCCGGGGCGGTAGCGCGTCACCTCCTCGGGCTCGCTGCCCGGGCCCAGCCGCAGCCCGGCCTCGTCGCCGTGCAGCAGCCCGCCGAGCCGCCGCCGGACGCGCAGGTCCAGCGAGGCGAAGGCGCGAGCGGTCTCCGACAGCGGCGCCGCGGCACGGCGGCCCCCGGCGCCGGTGGGGGACGCGGTCGGCGGCCTCACGCCACCCCGGTCCCGCTCGTGGCGTCGTGGGGCGCCACCTGGGGTGCCGGCACCACGGACAGGACGTGCTCGACGATGCGGCGCGGGTCGGCGCCGTCGGCGATCGCGTCGAAGGTCAGCACGAGGCGGTGGGCGAGCACGTCGGGCGCCACGTCGGCCACGTCGCGGGGCAGCACGTAGTCGCGGCCGCGCATCAGCGCCAGCGCCCGGGCGGCGGCGACCAGGCCGAGGGTGGCGCGGGGGCTGACGCCGAACTCGACGTGCGGCGCGATCGCGTGCAGCCCGTGCCGCTCGGGGTGCCGCGTCGAGACGACCAGGCGCACGACGTACTGCGCGACGGCGTGGTGGACGAAGACCCGGTCGGCCGCGGCCTGCAGGCCGAGGACCTGCTCGGTGCTGAGCACCTGCCGCGAGCGGGGCGGGTCGACGCTCATCCGCTGCAGGATGGTCAGCTCCTCGGCCTCGTCGGGGTAGTCCACGACGACCTTCATCAGGAACCGGTCGCGCTGCGCCTCGGGGAGCTGGTAGACGCCCTCGGACTCGATGGGGTTCTGGGTGGCCATCACCAGGAACGGCCGGGGGAGGGGGTACGTCGTGCGCCCGATGCTCACCTGGCCCTCGGCCATCGCCTCCAGCAGCGCCGACTGCACCTTGGCGGGCGCCCGGTTGATCTCGTCGGCGAGGACCAGGTTGGCGAAGACCGGGCCGAGCTCGGTGTCGAAGGCCTCGCTCGAGGGTCGCCAGACGCGGGTGCCCACGATGTCGCCGGGCATCAGGTCGGGCGTGAACTGCAGCCGGTGGAACGAGCCGCCCACGACGTCGGCCAGCGTGCGGACGGCGAGCGTCTTGGCCACGCCGGGCACGCCCTCCAGGAGCAGGTGTCCCCGGGCGAGCAGCCCGACGACCATGCGCTCCACCAGCGCGTCCTGGCCCACCATGACGCGCTTGACCTCGAACAGCGCCTGCTCGAGCAGCGCGGCGTCCTCGGCAGCCGAGCGGTGGTCGGCGGTCGGGTCCGGTCGTTCGTCGCTCACCGGGCCATCATGGCGCGGCGGCGGTGAGGACGTCCCGGACCGGGCTAGTGCGCCTCGGCGGCGGGCTCGACCAGCTCGACGAGGACGCCGCCCGCGTCCTTGGGGTGGACGAAGTTGATGCGGGACCCGGCGGTGCCGCGACGCGGGGCGTCGTACAGCAGGCGCAGGCCGCGCTCCCTGAGCACCGCGGAGACCTGCTCAACGGACTCGACGCGGTAGGCCAGCTGCTGCAGGCCCGGGCCGGAGCGGTCGAGGAACTTCGCGATCGTCGACTCGGGCGACAGCGGTGCCAGCAGCTGGATGCAGGAGCCGGAGTCGCCGACGCCGACCATCGCCTCGCGCACGCCCTGCTCCTCGTTGGTCTCCTCGTGGAGCACGACCATGCCGAACTTGTCGCGGTACTCCGCGATCGCCACGTCGAGGTCGGGGACCGCGATCCCCACGTGGTCGATCGCGGTGAACAGGTGGGTCGGGAGCGCGGGTGCGTCGGTCATGCGGGTCAGTGTGGGACGCCGTCGCGCGGGCCGTCGACCCGGTGTGACGTGTCCGACATCCGCGGTCCGCATCCACCCCTGCTGCTCGTCGGTGATCGCGGTTACGGTGGCGGGCAGTCGCAGTCCCGTTCACCAGGAGGCCCCGCCATGTCCGCATCCGTCATCGTCGCCGGGGCCCGCACCCCGATCGGACGCCTGCTCGGCGGGCTCAAGGGCCTCTCGGCGGCCGAGCTCGGCGGCGTCGCCATCAAGGGCGCCCTGGAGAAGGCCGGCGTCTCCGGCGACCAGGTCGACTACCTGATCATGGGCCAGGTCATCCAGGCCGGCGCCGGCCAGAACCCCGCCCGCACCGCCGGCATCGCGGCCGGCCTGCCGATGTCGCTGCCCTCGATCACGATCAACAAGGTCTGCCTCTCGGGTGTCAACGCGATCGCCACCGCCGACGCGCTCATCCGATCCGGCCAGCACGAGATCGTCGTGGCCGGCGGCATGGAGTCGATGACCAACGCGCCGCACCTGCTGCCCAAGTCACGCGAGGGCTTCAAGTACGGCGACGTCGCGCTCGTCGACTCCATGGCCTACGACGCGCTCTACGACCAGGCCACCCAGCAGGCGATGGGCCTGCTCACCGAGGAGTGCAACGGCGCCGACGCCAACCTGACCCGCGAGGAGCAGGACGAGTTCGCGGCGCAGAGCCACCAGAAGGCGGCCGCGGCCTGGAAGAACGGCCTGTTCGACGACGAGGTCGTCCCCGTCGAGATCCCGCAGCGCAAGGGCGACCCGGTCGTGGTCAGCCAGGACGAGGGCGTGCGCGGCGACACCACCGCGGAGTCGCTCGGCCGGCTGCGCCCGGCCTTCCGCAAGGACGGCACCATCACCGCCGGCTCGGCCTCGCAGATCTCCGACGGCGCCTGCGCCGTCGTCGTGATGAGCAAGGCCAAGGCCGAGGAGCTGGGCCTGTCGTGGATCGCCGAGATCGGCGCCCACGCCGAGGTCGCCGGCCCCGACTCCACGCTGCAGCTGCAGCCCGCCAACGCCACCGCCAAGGCGCTGGCCAAGGAGGGCCTCTCGGTCGACGACGTCGACCTGGTGGAGTTCAACGAGGCCTTCGCGGCCGTCGGCATCGCCTCGGCCCGCGAGCTCGGGATCCCCGACGAGAAGGTCAACGTCAACGGCGGCGCCATCGCGCTCGGCCACCCGGTCGGCATGTCCGGCGCCCGCATCGTGCTCCACCTTGCCCACGAGCTGCGTCGCCGCGGCGGCGGCACCGGTGTCGCGGCGCTGTGCGGCGGCGGCGGCCAGGGCGACGCCCTGGTCGTGAAGGTCCCCGCGTCCTGACGTGGGCAGGCGATCGAGCGGCGACGTCCCGACCCTCGTCGCGAGGGCGCGGTCCGGCGACGCCCGCTCGGTCGCCCGGTTGATCTCGCTCGTCGAGGACGCCTCGCCGCTGCTGCGCGAGGTGATGGCCGGCCTGGCGCCGTACTCCGGGTCGGCCCGCGGTGACGACGAGCAGCGCTCCGGCGCCCAGGTGGTGGGCCTGACCGGCTCGCCCGGCGTCGGCAAGTCGACCTCCACCTCCGCGCTGGTCGGCGTGCTGCGCCAGCAGGGCAAGCGGGTGGGCGTGCTCGCGGTCGACCCGTCCTCGCCGTTCTCCGGTGGCGCGCTGCTCGGTGACCGGGTCCGGATGCAGGACCACGCCCTCGACGGGGGCGTCTACATCCGCTCGATGGCCTCCCGCGGCCACCTCGGCGGCCTGTCGTGGGCCACCCCGCAGGCGCTGCGGGTGCTCGACGCGGCCGGCTGCGACGTGATCCTGGTGGAGACCGTCGGCGTCGGCCAGAGCGAGGTCGAGGTCGCCGCGATGGCCGACACCACCCTGGTGCTGCTGTCCCCGGGCATGGGCGACGGCGTCCAGGCGGCCAAGGCCGGCATCCTCGAGGTCGGCGACGTCTTCGTGATCAACAAGGCCGACCGCGACGGCGCCGACCAGGTGCGCCGCGAGCTGCGCTCGATGATCGCGCTGGGCGACCGGCCCGAGGGGGCCTGGAAGCCGCCCATCGTCAAGACGGTGGCGAGCAAGGGCGTCGGCGTCGACGAGGTGGCCGAGGCGATCGAGCAGCACCGGCTCCACCTCGTGGCGTCCGGCGAGCTCGAGCGCCGGCGGCTGCGGCGGGCCCGGGACGAGATCGAGAGCATCGCGCTGACCGCGCTGCGCCAGCAGTGGCGCGGCGTCCACGAGAACGCCGCCCTCGACGACCTCGCCGAGGAGGTCGTGCACGGGCGCAGCGACCCCTACGCCGCCGCCGACCTGCTGCTCGAGAGCCTGGAGGACGGCGCCGCTACGCGGTGACGGCGGCCACCACGCGCTCGACGGCCACCGGGTCGAACAGGATCGTGTAGTGGTTGACGTCCTCGACGGTCTCCACCGTCAGGTCGTCCAGCGCCGCGTCGTACAGCTCCACGGCGGCGGCCGGCAGCAGGCCCGGCGCCTCCCCGAACATGCCGAGCGGGGCCACCAGCAGCGTGGTGGGCACGCGCAGCCGGCCCAGGGCGTCGTCGAGCTCCTCGCCCAGGACGAGCAGGTCGCGGCCGTCGGAGCGCACGGCGTCCTCGACGGCGCGCGAGCGCACGCCGTCGGCGGTCTCCAGGGCGTCGTAGCGCACGTAGGTCTCGATGTCCGGGCTCCAGTGCGGGCCCAGGGCCGGGTGGGCGCGGAACAGGTCGACGTAGGCCTCGGCGTCCTCGTAGGTCTGGCTGAGCCGGGCCAGCGCCGGACCGAGCGTGGCCGCGAGCAGCTCGTCGTGGTCGACGCCCTCGGGGACCGGGAGCGGGATGCCGCCGTCGACGAGCACCAGCCGGCGGAACGGGGTGGGGTCGTCGTCGACGGTCAGCAGCGCGGCGTAGGCCCCCATGGAGTGGCCGAGCAGCACGAGGTCGCCGGTCTCCTCGGGGTCGATCGCGGCGGCGACGTGGGTGAGGTCGTCCGCGTGGCGGGTCAGCCCGGTCGGACCGGGCAGGTCGCGCGAGGCCCCGCGGCCGCGCAGGTCGGGGGCGACCAGGGCCCAGTCGTCGGGCAGGGCGCGGGCCACGGCCGGCCAGGCGCGCGAGGAGGCGGTGATGCCGTGCAGCGCCACCACGGTGCGGTGCGGGGGCGCGTCGGGGTCGCCGTACCGGAAGGTCGCCAGGGTCCCGCCCTCGACCTCGACGGGGAACGGCGCGGGGGCGAGGGGGACGGGGCTCATGCCCGCATCATGCCGTGCACCGGGTGAGCGCGCCTGCGCCGGTCCGGGCCCAGGCGTTGGTAGAAAGGTCGGGTCCCGCGTGCTCGCGCGGGACGGATGCTGACCAGTCCAGCGAGGAGCGGCGAGATGACAGGCGTGCTGAAGAAGGGCGTGGGCATCGTCGTCGTCCTGTTCCTGCTGTGGTTCCTGTTCACCGACCCCAACGGTGCCGGCTCGATGGTGCGCGACATCGGCACCGCGATCTGGGACCTGTTGATGCGGCTCTTCGACGCGCTCAGCCGGTTCCTCACCACCGTCACCGGCTGACCCCCGTGGGCGGGCAGTGACGTGGGCCGGGTCTGGCGCTGGCTGACCGACCCCGACATCGGTGAGCGGCTGCTGCGCGACGGCGTCGACGACGAGGACATCGCCGACGTGGTCACCAAGCACTGGGTGGTCTACGTCGTCCCGGCGCTCGTCGGGACCGCGGGGCTCGCGATCTGGGCGCTGTTCCTGTTCACCCGCCCGAGCGGGGCGTGGTTCCCGTTCCTCGCGGGCCTGGTGGTGATGGCCTGGGGCGGCGTGATGGCGCTGCAGCGCAACATCGACCGCTTCGTGGTCACCAGCGACAAGGTGTTCCGCGTGCACGGCCTGCTCAACCGGCGCGAGGCCTCGATGCCGCTGGGTCGCATCCTCGACATCACGGTCTACAAGCCGCTGCACGGCCGCATCCTCGGCTTCGGTCACTTCACCTTCGAGTCGGCCGCCCAGGAGCAGGGGCTGCGCGAGATCCGCTACGTCCCGCGGATCGACCAGCGCAACCTCAAGATCCAGGAGGTCCAGAAGCGCGTGGGCCTGCGCAGCAAGCGGGCGGCCCGACCCCAGGCGTGAGGTCGGGGCTCAGATCCCCGCGGCCGCGGCCAGGTCGGCGCGGATGGCGTCCAGCCGACCCACCGCGGCGATCCGCGCGGCGTCGACCCCGCCGGCGTCCACGGGCACGACGACCTCGAGGTAGCACTTGAGCTTGGGCTCGGTGCCCGACGGCCGTACGACGACCCGACCGCCCTCGGCGAGCCGCAGCCGCAGCCCGTTGGTGGGCAGGAGGCCCGGTCCGGCGCCCTGCGCGAGGTCGTCGACCTGCTCGACGTCGAGGCCGCCCAGCGTCGCGGGCGGCGCCGAGCGCAGCCGGTCGACCGCCGCGGGGATGGCCGCGAGGTCGTCCATCCGCACCGAGAGCTGGTCGGTGGCGTGCAGGCCGTGCTCCTGGGCCAGGTCGTCGAGGCGGTCGAGCAGGGTGCGGCCCTCGGCCTTCAGTCGGGCGGCCAGGTCGCAGACCAGCAGCAGCGCCGAGACGCCGTCCTTGTCGCGCACGTGGGTCGGGTCGACGCAGTAGCCGAGCGCCTCCTCGTAGCCGAAGGCGAGGTCGGGGACGCGACCGATCCACTTGAAGCCGGTCAGCGTCTCGGCGTACGCCTGACCGCGCGCGGCGGCGAGCTTGCCGAGCAGCGAGGACGAGACGATCGAGGCGGCGTAGGTGCCCTGCGCGCCGCGGTCGAGCAGGTGCGAGGCCAGCAGCGCCCCCACCTCGTCGCCCCGCAGGAGCTGCCAGCCGTGCGGGCCCGGCACGGCCACGGCGCAGCGGTCGGCGTCGGGGTCGTTGGCCACGACGAGGTCGGCGCCGACCTCGGCGGCGCGGGCCAGCGCGAGGTCCATCGCGCCGGGCTCCTCGGGATTGGGGAAGGCCACGGTCGGGAAGTCGGGGTCGGGCTCGGCCTGCTCGGCCACCACGTGGGACGCGGGGAAGCCGGCCTGGCGCAGCACGGTGGCGACGGTGTCGCCGCCGACGCCGTGCAGCGGGGTGTAGACCGTGACGAGGTCGCGGGGGCCGTCGTCGCCGACCAGCGCGACCACGTCGGCGAGGTAGCGGTCGAGCACGTCGTCGCCGAGCACCTCGATCCGCTCGTCGGGGCCGCGGGGCACCTCGGCCAGGGGGCCGACGGCCTCGATGCGGGCCGCGATCTGCTCGTCGGCGGGCGGCACGATCTGGCTGCCGTCGCCCAGGTAGACCTTGTAGCCGTTGTCCTGCGGCGGGTTGTGGCTGGCCGTGACCATGACGCCGGCCACGCAGCCCAGGTCGCGGATCGCGTGGGCGAGCACTGGCGTGGGCAGCGGCCGGGGGAGCAGCAGCGCGCGCATCCCGGCCCCGGCGACCACCTCGGCGGTGTCGCGGGCGAAGGTGTCGGAGAGGTGGCGGGCGTCGTACCCGATCACGACGGAGTCGCCCTCGCCCGCGCCCTGCTCGCGGAGGTGGGCCGCGAGGCCGGCCGCCGCGCGCAGCACCACGACCCGGTTCATCCGCCGTGGCCCGGCACCGAGCGCGCCGCGCAGCCCGGCGGTGCCGAACTCCAGCACGCCGGCGAAGCGGTCGGCGAGCTCGTCGGCCGCGCCGGCGTCGAGCAGCGCCTCGAGCTCGGCCCGGGTGGCCGGGTCGGGGTCCTCGTCGATCCAGGCCCGGACGCGCTCGCGCAGGTCCTCGGGGATCACCCCAGCTGCTCCAGCCGGGGCAGCACCTCGGTGCAGAGCCGCTCGACGCTGCCGACCGGGTCCTCGGACGAGGGGCCGACCCAGACCATGTCGAGGCCCAGCGAGGCCCAGACCTCGGCCTGGCGCAGGAAGCCGTCGACGTCGCCGAGCGCGTCGCCGCCGTAGATGTTGGTGCGCTGGATCTTGCCCGGGTCGCGGCCCAGGTCGGCGCAGTGGCGGTCGAGGACCTCCAGCTTGTGGGCCAGCTCGTCGCGGTCGGTGGCGAAGAGGTTGCAGGCGTCGGCGTACTGCGCCACCATCCGCAGCGTCTTGCGCTCCCCGGACCCGCCGACGAGCACGCGCGGGCCGCCCTCGCGCAGCGGCGCGGGACGGCACACGGTCTCGGCGAGCTGGTAGTGCGTGCCCTCGTAGGCACCCTCCTCGGGCCCCCACATCTGCGCGCAGACCTGGATCGCCTCCTCGAGCCGCTCGAAGCGCTCCTTCATCGAGGGGAACGGCACCCCGAGGCCGTGGTGCTCGCGGTCGTACCACGCCGCGCCGATGCCGAACAGCGCCCGGCCGCCGGAGAGCACGTCGAGGGTGGCCACGGTCTTGGCCAGCAGGCCCGGGTGGCGGTAGGTCACGCCGGTGACCAGCAGGCCCAGCTCGACCCGCTCGGTGATCCCGGCCAGGAAGCCCAGCGAGGTGTAGCCCTCGAGCATGGGCTCGGCGGGGCCGCCCATCTGCTCCATCTGGAACCAGTGGTCCATCATCGTCAGGGTGGTCACGCCGCCCTGGTCGGCGGCGCGGGCGACCCCGGCCAGGGTGGGTGCAAGCTCGGCGGCCCCACCGGGCCAGGTCAGGTTCGCGGCGTGGACGGCGAGCTTCATCGGCCCGACCCCGTCAGGAGAGCGCCGCGACGGCGGCGTCGTAGTCGGGCTCCTGGCCGATCTGCGGCACCAGCTCGGAGTGGAGCACGGTGCCGTCGGCGTCGACGACGACGACCGCACGGGCCAGCAGGCCCTCGAACTTGGTGTCGAGCAGCCGGACGCCGTAGTCCTCGCCGAAGCCGGACCGGAAGGCCGAGCCGACCTTGACGTCCTCGATGCCCTCGGCGGCGCAGAAGCCGGTCAGCGCGAACGGCAGGTCGACCGAGACGTTGAGGACGGTGGTGTCCTCGAGCCCGGCGGCCAGCTCGTTGAACTTGCGCACGCTGGCCTGGCAGACGCCGGTGCCGATGCTGGGGAAGATGGTGATGACCTTGCGGCCGGGCAGGTCGCCCAGCGAGAACTCCGCCAGGTCGGTGTCGACGAGGGTGAAGTCGGGGGCCTGCGAGCCGGGGGCGGGCAGGTCGCCGGAGGTCTGGGCGGGGTCGGGACCGAGTGCGGTGGTAGCCATGCCGGCCAATCTAGACCCGCCGCGTCACCGCCGGGCGCGGGGACCGAACCGGGCGGGGGCCGCACCGAAGGCGGCCTCGCGGGCCGCCCGGGCGTTGGCCCCGAACAGGAGCAGCAGCTGCTCGGCGCGCTCGCGGGCGAAGGTACGCCGGACCGAGGCCGTCCAGGTGTCGTCGAACAGGCGCTTGGCGCCCGCCAGCGCGTCGGGGGAGCGCTCGGCCAGCTCGCGGGCCAGGTCGTGGGCCGCCGCGACCGGGTCGCCGGCCAGCTCGGTGACCAGGCCGAGGTCGCGGGCCTCCTTGCCGGAGACCTTGCGCGCCGTCATCGTCAGCAGCTTGGCGGTGTCGGCGCCGACGAGCTGCTTGAGCGTCACCACCCCGCTCATGTCCGGGATGATCCCCCACCTGCCCTCCAGCACCGACCACTGCGAGTCGGGGGTGGCGATCCGGAAGTCCGCGGCCAGCGCGAGCTGGAGCCCGCCGCCGTAGCAGTGGCCGTCGACCGCCGCGATGACCGGCACCGGGAGCCGGCGCCACGCCCAGCACGCCTCCTGGAAGACGTTGGTGCCGCGCCAGGGACGCGGCACGAAGGCCGTCACGATGCCGGCCGGCTGCGTGAGCACCGCGCCGAAGTCGAGCCCGGCGCAGAACGACGTGCCCTCGCCGGTGAGCACCACCGCCCGCAGCGACCGGTCGCGGCGCAGCCGCCGGGCGACCGCCACGAGCTCGTGGAGCGTCTGGAGCGTGAGCGCGTTGAGCTTCTCGGGCCGGTCCAGGCGCACCTCGGCGACGCCGTCGGCGACCGAGCAGGTGACGAGCGGGGCGGGGCGGGAGGCGGCCATGCGGCTCAGGTTACCCGCCGGTAGTCACTTCCCGTCGTCGGACTCGTCGCCGGAGTCGTCGTCGGAGTCGTCGTCGGCGGCCCGGTCGTCGTCCTGGCCGTCCTTGCCGTCGTCCTCGTCGTCGTCCTCGGCGTACGGCGCGGGGTCGCCCTCGTCGTAGTCGTCACGGTCGGTGAACTTGCCGCGGTCGACGTCGAAGTCGCGCTGGGTGTTGTCGACCTCGGCGTTCTCGGGACGGTTCTCGGGGTCGAGGCGGCGCTCGCGCTCCTCCTCCATCTCCTGGGCGGTCTCCTCGTCGGGCTCGGACTCGGTGTCGATGCCCTGGCTGCGCCCGGCGCGCTCGTCGGTGTCCACGCCGCCCTCGTCGAGGATGGTGCCCTCCTCGGCGTGGCCGTCCTCGTCGAACTCCCGGTGCTGGGTGTCGTCGGGGATACGCGACTCGTCGCGCTCGTCGGTGCTGCCCGTGGACTCGTCGCGCTCGTCGCTCATGCCTGCCCCTCCCGGTGGCCGACCGTCGCCCGGACGGGCGCGCGGTCGGTCCTTGGCTATCGGTGCGGCGGCAGCGCTGTCAACGGTCGGACCGTCGCGGCGGACACACCTGCGCGCACCTCACAGATGGGGTACGACGCCCCCGAGGAGCTCGCCCATCCGGCTGGCCGCAGCGCGACCCGCGGCGAGCACCTCCTCGTGGTCCAGTGGCTCACCGGTGATGCCGGCGGCGAGGTTGGTGACCAGGCTGACGCCGAGCACCTCCATCCCGGCCTCCCGGGCCGCGATCGCCTCGAGCGTGGTGCTCATCCCGACCAGGGTGCCGCCGATGGTCCGGATCATCCGGATCTCGGCGGGGGTCTCGTAGTGGGGGCCGGGCAGCTGCACGTAGACGCCCTCGTCGAGCGTCGGGTCGGCGTCGCGGCACAGCGCACGCAGCCGCGGGCTGTAGAGGTCGGTGAGGTCGACGAAGCTGGCGCCCTCGAGGGGCGAGGTGGCGGTCAGGTTGACGTGGTCGGAGATCAGCACGGGCGTGCCGGGCGTCCAGGACTCGTCGAGGCCGCCGCAGCCGTTGGTGAGGACGACGGTGCGACAGCCAGCCGCGGCGGCGGTGCGGACGCCGTGCACGACGGCACGCACGCCCAGGCCCTCGTAGAGGTGGGTGCGCCCGAGGAAGACCAGCAGGTTCGTGTCCCCGACGCGGACCGAGCGGATCCGGCCGGCGTGGCCCTCCACGGCCGGCGGGGCGAAGCCCGGGAGGTCGGTGGCGCTGATCTCCGCGGTCGCCTCGCCCAGGGCGTCGACGGCCGGGAGCCAGCCCGAGCCCATCACCAGGGCGACGTCGTGACGCTCCACGCCCGTCCTCTCGGCCAGGACCTGGGCGGCCTCGGCGGCCTGCGCGGCGTACGACGGGGGCGTGGTCTGCTCGTTCACGGCCCCGACCCTATGCGGGGGCCGGGCTACCCGCCGAAGTTGGACCGGCAGGGCCGCGAGCGCAGCGCCGTGAGGTAGTCGTCGGGCGCGTCGGCGGCCTCGGCGGCGTCGGCGAGGGTGCCGAGGTAGGTCGCCGAGGGCAGCCCGCCCTCGAACGCGTCGAGCACGTAGGCCCACGCCACCTCCTCCGAGGCAAGCAGCGAGACCCGCACCTTGACCTTGCGGAACAGCCCGGTGTCGGCCGACTCCCAGCCGTCGAGCGCGGCGACGTCCTCGTCGGTGACGTCGTAGATCGCCACGAAGACGCGCTCGAAGGTGTCCTGCACGATCGTGGCCAGCGCGCCGTCGATGCCGTGCTCCTCGCCGCCGAACGTCAGGCGCCAGCCCTCGAGCCAGCCGGTGCCTCGCAGCGGGGAGTGGGGACACCGCTCTCCCATCCGGGCGGGATCGAGGTTGCTCCCGTAGGCGGCGTACAGCGTCACGGCGTCACACTAAGCCGCGGCGGGCGTCGCTCCCGCATGCGACACAATGAGGGCGTGACGACACCAGACTTCGGGCAGGCCCAGCGCGTCGTGGTCATCGGCGGCGGCCCCGGCGGCTACGAGGCGGCGCTGGTCGCCGTGCAGATCGGGGCCGAGGTGACCGTGGTCGACAGCGACGGCCTCGGCGGCTCGGCCGTGGTGACCGACTGCGTGCCCAGCAAGACCCTGATCGCCACCGCCGAGCTGATGACGGAGTTCTCCGGCGCGCCCGAGCTCGGCGTGCAGTTCGAGGACCACGAGGGCGACCCCGCCCACCAGCTCACCGTCGACCTGGCCCGCGTCAACGCCCGGGTCAAGCGCCTGGCCCGCGACCAGTCCGACGACATCGGCCAGCGGCTGGAGTCCGAGGGCGTCCGGGTCGTCACCGGCTTCGGCCGCCTCGACGGCCCGGGCGCCGTCGAGGTGACGCTGCCCGACGGCGGCACCGAGCGGCTGGAGGCCGACGCCGTGCTGCTCGCGACGGGCGCCGCCCCGCGCACGCTGGGCACCGCCGAGCCCGACGGCGAGCGGATCCTGACGTGGGAGCAGGTCTACGACCTGACCGAGACGCCCTCGCACATGATCGTGGTCGGGTCGGGCGTCACCGGCGCCGAGTTCGCCAACGCCTACCTGGCGCTCGGGGTCGAGGTCACCCTGGTCTCCTCGCGCGACCGGGTGCTGCCCGGCGAGGACGCCGACGCCGCCGAGGTGCTCGAGCAGGTGCTGACCCGGCGCGGGATGAACGTGCTCTCGCGCTCGCGGATGGAGTCGGCCACCCGCGACGGCGACGAGGTCACCGTCACCCTGACCGACGGCCGCACCGTGACCGGCTCCCACTGCCTGCTCGCGCTGGGCTCGGTGCCCAAGACCCGGGACCTGGGCCTGGAGGAGGCGGGCGTCGCGCTGGACGACGGCGGGTTCGTCAAGGTCGACCGCGTCTCGCGCACCTCCGCGCGGGGGGTGTACGCCGCGGGCGACTGCACCGGCGTGCTGATGCTCGCCAGCGTCGCCGCGATGCAGGGCCGGATCGCGATGTGGCACTTCCTCGGCGACGCGGTGACCCCGCTCGACCTCGGCCAGGTCTCCTCCAACGTCTTCACCGCGCCCGAGATCGCCACCGTGGGCTGCTCCCAGCGCGCGGTCGACGCCGGCGAGGTCCCGGCCGAGACGGTGCGCCTGGAGCTGGCCGGCAACGCCCGGGCCAAGATGCAGGGCGTGCGCGACGGCTTCGTGAAGCTCTTCGCCCGCCCCGGCACCGGGGCCGTCATCGGCGGGGTCGTCGTGGGCCCCCGCGCCAGCGAGCTGATCCACCCGATCTCGATCGCGGTGGCCGAGTCGCTCACCGTCGACCAGCTGGCCCACGTCTTCACGGTCTACCCCTCGATGAGCGGGTCGATCGCCGAGGCGGCGCGCCGGATGCACCACTCGCCGCTCGACTGAATGCAGCGATAATCACGCCGTTGTAATTCAGGGGGCATTAGCAGGAATTCCCCGAAATGCCTTTCGGTGCATTCTTCGCGAGCACATACTCGGGACCGGTTCACTTCCACCCCACCGGTCACTGAGGTCACAGATGTCCCGCACCCCCGGCGTGCTCGGCGCCGTCCGCACCACCCTCGCGCTGCTCGTCGCCGCCGCTGCGGTGACGGCCGGCTCGGTGTCGCCGGCCGCCGCCGACGCGTCGTACGCCGTGCCCTCGGACGGGGTGCTGCGGCTGACCGGTCACGGCTACGGGCACGGCCACGGCATGTCGCAGTACGGCGCCCGCGGCGCGGCCCAGGCGGGGCTCACGCAGGCGCAGATCATGGCGTTCTACTACCCGGGCACCGCGGCGGGCACGGTCCGGGGCAACTTCTGGGTGCGGATCAGCGCCGACACCGACGGCATGCTCTCGGTGGTCCCCGCGTCGGGCCTGCGGCTGCGCCAGGTCGGCGGTCCGTCTTACACCCTCCCGACGACCGTCGGCTCGCTGCGACCCTCCACCTGGCGGCTGCGCACCTCCGGTGACCGCAACGTGCTGGAGTTCTTCGCCGGCGGCGCGTGGCGCACCCACCAGCCGGGCTCGGTGCCGATGACCGGGGCGGCCGCGTTCTACCGCGACGCCGCGCCCACCACGCTGCGCCTCGGCTCGGTCGACCGGCCCTACCGCGGGGCGCTGCGCTACGTGCAGCGCACCACGGTCAACGTCGTGGGTGTCGACGACTTCGTGCGCGGCGTCGTGGCACGCGAGATGCCGGCGTCGTGGGAGCCGGCCGCGGTGCAGTCGCAGGCCGTCGCGGCGCGCACGTACGCCGCCTTCGAGCGTGCCGCCAACGCGGGCCGCGCCTGGCACACCTGCGACACCACCTCGTGCCAGGTCTACGGCGGCGTCGCGGCCGAGCACCCCTCGGCCGACGCGGCCGTGCGCGCCACCGCCCGCCAGGTCCGGACCTACGACGGTGCGCCCGCCTTCACGCAGTTCTCCTCCAGCAGCGGCGGCTGGACCAGGGCGGGGAGCCGGCCCTACCTCGTGGCCAGGGCCGACCGCTACGACGCTACGGCGAGCAACCCCAACCACACCTGGCGCACCACCCTCACGCGCGCCCGGGTGCAGTCGAGCTACCCCGCGTTGGGCACGCTGCGGGCGGTCCGGGTCGCCCAGCGCGACGGGAACGGCGACCAGGGCGGCCGGGTGCTGTCGGTGGTGCTCGACGGCACGAAGTCCGACGTCACGCTCAGCGGGTCGACCTTCCGCAGCCGGTTCGGGCTGAAGTCCGACTGGTTCCGGTTCGGCGGCTGAGACGGGCCCACGGAGGAGCCGATACCGGAGGCTACCCTCGCGTACGCTGCCGCCATGAGCATGCAGACGGCTGACCCCGCGGAGTTCCTCCCGCGCCGCCGGCCCTCGCAGGAGCGCAGCCGGCGACGTTTCGACGACATCCTGCGCGCAGCCCGGGCGCTGCTCGTCGAGGTGGGCTTCGAGGCGTTCACCTCCGAGCAGGTGGCGCTGCGGGCCGGGGTGCCGATCGGCTCGCTCTACCAGTTCTTCGGCAACAAGTACGCCATCATCTGCGAGCTCGACCGGCTCGACACCGCCAACGTGGAGAAGGCGCTGGAGGACTTCGGCTCCGAGATCCCCACGCTCGACTGGGCCCAGCTGCTCGAGAAGCTGCTCGACCACCTCGCGACGCTGTGGCGCACCGACCCCTCGCGCCGCGCCGTGTGGCTGGCGATGCAGGCCACGCCGCCGACCCGCGCCATCGCCGCCGGCCACGAGCGCCAGCTCGCCTCGCAGGTCACCCGCATCCTGGCGCCGCTCACCCCTGGCTCCGAGCCGGTCTACCGGCAGACGCTGGCCGAGGTGATCGTGCACGTGACCTACTCGATGCTGAACTTCTCCATCCGCGACGGCCAGTCCCACCCCGACGCCGTGGTGCAGCTGAAGTCGATGCTCACCCACTACCTGCTGGCCGCCGAGGCCGAGGCGGCGCGCCGACGGATGTGACTGGCCCGTAACCCCGAAGTCGTGGGACGGTGGTTCCAATGCGAGACCAGCCTCGCATTCCCAGCGTCCAACCCGAGGGGTCCTTCGTGTCTTTCCGTCGCATCGCGATCGTCAACCGCGGCGAGTCCGCCATGCGGCTGCTGCACGCCGTGCGCGAGCTCAACGCCGCCCGTCACCCCGACGACCACCTCCAGACGGTGGCCCTGCACACCACGGGGGAGGCGAACGCGATGTTCGTGCGCGAGGCCGACCTCGCCCACGACCTCGGGCCGGCGAGCCAACGGCCCTACGTCGACCTCGCGGTCCTCGAGCGCGCCCTGCTCGAGACCGGGGCCGACGCCATCTGGCCCGGCTGGGGCTTCGTGGCCGAGGACCCCGCCTTCGTCGACCTGTGCGACAAGCACGGCGTCACGTTCGTCGGCCCCAGCGCCGAGGCGATGCGTCGCCTGGGCGACAAGATCGGCTCCAAGCTGATCGCCGAGCAGGTCGGGGTCCCGGTCGCCCCGTGGAGCCGCGGCGCCGTGGACACCCTCGAGGACGCCCTCGTGGCCGCCGAGCAGGTCGGCTACCCGCTGATGCTCAAGGCCACCGCCGGCGGCGGCGGACGCGGCATCCGGATGGTCGCCTCGGCCGCCGACCTCGAGGACGCCTACCAGCGCACGAGCGACGAGGCGCTGCGCGCCTTCGGCAACGGCACGGTGTTCCTGGAGCGCCTGGTCACCGGCGCCCGGCACGTCGAGGTCCAGCTGATCGCCGACAGCCACGGCACCGCCTGGGCGCTCGGCGTGCGCGACTGCTCGATCCAGCGCCGCAACCAGAAGGTGATCGAGGAGTCGGCCTCGCCGCTGCTGTCACCCGCGCAGGTCGAGGAGCTCAAGACCGCCGCGGAGCAGCTCGCGCTGGCCGTGGGCTACGTCGGCGCCGGGACCGTGGAGTTCCTCTACCACCCCGGCGAGCAGACCTTCGCGTTCCTCGAGGTCAACACCCGTCTCCAGGTCGAGCACTCGATCACCGAGGCCACCACCGGCATCGACCTGGTGCGCGCCCAGCTCCACGTCGCGCAGGGCGGCCGGCTGGAGGGCGAGAAGCCCGCCGAGGTCGGGCACGCCGTCGAGGCCCGGCTGAACGCCGAGGACCCCGACCGCGACTTCGCGCCCGCCCCCGGCCGGATCGAGCACCTCGAGCTCCCGTCGGGCCCGGGCATCCGGGTCGACACCGGCGTCGCCGAGGGCGACACCATCCCGCCCGACTTCGACTCGATGATCGCCAAGATCATCGCCTACGCCCCCACCCGTGACGAGGCGCTCGCCCGGCTGCGGCGCGCGATGACCTCGACCACCGTGGTGATCGAGGGCGGCGCCTGCAACAAGAGCTTCGTGCTCGACCTGCTGGCCCAGCCCGAGGTCGTCAGCGGCGACCCCGAGCACGGCCTCCCGTGGGCCGACACCGGCTGGATCGACCGCGTCCGCGCCGAGGGCCGGCTGGCCTCGCACGCCCACGCGGGCGTCGCGGTGGTCGCCGCCGGCATCGAGGCCTACCTCGAGCGCGTGCGCCTGGAGACCGCCCGCCTCATCGAGACCGCCCACGGCGGCCGGCCGTCGGCCGCCCACGAGGTCGGTCGTCCCGTCGAGCTCAAGCTCCGTGGCGTGCCCTACCAGGTCTCCACCATCAACACCGGTCCCGGCCGGTTCCGCGTCGGCGTCGCCTCTGGGGCGACCTCGCAGACCGTGGACGTGCAGCTGGCCCACGTCGACGACGTACGCCGCCGGCTCACCGTCGGCGGCCGGCGCTACCACGTCGTCACCGCCACCCACGGCCCCACCACGCTCGTCGAGGTCGACGGCGTGGCCCACCGCGTCAGCCGCGACGAGGGCGGCGTGCTGCGCTCGCCCGCGCCGGCCCTGGTCGTGGCCACCCCGGTCGCCGTCGGCGACGAGGTCGAGGCGGGCGCCACCGTCGTCGTGCTCGAGTCGATGAAGATGGAGACCGCGCTGCACGCGCCCTTCCCCGCCCGGGTCAAGGAGCTGCACGTCATCACGGGCAGCCAGGTCGAGACCGGCGCCGCACTGATCAAGCTCGAGCAGCTGGGGGAGGGCACCGAGGAGGTCGCCGACGCCGGACCCGGCATCGACCTGCCCGCCGACGCGGGCGTCGACCCGGCCACCCAGCGCGAGCGCGCCCGCGCTGCCCTCAGCGCCGTCGTGCTCGGCTACGACGTGCCGCCGGAGGACCAGGACGCCGCGCTCTCGGAGTACCTCACCGTCCGCGACCTCGCCGAGCCCGACGACGGCTCGGTGCTGGCCGACGAGGTGACGCTGCTCGAGACCTTCGTCGACCTCGCCGAGCTGAGCCGCAACCGCCCGGCCGACGAGGACCGGCACACCGCGCTGCGCGTGCACTCCTCGCGCGAGCACTTCCACACCTACCTGCTCAGCCTCGACGCCGACCGCGGCGGCCTCCCAGAGCAGTTCCGCGAGCGCCTGCAGCGGGTGCTGCGCCACTACGGACTGGCCTCGCTCGACCGCACCCCCGAGCTCGAGGCCGCGGTCTTCCGGATCTTCCTGGCCCAGCAGCGCACCACCCCCGAGGTCGCGCTCGTCGGGGCCCTGCTCGGCGCGTGGAGCCGCGAGGCGCCGCCGGTCGGCGACCTCGCCGCCCGGTCGCGCGAGGTGCTGGAGCGGCTGGGTCGCGTCCCGCAAGCGCGCTACCCCGCGGTGGGCGACCTCGCCCGCAGCGTCCGGTTCCGCTGGTTCGACCAGCCGGCCGTGGACGCCGAGCGGAGCGGCGTGCTGCTGGGGATGCGCGACGAGGTGGAGGCGCTCGCCGCGTCCGCCGACGCGCCCGACCGCGCCCGTCGCATCGAGGCGCTGGCCTCGATCCCCGAGCAGACCGTCGGGTTCCTGTGCGACCGCCTCGAGCACGGCGTGCCCGAGCGCGAGCCGATGCTCGAGGTGCTGGCCCGCCGGCACTACCGGGAGTACGACCTGCACGACGTGCGCTCGATCGACGTGCCGCGGCCCGTGGTGGTGGCCGGCTACTCCGTCGACGACCGTCCGACCCGGCTGGTCTCCTCGCTCGGCTCGGTGGCCGAGCTGGTCGACGGCTCCGAGCTCGTCACCGCGGTGTCCTCCCACCTCGCCGACCGGGCGGGCGAGGACGCGGTCGTCGACCTCTACCTGTCCTGGCCCGACGCCCCCGCCTCGGTCGACGAGGCGAGCGAGCAGCTGCGCGCGCTGTTCGACGCGCTGCCGCTGACCCAGGACGTACGCCGGGTCTGCGTGGCCGTCTGCTCCGGCGGCGGCGACCGCCGGGTCGGCTATTACACGTTCCGTCCTGCCACCGACGTCGAGGACGGCTCCGCCGCTGCCGGCGCCGGCGTCGTCGAGGACGACCTCACCCGCGGCGTGCACCCGATGGTCGGGCGCCGCCTGGACCTGTGGCGGCTGCGCAACTTCCACGTCACCCGCATCGAGGCGCCCGAGGACGTGCTGCTCTACGAGTGCGTCGCCCGGGAGAACCCCTCCGACCGACGGCTGGTGGCCCTCGCGCAGGTGCGCCAGATGTCCGTCGTGCGCGACGACGACGGCACCATCACCGGGCTGCCCCACGCCGAGCGCGCGGTGGAGAGCTGCCTGGAGTCGATCCGGCGCGAGCGCGTGGCCCGGGGCCGCGGCGGCGCCAGGCTCGACCTCAACCACGTCTGGGTGCACGTGTGGCCCGTGGTCGACCTCGACCTCGACGCGCTGGGCGCGCTCGGGGCCAAGATCAGCCCGCTGACCGACGGCGCCGGCGTCGAGGAGGTCGTGGCCCAGGGCCGCCTGGCCGTGCCCGGCGCCGACCCCGTGCCGATGGCGGTCCGCTTCAGCGCCCGCCCCGGCTCCGGCGTCACCTCCACCGTGGAGGAGCCGCCCACCGAGCTGCTGCAGCCGCTGGACGACTACACCTCCAAGGTGGTGCGCTCGCGGCGTCGGGGGCTCGTCTACCCCTACGAGCTCAGCGGGGTCCTCGCCGGCCCCGGCGGCTCGCTCGTGGAGCACGACCTCGACGAGACCGGCCGGCTCGTGCCGGTCGACCGGCCCTACGGCCTCAACGAGTCCGGCATCCTCGCCGCCGTCGTGCGGACCCCGACGCCGCTGCACCCCGACGGCGTCACCCGCGTCGTGCTGTGCGGCGACCCCACCAAGTCGCTCGGCTCGGTGGCCGAGCAGGAGTGCCTGCGCGTCATCGCCGCCCTCGACCTGGCCGAGGAGATGCAGGTGCCGGTGGAGTGGTTCGCCCTCTCCGCGGGCGCGCGCATCTCGATGGACTCCGGCACCGAGAACATGGACTGGGTGGCCAAGGCGCTGCGCCGGATCGTGGAGTTCACCCAGGACGGCGGCGAGATCAACGTCGTGGTCGCGGGCATCAACGTCGGCGCCCAGCCCTACTGGAACGCCGAGGCCACGATGTTGATGCACACCAAGGGCATCCTGGTGATGACGCCCGAGAGCGCGATGGTGCTCACCGGCAAGCAGTCGCTGGACTTCTCCGGCGGCGTCTCGGCCGAGGACAACTACGGCATCGGCGGCTACGACCGCGTGATGGGCCCCAACGGCCAGGCGCAGTACTGGGCGCCCGACCTGGCCGGCGCGTTCGGCGTGCTGATGGCCCACTACGAGCACACCTACGTCGCGCCGGGCGAGTCCGGGCCGCGGCGTACGGACTCGGGGGACCCGGTCGACCGCGACATCTCCTCGTTCCCGCACGAGGTCGAGGGCAGCGACTTCAGCACGGTCGGCGAGATCTTCTCGGCCACGGCCAACCCGGACCGCAAGAAGCCCTTCGACATCCGCACCGTCATGCGGGCCGTCGCCGACCAGGACCACGACGTGCTCGAGCGGTGGGCCGGCATGGCCGACGCCGACACCGCCGTCGTCCAGGACGCCCACGTGGGCGGCTACCCGGTGTGCCTGCTGGGCATCGAGAGCCAGTCCGTGCGCCGCTCCGGCTTCCCGCCCACCGACGGCCCCAGCACCTACACCTCCGGCACGCTGTTCCCGAAGTCGTCGAAGAAGGCGGCCCGCGCCATCAACTCCGCCAGCGGCAACCGACCGCTGGTCGTGCTCGCGAACCTCTCGGGCTTCGACGGCTCGCCGGAGTCGATGCGCAACCTGCAGCTGGAGTACGGCGCCGAGATCGGCCGCGCGATCGTCAACTTCCGCGGCCCGATCGTCTTCTGCGTCATCTCCCGCTACCACGGCGGCGCGTTCGTGGTGTTCTCCAAGGCGCTCAACCCGGCCATGACGGTGCTCGCCGTCGAGGGCTCGTTCGCCTCGGTCATCGGCGGCGCCCCCGCCGCGGCGGTGGTGTTCACCGGCGAGGTGGAGAAGCGCACCGCGGCCACGCCGGCCGTCAAGGCGCTGGACGAGCGGATCGCCGCGGCGCGCGGCGCCGAGCGGATCGGGCTCCAGGTCGAGCGGGCCCAGCTGCGGACCGCCGTACGGGCCGAGAAGATCAGCGAGGTCGCTGCCGAGTTCGACGGCATCCACGACATCCACCGGGCCGTCGAGGTCGGGTCCGTGGACGCGGTCATCCCCGCGGCCCGGTTGCGGCCCGAGATCGTGGAGGCGATCGAGCGGTACGTCGCCTCCTGAGGCGTGCGGGCCGTAGCCTGCAGCGCATGTGCCGCGTCCTCGCCTACCTCGGCCCCGAGCTCCCGCTCGAGGACCTCCTGCTCACCCCGCGCAACAGCCTGGTCAACCAGACCCTGGACCCCGAGCGGCATCCCCAGCTGCAGCTGGCCGGGTGGGGGTTCGGGATCTGGAGCGAGTCCCTGCTCAAGCCCGACGTGCCCCTGATCTACCGGCGGCCCATGGCCGCCTTCTACGACGACAACGTCGAGGGGATCGTGCCGCACCTGCAGGTCAGCACGCTGCTCGCCCACGTGCGGGCCGCGGCGTACGACGCGGGCGCGGTGCTGGCCGACGAGAACTGCCACCCGTTCTGCTACACCGGCACGCCGTGGATCGTCGCGCAGAACGGCGACCTGCCGCACTGGAAGGTGCTGCAGCGCGAGCTGCTGCAGCACTGCAAGGACGAGTTCCTCGAGCAGATGACCGGCACCACCGACACCGAGTTCCTCTACGTGCTGCTGCTCTCGGTGCTGGAGGGCGACGGCAACGACGACGTCCAGCGGGGCTTCGAGCGGGTGCTGGAGCTCATCGTCGCGGCGATGAAGGCGCTGGACCTCCCCGGGCTGGCCAAGCTGAAGATGGCCCTGGTCTCCCCGGGGCGTGTCATCGGCGTCAACTGCGGCACGGGGCACCACGGCGAGCCGCAGCCGGAAGGTGACTGGCGCGAGCTGCGGAAGTCCGGCCCGGGTACCGACGACTACGCGCTGTCGATGCTGCTGGAGCCGATGTACTACCTGATGGGTCGCGACTTCACCCACGACGACGCGACGTACGGCTTCGACGACTGCGGCGAGGAGGAGGCGACCTCGGTCATCTTCGCCTCCGAGCCGCTCACCGAGGAGGCCGACGACTGGCTGCCCCTGGAGTTCGGCGAGATCGTGTTCCTGGAGCGGTTGGGCGACAGCGTGACCCGCGAGGTCCGCACCCTCGCGACATGAGCCCCGAGGTGGGTCCTGAGCTGCCCCGGCCGGTCCGGGTGCTCACGCCGGACGACCTGGTCGCCGCCGACCCGACCACGGGCATGACCCGCGCGCGGGCCTTCGAGCTGCCGTTGCTGTGGGCCGGTCAGGTGGTGACCGACCCCGGTGCGGTCTCCGGGTGGCACCACCACGAGCGCAACGAGTCCAGCCTGTACGTCGTGCGCGGGGTGCTGCGGCTGGAGTTCGACGGCCACGAGGGCTACCTCGATGCCGGCCCGGGCGACTTCGTGCACGTCCCCGCCTGGACCGTCCACCGCGAGTCGAACCCCTCGCGCGAGCCGTCGCTCGCCGTGATCGCCCGCGTGGGTGGCGGTGTCCCGACGGTCAACGTGGAGGGTCCCCCGGGACGCGACGAGCCGATCGGCTGAGGCCCTCCACGTCGCGTCCACGTTGTCCGGGGGTCCGTGCATCCGCGGCCTGTGATGATGGCCGGGTGGTGGGTGCGGTCGCGGTGCTCTCGGACGTCCACGGCGTGCTCCCGGTCCTCGAGGCGGTGCTCGCCGAACCCGACGTGCGCGCAGCCGACCTCGTCGTGGTCACCGGCGACCACGCCTCGGGTCCGCAACCGCGCGAGGTCCTCGACCGCCTGGCGGCCGGGGGTGACCGGCTGCGCCTGGTGCGCGGCAACGCGGACCGGGAGCTCGTCGCGCTCCGCCGCGGTGAGGACGTCGACGTGCCCGACGACGTCACCCCGTGGGCCGCTGCGCAGCTGACCGAGGACCAGACCCGTCTCCTTGCTGGTCTGCCCCACCCCCTGGTCCTCGAGGTCGACGGGTTCGGTGCGGTGGTCTTCTGCCACGGGAGCCCGCGCCGTGACGACGAGATCGTGCTCGTGGATTCGCCCCTGGGACGGTGGCGAGCCGCCTTCACGGGTCTGCCCGCGCACCACCGGACGGTCGTCTGCGGCCACACCCACATGCCGTTCGTCCGGCTCGTCGACCGACGCCTGGTGGTCAACGCCGGCAGCATCGGGATGCCGTACGGCCGGGCGGGTGGGAGCTGGGCGTTGCTGCACCACGGCGCCGTGTCGCTGCGGCACACCGACGTCGACGTGGACGCTGCGGTGGAGGCCGTCGTTGCCGGCTCGACCTATCCGCACCGCCGGTCGTGGGCCGAGGAGTACCTCCGCTCCGCCAACAGTGACGCCGACGCGATCGCCGCCTTCACGCCACCGGGGGACCGGCCCGCAGCATCCGAGGACGGTGGTCCGGTCGTCCAGGACTCCGGCGCGACGCCCGCACCCGAGTGAGGTGGTCGCGGTGGGTCGGGCGCGGTGGAGACGTGGGTGTGTCCGGTCGGGGTGGTGACCAGCACCTGGTGGCGGTCGCCGGGCAGGGGGTGGCACTGCCAGCCGGGTGCCTGCTTGGCGTAGTTGCAGGACTCGCACAGTCCCTGCCCGTTGGCCAGGGAGGTCGGGCCGCCGTCGGCTGCGGGAGTGACGTGGTCGGCGTGGCGGACGGGGGCGTCGCACCAGGGGGTGCGGCAGACCTGGTCGCGCACGACGAGGAGCTCGCGGAGCTCGCCGGTGAAGGTGCGGCGGCGGGAGTCGGTGGCGACGAGGTCGCCGGTGCCGGGTCGGGTGAACAGGCGCCGC
>NZ_LMRF01000001.1:668817-668959 GCF_001424755.1 Marmoricola sp. Leaf446
TGGGTCCGTGGCCGAGGACCTCGGCGGGTGTGGGGTCGTCGGTGATCAGGGTGCTGTCGGTCATCACGAGGTGGACCTGGACGTCGACGTCGGTGGCGCGCTCCCGGCCGGTGAGGCGCTCGACGAGCGTGTCGGCCATGAC
>NZ_LMRF01000001.1:669103-669168 GCF_001424755.1 Marmoricola sp. Leaf446
CCGGGCGGAGGCTGACGTGGCGGTCGGCGCGTGCGCCGCGGGTGCGTCGGATGGCGGACCCGGCG
>NZ_LMRF01000001.1:669208-708160 GCF_001424755.1 Marmoricola sp. Leaf446
GCGATCGCCGAGGGAGGGCAGCCGGTCGGCGAGCTCGGTGTCGACCTGGCCGCGGTGCTCGGTCGAGAGGAACGCGGTCTCGCGCACCACCACCGTGGCCCGCCACTCGGTGATCTCGCCACGGGTGAGGAGGTCGAGGGTGCGGGGCATCTCCCGGACCAGCGCCCGGGCCAGGCCGAGGTCGCGCGAGCCGCGGTGGGGGCTGCTGCGTCGGGCCAGGGCGACCTCGGCGGCCAGTCCACGGCCGCGCTGGGAGACGGGAACGCCCTGGGCCGCTTCGCGGGCGGTGCGGGCGCGGGCGAGGGTGTCGGTGACCCGGGCCTGGGCAGCGGCCACCGCGCCCTTGAGGCGCTCCAGGGAGGTGATCAGCCCGACGTGGTCGGCCTCGGTCCCGCCGGCGCCGTCGAGGCGGCTGAGCTGCTCCAGCGTGCGGCCGAGGTCGGCGGCCGTGAGGGGAGGCGCCTCGGGAACGATGGTGTCGAACATGTGTTCGATTCTAGCCGTGGGGTCTGACAGGGTCGAGGGCGTTCGTGTGACCTGTGGACGAGGGTCTCGTGACGGTCGCAGGGCGACCTCCTCGACCACCCAGACCCGCCGCAGAGCGACCTCCTCGACCACCCGGACTCGCCGCAGAGCGACCTCCTCGACCACCCGGACTCGCACCGAGCGGACTCCCCGACGACCGCAGCCCCCGTCCGGGCGGCCCCCCGACCGCCCGGACGACAGGCTCAGGCCTCCTGGAGCACCACGAACGCGATCGCCACGTCGGCGTCGGGGTCGTGGGAGAGCGAGAGCAGGACCTCGCGGCCCTGCAGCGCGTCGGCGATCGCGCCGTGCAGGCGTACGGCAGGGCGGCCCCACGCGTCGGTGACGACCTCGATCTCGCGGAGGTCGACGGCGGCCGGGTCGATGACCTCGGGGGCGCCGTACCGGGTGCTCGACCACGCCTTGATCACCGCCTCCTTCGCCGCCCACCGGGCGGCCAGGCTCTGCGCCTCGCCGGCGGCGGAGCGGCCGCCGCCCCGTGCCGTACGCCGCTCGCCGGGCGTGAAGACCCGGGCGAACCGGGTCCCCGGCTCGTCGAGCTGGGCGGCGAAGGCGGTCACGCCGACGACGTCGACGCCCACCCCCGCCGCCCGCTCGAAGTCGGGCGCGCCCTGGTCAGCGAGCGGCTCGGGCATACACCCCGTCCTCGCCCAGCCGTGCCTCCGGGTCGACGAGCATGGCGCTCTCGTCGGCCTTGGTGGCCGCGAGGTCGGCGTCGGCGAAGCGGCGCTTCTCGGCCTTCTCGAACAGCGGCGCGCCACCGTGCATGGCGTCCAGGCGACGGGCCTCGCCGGCGACGAGCCGGGCGGTGGCCCGCTCGACCCAGGCGTCACGCTGCGACTCCGGGAGGGCCGCGACGAACGCACCGGGGTGCGCCACCACGATCATCGCCGAGACGTGGCCGAAGCCCAGGCTGGTGAGGACACCGGCCTTGAGCGGACCGGTCTCGAGCGCCTGCCGCAGCCACACCAGGTGCGCGTTCTCGGCGAGCTGCTCGTCGACGCAGTCCAGCGCCCGGTTCGGCGCGACGGTGCCGGCGGCCAGCGTCTGGCACAGGCCGTTGAGCTGGAACGCCGCGGCGCCGCCCTTGGAGTGGCCGGTAAGCGACTTCTGGCTGACGACGTAGAGCGGCGCGCCATCGGTGCGGCCCAGGGCCGCGGCCAGCTTCTCGTGCAACTGCGACTCGTTGGGGTCGTTGGCGGCGGTCGAGGTGTCGTGCTTGTAGACCACGGCCAGGTCGTCCGCGCCGAGACCCACGCTGCGCAGGCCCTTCGCGAGCGGCGAGCTCGCCCCGCCGACGCCCGCGCCGAGGGCGCCGATGCCGGGGGCCGGGATCGAGGTGTGGATGCCGTCGGCGAACGAGCCGGCGTACGCCACGACCCCGAGGACCGGGAGGCCGAGCTCGGCCGCCACGTCACCGCGGGCGAGCACGGCGGTGCCGCCGCCCTGGCCCTCCACGAACCCGCCGCGACGGCGGTCGTTGGGACGCGAGACGTAGCGCTCGTCGATGCCCTTGCCGAGCATCTGGGCGGTGTCGGCGGTGGCGCTCATGTTGCCGAAGCCGAGGATGCCCTCGATGCCGAGGTCGTCGAACCCGCCGGCCACGACCACGCTGGCCTTGCCCAGCTTGATCTTGTCCACGGCCTCCTCGACCGAGACGGCCGCGGTGGCGCAGGCGGCGACGGGGTGGACCATCGCGCCGTAGCCGCCGAGGTAGGACTGCACGGTGTGCGCGGCCACGACGTTGGGCAGCGCCTCCTGGAGGACGTCGTTGGGCGGCTGCTCGCCGAGCAACGCGTCGACGTACATCTTCCGGGTGGACTGCATGCCGCCGATGCCGGTGCCCTGGGTGTTGGCGAACTGCGTGGGGTGCACCCAGCGCAGCAGCTCGGCGGGCGTGACGCCGCTGGAGACGAAGGCGTCGACGGTGGCCACGAGGTTCCAGGCGGCCAGCCGGTCGGCGGACTCCACCATGGAGCCGAGGCCCCACACGGCGGGGTCGAACCCGTCGGGCACCTGGCCGCCGACGAAGCGGGTCAGCTTGAAGCGGCGCGGGACGCGCATCTCGCTGCCGGCCAGCCGGGTGACCAGCCAGTCGCCGTCCTCGGTGGTGGTCAGGCGGGTGCGGGCCGGGTCGGCCGCCACGAAGGCGTCGGCCTCGTCGCGGGTGCGGACCACGAAGGAGGTGTCCTGCTCGAGGAACACCGAGACCATCAGCGGCGCGGTGTTGTCGAGCATCTGGCCGTCGTCGCGGTAGCGGCGGATGCCGACCCCGGCCTCGATCTGCTCGCGGAAGCGCTCCACGACCTCGGCCTCGGTGAGCGGGTCACCGGACGCGGCGTCGTGCCAGCCGGCCTGCGGCTGGGTCTCCCACACGATCTTGCCGGTGGTCCACGCCAGCTCGAGCACGCCGGCGGGGGACAGGGAGTCCTCCACCTCGAGCTCGAAGCGGGTGCGGTGCGAGCCGACCGGGCCGACCTCGCCGGCGCCCACGATGACCACGAGGTCCTCCGGGCGGGCGTCGATGCTCGTCCAGTCCATCGTCGGCTGCGCGGTGCCCCAGCCGGCGGGGTGGGTGAGCGCGGGGACGGTCTCGGTCCCGGCCTCGTCGGCGTCGGCCGCGGCCCGGGCCTGCTCGCGGGCCTGGCGGGCCAGGGCGGCGAGGTCGAGGTCGGCCTCGCCCAGGCCGCCGGTGAGGTCGGTGACCACCGGGGTGGTCGCGGCCTCCTCGCGAGCGGAGTCGGTGCAGAGCGCGAGCAGCTCGGCGGCCATCTCCTCGGGCGCCCAGGTGCGTACGCCGGCGGCCTCGACGGCGCCGACCAGCGGGTCGTTGCCGCCCATCAGGCCGGTGCCCCGGACCCACCCGATGTGGGCGTGGGCGAAGGAGACGCGCGCGGCCCAGTCGGACTCGGCGTGCCAGCGCTGCACGAAGGCGTCGAACGCGGCCTTGGCCTCGCCGTACGCCCCGTCACCGCCGAAGCGGCCGCGGTTGGGCGAGCCGGGGAGCACGACGTGCACCCGGCGACCGATCCGGTGGTCGGCACCCTGGGCGGCCAGGCCGGTGACCAGGCGCTCCACGCCCCACACGAGGACGCGGAACTCGACCTCGGCGCGGGGGCCGGCGTCGGCGGCCGTGCCCTGCACCGACGGGGCGGCGAAGGGGAAGACCAGGGTCGGCGCGAGGCCCGGCCGCAGCTCGGTGCGCTGCCCGCCGGCCTCCTCCACCACGGGGGAGGAGATCCACTCGACCAACGCGTCCACGTCGGCGTACGACGCGAGGTTGGCCGGCAGCACCCACAGCGCCGCGCCGGCGGAGGCGTGGTCGCGGTAGAGCTGCTTGAAGAAGGCGAGCCGCTCGGGCGAGAGCCGCGAGGTGGTGGCCACGACCGTGGCCCCGCCGCGGAGCAGGTCGCCGACGACCGCGCCGGCGATGGAGCCGGGGGCGGCGCCGGTGACGACGGCGACGTCGTCGGACCAGTCGGCCGCGGTGTCGGAGCCGGTGAGGGCGCCCTCGTAGAAGTCGACCAGGTCGGTGCGCTGCTCGCGACGGGCGCGGTCCAGCCACCACTGCGCCTGCGCGAGGGCAGCCTGGTCGAGGCCGGCGAAGCTGCGCGTGCGCACGGCGTCGTCACCGGTCCAGATCCGGGCGAGGTCCTCGCGGACCGAGGCCCAGCGGTCGTCCAGCAGCACGGCGCGCTTGGCGTCGAAGGACGGGGAGACCTTCTTGGCCCAGTCGGCGCCGAGCTCGGCCTCGACGAGCTGCACGAGCTCGGCGTCGAGGTCGTCGGACTCCGCAGGCGTGCCCTCGTCGGCCAGGCCGAGCTTGCCGAGCAGGTGCCGCGCCGTGGTGGCGAGCACCCCGTCGGGGCCGGTGATCGACGCGGTGATCTCGCCGAGCGCGGCCGCGTCGACGGTCGCGCCCTCGCCGCCGCCGGCGGCGGGCAGGCCCACCGTGACGCCGTGGGCGGAGGCGACCTGCTGCACGGCGTGGTCGACGACCGAGGCCAGGTCGGAGGTGTCGACGTCGAAGCCGAGCGAGCCGCCGCGGGTCGAGGAGCCGTCACGCAGGCCCAGGGCGAGCGCGGACTGCACGTGGCTGACCCAGCCGGGGCCGAGCTGCCAGGTGTCCTTGACGCGGTCGGTGATCGCGGCGGGCTTGGCGCCGACCGAGCCGGCGAACTTGCGCAGCTGCTCGCTGACGGCCTCGGTCAGCACCGGGCCGAAGGGCGAGTAGGAGCGCGCCAGCTTGGTGACGGTCCCGCCCAGGGCGGTCCAGGCCGCCTCGGCGGCGCCGTCGATGGCGCCCAGGCCCAGCTCGGCGCCGAGGTCGACGAGGAGCTGGTTGCGACGCGAGGAGACGCCGTCGCAGAGCGCCTCGATGGTGTCGGCGGAGCCGATCTGGTCGACGCGCACCTTGGTGCGCAGCGCGGCCAGGGTGGTGGTGGCGGCAGCCGCGTCGTAGGTCAGGTCGGCGGGACGCTCGGCCCCGGCGGCCGCCGTGGGAGCGGCGGCGGCCTGCGGCTTGGCCTCCGCGGGGGCGTCACCGGCGGGGGCGGCCGCGGCCTCGACGGGCTCGACCGACTCCTCCTCGTCCTCCACCACGGGGGTGTCGGTGGCGAACACGACGGCGGCGTCACGCGAGGAGTTCACGATCCGCGGCGCGACACCGGTGTAGGAGGCGAGCTTGGTCGTCTGCGCCGCCAGGTTGGCGATCGTCGGCGCGTTGCCGACGCCGACCTCGACGAACTGCTCGATGCCGAGGCCCGCCCCCATCGGGGTCTGCTCGGCCGGGTCGGCGAAGAGCAGGTCCTGGGTCTCGATCCAGCGCACCGGGCTGGCGAACTGCCAGGCGAGCAGCTCGATCAGCAGGGCACGGCCCAGGCGCGACGGGTCGGCCGACCAGGTGTCCCAGTCCGCCAGGGCGGGCTTGAGGAGCGGGGAGTCGACGTAGGCGGCGACCTCCTCGACGTACGCCTTGTCCAGGCTGAACAGGCGCGGCACCAGGTTGGGGATGTAACGGCCGATCAGCAGCGACGGGTCGATGGTCTCCGGCAGCAGGTCGTCGAGCCGGGCGCGGAAGTCGTCCACGCCGGCGTGCAGCTCCGAGGAGTGGAACGGCACGTCGATGCCCGGCACCAGGATGAACGCGGCCTTGCCGTTGAAGCGGGCGCGGCGCTCGGCCACGACCTCCTCGAGGGCCTCGAGACCGCGGACCGTGCCCGCGATGGCGTACTGCGAGCCCTTGAGGTTGTAGTTGACGATCTGGATGAACTCGCCGGACTCGGCGGCCACCTGCGCCACGAAGTCGGCGACGTCGTCGTCGGCCAGCCGGATCTGCGAGGGGCGGATCGCGGCCAGGCGGTAGTTGCTGCGGCCCTGCGCGTCGCGGGGGACGAGGTGGTGCATCGCCATGCCGCGGCGGAACACGATCTCCAGCAGCGCCTCGAGGGGCAGGATGCCGGTGACCGCGGCGAGGGCGTTGTACTCGCCCACGGAGTGCCCGCAGGTGATCGCGCCCTCGACGAAGACGCCGGCCTCGCGCATCTCGGCGACCTGGGCCACCGCCAGGGTCGCCATGGCGACCTGGGTGAACTGGGTCAGGAAGAGCACGCCGTCGGGGTGGCGGTGCAGCTCGCCGTCGGCCCACAGGTCGGTCGGGTTGTCGCGGACGACGGCCAGGATCGAGAAGCCGAGGGCCTCGCGGGTGTGGCGGTCGGCGCGGTCCCAGACCTCGCGGGCGGCGGTGGAGCGGGAGCGGGCGTCGAGGCCCATGCCCTGGCTCTGGATGCCCTGGCCCGGGAAGGCGTACGCCGTCCGCGGGGCCGCCACGACGGCCTCGGCCACCATGGCCAGCTCGCCGTCGGCCTTGGCGCTGACCTCGACGACGAGGTCGCCGTCGACGACGCCGGTGCGCTCGACGGTGATCTCCACCGTCGCGCCCGGCTGGACCGGGGCGACCCAGCGGGCCAGCCAGGAGCGCAGCTGGCGCGGGTGGTGCGTGGCGCCGACCGAGGCGGCGGCGCGCTGCGCGACTGCGGAGGTCCACATGCCGTGGACGATCGGGCCCTCGAACCCGGCGAGGCGGGCGGCGGGCACGTCGGTGTGCAGCGGGTTGTGGTCACCGCTGACGGCCGCGAAGGCTCCCATGAAGTGGGGCGCGGTCACGGTGAAGCGGTCGAGGCGGGCGCGGGGCTTCTCCTCGGCGTGGTCCACCACCGACTCGGGAGCGGCCAGGGAGGCGGAGCCGGTGCGGCCCCGGACCATGAAGCGCTCGGTCAGGGTCGCGACCTCGGTGGCGCCGTCGCTCACGACGACGTCGACGGTGACCACGCGGCCGGCGGTGGCGTCGACGACGCCGGCGCGCGTGGCGGCGAGGGTCAGCGCGGTGCCGTCGGCGAGTCCGCCGAGGTCGCCGGTGACCACGAGGCGGTGGTCGAGGTGGACCAGGTCGAGCAGGCCCTCGACCGGGCCGATGCAGGCGAAGACGGCCGGCCAGGCCAGGCCCACGAGCGTGTCGGGGACGGCGCCCTGCTGGGGGTCGGCCACGGCGTCGCCGCGACGGGTGCGGTCGGGGTCGGTGACGCCGACGTGGTCCGCGACGAGGTCGGTCGACCAGGTGGCGGTGAGGGTGGCGGTGCTCCCGTCCGGGCCGTCCACGACCTCGGGCAGGGTGCCCCCGGCGGTGACGGCGAGCAGGTCGGACATGGCGGTGGTGACGGCGTCCTCGGTGATGACCGGGAGGCCACCGGCGGGCACGGCCGACAGGTCGAGGACGAGCGCGAGCTCGCCGTTCAGCAGCGGCACGCGCAGCACGGCCTGGCGGCTGGTGGCGACGTCGCCGACCGGCTCCAGCGTGGCGGCGGTGCCCTCGAGGCGGTGCAGCGGGTTGCCGACCACGCGGCCGGCCCACACGACGTCGCGCGAGGTGCGGGCGGCGTCGAGCAGGGTGACGTCGGCGCCGACGGTGGTGCGGGCGACGGCCGGGGTCACGGGCGCGCCCTCGGCGGTCAGGTCGGCGACCACGGCCGCCTCGAAGCGGTCGAGCAGGTCGGCGACCGGCTCGTCCTTGACGGTGATGCCGGCGACGGCCACGGGACCGGGGATCACGATGACCTGGTCCGCGTCGTACGCCGCGTCGTGGGCCTGCCACAGCGAGTCCGAGCGCCACCAGCGGCGCACGTCGGCGTCGATGACCGGCACGAACGTGACCGGCTTGCCCGGGCGGCGGCAGACCTCGACGAAGAAGTGCACGTCGGCGGGGTGCAGCACGCAGGAGACGCCCTGGGGGTGGGCCGCGACCAGCGCGTCGAGGGCGGCGGCGGGGTCGGTGGCGGGGAGGTCGGCGGCGTAGGGGCGCTCCACGGTGCCGGAGGTCTCCGGGTGGACGCGGCCCAGTGCCCGGTCGAGCAGCTCCTCGAAGCGCGTGCGCAGCGTGACGTCGAGCCACGCGCCGCTGCCCGAGGCGGTGCCGTCCACGACGGCGGCGCGCGGGCCGGCGAGCTCGAGGTAGCGACGCAGCACCTGCTCGTAGGTCATCTCCGCGACGTCGCCGAAGTAGGGCTTGCAGGTCGCGGCCATGGCGGCGACCAGCTCGTCCTTGCGGGCGAGGGCGGCCTCGGCGTCGCCGGCGACCTGGTCGAGCAGGGCACCGCAGCGCGAGGCGGCGTTGTCGATCTCGTGGATGTCGGCGCCGAGCTGGCTGCGACCCGAGGTCACGTCGCCGGCGGCCTGGTTGACGCCCACCCAGCCGCCGTTGTCGGCGGGGGTGAGGCCGGGGGTGCTGACGAGCAGCTCCTTGACGGCGTCGGAGGTGGTGGCCTCCTTGGCGGCCATCGCGGCGGTGCCGATCAGGACGCCGTCGACCGGCATCGCGGCCTCGCCGTGGGCGGTGGCCCAGGTGCCGCGCAGGTAGTCGACCGCGCGGTCCGGCGTACCGATGCCGCCGCCGACGCAGACGACGAGATTCTCGGTGGCGCGGAGGTCGGGGTAGGTCGCGAGCAGCAGCTCGTCGAGGTCCTCCCACGAGTGGTGACCGCCGGCGACACCGCCCTCGATGTGGGCGATGACGGGGGTCTCCACGGCCTTGGCGATCGCCAGCACCTGGCGGATCTGCTTGACCGTGCCGGGCTTGAAGACGACGTAGCCGATGCCGGCCGCGTGCAGGTCCTCGATGATCGCCACGGCCTCGTCGGTCTCGGGGATGCCGGCGCTGATGACCAGGCCGTCGAGGGGGGCGCCGGCGAGGCGGGCCTTCTGGACGAGGCGCTGGCCGCCGACCTGCATCTTCCACAGGTAGGGGTCGAGGAAGAGGGTGTTGAACTGCGCCGTGGCGCCCTCGTCGAGCAGGTCGGTCAGGCGCGCGACGTTGGCGGCGAAGATCTCCTCGGTGACCTGGCCGCCGCCGGCGAGCTCGGCCCAGTGGCCGCGGTTGGCGGCGGCGGCGACGATCTCGGGGTCGACGGTGGTCGGCGTCATGCCGGCGAGCAGCACGGGGGACTTGCCGGTGAGGCGGGTGAAGGCGGTGTCGACGACGGGGGCGCCGTCGCCGCGGTCGACCAGGCGCGGGGCGAAGGTCGACCAGTCGGCGGCGCGGGTGACCCGCGCGCCGGGGGTGAAGAGCAGGTCGCGACCGGCGGTGGTGGCCGCGGGCACGACGGTGACGCCGCGACCGCGCAGCGCGCGACCGGTCATGTTGGCCGACAGCTGCGCCGGGCCCAGGTCGATGACGTAGTCGGTGGTGCTCGCGACGGCGTCGGCGAGCTCGCGCGGCCAGTCGACGGTCTCGACGCAGATGGCCTGGGCGAGGTGCTCGGCCAGGGCGGCGTCCAGGCCGCACTCCTGGGCCCACTCGCGCACCAGGGCGACGGCGGGGGCCAGGGCGGGGTGGTGGAAGCCGAGCGCGACGGGAACGGGCTCGAGCACGGGGGCGAAGGCGCGGCCACCACGGGACTTGGCCTCGATCTCGGCGGCCTCGCGGGCGGAGCGCGCCTCGACGGCGGCGCGGAAGGCGCGCAGCGCGGCGGGCGACCCGCTCACGACCAGGCGACGGGGGCCGTTGACGGCGGCGACGACGGCGACGTCGTCGGACGCGCCGGTGTCCAGCAGCTCCTGGACCTCGGCGACCGAGGCGCCGGCGACCGAGAGCATCGGGGTGTCCTCGCCGTGGGCGACGAGGCCCGTCCGGCGGCCCACGATGGCGGCGGCGGCACCGATCAGGCGGGCGATGGCGAGCAGCTCGACGTCGCTGCGGGCGTCGCCCTCGCGGCGCCCGGCGAAGGCCGCGACGCCGAGGATGCCCTGCGAGTGGCCGACCGAGGCGACCGGGGCTACCCGGGTCAGGTCGAGGCCCTCGGCGGCGAGCAGGTCGAGCGTGGCCAGCTGGGTCAGCAGCACGCCGGGCAGCGCCAGGCCGGTCGCGAGGGTCTCGGCGCGGGCCGGGTCGGCCTCGTCCTGCAGCCACTCCTGCGGCGCGAACGGGCGGGGCAGCGCCGGGGCCAGCCGGGCGGCGACCGGGGCGACCAGGCGGCCGGACTCCTCGACCAGCGAGGTCAACCGCGCCAGGTCGGGGTCCTCCCCGAACAGCTCGCGCAGGGTGGCGAACCAGTCGGCGCCCTGCCCGCCGAAGGTCACTGCGAACTCGTCCCCGTCGTGGAGCCGGTCGGCCAGGCTGCTGCCGCTCGCGGGGGTGGCGTGGTCGTGGCTGAGGGTGCTCGGAGGAAGCTGAGTCATGTGAGGAGTGTGTCATGTTCCAGCGCAGAACACGAAATTCTCCTCACGTTTTTTCCGAGGGTGGTCTCTGGTTCGCCCGTACTCCCCGGTAGGCCCCGCCGGGGCCGGCCCCGGCCTGCGTAGCCTGCCCGCATGAGCCTCCCCGCGCCCGCCCGCTCCCACGTCGCGCTCGTCACCGGGGCCTCCAGCGGCATCGGCGAGGAGATCGCCCGCGACCTGGCCGAGCGGGGCCACGAGCTGGTGCTGGTCGCGCGCTCGGAGGGCCGGCTCGAGGCGCTGGCGGCGTCGCTGCCCGTGACCGCGCACGTCGTGCCGGTCGACCTCTCCGAGGACGCCGAGCGCGCCCGGCTGGCCGACGAGCTGGCCACCCGCGGCCTGGTCGTCGACGTCCTGGTCAACAACGCCGGCTTCTCGACACTGGGTCCCGTCGCCCGCAGCGAGGCCGGGGCCGAGCTGCGGATGGTGGCCGTCGACGTGGGCGCCGTGGTCGACCTGTGCAGCCGGTTCGTCCCGGGCATGGTCGAGCGGGGTGCGGGCGCGGTGCTCAACGTCGCCTCGACGGCGGCCTTCCAGCCGCTGCCCGGCCAGGCGGCGTACGGCGGGTCGAAGGCGTTCGTGCTGTCCTACACCCGCAGCCTGGGCGCCGAGCTGCGCGGCACCGGCGTCACCGCCACGGTGCTCTGCCCGGGGCCGGTGGACACCGGGTTCGGGGAGGCCGCCGGCTTCGACCGCGAGGACTTCGAGAAGGCGCTGCCCCGGCCGATGTGGGTCGCGGCCTCCGACGTCGCCCGCGCCGGGGTCGCCGGGCTCGACGCCGGCCGGGCCGTCGTCATCCCGGGTGCGGTCAACCGCGTGGGCGCGGTGCTCGCCGCCCGCGCCCCGCAGGGCCTGCTCGCCCGGGTGCTCGCCAAGGCGCACCCGGGGCTGCGCTAGCCGACCTCGGGCGAGACCGTCGGGCGCAGGGCGGCGCGGCGGCGCGCGTCCAGGGCGGACGTACGCCGGCCCAGGCGCTCGTCGAGCACCGCGGCGGCCTGCTCGCCCCGACCCGAGCGGACCAGCGCGTGCACCAGGGTGTCCTGGAGGACCTCGCGCTGCGCCGCGCTCCCGCCCAGCGCGCCGGCCGTGGGCAGCAGCCGCTCGAGCTGGTCGGCGGCCTCGCCGTGGTCGCCCTCGACGACGAGCTGCAGCGCCCGCGCCAGCGGGGCGACGACGTCGCGGAAGGTCGGATCGGCGTGGGCCAGGGAGGTGGTGCGCAGTGCCGCGAGCCCGATCTCGTCGCCCTCCGCCGCCAGCCCCAGGGCCGCGTGCATCGCCGCGAAGGGGGTGGGCGGCGAGATCAGCCAGCCGTCGGGGGCCGAGCCGCACACCGCCTCGCCCGGCAGCTCGCCGGTCCAGGTGCCGGTGACGTGGCAGCGCCAGAGCAGCGCGCCGCTGTCGACCAGGGCCCGGGAGCCGGTGACGGCCGGGGGAGCGAGCTCGCGCTCGTAGCGTCGCCGCACGGCCTCGAGGTCGCAGGTCATCAGCTCGTGCAGCGCGGCGTGCCAGGAGAAGTGCGAGCGGTGGTTGGCCTCGCGGCCGCAGGTGCGGATCCACTCGTCCAGCCAGGCCAGGCCGGCCTCGTGCTGGCCGGTCTCGTAGAACACGTGGGCCCGGGCGTGGACGGCGTGGCCCGAGGCCGGCTCCACCGAGAGGGCGTACGACGCGAGCGCCTCCGCCTCGCCCCAGCGCTCCTGGTCCTGCCGCACGAACGCCAGCTGGCCGGCGTACCACCAGTCGTCGCCGTAGGTCTTGCCCAGCCCCTCGACGAGGTCGGCGGTCTGACGCCCCGAGGTGAGCCCGCCGAAGGCGACGGTCGGCACGGCCACGCTGACCGCGAGGGCGTCGCGGGGGAACAGCCGCACGTGGCGCAGCAGCGCCGCGGCCCCGGTGGCCTCGTCGGAGCGCAGGCGGGTGGTGACGGCGTCGAGGAAGCTGATCTCGCGGTCGTCGAGGTGGCGGTCGGCGGCGGCCTCGTGCGCGGCCCGCAGCGCGCTGCGCCAGGAGCCGGTGGCGCCCCACTCGTGGCCGAGCAGCGCCAGCGCGGTGTGGGCCTGGGCGAAGCCGGGGTCGAGCGCGACGGCCTGGCGCAGCCCGTCCTCGACGCCGTCCTGCAGCCGCAGCAGCCGGCCCAGCGCGTCGTTGTAGGCACGCGCGGCGGGTCGTCCCGTGGTCAGGGTGAGCCCGTAGACGTCGGCCGGGCGACGGCGGGTCTCGCCGTGCAGCGCGCGGACGACGGTCTGCGCGACGGCGTACGCCTGCTCGCGGATCTCGGGCATCGCCGTGGTCTCCCACAGGTTGCCGCGTCGCAGCGCGCCGAGGGCGAAGAACGGCATCGAGGCCGGCAGCACCCCGAGCACGCGGCCGTCGTCGGCGGTGTCCACGCCGAGGCCGGCCGGTCCGGGACGCACCAGGCCGGTGCGGGCGAGACCGGCGAGGAGCGGGTCGCGGGTGAGCGTGCCGACCGGGCCGGTGCAGCTCACCACGCCGCCCACCCGCAGTGCGCTGCCGTCGCTGAGGGTGACCTCGAGCCCGTCGCCGACCTCGCGGGCGCCGGTGACCGTGCCGGTGTGGCGCACCAGCCCGCCGTCCTCGACGACGCGGGCCAGCCGGGCGGCGGTGACGGGGGGCATCCGGTGGCGGTGGACCTCCCAGGTGCGGGCGTGCCCGGCGAGGAACTGCTGCTTGCCCTCGTCGCACAGGCCCTGCCACAGCTGCGCGGTGACGGGACGCAGGCCGTCGAGGGCGGCCCGCCAGTCGCCGGTCTCGCGCACGGTGCGGGCGACGTGGCGCTCGACGGCGGCCCGCAGGTCGTCCAGGCCGGCCACCCGGGTGATGCCGGGCGGCGGTGGCACGGCCGGGGTGGTGGGCAGCCGGTGCACCCGCGGCAGCTCGTCGTGGCGCGAGACGGTGTGCACGACCCGGCCCGGGTCGCGGCCGTGGGCGCTCAGCACGACGTCGACGGTGCTCAGGCCGGTGCCGACGACGAGCAGGTCGCCCTCGGGCAGCTCCTGGGTCCACGGGTCGGCCACGAAGCGGGACGAGGCGACGAGGTCGGCGGGTGCCCAGTCGGTGCCGGGCCTGCTGCCGGTGGCGAGCACGACCGCGCGGGCGACGACCGGCGCGTGGTCCTCGAGGCGTACGACGAACCGGTCGCCGCGGCGGTCGATGCCGGTGACGCTGCGGTGGACCCGCTCGAGGCGGGCGTTGCCGGGGTACTCCGACGCGGTCTCCAGCAGCCCCTCGACGTAGCTGCCGTAGACGTGGCGCGGCACGAAGTCCTGGGGCTGGGTGTCGGCGTCGTGGTGGCGGCGTACCCACCGGAAGAAGTGCTCGGGGTCGCGCGGGAACGCGCTCATGCCGCTGGCGGGCACGTTGAGCAGGTGGCGCGGGTCGGTCGTGGAGTACGCCGGACCGCGGCCGGTCGTGCCGACGGGGTCGACGAGCACCACCCGGTAGCGCTGCGAGAGCCCCGTCACGAGGTGGGACGCCGTCAGCGTCCCGGCGGCACCCGCCCCGACCACGACGACCGTGCAGTCGCCCTCTCCACCGCGCATGCTCGCTCCCTTAGTCGAGTGACTAACTCGACAAAGGTAGCAGGTGCACGGGTCAGCCGGCGTCCTTGATCTCGCAGATCACCGCGCCGTTGGTGACGGTGGCGCCGACCTCGGCCTGCAGGCCGGTCACGACGCCGGTGCGGTGCGCCTTGAGCGGCTGCTCCATCTTCATCGCCTCGAGCACCACGATGGCGTCGCCCTCGGCCACCTCGTCGCCCTCGGTGACCGAGACCTTGACGATCGTGCCCTGCATCGGCGAGGTCACGGCGTCGCCGGAGACCGCGGCGCCCGCCTTGGCCCCGGCCTTGCGCCGGGGCTTCTTGGCGCCGCCCGCGGACGCCCCACCACCCACGGCCGCGAGGCCGCCGGGGAGGACGACCTCGAGGCGGCGGCCGCCGACCTCGACGGTCACGCGCTGGCGCTCCTCGGCCTCCGGCGCCTCGGCGCTCGGACCGGCGTACGGCGTGAGCTGGTTGTCGTAGTCGGTCTCGATCCACTGCGTGTAGACGGTGAAGGTCGAGCCGTCACCGACGTACGCCGGGTCGCGGACCACCGAGGCGTGGAACGGGATCACCGTCGGCATGCCCTCGACCACGAACTCGTCGAGCGCGCGGCGCGAGCGCTCCAGCGCCTGGGTGCGGTCGCGGCCGCTGACGACGAGCTTGGCGACGAGGGAGTCGAAGGCGCCGGGGATGGTCTCGCCCTCCTCGTAGCCCCCGTCCAGCCGTACGCCGGGCCCGCTGGGCGGCGACCAGCGCGTCAGCGTGCCGGGGGCGGGCATGAAGTTGGCCCCGCCGTCCTCGGCGTTGATGCGGAACTCGATGGAGTGGCCGCGGATCTCCGGGTCGTCGTACCCCAGCTCCTCGCCGGCGGCGATCCGGAACATCTCGCGCACCAGGTCGATGCCGGTGACCTCCTCGGAGACGCAGTGCTCGACCTGGAGGCGGGTGTTGACCTCGAGGAAGGAGATGGTGCCGTCGGCGGCCACGAGGAACTCGCAGGTGCCGGCGCCGACGTAGCCCGCCTCGCGCAGGATGGCCTTGGAGGAGGTGTAGAGCTCCTCGACCTGGGCGTCGGTGAGGAACGGCGCGGGCGCCTCCTCGACGAGCTTCTGGTTGCGGCGCTGCAGCGAGCAGTCGCGGGTGGAGATGACCACGACGTTGCCGTGCTGGTCGGCCAGGCACTGGGTCTCGACGTGGCGGGGCTTGTCGAGGAACTTCTCCACCAGGCACTCGCCGCGGCCGAACGCGCCGACCGCCTCGCGGGTGGCGGCCTCGAAGGCGTCGGGGATCTCCTCGAGGGTGCGGGCGACCTTGAGGCCGCGGCCGCCGCCGCCGTAGACGGCCTTGATGGCCACGGGCAGGCCGTGCTCTTGCGCGAAGGCGACGATCTCGTCGGCGTCCTCGACCGGGTCCTTGGTGCCGGGGGCCAGCGGCGCGTTCGCGCGCTCGGCGATGTGCTTGGCCTTGGCCTTGTCGCCCAGCGCGTCGATGGCCGCGGGCGTGGGGCCGATCCAGACCAGGCCGGCGTCGATGACGGCCTGGGCGAAGTCGGCGTTCTCGGCCAGGAAGCCGTAGCCGGGGTGCACCGAGTCGGCGCCGGACCTCTCGGCGACCGCGATGATCTTGGCGATGTCGAGGTAGGACTCGGCCGGGGTGCTGCCGTCCAGGGAGTGGGCCTCGTCGGCCACGCGCACGAACAGCGCGTCGCGGTCGGGCTCGGCGTACACCGCCACGCTGCCGATGCCCGCGTCCTTGCAGGCGCGGATGACGCGGACGGCGATCTCGCCCCGGTTGGCGACCAGGACCTTCTGCAGCGGCTTGACCTCGGGCACGGTGCTCCTTCGTGGGGCTGAGACGAATCCTCGCCGGAGACTACTGCGGTGAGCGCTCGTTCACCGCCGCACCTACCATCGGGTCATGACCGACGTGACCGGGGACACAGCAGGCGACACAGCACGACAGCGCTGGCAGCAGCGCTACGACGCGGCGCTCACGGGTGGCAAGGTGCGCGACGCCGACTGGACCACGCTCTCGGGCGTCGAGGTCGAGCCGGCGTACGGCACGGAGGACTCGGAGTGGCCGGGGGAGTTCCCGTTCACCCGCGGCCTCTACGCCACCGGCTACCGCGGCCGGGCGTGGACGATCCGGCAGTTCGCCGGCTTCGGCAACGCCCAGCAGACCAACGAGCGCTACCGGATGATCCTGGGCCGGGGCGGCGGCGGCCTCAGCGTCGCCTTCGACATGCCCACGCTGATGGGCCGCGACTCCGACGACCCCAAGAGCCTCGGCGAGGTCGGGCACTGCGGCGTCGCGATCGACTCGGCCGCCGACATGGACGTGCTCTTCGACTCGATCCCGCTCGAGCACGTCACCACCTCGATGACCATCAGCGGGCCGGCCGTGCCGGTGTTCTGCATGATGCTCGTCGCCGCCGAGCGGCAGGGAGCCGACCTCTCCCAGCTCAATGGCACGCTGCAGACCGACATCTTCAAGGAGTACATCGCCCAGAAGGAGTGGCTCTTCGGTCCCGAGCCGCACCTGAAGCTGATCGGCGACCTGATGGAGTACTGCGCCGAGGAGATCCCGGCCTACAAGCCGCTGAGCGTCTCGGGCTACCACATCCGCGAGGCCGGCTCCACGGCCGCGCAGGAGCTCGCGTTCACCCTGGCCGACGGCTTCGGGTACGTCGAGCTGGGGCTCTCCCGCGGCCTCGACGTCGACGTGTTCGCCCCTGGACTGAGCTTCTTCTTCGACAGCCACCTCGACTTCTTCGAGGAGATCGCCAAGTTCCGCGCCGGCCGCCGGATCTGGGCCCGGTGGCTGCGCGACGTCTACGGCGCGAAGACCGACAAGGCGCAGTGGATGCGCTTCCACACCCAGACCGCGGGCGTCTCGCTGACCGCCCAGCAGCCCTACAACAACGTGGTGCGCACCGGCGTCGAGGCGCTGGCCGCGGTGCTCGGCGGCACCAGCTCGCTGCACACCAACGCCCTCGACGAGACCCTGGCGCTGCCCAGCGAGCACGCCGCCGAGGTCGCGCTGCGCACCCAGCAGGTGATCATGGAGGAGACCGGGGTGCTCAACGTCGCGGACCCGCTGGGCGGCAGCTGGTACGTCGAGGCGCTGACCGACCGCATCGAGGCCGAGGCCAACGCGATCTTCGACAAGATCCTCGAGATGGGCGGCTCGGACCTGCGACACGACCACGTCGAGGCGCTGGCCGAGTCGGCCCGCAACGGCGAGGACCCCATCACCCAGGGCCTGCTGCGCGGCATCGAGGACGGCTGGTTCATGTCCGAGATCGCCGAGGCCGCCTTCGTCTACCAGGTCGCGCTGGAGAAGAAGGAGAAGAAGGTCGTCGGGGTGAACTGCCACACCGAGTCGGTCAGCCGCGAGCTGGAGATCATGCGCGTCTCCCACGAGGTCGAGACCGAGCAGGTCCGCGCGCTCGCCGAGCGCCGGGCCGGTCGCGACGACGACGCCGTGAAGCGCGCGATCGAGGAGATGCTGGTCGCGGCCCGCGAGGACCGCAACATGGTGCCGCCGATGCTCGATGCCTGCCGCGTGGAGGCGACGCTGGGCGAGATCTGCGACGCGCTGCGCGCCGAGTGGGGCGAGTACCGGGAGCCGGCCCGCTTCTGAGCCTCAGGCGCTCGGGTCGGGCGACACGCCCACCTGCTGCCGCTCGACCGGTGCCAGGCCCGGCAGCGGCGAGCCGGCGCGGGGGAGCGTGAACACGAAGGTGCTGCCGATCCCGTCGGCACCCTCCTCGACCCGGATCTCGCCGCCGTGGCGGACCACCACGCGACGGCAGATGTCCAGGCCCAGCCCGGTGCCGCCGTAGCCGTCGGTCTGCACGCGCACGAAGGTCTCGAAGACCCGCTGGCGCATCGACTCGGGGATGCCGATGCCGTTGTCGCTCAGCCGCAGCTCGACCATGTCTCCGGCCGGGCGGCAGGCCAGCGTGACGCGGGGCCGGGTCTGCGGGGCGACGTACTTGACCGCGTTGCCGACCAGGTTGTCGAGCAGCTGACGCACGAGGACGACGTCGGCGCGCACCTGGATGCCCGGCTCGATCTCGATCTCGGGGTGGGTGGGACCGTCGCGACGCAGGCGCGCGACCTCCTCGGCGACGGCCGAGAGGTCGAGGTCCTCCGGCGTCAGCGGCCGGTCGCGCGCGACGGTGTAGCCGAGCAGGTCGTCGATGAAGCGACGCATGTGGGCGGCCGCGCCCTGGATCCGGGCGGTCATGGCCTGACCGTCCTCGGCGCTGACGTCGCCGAGGCTGAAGAAGTCGGCCAACGAGTCCGCCCAGCCGCTGACCACCGTCAGGGGATTGTTCAGGTCGTGGGCCACCACGCCGGCGAAGGCGGCCAGGTCGCCCTCGTGCTCGCGCACGGTGGTGACGTCGCGGAAGTTGACCACGGCGGCCCGCGGCGAGTCCTCGGTCTCGGGCACCGGGCTCGCGCTCACCTCGATCACCCGGCCCTCGGGGGAGGAGCCGAAGCGCAGCACGAGGTCCTCGCGGAGCACCTCCTCGCCGGCGAGGGCGCGCCGGAACGGCAGCTCGGCCTCGTCCAGCACGGTGCCGTCGGGGTGGAACAGCCGGGCCTCCTCGGCCGCTGCGCGGTCGGGCCCGGTGCTCAGCATCACCGAGGACCGCAGCATCGCGTCGCCGGCGGCGTTGCGGACCAGCACCTCGCCGTCCTCGCGCGCCACCACGATGCCCTCGTTCATGTTCTGCAGCACCGCGCCCAGCAGGGCGGCCCGACCCAGCGAGGCGGCCTCGGAGACCTGGGCACGGCGGATGGCCGCGTCGCGCTCGCTCATCACGCACGAGATCACCAGCGTCTTGAGCACGAGCACCGCGAGCAGCGCCTGGGCCAGGGCGGCCCCGAGTCGGGGGTCGACCATCGAGGCGAAGACGCCGCTGCCGCTCAGCGTCATCACGATCGCGAAGGTGCCCGACGCGGCCGCGTGCACGGCGGCCCGGAGCGGGTCGAGCCGCATCGCGGCCCACAGGCTCGGCACCGTCAGCAGGAAGGTCAGCGGGAGCGGCTGCTGCCGCGTGAACACCGCGGCGTACACCGCGGCGGTAACCAGGGCCAGCGCCACCAGCTCGACCAGGCTCCCGCGCCAGGCCCGGTCCGCCGTCGTGGGGGGTCGCGCCTCCGGGTGGAGGGCGGGGCGGGGCCCGGCCGGGGCCAGGCGGGGTCCCAGCTGCAGCACCACCGCGCCGACCGCGAGCATCCAGCTGAGGTTGCGGGCCAGCACCAGCGCGGCGTCCTGGAGGTCCGAGGTCGGCACCAGCCCCAGCCCGGCGGTGCGGACGCCCGACGCCACGGCGGAGGCGACGGTGACGGCGACGAGGAAGACGCACAGGTCCGCCGTACGCCGCAGCGGGCGGGTGCCGCCGCTGCCCCACAGCCGCGGGGCCCACCGCACCATGACGCTCTGGTAGAGCGTCGCCTGCAAAACCACCTGCAGCGCGCCCATCGCCGCCTGCCCCGAGGTCGAGCCCGCGACGACCAGGGCCGCCGAGCTCACGGCACCGAGCAGCACCGCGTCGAGGGGCCAGGTGCGGCGGTCGCCGGTGGCCGCCCACAGCAGCGCGACGCCCGACAGCGGCCAGATCAGGCTGACGCCGAATTCCGGCCGGAAGCTGGAGTAGCCGACGTCGGTCGCGATCCAGGTGGCGCACACGAAGGCGACCAGCCGCAGCGCCTCGGGCACGAGGTCGCGGCCTCGCCCGGCTGCGGGCGCGCGTCGGCCCGCATCCACCACCATGCCCGCAGTATCGGGGAACGGAGGGCTCTCGCGCAGCCTTTCGACACCCCTCAGGCCAGGGTGGTCCGCAGGTGCGAGGCGAGCAGGTCGAGCTCGGCGACGACGTTGCCCGGGTCCAGGAAGTAGTGGTCGCGGCCCTCGACCCGGTGCAGGTGCACCGCGACCCCGGCCTCGTCGAGGCGCGAGGCGAACCGCTCGCCCTCCTCGCGCAGCAGGTCCAGCCCCGCGGTCACCACCAGGGTGGGGGGCAGCCGGGCCAGCGAGGGCGCGAGCAGCGGCGAGCCGTAGGCCTCCTGACGGGCCGCCGGGTCGCGGAAGTACGTCGACCGCACCAGGTCGAGCACCGGGGCGCCGAGCATCGGCCGGGTCCCCGCGGGCAGCGAGGCCGCCTTGTGGGCCCAGGTCGAGGAGACGTCCAGGGACGGGACGCCGAGGACCAGCGCACGCAGCCGCGGCCCGCCCGAGTCGCGGGCCAGCAGCGCGGCCGCGGCCGCGAGGTTGCCGCCGGAGCTGAAGCCGCCGACCGAGAGCCGGGTCGGATCGAGCCCCCAGGTCGGCCCCTGCTCGGAGAGCCGGAGCAGCACGTCGTGCACCTGCTCGTGCGCGACGGGGTAGCGCACCTGCGGCGCCACGGCGTAGTCGGGCAGCAGCACCGCGATGCCGAGCCGGTCGACGAGGTAGCGCGCCACGAACTCGTCCATCCGCGGGTGACGCACCACGAAGGCCCCGCCGTGCAGGTGCACGTGCACCGGGAGGTCGCAGCGCTGCCGCTCCGGCGCGTAGAGCAGTGCCCCGACCGGGCCGTGGCGGGTCTCCAGCCGGACCCGCGAGGGCCGCACGGGCCGGGGCCCCGGCTGCCCGAGCGCGGCCACCAGCTCGCGGTCGTAGCGGACCAGCAGCGGGGCGAGGCGCTGCTGCCACCAGGCGCGGCGGTCGGCGCGGGAGGACAGCGGGCTCACGAGGGCTGTTCGGAACCACCGGGCGGTCGGATGGGGTGGACGCTGGTGTGACCGCGTCCGGGGTCTCGGGGACAATGGGGAGCATGACGCAGCAACCCTTCTCGCGACCCGGTGCGGTGGACCTCTCCGGGCTCCAGCCCAGCACCGCCCCCGCCGGCACCCCTGCCGGTGCGCCTGCCGGCGGCGGCGCGGCGTACGCCCTGCAGGTGACCGAGCAGAACTTCCAGGACGTCCTCGAGGCCTCCCGCAACGCACCGGTGCTGCTGGCCTTCGAGAGCCCGCAGCGCTCTCCCGAGAGCACCCGCCTGGCCGACGACGTGCAGACGCTGTCCTCCGAGCTCGAGGGTCGCGTGCTGCTCGGGCGCGTCGACATCGACCAGGTGCCGCAGATCGCGCAGGCGATGCAGATCCCGTCGGTGCCGCTCGTCGTGCTCGTCGCCCAGGGACGCCCGATGCCGCTGTTCCAGGACGCCGCCCCGATCGAGGACCTGCGCGCGGCGCTGACCCAGGTGCTGCAGCAGCTGACCGCCAGCGGCGTCACCGGCCGTCACCAGCCCCGCACGGGTGGCACCGCGGTGGACGAGGAGACCGGCGAGGAGCAGGTCGACCCGCGCTACGCCCCCGCGCAGGACGCCCTCGAGCGGGGCGACATCGACGCCGCGGTCGCGGAGTACCAGAAGCTGGTGGCCGCCAACCCCGCCGACGCCGAGGCCGCCGCGGGCCTGGCCATGGCCCAGGTGCTCCAGCGCACCGACGGGGTCGACCTGCAGCAGGCGCGCAGCGCCGCGGCGGCCGCGCCCGACGACGTCGAGGCGCAGACCCTGGTGGCCGACCTCGACCTGCTCGGCGGCCACGTGGACGACGCCTTCCGGCGGCTGGTCGAGCTGGTGCGCCGCACGTCCGACGCCGAGCGCGACCGGGCCCGGACGCACCTGATCGGCCTGTTCGGCGCGGTGGGCAACGACGACCCCCGGGTGCAGCGCGCCCGGCGGGACCTCGCCTCCGCGCTGTTCTGAGGTATCGGGCCACCGACATCGGCGGCCCGAGCTCCTAGGCGTGCGTCCGGCGCGAGTGGATACTGCGCACCTGACGTCACCGACGACGCCAGGACCGGGGAGGCCCACATGTCCGTCGCACCTGCCCGTCGTACGACGCGGGGTCGCCGCCGGCGGGCGCCGGTCGCGCTCCTCGCCGGCGCCGCCCTCGTCGCCCTCACCGCCTGTGCGGGCGGGGGACCGCAGCCGCAGCCCGCGAACAGCATCACGGTCTGGATCCAGGAGGACCTGCCGGAGCGGGTGGCGGCGACCCAGGCGATCGTGGACGACTTCACCGCCGAGACCGGGGTGGAGGTCGAGCTGGTCGCCGTGGCCGAGGACCAGTTCACCCAGCTGCTGATCTCCTCGGCGGCGGCGGGCGACCTGCCCGACGTCATCGGCGCGCTGCCGCTGGCGGCCGTCCGGACGCTGTCGGGCAACGAGCTCGTCGACACCGACGCCGTCGCCTCGGTGGTGGAGCGGCTCGACCCGTCGACCTTCGTCGACCGGGCCGTCGAGCTCACCCGCGACGGCGACGCGCAGCTGGCCGTGCCGAGCGAGTCGTGGTCGCAGCTGCTGTTCTACCGCAAGGACCTCTTCGAGCAGGCCGGCCTCGAGCCCCCCACGACGTACGACGCGACGCTGGCCGCCGCGGAGGCGCTCGACGACGACGACCTGGCGGGCTTCGTCGGCGGCACCGCCCCCGGCGACGCCTTCACCGAGCAGACCTTCGAGCAGGTGGCGCTCGGCAACGACTGCCAGCTGGTCGAGGACGACGGGTCGGTCGGGCTGGACAGCCAGCGGTGCGTCGACGCGCTCGACTTCTACGGCACCCTGGTCGAGGACTTCTCGGTGCCGGGGGCGCAGGACGTCGACACCTCGCGGGCGTCCTACTTCGCCGGGCAGGCCGCGATGTTCATCTGGTCGACCTTCGTGCTCGACGAGATGGCCGGCCTGCGGCCCGACGCCCGGCCGACCTGCCCGCAGTGCGAGGACGACCCGGCCTTCCTGGCCCGCAACACCGGCGTCGTCACCACCCTCGCCGGCCCGGACAACGCGGGTCCGGCCTCCTTCGGCGAGGTGACGTCGTGGACCATCACGGCGGAGTCCTCCACCCGGGCCTCGAGCGACTTCGTGGCCTACATGTTCGGCGACGGCTACGTGCCGTGGCTGCAGATCGCGCCCGAGGGCAAGGTGCCGGTCCGCACCGGGACCCCCGAGGAGCCGGAGCGCTTCTCGCGCACCTGGTCGACGCTCCCCGTCGGCGAGGGGGTGCCGCAGGAGGAGAAGCGGCCGCTCGCGGACTTCTACGACGACGACGTGCTGGCGGCGCTCGCGGCCGGTCCCGAGGAGTTCTCGCGCTGGGGCATCCCGCAGGGCCAGGGCGAGCTGCTGGGTGCGCTGCAGGGCGAGCAACCGGTGGCCGCGGCCGTGGACGAGGTGTCCTCCGGCGAGGACCCCGAGGAGGTCGCGCAGGACGCGGCGCAGGACGTCCGCTCGATCCAGGAGTCGCTGTCATGAGCACCTCGACCGACGTGACCAGGCCGCCGCGGCGGCGTACGCCCTCCACCCGGGCCCGCCAGGACGCCCGCACCGGCCTCGCGCTGATCTCGCCCACCCTCGTGGTGGTGGTCGTCGTGGTGGTGCTGCCGATCCTGTGGACGGTCTCGCTGGCCTTCCAGGAGGTGCGGCTGCTCGACCTGCGCACGGCCGGGGTGGTCGGCGACTACACGCTCGAGAACTTCCGCGACGTGCTCACCTCCGACGGCTTCCTCACCGCGCTGCTGACCACGCTCTTCTACGCCGTGGGCGGCACCGGCCTGGCGATCCTGGTCGGCCTGGTGGCCGCGCTGGCGCTGCGACGCCCGTTCCGCGGGCGCGGGCTGGTGCGCGCCGCGCTCCTGCTGCCCTACGTCGCCCCCGTGGTCGCCGCCGCCTTCGTGTGGACGACCGCGCTCAACCCGCAGTACGGCGTGGTCAACGCCTGGGGGACCGGCGCCCTGGGCTGGGAGGACCCGATCGCCTTCCTCAGCTCCCGGTCCGACGAGGTGTCGCTGCTGGGCCTGCGGCTGGAGGTGCCCACGGCGCTGCTGACGGTGATCGCCTTCGAGGCCTGGAGGTCGTTCCCGTTCGCCTTCCTGTTCCTCACCGCCCGCCTGGAGGCGGTGCCGGACACCTACGAGGAGGCGGCGCGCATCGACGGCGCGACACCGACCCAGCGGTTCCGCCACATCGTGCTGCCGCAGCTGGGGCCCACGATCGCGGTGCTGTGCGTGCTGCGGTTCATCTGGACCTTCAACAACTTCGACGACATCTACCTGCTGACCGGCGGGGGCGCGGGCACCGAGGTGGTGGCGGTCCGGGTCTTCACCTACCTCACCGCTCGCAGCGACATCGGCGCCGCGGCCGCCCAGGCCCTGGTCCTGGCGGCGATCCTGGCGGTGCTCGTCACGACGTACCTCAAGCTCTTCGGCCGGCGGGAGGAGCGGGCATGAGCGCCTCCAACCTCCGCAACACGGTCGAGGAGCGGGCGCTCGCGGTGCTCCGCCCGGTGGTGATCGGGCTGCTCCTGCTCGTGGCGCTCGTGCCGTTCTACTACATGGTGGTGCTCTCGTTCCGGCCGCTCGACAGCCTGGTGCAGGACCCCGGCCGGATGTGGGTGGGCCTCTCCGAGATCGACCCGGCCACCTACGCCGACGTGCTGCGCTCGGTCGACGCCGGCGGCCAGGGCTTCGCCTCCTTCATCCGCAACAGCCTGCTGGTCGCGGGCGGCACCGTGGTGCTCTCGCTGCTGGTCGCCGTGCCGGGGGCGTACGCCGTGAGCCGGCTCGACTTCTTCGGCCGGCGCCAGGTCTCGGCGCTGTTCCTGACCGTCTACTTCTTCCCCAGCATCCTGCTGGCCGTGCCGCTGTTCGTCTTCTACACGCGCATCGGGCTGCGCGGCTCGCTGGTCGGGCTGCTGCTCGTCTACCTCGCCCAGGTGGCGGCGGTGACGATCTACATGCTGCGCAACTACTTCGACACCATCCCGGTCAGCCTGGAGGAGGCCGCCGCGATCGACGGCTGCTCCCGGCTGCAGGTGCTGCGCCGCATCAGCCTGCCGCTGGCGCTGCCGGCGGTCGCCTCCAACGCGCTCTTCGTCTTCATGATCGCCTGGAACGAGTTCCTCTTCGCGCTGCTGTTCCTGGTCGAGGACCGCGACTCCTGGACGGTCTCCCTGGGCCTCTCGCAGCTGGCGGGCAGCATCGAGGTGCCCACCACCACGCTGATGGCGGGGTCGGTGATCCTGACGCTGCCGATCGTGGTGCTGTTCTTCCTCGCCGAGCGCTTCCTCGTGGGCGGGCTGACGGCCGGGGCCGAGAAGGGCTGAGCCTAGGGTGGGGGCGCGGGCCGGAGCGTCCGGTCCCGCGGGGAGGTAGGCACATGAGCACGGTCAAGGTGGCCACCACGGTCGACGCACGGGGCGGGATCCTGGTCGGCGACGACGGCTCACCGGCCTCGCAGGAGGGGGTCCGCTGGGCGGCGGACCTCGCCACGCGGCTGGGCGAGACGCTGCACGTCGTACGCGCCTGGTCGATCTCCTCGGCCCCGCGCCCCGCGAGCGCGACCGGCGGCTACGTGCCGCCGCTCACCGACTTCGAGCAGGCCGTCCTCGACCGGCTCCGTGACGACGTCGCCGCCGCCGGGGTGCCCGAGAGCGAGACCGTGCGGCTGCACGTCGTCCACGGCGCGGCCGGCCGACGGCTGCTCGAGGCAGCGGCCCACGCCGACATGCTGGTGGTCGGCACCCGCGGCGCGGGCGGCTTCCTCGGCCTGCGGATGGGCTCGACGGCCGACCAGGTGATGCGCCACGCGCCGTGTCCGGTCGTGGTCGTGCCGGTGCAGGGCGACGACGACCCGGACGACCTCGACACCCAGGTGCTCGCGACCGACTGACCCACCCTCGGGGTCCATGCCCCACCATGGACCCATGGAGCAGACCGCCGCCGCCCCGGTGCGCCTCTCGCTGCGCGGCCAGACCTACGTCGCCGCCGTGGCCGTCGCCGCCACCGTGGCCTTCGTCGTCGACTCGTCGGTGGCGTGGGTGGTGCTGCTGGTCCTGACACTGCCGCTCAGCCTGCTGGCGATGTGGGTCGGGTTCTACGCCGCCCTGGCCGTCGGCGCGCTGGTGGGCCACGGCCCCGAGGCGGTGTCGTGGCCGGTCGGGGTGGCCTGGGTCGCGGTGTGGACCACGACGGCGTGGATCAACGCGCGGCTGGCCGAGAAGGTGCTCCGGCGGGGCTGGGACGCGCTGCGCACCGCTCCGCGCAAGGAGGACGACGACGACTGGAGCGAGGACTGGTACGGCGACGCGGACGACCGCCCGCGTCCCTGACCTCCGGTCAGCTCAGCCCCGCCCGCTCTCGGTGTACGCCGCCGGGCCGGGGTCGGCGGCCGGGGGCGCGGCCCGGAGGGCGGCCAGCGCCGCCTCGACCCGCCGGGCGGTGAAGTCGGCGCAGCGCTCGCGGACCTCCGCCGGGGTGTGGAAGGCGACCGAGCGGATCTCGCGCTCCTGCCGCACCACGTCGTCGAGCACCGAGGCGTCCACGACGCCGCCGTCGAAGACCAGGCACAGGGCGTCGTCCCAGCCGCCCCAGGGCGGCAGCCAGTCGGTCAGCAGCAGCCGGCCGGGCTCGAGGTCGAGGGCCAGCTCCTCGCGGACCTCGCGGGCCACGGCCAGCTGCGGCGACTCGCCGACCTCGACGACGCCACCGGGCAGGTCGTGGTCGCGCTTGTAGGTCAGCTGGCACAGCAGCACCCGGTCGTCGCCGTCGCGGACCAGCAGCTGGCTGATGGCGCGCTTGCGCGGCAGGAAGGAGTTGAGCAGGGTGCGGAACCCGTCGGGGTCCTCCAGCGGGGTGTCGTCGACCAGCCGGGCGTAGACCACCCGGTCGGTGGCGGGCCGGTCGACCTCGCCGTCGGCGTCCGCGACGCCGCGGGCGACGCCCTCGCGCATCAGGCCCGAGAAGGTCGCGACGCGCTGGGCCTGGTCGTCGTCGGGGTCGACGTGGGTCTCGACCCGGGTGGCGCCGCCCTTGAAGGCGGACTCCACGACGCGTCGCACCTCCTCGGAGCAGACCTTCAGGCCCTGCTCCTGCAGCGCCGGGGGCCAGGACACCCGGACCACGCCGGGCGCGACGGAGGTCAGCTCGGCACGCACGAGGCCCACCCTAGTGACCGGCGGGGGAGCGGCTCAGAGCAGCCAGATGGCGAGCACACCGGCCGCGACGGCGGCCGGCGCGACCAGCAGCCCCTCGAGGCCGAAGCGCAGCGCGCTGATCGGCAGACCGCGCCGGCGGCAGCTGCGCAGCCACAGCAGGTTGGCCAGCGACCCCCACGCGAGCACGACCGGGCCGACGTTGACGGCGACCAGTGCGGTGAGCAGCCGGTCGGTGCTGCCGGCGAACGGCTCCACCACGAGGTAGGCCGGCAGGTTGTTGACGACGTTGGCCAGCACCGTGGTGACGCCTGCCAGCTGGGCCACCGACCCCGGCGAGGACCCCTGGCCCAGCGCCGCGGTGAGCACCGGCGCCCCGACGTCGACCACCACGTCGGTGACCGCGAACAGCACCACGGCCAGCACGATCACCGACCACGGCAGCAGCGCGAGCAGCCGGCGCGGGGTGACGACCGCGGGTCGGCGTACGGCGAACCCGGCGACCAGCACGACCGCGGCGACCAGGGCCGTGAGCCACGGGGGCGTGCCGACGACCACGGCCGGGGCGACCAGGGCGACCACCACCGCGGCCAGCAGCACGAGCGGCCGGTCGGCGTCGGGCAGCCCCCGGGGCACCACGTAGCGGCCGACCAGCGCCCGCCGGTGCCGCAGCAGCAGCACCACGACGACGACCGCGAGCACGGCGAGCTGGGGCGCCCAGGTCCGCGCCAGGAACTCCAGCGGGTGCAGGTCGAGCCGCTCCTGGGCCAGCAGGTTGGTCAGGTTGGAGACCGGCAGCAGCAGCGAGGCGGAGTTGGCCAGCCAGATCGCGGCGAAGGCGAACGGCAACGGGCTCAGCCGCAGCTCCTGGGCCAGGGCCAGGCCGATCGGGGCGAGCAGCACGGCGGTGGTGTCGATGCTGAGCACCCACGTGCACACCGTGGCCAGCACCACGAACAGGCCGAAGAGCAGCAGCCGGCTGCCGCCCGCGGCGCGGGCCGCGAGGTGCGCCCCGACGTCGAACAGGCCAGCCTCGTCGCACAGGTCGGCCACCACCTGGATCAGCGCGAGGAACAGCAGCACCGGCCAGACCCGGTCGGCGACCTCGAGCAGCGACGGGCCGACCGCGTCGAGCCCGCCGCTCACCGCCGGGCGGAGAGCCAGACGGTGCCCAGCGGGGGCACGCGCAGCGACGCCGAGGCGGGCTGGCCGTGGTGCGGCTCGGCGTGGGCCGTCACCGTGCCGAGGTTGCCGACGCCGGAGCCGCCGTAGGCCTCGGCGTCGGTGTTGATGACCTCGCTCCACTCCCCGGCGAAGGGCAGCCCGAGCCGGTAGGACTCGCGCGGCTGGCCGGAGAAGTTGGTGACCGAGACCAGCGCGCTGCCGTCGTTGCCCCAGCGGACGAAGGCCACGGTGTTGCCCCCGGAGTCGTCGGCCTCGAGCCAGGTGAAGCCGGCGGGGTCGGAGTCCTGCGACCACAGCGCCGGGCTGTCGAGGTAGACGCTGTTGAGGTCGCGCACCAGGCGGCGCACGCCCTCGTGGTCGGCGTCGCCCAGCAGCCACCAGTCGAGCTCGCGCTGCTCGGCCCACTCCTGGTCCTGGGCGAACTCGGTGCCCATGAACAGCAGCTGCTTGCCCGGGTGGGCCCACTGCCAGGACAGGAACGCGCGCACGTTGGCCAGCTGCTGCCAGCGGTCGCCGGGCATCTTGCGCAGCAGCGAGCCCTTGCCGTGCACGACCTCGTCGTGGCTGATGGGCAGCACGAAGTGCTCGGAGTAGGCGTAGACCATCGAGAAGGTGACCTCGTGGTGGTGGTAGCCGCGGTGCACGGGCTCGCGGGCGACGTAGCTCAGCGAGTCGTGCATCCAGCCCATGTTCCACTTCAGCCCGAAGCCGAGCCCGCCCTCGCTGGTGGGGCGGGTGACGCCCGGCCACGAGGTCGACTCCTCGGCGATCGTGACCGCGCCGGGGACGTTCTTGTAGACGGTGCCGTTGAGCTCCTGCAGGAAGTGCACCGCCTCGAGGTTCTCGCGGCCGCCGTGCACGTTGGGCTCCCACTCGCCGGGCTCGCGGGAGTAGTCGAGGTAGAGCATCGAGGCCACCGCGTCGACGCGGATCCCGTCGACGTGGAACTCCTGGAGCCAGTAGAGCGCGTTGGCGACCAGGAAGTTGCGGATCTCGCGGCGGCCGAAGTTGAAGACGTAGGTGCCCCAGTCGGGGTGCTCGCCGCGGCTGGGGTTGGGGTCCTCGTAGAGCGGCGTGCCGTCGAAGCGGGCCAGCGCGAACTCGTCCTTGGGGAAGTGGGCCGGCACCCAGTCGACGATGACGCCGATCCCCGCCTGGTGCAGCGCGTCGACGAGCCGGCGGAAGCCGTCGGGGTCGCCGAAGCGCGAGGTGGGGGCGTAGTAGGAGGTCACCTGGTAGCCCCACGACCCGCCGAAGGGGTGCTCCATCACCGGCAGCAGCTCGACGTGGGTGAAGCCCATCTCCACGACGTACGCCGTGAGGTGCTCGGCCAGGTCGTCGTAGGTGTAGGTCGACTCGCCGGGCCCGCGGGGGTGGTGCCGCCACGAGCCGAGGTGGACCTCGTAGACCGACATCGGCTGCTGGTCGTGCCGGGTGTTCTCGGCGCGCTCGGCCATCCAGGCGTCGTCGGACCAGGTGTGGGTGCTCGCGAAGGTCACCGACGCCGTGTGCGGCGGCACCTCGGTGTGGAAGGCCATCGGGTCGGCCTTGTCGCGCCAGTGACCGTCGGCGCCGCGGACGTGGAACTTGTAGGCCTCGCCCGACCCGGCGCCGGCCACGAAGCACTCCCACACGCCCGAGTCGCCGCTCTGCACCATCGGGCTGCGGCTGCCGTCCCAGTCGTTGAAGCCGCCGCGCACCTGCACCTCGAGGGCGTGCGGGGCCCAGACCCGGAAGGTGGTGCCCTCGGTGCCGACGTGGGCGCCCAGGGCGTCCCAGAGCCGCTCGTGGCGGCCCTCGTTGATCAGGTGCAGGTCGATCTCGCCGAGCAGCTCGTGGGTCGTGGGGTCGTCGGTCATGCGTGGTCTCCGATGCGTGAGATGGCGGCGAGCGGGATGTCGACCCAGGTCGGGCGGTTGCGGGCCTCGTAGCCCACCTCGTAGACGGCCTTGTCGGCCTCGTAGGCGTCGACGAGGGCGCGCTCGGCGTCGGTCATCGCCGACCCGCCCGCCTCGACCCGACGCTCGACGTAGCCGTGGAGGAACGCGGCGCGGTTGCGCTCGCGCCACTCCCGGGCGCGGTACTCCACCTGCGGGCCGGGGTCGCCGAGCTCGTGGAGGTCCTTGACCACCGACTCGACGGCGTAGTCGAAGGAGCGCAGCATGCCCGCGACGTCGCGCCAGGGGGAGTCGGGCAGCCGGCGCTCCGAGAGCGGCTTGGCCGGCTCGCCCTCGAAGTCCACGAGCTTCCAGCCGCGGGCGGTGCGCAGCGTCTGGCCGAGGTGCAGGTCGCCGTGGACGCGGTGCACCTCCTGGCGGCCGAGATCACCGAGGTCGGCGAACACCCGCCGCAGCGCGTCGGCGTGGGGCGCCAGGTCGGGCACGCCGGCCAGCTGGGCCTCCAGCCGCACCCGCATCTGCTCGGCCAGCGACGCGCCGTCGACGGTGTCGTGGCCGAAGTGCTCGCGCAGCACGACGTGGACGTCGGCGACCGCGGCGCCGAGCCGTTCGGACTCGCCGGCGAAGTCGCCGCCCACCTCGTCGGCGTGCAGGTCGGCCTCGCTGAACAGGTTGCGCACGCTCGACAGCGCGAGGTCCCAGCCGTCGGCGGCGGTGCGCAGGAACTGCTGCAGCATCGCGAGGTCGTCCTCGCCGGCCTGCACCCAGCCGTAGAGCGCGGCGACGTTGGGGTTCTCGGCCTCGGTGAGGACCTTGTGGATCTCGATGTCGGGGTTGCGGCCGCTGGTGACCTTGCGGAACACCTTGAGCAGGCTGTCGTCGCCGAAGGCCACCGAGGAGTTGCTCTGCTCGCCGCTGAACAGCGTCGAGTGCACATCGGTGGCCAGCTCGTGGTCGCCGATGCGGTGGAAGGTGGTGCCGCCGTACGCCTGCTCGCCGCCGCTCGGGGTGGAGCAGAAGGTCTGCAGGTAGACCGCCATCGCCTCGCGGTCGTGCACCGCGTCGTAGGTCCAGCGCTCGCCGGCGTCGGGGTCGAGGTCGTCGGTGCCGTGGCCGACGAGCGCGTGGCCGATGCGGTGCTGCTCCTCGCCGTGGTGCACCAGCGGCATCTGGTAGCGCTCGGTGCTGCCGTCGGGGTAGGTGACGGTGAGCAGGTCGATGGTCACCGTCGGCGGTCCCGGCAGCGTGGCGACCCGGACGACGTCGGTGACGTCGTGGTCGCGGCCCTTGCCGGCGAACCAGCGCGCCTGGGCCAGGTAGGCGGTCATCTGCGGGTGGCTGCTCGTCGAGGTCATCGCGGCACTCCTGTCGAGTCGTCGGTGCCGACGCCGGGCAGCCGCATCCAGTAGAAGCCGTAGCCGCCCAGGGTCAGCAGGTAGGACATCTCCCCGATGCGCGGGAACCGGACCCCGCCGAGCAGCTCGACCGGGGTCAGGCCCTCCCAGCGACGCAGGTCCAGCTCCACCGGCTGCGGGAAGCGGGAGAGGTTGTTGACGCACAGCACGGTGTCGGTACGCCCGGTGTCGGGATCGGTGTGCTGGCGGACGTAGGACAGCACCGAGGGGTTGGACCCCCCGAGGTCGGAGAAGTCGCCGAGACCGAAGCACGGGTGCTGCTTGCGGGCCTGGATCATCCGGCGCGTCCAGTGCAGCAAGGAGGACTGGTCGTCCAGCTCGGTCTCGACATTGACGCGTTGGTACCCGAAAACGGGGTCCTGGATCGTCGGCAGGTGCAGCCGGCCGGGGTTGGCGCGGGAGAAGCCGGCGTTGCGGTCGGGCGTCCACTGCATCGGGGTGCGCACCCCGTCGCGGTCGCCCAGCCAGATGTTGTCGCCCATCCCGATCTCGTCGCCGTAGTAGAGCACCGGCGAGCCCGGCAGGGAGAGCAGCAGCGCGGTGAACAGCTCCATCCGGTCGACGTCGTTGTCGAGCAGCGGCGCGAGCCGGCGGCGGATGCCGATGTTGGCCTTCATCCGCGGGTCGCCGGCGTACTCGGACCACATGTAGTCGCGGTCCTCGTCGGTGACCATCTCCAGGGTCAGCTCGTCGTGGTTGCGCAGGAAGATGCCCCACTGGCAGCCGGAGGGGATCGCGGGGGTCTCCTCGAGGATCTCCGAGATCGGGAACCGGTTCTCCCGGCGCACGGCCATGAAGATGCGCGGCATCACCGGGAAGTGGAAGGCCATGTGGCACTCGTCGCCGCCGACGGACGCGTCGCCGAAGTACTCCACGACGTCGGTGGGCCACTGGTTGGCCTCGCACAGCAGCACCCGGCCGGGGTAGTGCTCGTCGACGAAGCGACGCACGGCCTTCAGGGCGGCGTGGGTCTCGGGGAGGTTCTCGCCGTTGGTGCCGGGCCGCTCGAACAGGTAGGGCACGGCGTCGAGCCGGAAGCCGTCCAGGCCCATGTCGAGCCAGAACGCCATCGCCTCGAGCATCGCCTCCAGCACGGCCGGGTTGTCGAAGTTGAGGTCGGGCTGGTGGGAGAAGAACCGGTGCCAGAAGTACTGCTGGCGCACCGGGTCCCAGGTCCAGTTGGAGGGCTCGGTGTCGACGAAGATGACCCGCGCCTCGGCGTACAGGTCGTCGTCGTCGGACCAGACGTAGAAGTCGCCGTAGGGCCCCTCGGGGTCGGCGCGGCTGGCCTGGAACCACGGGTGCTGGTCGCTGGTGTGGTTCATCACGAAGTCGATGATCACGCGGATGCCGCGCTGGTGGGCCTCGGCGACGAAGACCTGGAAGTCCTCGACCGTGCCGACCTCGGGCTGCACGCCGGTGTAGTCGGCGACGTCGTAGCCGCCGTCGCGCAGCGGCGAGGTGAAGAACGGTGGCACCCACAGGCAGTCGACGCCCAGCCACTGCAGGTAGTCGAGCTTGTCGGTCAGGCCGCGGAAGTCGCCCACGCCGTCGCCGTCGGAGTCGTTGAACGAGCGGACCAGGACCTCGTAGAAGACGGCCGTCTTGAACCAGTCGGGGGTCTCGCCCTCGACGACCTGGGGCGACTCCTCGGAGGGGTGGGTCGTCACGCGCCGGCCGCCGGGGGGCGGCGCACGGCCAACACGTGGGCGGGCTCCACCCACGGGTCGAGGTGCACGTAGTTGTGCGCGCCCCAGGTCCAGTCCTGGCGGGTGATCTCGTCGTGCACGACGTAGCTGTCGTGCCACTCGAAGCCGAGCGCGGGCAGGTCGAGGTGCACGGTGGTGGTGTGGGCGGCGTAGGGGTCGACGTTGAGCACCACGATCACGGTGTCGACGGTGCCGTCCTCGAGGTGCTCGGACTTGGAGAAGACCAGCACCGCCTCGTCGTCGCTGCTGTGCAGCGTCAGGTCGCGCAGCTGTTGCAGCGCGGGGTGCGCGGCCCGGATCTCGTTGAGCCGGGTGAGGTACGGCGCCAGCGTCTCGCCCCGCTCGGCGGCACCCTCCCAGTCGCGGACCTTGAGCTGGAACTTCTCCGAGTCGAGGTAGTCCTCGGTGCCCGGGCGCAGCGCCACGTGCTCGTAGAGCTCGTAGCCGGCGTACACCCCCCAGGCGGGCGAGCTGGTGGCGGCCAGGGCGGCGCGGATCTTGAAGGCCGGCGGGCCGCCGTACTGCAGGAACGCGGGGAGGATGTCGGGGGTGTTGACGAAGAAGTTGGGGCGCAGCACGTCGGCCGTCTCGCGGGCGACCTCGTGGAGGTACTCCGCGATCTCCCAGCGGGCGTTGCGCCAGGTGAAGTAGGTGTAGCTCTGGTGGTAGCCCACCGTGGCCAGCGCCTGCATCATCGGCGGCTTGGTGAACGCCTCGGAGAGGAACAGCACGTCGGGGTCGGTGGCGCGGACGCGGCCGAGCAGCCACTCCCAGAAGGCGACCGGCTTGGTGTGCGGGTTGTCGACGCGGAAGATCCGCACGCCGCGGTCCATCCAGAACCGCAGCACCCGCTCGCACTCGGCGTAGATGCCCTCGGGGTCGCGGTCGAAGTTGATCGGGTAGATGTCCTGGTACTTCTTCGGCGGGTTCTCGGCGTAGGCGATGGTGCCGTCGACGCGGACGGTGAACCACTCGGGGTGCTCGCGGGCCCAGGGGTGGTCCGGCGCCGCCTGGAGGGCGTAGTCGAGCGCGACCTCGAGCCCGACCCGCCGCGCCTCGGCGAGGAAGGCGTCGAAGTCCTCCAGCGTGCCGAGGTCGGGGTGGACGGCGTCGTGGCCGCCGTGGCGGCTGCCGATGGCCCACGGCGAGCCGACGTCGTCGGCCGTGGGCGTGAGCGTGTTGTTGGCGCCCTTGCGGTTGACCTCGCCGATCGGGTGGATCGGGGGCAGGTAGAGCACGTGGAAGCCCATGTCGGCGATCGACTGCAACCGGGCCGTGGCGGTGCGGAAGGTGCCGGAGACGAGCTTCCCGGTCGTGGCGTCGACGTGGGCGCCCTCGGAGCGGGGGAAGAACTCGTACCAGCTGGAGTAGAGCGCGCGCTCGCGGTCGGCGAAGAAGGGGTAGGGACCCTCGGTGCTGAGCAGCTCGCGCAGCGGGTGGGCGGCGAACACCTCGGCCAGCTCGGTCGTGGTGGTGGCGGCGAGACGGGCCTCGACCGGGCGAGTGGAGTCCTCGACGGCCCGCCTGGTGTCGGCCAGCACCTGCGCCTGCGCCGCGTCCACGCCGTCCTCGGCGGCGACGCGGTCCAGCAGCAGCACCAGCTCGGCGAACATCACCTCGACGTCGACCCCGGCCTCGACCTTGATCGGGCCGTCGTGCAGCCAGGTGCCCAGCGGGTCGCCCCAGGCCTGCACCTCGAAGGTCCAGGGACCCTCGGTGTCGGGCCGCACGGTGGCGGTCATCCGGGAGACCTCGTCGGGCACGGCGACCATGCGCTGCGGCGTACGACGGGTGCCGGAGGGATCGGTGAGGACCACCTCGGCGCCGAGCTGGTCGTGGCCCTCGCGGAAGACCAGCGCGGCCACCTCGAAGCGCTCGCCGACCGTCGCCTTCGCGGGGTTGCGTCCGAGGTTGACCACCGGGGTCACGTCCATGACGGGAATGCGTCCGACCATGGCCCCACCCTCGCGGAGCGCGAGGCCGCGCGCAAACGTCGGGCCCGGCTCGCGCCCGACTCGGGCGAAGCCGTTGGATCGATCCAAGACTTCGGTTACGGTGCTGCCCGTGCGTGCCATCCGTCGATTCACCGTCCGCCCCGTCCTGCCCGCCAAGCTCGCCGTGCTGAGCGACCTGGCCCTCAACCTGCGCTGGTCGTGGAGCCCGGAGACGCAGGACGTCTTCGCCGCCGTCGACCCCGAGGTGTGGCGCGCCAGCGGGCACGACCCGGTCAAGCTGCTCGGCGCCGTCTCACCGGACCGCCTCGAGGAGCTCGCCGGCGACCGCCGCTTCCTCAAGCGCCTCCAGCTGGCCGCGGCCGACCTCGACGACTACCTGACCTCCGACCGGTGGTTCCAGAAGCAGGCCGCGGGACGCGGGCGCAAGGACGAGGGTGACGCCGACCTGCCGCGCGCCGTGGCCTACTTCAGCTCAGAGTACGGCATCACCTCGGTGCTGCCGCAGTACTCCGGCGGCCTCGGCATCCTCGCCGGCGACCACCTCAAGACCGCCAGCGACCTCGGCATCCCGCTGATCGGCGTCGGGCTGCTCTACCAGATGGGCTACTTCCGCCAGTCGCTCTCGCGCGAGGGTTGGCAGCAGGAGAGCTACCCGGTGCTGGACCCCGACGGGCTGCCGATCGTGCCGCTGCGCGAGGCCGACGGCGCCCAGGCCACCGTCGAGATCGCCGTGCCCGGCGAGCACACGATGGTCGCCCGCGTCTGGATCGCCCAGGTGGGACGCGTGCCCCTGCTGCTGCTCGACACCGACGTGGAGGAGAACCCCCAGCACCTGCGCGAGGTCACCGACCGGCTCTACGGCGGCACCACCGAGCACCGGCTGCAGCAGGAGCTGCTGCTCGGCATCGGCGGCGTGCGCGCCGTCCGGGCCTACTGCCGCCTCACCGGTCACCCCGACCCCGAGGTCTTCCACTGCAACGAGGGCCACGCCGGCTTCCTCGGCGTCGAGCGGATCCGCGAGCTCACCGTCGCCGAGGGCGGCCCGGCGCTCGACCTCGACACCGCGCTCGAGGTCACCCGCGCCGGCAGCGTCTTCACCACCCACACCCCGGTGCCCGCCGGCATCGACCGCTTCCCGCGCCAGCTGGTCGAGCAGTACTTCGGCGGCCACGGCGCCGCTCCCGGCGTACCCGTGGACCGGATCCTGGCGCTGGGCGCCGAGGACTACCAGGGCGGCGACCCCGGGGTGTTCAACATGGCCGTGATGGGCTTCCGCCTCGCGCAGCGCGCCAACGGCGTCTCGCAGCTCCACGGCGAGGTCAGCCGCGGCATGTTCAACGGCCTGTGGCCGGCCTTCGACGAGGCCGAGGTGCCGATCACCTCGATCACCAACGGCGTGCACGCCCCGACCTGGGTCGGCCGCGAGGTGCTCGAGCTCGCCGACAAGCACGGCGACGACGTCTGGGCCGCGGTCGACAAGGTCTCCGGCAAGGACCTGTGGGCCACCAAGCGGGTGCTCCGCGGCAAGCTCGTCGACGACGCCCGCGCCCGGCTGCGCCGGTCGTGGCTGGAGCGGGGTGCGGCCCCGGCCGAGCTGGGCTGGATCGACACCGCGCTCGACCCCGACGTGCTCACCATCGGGTTCGCCCGCCGGGTCCCGTCGTACAAGCGGCTCACGCTGATGCTGCGCGACCCCGCGCGCCTCAAGCGGCTGCTGCTCGACCCCGAGCGCCCGGTGCAGCTGGTCATCGCCGGCAAGTCCCACCCCGCCGACGACGGCGGCAAGCAGCTGATCCAGCAGATCGTGCGCTTCGCCGACGACCCGGAGGTCCGCCACCGGATCGCCTTCCTGCCCAACTACGACATCGCCATGGCGCAGCCGCTCTACCCCGGCTGCGACGTGTGGCTGAACAACCCGCTGCGCCCCTACGAGGCGTGCGGCACGTCGGGCATGAAGGCCGCCCTCAACGGCGGGCTCAACCTCTCCATCCTCGACGGCTGGTGGGACGAGTGGTACGACGGCAGCAACGGCTGGGCCATCCCCTCGGCCGACGACGGCAGCGGCGCGGGCGCCGAGCTCGACAACGGCCGGCGTGACGACCTCGAGGCCGCGGCGCTCTACGACCTGCTCGAGAAGGACGTCACCCCCCGCTTCTACGACCTCGACGGCGACGGCGTTCCGCTGCGCTGGATCGAGATGGTGCGCCACACCCTGAAGTCGCTCGGCCCCAAGGTGCTCTCCACCCGCATGCTCAAGGAGTACGTCGAGAAGCTGTACTCGCCCTCCGCGGTGGCCTCCCGTGCGCTCGACGACTCCTACGACGGCGCCCGCGAGCTCGCCGCCTGGAAGTCGCGGGTGCGCCAGGGCTGGGGCGAGGTCCGGGTCGACCACGTCGAGAGCGGCGGCCTGCCCGACGCGCCCGAGATCGGCGCCTCGCTCGAGGTCCACGCCTTCGTCTCGCTCGGCTCCCTCGCCCCCGAGGACGTGCGGGTCGAGGTGGTCCACGGCCGCGTCGGCCTCGACGACTCGCTGACCGACACCTCCGCGGCCCCGCTGGCCCTGGGGGAGTCCTACGAGGGCGGCCGCCACCGCTTCGACGGCGCCGTCCCGCTCTCCCGCGCCGGCTCCTTCGGCTACACCGTCCGTCTCCTCCCCAGCAACCCCGACCTCGCCTCGCCCGCTGAGCTGGGGTTGATCGCGCTGGCGTGAGGGGGCAGTTTCCCCGGCTAGCCGGGGAAACTGCCCGTCGGTGTCGGGTGTCGGTCGTCGAGGGGTAGTCCTGACGACCGTGGTCTGACAGTGAGGTCACCAGCCGGGGAGCCGTCCTTCGCGGACCGTCCAGAGCCGTGGCTCGTGGCGCCGCGCGGCGCGGTCCGCAGCCGCGAGGAGTCGCCCGGCGACCTCGCTCTCGTCGCCGGGCCCCTGGCCCACGACCGTCACGTGCTCGAGGCCGACCGTGAGCAACGCCTCCTTGCGTCGCTCGTCGCGCCGGTGGCGCGCGGCGCCTCGGTGGGCGGCACCGTCGTAGTCGGCCGCCACTCCGCGCACCGGGTCCAGCAGGTCGGGCGTGGCCAGGTGTCGACCGTCGGGACCCAGGACCATCCAGTTGCAGCGGGGTCGGCCCAGGTCGGCGACGTCGGTCCACACCCACCGGAGCCAGGTCTCCCGGGGGGACAGGCTGCGGGGGTCCGCCGCCTGGATCGCACCGAGCGCCTCGGACCGCCGAGTCCGGGGGAGGTCGTCCCACGTCAGGGAGCGCAGCCGGTCGTGACGTACGACGCCCGCAGCGAGCGCCATGTCCACCGCGACCAGCGCCGCGGTGGCGTCCGTGGGCTGCCCGAGCTCCCACAGCAGCGCGGCGTACGGGTCGGTGCAGGGGACGCCGTACTGGACCACCACCGCGGGTGTGGCCGAGGCCCGGACGGCCCGACCACCGGGGAAGGGGTGCAGCGTGCGCCCGGGCGGCAGCACCAGGGGAACGGGGCGGTCTCCCCGCCGGCCGACGCCGTCGAAGTACGCCGCCCCGTGCAGGCGCAGGCTGGCCCAGCCGCCGACGGCGCCCCCCGGTGGGAGGCGCTGGGCCTGCTCGAGGATCCGCTGCTCGACGCTCGTGGGCGTGCCCGCGGGGACGTGGAACCCGGGCGTCGTACGACGGAAGCCGGGCCCGCGTGCCTGACCCGGTGTCGGGCCCGTCCTCCCCGAGGGGTCTGGGCGCCGCGGGACGACGAGACCGGTCGGCGGGTCGGCGACGGGCCGGAAGTGGTCGGACACCCCTCGACCCTCGCGCCTGTGGGGGAGCAGCGGGGGGGTGCGTCGTACGGCTGTGGAGAACTCACTGGCAGACCTCGGTCGTGGAACCGTGCGCACACGACCCTCACCTGACATCGGCGGGCAGTTTCACCGGCCAGCCGGTGAAACCGCCCGCCCCGTAGGCTCGCCGCC
>NZ_LMRF01000001.1:708168-918902 GCF_001424755.1 Marmoricola sp. Leaf446
AGCTGCGCAGCCCCGCCGAGATCGACCAGATGCGGCCCGCCGGGCGCTTCGTGGCCGAGGTGCTGACCTCGCTGGTGGAGGAGGCCGACGTGGGCGTCAACCTGCTCGAGCTCGACGCCCTGGCGCACCGGATGATCCGCGAGCGTGGGGCGGAGTCGTGCTACATCGACTACCACCCCTCCTTCGGGGCGATGCCGTTCGGCAAGGTGCTGTGCACGAGCGTCAACGACGCCGTGCTGCACGGCCTCCCGCACGACTACGTCCTGGCCGACGGGGACCTGCTGAGCGTCGACTTCGCCGCGAGCGTCGACGGGTGGGTGGCCGACTCCGCGGTCAGCGTCGTGGTCGGTACGCCGGACCCGGCCGACCTCGCCCTCATCGACACCACCCAGCGCGCGCTCGCCGCCGCCATCGAGGTGGCCCGGCCGGGCAACCGGCTCGGCGACATCGGCGCGGCCATCGGCGACGTGGCCCGCGGCGAGGGCCTCAGGATCAACCTGCAGTTCGGCGGACACGGGGTCGGCCGGACGATGCACGGCGACCCGCACGTCGCCAACGACGGCCGGCCCGGACGCGGCTTCAAGCTGCGGCCCGGCCTGGTCATCGCGATCGAGCCGTGGTTCCTGCAGACCACCGACGAGCTGCGCACCGACCCGGACGGCTGGACGCTGCGCAGCGCCGACGGCTCCCGGGGAGCCCACTCCGAGCACACCATCGCGATCACCCTGGACGAGCCGGTCGTGCTGACCGCCCGCGGCTGACGCGGCGCCGCCCGAGGTCGCCGGGCGACCGGGCCCCGGCTACGCCTGCTGCAGCAGCACCAGGGCGCGGGGGGCGACGGTGAGGGCGTCGCCCGCGGCGACCTTGGTGTCCACCGGGTGGGCCGGGTCGGTGGAGAGCACGACGCGCCCCGACTGCACCCAGTCGTTGACCGGCAGCGTGACCTCGCAGGCGGCGGGGGAGGCGTTGACCCAGAGCATGAAGCTGGTGTCGCGCTGCTGCTCGCCGCGCGGCCCGGGGGCGCGCAGCGGGTCGCCGGAGACGAACATGCCGAGCGCGTGCAGTCCGGCGTCGAGCCAGTCGTCGCCGGTCATCTCGCGGCCCGAGGGGTGGATCCAGGCGAGGTCCTTGGGGCCGCCCCGGATGGTGGGCCGTCCCTCGAACCAGTGCCGCTGGCGCAGCGCGGGGTGCTCGCGCCGCAGCCGGAGCGCCGTACGCGTGATCTCGAACTGGCCCAGCCAGGCGTCGTCGGCGCGCCAGTCGACCCACGAGACCGGGTTGTCCTGGCAGTAGGCGTTGTTGTTGCCGCCCTGGGTGCGGCCCCGCTCGTCGCCGGCGGTGATCATCGGGACGCCGGCGGACAGGCACAGCGTCGCCATCAGGTTGGCCGCCTGCCGCTGTCGCAGCGCGAGCACCTCGGCGTCGTCGGTCTCGCCCTCGACGCCGCAGTTCCAGGAGCGGTTGTTGTCGCTGCCGTCGCGGTTGCCCTCGCCGTTGGCCTCGTTGTGCTTGTGGTCGTAGGAGACCAGGTCGCGCAGCGTGAAGCCGTCGTGCGCGGTGACCAGGTTGATCGAGGCGTACGGCGACCGGCCGTCGTCGAGGTAGAGGTCGCTGGAGCCCGCCAGGCGGGTCGCCACGGTGCGCACCCCGTCGGTGCGCGCGCGCCAGAAGTCGCGCAGGGTGTCGCGGTACTGGTCGTTCCACTCGGTGAACGGGGGCGGGAACTCCCCGACGCGGTAGCCCTCCCCGGTGACGTCCCAGGGCTCGGCGATCAGCTTGACGTGCCGCAGCACGGGGTCCTGGCCGATGCAGGTGAGCAGTGCGCCCGCCATGTCGACGTCGTGGCCGGTGCGGGTCAGCGCCGACATCAGGTCGAAGCGGAAGCCGTCGACGTGCATCTCGGTCACCCAGTAGCGCAGCGAGTCCAGGATCATCCGCAGCATCGCGGGGTTCTCGGCGTTGACGGTGTTGCCGCAGCCGGTGACGTCCCAGTAGGCGTCGGGCTGGCGGTGGTCCTGCGGCTTGGCGTGGACCCGCTTGTAGGCGCCGCGGTCGTCGAGCCCGCGGAAGCACAGCGTCGGCCCGTCGGGACCGGCCTCGGCGGTGTGGTTGTAGACCACGTCGAGCAGCACCTCGATGCCGGCGGCGTGGAAGTTCTTGACCATCTGCTGGAACTCCGCGACCTGCTCGCCGCGGTCGCCGGCGGCGGCGTAGGCCCCGTGCGGGGCGAAGAACCCGATCGAGTTGTAGCCCCAGTAGTTGGCGAGCCCGTGGGGGGCGAGGTGGGCCTCGGAGGCGAACTGGTGGATCGGCAGCAGCTCGACCGCGGTCACGCCGAGGTCGTTGAGGTAGTCGGTGACGACGTGGTGGCCCAGCCCGGCGTACGTCCCGCGCAGCTCCTCGGGCACCCGGTCGTGCAGCGCGGTGAACCCCTTGACGTGCAGCTCGTAGATCGCGGTGTCGCGCCAGCGGGCGCGGATCGGCCGGTCCTCGCCCCAGTCGAAGTCGTTGCGCACGACGACGCTGCGCCCGACGTACGGCGCGGAGTCGCGCTCGTCGCGCCGCAGCGGCTGCACGGGCAGGCCGGCGCGGTCGGTCTCGTGGCCGTGCACCGCGGGGTGGGTCACGAACGCGCCGGACACCGCGCGGGCGTAGGGGTCGAGCAGCAGCTTGTGGGCGTTGAACCGCATCCCGCTCTCCGGGGCCCAGGGCCCGTCGGCCCGGAAGCCGTAGCGCTGGCCCGGCTGCACCCCGGGCACGGCGCCGTGCCAGATGCCGAGGCTGTGCTCGGTCAGGGTGTGGCGGGTCTCGATCTCGCCGCCGGCCCCGTCGTCGTCGAACAGGCACAGCCACACCTCGGTGGCGTCGGGGGCGTGGACCGCGAAGTTCGTGGACTCCTCGCCCCACGTGGCTCCCAGGGGCCAGTTGCGGCCCGGCCACACCGCCACGCGCTCGTCGGCGGCCGACCACTGTCCTGGAGTCACAGGGGCGATTATGAGGCAGGTGTCGTGTTCGGCGCCGCCGGACGCCGAAACCGCCGCTCCTCTAGGGTCGGGGCGGGCCGGAGGGCGGTCCACGACGAGGAGGTACTGGCATGGGTGAGTTCGTGCGGCTCGAGGTGGCCGACGGCGTGGGCACGCTGCGGCTGGACCGGCCGAAGATGAACGCGCTGAGCGTCCAGGTCCAGGAGGAGATCCGGGCCGCGGCGACCGAGGCGACCGAGCGCGACGACGTCAAGGCGGTCGTGGTCTACGGCGGCGAGCGGCTCTTCGCGGCCGGCGCCGACGTCAAGGAGATGGCCGACATGTCGCACACCGACATGGTCAAGCGCTCGGGCGCGCTGATCTCCTCGCTGTCGACGGTCGCCCGCATCCCCAAGCCCGTCGTGGCCGCCATCACCGGCTACGCCCTCGGTGGCGGCTGCGAGCTCGCCCTGTGCGCCGACGTGCGCTTCGCCGCCGACGACGCCGTGCTCGGCCAGCCCGAGGTGCTGCTCGGCATCATCCCCGGCGCCGGCGGCACCCAGCGGCTGAGCCGTCTGGTCGGCCCCAGCAAGGCCAAGGACCTGATCTTCACCGGCCGGTTCGTGAAGGCCGACGAGGCGCTGGCGATCGGCCTGGTCGACCGGCTGTTCCCCAAGGACGAGGTCTACCAGGAGGCGCACGCCTGGGCCGCGCAGTTCGCGAACGCCGCGTCGTACGCCCTGCGCGCGGCGAAGGAGGCGATCGACCGGGGCCTCGAGGTCGACCTCGAGACGGGGCTGGAGATCGAGCGCCAGCAGTTCGCCGCTCTCTTCGCCACCGAGGACCGTGCCCTCGGCATGGGGTCGTTCGTTGAGAACGGGCCGGGCAAGGCCCGGTTCGTGGGACGCTGACCCGTCCGGCCCCCGGGGCCGGTACGACGCCGTTCCCGCCATCGCCCACCACCGCAGGAGCCCCCCGTGTCACCGAAGGCCAGGACCGACGAGTCCACCCCCCGCCGTACCTCCGCGCTCAGCCAGCACGCCGTGCGCACCCAGGTCGCCCGCGTCGTGCGGATCGTGTTCATCGTGCTCGCCGTCGTGCTGGCGCTCGGCGCCCTGCTCGTGGTGCTGCGCGACAGCGTCAACGAGCAGAACACCATCGTGAAGCTGGTGACCGACGTGGCCGAGGCGGTGTCGGGGCCGTTCAGCAAGGAGGACGGCATTTTCGACTTCGCCGGCAAGAACGCGGCCGCCAAGAACGCCCTGGTCAACTGGGGCATCGCGGCCGTCGTCTACCTGGTCCTGGGGCGGGTCCTGGCGGGTGTGATCGAGCCCAAGGGCAAGGCCTGAGGGTTGTGACTGACCCCACCCGAACGACCCCTCACCGCTCTCGCGACCGGTGGGTAACATCGAGTCACACGTCCACCTGAGGAGGGGCCCCCACGGGCCGTTGCCACCATGAACATCATCGTCTGTGTGAAGTACGTCCCCGACGCGACCGCCGACCGCCACTTCGAGTCCGACCACACGGTCGACCGCGCGGGTGTGCCGGGCCTGCTCTCCGAGCTCGACGAGTACGCCGTCGAGCAGGCGCTGCAGCTCAAGGAGAAGGCCGACGGCGAGGAGGTCACCGTGACCGCCCTGACCGTCGGCCCCGACGAGGCCGCCGACGCGATCAAGAAGGCGCTGCAGATGGGTGCCGACAAGGGCGTCCACGTCGTCGACGACGCGATCGCCGGCTCCGACTACGTCTCGACCTCGCTGGTCCTGGCCAAGGCCGTGGAGAAGCTGGGCGCCGAGACGCCGGTCGACCTGGTGATGTGCGGCATGGCCTCGACCGACGCCTCCGGCTCGGTCGTCCCGGCGATGCTCGCCGAGCACCTCGACCTGCCCCAGGTCACCCTCGGCTCGGTCATCGAGCGCCAAGGCGACCAGGTCCGCATCAAGCGCGACGGCGACACCTCCACCGAGGTCATCGGCGCCACCACCCCGCTCGTGCTGTCGGTCACCGACCAGTCCGGCGAGGCGCGCTACCCCTCCTTCAAGGGGATCATGGCCGCGAAGAAGAAGCCGCTGGAGAGCTGGTCGCTCGCCGACATCGGCGTCGATGCCAGCGAGGTCGGGATCGAGGCGTCCTGGACGCTCGTGGAGAGCACCGAGGAGCGCCCGCCGCGCACGGCCGGCGAGATCGTGGCCGACGAGGACGGGTCGGGCGCCAAGGCGCTCGTCGACTTCCTCGCGTCCAAGAAGTTCATCTGAGCAGGAGATAGGGACATGTCTGAAGTTCTGGTGCTCGTCGACCACGTCGACGGCAAGGTCCGCAAGCCCACGCTCGAGCTGCTCACCATCGCGCGCCGCCTCGGTGAGCCCTCCGCGGTCTTCATCGGCGACGCCGGTGCGGCCGACGGGGTCGCCGAGACCGTGAAGAAGTACGGCGCCGAGAAGGTCTACGTCGTCGACGACGCCGAGATCAAGGGCTATCTCGTGGCCCCCAAGGCCGAGGTGCTGCAGCAGCTGGTCGAGAAGACCTCCGCCGCGGCGGTGCTGATCCCCTCCTCCGCCGAGGGCAAGGAGGTCGGGGCCCGCCTGGCCGTCAAGACCAAGTCGGGCCTGATCACCGACGCCGTCGACGTGCAGGAGGGTCCGGTCACCACGCAGTCGGTCTTCGCCGGCAACTACACCGTGCAGGCCAAGATCACCCAGGGCACGCCGATCATCACGGTCAAGCCCAACTCGGCCGCCCCCGAGGAGGCCGCCGGTGCCGGCACGGTCGAGCAGTTCGCCCCGTCGATCTCCGACTCGGCCAAGAAGGCCAAGATCGTGGCCTCCCAGGCCCGCAAGGCCTCGGGTCGTCCCGAGCTGACCGAGGCCGCGATCGTGGTCTCCGGCGGTCGTGGCACCGGTGGCAACTTCGAGGAGGTCGAGGGCTTCGCCGACTCGCTGGGTGCCGCCGTCGGCGCCTCGCGCGCCGCCGTCGACTCCGGCTGGAAGCCTCACGCCTTCCAGGTCGGCCAGACCGGCAAGGTCGTCAGCCCGCAGCTCTACGTCGCCAACGGCATCTCCGGTGCGATCCAGCACCGCGCCGGCATGCAGACCTCCAAGACGATCATCGCGGTCAACAAGGACGACGAGGCGCCGATCTTCGAGCTCGTCGACTTCGGCGTGGTGGGCGACCTCCACACCGTCCTCCCCGCCGCGACCGAGGAGATCACCAAGCGCAAGGGCTGAGCCCTTCCGCTCGACGTCACGGGACGTCGTACGACCTGGTCGCCTCGGTGACCGGTCCGTACGGCGTCCCGTCGACGTTCGCGCGGCAGGTGATCAGGACGGTCAGGACCAGGACGCCCGCGCGGCCAGGGCCACCGCCTCGCGCTGCGAGGACACGTCGAGCTTGCGCAGGATCGCCCGCACCTGGGAGCGCACCGTCGCCTCCGAGACGTGGCCGGCGACCGCGATCTCCCGGACCGAGCTGCCGGCGAGCAGCGACCGCAGCACGTGGGCCTCACGCGTGGACAGGTCCTCGAGCGGGGCGAGTGTCGCCCGGCGCCGGCGCTCGGCCGAGCGGGCCTGCGCGATCAGCCGGTCGCGGTCCTGGAGCGTCATCAGCGACCCGCCCCGCGCGACGGCGAGCACGCCCTCGACCAGCTCGTCCAGCGGACGCTCCTTGGCGATGAACCCGGAGGCCCCGCGTGCCAGTGCCGTGCCGATCTTCTCCTCCTCGCGCGTCGCCGAGACGACCACGACGGTGGCGCCGAGGGCCACCAGGGGCGGCACCAGGTCGGCCCCGTCGCCCAGGGCGCCGAGGTCGAGGTCGAGCAGCACCACGTCGGGCCCGAGCGCCCGGACGTCGTCCAGCAGGCGTGCCGGGTCGCGCAGCGTGGGCACCGTGCAGGCCACCCCACGCGAGCGGAGCGCGAAGGCGAGGGCGTGGGTGAGCAGGGGGTGGTCGTCGATCATGACGACCTGGGTGGGCGCCCACCCTTCGCTCATCGGCCCGCCCGGCTGACCGCGACGTGGTGCTGGCCCGAGGGCGCCGTGCGCTGGTGCGGGACGCGGTGGGTGACCGTGGTCGCACCGGGTGCGCGCAGGGCGGGCGGCGGCGGGCACATCGGGATGAGGAGGTGCACGACGCCGGCACCCTCGTCGTGCTCCAGCGAGCCGCTCTGGCGTTGCATGAGGACGGCTGCCCGCAGGTGGGGTGCGACGGTGACGGCGCCCGTCGACCGCTCGTGGCGCGCGCGTGCGGACCCGCGCACGGTGACCGAGATGCGGGCCACCGCACGGTCGTGGGTCGCCGTCACCTCGACGCGCCCGCCGGCGGCCCCGCGGTGGCTGGCCTGGAGCACGTCGTGCAGCGCCGACTCGAGATCGACGAGCTGGCCCAGGACGACGAGCGGAGGGACGTCCACCACCACGTCTGCGCCGCGCGAGCGGGCGGCACGGGCGGCGCGGCCGACGACGAGGTCGAGGGCGACCGGGCCGCCCCCCAGCGCGACGCGGTGCCGACGCAACGTGTCGTCCAGCGAGGAGATCTCGGCCAGTGCTGCCCGCCGGAGGTCGGCCGTGGGATCACGGTCCTCGGACGCGTCCGGGGTGGGCCCGCTGGCCCAGATCTGGACCGCCGCCCGCAACCCCGCGAGCGTCCCGCGGGCGTGGTGGGACAGGCTGCGCTCCTGCTGCTGCAGCAGGGCGAGGTCGTCCCGTGTCCGCAGCAGGTCGGTCTCGAGCTGGGCTGCCCGGTGCACCTCGGCCCGGACCGACGAACGCAGGTCGCCGTGCGCCATCAGCGCCGCGGTCGCGGCGAGGGCCGCGATCACCAGCAGGGCGGCGGTGGCCCCAGGACCGGGCACCCGCGGGTCCGCGACGACCAGCACCTCGGTCACCCCCATGAGGAGCAGCGAGGGCGTCAGCGCCCCGGCCCAGGGGTGACTGCGGGCGCGGCGGGCGGCGTACCACGCGGAGGCGGCCCAGACCGCGGCCATCAGGACGCCGACGCCGCGCAGCAGGGCCGGCATGGCCCCCGGCCACCAGGCGGCGGTGGAGGCGAGCACGACGGGGACCGCCAGCAGGACGGACGCGGCGCCGACCGTCGCCAGCGTGCCGCCCGGACGCGCGAGCGCGCGCACGAGCAGGACGACGACGGCCAGCGCGACGCAGGCACGGCCGAGACCGACGGCGGTCAGCGCCGCCGGTGAGGAGCTCGCGGTGTCCAGCGAGGTGTGGCTCCAGAGGTGGAGCGGCATCAGCACCAGGCCGAACAGGGCGGTGACGCGGGCCCGGGCCCGGACCTCCGGCAGTCGGGTGAGCAGGTGCTGGGCGTGACGCAGGCACGCGGCCACCAGGAGCAGGCCGGCGGCCACGACGATGGCCACCGTGTTGTGGGAGCGGACCACCTCCGCCGGCACGAGAGCGTGGATGGCGAGGGCCAGTCCCACGGCGAGGGCCGTGGCCGGGAGCACGAGCAGGTCGCGGCGCCAGGAGTGCTCGCGGGCAGCAGCAGGTCCGGGCTCCCGAGTCGTGTCCACCGGGGGAATATGAGTCATCCCGGAGCATCGCGCAACGAGGTCCGTCGAACGTGTCGCACCGTGGCGGAGGGTGTCTCGACAGGCGGTCAGCAGGGTCGCGAGGAAGTCTGGGATGTCGCAAAGGTCCGCACGAAATGCAGAGACTGGGGAGATTTGTACGGGCCTGTCGCCGGCGGGACCGGCTCGTCGAACAGGATGTCGGGCCGACCAGCTGTCTAGTCCGGTCGCACCACCGACGCGGGTCAGCCGCGGAGGGTGCGGCGCACCAGCTCCAGCACCTCGTCGTCGGCCAGGCCCAGTCCACGGGCCTGGCCGACGTACGTCGTGGCGGCCTCGCGTGCTGCCCGCTCCACCCCGCCGCCGGTGACGACGCTGCCGGCCCGGCCTCGGGTCTCGATCAGGCCGAGCGCCTCGAGCTCCTTGTAGGCGCGCGCCACCGTGCCCGGCGCCAGCCCCAGCGTCTCCGCCAGCCGCCGCACGGGCGGCAGCCGGGTGCCCGGTCGCAGGGTGCCGTCGTCGACCTGCGCACGGACCGCTTCGCGCACCTGCTCGTACGGCGGCTCGGGGGCGCCCGGGTCGAGCCGGACGACGACGTCGGGACTGCTCACGGGGCTGCCTCCAGGGTCGGCGGACGCCGCACCGGGCGCCCTGGACCGGCGCGTAGGCTTGGCCGGCGATGACCGTATACCTCGACCACGCGGCGACCACGCCGATCCTCCCCGAAGCCGCCGCCGCGATGGTCGCGGAGCTGACGCGGGTCGGCAACGCCTCCTCGCTGCACGCCTCGGGGCGCGCCGCCCGCCGGGTCGTCGAGGAGTCGCGGGAGCGGGTCGCCCGCGCGCTGGGGTGCCGTCCCGGCGAGGTGGTCTTCACCTCCGGCGGCACCGAGTCGGACAACCTCGCCGTCAAGGGCCTCTACTGGGCCCGCCGCGCCGAGGACCCCCGCCGGGTCCGGATCCTCTCGACCCCCGTGGAGCACCACGCCGTGCTCGACCCGCTGCACTGGCTGGCCGGCGAGGGCGCGGCGGTCGAGCACGTCGCGGTGGACCGCCTCGGTCGGCTCGACCTCGACGCGTTCCGGGCGGCCGTGGAGTCCGATCCGGCCAGCGTGGCGCTGGTCAGCGTGATGTGGGCCAACAACGAGGTCGGCACGGTGCAGCCGGTCGCCGAGGTCGCCGAGATCGCCCACGCCCACGGCATCCCCGTCCACACCGACGCGGTGCAGGCCCTGGGGCAGCTCCCGGTCGACTTCGCCGCCAGCGGGGTCGACGCGCTGACGGTCACCGGGCACAAGGCCGGCGGTCCCTACGGCGTCGGCGCCCTCGTCGTACGCCGTGAGCTGGAGCCGACCGCGCTGCTCCACGGCGGCGGCCAGGAGCGCGACATCCGCTCCGGCACCATCGACCCGCCGGCCGTGGCCGGCTTCGCGGTCGCCTGCGAGCTCGCCGTGCAGCGTCAGCCCGCCCTGGCCGCCCGGCTGACCACGCTGCGCGACCGGCTGGTGGCCGGCGTGCTGAGCGAGGTGCCCGACGCCGTGCTCAACGGCGACCCCGCCGGCCGGTTGCCCGGCAACGTCCACCTCGCCTTCCCCGGCTGCGAGGGCGACTCGCTGCTGATGCTGCTCGACGCCCACGGCATCGAGTGCTCGACCGGGTCGGCCTGCGACGCCGGCGTGCCGCAGGCCTCCCACGTGCTGATCGCGATGGGCCACGACGCGCAGTTCGCGCGCTCCTCGCTCCGTTTCTCCCTCGGCCACACCAGCACCGACGGCGACGTCGAGGCGGTGGTGGCCGCGGTGGCCGCCGCCGTCGAGCGGGCGCGCGGCGCCGCGCTCGTCTCCCGCGCCCCGGCCCGGTCCGGCCGGCGATGAAGGTCCTGGCCGCGATGTCGGGCGGGGTCGACTCCGCCGTCGCCGCCGCCCGGGCCCACGAGCAGGGCCACGACGTCACCGGCGTCCACCTCGCGCTGTCGCGCAACCCGCAGAGCTACCGCTCCGGTGCCCGTGGCTGCTGCACCATCGAGGACGCCACCGACGCCCGACGCGCCGCCGACGTGATCGGCATCCCGTTCTACGTCTGGGACCTCAGCGACCGCTTCCACGAGGACGTCGTGGAGGACTTCGTCGAGGAGTACGCCGAGGGCCGCACCCCCAACCCGTGCCTGCGCTGCAACGAGCGGATCAAGTTCGCCGCCGTGCTCGACCGCGGCCTGGCGCTCGGCTTCGACGCGGTGGCCACCGGCCACTACGCCCGCCTGCTCCCGGGGTCCGACGGCGAGGTCGAGCTGCACCGGGCCGCCGACGGGGCCAAGGACCAGAGCTACGTCCTCGGCGTGCTCACCCAGGACCAGCTCGCCCACGCCCTGTTCCCGCTCGGCGACACCCCCAAGGAGCAGGTGCGCGAGGAGGCCGCCCGCCGCGGGCTGCTCGTCGCGGACAAGCCCGACAGCCACGACGTGTGCTTCATCAGCGACGGCGACACCGGCGGCTGGCTGGCCGAGAAGCTCGCCGACCGCGGGGTCAACGCGGGCGGCGACATCGTCGGTCGCGACGGCGAGCTGCTGGGCCGCCACGAGGGGTCCTGGCGCTACACCGTGGGTCAGCGCAAGGGGCTGCGGCTCGGCACGCCCGCCCCCGACGGCCGCCCGCGCTACGTGCTCGACATCGAGCCGGTCTCCGGCACCGTCACCGTCGGTCCCCGCGAGTCGCTCGCCGTGGACGGCCTCGAGGGCGCCCGGCCCCGCTGGTGCGGCGCGGCGCCCACCGGACCGCTGGAGTGCACCGTGCAGCTGCGGGCCCACGGCGCGCCCCACCGCGCGGTGGTGCTGTCCGACGGCGACCGCGTCGAGGTCCGGCTCTCCGACCCGGCCGACGGCATCGCGCCCGGCCAGGCGGTCGTGGTCTACGACGGCACCCGTGTGGTCGGTTCGGCCACGATCGAGACCACCCGCAGCGTCGCCGGCCGGTCCGCGTGACCCGCGCCAGCGGCATCGGGTCGCTGCCGGGGGAGGACGCCCACGAGGCGGCGCGCGTCGTGCTCGGCGAGCTGCCCGACCTGCCGCACCTGCCCGAGCTGCCCGCGCGCGGCGCGCTCGCCGACCTCACCGGTCGCGCGGTCGCCGTGGTCGCCGACCTCGGGTTCGACCTGCAGCCCGCGGGGTGGCGGCTGACCGACGCGGCCGGCGTCGACCACCGCCGGGCGCGGTCGCTGCTGGCGCAGGACCTCGACGCCTTCGAGGAGGCGTCGCAGGGCCTGACCGGCACCCTCAAGGTGCAGGTCGCCGGCCCCTGGACGCTCGCCGCCACGGTCGAGAAGCCACGCGGCGACAAGGTGCTGAGCGACCACGGCGCCCGCCGTGACCTCGCCCAGGCGCTCGCCGAGGGCGTGCGCACCCACCTCGCCGACGTCGCCCGGCGGGTGCCGGGCGTCGAGCTGGTGCTGCAGGTCGACGAGCCGGCGCTGCCCGCCGTGCTCGCGGCGCGGGTGCCCACCGCGTCGGGCTTCGGCCGCCACCGCTCCGTGACGCCCCCGGTCGCCTCCGAGGCGCTGGAGTGGGTGCTCGACGCCGCCGGCGACCGGCTCACCGTCGTCCACTGCTGCGACGCCGAGGTGCCGGTCGGGCTGCTCCGCTCGGCCGGTGCGGGGGCGGTCTCGGTCGACGTGGCCACGCTGGCCGTCACGGCGTACGACGAGCTGGCGACCGTGCTCGACGAGGGCGGCACCGCGCTGCTCGGCGTGCTGCCCGCCACGGGCTCGGCCGCCCCCTCGGTCAAGGCCGCCGTCGAGCGCACGATGCGGCTGCTCGACATGCTCGGCCTGGATCCCGCCGAGGTGTCCGACCGGCTGGTGCTCACCCCGGCCTGCGGGCTGGCGGGCGCCACCCCGGCGTACGCCCGGGCCGTGCTGGCGGCGCTGCGCGGCGCCGCCGAGGCGCTGACCTGACGGGTCCGCCTCACCGGTGATCGTGGGCGTCGCGTGGGTACACCGACAGGACCGACGAGAGGAGCACGACGTGCCGGACCTGAACGGCAAGAAGGTCGCCATCATCGCCACCTCGCACTTCGAGGAGGCCGAGCTGGTCACCCCCCGTGACGAGCTCGCCAAGATGGGGGCCGAGGTCAAGGTGTACAGCACCTCGACCGACCCCATCCAGGCGGTGGAGGGCGACACCGAGCCCACCCAGAAGGTGCCGGTCGACGGCGTCTTCACCGACCTCGACGTCGACTCGGTCGACGCGGTCGTGGTGCCGGGTGGCACCGTCAACGCCGACACCATCCGCACCGACGAGGACGCCCAGGAGATCGTGCGCCAGGCCCTCGAGCTCGACAAGGTGCTCGCGATCATCTGCCACGGGCCGTGGCTGCTCGCCTCCGCCGACGTGGCGCGGGGCAAGCGGCTGACGAGCTTCCCGAGCCTGTCCGTGGACCTGCGCAACGCCGGGGCCGAGTGGGTCGACGAGGAGGTCGTCGTCGACGGCAGCCTCATCACCAGCCGCAACCCCGACGACCTGCCGGCCTTCGTCGAGGCGATCGCCGAGGCGCTCGAGGCCTGAGCAGCACCACAGCACGACGACGGGGCCGGGGGAGATCCCCCGGCCCCGTCGCTGCTGTCCGGTCGGGGGTCCGGGTGTCCGGTGCTCGCGGTTTCACAGGTTCCCCTGTGAAACCGACGCTTCCCGAACGGCAGGCACGCGACACGCCGTACGACGGGGTCCGGGTGCTCGGCAACGGGGCCGGACGCGCCGACGGGGCCGGGGACGACCCCGACCCCGTCGTCCAGCGACGGACCGTGCTCAGCCCGCGTGCACGCCCTCGGGTGCGTCGTCGGTGGCCAGCTCCTCGTGCTTGACGCTGAGGAAGATCCACACGATCAGGCTGGCGCCCCAGATCATGAAGGCGCCGGTGAGGAAGGCGTTGGTCGCACCCTGCGTGAACGCGCCCTGGTAGGCGATGTTCGCGAACGCCTGCTGCATCGCCTCGGTCGGATTGCTGCCCGCCGGGGTGGCCGTCTGGAGCGCGCCGGTGATCTGGGTGGCCCGCTCGGTGGAGAAGTGCACCGCCACGGTGGAGAGCGCCGCGAGGCCGAGGGCGCCGCCGACCTGCTGCATCGTGTTGAGCACGCCCGAGCCGATGCCCGAGTCGCGGTGGGAGACGCCGTGGACGGCGGCCAGCGTCATCGGCACGAAGGTCGCGCCCATGCCCAGCGACATCAGCGAGATGAAGGGGAAGATGTCGGTCCAGTAGCTGATGCCGGTGCCGAGGTGCACCTCGCCGCTGGTGACGGTCGAGATGATGTTGCCCGCGCTGTCGTCGACCGAGAGCCGCGAGAACCCGAGCAGCGCGAAACCGGCCATGGCCGTGCCGATGCCGGCGATCCAGCGGGGGTCGATCCGGTCCATCAGCTTGGACGACACGGTCGCGGCGATCACGATCCCGAGGCTGAAGGGCAGGAAGGCGACGCCGGTGTGCAGCGGGGAGTAGCCCATGACGTTCTGCACGAACTGCGAGAGGAAGTAGAACATCGCGAACATCGCCGCCGGCACGATCATCATCGTGACGAACGCCGTGGCGCGGGTCCGGCTCAGCAGGATGCGGAACGGCAGCAGCGGGTGCGCCACGCGACGCTCGATGGCCACGAACGCGGCCAGCAGCACCACGCCGAGCACGAGGGCGACCAGGGTCTGCGCGTCGTCCCAGCCGTGGCTGGGCTCGCCGGCGCGGGAGAGGCCGAAGACGATGGCGACGAGGCCGGCGGTGCCGGACAGGGCGCCGGGCACGTCCAGCTCGCCGGTGTGCGACTCGCTCTCGGCCAGCACGCGGGGCGCGGCGAAGGCCGCGGCCAGGCCGATCGGCACGTTGATCAGGAAGGTCAGGCGCCAGCCGTCGACGGTGGTGCCGAACAGGTCGGGCGTGAGCCCGGTCAGCCAGCCGCCGAGCAGCAGGCCGACCGCGGCGCCGGCGCCGGACATCGCGGCGTAGATCGAGAACGCCCGGTTGCGCTGCGGTCCGGCCGGGAAGTTGGTGGTGATCAGGGCCAGCGCGGCCGGGGAGGCCAGGGCCGCACCGAGGCCCTGCAGCCCACGGGAGGCCAGCAGCATGCCCTCGTTGGCGGCGAGGCCGCCGATGCCGGAGGCGACCGCGAAGATCGCGACGCCGATCATGAACACGCGACGGCGGCCGTAGAGGTCGCCGAGGCGGCCGCCCAGCAGCAGCAGGCCACCGAAGGCCAGCGCGTAGCCGGTGACGACCCACTGCAGGTTGGCCTGCGAGATGTCGAGGTCGCTCTGGATGAAGGGGAGCGCGATGTTGGCGATGGTCGCGTCGAGCACGACCATCAGCTGGGCGACGGAGATCAGCAGCAGGGCCCAGCCCAGGCGGGTGGTGCCGCCTGCGGTCTCGGCCGGCTCGGCGGGCAGGGCCGCGGGCTCACGGGTGTCGGTCATGACGATGCTTCCTGGGAGTGGGTGGTGGTGCGGGCGGTGACGGCGGTGTCATCGGTCTCGGGGGTGCCGGGGGTGCCGGGGGAGTCGGGGGTCGCGGGCCCGCCGGGCGCGGCGGCGTCGGGGGCGGCATGGGGCGCCCGGAGGCCGACGGCGGGGAGGATGACGCGGTCGATGACGCGGCGTACGACGTCGTCGTCCACGGGCAGGCCGAGGACGAACGCGCGGTGCAGCACGATCCCGGCCAGCGACGGGGCGATGACGTCGAGGTCGAGGTCGGCGTCGATCTCGCCGCGCTCGATCGCACGGCGGTAGATCCGCAACGAGGCCTCGACCTTGGGCGCGATGAAGGCCGAGCGGAACCGCTCGGCGAAGTCGGGGTCGTTGCTGACGGCCGTCATCACGGCGCCGAGCAGGCCCGAGGCGTCGCCTTTGCCCAGGCCGTGACGGCCGCAGAAGGTGGCGAGCAGGTCGCCGCGCAGGGTCCCGGTGTCGTGCACCTCGACCTGGGGCGCCTTCTTGGCCCGCACCATGGCGTCGACGACCAGGCTGGCCTTGCCGTCCCAGCGGCGGTAGAGCGTGGCCTTGCTGGCGCGGGCCTCCCTGGCCACGGCGTCGAGCGTCAGCCGGTCGTAGCCGGCGCTGAGCAGCAGCCGGACGGTGGCGTCGAGGATCTCCTCCTCGCGCGCCCCCTCGACCCGGGGGCGGAGCTGGGGTGGGGTCACCTGCCCGTCACCTCCTCGTCACGTGCATGGAACGAAACCGTTTCGTTCCATCGAGGAGTCTGAAGGCACGCGGCCCGGGAGGTGTTCCCGCGCCCCCGAGTGGTCTAGCCGGGAGTGGCCCAGTCGGTGGGCCGAACCAGCCGGGCCCGGTCGGCGGTGGGGACGGCCGGGTGGGTCAGGGGGCGGTGGAGGGCTGCGCTCCGGGGGCCGACGGGCTGGTGCCCGAGGTGGGCGTCGGGTCCGCCGACGGCGTGGGCTCGGCCGTTTCCGTGGGGTCGGCCGTCGGCGTGGGCTCGGCCGTGGGGGTGGGCTCCGTGGTCGGCGTGGGCTCCGAGGTGCTCTCGTCGGTCGTCGTGTCGTCCTGGGTGGGCGCCTCGGACGGTGTCGGCTGCTCGGTCTCCCGGCCCGAGGAGCTGCGGTCGACGACTGAGGTGACGGTCGTGCGGCCAGCGTCGTCGTCGCCCGCCAGCGAGGCGAGCGAGCGGCCGGTGAGTCCTTCGAAGGAGGTGATGACGACCAGCGCGACCAGCATCACGGCCGCGCTGGCCAGGGCGACCTTGCCCCAGGGCAGGTCGACGCGGCGGGGGTCGAGGCGGGCGAGCAGCCCGCCCTGCGCCGCCTCGGCCTCGGCGGTGGCCTGCTCGACGTGGGCCTCCACCGCGGCCAGCTGCTGGGTGCGCGAGGTCCCGCTGGTGCGGGCCACGGCCGCGGAGATCAGCGAGGCCTCACGGACCTGGGCCGCGCGGCGGCGCACGGCCTCGGCGGAGCGCTTGAGCGAGTAGGAGTACGTCGCGGCGCCGACCGTGGCGACCACGCTGCCGACGCCGGCGCCGATCAGCGTGCCGGCGGTGCCGAGCCAGGAGGCGAAGAAGGCAGCGGAGACCGCGGCCAGCGCGCTCGCCATGACCTGGATGGGGGAGAGGTCGAGCTTGCGGGGGGTGTCGTCGTCAGTCATCGTCCTCAGACGTCGTGGATCGGGGGTGCGTGCGGGCGTTACCCAGGTAGGACGTCCGGGACCCCGTCGAGGTTTCCCGATCGTGCCGTGACATCGCCCACGTCGGCCCGGCCAGGGCCCGGTTCAGGCCCGGCGGCGGGCCGCCAGCAGGCGGGGCACGAGCAGCAGCAGGCCCAGGACGGGCAGCACCGTGAGCAGCAGCAGCGCCCCGTCGACGCCGAGCACGTCGCCGAGCCCGCCCACGACGGCCGAGCCGATGCCGCCGCCGACCAGGAAGAACAGCGTCGCGATGCCGAGGGCCACGCCGCGGACGTCGTCGGCGACCGCGTCGCCGACCGCCTCCATCAGTGCGGGCTGGCCGAGCCCGAAGGCGAAGGTGACCACGACCACGGCGGTCACGAGCAGCGGCGCGGAGGTCTGTCGCGCCCCGAGGGAGGCGACGAGCAGGGCGACGGCGGTGACGCCGGCGGCGAGGGCGAGCGCTGGACCGGCGCCGATGCGCGCCAGGATCGGGCCGGCGAGACGCGGGGCGGCCAGCCCGGTCAGAGCACTGGGCAGCAGCGCCACCCCGACCTGCCAGGGCTCCCAGCCGGCGGCCACGAGCACCGCGGGCACGGCGATCAGCAGGGCGAACCAGGCCGCGGGGACCGCGCCGGCGGCCAGGGCGCTGCGCACCACGGTGGCGTTGCGGATCACGCTGACCGGGAGGAAGCCGTGGGGGCGGCGGCGCACCCACATCGCCACGGCCGGGGCGCCCAGCACGGCCAGCGCGGCGCCGACCGCCGCGACGACGGGGCCGGTGGAGGGCGACTGCACGAGCAGCACGACGCCGGCCGCCGTCGCGGCCACGAGCACCGCGCCGACCAGGTCGAGGCGGGCGCCGGACCCGTCGGTCGGCACCGAGCGCCAGAGCAGCGGCAGCAGCAGCGCGCCGAGCATCGGCAGCGCGATCACGGCCCGCCAGCCCAGCAGGCCCTCGACGACGCCGCCCGCCAGCGGCCCGAGGCAGCTCACGGCGGCGGCGATGCCGGCGACCCGGCCGAGCGCGAACCCGCGGGCGGAGCCGGAGAAGCGGGCGCTCACCAGTGCCACGCCCAGGGTCGGGACGGCCGCGGCCCCGGCTCCTTGCAGGACGCGCGCGGCGAGCAGGACGCCGAAGTCGGGCGACAGTGCGCCCGCCAGCGCCCCGGCCGTCATCAAGGTGACGCCGACGAGCAGGGGCAGCCGCAGGCCGACCAGGTCGGAGACCCGGCCGTAGACCGCGGTCGCGACGGCGAGCATCAGCGCGTAGAGGCTGATCGCCCAGGCGCTGACGCCGGTGGAGACGTCGAGGTCGGCGGCCACGGTGGGCAACGCGATCGCGGCCGAGGAGCTGCCCAGGCCGGCCAGCCCGAAGAGCAGGCCGACCAGGACGGGGACCCGGGCCGGGCCGGGCGCGGCGGCGTCGGCGGTGGCGTCGCGCGGGGCGGTGGCGGATGACATCGCCGGACTTAACGGTCGCGCCCGCCGTGTCATTCCTGCGCGGTGCGGTCGGCGCTGCGTGCCAGCACCTCGAGCACCGCGTCGAGGGCGAACCGGTTCCAGGTGTCCTGCCGGGCCAGCATGTAGTGCCCGAGCCGGCCCAGGTCGGTGAACTCCGCCGAGGCGGCGACCGGGCGGGCGCGCTCGGCGTAGGCCCGGGTCGCGCGCGCCGAGGTGATCTTGTCCCGGCTGCCGTGGCCCAGCAGCAGGTGGCGTCCCGCGAGCGCGCCGATCGGGTCGCCCGGCTCCAGCCAGGGCGCCAGCCCGACGACGCCGACGACGGCCGGGTGGTCGGCCACGCGGACCGACGTACGCCCGCCCATGGAGTGCCCGAGCAGCACCACCGGCGCGCCGGGGTGCTCGCAGGCCAGCTCGCCCAGGGCCCAGCGGGCGTCGGGCACGGGCGAGGGCTCGGGGCCGGCCCCCTCGTTCCAGCCGCGGACGGCGTAGCGCAGGAGGTACGTCGCGACGCCGTGCTCGGCGAGCCGCGGCTCCAGCACGTCGCGCATCCGGCCGGTGCGCCACAGCGAGGCGCTGCGCGGGCCCACCTCCTGCAGGCCGTGCTGGGCGCCCCCGTGGAGCATCAGCACCACGGCCCCGGGCGCGCGGGGGCTCAGCGAGGCGTCGGGGGGCAGCAGCGAGGGTGCGGGCACGTGCTCATCCAATCGGGCGGCTGGTGGGACCGGGTGCGGTTCGGCGCGACCGGCGTCGGCGGATGGGTGTCGGTGGGGCACGGCAAGATGGCACCCGTGAGCAAGAGCAGCGACGTGGACGCTCCCGACACCACCCCGGACCCCGCCCCGGCCCAGGACCCGCAGGCCGACCTGCGCCAGGAGCACCGGCGCCTGGCCGAGGAGGTCGACCAGGCGCGCTGGCGCTACTACGTGCTCGACGACCCGACGCTCTCCGACGCCGACTTCGACTCCCGGATGCGCCGCCTGGAGGAGCTCGAGGACCAGCTGCCCGACCTGCGCACCCCCGACTCACCGACGCAGCAGGTCGGCGGCGCGGTCTCGACCGAGTTCACGGCCGTCGACCACCTGCAGCGCATGGAGAGCCTCGACAACGCGTTCTCGACCGAGGAGCTCGCCTCCTGGGCCCAGCGCCTGGTCCGCGACGGCATCACCGACCCGGCCTACCTCTGCGAGCTCAAGGTCGACGGGCTGGCGATCAACCTGCTCTACGAGGACGGCCGCCTGGTGCGGGCGCTGACCCGCGGCGACGGCCGCACGGGCGAGGACGTCACGCCCAACGTCAAGACCATCGACGCGGTGCCGCACCGGCTGCACGACAGCGAGGAGTTCCCGACGCCGCGGCTGCTCGAGGTGCGCGGCGAGGTGTTCCTGCCCGTCCGGGCCTTCGAGCGGCTCAACGAGGCCATGACCGAGGCCGGCAAGCCGATGTTCGCCAACCCGCGCAACGCCGCCGCGGGCTCGCTGCGGCAGAAGGACCCACGGGTCACCGCGACCCGCGCCCTGGGGATGGTCTGCCACGGCATCGGCGCGCGCGAGGGCTTCGAACCGGCCGCGCAGTCGCAGGCCTACGCCGCGCTGCAGGCCTGGGGGCTGCCCACCTCCGACCAGGTCGAGGTGGTCACCGGCCTCGACGCGGTGGAGGCCTACGTCGAGCACGTCGGCGAGCAGCGCCACACGATCGTGCCCTACGAGATCGACGGCGTCGTGGTGAAGGTCGACGACGTCACCCTGCAGCGGCGGCTGGGCTCCACGAGTCGCGCGCCGCGCTGGGCCATCGCGTTCAAGTACCCGCCCGAGGAGGTCAACGCCGAGCTGCTCGACATCTCGGTCAACGTGGGTCGCACCGGTCGGGTGACGCCCTTCGGCGTGATGGTGCCGACCAAGGTCGCCGGCTCCACGGTGGAGAACGCCACCCTCCACAACGCCCACGAGGTGAGGCGCAAGGACGTCCGACCCGGCGACACGGTGATCCTGCGCAAGGCCGGCGACGTGATCCCCGAGATCCTCGGCCCGGTGCTGGCGCTGCGTCCCGAGGGCCTGCCGGAGTGGGAGATGCCGACCGAGTGCCCCGCGTGCGGCACGACGCTCGCCCAGCAGAAGGAGGGCGACAAGGACCTCCGCTGCCCCAATCACGAGCACTGCCCCGCCCAGGTGCGCGAGCGCGTCTTCCACGTCGCCGGGCGCGGCGCCTTCGACATCGAGGGCCTGGGCTACGAGGCGGCGGTCGCCCTGCTCGACGCGGGTGCGATCGCCAACGAGGGCGACGTGTTCGACCTCGACGAGGCCAAGGTCCTGACCGCGCCGCTGTTCACCCGCGCACCCAAGAAGGGTGAGGAGGGGCCGCAGCTCAGCGCCAACGGGCAACGGCTGCTCGACAACCTGCGGCGCCGGCTCGACGTCCCGCTGTGGCGGGTCCTGGTGGCGCTCTCCATCCGCCACGTCGGCCCCACGGCGGCCCGGGCGCTCGCGCAGGAGTTCGGCTCGATGGCCGCCATCCGCGGCGCGTCCGAGGCCGAGCTGGCCGCGGCCGAGGGCGTCGGGCCGACCATCGCCGCAGCGGTGATCGAGTGGTTCGCCGAGCCGTGGCACGTGCGCATCGTCGACACCTGGGAGGCCTCGGGAGTCTCGATGGCCGACGAGCGCGACGAGTCGGTGCCCCGCACCCTCGAGGGCCTGACCATCGTGGCGACCGGCTCGCTCCAGGACTTCAGCCGCGACTCGGTCAAGGAGGCGATCATCAGCCGCGGCGGCAAGGCGTCGGGGTCGGTGTCGAAGAAGACCGACTACGTCGTGGTCGGCGAGAACGCCGGCTCCAAGGCCGAGAAGGCCGAGCAGCTCGGCGTCCCGGTGCTCGACGAGGCGGGGTTCAAGCGGCTGCTGGCCGAGGGGCCGCCACCGGCGCCCGACGCCGAGGCCGAGGCCGAGGCCGAGGCCGAGGAGACCTCCTAGCGCCACACGGCGGCCACGACCGCCTCGGCCACGGCCCGCTGCTCGGCGGCGAACGGGTGGAAGGCCAGCGCCCGCTGCTGGTCGGTGGTGGCGCCGTTGACCCAGGGGTCCTCGGCGCAGATGTCGTGCCCCTCGGTGGCGGCGGCCACGTCGACGTAGGTCGCCCCGGCCCGGCGGGCGGCGGTCCGCACCGCGTCGTTGAGCTCGGTGTTCAGGCGCGCCGCGGCCGCCTGGCTCGCCGCCGACAGCGGCAGCGCGTCGCACGCGTCCCCGGCGACGATGACGGGGTAGCCCACGGCCAGCACCCGGGCGTCCGGCGCGCGTCGGGCCGCCAGCCGGAGCACGCGCGCCAGGTCGGTGGCGGTGCGGCCCAGCCGCTCGCGCAGCCGGGACTCGGTCGCCGCCGAGATCGGGCGCGAGCAGTCGGTGGCGGCGACCCCGGGCCGGCCGCACTGGCCGACGAGGGTGGAGAACACGCCGCCGTCGTTGCCGCCCATCGAGACCGTGACGAGCTCGGCGTCGGGCCCGAGCGCGTCGGCCTGCGGGGGCACGCCGTCGAGCTGGGGTCGGCGTACGTCACTGGTGTCGGCGCCCGCGCAGCTGACGTCGGTCAGCCGGGCGCCCAGCGCCTCGGCGACCTGGGCGGGGTAGTTGTCGTCGGAGCGGAAGCAGCCGCCGGCCACGTCGGTCTGCGGCACGAAGGGCGCCGAGGTGTAGGAGTCACCCAGGGCGACGTACGACGGGCCGCCCGACCCGTCCGCGGGGGCGGCCGCCGACGGCTCGGAGGACGGAGCGGACGACGGGGCCGGCTCAGGAGTGCCCGTCCCCGCCCCGCAGCCCGACAGCAGCAGCGCCGCCGCGAGACCTCCGGCGAGCGCGGTCGCGCGGGGACGAGGGGGCAGCGGGGGGAGGAGACGCACGCACCTAGGATGACGGGCATGCCTGACATCAGCCGGGAGCAGGTGCGCCATCTGGCCGACCTCGCCCGCATCGAGCTCGACGACGCCGAGCTGGACCACCTCGCGCCGCAGCTCTCCGTGATCCTCGAGTCGGTCGCCTCCATCAGCGAGGTGGCCACCGACGACGTGCCGCCGACCAGCCACCCGCTGCCGGTGACCAACGTGTTCCGCGAGGACGTCGTGCGGCCCTCGCTCACGCCGGAGCAGGCGCTCTCGGGCGCCCCGGCGGTGGAGGAGCAGCGCTTCGCGGTGCCGCGGATCCTGGGGGACGAGCAGTGAGCGCGCCCCTGATCGAGCGCTCCGCCGCGGCCCTGGCCGACGCCCTCGCCTCGGGCGAGACGACCAGCGTCGAGCTGACCCAGGCATTCCTGAGGCGGATCGCGGCCGTCGACGGCGCCGTCCACGCCTTCCTCCACGTCGACGCCGAGGGCGCGCTGGCCGCGGCCCGCGCCTCCGACGAGCGCCGCGCGGCCGGCACCCCTGCCTCCGCGCTCGACGGCGTGCCCGTCGCGGTCAAGGACGTGCTCGCCACCGAGGGGCTGCCGACCACGTGCGGCTCGCGGATCCTCGAGGGCTGGCGTCCGCCGTACGACGCCACGGTGGTCGCGCGCCTCAAGGCCGCCGGCCTGCCGATCCTGGGCAAGACCAACATGGACGAGTTCGCGATGGGCTCCTCGACCGAGCACTCGGCGTACGGCCCCACGCACAACCCGTGGGACCTCGACCGGATCCCCGGCGGCTCCGGAGGCGGCTCGGCCGCCGCGGTCGCCGCCTTCGAGGCGCCGCTCGCGATCGGCACCGACACCGGCGGCTCGATCCGCCAGCCCGGTGCGGTCACCGGCACCGTGGGCGTGAAGCCGACCTACGGCGGGGTCTCGCGCTACGGCCTGGTCGCCATGGCCAACAGCCTCGACCAGGCCGGTCCGGTCACCCGCACGGTGCTCGACGCGGCGCTGCTGCACGAGGTGATCGGCGGGCACGACCCGCTGGACTCCACCAGCATCGACCAGCCGCTGCCCGCGGTCGTCGACGCGGCCCGGGCGGGCGCCGAGGTCGACCTGGCCGGCCTGCGGGTCGGCATCGTCGCCGAGCTCGGCGGCGAGGGCTACCAGCCCGGCGTCCAGCAGCGCTTCGACGAGGCCGTCGAGCTGCTGGTCGAGGCCGGCGCCGAGGTCGTGCAGGTCAGCTGCCCGAGCTTCGTGCACGCGCTGGCGGCCTACTACCTGGTGATGCCGAGCGAGGCGTCGTCCAACCTGGCCCGCTTCGACGCGATGCGCTACGGCCTGCGGGTGCTGCCCGAGGGCGTGGACTCCCCGAGCGCCGAGGACGTCATGCGCGCCACCCGCGACGCCGGGTTCGGCGACGAGGTCAAGCGCCGCATCATCCTGGGCACCTACGCGCTCTCCAGCGGCTACTACGACGCCTACTACGGCTCCGCCCAGCAGGTCCGCACCCTGATCAGCCGCGACTTCGCGGCCGCGTTCGAGCGCGCCGACGTGCTGGTCTCCCCGACCTCGCCGACCACGGCGTTCAAGCTGGGGGAGAAGCTCGACGACCCGCTGGCGATGTACCTCAACGACGTCGCCACCATCCCGGCCAACCTCGCCGGGGTGCCCGGCATCTCGGTCCCCGCCGGGCTGGCCGCGGAGGACGACCTGCCGGTCGGCTTCCAGGTCCTGGCCCCGGCGACGGCCGACGACCGCCTCTACCGCGTCGGCGCGGCCCTCGAGGCCCTGCTCGAGCAGCAGTGGGGCGGCCCGCTGCTGAGCGCGGACCAGCTCGCACTCGAGACCGAGGAGCACGCATGAGCACCCCGACCGAGCTGGTCGACTACGACGAGGCGCTGGCGTCGTACGACCCGGCGATGGGCCTGGAGGTCCACGTCGAGCTCAACACCGCCACCAAGATGTTCTGCGGCTGCCCGGCCGTCTTCGGGGCTGCGCCCAACACCCAGACCTGCCCGACCTGCCTGGGGCTGCCCGGCTCGATGCCGGCCGTCAACGCCCGCGCGGTCGAGTCCGCGATCCGGATCGGTCTGGCGCTGAACTGCGAGATCGCCGAGTGGTGCCGGTTCGCCCGGAAGAACTACTTCTACCCGGACATGCCGAAGAACTTCCAGACCAGCCAGTACGACGAGCCCATCGCCTTCGACGGCTGGACCGACGTCGAGGTGGTGACCGCCGACGGCACCGAGACCTTCCGCGTCGAGATCGAGCGCGCCCACATGGAGGAGGACACCGGCAAGTCGCTCCACGTGGGCGGCACGACCGGTCGCATCCACGGCGCGGACTACTCCCTGGTCGACTACAACCGCGCCGGCATCCCCCTGATCGAGATCGTGACCCGCCCGATCGTCGGGGCCGGGGACAAGGCGCCGGCCGTGGCCCGGGCCTACGTCGCGCACCTGCGCGACCTGATCGTCGGGCTGGGCGTCTCCGAGGCCCGGATGGACCAGGGCAACCTGCGTGCTGACGTCAACCTGTCGCTCTCGCCCGCCGGGTCCGGCACGCTCGGCACCCGCACCGAGACCAAGAACGTCAACTCCTTCCGCTCGGTCGAGCGGGCCGCGCGCTACGAGGTCTCGCGCCAGGCCGCGATCCTGCGGGCCGGGGGCTCCATCACCCAGGAGACCCGTCACTGGCACGAGGACACCGGCGTGACCACCTCGGGCCGCGAGAAGTCCGACGCCGAGGACTACCGCTACTTCCCCGAGCCCGACCTGGTGCCCGTCGCGCCGTCACGGGAGTGGGTCGAGGAGCTGCGGGCGACCCTGCCCGAGCCCCCGCGCGCCCGCCGCTCGCGGCTGCAGCAGGAGTGGGGCTTCTCCGACCTGGAGATGCGCGACACCGTCGGCGCCGGCGCGCTCGGCCTCGTCGAGGAGACCGTCGCCTGCGGCGCCAGCCCCCAGTCGGCGCGCAAGTGGTGGCTCTCGGAGCTGGCCCGCCGCGCCAACGAGACCGGCACCGACCTCGCCGCGCTGCCGATCGGCCCGGTCGACGTCGCCCGCATCCAGGCGCTCGTCGACGAGGGCAAGATCAACGACAAGCTCGCCCGCCAGGTCTTCGACGGCGTCCTCGCCGGCGAGGGCACCCCCGACGAGGTGGTCGCCTCCCGCGGGCTCGCGGTCGTCTCCGACGACGGCGCGCTCGGCGAGGCCGTCGACCGCGCCATCGAGGCCAACCCCGACGTGGCCGCCAAGATCCGCGACGGCAAGGTGGCCGCCGCCGGTGCGCTGATCGGCGCGGTGATGAAGGAGATGCGCGGCCAGGCCGACGCCGGCCGGGTGCGCGAGCTGATCGTCGAGCGCCTGTCCTGAGGTGGTCGACGGCCAGCACACCGCCCGGGTGACTCGCCTCACCTCGTGGGGTGAGCCGCCCGGTGCTAGCGTGACAACGCCCCTGTGAGGGGTACCCACCACTGCTTGTCCCCGCGGGGGAAGCCGGTCCGAAGCCGGCGCTGACCCGCAACCGTGGGCCGCCCCGACCGGGCGGCGAGCCGGAACACCCGACGGGGACACGACCCACCGATGCTGTCGCGGAACGCAGCGGGTGCACCCCGGCCCGGGGTCCCTCCCGCTGCCCCGTGGGAAGGACACATGACCACCGCCCCCCGTCCCGACGCGAGGACCAGCCGCGCGCGCGTCCTCGCCCCGTCCGTCCTGGCGGCGCTCGCCGGGCTGCTCGTCCTCGCCGGGCTCGCCGGCCCGGCCTCGGCCGCGACCGGCGTGCGGTCAGCCGACGCCGAGGGCTCGCTGTGCTCCGACGGCCAGGGCGTCAGCGTCGTGGTCGACCCCGGCTCCCTGGGCGGGGCCGTCCAGCAGGACTGCGTCGAGGACGGCGGCGGCCAGCTCGCCACCGACGTCTTCGCCTCGGCCGGCCACGAGCTGACCCCGGTCGGTGAGTTCCCCGGCGCGGCCTGCAAGGTCGACGGCGAGCCCGCCGACGCCGCGTGCCAGTCGATGCCCCCGGCCGACGCCTACTGGGGCCTCTACCTCGCCACCGGCGACACCTGGGACTACGCACCCAAGGGCGCCGACGAGCTGACGCTCGAGGACGGCGCCTTCGTGGCCTTCGCCTGGCAGGACAGCTCGGAGTCGACCCCGCCGTCGGTCGAGCCGGTCGCGGCCTCCGGGTCCGCCTCCGGGTCCGCCTCGGCCTCGCCGTCGCCCTCGACCGGTGCCGACCTCGACAGCCCCGACTCCGGCGACAGCACCGCGGAGAACGCCGTCGAGAGCACGGACGACAACGACCTCAGCCAGTTCATCCCGATCGCCGTGATCGTGCTCCTCGTCCTCGTCGTGGGGTTCCTGCTGCTGCGCCGCCGACGCGACGCCGGCGAGGGGTGACCCTGAGGTGACCCGGCGGTGGCAGCCACGGTGAGCGGGTCGCGCCCGGCGCGCGACCTGCACCCCGCGGCGTGGTGGCTGTGGGCCCTCGGGCTCGCGGCCGCCGCCACCGCCACCACCAACCCGGTGCTGCTGCTCGGGCTGGTGGGCGTGGCGTCGCTGACCGTCGCGCTGCGCCGCTCCGACCACCCCTGGTCGGCCTCCTTCACGCTCTACCTCTGGCTCGGCGCCGCCGTGGTCGTGGTGCGTGTCGTGCTCCGTCTGCTGCTGGGTGGCGGCGGGGGCGGCACGGCCTGGCTCGACCTGCCGGAGGTGCCGCTGCCCGACTGGGTCGCCGGCATCCGGCTGCTGGGGCCGGTCACGCAGGAGTCGTTCCTCGCCGGGCTCTACGACGGCCTCCGGCTGGCCACCCTGCTGATCTGCGTGGGCGCCGCCAACGCGCTGGCCAACCCCAAGCGACTGCTGCGCTCGCTGCCCCCGGCCCTCTACGAGGTCGGGACGGCCGTCGTCGTCGCCGTGGCGCTGCTGCCGCAGCTGGCCGACAGCCTGCGCCGCGTCCGCGCCGCCCGGCAGCTGCGCGGCGTGCCCGGCGGCCGGCTGCGGCGGCTGCGCGGCGTGGTCGTCCCGGTGCTGGAGGACGCCCTGGAGCGCTCGATGGCGCTGGCGGCGGGCATGGACGCCCGCGGCTACGGCCGGGTCGGCGCGCTCGGCCGCGGCCGGCGTACGACGACGGGGGGACTGCTGCTGCTCGGGCTGTGCGGCATCTGCATGGGCAGCTACGCCCTGCTCGACCAGACCGCCCCGCGCTGGCTCGTCGGCGGCGGGCTGGGCCTGGGGGTGCTGCTGGCGGCGGTGGGGCTCTGGTCGGCCGGCCGTCGCGTGCGCCGCACCCGCTACCGCCCCGACCGCTGGCGGGCCGAGGAGGTCGTGGTCGCGCTCACCGGGATCGTCGTGGCCTGGGCGCTGCGCGACGCCGTGCCGCTGCGCGTCCTGACCCCCGCCCTCGACGCCGCGCCCCCGGTCACCGCGACCGCTCTTCTCGTCGTCGTCGCGGGGCTGCTGGCCGTCGTGGTCGCGCCGCCGCCGGCGCTGTCGGACCCCGACGACCGCGGCGCCGCGGCGGCCCGCCGCCACGCCCACCGGGCCCGGCCGGGCCGCGGTCAGGAGGTGACCCGTGCTGGAGCTGCGTGAGGTCACCTTCCGCTACGACCCGGCGGCCCCGCCGGTGCTGGCCGGGGTCGACCTGACGCTGGACGAGGGCGAGCTGGTGCTGGTCGCCGGGCGCACCGGGGTGGGCAAGTCGACCCTGCTCGGGGTCCTCAACGGGCTGGTCCCGGCCTTCACCGGCGGGCTGCTCTCGGGCGACGTGCTGCTCGACGGGTCGAGCGTGCTGCACCTGCCACCGCGCGACCGCGCCCACGTCGTCGGCTACGTCGGCCAGGACCCGACCGCCGGCTTCGTCACCGACACCGTCGAGGAGGAGCTGGCCTACGGCATGGAGCAGCTCGGCCTCGACCCGGCCACCATGCGCCGCCGTGTCGAGGAGACCCTCGACCTGCTCGGGATCGCCGAGCTGCGGGGCCGTGACCTCCGCGCCCTGTCCGGGGGCCAGCAGCAGCGGGTGGCGATCGGCTCGGTGCTCACGATGCACCCCCGGCTGCTGGTGCTCGACGAGCCGACCTCGGCGCTGGACCCCACGGCCGCGGAGGACGTGCTGGCCACGCTCACCCGGCTGGTGCACGACCTGGGCGTGACCGTGGTGGTGGCCGAGCACCGGCTCGAGCGGGTGGTGCCCTTCGTCGACCGGGTGGTGCTCGTCGAGGGCGACGGCCGGGTCCGCGCGGGAGACCCCGCCGAGATGCTCGAGCGCTCCCCGGTGGCCCCGCCCATCGTCGAGCTGGGCCGGTGGGCCGGCTGGTCGCCGCTGCCGCTCAGCGTCCGCGACGCCCGCCGCCGTGCGTCCCGGCTCGCGCTCGTGCCCCGAGCCGCCGAGGCGCTGCCCCCGACCCGCCCGGCGCTGGTGGCACGCGGCGTCTCGGTGCTCCACGGCCGGCGTACGACGCTCCTCGGGGTCGACCTCACCGTCGGCCGCGGCCAGGTGACCGCGCTGATGGGCCGCAACGGCTCGGGCAAGTCGACGCTGCTCTGGACGCTCCAGGGCACGCGCTCCCGGGCCGCCGGGAGCGTGCTGGTCGGTGGCACCGACCCCGCCACCCTGCCCGCCGCCGGGCGACGACGGCTGGTCGGGCTGGTCCCGCAGACCGCGGCCGACCTGCTCTACCTCGAGACCGTGGAGGACGAGTGCGCCGCCGCGGACGCCGAGGCCGAGCAGCCGTCCGGGACGGCCTCGCGGCTGCTGGAGCGGCTGGTGCCCGGCGTCGACCGCCGCGCCCACCCCCGCGACCTGTCCGAGGGCCAGCGACTCGCCGTCGTGCTGGCCGTGGTGCTGACGGCCCGCCCCGAGGTGCTGCTGCTCGACGAGCCCACCCGAGGCCTGGACTACCCCGGCAAGCAGGCCCTGGCCGAGGTGCTGACCGGCCTCGCCGTCGCCGACCGGGCCGTGCTGGTGGCCACCCACGACGTCGAGTTCGTGGCCCAGGTCGCCGACCAGGTGGTCGTGCTCGCCCAGGGCGAGGTGGTCTCGGCCGGCCCCACCGCCCGGGTCGTGGCCGAGTCGCCGGCCTTCGCGCCGCAGGTGCACAAGATCCTCGGTGGTGCCTGGCTCACGGTGGCCCAGGTCGTGGCCGGCTCGACCGGAGAGGGCCGGTGAGCGCGCCGGTGCGCGACCCCGCGTCGCTCGGCCGTGCCGACCCGCCCGGGCTGCGGCTGCGGCCGCGCTCGGCGCTGGTGCTCGGGCTGGCCTCGCTGGCCGGGGTGGTGATGTTCTGCTGGCCGCTGCTGCTGCAGGTGCCGCCCGACTCCGACACCGTGCAGCCGCCGTTCGTCTTCATGCTGCTGCTGCCGGTGGTGATCGTGGTCTGCCTCGCGGAGTTCAGCGAGGGCGGCATGGACTCCAAGGTCCTGGCCGTGCTGGCGGTGCTGACGGCCGTCAACGCGGTGATGCGCGGGCTCTCGGCCGGGGTCGGCGGCATCGAGCTGGTGTTCTTCCTGCTGATCCTCGGCGGTCGCGTCTTCGGCGCCGGGTTCGGCTTCGTGCTCGGCTGCACCTCGCTGTTCGCCTCGGCGCTGCTGACCGGGGGAGTCGGGTCCTGGCTGCCGTTCCAGATGATGGCCTCGGCCTGGGTGGGCACCGGGGCCGGGCTGCTGCCACGCCGGGTCCGGGGTCGCGCGGAGGTGGCGATGCTGGTGCTCTACGGCGTCGCCGCGGCGTACGTCTTCGGGCTGGCCATGAACCTCACCAGCTGGCCCTTCGCGCTCGGGATCTCGGTGCCGGGCCACGAGGGCGGGCTGGCGTTCGTGCCCGGCGACCCGCTGCTGGAGAACCTCCGGCGCTTCGGCGTGTACACGCTGCTGACCTCGACGGGGAGCTGGGACACCGGTCGGGCGGTGACGACCGCGGTCGCGTTGGTGGTGCTGGGACCGGCGGTGCTGGCCACGCTGCGGCGCGCCGTACGCCGGGCCACGGTGGTCCGCGTCGGGCCCGTGGACACCGCCGCCCCGGCTGGGCCCGGCCGCTAGCCTCGCCGCATGAAGAGGCTGGTCGCCCTGCTCGTCGCCCCCGTCGTCGTGCTCGCCGGGTGTGGTGGTGGGGGCGAGGCGACCGAGCCCGAGGTGAGCGAGACGCCGTCGCCGGGCACCGCCGACACCGGCTCGGCCAGCGCCTCGCCGACGCCGTCGGAGACCGGCGAGGCCCGCTCGGCCCGTCCCGAGGTCGTCGGCACCGTCGCGCGCGGGCTGCAGGCCCCGTGGGGCATCGACTTCCTGCCCGACGGCTCCGCGCTGGTGACCGAGCGCGACACCGAGCGGGTGTTCCAGGTCGGCGACGGCGAGGTCACCCGGGTGGGCGAGCTCGGCCAGGCCGAGCCCGACGGCGAGGGCGGGCTGCTCGGCGTCGCGGTGTCGCCGTCGTACGCCGAGGACGCGAGCGTCTTCTTCTACCTCACCACCGGCGACGACAACCGCGTGGTGCGGGCGACCTTCCGCGACGGTCGGCTCGGCGAGGCGACGCCCGTGCTGACCGACATCCCGCGCAACAGCTACCACGACGGCGGCCGGCTGCTCTTCGGCCCCGACGACATGCTCTACGTCTCCACCGGCGACGCCGGGGACACCGACAACGCCCAGGACCTCGAGTCGCTCGGCGGCAAGATCCTGCGGATCACCCCCGAGGGCGAGCCGGCGCCGGGCAACCCCGACCCGGAGTCGCCGGTCTGGTCCTACGGCCACCGCAACGTCCAGGGCCTCGCCTTCGACGACCAGGACCGGCTCTGGGCCTCGGAGTTCGGCGACCAGACCTGGGACGAGCTCAACCTGATCGAGAAGGGCGGCAACTACGGCTGGCCCGAGGTCGAGGGCCGCGACGGCGAGCTCGACGGCGCGATCGGGCCGCAGGTGCAGTGGGCCACCGACGACAGCTCCCCGTCGGGCCTCGCCTTCGTCGACGGCCGGGTCTGGCTAGGGGCGCTGCAGGGCCAGCGGCTGTGGCGCGTCGACGTGGAGGGCGAGGGGGCGCAGGACCAGCGGGGCTTCTTCGTCGGTGACTACGGCCGGATCCGCACCGTCGCGACCGCACCCGACGGCCGGCTGTGGGTGACCACGTCCAACCGCGACGGCCGGGGCGAGCCGACCCGCGAGGACGACCGGATCCTGCTGGTCGACCCCTAGGACACCGTGCCGTCCTGGGTCCGGGGCGAGTCCGGGACCCGGGCGAGCAGCGCCAGCAGCTCGGCGTGCACCTCCGAGGGCCGCTCCATCGGCAGGAAGTGGGTGGCGCGCAGCAGGCGGAAGGTCGCGCCGGGGATCCGCTCGGCGGCGGTGCGCATGTCGTGGGCCGAGGCGAGCACGTCGGTGCGGCCGGCCAGGAAGCTGGTCGGCACCGAGATCCTCCGCAGCGAGACCCGGGCGTGCCGCGAGGAGTGGTAGGCCAGGTGCATGTACCACTCCACCGGGGTGGTCAGGAACTCGCGCACGGCCCGGCGCGAGAGCGCCTCGTCGGCGACCGGGGCCATGAAGCCGCTGTGGGTGAGCAGGTGCAGTGCCCGCGGGCCGATCGCGAGCTGCGAGGACCACGGGCTGACCGCCCGGCCGACGGTCATGGCGGCCCGCGTGAGGTTGACCGTCAGCGGCTTGCGCAGCGGCCGGGGGATGCGCAGCGGGGCGCCCATCGAGGCGAAGGTGTCGCCGGGCACCCCTCCCACCGCGTAGAGGCCCGTGACGCGGTCGGGGTGTCGCACGGCCACCTCGAACATCGTGTTGACGCCCATCGACCAGCCCATCAGCACGCAGGCGCCGATGCCGGCGTCGTCCATCACCGCGATCGCGTCCTCGGCGAAGGCGTCGATCCCGACGCGCTCGCGGTCGGCCGGGCGCTCCGAGCCGCCGGTGCCACGGTGGTTCCACGACACCACCCGGACCCCGCAGCCGGGGTCGAGCAGCGAGGGCCAGGCGTAGGGGTTGGTGCCGAGCCCGTTGCACAGCAGCACCGTCGGGCCCTCGACGTCGTTGGTCCACGCCTGCAACACGGTCCCGTCGGCGCTCTTGACGGGGTAGTAGCGCAGCGCCAGCCCCTCGTCGGCCGAGGGGGCGAGCGCGAGCGGGCGGGGACGGTGACGGGCCATGGGCGCAGTGTGCCGGACCGCGGACCTGCGTGCGGGGGATCGACCCGCCCGTCCCGGGGGACGGGCCCCGGTCCAGGTGGTGTCCTCAGCCCAGGGCGGAGGTCCGGGACGCGGGGGCCATGACGCCGGTGCGGTGGGCGACCACCGTCTCGACGTACGCCGCCACCTCGTCGCGCTCGCGACGCTGGGCGGCAAGGGCGGTGGACGCGGCCATCGCGTTGCGGCAGGCGGCCTGCTGGCTGCGCTCGGCCCAGCCGGCCAGGGGGCTGCGCGGGGCTCGGAGCGGTGCGACGAGGTGGAACATCGTGGTCTCCCCTGGTGGTGCTCTCCCGGAAGGTCCAACCTAGGCAGCGGAGGGGTCCGCGGCGTCTCCGTCGTGTGACGAGTGCGTGAACGAACCCGACCGATGAGTCCGGAGGTCGCCGCGGGTCGTTCCTGCGACGACACGAGAGGAGCAGGCGATGGCGAGCACGACGGTGCTGCTGGTGGGCACGCGCAAGGGTTTGTGGGTGGGTCGCTCGGACGCGGAGCGGCACGACTGGAGCTGGACCGGACCGCACTTCGACATGGAGGAGGTCTACTCCTGCGCGGTCGACACCCGGGGTGACGAGACGCGGCTGCTGGCCGGCGCCTCGTCGATGTGGCTGGGGCCGCGCGTACGCCGCTCGGCCGACCTGGGCGCGACCTGGGAGGAGGGCGACGACGGCGGGGTCCGCTTCCCCGACGACGTCGATCGCAGCGTCGAGCGGGTCTGGCAGCTGGTGCCCGGGTCGGGGGACGGCGTGGTGTGGGCCGGGACCGAGCCCGGCGCGGTCTGGCGCTCGGGCGACGGTGGTGCGACCTTCGACCTGGAGCGGGGGCTGTGGGACCACCCCCACCGCGAGCAGTGGGGCGCGGGCTTCGGCGGCCAGGCCTTCCACACGATCCTGCCGCACCCCACCGACCCCGAGTCGGTGACGGTGGCGATCTCGACCGGGGGCGTCTACCGCACCCAGGACGGCGGTCGCTCCTGGGAGCCGCGCAACGCCGGGATCCGGGCGGAGTTCCTGCCCGAGGGCGAGCAGTACCCCGAGTTCGGCCAGTGCGTGCACAAGGTCGCGCGGCACCCCTCGCGCCCCGAGCGGCTCTACCTCCAGAACCACGGCGGCGTCTACCGCTCCGACGACGAGGGCGGCTCCTGGACCTACATCGCCGACGGCCTGCCCGCCGACTTCGGGTTCCCCGTCGTGGTGCACCCCCACGAGCCGGACACGCTGTTCGTGTTCCCGATCGGTGGCGGCGACGGGCGCTACCCGCCGGGCGCGAAGGCCCGGGTCTGGCGCTCGCGCGACGCGGGCGAGACCTGGCAGGAGCTGGCGCAGGGGCTGCCGGACTCCTTCTACGTCGCGGTGATGCGCGACGCGATGTGCGCCGACGACCACGAGCAGCCGGGCCTCTACTTCGGCGCCCGCAACGGCGCGGTGTGGGGCAGCTCCGACGCGGGGGAGACCTGGGCGGAGCTGGTCCGCGACCTGCCCGACGTGATGGTGGTGCGGGCGGCGTCGGTCCCGGCCTAGGGGGCCGGCGGGACCAGCTCGTCGGCACCGACCACGCGGTCGGCGGCGGCGCGTCCGGCGGCGACCAGGGCCGCGTTGACGTCGTCGACCCGCGCCACCCAGGCCTCGGCCTCTTGCGGCGTCTTGCCGAACCGGACGTGGCGGGCGACCAGCCGGGCGCGGCGTACGACCTCGTCGACCTCGACCCACCAGCACTCGTCGACCTGCGCCCGCACCGCGCGCCACTCCGGGGCGTCCAGCAGCAGGTAGTTGCCCTCGGTCACCACGACCCCGGCGTCCGCGGGCACCCCGATGGCGCCGGCGAGTGGCTGCTCGAGGTCGCGCTCGAAGGCGGGCGCCCACACGGTGTGCCCGGTCTCGGTGCGCAGCCGGGCCAGCAGCGCGGCGTAGCCGAAGGCGTCGAAGGTCTCCGGCGCCCCCTTGCGGTCGCGCAGGCCGAGGGAGTCCAGCGCGACGTCGGCGAGGTGGAAGCCGTCCATGGGCACGTGGACCCCACCGAGCCGGGCGGCCAGCGCCACGGCGTAGGTCGTCTTGCCCGCCCCGGGGGCGCCCGCGATGCCGATGATGCGTCTCACGGACGCCACCCTGCCAGGATTAGGCTCAGCCCCATGACCGGCACCCCCGACATCAAGCCCCGTTCGCGCGCCGTCACCGACGGCCTGGAGGCCACCGCCGCGCGCGGCATGCTCCGGGCCGTGGGCATGGGCGACGACGACTGGGTCAAGCCCCAGATCGGCGTCGCGTCGAGCTGGAACGAGATCACCCCGTGCAACCTCTCGCTGCAGCGGCTCGCCCAGGCGGTCAAGAGCGGCGTGCACGCGGCCGGCGGCTTCCCGCTGGAGTTCGGGACGATCTCGGTCTCCGACGGCATCTCGATGGGACACGAGGGGATGCACTTCTCGCTGGTCTCCCGCGAGGTCATCGCCGACTCGGTCGAGACCGTGATGATGGCCGAGCGGCTCGACGGCTCGGTGCTGCTGGCCGGCTGCGACAAGTCGCTGCCCGGCATGCTGATGGCCGCGGCGCGGCTCGACCTGTCCTCGGTGTTCCTGTACGCCGGCACGATCCTCCCCGGCAAGGTCGACGGCGAGGATGTCACCATCATCGACGCCTTCGAGGCCGTCGGCGCCTGCCTGGCCGGCAAGATCAGCCGCGAGCAGGTCGACAAGGTCGAGCGCGCGATCTGTCCCGGCGAGGGCGCCTGTGGCGGCGCCTACACCGCCAACACGATGGCCGCCGTCGCCGAGGCGCTGGGCATGTCGCTGCCGGGCTCCTCGGCCCCGCCCGCGGTCGACCGCCGCCGCGACGGCTACGCCCACAAGTCCGGCGAGGCCGTGGTCGAGCTGCTGCGCCACGGCATCACCGCCCGCCAGATCCTGACCAAGGAGGCGTTCGAGAACGCCATCGCCGTCGCCATGGCCCTGGGCGGCTCCACCAACGCCGTGCTCCACCTGCTCGCGATCGCCCGCGAGGCCGAGGTCGACCTCACCCTGGCCGACTTCACCCGCATCGGCAGCCGGGTGCCGCACCTCGCCGACGTCAAGCCGTTCGGCAAGTACGTCTGGGTCGACCTCGACCGCGTCGGGGGCATCCCGATGGTGATGAAGGCGCTGCTCGAGGCCGGGCTGATGCACGGCGACTGCCTGACCGTGACCGGCAAGACGCTGGCCGAGAACCTCGCCGACATCGACCCGCCCGCCGTCGACGGCGGCGTCATCCGCGAGCTGACCTCGCCGATCCACGCCACCGGCGGCCTGACGATCCTGCACGGCTCGCTCGCCCCCGAGGGCGCGGTCGTGAAGTCGGCCGGCTTCGACGGCACCGTCATCAAGGGCACCGCCCGGGTCTTCGACGGCGAGCGGGCCGCGATGGACGCCCTCGCCGAGGGCGGCATCACCGCCGGCGACGCCGTGGTGATCCGCTACGAGGGCCCCAAGGGCGGGCCCGGCATGCGCGAGATGCTGGCCATCACCGGCGCGATCAAGGGCGCCGGGCTGGGCAAGGACGTGCTGCTGCTCACCGACGGCCGGTTCTCCGGCGGCACCACCGGCCTGTGCGTCGGCCACGTCGCCCCCGAGGCCTCCGACGGCGGCCCGATCGCGTTCCTGCGCGACGGCGACCAGATCACCCTCGACGTCACCCACATGACCCTCGACGTCGACGTGTCGCCCGAGGAGCTCGAGTCGCGCCGCGAGGGCTGGGTGCCGCGGGAGCCCAAGTTCACCCGCGGGGTGCTGGGCAAGTACGCCAAGGTCGTCCAGTCCGCCGCCCACGGCGCCGTCTGCGGCTGACCCGTCGGGCTCGACGCCCGGGCCCCGCGGTGGCAGGGTCGGCAGGCATGGACCAACGGATCAGCTTCGTCACCCTGGCCGTCGAGGACGTCGAGCGCAGCCGGGCGTTCTACGTCGACGGCCTCGGCTGGGAGCCCGAGCTGCTGGTGCCGGGCGAGGTGCTGATGCTGCGGGCGGGGGAGCGGCTGGTGCTCTCGCTGTGGTCGCTGGCGGAGTTCGAGGCCGAGGTCGGTGCCGTACGCCGCGGCGAGGGCGTCTCGCCGATCACGCTGGCCCACAACGTGGCCACCGAGCCCGAGGTCGACGAGGTGCTGGCGCTCGCTCGCTCCCTCGGCGCCACCGTGGCCGGTCCGCAGCACCGGGCGTGGGGCGGCTACACCGGCTACTTCGCCGACCCCGACGGCTTCCGGTGGGAGATCGCCACCAACCCCGGCGAGATCGGGCAGCTGGTCCTGCCCTGAGTCGGTCGCTCAGCTCGTCACCGGCGTGATCGGGCCGGTCGGCTCGCCCGGGTCGTCGCTGTCGTCGTCCCGGTGGTCGACCCGGTGGTCGACCCGGTCGTCGAGGTGGGCTGCCGGGTCCTCGGTCGCGGTCGCGGCCGGGGGCAGGCGGGGCGGGTCCTGGGGTCGACGTACGAGCACGAAGACGGTCCAGGCCACCATCAGCCCGGCGAGCACGCCCAGCCCGAGGCGGGGGATGAGCGGCAGCCCGATGCCGATGAAGCCGCCGACCACCCAGGAGAGCTGCAGCATCGTCTCCGAGCGCGCGAAGGCCGAGGTGCGGTGCCGCTCGGGCACCGAGGTCTGGATCGTCGAGTCGAGCGAGACCTTGCCCATGGCCTGGGCCACTCCCGCGGTGAGGCCGAGCGCGACCGCCGCCAGCAGGCCGTAGAAGAGCGCGGCCACGACCGACATCGCGGCGTCGGCGAGCAGCGCCACCACCACCGTCAGGGCAGGGGTCACCCGTCGGAGCATCGAGCCGAGCCCGATGCCGACGGTGTTGCCGAGCCCGGCGGCGCCGATCACGAGCCCGAGCAGCAGGGTCGCCTTGTCCTCCCAGCCGGGGAAGGGCTGGTCGCGCAGCAGGAAGGCCATGTACATCGTCAGGAAGCCCGAGAGCATCCGCAGGCCGGCGTTGCACCGCAGCGCGAAGCCGACGTCGGCGGGGACCTTGAACTTCCGGCTCTCCCCGCCCAGGCTGACGGGGAGCTCGTCGCCCTTCGCGTCGGCCCGGGCCGGGAGCAGGATCGAGAGGATCGTGGCGCCGGCGAAGACGACGAAGGCGTAGCGCAGCGACCACTGCGCCCCGAAGTACGACGCCCCGCCCGCGAGCGGCGCCGAGATGGCCGCGCCCACGACCCCGGCCAGGGAGATCCGGCTGTTGGCCTTGACGAGGGTCAGCGAGGCCGGCTGCAGCCGCGGCACCGTGGCGGCCCGGGCGACGCCGTACGCCTTGGAGGAGACCAGGACACCGAGCGCCGTGGGATACATCAGCAGCGACTGCGAGGCGACCGCGTCGGCCATCAGCCAGCAGAAGAACGCCCGCAGCGCCATCGTGGCGCCGATCGCCCACCGGCGGCCGTGGCTGAACCGGTCGAGGAACGGCCCGAGCAGCGGGGCGACCACCGCGAAGGGGAGCATCGTGAGGCCGAGGAACAGCGCGATCGGGCCGCGGGCCTCGCCGGGCTGGGCGAAGAACAGCGTCCCGGCCAGCGAGATGGCGACCGCGGCGTCGCCCGCGGCGTTGAAGGCGTGCAGCTCGATCAGCCGGTAGAGGCCCGAGTCGCCCGCGCCCTCCGCGTGCGAGGCGCGACGCGCCTGGCGCACGGTGTACGACGCGCCGCGGCCGGTCGCCGACCCGGCGCGCCTGAGGCCCCGCCCGGTCGCCCCGACGAGACGTCGGCTGCGTCCCTCCTCGCCGTCCATGCGCCCATCCTGCCAACAACGGGCGGGGAGCCGGAGGGCCGGGGAGACACGACCCGGCCCGATGGGGGATGATCGCCGACGTGATGTCCGCAGCCGACCAGGTCCCGTCCGAGGTGTCCTCCGGGAGCCCCTCCGAGGCCGTCGACACCGCCCGCGCCGCGCTGGTGGAGCAGGTCGGCGCTGACCTCGTCGGCGAGCACCTCGGCACCGAGCCCGAGGGCGACGGCGTCGTCACCCACCGCTTCGCCTGCCGCCAGCCCGGCTACCGCGGCTGGGTCTGGGCCGTGGTCACCGTGCTCCCCGGCGACGGCCTGCCCGTCACCGTCGACGAGGTCGTGATGCTGCCCGGCGACGACGCGATCGTGGCGCCGGAGTGGGTGCCCTACCGCGAGCGGATCAAGCCCGGCGACCTCTCGCCCGGCGACCTGCTGCCCGCCGACGAGGACGACCCCCGGCTGGTCCCGACCTGGCTCGAGGGCGACGCCCCCGACCCCGTCGCGCGCGCCGTCGTGGAGGAGGTCGGCCTCGGCCGGTCCCGCGTGCTGTCGCTGGAGGGGCGCGACGCCGCCGCCGAGCGGTGGTACGCCGGCGACCAGGGCCCCGAGTCCCCGCTGGCCCAGTCGGCTCCCGGTCGGTGCGGCGGCTGCGGCTTCCTGGTGCGCCTGACCGGCCCGCTCGCGACGATGTTCGGGGTGTGCGCCAACGAGTACGCCAACGACGACGCCCGCGTGGTTTCGCTCGACCACGGCTGCGGCGCCCACTCCGAGGCACAGCTGCGACGCAAGCAGCTGCCGCCCCCGCTGCCCGACCACGTGCTCGACACGATCGTCCGCGACGACCTCGAGCAGTTCTGAGGCACCGACCGCCGCGTCAGTCGGTCCGCGGACCCTTCACGGCGTAGCGCGCCACGAGGAAGTCACCGTTGCGCTCGTGCTCGAGCAGCTCGAGGTCGAGCCGGCGCGGGAGCAGCGGCCGACCGGCGCCCAGCACGACCGAGGCCACGGAGACCAGCACCTCGTCGAGGCGGCCGAGGTCGGCGAACTAGCCGGCCAGGTCACCGCCGCCGATGACCCAGACGTCCTTGTCGCCCGCAGACGCGAGGATCTCGTCGAGGTGGTCGGCGAGCGGGCCCGAGACGAGGCGCACGCCGTCCCGGCGTACGGGCAGGTCGCGGTGGGTGAGGACCCACACCGGCTGACCGGGGCCCGGGTCCCAGTCGGGCTCGTGCTCCTGCAGCCACGTGTAGGTCGTCGCGCCCATCACCTGGGCGCCGACGCCCTCCATGAAGCGGTCGAAGTCGCCGAGGCCGCCGGGCTCGTGCCGCTGCTCGAAGAGCCAGGCGAGCGAGTCGTGCTCGTCGGCCAGGAAGCCGTCGAGGGTGGTGGCGGTGTAGTAGCGGCAGCGGGTCACGGCGCGGGGTCCTCGTCGGGGAGCCGGCCCTGCTTGCGCAGCCGGCGCCGCCGTCGGCAGTGGTCCCAGCCGACCAGGCCCAGGCCGAAGCCGGCGACGCAGGTCCACAGCCACCACAGGTGGCCGTCCTCCTGGAGCCGGTCGTGGAAGGGCAGCAGCACGAGCAGGCCGAGCAACCACAGCGCGGTGCCGACCTGCATGGTGCGCACGCCGTCGAGGTCGAGGGGCGCGACGTCGGCGACGATGTAGGTGCGGTTGCCGATCTCGTGGACCACCGGCTGCTCGTCGTCGGGCACGGAGGTCAATCTAGCCGTCCCACGTGGGGGGCTGGGAGACACGGTGGTGGTCCGCGGGTGGTTCGATACCGCCCGTGGACACCTTCTTCAAGATCACCGAGCGCGGCTCGACCGTCGCGCGCGAGGTGCGCGGCGGCATCGTCACCTTCTTCACGATGGCCTACATCATCGTGCTCAACCCCCTGATCCTCGGCTTCGCGCCCGACGCCAGCGGCGGCTTCCTCGGCGGGGTGGAGCCCCCGGGCAACCTGCCCATGATCGCGGCCGGCACCGCGCTCGTGGCCGGCGTGATGACGATCGCGATGGGCGTGGTGGCCAACTTCCCGCTGGCGCTGGCCACCGGCCTGGGTCTCAACGCCTTCGTCGCCTTCGCGATCGCCTCCCAGATGACGTGGGCCGACGCGATGGGCCTGGTGGTCCTCGAGGGCCTCGTCATCCTGGTGCTGGTGCTGACCGGGTTCCGCGAGGCGGTCTTCCACGCGGTGCCCGCCCAGCTCAAGATCGCCATCTCGGTCGGCATCGGCCTGTTCATCGCCCTGATCGGCTTCGTCGACGCGGGCTTCGTGCGCCGCATCCCCGACGCCGCCAACACCACCGTGCCCGTGCAGCTCGGCCCGGGTGGTCAGCTGCAGGGCTGGCCGGTCCTGGTGTTCTGCCTCGGCCTGGTGCTGGTCGTCGCCCTGTGGGTGCTGCGCGTCAAGGGCGCGATCCTGGTCTCGATCCTCGTCACCACCGTCGTGGCCATCGTGGCCGAGGCGATCGGCGGCTTCGGCCAGGGCAGCGCCGACGAGCCGACCGGGTGGGCCCTCACGGTGCCGTCGTTCCCGAGCAACGTCTTCGACGCCCCCGACTTCGGCACGCTCGGCCAGTTCAACCTGCTCGGCTCCTTCGCCGAGGTCGGCGTCGTCGCCGCCATCCTGCTGGTCTTCACCCTGATGCTCGCCGACTTCTTCGACACCATGGGCACGATGACCGCCATCGGCGCCGAGGCCGGGCTGCTCGACGCCGAGGGCGCCCCGCCCCGCACGCGCCGCATCCTCGTCGTCGACTCCGTGGCCGCGGCCGCGGGCGGCGCGGCCGGCGTCTCGTCCAACACCTCCTACATCGAGTCGGCCTCCGGCGTGGGGGAGGGGGCCCGCACCGGCCTCGCCTCGGTCGTGACCGGCATCTGCTTCCTGCTGGCGATCTTCCTGGCGCCGCTGGTCGCGGTGATCCCCAGCGAGGCGGCCGTCCCGGCGCTCGTGCTCGTCGGCTTCCTGATGATGCAGCAGGTCAAGGGCATCGACTGGGACGACGTCGAGATCGCCATCCCGGCGTTCCTCACGATCGTGCTGATGCCGTTCACCTACTCGATCACCGTCGGCATCGGCGCCGGTTTCCTGGCCTACGTGCTGATCAAGGTGGTCAAGGGCAAGATCGCCCAGGTGCACCCGCTGCTGTGGGTCATCGCGGTCCTGTTCGTGGCGTACTTCGCGATCAACCCGCTCACCGCGCTGCTGACCTGACGCCGTGGGGCGCCGGCCGCGGACACCGGTTTCCCAGGTGATGAACCCGAACTGCCTCCTCACACACGGTGCGACGTGTGTGAGGAGGCAGTTTTCCTTCATCACCTGGGAAACCGCCGCCGCGGCGGCGGGATCGGTGCGCTCCAGAAATACTTAGCACGGGTAATGAGTTACGCTAAGCAACATGACCCCGACCGTGCAGTCCGCCTCGCGCACCGACTCCGGGCTCGCCAGCGAGCTCCGGCTGTCGGTGATGCGCCTGTCCCGGCGGCTGCGTGGGGAGCGGGAGCCGGGCAACACGCTCAGCGTCGCGGCGCTGAGCGCGCTCGGCATCCTGTTCCGCGAGGGGGAGTGCACCGTCGGTGCGCTGGCCGCCCACGAGCGGGTGCAGCCACCGTCGATGACGCGCACCGTCAACCACCTGGTCGAGGACGGGTACGCCGCCCGGCGACCCTCGCAGACCGACGGCCGCGCCACCCTGGTCGACCTGACCGACCGCGGCCGCGAGGTGCTGCTGGCCGACCGCCGGCGACGTGACGCCTGGCTGGCCCAGCGGCTGCGCGACCTGACCCCCGACGAACGCGCCCTGCTCCGGCAGGTCGCCCCGCTGCTGCAGAGATTGGCCACCAGTTGAGCCCCACCTTCCGTGCCCTCCACAACCCCAACTATCGGCTCTACGCCGCTGGTGGGGTCGTCTCCAACACCGGGACGTGGATGCAGCGGGTGGCGCAGGACTGGCTGGTCGTGCTGCTCGCGACCAACGACGGGGTCGCGCTGGGCATCACCACGGGGCTGCAGTTCCTGCCCGCGCTGCTGCTCTCGCCGTACGCCGGCCTGATCGCCGACCGGATGCCCAAGCTGCGGCTGCTCAAGATCACCCAGACCGTGATGGCCCTGACCGCGCTGGTGCTGGGCGTCCTGGCCGTGACCGGCACCGTCGAGGTCTGGCACGTCTACGTTTTGGCGTTCGTCTTCGGCACCGGCTCGGCCTTCGACGCCCCCGCCCGGCAGAGCTTCGTCAGCGAGATGGTCGGGCCCGACGACCTCAGCAACGCGGTCGGCCTCAACTCCGCGTCGTTCAACGCCGCGCGGATGATGGGCCCGGCCCTGGCCGGCGTGCTGATCGCGGCCTTCGGCGGTGGCGTCACCGCCACCGGCTGGGTGATCGTCATCAACGGCCTCAGCTACGGCGCGGTGCTGCTGGCGCTGGGTCGGATGCGCTCCTCCCAGCTGCTCACCACGGTGCCCGAGGAGCGCCACAAGGGCATGATCCGCGACGCCGTGCGCTACCTGCGCGGCCGTCCCGACCTGCTGCTGGTGCTGAGCGTGGTCGGCTTCGCCGGCACCTTCGGGCTCAACTTCCAGATGACCTCGGCGCTGATGGCCACCCAGGTCTTCGACAAGGGCGCCACGGAGTACGGACTGCTCGGCTCCATCATGGCCATCGGCTCGCTCAGCGGTGCGCTGCTCGCGGCCCGCCGCGTCCGGGTGCGGCTGCGGCTGGTGGTGGGCGCGGCCGTGATGTTCGGGGTCGTCGAGATCGCGGCCGGGCTGATGCCGACCTACTGGGCGTACGCCGCGATCGTGCCGCTGCTGGGCCTCTCGGCGCTGACCATGATCACCGCCGCGAACACCACCATGCAGCTGGCCACCGCGCCGCACCTGCGCGGCCGGGTGATGGCGCTCTACCTGATGGTCTTCATGGGCGGCACCCCGATCGGCTCGCCCTTCATCGGCTGGCTCGGGGAGACCTTCGGGGCCCGCTGGACGCTCGTCGGCGGGGGCGGGCTGACCCTGCTCGGCGTGCTGGTCTCGGTGGCGCTGTTCGCCCGCAGCCGGCACCTGCTCGGGGAGCGGGTCGTCACCACCGACCCGGTCCGCGCGGTCGCCGTCGCCTCCTGAGCAGACCGGCTCGGCCCGACTCGGCCCGGTCGCGGCTACCCTCGACCGGTGGGAGGAGCGCGCGGGATGCTGCGCCGCGTCGAGCGGCGGTGGGACGCCCTGCGGGGCGCCCGGCGGGTGCCGACCGAGCTGCGCATCGTCACCTACGTCGCCCACGGCGCCGGTGGCCACGTCGTGGTCCGCGGCCGGGTGGTCGACGACCCGGAGCCCGCCGAGACGCTCGCCGGCGAGAGCCCGTGGGCGGCCGTGCGGCGCACGGCCCGCGGGTTCCTGACGACCGAGCTGCCCGGCGTACGGCTGCGGGTGGAGGTGGGTGGCGCGACCGCCGAGGTGGTCACCGACGCCGACGGCTACCTGCGCGCCGAGCTCGACGGCGCCACGCTGACCTCGCCCTGGACCACCGGGCGGGTGGTGCTGGCGGCGGCCTACCGCGGGGTCGAGCACGCCGAGGCCGAGGTGCGCGTGCGGACGAGCGACGGGCGGGCCGCGCTCGGCGTGCTGTCCGACGTCGACGACACCGTGCTGCAGACCGGGGTGCAGCGCACCTGGACGATGCTGCGGCAAACCCTCACCGGCTCGGCGCTGACGCGCACGTCGTTCCCCGGGGCGGCCGAGCTCTACCGCGGCCTCGCCGGCCCGGACGAGGCCGCCCCGGTCTTCTACGTCAGCTCCAGCCCGTGGAACCTCCACGAGTTCCTGCTGGAGTTCCTGGCCCACCGCGGCTTCCCCGCCGGGCCGGTGCTGCTGCGCGACCTCGTCACCGGCGGCCACAAGCGCGAGCGCATCGACGAGCTGTTCGGCGTCCACGCCGACCTGCGGTGGGTCCTGCTGGGCGACTCCGGCGAGCACGACCCCGAGATCTACGCCGAGACGGTCCGTCGTCACCCCGGTCGGGTGCTGGCCGTCTGCATCCGCGAGGTGCGCCTGGACCCGCGCGACGGCGTCGTGGAGCGCGCGGTGGCCGGGTGGGACCCGAGCGTGCCGCTGGTGCTGGCACCCGACTCGCTCACCATGGCGCGGCGGCTGGCCGCGCTCGGGCTGGTCGACGAGGCGTGCGTGGCCGCCGTGGCGGCCGCCTCGGACTGAGCGCCCCTCAGCGCAGGGCCATCGACCCCGACAGCGTCGGCTTCACCTCGAGCGCCGCGTGCTCGGCGACGCGGGCGTCGATCTGGGCGGCGACCTCCTCGGGCCACGGCGAGGTCAGGCGCGTGCTCATGTCCATGTGGAGGCAGATCTCCTCCACGACGCAGCTGATCTGCTCGTGGGTGTCGTCGAGCAGGTAGACCACGAGGTGCAGCGCCCGCTCGGAGCGGCCCACCAGCAGCACCCGCACCGAGACCGTGTCGCCGGTCAGCAGCTCGGCGACGTAGGTCAGGTGGTGCTCGGCGGAGAAGATCGCGAAGCCCTTGTCGGCCCAGTTGGTGGGGATGCCGACCTCGGTCAGCGCCTCGTCAAGGCCCTCGCTGGCGATCCCGAGGTAGTAGCGGACGTTCATGTGCCCGTTGATGTCCTCGAAGGCGACCGGCACGGGGCGCTCGCTGTAGGACGGGAGGGCGGCGATCTCGGCGTACGACGGCAGTGTGCTCACCCGCGCGACCGTACCCCACCGCCGCCGGCCGTCCCCGTCGCGCGACCTAGACTCCACGACCATGAACCCGCGCTACCGCCGACTCGTCATCCCGGTCGCGCTGGGCGGGCTCATCCTCATCGTCGTCATCGCCGCGCTGACCCGCTAGCCGCCCCCGACGATGGCCGAGCTGCAGCCCACGCTGGCCCGCCTCCGGGCCGAGATCCTCGACGACGAGCACCTCGTGCGCGCCCTGGCGACCGGCCGCCGCCGCGGCCAGGAGCCGCCGCGGTCCACGCGCGTCGAGCTGCGCTACGTCGACCTCAAGGCCGGTCGCCACCTCCAGGTCGTGAGCTACGACGAGACGCAGGCGCACACGAGCAACCACGCCGGGCCCGAGGCGATCGGCGCGGTCCTCGACGACCTGCTCGGCCAGGCCTGGGGCAACTGGCACGTCGACACCGACGAGCGCACCCACCAGCTGCGGGTCACCAAGAAGGGCGAGGCGCTGCTGCACACCACCGAGCGCGCCGAGACCGTCGCACCCGAGCGCGCCCACGACCACGCCAAGCAGCGCCTGCTGCCCGAGGACCACCCGGTGCTGCGGGCGCTCGGCATCTCCGACGCGCAGGGCCGGGTCAAGCCGTCGCGGCAGGCGAAGTACCGCCAGGTCGAGGAGCTCGTGCGCGCCCTCGACGCCGCCGTGGCCGAGGGGCACCGCGCCGGCACGCTGCGCACGCCGACGCCCGAGGACCCGCTGCGGGTGGTCGACCTCGGCTGCGGCAACGCCTACCTGACCTTCGCCGCGCACGCCTGGCTCGCGCGGACGATGCCGGTCCGGCTCACCGGGGTCGACGTCAAGGAGCAGTCGCGGCGCCACAACAGCGAGGTGGCGTCCACGCTCGGCGTGTCCGACCAGGTCGACTTCGTGAAGGCCGGCATCGACGACGTCGACCTGCCGCAGCCGCCCGACGTCGTGCTCGCGCTGCACGCCTGCGACACCGCCACCGACGACGCCCTGGCCCGGGCGGTGCGCTGGGGGGCCGACCTCGTGCTCGCCGCCCCGTGCTGCCACCACGACGTCTCCGCCCAGCTGCGGCAGCAGCCCACCCCGCCCGGCTACGACATGCTGACCCGCGACGGCATCCTGCGCGAGCGGCTGGCCGACACCCTCACCGACGCCCTGCGCGCCTCGCTGCTGCGGCTGGAGGGCTACCGCGTCGAGGTCGCGGAGTTCGTGGACAGCGCCCACACCCCGCGCAACACGCTGCTGCGGGCGGTCCGGGTGCGCGGCGGCGCCCGGCCTGCGTCGACGGAGTACGACGACCTCGTCGCCACCTGGCACCTGCGCCCCGCGCTCGCCGAGCGGCTGGGTCGTGCGTCGGCGGGCTGAGGTGGTGGTGCGTGGGTGGCGCGTGGAATCCCAAGGTCGCTCGGGAAACCGTCACTGCGCCGGAGCAACATCCCCGGCGGAGCAGCAGACTTTCCGGCGCAGCAGCCGCGGCGTACGACGGACCGGGCCGGCCGCCGACCCGCCCTGGCCCGACCCACCTCGGGACACCATCGTCCTCCCGAGCGGCTCCGACGAGCGCTGACGTCCCGAGGTCGCCCGCCGGCACAGCGGCCGTCTCCGCCCTCGCCGCCCTCGCCGCCCTCGCGGTCCTCCCCGGCCTCGTCGCGCCGGCCGCAGCCGCCGACGACGGGCCGCAGGAGGTGTTCCGGCTGCAGGACGAGCGGATCGCCGAGGCCAGCGGGATGGTCGACCTCGGTTCGCGCACGGTGCTCACCAACGACTCCGGCGACGTCGCCCGGCTGTTCGTCCTCGACGCGGAGGGGCGCACCGTGGCGGTGAGGGAGTACGCCGGGGAGGCGGTCGACGTCGAGGCGCTGGCCCCCGTGGGCGACCCGTCTGAGGGCGCCGTGTGGGTGGGCGACATCGGCGACAACCGGGCCGTGCGGAGGTCGGTCACCGTCACCCGGGTGCCGCTCGACGGCCGCGCGGTGGCGGCGTACGAGCTGACCTACCCCGACGGCCCGGCCGACGCCGAGTCGCTGCTCGTGGACCCCGACGGTCGCCTCGTGGTCGTCACCAAGTCGGTCGCCGGCGGGGCCGTGCTGCGCGCACCGGCCCGGCTCGACCCGACCGGCCCCAACCGGCTCGAGCAGGTCGCGACCGTCGGCGAGGCGCTGGCCACCGACGCGGCGCTGCTGTCGCCGACCCGGGTGCTGGTGCGGGGGTACGCCGAGGCCGGCCTCTACGCCTGGCCCTCGTGGGAGCCCGTGCGCCGCGTCCCGCTGCCCGAGCAGCCGCAGGGCGAGGCGCTCTCGGTGGGCCCGGGCGGCCGCACCAGGGTCGCGAGCGAAGGAGCCGGCACGCCGGTCTTTCAGCTCTCCCGCGCGGCCACGGCCGACCCGACGGCAGCCCCGACTCCTTCGGCGAGCCCGAGTCCGAGCCCGCGTCCGAACACGCCGCCCGCCGCGACGGCGTCGCCGGGCCCCCCGAGCACGAGCCGGGGCGCCGGCACCGACCGGTTCGCCCTCGGCACCGGGCTGCTGCTCGGCGGCGTCGGGCTGGCGGCCGTCACCTGGCTGGTGCGGCGTCGCCGGGGATCCTCCTAGAGCCGCTCGACCACGTGGTCGATGCACCGGGTGAGTGCCGCGACGTCCGCGGGGTCGACGGCCGGGAACATCGCGATCCGCAGCTGGTTGCGACCGAGCTTGCGGTAGGGCTCGGTGTCGACGACGCCGTTGGCGCGCAGCACGGCTGCGACGACGGCGGCGTCGACGGAGTCGTCGAGGTCGACGGTGCCGACCACGAGGCTGCGGTGCGCCGGGTCGGCGACGAACGGAGCGGCGTACGACGAGGCCTCGGCCCAGCCGTAGAGCGCGTCGGAGGAGGCGGTCGTCCGCGCGACCATCGCCTCGAGGCCGCCCTGGGCGAGCATCCACTCCAGCTGCTCGGCGACGAGGAACAGCGTCGCGATGGCGGGGGTGTTGTAGGTCTGGTCCTTGCGGGAGTTCTCGATCGCGGTGGGCAGGTCGAGCGAGGCCGGGATCCACCGCTCGCCGGCGAGCTCGGCGGCCCGGTCGATCGCGGCGGGGGAGAAGGTCGCGAGCCACAGCCCGCCGTCGGCGGCGAGGCCCTTCTGCGGGGCGAGGTAGTAGACGTCGGTCTCGGTGAGGTCGACCGGCAGGCCCCCCGCGCCCGAGGTGGCGTCGACCAGGACGAGCGAGCCGTCGTCGGCCACGCGGCGCACGGGCGCCATCACGCCGGTCGAGGTCTCGTTGTGGGGCCAGGCGTAGGCGTCGACGTCGGACTCATGCGGCGTCGCGAGCGAGCCCGGCTCGGCCCGGACGACGTCGGGCTGGTCGAGGAACGGGGCGGCGGCGGTGGCGTCGGCGAACTTCTGGCTGAACTCGCCGAAGACCAGGTGCTGGCTGCGGCGGCGTACGAGCCCGAAGGTCGCGACGTCCCAGAACAGCGTCGACCCGCCGTTGCCGAGCACCACCTCGTAGCCGTCGGGCAGCCCGAGCAGCTGGCCCAGCCCCTCGCGCACCCGGCCGACCAGGGCGCGCACCGGCGCCTGGCGGTGCGAGGTGCCCATCAGGGTGCGGCCGGAGGCGGCGAGCCGGTCCAGCGCACCGTCGGGGACCTTGGAGGGACCCGAGCCGAACCGTCCGTCGGCGGGCAGCAGGTCCGGGGGGATGACGAGGTCGGCCACGGTCCTAGTGTGTCAGCGATGTGCCCCGTCCCTGCAGGCCCCGTCCCCGGCTTCGAGGTCGTCCGTCGCAGCTTCACCCACCCCGACTCGCAGCGGCTGGTCGAGGAGGTGCAGCAGGAGTACGTCGTCCGCTACGGCGGGCCCGACCTGACGCCGCTGGACGCGTCGTACTTCGAGCCGCCGCTCGGCTCGTTCTTCGTCGGCTACCTCGACGGCGAGCCCGTCGCCACCGGGGCGTGGCGGCGCCGCACCGACGTGGCGTACGCCGGCACCACCGCCACGGCGGAGATCAAGCGGATGTACGTCGTGGCCGGTGCCCGCGGCCGCGGCCTGGCCCGCCGCATGCTCGCGCACCTCGAGCGCACCGCCCACGAGGCCGGCGCCGAGGCGATGGTGCTCGAGACCGGCGAGAAGCAGCCCGAGGCGATCGCGCTCTACGAGTCCAGCGGCTACCGCCAGGTCCCGGGGTTCGGCTTCTACGCCGACGCCCCGCTCTCGCGGTGCTACGCCCGGGCGCTGGGCTCCCGCGCGGCGTGGGACGCCGCGGCCGCGACCTTCGACGACGAGCCCGACCACGGGCTGCGCGACCCGGCCGTGCGAGAGGCCTGGCGGACGCTGCTGCGCAGCGCGCTCCCGCCCGCGCCCGCCCGCGTCGCCGACCTCGGCTGCGGCACCGGCACGCTGGCCGTGCTGCTGAGCGAGGAGGGGCACGCCGTCACCGGCGTCGACTTCTCCCCGGCGATGGTCGAGCGGGCCGTCGCCTCCGGCGTCGACGCGCGGCTGGGCGACGCCGCCGACCCGCCGCTCGACGCGGCGTCGTACGACGTGGTGCTGTGCCGCCACGTCCTGTGGGCCCTGCCCGACCCCGCCGCCGCGCTGCGTCGCTGGGCCGCGCTCCTGGCGCCGGGCGGCCGGCTCGTCCTGGTCGAGGGCCGCTGGCACACCGGCGCCGGGCTGACGATGGCCGAGTGCACCGAGCTGGTCCGCGCGGTCGCCCCCTCGCTCGGCGTACGACTGCTCGACGACCCGGCGCTGTGGGGTGGCCCCACGACCGACGAGAGGTACGTCGTGGTGGGGCGGGTGGGCTGATTACCCGGACGTCCGGGTAATCAGCAGCTCACTGTCAGATCAGGGTCGTCCGACCGGCTTGTTGACGACCCTGGTCTGACAGTGAGCCGACCGGCGTACGACGAACGCCCGCTCCGTCCCCCGGAGGGGACGAAACGGGCGCTTGGTCGGGGGAAACTGCCCGCCGAAACGGACGTACCGGGCATCGGCGGGCAGTTTTACCGGCTGGCCGGTGAAACTGCCCACCGCTCAGGCCGCCCCGGCCCCGAACGTCGAGGTGTCGATGACGAACCGGTAGCGCACGTCGGAGTCGACGACGCGGTCCCAGGCCTTGTCGACGTCGTCGACGCCGATGACCTCGACCTCGGCGCCCAGGCCGTGCTTGGCGCAGAAGTCGAGCATCTCCTGGGTCTCGCGGATGCCGCCGATCTTGGAGCCGGCCATGCTGCGGCGCATGCCGGCGAGCGAGAACGCCTGGTAGGAGCTGTCGCCCTCGGGGATGCCGACGTGCACCAGGGTGCCGTTGAGGCCGAGCAGGCCGAGGTACTTGTCGATCGGGAGGTCGGCGGAGACCGTGTTGACGATCAGGTCGAAGTGGCCCGCGAGCTCCTCGAAGGTCGACTCCTCCTTGGTGGCGTAGTAGTGGTGCGCGCCGAACCGCTTGCCGTCCTCCTCCTTGGAGGTGGTCTGCGAGAGCACGGTGACGTCGGCGCCGAGCGCCGCGGCGATCTTGACGCCCATGTGGCCCAGGCCGCCCATGCCGATGATGGCGACCTTCTTGCCGGGGCCGGCCTCCCAGTGGTGCAGGGGGGAGTAGAGCGTGATGCCGGCGCACAGCAGCGGGGCGGCGACGTCGAGCTCGACGCCCTCGGGGATGCCGAGCACGTAGTTCTCGTCGACGACGATCGAGGTGCTGTAGCCGCCGAAGGTGGGCTCGCCGTCGTACTCTTTGCCGTTGTACGTCGGGACCTCGCCCTTGAGGCAGTACTGCTCGTCGCCGGCCTTGCAGTTCTCGCACTCGCGGCAGGAGTCGACGAAGCAGCCGACGCCGACGCGGTCGCCGACGGAGTACTTGCTGACCTCGGAGCCGACCTCGGCGACGACGCCGGCGATCTCGTGGCCGGGGACCATCGGGAACAGGGACTGGCCCCACTCCTCGCGACCCTGGTGGATGTCGGAGTGGCAGATGCCGGCGAACTTGATGTCGATGACGACGTCGTGGGCACGGGGGGCGCGGCGCTCGACGGTGCTGCGCTCGAAGGGCTGGGAGGCGCCCTGGGTGACCAGGGCCTGGGCGGTGCGACCGCCGGTGGAGGTAGTAGACGTTTCACTCATGCCGGGCCCGTGCCCCGTTCAGCGACGAGTATGCGTGAACAACAGACAAACCGGACATGTGATTCGTACCGTGGTGGAACCCCTGGAGGTCACCATGCGCCGTATCCTCGCTCCGCTCCTCGCCGCTCTCTCGGCCGCCCTGCTGCTCGTCCTGGCCGCGCCCGGCGCCCACGCCGACGACCCGGTGCCGACGCCTCCGCCGACCCCGCCGACCACGACGACCCCGGCGCCGGTCGAGCCCTACGCGCGCTACGAGCCGCAGACGACCTGCTCGCCGACGGCCAAGCCGGGCGCGGTCGCCGCGCAGCGGTGGGCGGTCGCGACCTACGGCGGCCGGGCCGGCGGCATCTCGCGGGCCTGCGGCGGGTCGCTCTCGGAGCACAAGGAGGGGCGGGCCTTCGACTGGACCCTCGACGCCCGCAAGGTGGCCGACCGCGCGCGGGCGCAGCGCTACCTGACCGCGCTGTTCGCCACCGGCCCCACCGGTGAGCGAGCCGAGCTGGCCCGGCGGATGGGCGTCATGTACGTCATCTGGAACGACCGGATGTACGCCGCCTACCGCCAGTTCGCGCCCACGGCGTACGTCAGCAGCTCGTGCCGGGGCAAGCCGCTCACGCGCTGCTCGGCGACGCTGCGCCACCGCGACCACGTGCACGTCTCGCTGTCCAAGGCGGGCGGTGCCGGTCGCACCAGCTGGTACGTCGGGCGCGTCGCCCGCGCCCGCTAGAGACGGCCGCCGCCCGTCTCCCCGGTGGTGGGGGGACGGGCGGCGAGCACAAACGCGGTCGGTCCGGACGGGGTGGGACGGGTCAGACGACGAGCTCCTCGTCGGCCGAGGTGTCGCCCCAGGCGTCGTTCCAGCCCTCGATCGAGCTGGCCGGACGCTCGCCCGGGCCGGCGTAGATCGCGGAGGGCCGGATCAGCCGACCGGTGGTCTTCTGCTCCAGGATGTGCGCCGACCAGCCACCGGTGCGCGCACAGGTGAACATCGAGGTGAACATCGGCGCCGGCACCTCGGCGAAGTCCAGGACGATGGCCGCCCAGAACTCCACGTTGGTCTCCAGCACACGGTCCGGACGACGCTCGCGCAGCTCGGCCAGGGCGGCCTGCTCCAGCTGCTCGGCGACCTCGTAGCGCGGCGCGTCGAGCTCCTTGGCCGTGCGCCGCAGCACCCGGGCCCGAGGGTCCTCGGCGCGGTAGACGCGGTGCCCGAAGCCCATCAGCCGCTCGCCGTCGTCGAGCAGCTTCTTGACGTACGCCGTCGCGTCGCCGCTCTTCTCGACGTCCTCGATCATCGTCAGCACCCGGGCGGGGGCGCCGCCGTGGAGCGGACCGCTCATCGCGCCGATGGCGCCGGAGAAGGCAGCCGCGACGTCGGCACCGGTGGAGGTGATGACGCGGGCGGTGAAGGTCGAGGCGTTCATGCCGTGCTCGGCCGCCGAGCTCCAGTAGGCGTCGATCGCCTTGACGTGCTTGGGGTCGGCCTCGCCCTTCCAGCGGATCAGGAACTTCTCCGCCAGCGTGGTGCCGCCGTCGACCTCGCTCTGCGGGACGATCGGCTGGCCGATGCCGCGCGCGGACTGCGCGGCGTAGGAGAGCACCATCACCGCGATCCGGGACAGGTCGGTGCGGGCCTGCTCGTCGCTGATGTCGTAGGTCTGCTTCATCCCCAGCATCGGCGCGAGCATCGCCACGCCGGCCTGCACGTCGGCGCGCACGTCGCCGGTGTGGATGGGCAGGTTGTAGGGCTCGGCCGGCGGCAGCCCCGGGTCGTAGGCGCCGTCGATGAGCAGCCCCCAGACCTTCTCGAACGGGATCCTCCCGACGATCTCCTCGATGTCGACGCCGCGGTAGCGCAGCGCCGAGCCTTCCTTGTCGGGCTCAGCGATCTGGGTCTCGAAGGCGACGACGCCCTCGAGCCCGTGGTGCACCTCAGTCATGCGACGCATTGTGCACCTACTGGCCAGTTCGGTCAGCAGGACCGTCCAGCGCGGGGCTCGGCGCCCGGCCTAGGGTCGGGTCATGACGACCCCGCAGGACCCTGCAGCGGACCCCGCCGCCGACCGCCTGGCCGCGCTGCGCCAGGAGTACGGCGACACCGGCATCGAGCCCGGGGACCTGCCCGCCGACCCCGTCTCGGCCGTACGCCGCTGGCTCGACGAGGCGGTCGCGGCCGGGCTCCACGAGCCCAACGCGATGGTGGTCGCGACCGTCGCCGCCGACGGCACCCCGGCGGCACGCACGGTGCTGCTCAAGGGGCTCGACCAGGCCGGGTTCGTCTTCTACACCAACTACGACTCCCGCAAGGGGCGCGAGCTCGAGTCCTCGGGCCGGGCGGCGCTGCTGTTCCCCTGGCACGACCTCCAGCGCCAGGTCCGCGTCGAGGGCGCGGTGGCGCGCGTGTCGCCGGCCGAGAGCGCGGCGTACTTCGGCCAGCGCCCGCGCGGGTCCCAGCTCGGAGCCTGGGCCTCGCCCCAGAGCGAGGAGGTCGGGTCCCGGGCCGAGCTCGACGAGCGGTACGCCGCGGTCGAGGCGCGCTTCGAGGGCGTCGAAGTCCCGGTGCCGCCGCACTGGGGCGGCTACCGGGTGACGCCCGAGGTGGTCGAGCTGTGGCAGGGCCGCTCGGGCCGGATGCACGACCGCCTGGTCTACCGCCTCGGCCCGGGGGAGGGATGGTCGCTCACCCGGCTCGCCCCGTGACGCCCTCACAGCACCTTGTGAGTGAGCACTCACTCACCTAGTCTCGACGGGTGACCCCCCGCGCGACGCCGATGGCTCCCGACGAGCGACGGGCGGCCATCGTGACCGCCGTGGCGCCCCTGGTGCTCGAGCACGGCCGGATGCCCAGCACCCGCGAGATCGCCCGGGCGGCCGGTGTCGCCGAGGGCACGATCTACCGCGTCTTCGAGGACAAGGACGCACTGCTGCACGCCGTGCTCGAGGAGGTGCTGCGTCCGCCCGACTCGGCCGAGCAGCTGGTCGACCAGATGGCGGCGCTGCCGGGCCTGGCGACGCGGTTGCTGGTGCTGGCCGAACGCTCGCAGGCGCGGATGCGCGAGGTGCACGCCACCTTGATGGTGATGCGGCCGCTCATGGAGCAGGCCTCCCACCGCGGCCCCGGCCTCAGCCCGCCGCGCTTCCTGGTCGAGGCCAACGAGGCGCTGATGGACCGGCTCACCCGCGTCTTCGAGCTCTCCGCCGAGGAGCTCACCGTCTCCCCGCTCGTGGCCGCCACGGCGTTCCGGGCCCTCATGCTCGGCGCCCACAGCCCGGGGATGCCGACCCCGTCCCCGCTGACCCCCGAGGTCGTCACGCAGCTGCTGCTCGACGGGCTGGCGCGGCGCGAGGCCCGGGTCGACGGGGGCGGGGCCTGATGCTGCTGCGGCTCGTGCGCACCCGGCTGCGCCCCTACTCCCGGTGGCTCGGCGCCGTCGTGCTGCTGCAGCTCGTGGGCACCATGGCGGCGCTCTACCTGCCCAGCCTCAACGCCGACATCATCGACCGGGGCGTGGCGGCCGGCGACACGGCGTACGTCGTGCGCACCGGTGGCCTGATGCTCGGCGTCGCGCTGCTCCAGGTGGCCTGCTCGGTGGCCGCGGTGTGGTTCTCGGCGCGGACCGCGATGAGCTTCGGGCGCGACGTGCGCCGCGAGATCTTCCACCGGGTGGGGAGCTTCTCCCAGCGCGAGGTGACCCGCTTCGGGGCGCCGTCGCTGATCACCCGGGAGACCAACGACGTCCAGCAGGTGCAGATGCTGGTCCTGATGAGCTGCACGCTCATGGTGACCGCGCCGATCATGATGGTCGGCGGCGTGGTGATGGCGATGCGCGAGGACCTCGGGCTCTCCTGGCTGCTCGCCGTCGCGGTGCCCGTGCTGGTGCTGGTGATCGGGGTGATCATCCGGCAGATGGTGCCGAGCTTCCGCGCGATGCAGGAGCGCATCGACGAGGTCAACCGGCTGCTGCGCGAGCAGATCACCGGCGTCCGGGTGGTGCGGGCGTTCGTGCGCGAGCCCTACGAGACGCAGCGCTTCGCCACCGCCAACGGTGACCTCACCGACGTCTCGATCCGGGCGGGGCGCTGGCTGGCCGCGATGTTCCCCGCGGTGATGCTCGTCGCCAACGTCTCCTCGGTGGCGGTGCTGTGGTTCGGCGGCCACCGCGTCGAGGACGGTCAGATGCAGGTGGGGGCGCTGACGGCCTACCTCGCCTACCTGATGCAGATCCTGATGTCGGTGATGATGGGCACCTTCATGCTGATGATGGTGCCGCGCTCGGCTGTGTGCGCCGACCGGATCATGGAGGTCCTCGACACCGAGTCGTCGGTGGTGCCCCCGGCCGACCCGGTGCGCGAGCTCACCGAGCCCGGCACGCTGCGCTTCGAGCACGTCGAGTTCAGCTATCCCGGGGCCGCGGCACCGGTGGTGCGCGACGTCTCCTTCGAGGCCCACCCGGGCCAGGTGGTGGCGATGATCGGCTCCACCGGGGCCGGCAAGACCACGATGGTCGGGCTGGTGCCGCGGCTGGTCGACGCCACCGGGGGCCGCGTGCTGGTCGGCGGGGTCGACGTACGCCGCCTCGACCCCGACCTGCTCCACGCCGAGATCGGGCTGGTGCCCCAGCAGGCGTGGCTGTTCTCCGGCACGGTGCGCTCCAACCTCGCCTACGGCCGTCCCGACGCCACGGAGGCCGAGCTGTGGGAGGCGCTGGACACCGCCCAGGCCCGCGACTTCGTCGAGGCGCTGCCCGAGGGCCTGGACGCTCCCGTCACCCAGGGCGGCACCAACCTCAGCGGCGGCCAGCGCCAGCGGCTCTCGATCGCCCGCGCCCTGGTGCGCCGACCGCGGATCTACCTCTTCGACGACTCCTTCAGCGCCCTCGACCTCGCCACCGACGCCCGGCTCCGGGCCGCGCTGCGACCGGTGACCCGCGAGGCGACGATGCTCGTGGTGGCCCAGCGGGTCTCCAGCATCCGCGACGCCGACGTGATCCTCGTGGTCGAGGACGGCGCCGTGGTCGGTCGCGGCACCCACGAGGAGCTGCTCCAGGACTGCCCGACCTACCAGGAGATCGTCTCCTCCCAGCTCGGCGCGGAGGCGACGGCATGAGCGGGCACGAGACGGCCCGGTCCGAGGGCCCCGACGGCCCCGACAACCCCGACACCCCCGGCGGCCGGCTGCAGGAGACCGAGCGCATCCCGCCCAGCGGCGGCGGTCCGGGCCGCGGACCGTTCGGCGGCGGCATGGTCGGGCAGAAGGCCTCGAGCTTCGGACCGTCCGCCCGCCGGCTGGTCGGCCGGATGGCGCCCGAGCGGACCAAGGCGGTCCTCGTCGTGGTGCTGGCGGTGCTCAGCGTCGGCCTGACCGCGCTCGGCCCCTGGCTGCTGGGCCGGGCGACCGACCTGATCTTCTCCGGCCTGCTCGGCGCACGGCTCCCGGAGGGCCTGACCCGGGCCGAGGCCGTGGCGGGGCTGCGGTCGCGCGGCGAGGACCAGCTGGCCTCGATGGTCGGCTCGATGGACCTCGTGCCCGGCCGCGGCGTCGACTTCGACGCCGTCGGGCGGGTGCTGCTGCTCGTGCTCGCGGTCTACGTCGTGGCCGCGCTGCTGGCCTTCGTCCAGGGCTACCTGCTCAACGACGTGGTGCAGAAGACCGTGCTGCGGCTGCGCGCCGAGGTGGAGGACAAGGTCAACGCGCTGCCGCTGGCCTTCGTGGACAAGCAGGCCCGCGGCGAGCTGCTCAGCCGGGTCACCAACGACATCGACAACGTCAGCCAGACCCTGCAGCAGACGATGAGCCAGCTGCTCACCTCGTTGCTGACGGTGCTGGCCGTGATCTCGCTGATGTTCTGGATCTCGCCGCTGCTGGCGATGGTCGCGCTGGTCTCGGTGCCGGTCTCGATGCTGGTCGCCAAGGTCGTGATGGGCCGCTCGCAGGGGCTCTTCGTGACCCAGTGGCGGCGTACGGGACGGCTGAACGCCCACATCGAGGAATCCTTCTCCGGGCACGCCCTGGTGACGGTCTTCGGGCGCCGCCGCGAGGCCGAGGCGGTCTTCGCCGAGGAGAACGACGAGCTCTACCGGGCCAGCTTCGGGGCGCAGTTCGTGAGCGGCCTGATCATGCCGATCATGATGTTCGTCGGCAACCTCAACTACGTCGTCATCGCCGTGGTCGGCGGGCTGCGCGTGGCGAGCGGGTCGCTGTCGCTGGGCGACGTGCAGGCCTTCATCCAGTACTCCCGCCAGTTCACCCAGCCGCTCACCCAGGTCGCCTCGATGGCCAACCTGCTGCAGTCCGGCGTCGCCTCGGCCGAGCGCGTCTTCGAGCTGCTCGACGCCGAGGAGCAGACCCCCGACCCCGCGCCGTCGGCGGTGGCCGGCACCGGCCCGGTCCCCTCCGGCGTACGCCGCGGCGAGGTGCGCTTCGAGCACGTCGACTTCTCCTACGACCCGGCGCGACCGCTGGTGCAGGACCTGTCGCTCGTCGCCCGGCCGGGGGAGACGGTCGCCATCGTCGGCCCGACGGGCGCGGGCAAGACGACGCTGGTCAACCTGGTGATGCGGTTCTACGAGGTCGATGCCGGACGGATCACCCTCGACGGCGTCGATGTGGCCGCCGTGCCCCGGGCGGTGCTGCGGCGGCAGACCGGGATGGTGCTGCAGGACACGTGGCTGTTCGCGGGCACGATCCGCGACAACATCGCCTACGGCAACCCCGACGCGACGTCAGAGGAGGTGCTCGAGGCGGCCCGGGCCACGTTCGTCGACCGGTTCGTGCACTCGCTGCCCGACGGCTACGACACCCTGGTCGACGAGGACGGGTCCAACCTGTCGGCGGGGGAGCGCCAGCTGGTGACGATCGCCCGTGCGTTCCTCTCCGACCCGGCGCTGCTGATCCTCGACGAGGCGACCTCGTCGGTGGACACCCGCACCGAGCTGCTGCTGCAGCAGGCCATGCGGGCGCTGCGCAGCGACCGCACGTCGTTCGTGATCGCCCACCGGCTCTCCACGATCCGCGACGCCGACCTCATCCTGGTGATGGAGGACGGCGCCATCGTGGAGCAGGGCACCCACGAGGAGCTGCTCGCCGCCGACGGGGCCTACGCCCGCCTGCACGCCGCGCAGTTCAGCGGGGCCGGGGTCTAGCCGGGGTCCAGCCGGGTCTAGCCCGCGCCGCCGCCGCCGTTGTCGAGGGTGTCGGACCCGTCGTCCTCCTCGGAGCCGACGCGGCCGTCGCCGGTGCCGTCGCCGCCGGAGCTCGTGCCGCCGTCGGTCCCGCTGCTCGAGCCGCCGGCGCCGGAGCCGTAGTCGGCCTCGTCGGCGGTCAGGGGAGCGGTCTCCGGGTCCTCCTCGCGGTCGGCGCCGATCTGGTCGTCGTCGTTGCCGGTCTGGTCGGGGTGGGTGGCCAAGGGGTTGTCCTCTCCGGGCTGCAGGTCCTCGGGCAGCTGGGCGTCGGTCACCTCGCCGGGCTCGCCCGGCTCGACGTCCCGGCTCGCCGAGCCGCCCGACTCGCTGTTGCTCGAGTCGCTGCTGCTCGACTCGGTCGTGGTCGACGCGGTCTCGGTCGACTCGTCGGTCGTCTGGTCCTCGTCCGGCTGCTCAGTCATGCGAGCGACGTACCCCACCACCGGGGGCGCAGACAAAGTCCGTTGAACCGACGGACCTCCCGTCCTACGCTGGTCGGACACGGGAAAGGAGGTGGTCCGAGGAATGAGTTCTTCGAGGACGCGTGAGGTGGCTGCCCACTAGCAGCGCACCGCCCAGCCGCGTGAGCGCGCTGGTGAATTCCAAGCAGTCACCCGACCCGCAGACGATCCGGGAACACGTCCCCCGGAGCGGCCGAACCCTCGGCCACGTCTGCGGGTCGCCTGCTTTTGTAGGGTGCGCCCATGGCCGACGACGAGACCATCCTGGCGCTGGAGCACGAGATGAGCGTGCTGATCCGTCGGCTGCGCCGCAGGATCGCCGAGCGGGCCCGCCTGGTGCACCCCGAGCTCGCGCCCGTGGCGTACTCGATGCTGATGGCGCTCCACGACGGCGGCGCCCAGCGGGCCAGCGCGCTGGTGGAGCTGTTCTCGATCGACAAGGGGGCCGTCAGCCGCCAGGTGCAGACGCTGCTGGAGCTCGGGCTGATCGAGCGCACCCCCGACCCCGACGACCGCCGGGCCGCCATCTTGGAGATCACGCCCCTCGGGCGCGAGCGGCTCGACGCCGTCGCGGCCCAGCGGCGCCTCGAGGTGATCGAGAAGCTGCACGACTGGTCCGACGAGGACCTGCGGGACTTCGTCGACGTGATGTCGCGCTACAACACGGCGCTCGAGCGGGGCTGACGGGCGCCGGAGGGCCGCTGCCGGGCCGGGCGGCGACGCCCGCTGCGTCGATGGGAGAGGATGGGCACGTGAGCGACCTGATCGACACCACGGAGATGTACCTCCGCACCATCTACGAGCTCGACGAGGAGGGCATCGTCCCGCTGCGCGCCCGGATCGCCGAGCGGCTGCACCAGAGCGGTCCCACCGTCAGCCAGACCGTGGCGCGGATGGAGCGCGACGGGTTGCTGACCGTGGAGGGCGACCGCCACCTCCAGCTCACCGAGGAGGGCCGCAGCCTGGCCACGCGGGTCATGCGCAAGCACCGCCTCGCCGAGCGGCTGCTGACCGACGTGATCGGGCTCGACTGGGAGCTGGTGCACGAGGAGGCGTGCCGTTGGGAGCACGTGATGAGCGAGACCGTCGAGCGCCGGCTCCTCGAGCTGCTCGACCACCCCACCGAGTCGCCCTACGGCAACCCGATCCCCGGACTGGCCGAGCTGGGGGAGACGCCGGCCGGCGAGCAGTTCCGCGACGGCGTCGAGTCGTTGACCGACGTCGCCGGTGCCGAGTCGCTGCGGGTGCGGGTGCGCCGGATCAGCGAGGAGATGCAGAAGGACGAGTCGCTGATGACCGCGCTGCGCCGCGTCGGCGCGCTGCCCGGGGCCGTCGTGGCCGCGGTCGCGACCGCCGAGGGCGTCCTGCTCGGCTCCTCGGGCGAGACCGCCGAGATCGTCCCGGAGGCGGCCGACCACATCTTCGTGACCGTCGCCGGCGAGGTCACGCGGGTCTGAGCGCCCCGCGCTCCTGCTCGGCCGCGTCGGCCAGGTCGCTGAGCCAGCCGCTGCAGCCGGTCTCGAGCTTGAGCGTGGCCAGGTCGTCGCCGCGCGTGGCACCCCGGTTGACCAGCACGACCGGTGTGCCCGCCTTGGCGGCGTGGCGCACGAAGCGCAGGCCCGACATCACCGTCAGCGAGGAGCCGACGACCAGCAGCGAGTCGGCGTCGTCGACGGCGGCGTAGCAGCGGGCGACCCGGTCCTTGGGCACGTTCTCGCCGAAGAAGACCACGTGGGGCTTGAGCCGGCCGCCGCACGCCTCGCAGCCGGGCACCACGAAGTCGTGGGTCTCCTCCAGGGCGACGTCGCCGTCGGGTCGCGCGGCCACGTCGGCGTGGGCCTCGGCCCAGCCGGGGTTCAGCTCGGTCAGCCGCCGTTGGAGGGGTGCGCGGTCCGACGTACGGCCGCAGTCGAGGCAGACCACCTTGCTGACGCGCCCGTGCAGCGCCACGAGCTGCTGCTGCCCGGCACGCTCGTGCAGGCCGTCGACGTTCTGCGTGATCAGCAGCGGCACCCGCCCGGCGGCCTCGAGCCGCACCAGCGCGCGGTGCCCGGCGTTGGGCTCGGCCGAGCCCATCCGCGACCAGCCGACGTGGGCGCGTGCCCAGTAGCGCTGCTGGCTGGCCGGCGTGGCCACGAACTCCTGGTAGGTCATCGGGCGCCGCGCCGGGGCGCCCGGCCCGCGGTAGTCGGGGATGCCCGAGTCGGTGGAGAGCCCGGCGCCGGTGAGCACCACGGTGCGCGGCCCGAGGAGGTCGAGCAGCTCCGCCGGGGGAGGCGCGTGGTCAGCCACGGGCGTAGCGCACCTCGGCCCGGGCGCGCGCCTTGGCGGCCTCCTCCTCGCGGTTCTTCGGCGGCGCCGGCGTGCTCAGCCCGTCGAGGAGGCGTCGCGTCGCGGCCTCGACCTCGGCGATCGCGGCGTCGAACGCGGCCTGGTTGGCCTGCGAGGGACGGGTCGACCCGCTGATCTTGCGGACGTACTGCACGGCGGCGGCGTGCACCTCGTCGTGGGTGGCCGGGGGCTCGAAGTTGTGCAGGGTGCGGATGTTGCGGCACATGCCACCGAGGGTACGTCGCACCCGGCCGTCCGGCATGGGACAGGATGGGCGGCCCGACCCCCGACCACCTCTTCCCAGGAGCCCCGGTGCCCGAGCCCACCCCTGACCGAACCCCCGACCGGGCCCACGACCTCGTCGTCCTCGGGGCGACCGGCTTCACCGGCGAGCTGACCGCGGCCTACCTCGCCGAGCACGCGCCGGCGGGCCTGCGCTGGGCCCTGGCGGGGCGCAACCAGGGCAGGCTGGAGGCCGTGCGCGGCCGGCTCGCGCAGATCGACCCCGCCCTGGCCGAGCTGCCGCTGCTGCAGGCCGACAGCAGCGACGAGGTCTCGCTGCGCACCCTCGCGGAGTCCACCCGTGCGGTGATCACCACGGTGGGCCCCTACCTCGCCCACGGCATGCCGCTGGTCGCCGCGTGCGCCGCGGCCGGCACCGACTACCTCGACCTCACCGGGGAGCCGGAGTTCGTCGACCGGGCCTACCTCGCGCACCACGAGACCGCCGTGGCCTCGGGCGCCCGGCTGGTCCACGCCTGCGGCTTCGACTCGATCCCGCACGACCTCGGCGCGTGGTTCACCGTGCAGCAGCTCGGTGACACCGACCCGATCACGGTCCGCGGCGTGGTCCGCGCGGCCGGCACCTTCTCCGGCGGCACCTTCCACTCCGCGCTCGGCGCGATGAGCAACGCCGGCGGGATGCGCAGCGCGATGAAGGAGCGCCGCGCCCGCGAGCCGCGCCCGCAGGGACGTCGCTCGCGCGCGGTGGCCGGCAAGCCCCACCGCGACCGGGTGCTGGGCCGCTGGCTGCTGCCGCTGCCGACGATCGACCCGTTCGTGGTGGCCCGGTCGGGCGCTGCGCTGTCGTCGTACGGCCCGGACTTCCGCTACAGCCACTACGCCGGTCTCAAGACGCTGCGCTACACCGCCGGTGCCGTCGTCGGCGTCGGCGCGCTGGCCGCCGCCGCCCAGGTCGGGCCGCTGCGCTCCCAGCTGCTCAAGCGGGTGCCGCAGGGCCAGGGTCCCTCGGAGCAGCGCCGCGAGAAGTCGTGGTTCACCGTCGACTTCGTCGGCGAGAGCGCCGGGCGCACCGTCCACACCCGCGTCTCCGGCGGCGACCCGGGCTACACCGAGACCGCCAAGATGCTCGCCGAGTCGGCGCTGTGCCTGCTCCTCGACGACAACCCGACGACCGCCGGCCAGGTCACCACCGCCCAGGCCATGGCGGCCAACCTGGTGCCGCGGCTGCAGGCTGCCGGGATGCGGTTCGAGGTCGTCTGAGGATCGGCAGTGGTGGGTAGTCCGAGACGAAAAGCACCGCCGACAGCCTGATGACGGTGCTTCTCGTCTCGGACTACCGGGGTTCCGGGCTCAGGTGAAGAGCGTGTCGCCGACGAAGCCGGTCGAGCGGCGTACGCCGGGAGGCACCGCCCACAGGCCCGAGCCGGTGTGCTGGAGGTACTCCATCAGCCCGTCCTGGGCCGAGAGCCGGGTCTGCATCGGGATGTAGTGAACGTCGGGGTCGCGGACGAAGGCCACGAAGAACAGGCCGGCGTCGAGGCGCCCGAGCGCGTTGCTTCCGTCGGTGAAGTTGTAGCCGCGGCGCAGCATCTTCACGCCCTTGTTCTGGGTCGGGTGCGCCAGCCGGACGTGGGAGTCCAGGCCGATGAGCGGGCCCTCGCGGCCCTGGAGGTCGAAGTCGGGCTCGGTGAACTCGGTGCCGCCCGAGAGCGGCGCGCCCTGCTCGCGGTCGCGGCCCACCAGCGACTCCTGCTCGCGCAGGCTGCTGCGGTCCCAGGTCTCGATCTGCATGTTGATGCGGCGGGCCACCAGGTAGGTGCCGCCGGCCAGCCAGTCGGCGCGGGGGTCGTCGCCCTCGCCGACCCAGACGAACTCCTCGACGCCCTCGCGGTCCTGCGACTTCAGGTTGGCGGTGCCGTCCTTGAAGCCGAACAGGTTGCGCGGCGTGGCCTGCGCGGTCGAGGTCGAGGAGGTGCGGCCGAAGCCGAGCTGGGCCCACCGCATCGCGGCGGTGCCGAAGGCGATGCGGGAGAGGTTGCGGATGGCGTGGACCGCGACCTGGGGGTCGTGGGCGCAGGCCTGGACGCACAGGTCGCCGTTGCTGCGGGCGGGGTCGAGCTTGTCGGCCGGGAAGTGCGGCAGCTCGCGCAGCGCCGCCGGCTGCTTGCCGTCGAGCCCGAAACGCGGCTTGCCGTCCCGCTCGAACAGCGTCGGGCCGAAGCCGAAGGTGAGGGTCAGCCCGGAGGCGTCGAGGTCGAGCGCCTCGCCGGTGTCGTCCGGCGGCGCGTCGTACGACGTGGGAACGCCCTCGCCGACCGGGCGGCCCGAGGTCATCGCCCGCGCGGCCGCCGTCCACGCCCGCAGCAGCAGGATCAGGTCGTCGCGCGACTCCGAGGTGACGTCGAAGGCGGCGAAGTGGAGCCGGTCCTGCGCGGGGGTGACGATGCCGGCCTGGTGACGGCCGCCGAAGGCGTAGCTGGACTGGCCGGGCTTGCCCGGGTCCTCGGCCGCGTGCCCCACGGCGTACCCGCCGACCCCGGCCGCGCCCACGGCGAGCGCGCCGGCACCGGCGGCGCCGAGGAGGCGTCGCCGGCTGACGCCGGAGGGCGAGGTGGGGGTCTCGGAGGCGGGCTCGGTCACAGCGTGATGGCCCCGGTGAGCTTGGAGAGCGGCTCGGCCAGCGCGTTGACCCGGTCGGAGAGCTCCTTGCGCTGCGGCTCGGTGACGGTGTCGTAGGAGACGAAGTCGTCCTTGCCCCGGCGGTACTGGTCGAGCGAGGTCTGCAGGTCGCGGAACGCCGACTGGATCTTCTGCGACAGCGCCGGGTCCTTGACGTCGAGCAGGGGCTTGAGGCCCTCGTAGGCCACGCGGGCGCCGTCGACGTTGGCCTGGAAGTCGTAGAGGTCGGTGTGCGACCAGATGTCCTCCTCGCCGGTGATCTTGCCGCTGGCGACCTCGTCGAGCAGGCCCTTGGAGCCGTTGCCGATCTGGTCGACGGTGTAGTCGAGGTCCTGGACGCGGCTGTCGAGGGTCTTGGTGTTCGCCAGCAGGTCCTGGCCGTACTTCTCGCGGTCGGCCTCGCCGAGCGCGGTGTAGCCCGACGCCGGCGGCCAGAGGTCCTTCTCGATCCGGTGCCAGCCGGTCCACTCCTGGCCGGGGGTGAGGTCGGCCTCGCGGAGGTCCATCTTGGGGTCGAGGTCGCCGAAGGACTCGGCCACGGTCTCGATGCGCTCCCAGTAGGTGCGGGCCTGGGGGTAGAGCTCGCGGGCGCGCTCGTCCTGCCCCGCGGCGTACGCCGTGACGAAGGCGGTGGTCTCGTCGACCAGCTGCGAGGACTGGTCCTTGACGTAGGCGGCGTACTGCGTCGTCGCGGCGTCGATGTCGGCCTGCTCGACACCGGTGATCGTGGTGTCCTCGCCGGAGTCGGTGACGGTGAAGTCGGTGCGGATGCCCTTGCCGGTCATGCCGGGACGGCACGAGGCGACGTACGAACCGGGGGCGGCCCGCACGACGAGGTCCCGCGACAGGCCGGGGCCGACGTTCTCGATCTCGCCGACGATGCGCAGGCCGTCCTCGGCGTAGAAGTAGAACTCGGTGACCTGGTCGCCGGAGTTCTTGACGTCGAAGACCAGGTTGCCCGAGGGCGCCTTCGTGGTGGTCAGGTCACAGGCGTCGGCGGTGGAGTCGACGGTGATGGTGCCGTCGCCGGCGGAGCCGGAGGCCTGCGGGTCGTTGGACTCGGTCAGGGAGCAGCCGGTGGTGCTAATCAGGAGCGCGGCGCAGGCGGCAGCGGCGGGGACGAGCTTCACGGGGAGGAGGGTCTCTCTGCTCAGGCGGCCCGCGCCGGCGCCGGCGTGGGTGCGGTGGTGGCGGTGCCGGTGCGGCGGGGGCGACGCGCCCGCAGCAGGAACACCGTCATGGTCGGGACGACGTAGGCCACCCAGGCGACGGCCTCGAGCCAGGTGGTGGCGGGGGAGAAGTTCAGCGTGCCCTTGAGGATCGTGCCGAGCACCGAGGCGGGCGCGATGGTGTCGCTGACGTCGAAGGCCAGGCTGTTCAGGCCGGGGAGCATCCGGGCCTCCTGCAGGTCGTGGACGCCGTACGCCAGGACGCCGGCCGCGACGACGATGAGGATCGCCCCGGTCCAGGTGAAGAAGCGCGACAGGTCGATCTTCAGCACGCCCTTGTAGAAGGCGTAGCCCATCGCCACGGCGGTGAGGATGCCGAGCAGGGCGCCCAGCAGTGGCACCAGCTGCGAACCGCCCGAACCGGTCGCCTGCGTGGCCGACCAGAGGAAGAGCGCGGTCTCCAGGCCCTCGCGACCGACGGCGAGGAAGGCGACGAGCGCGAGGCTGGCGCGCCCGGCCTCGGCGGCGGCGTCGATGCGGCCGCGCAGCTCACCGCTCAGGGCGCGGGCGTGCCGGGCCATCCAGAAGACCATCCAGGTCACGAAGCCGACGGCGACGATCGACAGGATGCCGCCGAGCGCTTCCTGGGCCTCGAAGGTGAGCCGGCGGGGGCCGAAGGTGAGCAGCGCACCGAAGGCGGCGGAGATCGCGACGGCCAGGGCGACGCCGACCCAGATGCGGGGCAGCAGGTGACGGCGACCGGACCTGACGAGGTAGGCGACGAGGATGACGACGACGAGGCTGGCCTCGAGGCCTTCGCGGAGGCCGATGAGGTAGTTGCCGAGGGGGAAGGACGACATCACGGCTCCTGACAGGTAAGGCTTGCCTAATCAGCGTAGACCCGTTGGTTGGGGGCGACAACCGTGGGCCAGGTCACGCCGCGGCCGTAGGGTCGGGGCATGCGCGTAGCTCTGCAGGTGACCTGTCTGGGGGACGCGTTGTTCCCCGACGTCGGCAAGGCGACCCTGAGGCTGCTCCGGCGGCTCGGGGTGGAGGTCGACTTCCCGGAGGCGCAGACCTGCTGCGGCCAGCCGATGATCAACTCCGGCTACCTCGACGAGGCGGTGCCGGCGGTGCGTTCCTTCGTGCGCGCCTTCGAGGGGTACGACGCGATCGTCACCCCCAGCGGGTCGTGCGCCGGGGCGGCGCGGCACCAGCACGCGATGGTGGCCCGCCGGGCCGGTGACCAGGGCCTCGCCGACGCGGTCGCCACCACCGGCCCCCGCACCCACGAGCTCAGCGAGTTCCTCGTGGACGTGCTCGGCGTCACCGACGTGGGGGCGTCGTTCCCGCACGCCGTGACCTACCACCCGACCTGCCACTCGCTGCGGATGCTCGGGGTCGGCGACAAGCCGCTGCAGCTGCTGCGCGAGGTGCGCGACATCGACCTGCGCGAGCTGCCGGGGGCCACCGAGTGCTGCGGCTTCGGCGGCACCTTCGCGGTCAAGAACTCCGACACCTCGATCGCGATGGGCGCCGACAAGGCCCGCCACGTCCGCGACACCGGCGCCCAGGTGCTGGTCGCCGGCGACGCGAGCTGCCTGATGCACGTCGGCGGCATGCTGGGTCGCCAGCGGGCCGGCGTACGCACGATGCACCTGGCGGAGGTCCTCGCCAGCACCGAGGGACTGGCGGTCGAGGGATCGGGCGCCGGCTCCGCGCCCAAGCACACCGAGGAGCCCGTATGACGCTCGCCCCCGACCCCCTGACCAGTGCCGCGACGTTCGTCGGGATGCCGGCCTTCCCCACCGCGGCCCGCGCCGCGCTGGCCGACAGCCAGCTGCGCCACAACCTCGAGCACGCCACCCACACGATCCGCGACAAGCGGGCCCGGGTCGTGGCCGAGGTCGACGACTGGGAGGAGCTCCGCACCCGCGGGGCGGCGCTCAAGGACGCCACGCTCGCCGACCTCGAGACCCACCTGCTCACCCTGGAGGAGCGGCTCACCGCTGCCGGCGCCACCGTGCACTGGGCTCGCGACGCCGAGGAGGCGTGCCGGGTCGTCGCCGACGTGGCCCGCAGCCACGGGCTCGACGAGGTCGTCAAGGTCAAGTCGATGGCCACCGCCGAGATCGGGCTCAACGAGGCGCTGGCCGCCGAGGGCATCGCCGCCTGGGAGACCGACCTGGCCGAGCTCATCGTCCAGCTCGGCGACGACCTGCCCTCCCACATCCTGGTGCCGGCGATCCACCGCAACCGCTCCGAGATCCGTCAGATCTTCCTCGACAAGATGGCCGGTGCCGGCCGACCGGCTCCCGCCGACCTGAGCCAGGAACCGGCCGAGCTGGCCGCGGCGGCCCGGCTGCACCTGCGTGAGAAGTTCCTGCGGGCCAGGATGGCCGTGTCCGGCGCCAACTTCGCGGTCGCCGAGACCGGGACCCTGGTCGTCGTGGAGTCCGAGGGCAACGGTCGGATGTGCCTGACCCTGCCCGAGGTCCTCGTCTCGGTCGTGGGCATCGAGAAGGTGGTCCCGACCTTCGAGGACCTCGACGTCTTCCTGCGGCTGCTGCCCCGGTCGAGCACCGGCGAGCGGATGAACCCCTACACCTCGACCTGGACCGGCGTCAGCCCCGGCGACGGGCCGCAGGAGCTGCACGTCGTGCTGCTCGACAACGGTCGCACCCGGGCGCTCGCCGACGAGGTGGGCCGCCAGGCGCTGCGCTGCATCCGGTGCTCCGCCTGCCTCAACGTCTGCCCGGTCTACGAGCGCACCGGGGGCCACGCCTACGGCTCGGTCTACCCCGGCCCCATCGGCGCGATCCTGAACCCGCTGATGAAGGGCGTCGGCGTCGACGAGCAGACCGACTCGCTGCCGTACGCCTCGTCGCTGTGCGGCGCCTGCTACGAGGTCTGCCCGGTCAAGATCGACATCCCCTCGGTGCTGGTCGACCTACGGTCGCAGGTCGTCGACGCCCACCGCGGCGGCCGTCCCTCGGTCGAGGCGGTCGCCATGAAGGGGGCCGGCGCCACCTTCGGCTCGTCGCGTCGGCTGCGCCTGGCCGAGCGCTTCACCGGCATCGGCACGCGCGTCGCCGGCCGCTTGGGCCTCGCGTCCGCGTGGTCCGGCGCCCGCGACCTCCCGACTGCCCCCACGGAGTCCTTCCGGGCCTGGTGGAGGCGCACGGGTGGCGGCACGGACAGCGCTCCAGGCGGTCCGGGCAGCGGCACGGGCGGGCTCGACCGATGAGCGCCCGCGACGACGTCCTGGCCCGCGTCCGCGCGGCCACCGCCACCGCGGTCGCACCGCCGCTCGAGCGCCCGGTGGTGCAGAGCCGCCCCGGCGACGTCGACCTCTTCGTCGAGCGGGTCGCGGACTACCGCGCCGTGGTCGAGCGCTGCACCCCCGAGGAGCTCGGGGCGCGGCTCGCGGAGGTGGTGGGGGAGCGGCGGGTCGTGGTGCCCGACGGCCTGCTCGAGGTCCTCGACCAGGGCGGTCTCGTGCTCCCCGGCGCCGTCGCCGACGACGGCCTCGCCGCGACCGAGCTCGACCGGCTCGACGGCGTGGTGACCGCCGCGACGGTCGGCATCGCCGAGACCGGCACGATCGTCCTCGACCACGGCCCCGGCCAGGGCCGTCGCGCGGTCACGCTGGTGCCCGACCTGCACGTGTGCGTCGTGCGTGCCGACCAGGTCGTCGCCGACGTCCAGGACGCAGTGGCCCGGCTCGATCCCGCACGGCCCCACACCTGGATCAGCGGCCCCTCCGCGACCAGTGACATCGAGCTCGACCGTGTCGAGGGCGTCCACGGCCCTCGGCAGCTGCACGTCGTCGTGGTGGGCTGAGGCCGCTGCACCCAGGTCGCCCCCCGTCCTCGGGCGTTGCGGGGCGTCGCGGTCGATGAGGTGCCCCAGGCCAGAGTCGAACTGGCGACCTTTCGCTTAGGAGGCGGCTGCTCTATCCACTGAGCTACTGGGGCGCGTCAGGTGAGCACCGCCCACCTGGCAGGGCTCATCTTGTCAGGGGCGCCCCGCCGGGGTCGAAACCGCCTCGCACGACCCCCGTCCTCCCCACCTGAGGCTTTCCTCAGCCCCGGCACAGGGACCCGTGGCAGGATGGGCCGGCTAGTGCCCCCGGTCCGAACCGCGGCGCACCCCCACTGACCAGCACCGACGCCCCGGGCCCCGGGCGACCGACAGACGGAGACCGACACGGTGAGCGACGCAGAACCCCGCCACGCCGGCGTCTCCCGTCGGCGGCGCATCCTGCGGCGGGTGGTCGTCGGGCTGTGCGTGCTGGCCGTGATCGCGACCGCGGGCGTCGTCGTGGCCTACCGACAGCTCGAGGGCAACATCAACGCGGTCCAGATCGACCTCGGTGACGACCGGCCCGAGCAGGTCGAGGTCGAGGGGCCCGACGAGCCGCTCAACGTGCTGGTGATGGGCTCCGACGAGCGCTCCGGCAGCGGCATCGGTGGCGAGACCCCGGGGCTGTCGGACACCACGATGCTGCTGCACCTCTCGGCCGACCGCAAGCGCGCCTACGGCGTCAGCCTGCCGCGCGACCTGATGGTCGACCGGCCCGACTGCGTCGGCAAGCGGGGCCGGGTCGTCCGCGGCGCGAAGACGCAGTTCAACGCGGCCTACAACGTGGGTGGTCCCGGGTGCACGGTCCGCACCGTCGAGGCCATCACCGACGTGCGCATCGACCACTTCGTCGTGATCAACTTCGCGGGCTTCAAGGACATGGTCGACGCCGTCGACGGCGTCAAGGTGTGCGTGCCCAACGAGGTCAACGACGACATCGGCAACATCTACCTGCCCGCCGGCACCTACAAGGTCAACGGCAACCAGGCGCTCGACTACGTGCGCGTACGACACGGCCTGGGCGCCGAGAACGGCGACATCGGGCGGATGAAGCGACAGCAGGCCTTCATCGCCGCCATGATCGAGAAGGTCGTCTCGCGCGGCACCCTGGCCAACCTGCCCCGGCTCTACCGCTTCCTGGACGCCGCCACCAGCTCGCTGACCACCGACCGCGGCTTCGCGCAGCTGCGCGAGCTCGCCGGCCTCGGGTCGTCGCTCAAGGACATCGGTCTGGACAACATCCAGTTCATCACCGTGCCCAACGAGCCCTACCCGGCCGACACCAACCGGCTGCAGTTCGCCCCCGAGGCCAACGCGCTGTGGCGCCGGATCCGCTTCGACCGCCCGCTCGGACCGCTCGCCGCCGACGCCGTCGTCCCGGGCCGCAAGCCCGGGGAGCTGCCCTCGGACGACGCCTCGCAGGACCCCTCGCCCGGGCCCTCCGGCGCCTCGCCCTCCACCTCGCCGTCGCCGACCACGACCCCCGACCAGGCCGCCGCCCGCGCCGCCGCGGAGGCCGAGCGCCGGCGCATCGCCGAGGAGGCCGGGCTCTGCGCCTGACGCCCCGTCCGGAGGGTGGGCGGTGGGTGCGAGTACCCCACGTCCGTCGACCTGACACGGCGCGTCCGATTTGCCGTCACCGGATCGTTATCGCAGGATGGCGGGGATGAGGACAGTCCTGACCGGAGGCACCGGCGTCATCGGACGCGCCGCCGTCGCCTCCCTGCGGCGAGCCGGCCACGACGTCGCGGTGGTCACGCGCTCGCCGCGTGCCGACCGGACTGCCGCCGCCCTCGGTGTCGTCGCCCTGCGCGGCGACGTGCTCGACCGGGCCTCGCTGCGCGCCGCCTTCGACGGTGCCCACGTCGTCGTCAACCTCGCTGGACGCACACCCGTGGGCCACAGCGCCCTGACGCCCGGACCGTGGCGTCGCCAGGACCTGCTGCGCACGCAGGGCGTGGCCAACGTCGTGCACGCCGCCCGCGCCGCCGGTGTGCGGCGGCTGGTCCAGGAGGGCGTGAGCTATCTCTACGCCGACCAAGGCGACGAGTGGATCGACGAGCGCAGCCCGCTGGAGATCACCACGACCACCGAGCCGGCCGCGGTCGGCGAGTCGCACGTGCAGGACTTCGGCAGCTGCTCGCGCGTCGGCGTGGTGCTGCGCTTCGGCAGCATCGTGGGCGACGACCAGCAGACCCGGTACTGGCTGCGCGCCGCGGAGGCCGGGCGACGCATCGGTCTGGGCCACCCCTCGGACTGGGCGCACGTCGTGCACACCGACGACCTGGGCGACGCCGTGCTCGCGGCCCTGCACGCGCCGACGGGCGTCTACAACGTGGGCGCGGAGCCGGTGCAGCGCCACGAGCTCGTGCAGGGGTACGCCGACGCGATGGGCGTCGAGTCGACCTCGTTCATGGGCCCGGTCGGCCGGTGGTGGATCGGCCCGCGCTACGAGCCGCTCGCCCGCTCGCTGCGGGTGTGCTCCGACCACTTCGCCTCGCAGACCGGCTGGCAGCCGCAGCGACCGAAGTTCGACGCGGGGTGGCTCGACGCCGCGCTGCGACGATGCGCGAGCGCGAGCCGCTGACGCCCCCGGACGGCCCGGAGACCGCTGCCGAGCGGGCCCGCCGTCGGCGACGGCTGGCTGAGGTCTTCGGCGAGGTGCTGCCCGAGCAGACGGGCGACGACCGAGGAGGTCGCGGCGACGACGAGCGCGCGGACGCGGCCGACGAGCGGTTGCGCCGCGACGTGCCCCCGCACCACGGCCCGGTCGGCTGACCGGGCCGCGGCCCGGGGTCGCCACGGCGCCCCGGTGGTCAGCGGTCGGCGGGCGAGGACGTGCCGGGAGGGGTGACGCTGCCACCCGCGAGCAGGTCGCGGATCTGACGGAGCAGCTCGATGTCCTCGGGCGTGCCCGGGGCCGGCGAGGGGAAGTAGCGCTCCTTGGCCTTCGTGTAGGGCGTCACGATGAAGAAGTAGACGACCGCGGCCAGGATCACGAAGGACACCACGGCGTTGAGGAACGCGCCGAAGGTGTTGGGGTCGTTGGTGAAGTACTCCTTGCTGCTCTCCGGGAGCAGGGCGGTCAACCAGTTGGTGAACGTGGTCACCACGGCACCGAACGCCGTGCCGATGATGACGGCGACGGCGAGGTCGATGAGGTTGCCGCGGAGGAGGAAGTTCTTGAAGCCGCTCATGCGGGCTCTCCTGTCCGAGAGGGGACGTGACCCGGGTCGGGGCCCGACCCGGCCCGGCTCAACCTAGTCCCTCCAGACGGGGATGAGAACTGCGGTCGCGGCGCGCGCGGCCACCCGCGTCGCGGCCAGGTCGGGCACGGCCACGACCACCAGACGGCCGGGCGGCGCGCCGTCGGAGAGGCCGGCGGACCGGTCGGCCGCGGCCGGCAGCGCCACCACGGGCACGTCCTCGACCAGGACCTCCGGAGCCGCCCGTCCGGCGGGGTCGGCGAGCACGAAGCTCACCCGGTCGCCGACGCGGAGTAGCGACACCGCCGTAGCGTCGGCCACCCGCAGCGGCACGGCGGTGCGGCCGGGGTAGCCCCGCAGCAGTCGGCCCTGCACCACCCGGAGCCGGGTGAGCGTCTCCCCTCGGGTGACCGGGGCGGCGAGGACGCGGCCCACGACCTGCCGGGGGTCGGTGACCGCGTCGTCGGGCAGCGTGCCGGGCGGGACCTCGCGGGCCACGACCGAGCCCGGCCGCAGCACGCTCCCGCCGGCGAGGTCGGTGGCGGCCGTCCACGCCCGCACCGTGGGTGGGGCCTGCGGCGAGGCGGCCCCCAGGGCGACCAGCACGGCCAGCCCCGCGCACAGCGCCGAGAGGCCGCGGCGGTGCAGCAGCACCCGGCGCCGCACCCGGCGCGCGAGGGTGCGCGGTGCGGACCACGGGGAGCGGGCAGGTCGGGAGGAGGACGCCGGGGCCATGCCCGGACGCTAGGCGCGGACGCCGCCGAGCGTCGTACGTCGTCCACAGGCCCCGGCGCGGGGACCGTCGGGGTGGCTTGGGTCAGGCGGACTTCGTCTGGCTCGAGGAGGAGCCGTCGCTCTTCGAGGGCGCGGGGGACGACTCCTTCTTCGCCGGCGTCGACTCCGTGGGCGTCGAGGTCGAGCCGCCGTCACCGGAGGAGCCCGACGAGCTGCCGGAGGAGCCGGAGCCGCCGTTGGTGGCGCGGCTGTCGTTGCGGTAGAAGCCGGAGCCCTTGAAGACCACGCCGACCGCGTTGAAGACCTTGCGGAGCCGGCCCTCGCAGACCGGGCAGACGGTCAGCGAGTCGTCGGAGAAGCTCTGCACGGCCTCGAAGAAGTGGCCGCACTCGGTGCAGGAGTACTGGTAGGTGGGCACGGGTGGGGGTCCTCCGGGGAAGTCACACGGACGGGGGAGCGGCGCTCGTCGTCGCCGCCGAATGCTACGGCACAATGCCTGCCGTGACGTCGTCCCGCCTGCTCGGCCGCCTCGACACCTTCCGCGGCTGGCCGGGGTGGGCCCGTGCGACGACGTACGCCGTGGCGGCGCTCGCGCTGCTCCTGGTGGTGGTCACGGTGGGCGCGGTGGCGATGGTCCGGCGGCCGCTGCCGCAGACCCAGGGCACCGTGGACGTGCCCGGGCTCGGCGCCGAGGTCGAGGTGCTGCGCGACGCCCGTGGGGTCCCGCAGATCTACGCCGACGACGCCACCGACCTCTTCTACGCCCAGGGCTACGTCCAGGCCCAGGACCGCTTCTACGACATGGACGTACGCCGCCACGTCACCGCGGGTCGGCTCTCCGAGCTGGTCGGTCCCGCGGCGGTGGAGTCCGACCTGACCGTGCGCACGCTGGGCTGGCGCCGCGTGGCCGAGCGCGAGCTCGACCTGATCGACCCGGCCACCCGCGGCTACCTGGAGTCCTACAGCGACGGCGTCAACGCCTGGCTCCGCGGGCGCTCGACGACGTCGATGTCGGTGGAGTACACCCTGCTGGCCCTCGGCGGGCTGGACTACAAGCCCGAGCCGTGGACGCCGGTCGACTCCCTGGCCTGGCTCAAGGCGATGGCGTGGGACCTGCGCGGCAACATGGCCGACGAGGTGGCCCGCACCCGGCTCGCGGTCGACCGGTCGCCCGAGCAGGTCGACGAGCTCTACCCGCGCTACCCCTACGGCCGTCACGAGCCCGTGCTGCCCGACGTGACCGCCGCGGCGGCGGCGCCGCGCGCGACCCCGGCCTGGGCCACCCGGTCACCGGGGGAGGAGCAGCGCCGCCGACGCGCCGACGCCCTGGAGGCGGTCCGCGACCACCTGGCCTCCGTGCCGGCGCTGCTCGGCACCGGCGACGGCCTGGGCTCCAACGCCTGGGCGGTGTCGGGAGAGCACACCGTCTCGGGCGAGCCGCTGCTGGCCAACGACCCGCACCTGGGCGTCTCCCAGCCCGCGGTCTGGTACCAGACCGGACTGCACTGCCGCTCGCTCGGCGAGGACTGCCCCTTCGACGTCTCGGGGTTCACCTTCGCCGGCTTCCCGGGGGTGATCGTCGGCCACAACCGCGACATCGCCTGGGGGATGACCAACCTCGACCCCGACGTGACCGACCTGTTCCTGGAGAAGGTCGAGGGCAAGACCTACGAGTACGACGGCCAGCAGCTGCCGCTCGTCGAGCGCGACGAGGAGATCCGGGTCGAGGGTGAGGGGACCCGCCTGATCACGGTGCGGTCCACCCGCCACGGACCGCTGCTCTCCGACGTCTCCCGCGAGCTGTCCAGCGTGGGCGCCAACGCCGAGGTCGGCCCCGACGCCCCCGAGCGCGGCAACGGCTACGGCGTCGCGCTGGCGTGGACGGCGCTGACCCCGCGACCCACGGCCGACGCGGTCTTCGCGCTGGGCCGCGCGCGCGACTGGGACGACTTCCGCGAGGCGGCCCGCGACTTCGCCGTCCCCAGCCAGAACCTCGTGTACGCCGACCGCGAGGGCAACATCGGCTACCAGGCGCCGGGCGACGTGCCCGTCCGCCGGTCGGGCCGCGACGGTCGCTACCCGGCCGCCGGGTGGGACCCGCGCAACGACTGGACCGGTCGGCTGGTGCCCTTCGAGCAGCTGCCCAGCCGCCTCAACCCCGCCGAGGGCTTCGTGGTCTCGGCCAACCAGGCCGTCACCGGGCCCGAGTACCCCTTCCTGCTCACCACCGACTGGGACCACGGCTACCGCAGCCAGCGGATCCGCCGGCTCCTCGAGGCCCGGATCGACGCGGGCGCCCAGCTCGACGTGCGGGCGATGCAGGGCATCCAGACCGACACCCGCAACCCGATGGGGCCGGTCCTGGTGCCCTACCTGATGCGGCCGCTGATGACCTCGGAGTACTACGCCGACGGCCAGCGGCTGCTGCTCGACTGGGACTTCACCCAGACGCCCGACTCGGCAGCGGCGGCGTACTTCGACACGGTCTGGCGCACGCTGCTGCGACTGACCTTCCACGACGAGCTGCCCGAGTCGCAGTGGCCCGACGGCGACCAGCGGTGGGTCGCCGTGGTGACCAACCTGCTGCGCCAGCCCGACTCGCAGTGGTGGGACGACAGCACCACCACCGGCGTGATCGAGGACCGCGACGAGATCCTGGCCGAGGCGCTGGAGCAGGCCCGCGACGAGCTCACCCGACGGCTCTCGGTCAGCCCGCGGCAGTGGAGCTGGGGCCGGCTGCACCGGATCGAGCTGGAGCACCAGACCCTGGGCCGGGGGTCGTCGGTGGCGCGGGCGCTGCTCGACCGCGGGCCCGAGCCGGTCGGCGGGGGCGGCGCCAGCGTCAACGCGACGGCGTGGGCCGCGCCCGAGGGGTACGACGTGACGACGGCGCCCTCGATGCGGATGGTCGTCGACCTGGCCGACCTCGACGACTCCCGGTGGGTGCTGCTGGGCGGGGCCTCGGGCCACCCGGCGTCGCCGCACTACACCGACCAGCTCGACACCTGGCTGGCCGGCCGCTCGCTGGCCTGGCCGTTCTCCCGCGACGCCGTCGAGCGGGCGGCCGAGGACCGCCTGGTGCTACGCCCCCGCGGCTAGCCGCACCACGCCGTCGGGCGTGACCGCCGCGTGGACGGCGCGGTCGTGTGCCTCCGCCGGCACCTCGTCGAGCAGCTCGCCGCGGTGCAGCACCGCGCAGGTGAAGGTGCCCCGCGGGACGCGCTGCAGGGCCCGGTCGTAGCACCCCGCCCCCCGGCCGAGCCGGGTCCCGTCGGCCCCGACGGCCAGCCCGGGCACCAGCACCACGTCGGCGCCGGCCACCGCGTCGACGCCCAGCCGGGCACCGGTCGGCTCGAGCAGCCCGCGGGACGGTCGCAGCTCCTCCGGCCCGGCGTACGCCGCCCAGTCGAGGTCCATGCCGGGCAGCACGACCGGCAGCAGCACCCGGGTGCCGGCCTGGGCCAGCGCCTCGAGGAGGGGACCGGTGCCGGGCTCGTGCGAGACCGAGACGTAGGCCGCCACGGTCGCGGCCCGACGCACCTCCTCGGTGGCGAGCAGGTGCGCGGCCGTGGCCCGGGCGCCCTCCCCGAGCTCCAGCACGGGGATGCGGCGGCGGGCGGCCAGGAGCTGGTCGCGCAGGGCGAGCTTGGCGGTCCGTGTGAGGTCGGGCACGGATGGAGCCTACGATCGGAGGCATGAAGTCGAAGGGACTCAAGCAGGCCCGCGAGAAGATGGCCGCCGAGGGCGTCGACCAGGTCGCGATCGAGGTCTTCTCGCACTACTACCGCCAGATCGAGCACGGCGAGACCGGCATGATCGCCGAGGACTCGATCGAGCCGGTCGACATCGAGTCGCTCGCCGACGTCGAGGTCCCGGACGACGTCGCCGCCGAGGCGGTGGGCGCCACCGTGGTGATCAAGCTCAACGGCGGGCTCGGCACCTCGATGGGCATGGCGCGCGCCAAGTCGCTGCTGTGCGTGCGCCGCGGGCTGTCCTTCCTCGACGTGATCGCCCGTCAGGTGCTCCACCTGCGCCGCGAGTACGGCACCACGCTGCCGCTGATCTTCATGAACAGCTTCCGCACCTCCGAGGACACCCTGGCCGCGCTCGCGCGCTACGCCGACCTCGAGGTCGACGGGCTGCCGCTGGAGTTCCTGCAGAACAAGGAGCCCAAGCTCCGCAAGGACGACCTCACCCCGGTGACGTGGACCAAGGACCCGGCGCTGGAGTGGTGTCCGCCCGGCCACGGCGACCTCTACACCGCGCTGGTCGGCACGGGCCTGCTCGACCGGCTCATCGACGCCGGCTACCGCTACGCCTTCGTGTCCAACTCCGACAACCTCGGCGCCGTCGCCGACGCGCGGGTGGCCGGCTGGTTCGCCCAGTCCGGGGCCCCGTTCGCGATCGAGGCGGTGCGGCGTACGCCCTCGGACCGCAAGGGGGGCCACTTCGCCCGCCGCAAGGCCGACGGCCGCATCGTGCTCCGCGAGACCGCGCAGACCCCGAAGGCCGACCAGGAGGCGCTGCAGGACCTCTCGCGCCACCAGTTCTGCTCCACCAACAACCTGTGGTTCGACCTCGCCCGGATGCGAGAGGAGATGGCGCGGCGTGACGGCATCCTCGGTCTCCCGCTGATCCGCAACGAGAAGAACGTCGACCCCGCCGACAAGCGCAGCCCCGAGGTGATCCAGGTCGAGACCGCCATGGGCGCCGCGATCGAGGTCTTCGAGGACTCCCGGCTGATCGAGGTCGGCCGCGACCGGTTCGTGCCGGTCAAGACGACCAACGACCTGCTGGTGCTGCGCTCGGACGCCTACGACATCGGCAGCGACTTCGTGCTCGACCAGCAGGTGGAGAGCATCCCGTTCGTCGACCTCGACGACGAGCACTACAAGCTGGTCGCCGACTTCGACCAGCGCTTCGCCTCCGGCGTGCCCTCGATGCGCCAGGCCGAGTCGCTGGTCGTCTCGGGCGACTGGAGCTTCGGCGAGAAGGTCGTGGTGCGCGGCCGGGCCGAGCTCGACGGCGACCACGGCCGCGTCGAGGCCGGCAGCGTCCTCGGCGACGCGCCCGCCGAGTAGGACGCTGCACCCGGCCGTCTAGGTTCGTCCCATGTCCTCGCCGTCCCGTGAGACCCGCCCGATCCCGCCCGAGGACTACCTCCGCCGGGTGCTGGAGGTCGTCACCCCGCTCGAGGCCGCCGAGCGGCCGCTGCTCGACGCCCTCGGTCTGCCCGTCGCCGAGGACGTCCACGCCGACGTCCCGCTGCCGGTCTTCGACAACTCCTCGATGGACGGCTACGCCGTGGCGTTCCGCGACGTCGCGGAGGCCACCGCCGAGCGACCCGTCCACCTGCCGGTGGTGGGGGAGATCGCGGCCGGGCAGACCACGATCCACACCCTGACCCCGGGCACCGCCGTACGCATCATGACCGGCGCGCCCGTGCCGACCGGGGCGACCGCGGTGGTGCCGTTCGAGTGGACCACCGAGGAGGGGCGCCAGGTCGTCGTCTCCCAGGCGCCCGAGGAGGGCCAGCACGTACGCCGCTCCGGCGAGGAGGTCGCGCGGGGCGACCTGTTGATGCGACGCGGCGAGGTCGTCGGCACCCGTCAGGTCGGGCTGCTCGCCGCGCTGGGCCGCGGCCGGGTCGCCACCGCGCCCCGCCCCCGCGTGGTGGTGATGTCCACGGGGCTCGAGCTGGTCGAGCCCGGGAGGGCGCTCCAGGGCGCCCAGATCTACGACTCCAACAGCTATCTCCTGGCGGCGGCCGTCCGCGCCCACGGTGGCATCGCCTACCGGGCCACCGCCACCACCGACGACCCCGACCAGTTCGCCGACGCCCTGGCCGACCAGCTGCTGCGCGCCGACCTCGTCGTCACGAGCGGCGGTGTCTCCAAGGGCACCCACGACGTGGTCAAGGAGGTGCTGCGCGAGCTCGGCACCGTGGAGTTCCTCGAGGTCGCGATGCAGCCGGGCAAGCCCCAGGGCTTCGGGGTGGTGGGGGAGGACCGGACCCCGATCTTCACGCTGCCCGGCAACCCGGTCTCGGCGTACGTCTCCTTCGAGTCGTTCGTCGTGCCGGCGATGCGCCGGATGACCGGGCACGCCCGGGTCGAGCCGGTGCTGCGCGCCGGGGTGATCACCGAGGCGGTGCGCTCGATGCGCGGCAAGACCCAGCTGCTGCGGGCGCGGGTCGAGCACTCCGGGGGCCGGCTGCTGCTGACCCCGGTGGGCGGCCCCGGCTCCCACCTGATCGCGGGGCTGGCCCAGGCCGACGCGCTGGTCGTGCTCGACGCCGACGTCACGGCCGTCTCGCAGGGCGACGTCGTCCCCGTGCTGCTGCTCGACCGGGTGGCGGGCTCGTGAGCGACCGGCACGAGGGGACCGACGGTCCGCGCCTGACCCACGTCGACGAGCGCGGCGCCGCCCGGATGGTCGACGTGGGGGACAAGGACGTCACCTCCCGCAGCGCCACCGCGACCGGCCGCGTGCTGGTCTCCGCCGACGTCGTCGCGCTCTTGCGCGGAGAGGGCGTGCCCAAGGGCGACGCGCTCGGCGTGGCCCGGGTGGCCGGCATCATGGCGGCCAAGCGCACCGCCGACCTCGTGCCGCTGTGCCACCCCCTCGCGATCTCCGGCGTCACCGTCGACCTCGAGGTGGAGGACGACGCCGTGGCGATCCGGGCCACCGTGCGCACCACCGACCGCACCGGGGTGGAGATGGAGGCGCTCACGGCCGTCTCGGTCGCCGCCCTCACGGTGGTCGACATGGTCAAGGCCGTCGACAAGGGCGCGGTCATCACCGAGGTCCGCGTCGAGGAGAAGCTCGGCGGCAAGAGCGGGACGTGGCGCCGTGGCTGAGGCCCCGACCCCGCTGCCCGCCGCCGTCGTCGTCGCCTCCAACCGCGCCGCGGCCGGGGTGTACGACGACACCACCGGTCCGCTGATCGTCGAGGCGCTCCGGGCCGACGGCTGGACGGTCGGCGACCCCGTCGTCGTGCGCGACGGCGAGCCCGTCGGAGAGGCGATCCGCGCCGCCCTCGACGCCGGCGCCCGTGCCGTGCTGACCACCGGCGGCACCGGCCTCACCCCGACCGACCTGACCCCCGAGGTCACCCGCCCGCTGCTGAGCCGCGAGGTCCCGGGCATCGCCGAGGCGATCCGCGCCCACGGCACGGCCAAGGGCGTCCCGACCGCGGCGCTCTCGCGCGGCCTCGCCGGGGTCGCCGGCCAGGCGTTGGTCGTCAACCTCCCGGGGTCGCGCGGCGGGGTCAAGGACGGCCTCGCGGTCGTCGTGCCCCTGCTGCGGCACGCCGTGGAGCAGATCGTCGGGAGCGACCACTGAGCGCCGGGTGGCCCGTGGTGCTGGAGTCCGGCGGCGTCCGGCTGCGACCCATCACCCAGGCCGACCGGCACACCTGGCGGCGGGTCCGCCAGGCCAACGCCGCGTGGCTCGGACCCTGGGACGCCACCGCCCCCTCGCACTCGCAGGCCCAGCCGCGCTCGTTCGCCGCGATGGTGCGCACCATGCGCCGCGAGGCGCGCGCCGGACGGCAGCTGCCGTTCGTGATCGAGCTCGACGGCCGCTTCGTCGGCCAGCTCACCGTGAGCAACGTGCTCCGGGGCTCCGCGCAGTTCGCCTCGGTCGGCTACTGGGTCGACGAGGCGTACGCCGGCCGCGGCATCGTCACCCGGGCCGTGGCCCTGGCCGTCGACCACTGCTTCGGCCCGGTCGGGCTGCACCGCATCGAGGTGGCCATCCGGCCCGAGAACCACTCCTCGCTGCGGGTGGTGGAGAAGCTGGGCTTCGTCGAGGTCGGCCACGCCCGGCGCTACCTGCACATCGACGGGGAGTGGCGCGACCACCGGCTGTTCGCGCTGACCCAGGAGGACGTGCCCGAGGGGCTGCTCGTCCGGCTCGAGCGGGGCCTCCGCGAGGGCCCCGGCACCCGGGATCCACACCAGTCACAGGAGTGAACTGACGACACACCGCCACGGGTCCGGTGCGCGGTGACCGCCCGCTCGTAGGGTTCGGGTTGTGGACCTGTCAGCTGTGATCTTCGTGGTGCTCGCCCTCGCCTGGGCCGTCTACCTCATCCCCAAGGCCCTCGCCCACCACGACGAGGTGGCGGGGGAGCGGCTCGAGGAGGGCCACTCCGAGAAGGTCCGCGTGCTGACCCGTCGTCGCCGCCCCGTCGACGAGGCGGCCCCCGACGCCGTCGAGGAGGTCGAGACCGCGATCGAGGTCGAGCGCACCGACACCGTCACGCGTCGCGCCGCTCCGGAGCTCAGCCCCACCGCTCGCGCCGCGCGCAACCGGCGTCGGGTGCTCGGTGGCCTGGTCACCGTGCTGCTCGCGGTCGTGGCGCTGGCCGGCTTCGCGGTCGCGCCGTGGTGGTCCGTCGCCGTCCCGGCGGTGGCGATCGTGGCCTTCCTGGTCGTCGCCCGGATGTCGGTGCGCCGGGCCCAGGCGCGCCGCACCCGCCCTGCGGACTCGTCGGCCCCCTCGGTCGAGCCCGTCGAGACCCCGGCCCGCGTCGAGACCCCCGCCCCCACGTCGTCGGTCGCGCCCCGCTCGTCGGTCGCGCCCCGCTCGTCGGTCGAGCCCGTCGAGACCCCCTCGCCGGCACCCGCCCCGATGTCCTACGAGGCCCTCGAGCTGCTGACCGACCCCGGCACCGGGCGCGAGCAGCGGGCCGAGCTCGAGGCCGCGCTGGCCGACGAGGGCTCGCTGTGGGACCCGCTTCCCCTCACCCTCCCGACCTACGTGGGCAAGGCCACCGCCCGCCGCACCGTGCGCACCATCGAGCTGACCGGGATGACCAGCTCGGGCCACGACGACGCCGACACCGCGATCGCCCGGCAGGCCGACGAGGACGCCGACCGTGCGGCCTCGGAGGCGACCGACCGCAAGGTCGCCGGCGCCTGACCCGATTCGGGACCACGCCGGTCCCGGTGGTAACTTTTCCCTCGCGCTCGTGCAGACGGGCGCTCCGGGGCTGTGGCGCAGTTGGTAGCGCGTCTCGTTCGCAATGAGAAGGTCAGGGGTTCGAATCCCCTCAGCTCCACCCGAGAAGCCGCAGGCCACTGGCCTGCGGCTTCGGTGCTTCCCGGGCGCTGCGGACACCGCCCGACGCAAGGACCGCCCCGTGCAGACGCTGCGTGAGGTCTGCCCGGGGCGGTCGTTGGGGCCGCTGTACCCGCCGCCCGCGACCTCATGCACCCCACCGGTGACCTGTGTCACGGCCCCCGCCCACGGGACGGACGGGTCTTGGCGGCGACCGTAGACTGCCCGCACGGGTCGTGAGCGCCGCTCGGCGCCACTCGACCACATGGTTCTTGCCAGACGGGGGTGGACAGGACGTGCCAGCACTGCTGGAACGAGAGCCCTCGCCGGCTCCCGACGTCGACCGCCGACGGCGTCCGTGGCTCCCTCGCCTCCTGGTGGTGGTGACCGCCGTCCTGGTGGTCGTGCTCGTGGTGGTGACCGTGGTCTACCGCGACGTCACGTCGAGCCAGGAGCCCCCGCGCACCTTCAGCGACGACTTCGCGGCCGCCCAGCTGGCGTCGCAGTGGACGCGTGAGTCCAGCGACGGCTACGGGATCGAGACCTTCACCTCCGACGAGGACCTCGTGACGGTCGACGACGACGACCGTCTGGTGGTCTCGGCCAAGCGCAACGAGGACGGCTCGTGGCGCGGCGGCATGGTGAGCACGCGCAAGAGCTTCAAGCTCTCCAGCGGCACCGTCGAGGTGCGGGCGGCGCTGCCCACCGCGCAGGGGGCCTGGCCCGCGATCTGGCTGCACAACTCGGCCTACGGCGAGGCCGGTCCGGCCCGGGCCGAGATCGACATCATGGAGCTCTTCCCCGGCGGCGGCGACGGCGGACCCGGGTCCTACATGACCGTGCACGACTGGGTGCACAACGACCAGGGCACCTTCATGAAGCCCCCGCACGTCCCCTCCACCGACGGCCGGATGCACACCTGGAAGATCTCGTGGGACGCCACGGGGATCTCGCTGTGGATCGACGGCGAGCCGCAGGGCAAGATCACCGCCACCGAGTTCAACGCGCTCGGCAACGGCGCCGACTGGTCGGTGTTCACCAAGACCGACCAGTACCTCATCCTCAACATGGCCGTCGGCACCTCGTGGGGCGGCCCCGAGCCGACGCCCGACACCAACCGGCTCGACATGCTGGTCGACTGGGTCAAGATCCGCCGGGGCGACTGACCCCGACCGTTCCGTCCTCCCGGCTCCGGGTGTGTCGTGCGCCACGGACGGGTACGGCGCCACCACGCCGGTCCGCTCGGGCCGTCGGCGTCGAGCCCAGGGGGCGTCATGACCCAGACCGAGGACCGCAGCGAGGCGCAGGAGGGTGCGCTCAACGGGCTGATGCTGGTGGTGGCCGTCGTCTCGGCCGTGAGCGGGCTGCTCTACGGCTACGACACCGGCATCATCTCCGGCGCGCTGCTGCAGATCTCCGAGGAGTTCTCGCTCGGCAACGGCCTCGAGCAGTTCATCGCCGCCGGCATCCTGGCGGGCGCGGTGATCGGTGCGCTCGGGGGCAGCTTCCTGTCCGAGCGCTGGGGTCGCCACCGCACCATCCTGCTGATCTGCGTCCTCTTCGTCGCCGGGAGCCTGCTCTGTGCGATCTCGCCCAGCCCGGTGCTGCTGGCGCTGGCGCGGGTGCTCCTGGGCGTCGCGGTCGGTGGGGCCACCCAGACCGTCCCGATGTACGTCGCCGAGATGGCGCCGGCGCGGCTGCGCGGCCGCCTGGTGCTGTGCTTCCAGCTGGCGATCGGTGTCGGCATCGTCATCTCCACCCTCGTCGGTGCCACCGAGCTCGTCGACTGGCGGGTGTCGATCGGCGCGGCCGCCGTACCCGCCCTGCTCATGCTGCTGCTCCAGCTGCGCCTGCCCGAGAGCCCCCGCTGGCTCGTTAAGCAGGGCCGCCGCGAGGAGGCCGAGACGGTGCTGCGCCGGGTCCGGCCCGACGGCTACCCGATCGACCGCGAGCTCGAGGAGATCGTCGAGCTCGAGGAGCGCAAGGCCGAGACGAAGGCGCGCGACCGCGGGTGGAGCGGGCTGAAGCGACCCTGGGTGCGGCCCGCCCTGCTGGTCGGCTGCGGTATCGCAGCGCTGACCCAGCTGTCCGGGATCGAGATGATCATCTACTACGCCCCGACGATCCTGACCGACAACGGGTTCAGCACCACCGCCGCGCTGCGGGTCAGCGTCGCGCTGGGCGTGACCTACCTGCTGGCGCAGGTGGTCGGCCTCATGATCGTCGACCGCGTCGGTCGCCGGCGGCTGACCCTGGTCATGGTGCCCGGGGCGGCACTGAGCCTGTTCGTGCTGGGCGCGTTCTTCGTCACCGGCAATGCCGGGAAGGACAACATCCCGTTCATCGTCACCTGTCTGATCGTCTTCATGCTGTTCAACGCCGGTGGCCTGCAGCTGATGGGCTGGCTCACCGGCTCCGAGATCTACCCGCTCGCCGTCCGTGGGGCCGGGACGGCCGTGCAGTCGGCCACCCTCTGGGGCACCAACCTGCTGATCACGCTGACGCTGCTGACGATGATCGAGCTGCTCGGGGTGGGCCAGGTGTTCTGGCTCTACGGGCTGTTCAACGTGGCGGCGTGGGTGTTCGTGTGGCGGTTGATGCCCGAGCTGACCGGCCACAGCCTGGAGGACATCGAGTCCCACCTGGCCGAGGGTCGCTTCACGCCGGCCGACTTCGCGGAGCGTCGTACGGCCTGAGGGGGCGCCGCCTATGTTCGGGGCGTGGCGACGACGACGCAGGACGCAGGCTCCCGCACCAGCGTGCGGTGGGCGGGGCCGGTGACCGCCGGGGTGCTCAGCGCCCTGCCCGGCGTGACCCTCATGGCGGCGGGGTGGTTCCACCCCGAGAACCTGGACGAGACGACGGCGCACCGGTGGTGGACGCTGCACGTGCCCGGGATGCTGGTCTTTCCGCTGGTCGGCCTCGCCCTGATGTGGCTGTTCAAGGGCCGCCGCGACCCCGTGGCCGTGGTCGCGGTGCTCGCGTCCTTCGTCTACGCGATCTTCTACAACGCCCTGGACATCCTCAGCGGCATCGGGGCGGGGTGGGTGACCTCGCGGCTGCCGTCCGGGGCGCCGCGGCCCGACGAGGTGCGGTCGATCTTCGCGCTCGGCACGCCGCTCGGCGAGATCGGCTCGTGGGCGTTGCTGCTCGCGGCCGTGGTCGTGGCGGGCGACTTCCTGGTGCGTCGTCGGCTCGCCGCTCTGCCCGCGGTGCTGCTGCTCCCCGGCGCCTGGCTGGTGCACACCGACCACATCTACTGGCCGGGCGGGGCGCTGGGGATGGGGCTCGTCGGCGTCGCGACGGGCTACCTCGCCTGGCTGGACCGACGCGGCTGAACGACCCACTCGTCGGGCCCGGTTGTCAACTCCGGGGGTCCGAGCGGATCTTCTGATCTAGTCCAGATGAACTATGTCCGAATTCCTGGAGATGCCCTACGGTGGGGGAACAGTTGTTCACCGAGGTACCTGGGAGGGGCACCATGGGAGCAGTCGCACCGCTGTCGGTCCTGCTGGTCGGGTTGGTCGGCCTCGCGATCGTCGCGCTCGCCGTGGCCCGGATCGCGCTGCTGGAGCGTCGTCTCCGGATGGTCGAGCCGACCCCGCTCACGCCCGCGACCAGCGACGCCGAGCCCTGGACGCTGCCCGGCACCGCCGTCGCCTGAGGCGCTAGATCCAGCGGCGGAACCACATCCGCTGCAGCCACTGCGCGTTGGTGAGCAGCTCGTCGGTCCACACGGGCCAGAAGAAGACGAACGCCACCACCGTGAGTGCCAGCACGACACCGGCCACCGAGCCGGCCAGCAGCCGTCGGGTCCGTGACGAGGCCGGCCCGCCGGCGATCCCGCCCACGAGCAGGGTCAGGGCGAGCACCAGGAACGGCAGGCTGGCCGAGGAGTAGTAGCTGAAGATCGGCCGGTCGGCGTAGCGGAACCACGGCAGCCACGTGGCGGCGAGCCCGACCAGGACGAGCCCGTGGCGCCAGTCGCGTCGCAGCAGGCCGGCCACCACCGACCACAGCGCCGCCGCGGTGCCCGCCCACCACACCACCGGGTTGCCCAGCAGCAGCACCTGCCGCAGGCAGGTCGATCCCGCGACCGCCGTGCACCCCTGCTCGCCCGGGGCGATGTCGAGCTCGGTGGAGATGCCGACGGGCCGGTTGAGCACGAACCAGCCCCACGGGCTGGACTGGTAGGCGTGGGTGCTGTCGTCGAGGAACCGGGTGTGGAAGGAGTAGACGTCGCGGTGGTAGTGCCACAGCGACTGCAGCGACTGCCACAGCTCGGGGAAGAACCCGGTGGCGTCCTGCTCCAGGTAGCTGCCCCAGTAGGGGCCGTACTGCGTGTCCGAGAGCGCCCGCTCGTAGGCGTCGGCGTGCAGCAGCCAGCCGGTCCAGCTGAGCACGTAGAGCACGAACGGCAGCAGCACGACGTACGCCAGGGCGGGGGTCGCGTCAATGACCGCGGACCTGGCCACCGCCCAGCGGACCCCGAAGGAGCGCCGGGCGCCGGCGTCCCAGAGCCACATGGTCAGCCCGAAGGCCGCCAGCACGAACAGCGCAGTCCACTTGGTCGAGATCGCCGCGCCCCAGCACAGCCCGGCCGCCAGCCGCCACGGCCGCCAGAGCAGCCGCGGTCCCCAGGCGTTGGCCGCCAGCCGGGTCCCGCCGACCAGGTCGGCCATCCGCGAGCGCGTCCAGTCGCGGTCGGCGACCGTGCACGCGACCGCGCACAGGATGAAGAAGGCCAGGTAGACGTCGAGCAGCGCCAGCCGGGAGAGCACGAAGTGCTGGCCGTCCAGGCACAGCAGCAGGCCGGCGAGGACGCCCAGCGCGGTGGACCGGGTCAGCCGGCGGGCCAGGCGCACCATCACCAGGACCATCAGCGCGCCGACCACGGCCGAGGAGACCCGCCAGCCGAAGGGCGTCATCCCGAAGGCCGACTCCCCGAGCGCGATCAGCCACTTGCCCAGCTCGGGGTGCACCACCATCGACGGGTCGCCGGTCCACAGCCCGGTGGTCTGGCCGCCGAGGATGGCCTGGTCGGCGTCCTGGACGTAGGTCTGCACGTAGCCGAAGTGGCGCAGCGACCACGCGTCCTTGGCGTAGTAGGTCTCGTCGAAGGCGAACGCCCTGGGGTTGCCCAGGTCCCACAGCCGCAGCGCGAGCGCCAGCGCGAAGACGCCGAGCGCCGCCACCCAGCCCCGCACCCGGTCCGAGCCCGGCAGCCGCGCCCGCGAGGGAGCCGTCGGGAGCCGCTCGCCGCGCGGCGTCGCGGACAGCGTCGTACGGCGCTCGAGGAGGCTCACGCTGCCCGAGGATACGGCTGCGATGATCGGGGACATGAGCGATCCGCGCGAGTCCTCCCACCTGGCCGGGGGCGGCGTGCTGGTCCTGGCCGGCACCCCGATCGGCCGCCCCGAGGACGCCTCGCCGCGGCTGGCGACCGAGCTGCGCGGCGCCGACGTGGTCGCCGCCGAGGACACCCGGCGGCTGCGGCGCCTGGCCGGTGACCTGGGCGTGGAGATCCCCGGGCGGGTCGTGTCCTACTTCGAGGGCAACGAGCACCTGCGCACCGACGCCCTGGTCGAGGCCCTGGTGGCCGGCGAGCGGGTCGTGCTGGTGACCGACGCGGGCATGCCGAGCGTCTCGGACCCCGGCTACCGCCTCGTCGCCGCCGCGATCGAGCGCGACGTGACGGTGACCAGCCTGCCCGGCCCCTCGGCGGTGCTGACCGCGCTGGCGGTCTCGGGACTGCCGGTCGACCGGTTCTGCTTCGAGGGGTTCCTGCCGCGCAAGGCCGGTGAGCGGCTCCGGCGGCTGCAGGCGATGGCCGACGAGGAGCGCACGCTGGTCTTCTTCGAGGCCCCGCACCGCACCGCCGCCGCGCTGGGGGCGCTGGCCGAGGCGTTCGGCGACGACCGCCGGGCGGTGGTGTGCCGCGAGCTGACCAAGACCCACGAGGAGGTACGCCGCGGCACGCTGGCCGAGCTGGTCGCCTGGGCCGCCGACGGCGTGCGCGGCGAGGTCACGCTGGTCGTCGAGGGCGCCGAGCCGCCCGAGGCGGTCTCCGACCCGGTCGCGCTCGCCGCGCTGGTGGCGGCCGAGGAGCTCGTCGGGGTGCCGCGCAAGCAGGCGATCGGCGACGTGGCGCGACGCTCCGGGGTGCCCAAGCGCCTCGTGTACGACGCGGTGCACCGCCCGTGACCGCGCTGCTCGACGGCCGGCCGGACCTGCCTGAGCCGCTGCCGCACCCGGTGGTCGACAACCACTGCCACCTCGACGTCGCCCGCGGCGACGAGGCGCCGCTGTCGGTCGCCGACGCGCTCGGCACCGCCGCCGCGGTCGGCGTCACGCGCGTCGTGCAGGTCGGCTGCGACCTGCCGGGCGCGCGCTGGGCCGTGGCGACGGCGCAGGCCCACGAGCAGGTCGTCGCGGCCGTCGCGCTGCACCCCAACGAGGCGCCGCTGCTGAGCGAGCAGGGCCGGCTGGCCGAGGCCCTGCAGGAGGTACGCCGCCTGGCCGCGGGCAGCGACCGGGTGCGGGCGGTGGGGGAGACCGGGCTCGACCACTTCCGCACCGGCCCCGAGGGCCGGGCCGCGCAGGAGGAGTCCTTCCGCGCCCACGTCGCGATGGCCACCGAGCTCGACCGCACCCTGGTGATCCACGACCGCGACGCCCACGCCGACGTGCTGCGGGTGCTCGACGACGTCGGCGCCCCCGAGCGCTGGGTGATGCACTGCTTCTCCGGCGACGCGGACTTCGCGCGGGCCTGCCTGGACCGCGGCGCCCACCTGTCCTTCGCCGGCACCGTCACCTTCAAGAACGCCGAGCCGCTGCGCGAGGCGCTCCGGGCGACCCCGCTGACGCGGGTGCTGGTGGAGACCGACGCGCCGTACCTCACCCCGGTCCCGCACCGCGGCCGCACCAACGCCTCCTACCTCGTGCCGCTCACGATGCGGGCGATGGCGCAGACCACCGGGGTGCCGCTGCGGGAGCTCTGCGAGGCCGTCGAGAGCAACACCTTCGCGGCCTTCGGCGGCCCCTGGGGAGCGTGAGAGGGGCCACACCGAGCCGCCTGGGACCCACCGGCGTGGCGGGTCGCGGTTTGCGCCCGCCCCGTGCACGCACCTAGGGTCGAGCGCTGTTGGCCGGAAGCGGGAGCACCACTTCGTCCGGTTGGCGCCATCTGGGGGGCCCGCGCAGCGTCGACGACGATGCCGCGCGTGTGGCCGGCGCCGCCGCCCGCGGACCGGGAAATGCGATCACTGGAGCATCGTGCGCGCACGCCTTGAGCACCTGACCAAGAACAAGACCCTTCTCGTGGGACTCGCTGTCGCAGTCCTCCTCGGGATCGTCGGCAGCGCCTCGGCGTACGCCGGGATGAGCAAGACGGTCACCCTCTCGGTGGACGGGGAGCGGCAGCAGGTCCGCACCTTCGCCGGCTCGGTCGGCGACGTCCTCGCCGCCGAGGGCATCGAGCCCGGGAAGCACGACTCCGTCGTCCCCGGTCCCGCGACCGACGTGCGCGACGGCTCCGAGATCGCCGTCCGTCTGGGCCGCCCGCTGACGCTCGCCGTCGACGGCGAGGAGAAGACGCTGTGGACGACCGCGACCAAGGTCTCCTCCGCGCTGAGCCAGCTGGGCCTGCGCTTCGGCGGTGCCGCGCTGTCGGTGAGCCGTGGCGCCGAGATCGACCGCGGCGGGCTGGCCCTCGAGGTCACCACCCCCAAGAAGGTCGTGCTGAAGTACGGCGCCGAGAAGGCCACCCGCCACAACCTCGCCGTCAGCACGGTCGGTGAGCTCCTGGCCGAGACCGGCGTCAAGGTCGACCGCAACGACGTCGTGCGCCCCTCGCGGGGTGCCGAGCTCGAGGACGGCGACCGTGTGGTCGTGGTCAAGCGCGGCGAGAAGACCAAGCGCGTCGCCGACGAGACCATCCAGGCCGGCACCGTCCGCCGCGAGGACGACTCGATGCCCGAGGGCGAGACCAAGACGGTCCGCGAGGCCCGCGACGGCGTCCGCGACGTGACCTACAAGACGACGTTCCGCAACGGCAAGGCCGTGCGCACCGTCGTCGTCAGCTCGCGCGTCGTGCGCGAGCCCGTCGACGCGATCGTCAAGGTCGGCACCAAGGTCGAGCCCGCCGCGCCCTCCACCCCGGCCGCGTCCGTGGGTGGCGGCAGCGTGTGGGACGCCATCGCCGCGTGCGAGTCCGGCGGCAACTGGGCCGCCAACACCGGCAACGGCTACTACGGCGGGCTGCAGTTCAGCCTCGGCACCTGGCAGGCGTACGGCGGGTCGGGCATGCCCCACCAGAACAGCCGCGAGCAGCAGATCGCCATCGCCGAGCGGGTCGCCGCGGCCGAGGGCGGCTACGGCGCCTGGCCGCACTGCGGGGCCGGTCACTGACGGCCTCTACGCTCGTCCCCGTGACGACTCCTTCTGCCGGACCGAGCCTGCTCGGTCCGGCAGAAGTGCGTCTGCTGGCCGGCCGGCTCGACCTGCGCCCCACCAAGCAGCGTGGGCAGAACTTCGTCATCGACCCCAACACGGTGCGCCGCATCGTGCGCGACTCCGGCATCGGCCCCGACGACGTGGTCCTCGAGGTCGGCCCCGGCCTGGGGTCGCTGACCCTGGCGCTGCTGGCGGTGGCGCGACGCGTGGTCGCCGTCGAGGTCGACCCGCTGCTGGCCGCCGAGCTGCCCGCCACCGTCGCGGAGCGCGCGCCCGACCAGGTCGCCGCCTTCGAGGTGGTGCTCGCCGACGCCCTGCGCATCGCCGAGGTGCCCGGTCCGGCGCCGACCGCGCTGGTGGCCAACCTGCCCTACAACGTGTCGGTGCCGGTGCTGCTGCACCTGCTCGGCCTGCTGCCCTCGCTCGAGCGCGGCCTGGTGATGGTGCAGTCCGAGGTGGCCGACCGGCTCGCGGCCCGTCCGGGATCGAAGGTCTACGGCGTGCCGTCGGTCAAGGCGTCGTGGTACGCCGAGGTCCGTCGCGCCGGCGCCGTGGGCCGCAACGTCTTCTGGCCCGCCCCCAACGTCGACTCCGGGCTGGTCGCCTGGAGCCGGCGCGAGCCCCCGGCCACCTCGGTGTCGCGCCGCGAGGTCTTCACCGTCGTCGACGCCGGGTTCGCCCACCGCCGCAAGGCGCTGCGCGCGTCGCTGCGCGAGCTGGCCGGCTCGGCCGAGGCCTCGGGCGCCGCGCTGGCCGCGGCCGGTATCGACCCGCTGACCCGCGGGGAGCAGCTGGTGCTGACCGACTTCGTGCGCCTGACCGAGGCGCTCGTCGAGGTCACCGGGCACCCGGTCGTCGCGGGGGAGGGCCGATGAGGCCCGCGCCGGTGACCGTCCGGGCCGCGGCCAAGGTCAACCTCGTGCTCTCGGTCGCGCGACCGCGCTCCGACGGGATGCACCCGCTCGACACCGTCTACCAGGCGATCAGCCTCTACGACGACGTCCGCGCCTCGCCCGCCGAGGAGTGGGAGGTCGGCGTCACCCCGGTCGGCGGGGTGGACTGCTCCGGCGTACCCCTCGACGAGGGCAACCTCGCCGTCCGTGCCGGGCAGCTGCTCGCCGCCCACCACGGCCTCGACCGGGCCGCGCGGCTCGACATCGACAAGGGCATCCCGGTGGCCGGCGGGCTCGCCGGTGGCAGCGCCGACGCCGCCGCGGCCCTGGTGGCGCTGGACCGGATGTGGCACCTGCACACCTCCGACGACGACCTGCTCGACCTGGCCGCCCAGCTGGGCAGCGACGTGCCGTTCGCGCTGCTCGGCGGCACCGCCCACGGCGGCGGCCGCGGCGAGCAGGTCACCCCGCTCGAGGACACCGGCGACCACTGGTGGGTCGTGGTGCCCGATGCGGGCGGGCTGTCGACACCGGCGGTCTACCGCGAGCACGACCGGGTGCGCCCCGACGCCCCCGAGACCCCGCCCGCGAGCCACGCGCTGCTGGCGGCGCTCGCCGACGGCGACCACGCGGCGCTCGCCGCGGCCCTGCACAACGACCTGGAAGGACCCGCGGTGAGCCTGCGACCCGAGCTCGGCGAGCGACTGGCGCTCGTCCGTGCCCACCACGAGGGCGCGGTGCTGCTCTCCGGCTCCGGTCCGACCGTGCTGGCGCTCTCGAGCACCCACGAGGGGGCGACGCAGACCCGGCGCGCCCTGCTGGAGGCCGGCGTGCCGGTCGTCCACGTCGCCACCGGCCCCGTCGCCGGCGCCCACGTCGTCGAGCTCGTCGGATGAGCCAGCGCGCCAACCTCGTCAACCTCGAGCGCGTCACCAAGTCCTACGGCGTCCGGATCCTGCTCGACGAGGTCAGCCTCGGCGTCGGCGAGGGCGACCACGTCGGCATCGTGGGTCGCAACGGCGACGGCAAGACCACGCTGCTCGACCTGATGGCCGGGCACACCGAGCCCGACGGCGGCCGCGTCTCGCGCACCCGCGGGCTCGAGGTCGGCTACCTCGCCCAGCGCGACGACCTCGACGAGACGGCCACGGTCCGCGAGGTCGTCCTCGGCGGCCGCGCCGACCACGAGTGGGCGGCCGACCCGACCTCGCGCGAGGTGGTCGAGGAGCTGCTCGTCGGCCTCGACCTCGAGCGCACCGTCGCCGGCCTGTCCGGCGGCGAGCGCCGTCGCAGCTCGCTCGCCCGGCTGCTGCTCACCGACCACGACCTGCTGCTGCTCGACGAGCCGACCAACCACCTCGACGTCGAGGCGGTCGCCTGGCTGGCGGGCTTCCTGCGCGCACGGGCCGCGGCCCGGCGTACGGCTGCGATGGTGGTGGTGACCCACGACCGCTGGTTCCTCGACGAGGTCTGCACCACGACCTGGGAGGTCCACCCGGGCAGCAACGGGGCCGGGGTGGTCGACTCCTACGACGGCGGGTACGCCGCGTTCGTGCTCGCCCGCGCCGAGCGCAGCCGTCAGGCCGCGGCCTCGGAGTCGCGCCGGCAGAACCTGATGCGCAAGGAGCTGGCCTGGCTGCGCCGCGGCGCCCCCGCCCGGACCTCCAAGCCGAAGTTCCGGATGGACGCCGCCAGCGCGCTCATCGACGACGAGCCACCGCCGCGCGACCGGCTGGAGCTGCAGAAGTTCGCCACCCAGCGGCTCGGCAAGGACGTCGTCGACCTCGAGGACGTCGACCTCGTCCGCGGCGAGCGCTCGCTGCTCTCGCAGGCGACCTGGCGGCTCGGGGCCGGCGACCGCGTCGGCGTGGTCGGCGTCAACGGCGCCGGCAAGAGCTCGGTGCTCGGGCTCGTCGCCGGCGAGGTGTCGCCCGACCGGGGCAAGGCCAAGCTGGGCCGCACCGTCTCGCTCGCGCACCTCTCCCAGCAGGTGCCGGTCGAGGACCCCGACGCCCGCGTGCTGCCGACCGTCGAGGGCATCCGGCGAGTCACCAAGACCGCCGACGGCCAGGAGCTCACCGCGACCTCGCTGCTGGAGCGGTTCGGCTTCACCGGCGACAAGCTCACGGCCCGGCTCGGCGACCTGTCGGGTGGCGAGCGGCGGCGCTTCCAGCTGCTCAAGCTGCTGCTGGCCGAGCCCAACGTGCTGCTGCTCGACGAGCCCACCAACGACCTCGACATCGAGACCCTCAACGTGCTCGAGGACTTCCTCGACGCCTGGCCCGGCACGCTCGTCGTGGTCAGCCACGACCGCTACTTCCTGGAGCGCGTCACCGACTCGGTGTGGGCGCTGCTCGGCGACGGTCAGCTCTCGATGCTGCCCGGCGGGATCGACCAGTACCTCGAGCACCGCCGCGCCGGCCGCGCCTCCGGCGGCCCCTCCCCGCGCTCCTCGACCTCGCAGGGCCCCTCGCCCGCCGCGGGCAGCGCCGACTCCCGCACCGCCCGCAAGACCATGGCGCGGCTGGAGAAGCAGCTGGAGAAGCTCGCCGACCGCGAGGCCGTCCTCCACGACGCCATGCTCACCCACGCCCAGGACCACTCCCGCCTCACCGACCTCATGGCCGAGCTCACCTCGGTCAAGGACGAGAAGGAGGCGCTCGAGATGGAGTGGTTGGCGGCTGCGGAGCAGCTGGGGTGAGGGGCGGGGCAGTTTCCCCGGCCAGCCGGTGAAACTGCCCGTGCAACCGGGATGAAACGGGCGCCGGCGGGCAGTTTTGCCCGCGAGGGTGCCCGACTTGTCCGGCGAGGGCCTCCGGCAACGGAGCGTCGTTCGAAGTGGGCGCCCGGACGACCTGCTCGTATGACGCGTTGCCCGGGTGGCTGGAGCGTCGTACGGGGTGGTCGCTCGGACGACCTGTTCGTATGACGCGTTGCCCGGGTGGCTGGGGCGTCATACGGGGTGATCGCTCGGACGACCTGTTCGTATGACGCGTCGCTCGCCGACGACCAGGACGTATGACGCCCCCCGCCGCGACGCCCCTCCCGATCAGCCGCGCGGGACGTCATCAGGGTCGTGGCCTCCAGGCCACCATCTCGATGACGTCCGGAGCTGATGACGCCGCGCCCCCGGACGCCCTCGGTCGGAGCGTCATACGGGGTGGTCGTCCGGACGACCTGCTCGTATGACGCGTTGCCCGGGTGGCTGGAGCGTCATACGGGGTGCTCGCTCGGACGACCTTTTCGTATGACGCGTCGCTCGCCGACGACCAGGACGTACGACGCGCCCCCACCGCGACGCCCCTCCCGATCAGCCGCGCGGGACGTCATCAGGATCGTGGCCTCCAGCCCACCATCTCGATGACGTCCGGAGCTGATGACGCCGCGCCCCCGACGCCCTCCTCCGCAGCTGACGACGCCCCACCCGACGACCAGCACGTACGACGCACCCCCGCCGCGACGGGAGCCCACCCACGGACCCCCGACCTCAGACCAGCGGCACCATCAGCTGCTTGAGCAACCGCGCGAGCGACTCGCGATCCTCCGGGGGGAGGGCGGCGAGCAGGGAGCGCTCACGGTCGAGCAGCGACTCGAAGGCGTCGTCGACGCTGCGGCCGCCGGCGTCGGTCAGGCGGACGAGTACGCCGCGCCGGTCGTGGGGGTCGGGCAGTCGGTCGACGAGGCCGCGGGCGACGAGCCGGTCGACGCGGTTGGTCATCGTGCCGCTGGTGACCAGCGTCTGCCGTAACAGCGCGCCGGGACTGAGCTGGTAGGGCCGCCCGGCACGCCGGAGCGCGGCGAGCACGTCGAACTCCCACGGCTCGACGTCGACCGCGGCGAAGGCGGCGCGCCGCTCGCGGTCGAGCAGCCGGGCGAGCCGGGTGAGGCGGCTGAAGACCTCGACGGGCGCCAGGTCGAGGTCGGAGCGCTCGCGGCCCCACGCCTCGACCAGCTCGTCGACCTCGTCCCGCTCCACGACCCGAGCGTAGCCCGAACTGGAGGCTGCCGAGATTCTCGATGTCGAGATACCGTCGACGGATGGCCTTCAGCTGGGACCCCGCCCGCTACCTCGGGCACGCCGACCACCGCGCCCGCCCCTTCCACGACCTGCTCGCCCGGGTCGGCGTCGACGACCCGGACCTCGTCGTCGACCTCGGCTGCGGGGCCGGCAACCTGACCGCCCTGCTGCCGCAGCGCTGGCCGGACGCCCGGGTCGTCGGCATCGACAGCAGCGAGGAGATGCTCGACCGGGCCCGGGAGGTGGCCGACGTCGAGCTCGAGGTCGGCGACGTCCGCGACTGGCCCGCCCGCGGCCTGCGACCGGAGGTGCTGGTCAGCAACGCGGTGCTGCACTGGCTGCCCGACCACCTCGAGCTGCTGCCCGCCCTGGCCGCGACGGTCGCGCCCGGCGGCTGGCTGGCGCTGCAGGTGCCCGGCAACTGGCACGCGCCGAGCCACACCCTGGTCGCCGAGCTGGCCGCGCGGGCGCCGTACGCCGAGCACACCGGTGACGTGGCCCGGATGGTCAGCCACGATCCGGAGACCTACCTGCGGGTGCTCGACGCGCAGGGTTGGGAGGTCGACGCGTGGGAGACGACCTACGCCCACGTGCTCACCGGCGCCGACGCCGTCTTCGACTGGATCAGCGGCACCGGCCTGCGCCCGACCGTGCAGGCGCTTCCCGACGACCTCCGCACCGCCTTCGAGGACGAGCTCAAGCAGCAGCTGCGGGCGGCGTACCCCGAGCGCGACGGCGTCGTGGTGATGCCGTTCCGGCGGGTCTTCGCCGTCGCCCGACGCGGCTGAGGCCCGCGGCGCCCGGCAGGATGCCCCCGTGCCCCTCTCCTTCTTCGTCCCGGCCGAGGCCTCCGACCCCGCCGGGACCCGCGACCCCGGCGACCCCGCCGACCCCGGCGATCGGGACGCCTGGACGCCGACCGATGCCGCCTGCAGCCTGTGGAGCGACGACCACCTCCACGGCGTCGCCGTCAGCGGGTTCCTGGCGCGGGCCGCGGAGGCCGAGGTCGCGAGACGCGGACGCGACGACCTGCGGGCGGCGCGGTGGACGGTCGACCTGTTCCGCCCCGCCCGCCGTCGGGTGACGCGGGCGCGCGTCCACGTGGTGCGCGAGTCGGCGCGGCTGTGCCTGGTCGACGTCGAGCTGGTGCAGGACAACGACGACGGCGAGGAGGTCGCCGCCCGGGCCAGCGGGCTGTTCCTCAAGCAGGGCGAGCCCGCGGCCGGCGCGGTCTGGGAGCCCGAGGGCGCCCCCGAGCCGCCGCCGCTCGATCTCGCCCCGCCCACCGACCGGCCGCGGCTGCCGCTGTTCCGCAGCGAGGGCGTCGGCTGGCACGACTCGTTCGAGGTGCACCAGAACTCCGGTCGCAAGACCACCTGGCAGGTCGGGGTGCCCGTCGTGCCGGGGGAGCGTCCCTCGGGCTTCGTCGCGGCCGCCTCGGTCGCGGACGTCGCGAGCATGGTCACCAACTGGGGCGACCGCGGCATCGAGCAGATCAACACCGACATCACGCTCACCCTGGCGCGCGCCCCCGAGGGCGTCGAGATCGGCCTCGAGGCGGCCGACCGGGTCTCGGCCGACGGCATCGCGGTCGGCACGGCGACCGTCTTCGACCGCGCCGGCCGGCTCGGCAGCGCGGTGGTGACCTCGGTGTCGAACGCGCAGCGGGCCGTCGACCTGACCGGCGGTGACCCGGCCGACGACCCGCGGCTGCAGCGCGGAGTCTAGCGGCGCCTCACGCCGCCGGACGCGAGCCCGAGCGCACCCAGGCGTCGCGGGCGGCGACGCCGATGTCGGGGTTGTCGGTGAACAGCCCGTCGACGCCGGCGTCGAGGAAGGCGCGGACCTCGGCCGCCAGGTCACCCGGCGCGTTCGGGTCGGTGCCGCGGCGGAAGTTCACGGCCATGAACTGGTTCTCCCGGCGCAGCGTGAAGGGGTGCACGACCAGCCTGTTGCGGTGGGCGTCGCGCACCAGCGGGCTCGGCGCCCCGGTGCGGCCCGAGGCGTCGCGGGGGAGGACCAGCTCCTTGTTGGGGCCGATGCCCTCGGCGTACGACGAGATGGCGCGCAGCTCGCGCGGCGTGGTCAGGTCGCGGTAGGTGCGGGGGTCGCCCTGCGCCACGAGGTCGTACGGCGCCCCGGAGCCGTCGATGAGCTGGATGATGGGGAGCTTGGTCATCCGGTCGAGCTGACGCAGGTTGGTCGTCTCGAAGCTCTGCAGGAACACCTTGTCTCCTCGCGAGTCGAAGCCGCGGGCGCGCAGCGTGTCCACCAGCGTGCGCTCCATCGGCAGCCCGATGGACTGGAAGTACGTCGGGTGCTTGGTCTCGGTGTAGACGCCGACGTCGCGGGCGGTGCCCGGCCGGGCGTCGTTCGTACGACGCACCAGGTCGAGCACCTCGGTCAGCGTCGGCACCTCGAACCGCCCGTCGTACGCCGTGTTGGCCGGCCGCACCAGCGGCAGCCGCTCCTCGGCCCGCAGGGTCTTGAGCTCCGCGAGGGTGAAGTCCTCGGTGAACCACCCGGTGACCGGGCGGCCGTCGATCTGCTTGGTGGTGCGACGCGCGGCGAACTCCGGGTGCTGCGACACGTCGGTGGTGCCACCGATCTCGTTCTCGTGGCGGGCGACCAGCACGCCGTCCTTGGTCGGCACCAGGTCGGGCTCGACGTAGTCGGCGCCCTGCTCGATCGCGAGCTGGTAGGCCGCCAGCGTGTGCTCGGGCCGGTAGCCGGACGCGCCGCGGTGGCCGATCACGAGCGGCTGCGAGGCGCGCACGCCGCGGTCGCCGGGGTCCTTCGGCGGCGCGGCCTGGGCGGCCCCGACGAGGCCGGGCAGGGTGAGCAGGAGGGCCAGCGCGAGGCCGGCCAGGAGCGTGGGCACGACCGAGAGGCCGCGCTTCCCGAGAGAGGTCATGGCTGACAACCAACCCCGCGGAGGTGACGGCACGCAAGGTCCAGGTGTCCGGCGGGGGTCGATCTGTCGTCGGGCGGGCGGCGAGCCGGGCTAGTCGGGGGACGGCAGGGTGCTTGACGACCCCGGACCTCGTAGTTAGTTTGTCGACCCAACGTACTCGTGACCTACGTCACAGTCTGGGACAGGTGGGGCGCATGGTGCCAGGGCCGGGGGCAGGCCTCGCGACGTCGGCCACGGCCGACCAGGTCGCCGTACGCCGCCACAACCTCGCGGTCGTCGCCACGCACCTGCGCCGTCACGGAGCCCGCTCGCGCGCACGGGTCGCGGCCGAGACCGGGCTCAACAAGGCGACTGTGTCGAGCCTCGTCGCCGAGCTGTGCACCCGCGGCCTGGTGATGGAGGGCGAGGTCGAGCGCGGCGCGGTCGGTCGCCCCGGACGGGTCGTGGCCATCGACACCGACTCCTACGTCGCACTCGGCGCCGAGGTCAACATCGACTACGTCTCGGTGCTGGCGATGGACCTCGGCGGCGGCGTCGTGGAGGAGCGCCGCGTGCCGATGGACACCGCCACCATGGCCCCCGACCTGGTGCAGGACCGCCTGGCCGACACCGTCGCGGACGTCATCGACCGCCTCGTCGCGCGGGGCACGCGTCCCGTGGGCCTGACGCTCGCGGTGCCCGGCCTGTCCGACGAGTCCACGGGCCAGGTCCACGACGCGCCCAACCTCGGCTGGCGCGACCAGCCCGTCGTCGAGGCCGTGCGCCGCCGGCTGGGCGACCCCGACTTCCCGATCCACCTCGACAACGAGGCCAACCTGGCGGCGCTGGCCGAGCTCGACAACCGCGGGCCGGGCCGCTCGGTGCAGCACCTGCTGCTGCTCACCGGCGCGGTCGGCGTCGGTGGCGGCGTGGTGTGCGGCGGCCAGTTGCTGCGGGGGGCCCGGGGCTTCGCCGGGGAGCTGGGCCACGTCCAGGTCGACCCCGACGGCGAGCCCTGCCCCTGCGGTCGCCGCGGCTGCTGGGAGACGGTCGTGGGCCTCAAGGCGCTGCTGCGTCTCGCGGCGGACGCCGACGACGAGGTGCGCGACCCGGCGGTCGACCTCGAGCGCCGCCTCCAGTCCGTACGCCGCCGCGCCGTCGCCGGCGACGAGCGCACCCTGCGGGCCATCGAGGAGGTGGGCCGGTGGCTGGTCAGCGGCTGCGGCAACCTCGTCAACGTCTTCAACCCCGAGATCCTCGTGCTCGGCGGCTACTTCGCCGTCCTGGGGGAGTGGTTCGTCCCGCAGCTGCGTGAGGGCCTGCGCGCGCACGTCTTCGCCCCCGAGGCCGGCGGTGTCACGGTCGAGCTCTCGGTGCTGGGGTTCTCCGCCGCGGTCCGCGGCGGCGCCCTGCGCGCCGCCCAGGCGGTCTTCGACGACCCCACGCTCGCGCCGGTGCGCGAGCCGATCGACCTCGACCACCCGACCCCCGACCGCACGGGAGCCCTCGCATGAGCACCGCCGCCACACCTCCCGACCAGCCCGGTGCTCCGCTGCTGCAGATGCGCGGGATCGTCAAGGAGTTCCCGGGGGTCCGCGCCCTCGACGGCATCGACCTCGACGTCCGCGCCGGCGAGGTCCACTGCCTGCTCGGCCAGAACGGCGCCGGCAAGTCGACGCTGATCAAGATCCTCTCGGCCTCCTACCAGCCCGACGAGGGCACCATCGTGTGGGACGGCGAGGAGCGCCGGCTGACCTCGCCCATGGCGGCCATCAACGCCGGCATCGCCACGATCTACCAGGAGCTCGACCTCGTCCCGGGCCTGACGGTGGCGGAGAACGTCTTCCTCGGCCACGAGAAGTCGCGGCTGGGCATGAGCCAGCGCTCGGTGGCCAACCGGGCGACGCGCGACCTGCTCAAGCGGCTGGGCCACTCCGAGATCGCGCCCCACCGCCGGGTCGAGACGCTCTCCCCGGCCGGCCAGCAGGTCGCGAGCATGGCCCGGGCGCTGTCCCACGACACCCGGCTGCTGATCCTCGACGAGCCCTCGGCGGTGCTGGACGCCGGTGAGGTGGCCAACCTGTTCCGCGTCATCCGCGGCCTGACCGCCGAGGGGGTCGCGGTCGTCTACATCTCCCACCGGCTCGAGGAGATCCGTGAGATCGGCGACCGCATCACCGTGCTCAAGGACGGTGCCACCGTCGCCACCGGCCTGTCCGCGCGCGACACCCCGACCTCCGAGCTGATCAGGCTGATGACGGGGCGCTCGATCGAGTACGTCTTCCCGCCGCGCTCGGAGAAGCCGTTCGGCGACGTGGTCCTCGAGGTGGAGGGGCTGGGCCTCGAGGGGGTCTTCGCCGACGTCGACCTGACCGTGCGGGCCGGTGAGATCGTCGGCCTGACCGGCCTGGTGGGAGCCGGCCGGTCGGAGATCCTCGAGACCGTCTACGGCGCCCGGAAGGCGACGGCGGGCACGGTCAGCGTCGACGGCCGCCGGCTGCGCCCCGGGCAGGTGCCGGCCGCCGTCGGTGCCGGGATCGGGCTCGCCCCCGAGGAGCGCAAGAGCCAGGGTCTGCTGCTCGACCAGTCGGTCGCGGACAACATCACCGTCTCCTCGCTGCGGTCGGTCTCCCGCTTCGGCTTCCTCGACCGCGGCGCCGAGCGGCGCAAGGCCGACGAGCTGTCCACCTCGCTCGACGTGCGTCCCAGCGGGGTGGCCCGCAAGGTCCGCACGCTCTCGGGCGGCAACCAGCAGAAGGTCGTCCTGGCGCGCTGGCTGCTGCGGGGGTGCCGGGTGCTGATGCTCGACGAGCCCACCCGCGGCGTCGACGTCGGCGCCCGGACCGAGATCTACCAGCTCGTCCGCACGCTGGCCGACTCCGGGGTCGCGGTGGTCGTGGTGTCCAGCGAGGTCGACGAGGTGCTGGGCCTGGCCGACCGGGTCCTGGTGGTGCGTGAGGGAGCGGTGGTCGCCGAGGCCCCCGCAGGAGAGCTCGACGAGTCGAAGGTCCTGGACCTCGTCATGGAAGGAAGAGTCGCATGAGCAACAGAGGCACCGAGCCCGTCGCGGTCGACGACGTCCGCGGGGACGCCGACCGGTCGGCCACCGAGCGGGCCGAGCAGGAGGGTCTGGAGGCCGGGTCGTCCCGCGGCGGCCGGGTCTGGGAGCTCCTCTCCTCGAGCGTGGGCCGCAACCTCGGCCTGCTCGTGGGCCTGGCGCTGCTGTGCGTCGTCGGGTTCGCCACGGCGGGGGAGCGCTTCCTCAGCGAGTCCAACCTGATCACCGTGCTGCTGCTGGCCTCGGTCATCGGCGTGGTGAGCGTCGGCATGACCTTCGTGATCACCGGCGGCGGCATCGACCTCTCGGTCGGCGCGATCGTCGCGCTGTCCTCGATCTGGTGCACGACGCTGTCGGTCCAGGCCACCGGGCGCGACGTCGGCTGGCTGACCATGGCGTTCTCGGCCCTGGCGGTCGGCGCGGTGTGCGGCCTGATCAACGGGACCCTGATCGCGTACGGCGGGGTGGTGCCGTTCGTCGCCACCCTCGCCATGCTGGCCAGTGCCCGCGGCTACGCCGAGATCCTCAGCAACCGCCGCACCCAGATCGTCGACGTGCCCGGCTTCACCGACGCCCTCAACGCCCGGCCCCTGGGCGTGCCGATGCTGGTGGTCATCTTCCTCGTGGTCGCGGCGCTGGGGTGGGTGCTGCTCAACCGCACCACCTTCGGTCGGCGCACCGTCGCGGTCGGCGGCAACCCGGAGGCTGCGCGGCTGGCGGGCATCAACGTCAAGCGCCACACCGTGCTGCTCTACGTGCTGCTCGGGATGTGCTGCGGCATCGCCGCACTGATGATCGTGGCCCGCACGACGACCGGCTCCTCCACCCACGGCGGTGGCTACGAGCTCGACGCGATCGCCGCCGTCGTGATCGGCGGGACGCTGATCGCCGGTGGCCGCGGCACGATCGTCGGCACCGTCCTGGGCGTCCTGATCTTCACGACCCTGACCAACGTCTTCACGCTCAACGACCGCTCCACCTCCGAGCAGGCCCTGATCAAGGGCGTGATCATCGTCGTCGCCGTGCTGCTCCAGCAGCGCCTGGCCGAGCGAAAGGTGGCCAAGACCTAGCGGCCGCGCCCGCACCCCGACCCGTCCCATCCCGTCTCACCCGTCATCACACGCACGCAAGGAGCACCGCCATGAACCGCACCCCCCTCCGCACCCGCCTCGGCGTCGGCGCCGTCGCCGGCCTGAGCTGCCTGGCCCTGACCGCCTGCGCCAGCAACGACACCAGCTCCTCCTCCGAGGAGAAGGGGTCCTCCAGCGCCAACGCCGCGTCCGGCTCCAACGACGAGTCGGGCGACAAGCTGGTCATCGGCTTCTCCGCGCCGGCCGCCGACCACGGCTGGATGGCCTCGATCACCGAGTCCACCCGCAAGGCCGCCGAGAAGTACGACGACGTCGAGCTCCGCGTCGCCGAGGGCACCAACGAGGTCAACCTGCAGATCAGCCAGGTCGAGACCTTCATCAACGACAAGGTCGACGCCATCGTGCTGCTGCCCTTCGACGGCGACGCGCTCACCCGGGTGGCCCTCCAGGCGATGGAGGCCGGCATCCCGGTCATCAACGTCGACCGCGAGTTCAACGACCCCAACGCCGCCCGCGTGACCGTGCTCGGCGACAACTACGGCATGGGCGTCTCGGCCGGCCAGTACATCTGCTCCCAGCTCGAGGACGAGCCCGACAGCGTCGTCGCCGAGATCGCGGGCATCGACTCGCTGCCCCTGACCCAGGACCGCAGCAAGGGCTTCAAGGACGCGCTCGACGAGTGCGGCCTCGACGTGGACGCCCGGGTCGCCGCCGACTTCACCGTCGAGGGCGGCGAGGAGTCGACCCGCAACCTGCTGCAGGCCCAGCCCGAGATCGACGCCATCTGGAACCACGACGACGACCAGGGCGTCGGCGTGCTGGCCGCGATGAAGAGCGAGGACCGCGACGAGTTCTTCATGGTCGGCGGTGCCGGCTCGGCCAACGCGATGCGGGAGATCCAGTCCGGCGACGGCGTGCTGAAGGCGACCGTCGTCTACCCGTCCACGCAGGGCGCCGACGGCGTCAAGCTCGCCCGGCTGCTGGCCCAGGAGAAGGCGATGAGCGACCTGGTCGAGGTCGAGGTGCCCCGCGAGGTGCAGCTCTACGCGCCGGTCGTGACCGAGGAGAACGTCGACAAGTACATCGACACCGCCTTCGAGTCCTGAGCCGCCCCTGACGTCCCCGCCCCCGCCCGTCGGACACCCGCGGGCGGGGCGGGGTCACCACCACCCGACCCTGGAGTGACACCCGATGACCGAGACCCGTCCCGCCCTGCAGGTCGCCATGGTCGGCCACGCCTTCATGGGGGCCGCCCACAGCCAGGCCTGGCGCGTGGCTCCCCGCTTCTTCGACCTCCCGCTCGCGCCGGCCATGCACGTCGTCGTCGGTCGTGACGCCGGCCGGGCCCAGGACGCCGCCGAGCGCCTGGGCTGGGCGGGGTCGGCCACCGACTGGCGCGAGGTCGTCGCCCGCGACGACGTCGACCTGGTCGACATCTGCACCCCCGGCCACACCCACGCCGAGATCGCGATCGCCGCGCTCGCGGCCGGCAAGCACGTCCTGTGCGAGAAGCCGCTGGCCAACACCGTCGCCGAGGCGGAGGAGATGGCCGCGGTCGCCGAGCGCGCCGCCGGCGACGGCGTCCGCGCCATGGTCGGCTTCACCTACCGCCGCGTCCCCGCGGTCGCCCTGGCCCGCCGGCTGGTCCAGGAGGGCCGGATCGGCCAGGTACGCCAGGTCCGCGCGGTCTACCTCCAGGACTGGATCGCCGACCCCGAGGCGCCGCTGTCCTGGCGCCTCGACAAGGAGCTCGCCGGGTCCGGCGCCCTGGGCGACATCGGCGCCCACGCCGTCGACCTCGCCCAGTTCGTCACCGGCGACCGGCTGGTCGAGGTCTCCGGCCACCTCGAGACCTTCGTGACCGAGCGGCCCGTCGCCGCGGGCGACACCGCCGGCACCCTCGGCGGCGGGGGCGCCTCGGGCGAGCGCGGCCCGGTCACCGTCGACGACGCCGCGCTGTTCCTCGCCCGGTTCGCGGGCGGCGCGATCGGCACGTTCGAGGCGACGCGCTTCGCCACCGGCCGCAAGAACGCGCTGCGCCTGGAGGTCAACGGCTCGCAGGGCTCGCTGGCCTTCGACTTCGAGGACATGAACGTGCTCGAGCTCTTCGACGCCACCGAGCCCGACGAGACCGCCGGGTTCCGGCGGATCCTGGTCACCGAGCCCGGCCACCCCTACGTGTCGGCCTGGTGGCCCGCGGGTCACGGCCTCGGCTACGAGCACGGCTTCACCCACCAGGTGGTCGACCTCGTCGAGGCGATCGCCGCCGGCACCGACCCCCACCCCACCTTCGCCGACGGTCTGCAGGTCCAGCGCGTGCTGGCGGCCGTCGAGCAGAGCTCGTCCACCCGCACCTGGCAGGAGATCCCCGCATGAGCGACCTCACCCCCCGTCCCGAGGACAAGTTCTCCTTCGGGCTGTGGACCGTCGGCTGGCAGGGCACCGACGTGTTCGGTCCCGCCAGCCGCTCGCTGCTGGACCCGGTCGAGGCGACGTACCAGCTGGCCGAGCTCGGTGCCGCCGCGGTGAGCTTCCACGACGACGACCTGCTGCCCGACGAGGACGCCCGCGACGCCACCCTCGAGCGCTACAAGAAGGCGCTGGCGGAGACCGGCCTCGTCACCGAGATGGTCACCACCAACCTGTTCAGCGACCCGGTGTTCAAGGAGGGCGCGCTGACCGCCAACGACCGGCGCGTGCGGCGCCACGCCGTGGCCAAGGTGCTGCGCAACCTCGACCTGGCCGCCGAGCTGGGCGCCGAGACGTTCGTGGTGTGGGGCGGGCGCGAGGGCGCTGAGCACGGTGGCGGCAAGGACGTGCGCGCGGCCCTGGACCGGATGAAGGAGGCCATCGACCTGTTCTGCTCCTACGTGCTGCGGCAGGGCTACGACCTGAGGTTCGCCCTCGAGCCCAAGCCCAACGAGCCGCGCGGCGACATCCTGCTCCCGACCATCGGCCACGCGCTGGCGTTCATCGACGAGCTGGAGCACCCCGACCTGGTCGGCCTCAACCCCGAGGTCGGCCACGAGGAGATGGCCGGGCTCAACTTCGCCCAGGGCATCGCCCAGGCCGCCTGGCACGGCAAGCTGTTCCACATCGACCTCAACGGCCAGCACGGCCCGCGGTTCGACCAGGACCTGCGGTTCGGCGCCGGCAACCTGCGCGGCGCCTTCTGGGCCGTCGACGCGCTGCTCGGCAGCGGCACCGCCCCGGCGTACGACGGCTACGTCCACTTCGACTACAAGCCGCCGCGCGCCGAGGCGATCGACGGCGTGTGGTCGTCGGCCGCGTCGTGCATGCGCAACTACCTGCTGCTGCGGGAGCGGGCCCTGGCCTTCCGCGCCGACCCCGAGGTGACCGAGGCCCTGGCCGCGGCCAAGGTCGGCGAGCTCGCCACCCCGACGCTCGAGCCGGGGGAGACCCTCGCCGCGCTCCGCGAGGAGGAGCACGACCTGACCGCGCTGCGTGAGCGCGGCACCGCGATGGAGGCGCTGGACCAGCTCGCCATGGAGCACCTGCTCGGCGCCCGCTGAGCCGACCCGACCGACCACCACACCACCGGAGGACCCCATGCCCCGACCCATCACCCTGTTCACCGGCCAGTGGGCCGACCTGCCGCTCGAGGAGGTGGCCGAGCTCGCCTCCGGCTGGGGGTACGACGGCCTCGAGCTCGCCTGCTGGGGCGACCACCTCGACCCCTGGCAGGCCGCCGAGGACGACGCCTACGTGCAGGGCAAGCTCGACCTGCTCGAGAAGTACGACCTGAAGTGCTTCGCGATCTCCAACCACCTCAAGGGCCAGGCGGTCTGTGACGACCCGATCGACGGCCGCCACGAGGCGATCCTGTCCTCGCGGGTGTGGGGCGACGGCGACCCGGAGGGCGTGCGGCAGCGCGCGGCCGAGGAGATGAAGCTGACCGCCCGCACCGCGCAGCGGCTCGGCGTGGACGTCGTCGTCGGCTTCACCGGCTCCTCGATCTGGAAGTACGTCGCGATGTTCCCCCCGGCGACCGAGGAGATGGTCGAGGCCGGCTACCGCGACTTCGCCGACCGGTGGAACCCCATCCTCGACGTCTTCGACGAGTGCGGGGTGCGCTTCGCCCACGAGGTGCACCCCTCGGAGATCGCCTACGACTATTGGACGACCGTCCGGACGCTCGAGGCGATCGGCCACCGGGAGGCGTTCGGCCTCAACTGGGACCCCAGCCACTTCGTGTGGCAGGACCTCGACCCGGTGGGGTTCATGTGGGACTTCCGCGACCGGATCTACCACGTGGACTGCAAGGACGCGAAGCGGCAGACCGGCAACGGCCGCAACGGCCGGCTCGGGTCGCACCTGCCGTGGGCCGACCCGCGGCGCGGGTGGGACTTCGTCTCGACCGGTCACGGGGACGTGCCGTGGGAGCAGTCCTTCCGGATGCTGAACACGATCGGCTACGACGGCCCGATCTCGGTGGAGTGGGAGGACGCGGGCATGGACCGGCTCGTCGGTGCTCCCGAGGCGCTGGACTTCGTCCGACGGCTCGCCTTCGACGCCCCCACCGCGGCCTTCGACGCCGCGTTCAGCACCAAGGACTGAGCACGTCGCCCCCGGGGCACCCGCACGACGCGTCGCGTCGGCGCGGGGCCCCGGGCGGCACCCGTCGCCGGTAGCCTGAGCCAGGTCTTCGTGACTTTCCCCGGTTGGTCTGCCGGCAGGGCCCGCCTGACTTTGAATCAGGACAAGCGACGTAGGTTCGACTCCTACCCGGGGAGCGTGAGCACCGATCGCACCGCCCCGACCCCTCCCGCCACCGACCTGACGGTCGTCGTCCTCGCCGCGGGGGGCGGCACCCGGATGAAGTCCAAGACGGCCAAGGTGCTGCACCCGCTGGCGGGTCGCAGCATGCTCGGCCACGTGCTGGCGGCGGTCCGCGAGCTCGAGCCGCGGCGCGTGGTGACGGTGGTGGGCCACCAGCGCGAGCAGGTCGCGCCCCACGTCGAGCAGCACCTGCCCGAGGCGCGGATCGCGGTGCAGGAGACCCAGGACGGCACCGGTCACGCCGTGCGCATCGCCTGGGACGTTCTCGACGACGCGGACCGACAGGGCACCGTGCTCGTGGCGTACGGCGACACGCCGCTCCTCGAGGGCGCCAGCCTCCGGGCGCTGGTCGCCGACCACGTCGGCGCCGGCCGGGCGGTGAGCATCCTGTCGGGCATCGTCGGCGACCCCCACGGCTACGGCCGGGTGGTGCGCGACGAGGCCGGTGAGGTCACCGGCATCGTGGAGCAGAAGGACGCCACCGACGAGCAGCGCGCGGTCCGCGAGATCAACAGCGGCATCCTCGCCTTCGACGCCGCCTTCCTCGGCGCGGCGCTGCCCCGGCTGTCCTCGCAGAACGCCGCGGGGGAGTACTACCTCACCGACACCGTCGCCCTGGCCCGCGCGGACGGCCTGCCCGTCGGCGCGATGCCGCTCGACGACGTGCTGCAGACCGAGGGCGCCAACGACCGGGTGCAGCTGGCCGAGCTGGGCCGCGAGAAGAACCGCCGCATCCTGGCCCGCTGGATGCGCGAGGGCGTCACCGTGATGGACCCCGCCACCACCTGGGTCGACGCCGACGTGGTGCTCGCCCGCGACGTCACGCTGCTGCCCGGCGTACAGCTGCTCGGCGCGACCGTGGTCGAGGAGGACGCCGTCATCGGCCCGGACTGCACGCTGGAGGACGTCGAGGTGGGCGAGGGGGCGCGCGTCGTACGCACGCACGGGCAGCTGGCCGTCATCGGCGCCGGCGCGACCGTCGGCCCGTTCTCCTACCTGCGCCCGGGCGCCCGGCTGGGGGCCCACGGCAAGATCGGCGCGTTCGTCGAGGTGAAGAACTCCACCATCGGCGACGGCGCCAAGGTGCCCCACCTGTCGTACGTCGGCGACGCCGACATCGGCGAGGGCACCAACATCGGCGCCGGGACGATCTTCGCCAACTACGACGGGGTCGCCAAGCACCGCACCACGATCGGCAGGCACGCCCGCACCGCCAGCAACAACACGTTCGTGGCGCCCGTGACCGTCGGCGACGGCGCCGCCACCGGGGCCGGCTCGACGATCCGCGAGGACGTCCCGCCGGGCGCGCTGGCGGTCTCGGCCGGTCCGCAGCGCACCATCGCCGGGTGGGTGCTCAAGCGCCGCGAGGGCACCGCGCAGGCCGACGCGGCGCGTGACGCAGGGGCGACCGAGGAGTGACCCGGGAGTGAACCTGGGCGCGGCCCGAGGGGTGACCCCCCTGCCGGCCGACCCTGCCGGTGGGCCACAATCGACCCGCACGTCCTTCCAGCACGAGGAGCGCCGCACGTGAGCGGAATGAAGCGCACCACCGAGAAGAACCTGATGGTCTTCACCGGACGGGCCCACCCCTCGCTGGCGGACGAGGTGGCCACGCTGATGGGCACCGAGCTCGTGCCGACGTCGGCCTACGAGTTCGCCAACTCCGAGATCTACGTGCGCTACGAGGAGTCCGTCCGCGGCTCCGACGCCTTCGTGATCCAGAGCCACACCGCGCCGGTCAACGAGTGGATCATGGAGCACCTGATCATGGTCGACGCGCTCAAGCGCGCCTCGGCCAAGCGGATCACCGTGGTGCTGCCGTTCTACGGCTACGCCCGCCAGGACAAGAAGCACCGTGGCCGCGAGCCGATCTCGGCGCGGCTGATGGCCGACCTGTTCAAGACCGCGGGCGCCGACCGGCTGATCGCGGTCGACCTGCACGCCGACCAGATCCAGGGCTTCTTCGACGGGCCCGTCGACCACCTGATGGCGATGCCGATCCTGGCCGACTACGTCAAGGAGAAGTACGGCGACCAGCGCCTCGCCGTCGTCTCCCCGGACGCCGGCCGGATCAAGGTCGCCGAGCGGTGGTCGGCCCGGCTGGGCGGCGTACCCCTGGCCTTCATCCACAAGACCCGCCGCGAGGACCGCCCCAACGAGACCGTCGCCAACCGCGTGGTCGGCAAGGTCGAGGGCCGGATCTGCATCCTCACCGACGACATGATCGACACCGGCGGCACCATCGTGAAGGCCGCCGACGCGCTCATGGCCGACGGCGCGGCCGGCGTGATCATCGCCGCCACCCACGCGATCCTCTCCGACCCCGCGGTCGACCGGCTGAAGAACTCCCCGGCCACCGAGGTCGTGGTCACCAACACCCTCCCGATCGCCCCGGAGTGCCACTTCGACAAGCTCACGGTGCTCTCGATCGCGCCCCTGATCTCCCGCGCGATCAAGGAGGTCTTCGAGGACGGCTCGGTGACCTCGATGTTCGACGGCCACGCCTGAGCGGTCGCTCGCGACCCGATTTCATGCCCGCGTCACCCAGCGGCTAGGATCGTGCAGTTGCCTCGGCGAGGGAGCGGGCCCGCGAGGGTCGGCTCCGTGATCGACGCGGTCGGTTCGTGACCCCATGCACCGCGCCCGTCGGCCTGCGGTGCATGTGCTGTCCCCGGCCCGTGGCAAACCCACTGACGTAGTCCCCGCACGCCCACCTGAGGAGCCGCACCGATGTCCGAAGACAAGATCAAGGCCGAGACCCGCACCGAGTTCGGCAAGGGCGCCGCGCGCCGCATCCGCCGGGCCGACAAGGTGCCCGCGGTCATCTACGGCCACGGCAACGCGCCCATCCACGTCACGCTGCCCGGCCACGACACCTTCCTCGCGCTCAAGCGCGGCGGTGCCAACGCGCTGCTGGACATCGACGTCGACGGCAAGAAGTACCTCGCGCTGACCAAGCAGATCCAGGCCGACCCGATCAAGGGCTTCCTCGAGCACGTCGACTTCGTCGAGGTCCGCAAGGGCGAGATGGTCACCGTCGACATCCCCGTCCACGTGACCGGCGAGTCCAAGTCCGACGCGCTGACGGTGACCGAGCTCAACACGGTCTCCATCGAGGCCGACGCCACCGCGATCCCCGAGGCCTTCGAGATCTCCGTCGAGGACGCCGAGATCGGCTTCCAGGTCTTCGCCAAGGACCTCGCGCTGCCCAACGGCGCGACGCTGCTCACCGACGAGGACCTGCTGGTCGTCAACGTGATCCACGCGCCCACCGCCGAGGAGGTCGAGGCCGAGCTGGAGGAGGCCGAGGCCGAGGTCGGCATCGAGCGCGACGAGACCGACGAGGAGGCCGCCGAGGCTGCCGAGACCGAGGGCAGCGAGTCCGAGGCCGCCGGCGAGGGCGACACCGTCCCCGAGACCGACGCCAACGACGGCCAGCGCTGATCCGCTCCGGTGGTCGATGACGCGGTCTGGCTGGTCGTCGGGCTGGGCAACCCTGGTCCGACGTACGCCGGGACGCGGCACAACATCGGCTACCTCGTCACCGACGAGCTCGCCCGTCGCACGGGCGGCTCGTGGCGCAAGCACAAGACCGGGCGCGCCGACGTCGTCGAAGGACGACTCGGTGCGCCCGGCACTGCGTCACCGCGGGTCGTGCTGGCACGCCCGCGCTGCTACATGAACGAGTCCGGGGGACCGGTCAAGGCGCTGGCCACGTTCTACAAGGTCGCCCCCGACCACGTCGTCGCGATCCACGACGAGCTCGACATCGCCTTCGGCACGCTGCGCACCAAGCTCGGTGGCGGCGACAACGGCCACAACGGGCTGAAGTCGATGCGCTCCTCCCTCGGCACCGGCGACTTCTACCGGGTGCGGGCCGGCATCGGCCGCCCCCCGGGTCGCCAGGAGCCGGCCGACTACGTGCTCTCGGCGTACTCCCGGGCCGAGCAGAAGGAGCTCCCCTTCCAGGTCGACACCGCCGCCGACGCGGTCGAGTCCCTGATCCGCGACGGCCTCGAGTCCACCCAGCAGAGGTACAACAGCTGAGCCGTCGGTCTGGGCCGCTACTGGCTCACTAGGGTGGTCTGCGTGACCGACTTCGACTCCGACCACGAGCTCGCCGCCTGGGCCGCCACCTCCGCCGGGGAGCTCCTCCTCGACGTACGCCGCCAGGGCCTGGAGGGCCGCGAGCTCAAGGACGCCGGCGACATGGCCGCCCACGAGCACCTGATGAAGGTGCTCGCCGAGCACCGGCCCGACGACGCGATCCTCTCGGAGGAGTCGTGGCGCGGCACCGAGTCGACCCACGACCGCTCGATCACCGACCGGGTCTGGATCATCGACCCCCTCGACGGCACCCGTGAGTTCTCCGAGCCGCCCCGCGACGACTGGGCCGTCCACGTCGCGCTGTGGGAGCGCGGCGCCGGCAACGGCGACGGGGGACTGGGCGAGCTGATCGCCGGCGCAGTCGCCCAGCCCGGCATCGGGCAGACGTTCAGCACGGGGGACCGGGTCGACGTACCCCCCCGCACCTCGGACCGCCCCCGCATCGTGGTCAGCCGCACCCGCCCCCCGGCCTTCGTCGAGGCGTTCGCCGCCGAGATCGACGCCGAGCTGGTCCCGATGGGCTCCGCGGGCGCCAAGGTGATGGCGGTCGTCCGCGACGTCGCCGACGCCTACATCCACGCCGGGGGACAGTACGAGTGGGACTCCGCCGCCCCCGTCGCCGTCGCCCGCGCCGCCGGCCTGTTCACCAGCCGCGTGGACGGTACGCCGCTGCGCTACAACCAGGACGACGTCTCCCTGCCCGACCTCATCGTGTGCCGTCCGGAGCTGTCGGAGTCGATCCTGGAGTTCGTACACAAGCACCAAGCAGACTGACCGGCGGGTGTGTGTTCTGCCTACTCGCTCTTCGTGGACGAGTCGGGACTAATCAAGTGGTGCTTGATTTCCTGCTGGTCAGCCCGCAGGCAAGCGACAAGAACTCTGTATCGGCGTTCTGGTGTTCTAGGCTGATTGGATGGACCTAACCTACCTAGTGGGCGCCTCGGCGGCAGACTCTCTCATCCGTGGGGTGACCGCTGGTCGGTATCACTTGCTCTTGGGTGCAGGCGCGAGTCTGGGCGGAAAAAGCAGAAGTGGTGTGGACCTCCCGGGCGGCGTGGCATTGGCTGCCGAACTAAAGCAGCAATTCGACCTGCCACTCGCTGACACGCATCTGCGGCGAGCTTTTAAGCTTGCGAGGAGCGAGCGGTCTAGGGCTGGCGAGGAGTTCGGTGATTACATCAATTCCCGTTTTACGGGCGTCACGCCTCCAGACTGGATGAAAATCCTAGTTCAGTACCCGTGGCAGAGAATTTGGACGCTCAACATAGATGATGCTGTTGAGCGCGCTTATGACGCATGGAGCGCTGATGCGGTGGTCAGGGCGCGGGGGGTTTCTTGGAGTGAAAACTCGTCTTCTGCCACCAACGATAAAGAATGGGTGCACGTCGTGCATCTTCACGGGCGTGCATCGAAAGCTAGTCGAGACGGTGAACTCGTATTCAGTACAACCGATTACGCGAATGCCTATGGGGAAAAGGGTTACTGGCACTCCCATTTTGCAGGTGAGTATGAATCCTCGCCAACCATTGCGGTGGGGGCATCTCTAGACGGGGAGTTCGATCTCGAAAATATCCTTGAGAGACGCAAGTTAACCTTCGACCTTCCCTCCTTCATAATTGCGCCGGGCATCACGGATGACTTCGCGCGAGAGTACCGCTCGTACGATCTCACGCCGATTAAAGCGACTGCTACCGAGTTCTTCGAGGCTCTCCATCTCGCAACCACTCAGGTTCGGGGTCGTGCTGATGCCGCGTGGAGTCACCCGATGATGGGTGTTGCGTTCGAAAAAGCGTGGCAGCGTGTTGACGCCGCGAAGCCTGCCGCTGTCGACAGTCGTCACGATTACTATTCGGGCCACGCCCCCACGTGGTCTGACATTGAAAAAGGAATGCCTGCCACTCGGCATCGAGTCGATGGAGTTGTAAAAAGAATCGTGGCTCAACCGCGCGGCGATATGGGTGTCCATTTGTTGACGGGCGAGGCATGCTCAGGCAAGTCGAGTGCACTATTATTGGCGGCTCGCGAGTTACTAAACAGGGGTTTCGAACCCTTGCTTTTCGTTGGTAGCGCGGCTCCTGATGTTGAAGCGCTTGCGGCGTACTCGCGCGCAAACCCAAATGCAATATTCTTATTCGACGGCGCTGAGGATTTCGCGCGCGACATTGGGGAGCTTGCGCACCACCACGGCGCTGACCACACGATTCGTGTGTTGATGGTCGACAGGTCACGAGCACTCGCCCATATGAAACGCAGTATCCCTGAACATTTCATGAGCCAAACGATCCTGCATGCCGAACTTACTAACAAGGAGATTGCCGACCTGTACGATAGGTTAAAGCAGAAAAATCGACTCGGGCACCTAGCAACTGCTACTCAGCTGGAGTTTGCGAATCACTTCAAGGTGCATCAAGGGCGACTGTTTGACGGCATGGCCTCTGTCGAGAACGGGCGGGGGTTTATAGACCGGGTGGGTGATTCTTACGATGAACTTCGTCGTAAGCCCGGGGTTGGACTCGTTCGTTTGGCGGCGCTGACCTCAATGTCTGGCTATGGGGTTCCCCTGACCGCACTTACCGCGGCATCGGGTTTGCCCGCGGCCGAGATCAGTCGTCTTGTTCGGGAGACGAGGATCGGGGACTACGTAACCGTTGATAGTAGGGAGCTGCGTCTGAGATCCCGTCATTTCGGTGAGACACTATGGAACGATTTCCTTCCGGTCCCCGAGAAGGCAGAAGCAGCTAAGCGACTGGTGCTTGCAGTTGCGCCGTTCGTGGACCCGTCTGCCATCTCGGACGACACGCTTTCCTACCGCATCGCGCGATCGGTGATGGATGAGGAATTTGTAAGGTCCGTTCATGGGGACAAGCAATCTGCGCTTCACTGGTACGAAGATTTAGAGCGCGATTACGCGTGGAACGCTCGATTTTGGGAGCAACGGGCGCTTCTCGCTTCCAGTGCGGGGAGGCACGAGCAAGCTCTCAGCTGGGCCGTGACTGCTGTAGCGAAGTGGCGCGATTCGTTCTCGCTGAATACGGTCGGCGTAGTCTCAATGAGACGTGCGGTCGCAGAAGCTAGGCCTGGAAAGTGGCCGATCGACTCGTTCGGGGATGCAGAACAATATCTGCGGGAGTCGCGCGGTCGACGATCGAGTGGAACAGGGCGCGACAGGGCTGAATACCCCTACGTCAGTTTCTTTTCAGGAATACTGGATATTCTGCAGGTCACAGGGCGCGTTGAAGGTCGGGATCGCGACACAGTTCAGCGGAATATCATGGATTGGCAAGTGGCTGCGGAGGATATCAGGGGCGAAGCTCAGATAGAAATCGCCCGCGTCGTTTCGCGTGTCGTAGCCAGATGGACCTAAGCGGAAAGTTCCTTTGTACTGAGTAAAACTGACTTTTCCGCCCGCGAGGTCACCCCCCCTTCTGAATTGGGCCGTCTGGCACGCTCGTCATCGATGGACGCAAGCTGTAGCTCGGGTCTCGAAGAGACAAGGCGACGGAGATCGAGGTCGACGACAAGGTCGTGCGGGATCCGGGCCCCAATCGGGTCCACGTCCCGTTGCGGGGCGAGACTAAGACGGGGCGGCTCGCGTATTACTTTCCCTGGGCCCTCTCCGTGGGCGACGGGATCACCACCGCGCTGCGGGGGCGGCCGTTCATGCTGCACCGGTCAGCGACGGGGGTGTCGGGGGAGAAGCGGCACCAGAAGCGGCTGCAGAAGGGGTGCCGTGGTGAATGGAGACGATGCTGGTTCACTTTGCGCGCTGGAACCGCACCGCTGGCGAGTTGTGCGTGACCTGGCTGCCGCAAGTGATCTGGGCAGTGCCCCAGCCGCGCGAGCGGTGCCAACCGGTCTCACGCGGTCAGTTGCTCGTCTTCTTGGCTGGGGCATTCTTTGCGGTGCTCTTCTTGGCCGGAGCTTTCTTGGTGGCGGTCTTCCTGGGCGGCGCCTTCTTCGCGGCGGCCTTCTTCGCCGGCTTGTCCAACGCAGCACGTGTCGCCGCTGACCGACCCGATCGGGCCTTCTGGGTGGGCTTGTCGGACGCGTCAGACGAACCGGAGTCGTCGCCTCCGGACGGCAGCCCAAGGCCCTTCTCCAGCGCGGTCAGCGCCTCACCGGTGTAGACGGCGAGCCGCTGCAGGTGGGGCACCGCGTCCCGGTCGCCGATGAAGCCGAAGTTCATGGTGTCGGCGTACGTCTCCAGGGTGATGTTCAGCGCCATCCCGTGCGCCGGGATCGACACCGGATAGACGGCCTCCAGGCGCGAGCCGTGCAGCCAGAGCGTCTTCTTCGGGCCCGGCACGTTGGAGAGCACCAGGTTGAAGGTGTTCGGCAGCGGGTTCTTGACGCCCGCGATCGCGGCCGAGGTCTGGGCGACGCTGGGCGCCAGAAGGTATCCGGAGTACGCCAGCGAGGGCAGCTGACCCAGCCCGGCCATCTGGTCCTTCGCCTTGGTCGTCGAGTCGATCACCGCCTCCAGCCGCTCCACCGGGTCCGCCACGTGGGTGCCCATGGAGGCCATCAGCACGGCGACCTTGTTGCCGCCGCCCTCGTCGCCGTCGTCGCGGATGTTCACCGGCACGAAGGCCACCAGGGGCTTCGTCGGCAGCTCGCCGAGCTCGTCGAGGTAGGCGCGGAGCCCGCCGCCGCAGACCGCCATCACGACGTCGTTGAGGGTGCCGCCCGACGCCTTGGCGACGGCCTTGAAGCGGGAGGTGTCGAACTGCTGGGTGGCGAAGCGACGGGTCCGGCTGGTGCGCTGGTTGAAGATCGAGTCGGGCGCGCTCCAGCCGCCCTTGAGGTTCTTGTGCTCCTCCCCGCGGCTGGTCTCGAGCTTGATGACCGCCTTGGCCACGCCGGCCGCGGAACCCGCCGCGCCGAGCGCACCCTTGGCCACCCCGGTCGCCGTACCGGTCACGGCGCGGACCAGCGACGCGGACTCCTTCGGCGGCTTCGAGCGCTTCGGCGGGTCGAGGCTGAAGAAGAACTTGCCCTTGCTGTCCGGGTCCTCCGAGAGCGAGCGGCCCAGCATCTTCACCGCGCTGTAGCCGTCCACCAGGGCGTGGTGCACCTTCGTGTACAGCGCGAACCGACCGCCCTCGAGGCCCTCGATGACGTGCAGCTCCCACGGCGGCCGGGTGAAGTCGAGCTGGTGGCTGTGCAGCCGCGAGACCAGGATGCCGAGCTCGCGCTCGTCGCCCGGGCTGGCCAACGCGGAGCGGCGTACGTGGAAGTCGAAGTCGAAGTTCTCGTCCTCGACCCACGCCTGTCGGGGGTGGCGCAGCAGGAACGGGTGCGTCAGCTTCTGGTTCCACGGCGGCAGCACCGGCTGGTGGCGCGCCTCCTCCAGGATGTCGCGCAGGTACGTCGGTCCCGCGTCGGCCGGCGGCGTGAACGGCATCAACGACGCGACGTGCATCATCGTCTCCGGCGTCTCGATCCACAGGAACATCGCGTCCTGCGGGGGAACCCTGCGCTTCTTGGCCATGGGGGCGATCCTGCACCACCCGCCCGGGGCCGTGAGCCGAGTTCACCAAGGGGCGGACCACTAGGTTGGCCCCATGCCCTCCCCAGCGACGGAGATCGAGGTTGACGACAAGGTCGTGCGGGTGTCGAACCCCGACCGCGTCTACTTCCCGGCGCGGGGCCAGACCAAGATGGACCTGGTCGAGTACTACCTCTCCGTGGGCGACGGCATCGTCAACGCGCTGCGGGAGCGGCCCTGCATGCTGCACCGGTTCCCGACCGGGGTGTCGGGGGAGAAGGTGCACCAGAAGCGGCTGCCCAAGGGCGCGCCGCCGTGGATGGAGACGGTGCGGGTGCACTTCCCGCGCTGGAACCGCACGGCCGACGAGCTGTGCGTGACCGAGCTGGCGCAGGTGATCTGGGCGGTGCAGATGAGCACCGTGGAGTTCCACCCCTGGAACAGTCGCCGCGCCGACGTCGAGAAGCCCGACGAGTGGCGCATCGACCTCGACCCCGGGCCGGACTGCCCGTGGGAGACGGTGCAGCGGGTCGCCCACGTCGCCCACGAGGTGCTCGACGACCTCGGCGCTGTCGGCTTCCCCAAGACCAGCGGCGGCAACGGGATGCACGTCTACGTCCGGATCGCGCCCGACCACGGCTTCGGTGACGTACGCCGCGCCGCGCTGGCCTTTGCCCGCGAGGTCGAGCGCCGCTCCGACGAGGTCACCACCGCCTGGTGGCGCAAGGACCGCGACCCGGCCGACCTGTTCGTCGACTACAACCAGAACGCGCGCGACCACACCATCGCCGCGGCGTACTCCGTGCGCGGCAACCCCATCGGCACCGTCTCCGCCCCCATCGGCTGGGAGGAGGTCGACGAGGTCCACCCCGACGACTTCACCATCGCCACGATGCCGGCGCGGTACGCCGAGCTCGGCGACCTGCACGCCGACATCGACAGCCACGTCTTCGACATCGCGCCGCTGCTGGAGTGGGCCGAGCGCGACGAGGAGGCCGGGGCCGCCGCACCGCCCGAGCCGGAGGAGTAGGACTGTCGGCTTCCCGCCGTGGGAACCCCTCCAAAACCGCATGAATGCGGTCGCAGTGGACGACGATGAGGAACTCATCCGCTACTGACAGGGGGACGGCGATGACTGCCGTGGTGTCGAAGTTCTTGCTCGCTCTGGCCACCGTCGTGACGCTGCTGGTGGTCGCACCGCCGTCGGCCAACGCCGCGACGTGCCCGGCCTGGACCGTGATGAAGCGGACGTCGACGTCCCTGACGGCCACGCTGCCCAACGGGTCCACGACCCGCCGCACCTGGACGCTGACGGTGCGCAAGAAGGGCTCGAGCTACGTCGCCTGCTTCGGCAACAAGAGCGAGTCGGGCTACGCCAAGATCCAGTGGCGTCCGGGTCGCGCCGGCGTCCCCGACGACACCTTCTGGTATACCGACAACATGGCCGTGGTCCAGGGTCCGCCGGCCTACGTCCGGGGGATCGGCAAGTACCGCGGCCAGGTGAAGTACTCCGCGTGGCTCAAGGTCCGCTGACGCAGGCTCAGACCACGTCGACCCGGGCCAGGCGGAAGCCCACCGACCGCGCGAAGTGGCGCAGGCCGCCGGGCATGCGCAGCGGGTTGCCCGACGCGCAGAGGTAGGCAACGCCGAGCCGACGCGCCTCGTCGGCCACGACCTCGCTCATCAGGTAGCGCGCGTTGCTGACCTCCTCGCGGACCTGCAGTCCGCGGAAGTAGGCCAGCATCGCGCAGTCACGGTCGACGGCCAGCACGGCCAGCAGCAGCGGGTTGCCGTCGAGGTGGGCGACGTACCACGGGTCGAGCTCGAGGAGCGGCGTGAGGTCGGGGGACTCGCTGCGGTAGTTCTCGTCGGGGTGCACCTGCTCCTGCCGCACCGCGGCGGCGAGCAGGAGGCGCTTCTCCTCGGGGTCCGTCACCCGTCGCCACCCGACGCCCTGGCGCTCGGCCCGCCGGGCCTTCTTGCGGCTGGTGCGGTTGGGCTCGCCGACAGGGGCGTCGAGGCCGGCCGCCGGGTGGTCGACGAGCTGTCGGACGAGCACCACCTGCTGGAGCGGCGTCCGCACGCCCCACCGCGAGCGGCCGAGGTGGCCCGCTATGAACGCCGCCGCGGCGCCGGCGTCCGGCCGGTAGGCGACGCTGGGCAGACCACGGATCAGGCGCAGCACCCGGGCGAGCACCGCCGGCTGGCGGTGGAACCAGAACTGGGTGCGGCCGTGCTCGTGGAGGAGCTCGGCCAGCTCGCTCTCGATGGCGGTCGGACCCACGCCGATCCCCCCGATCATCGCCCGTCAGTGCACAACCGCACCAGTCTAGGCGTCCGATCAGGAGAGCACGGGCGCCGTCTCGACCTTGACCCGTCGCACGCGGAACCCGACCATGCGCGAGAAGTGCTGCAGGCCGGCGGGCAGGCGGAACGGTGTCCGGGTGTCGCACAGGTGGCGTACGCCGCGCCTGATCAGCTCCTCGGCCAGGACCCCGGTCATCAGGTAGCGCGCCGCGCTGGCCGCCGGCCCCTCCTGGAGCGTCCGGAAGTAGCGCAGCAGCGACCAGGCGCCGTCGACCGGGGTGACCGAGAGCAGCAGCGGGGCGCCCTCGTGCTCGGCGACGAGCCACAGGTCGATGTCCAGCAGCTCGCCGTGCTCCGGGGCCTCCGAGCGGTACTGCTCCTGGGGGTGGTTGCGCTCGTAGTCGAGGGCCGCGTCGAGCAGCCGCTGCTTCTCGGCCGGGTCGTCCACCACCCTCCAGGTCACCCCCAGGCGCTCGGCCTGACGGGCCTTCCGTCGCTGGGTGGCACGCTCGCGGCCCTCGTCGTAGCGGCGGGGCGCCTCGGGCAGCTCGAGCATGGTGACGGCCTGCTGGAGCCGCGAGGACAGCCCGATGCGCGAGCGTCGCAGCGGCGCCGCGATGACCTCGGACTCGAAGCTCCCCGAGGGGCGGTAGACCGACGCGGGCAGGTGCTTGAGCAGCTGGTCCGCCTGCCAGGCGACGCGGGGGCGGCGGTGCTCCCAGGGGCGCTCGCCCGCGTGCTCGGCGAGCAGGGCGGCCAGCTGTGTCTCGGCGTCGTCGGCGTGCATGTGAATCGGTCTCTCGCGTCGGCGGCCGCCCGGTCCTGTGCCCGACCGGCGGTGCGGCACCCTAACGCGGCCCTCCTGAGCCGGGCCTCCTCCGTCTCACGGCGGGGGTCCAGACTCACTTGACAAGACGGCTCATTGTGTCAAGTTACTCGCGAGTCTAGGCTGCGCGACATGTCTGCCCACTCCCAGCCCGCAGGCGCCGGTGGCGCGTCGTACGGCGACGGCGACCTCGCCGATCCCGAGCACGACGTCACGGCGTCCTACGCCCTCGACCCGGCCTCGGTCCGCGCGCTGACCAGGCGTGTCGTGTCGACGACCGGCCGCGAGATCCCGGCGTACACCCCGATCACGGGGCAGCCGCTCGCGATGGTGCCGCAGTCGGGGGAGGCCGACGTCGAGGAGGCGTTCGCCCGGGCCCGCCGCGCCCAGCGCGCGTGGGCGCAGACCCCGCTCCGCGAGCGCGCCGCGATGCTGCTGCGCCTGCACGACCTGGTGCTCGACCGGCAGGACGAGATCATCGACCTGATCTGCTGGGAGTCGGGCAAGGCACGCAAGCACGCCTTCGACGAGCCGCTGCACATCGCGCTCACCGCGCGCTACTACGGCCGCACCGCCGTCCAGCACCTCGCGCCCAAGCGGGTCCGCGGCGTCGTGCCCGGGCTGACGCAGGCCGAGGTCACCCGCGTGCCCAAGGGCGTCGTCGGGATCATCGCGCCCTGGAACTACCCCTTCACGATGGCGCTGTGCGACGGCATCCCCGCGCTGCTGGCCGGCAACGCCGTGGTCATCAAGCCCGACGCCCAGACGATGCTCTCGGCGCTGCTCGGCGCCCAGCTGCTCGAGGAGGCGGGGCTTCCGGAGGGCCTGTGGAACGTCGTCGCCGGCCCCGGCCGCGAGCTCGGCACGCCGATCATCGACCGCTCCGACTACGTCTGCTTCACCGGCTCCACGCCGACGGGCCGCATCATCGCCCGGCAGTGCGCCGAGCGGCTGATCGGCTGCTCGCTCGAGCTCGGCGGCAAGAACCCGATGCTGGTGCTGCGTGACGCCGACCTCGACCGCGCGGCGGAGGGCGCCGTACGCGCCGTGTTCTCCAACGCCGGCCAGCTCTGCGTCGCGATCGAGCGGCTCTACGTCGCCGACCAGGTCTACGACCGGTTCCGCGACAAGCTCGTGGAGCGCACCAAGGCGATGACGCTGCGTGCGGGCCTGCAGTGGGGCAGCGACATGGGCTCGCTGATCTCGCAGGACCAGCTCGACACGGTCGTGGCCCACGTCGACGACGCCGTCGCCAAGGGAGCTCGTGTGCTCGTCGGCGGCAAGGCGCGGCCCGACCTCGGGCCCTACTACTACGAGCCCACCGTGCTCGAGGGCGTCAGCCCCGACATGACCTGCTTCGGCGAGGAGACCTTCGGACCCGTCGTCGCGCTGCACCGCTTCCACGACGAGGCGGACGCCGTCACGCGGGCCAACGAGGGCGAGTACGGCCTCAACGCCTCGATCTACAGCCGCGACACCAGGCGCGCCCGCGAGATCGGTCGCCAGATCAGGTGCGGCACGGTCAACGTCAACGAGGCGTTCGCCGCGACCTTCGCCAGTATCGAGGCGCCGATGGGCGGGATGCGGCAGTCTGGGATGGGCCGCCGCCAGGGGGCCGAGGGGCTGCTGCGCTACACCGAGACCCAGTCGCTGGCTGTGCAGCGGGTGCTGCGCTTCGCACCCCAGTTCGGCATGGACGACAAGACCTACGCCCAGGTGATGACAGCCAACCTGCGGCTGCTGCGGAAGGCGGGACGGGCGTGAAGGACACCGGTACGGGCGGTTCGGGAGGCGGGGGCTCGAACGCCGGCGGCGAGAGCGCCTTCGACTACGACGTCCTCGTCATCGGCTCCGGCTTCGGTGGCTCGGTCACCGCGCTGCGGCTGACCGAGAAGGGCTACAAGGTCGGCGTCATCGAGGCCGGCGCCCGCTTCGCGGACGAGGACTTCGCGAAAACCTCCTTCGACCTCAAGAAGTTCCTCTACCGCCCCGAGATCGGGTGCTACGGCATCCAGCGCATCGACGCGGTCCGCGACTCGCTGATCCTCGCCGGTGCGGGCGTCGGCGGCGGCTCGCTGGTCTACGCCAACACGCTCTACGAGCCCCTGGGTGCGTTCTACCGCGACCGGCAGTGGGCCCACATCACCGACTGGAAGAAGGAGCTCGCGCCCTTCTACGACCAGGCCAAGCGGATGCTCGGCGTCGTCGAGAACCCGCTGCGCACGCCCGCCGACGACGTGATGGAGCAGGTCGCCACCGAGATGGGCGTGGCCGACACCTTCCACCCCACCCCGGTCGGCGTCTTCTTCGGCCAGCCCGACCAGAAGATGGGCGAGACGGTGGCCGACCCCTACTTCGGCGGCGCCGGGCCGGAGCGGCGTACGTGCGTGGCGTGCGGTGACTGCATGACCGGCTGCAACTACAACGCCAAGAACACGCTGGTGAAGAACTACCTCTACCTCGCCGAGCAGGCCGGCGCCCGCGTGATGCCGCTGTCGACGGTGACGCGGGTCAGCGAGCGCGACGGCGGCGGGTACGACGTGCGGATCCGCTTCACCAAGGCCAAGCGTGCGACCGCACGCTCGACCCGCACGCTCTCCGCCGAGCACGTGGTGTTCGCCGCGGCCGCGATCGGCACCCAGAAGCTGCTGCACAAGATGAAGGCCGAGGGTCACCTGCCGCGGCTCTCCGACCGCCTCGGCGAGCTCTCGCGCACCAACTCCGAGTCGATCCTGGGCGCGATCGCGCCGGACACCAAGATCGACTACAGCTACGGCGTCGCGATCACCTCCTCCTTCCACCCCGACGAGGACACCCACGTCGAGCCGTGCCGCTACGGCAAGGGCAGCAACGCGATGTCGCTGATGCAGACGGTGCTCACCGACGGCGACGTCCCCGGCCGCCGCTGGCAGCAGTGGCTCAAGGAGCTGTGGACGCAGCGCAAGAACGTGCACTCGCTGTACGACGTGCGCCACTGGTCCGAGCGCACCGTCGTCGCGCTGGTGATGCAGACGCTCGACAACTCGATCACCGTCTATCCCAAGAAGGTGCCGGGCACCAACAAGTGGCGCCTCACCTCGCGCCAGGGCCACGGCGAGCCCAACCCCACGTGGATCCCGGTCGCCAACACCGTGGTGCGCAAGATGGCCAGGATCATGGGCGGCACCGCCGGCGGCTCGATCGGCGAGCCCTTCAACATGCCGATGACCGCCCACTTCATCGGCGGCTGCACCATCGGCGACTCGATCGAGACCGGCGTGGTCGACCCCTACCAGCGGGTCTACGGCTACGAGAACATGCACATCGCCGACGGCTCGGCCATCACCGCCAATCTGGGCGTCAACCCGTCGCTGACGATCACCGCCCAGGCCGAGCGCGCGATGGCGTTCTGGCCCAACAAGGGCGAGGCCGACCCCCGCCCGCCGCTGGACGCGGCGTACGAGCAGCTCTCGCCGGTCGCCCCGCACCGCCCGGTCGTCCCCGCCTCGGCCCCCGGCGCCCTGCACCTGCCGATCGTGGGGGTCAGCTAGGCGGTTGCCCGGGTGTCGGGCGCTCGGTGGGAGGTCTGGGTCGTCTGACGGGGGGGGCGGCGACGCTGGTGTGACGGTGACCGGCAGTTTCACCGGCTGGCCGGTGAAACTGCCGCGAGTGCCACAGCAGGGCCGCTGGGACGCGGGCTCGACGACGCTGGTGTGGCAGTCGACCGGAGGATGCTCGGTCGCCCTCCGGCGTACGTCGTCCCTGTGGCCACTCCGCCGGGGAGTCGGGTGCTGGGCCGGGTCTGTAGCTCCGGCGCAGCGACGGTTTCCCAGGCGACCTTGGGAATTCGCCGCCGAGTGTCGCAGCAGCGCTCCCCACCGACCGCCTCGACGACGCTGGTGTGGCAGTCGACCGTCCGGCCGTCGTACGGCGCCCGCCTGGCCATCCCCCCGAAGCCCCCACGACGGCAGAAGACCCCGGACGCCAGAGGCGTCCGGGGTCTTCGGCTGTCACGACAGCCGACGAGCCAGGGCCCGACCGGGGAGGGAGGGAGGTCGGGCCCTGGCAGGTCCGCTGTTGTGTCGTGCACGGACCCGACGGGGAGGGAGGGAGGTTGTCGGATCCACCCACCTCAACGAGGGGTCACGGGGCCGGTTACGGGGCATGCGGAGAAATCTTCAACCATCTCGTCTGGCAGACTCAGGGGTCCGCTGAACCCCCACCGGAAGGGTCGATCGTGACCGATCACGACCTCGTCCTCGTCGTCGACTTCGGGGCCCAGTACGCCCAGCTGATCGCCCGTCGCGTCCGGGAGGCCCGGGTCTACTCCGAGATCGTCCCGCACACGATGCCGGTCGCGGAGATGCTCGCCAGGAAGCCCGCCGCGATCATCCTCTCGGGCGGTCCGTCGTCGGTGTACTCGCCCGGCGCCCCGGCCGTCGACGACGACCTGTTCAGCGCGGGACTGCCGGTGTTCGGCATGTGCTATGGCTTCCAGGCGATGGCCCAGGCGCTCGGCGGGGAGGTCGCGCGCACCAGCTCCTCGGAGTACGGCCGCACGCCCGTCACCGTCACCGCCCCCGGCACGCTGCTCGCCGGCCTGCCCGCGGCGCACCGCGTCTGGATGTCGCACGGCGACTCGGTCCAGTCGGCGCCCGAGGGCTTCGACGTGCTGGCCTCGACCACCAAGACACCGGTCGCGGCGTTCGAGGACACCGAGCGCCGGATGGCCGGCGTGCAGTGGCACCCCGAGGTGCTGCACAGCGAGCACGGGCAGGAGGTGCTGTCGCACTTCCTGCTCGACATCGCCGGCTGCCGGCCGACCTGGACGATGGTCAACATCGTCGAGGAGCAGGTCGAGCGGATCCAGCAGCAGATCGGCCCCGAGGGGCTGGCGATCTGCGCGCTCTCCGGTGGCGTCGATAGCGCCGTCGCCGCGGCCGTCGTGCAACGTGCGATCGGGGACCGCCTGACCTGCGTGTACGTCGACCACGGACTGATGCGCAAGGGCGAGTCGGAGCAGATCGAGCGCGACTTCGTGGCCGCGACCGGCGCCGACCTGGTCGTGGTCGACGCCGAGAAGCAGTTCCTCGACGCGCTCGCCGGCGTCTCCGACCCCGAGACCAAGCGCAAGATCATCGGCCGGGAGTTCATCCGCGTCTTCGAGGCCGCCGAGGCCGACATCCTCGCGCCCAAGATCGCCGCCGGCTCGCACGCCGAGGGCGTCAAGATGGCCTTCCTGGTGCAGGGCACGCTCTACCCCGACGTCGTCGAGTCGGGCGGGGGAGCGGGCACCTCCAACATCAAGTCGCACCACAACGTGGGCGGGCTGCCCGACGACCTCGAGTTCGAGCTCGTCGAGCCGCTGCGCACGCTGTTCAAGGACGAGGTGCGTCTCGTCGGCGAGCAGCTCGGCCTGCCCGCCGAGCTGGTCTGGCGCCACCCGTTCCCCGGGCCGGGCCTCGGCATCCGGATCATCGGCGAGGTCACCCGCGAGCGCCTCGACATCCTGCGCGAGGCCGACGCGATCGCCCGCGAGGAGCTTTCCCGCGCGGGTCTCGACCGCGACATCTGGCAGTTCCCGGTGGTGCTGCTGGCCGACGTGCGCTCCGTCGGCGTGCAGGGCGACGGTCGGACGTACGGCCACCCGGTCGTGCTGCGGCCGGTGACCTCCGAGGACGCGATGACCGCCGACTGGGCGCGGGTGCCCTACGAGGTGCTCGAGACCGTCAGCACCCGCATCACCAACGAGGTGCCCGAGATCAACCGGGTCACCCTCGACATCACCAGCAAGCCGCCGGGGACGATCGAGTGGGAGTGAGCGGGCGGCTGGTCGGCTGCTGATTCCCCGGACGTCCGGGGAATCTGGTGCTCGGCAGGCGTCGCGATGCCTGCCAAGCACCTGGGAAGGCTGCCAGGCAGCGCGATTCGTCCTGTTGCGGGCGGCCGGCCCCGGCGTACGACGCCCAGCGGGCCACTCCGCCGGAGAGCCTGTCGCTTGCCCGGAACCACAGCTCCAGCGCAGTGGCGGTTTCCCAAGCGACCTTGGGAAACCGCAGCCGCCACCAGCCCCAGCCCCCAAGCCCCCGGGACGCACCACGGGGCCAGGTCACCACGAGAGGTGACCGGGCCCCGGTGCGCCGTACGGCGACCCCAGCTCAGCGTGTGGCGGGACCGACCGGCACGTCTCCCGCGAGCGTGATCCGGCGCATGATCCGGGTCTCGTCGTAGTCGCGGTTGGCGTAGTGCAGCGTGCTGCGGTTGTCCCACATGCCGACGTCGCCGAGCTGCCAGCGGTGACGGACGGTGTGCTCGGGCTTGAGCAGGTGGGCGTAGAGCATGTCGAGGATGGCGCGGCTCTCGGCGTCGGAGACGCCCACGACGTGCTCGGTGAAGCCGGGGTTGACGAACAGGCCCTTGCGGCCGGTCTCGGGGTGGACGCGTACGACGGGGTGCTCGACGGGGGTCAGCTCGGTGACCTCCTTGCCCTCCCACGAGTTGCCCCTGCCGCCGTGGCGTCGCAGGTAGGCGCCCCACTCGCGGGTGCCGTCGTGGATCGCGGTGAGCTGGTCGACCATGCCGCGCACGGGGGCCGACAGCGACTCGTAGGCCTGCTCGGCGTCGACCCAGCTGGTGTCGCCGCCGTACGACGGGAGCTGGTGGGCCCGCAGGATCGAACCCATCGGGGGCCGCTCGACGAAGGTCACGTCGGTGTGCCAGACGTCGGAGAAGCTGAACTCCGGGTCGGCGCTGTCGAGGTCGAAGATCTCGGGCAGCTCGACCTGGGCGCTCTGGCCGACGACGGGGTGGCCGACGGTGACCTCGCCGAGGCGCCGGCCGAGGTCGACCTGGTCGGCGTCGGTGAGGTCCTGGCCGCGGAAGAAGAGCACCTTCTGCTCGACCAGCGCCTGCCGGATGTCGGCGACCTGGTCGTCGGTGAGCGAGCGCAGGTCGGTGCCGATGACCTCGGCGCCGAAGCGGGGGCCGAGCTTGTCGAGCACCAGCGAGGCGCCGCGGGGCGGGCTGACGTGGTCGTTACGTGCGGGTGCCTGCGTCATAGGGCGTCCTCCTCGAGCTCGTTGGTGCAATAAACCTACTGATTTACTCAAGATACACGGGATGTGGTGGGACCGCGGTGTCCGGGACGGATCAGGGGTGTCCCCGACGACGGGGGAGGCCCGGGTTCCCTAGAATTCGCCGGGTCCGGACGACGAGAGGTGCGCAGTGGGACGACTGGTCACGACGCTCACCCGAGCGGTGCGGCAGCGGGTGCTGTCGCGCGCCGGGGGCGTGGACCTGTCCCGGCTCGACAAGGTGCCGGAGGCGCTGGCCTGGCCGCTGCGCCGCGACGGCACCTCACCCAGCCCCCGGCTCCAGGCCACCCGCAACGCCGACCCGGTGCAGCGGCTGGTCCGGCTGTTCGGCATGGAGGTGTGGCTGGTCACCGGCGACGCGGAGTGCCGCGAGGTGCTGGCCGACGCCGTGTCGTACAGCACCGACATCCGGCCCTACATGGGTCGCAGCGGCTCCGCGACCGACGGCGACATCGGCGGGCTGGGGTTCACCGACCCGCCCGACCACACCCGGCTGCGTCGGCTGCTGGTGCCGGAGTTCACGATGCGGCGGCTGCAGCGCCTCGCGCCCCTGATCCAGCGCGTCGTCGACCGGCAGCTCGACGAGCTCGAGGCGGCGCTCGCCGACGCCGGGGACGGCGTCGCCGACCTGGTGCCGACCCTGGCCTTCCCGGTGCCGTTCCTGGTCATCTGCGACCTGCTCGGCCTGCCCGACGAGCGGCGCGAGACCTTCGCCAGCCTGGCCACCCAGCGCTTCGACGTCACCGGGGGAGGGCCCGGCACGATCGGGGCGATCGGCGGCTCGCGGGAGTTCCTGCTGGCCGAGGTCGCCCGGCAGCGGCACGACCCCGGACCGGGCCTGATCGGCCAGCTGATCCGCGAGCACGGCGACGAGATCAGCGACTTCGAGCTCGGCGGCCTCGCCGACGGCGTCTTCACCGGAGGCCTGGAGACCAGCGCCTCGATGCTGGCCCTGGGCACCGCCCACCTCCTCGAGCACCGCGAGCTGTGGCGCCGGCTGCAGGCCGACCCCAGCATCGCCCCGGCCCTGGTCGACGACCTGCTGCGGCTGCTCTCGGTCGTGCAGGTCGCCTTCCCGCGCTTCGCCCGCCACGACGTCGTCGTCGGTGGCCGGAGCATCCCGCGGGGCTCGGTCGTGCTGTGCTCGCTGCCCGCGGCCAACCGCGACGGCCGCGTGGGCCGCGGCGACGACGTCGACCTGGCCACGGCCGGACCCGGCCACCTCGCCTTCGGGCACGGCTTCCACCGCTGCGTCGGCGCCGAGCTGGCCCGGATGGAGCTGGTCACGGCCTTCACCACGATGGTGCGACGGCTGCCCGACCTGGCGCTGGCGGTGCCCCCGGACGAGCTCGAGCACCGCGCGCTCTCGATCGTGTTCGGCGTCGAGTCGGTGCCGGTCACCCGGCGCGACGCCGGCTGAGGCGGTCTCAGGGCGCGAGGTCGGCGTACGCCTTCGCCAGCACGTCAGCCCCGGCCTTGACCCGCGTCGTGTAGTCCACGCGGTTCCACTCCGGCCAGGTCAGGTCGAGCTCGTGCTGCTCGCCGTCGACGTCGAGCGCCAGCCCGATGCCCGGCACCTCCACCCGCTCGGCGGGCAGGCCCTCGCCGAGCGCGACGCGGGCCGAGGGGTCGGCCATGCCGAGCATCGACCACGGCAGTCGCACCCTGAGCGTGTCCCACTTCTCGTCGACCTGCCACGTCGCCATCGAGTCGTACGACGCGTCCTCGGGGTCCCAGCTGCCCTCGACGAGCCGGCCGACGGGGTCGTACTCCGCGGGGCGACCCGCCAGCGCTCGGTTGGTCATCAGCACCAGGTCGTGCCAGGCCTCGTCCTGGTCGGGCCGGTACGACGTGCCGCGGACGTCGAGCCGGACCGGGTCGAGCGCCTTGCGGACCTGCACCTGGGCCGTGCCGGCCGCGGTGTCCAGCAGCAGCCGGTGGTCGGACTCCTCGGGTCCGGGCACCACGTCGGCGTCGAGCCGCAACCGGGTCGGCGCCCCCTCGCGCCCGGTGACCTCGACGTGGACGAAGGAGTGGTCGGCCCAGACGTGGACGTACTTCGTCGCGCCGCCCTCGGGCACCAGCTCGGCCGCCGCGTCGGGCACCTGCTCCGTGTCGGTCGCCACCAGGCCGAACCACTGCTCGTTGGTCAGCGGGTCGTGCCACAGCTGCCGACGCGCGTCGTCGGTGTGCTCCATGGTGTTCCAGGTCCGCTTGAACCACTCGTCCTCCCACGAGAAGACGAACCCGCCGGCGACGCCCTGGGCCGCCATCATGCGCAGCATCGAGGCGTTCATCGCCATCGCGTCCTGCTCCGAGTGCGAGCCCTGGTCGCGCCCGCGGGTGCCCGCGTGGGCCGAGCCGAGCGAGGACGGCACGCCGAACTCGCTCACCACGAGCGGCATCGTGCCGGCGACGTGCTCCTGGAGCGAGGCCAGGTAGCCGGCGTACCGGTCGGGCTCGCCCTCCCACTCGACCCGGTCGAGACCGCGCTCGAAGCGCTGGAAGTCGGGGTAGTAGGGGTAGGCGTGGAAGCTCGCGAAGGTGCCGCCCGGCCACGCCCTCGTCGGCAGCACGTGCATCGCGTCGACGCCGACGAGGTCCTCGGCGCGCAGCGGCTCGGTGGGATGGCTCAGCGGGTCGGTGGTGGGCCAGTTGGCGAAGGCCACGGGGACCGAGGTGCCGCGCGCCGCCTCCGCCGTGGCGAGGACGTCGAGGTGGCGCGCGATCCAGCGCTCGGTCGCGGTCGCGTCGCGGGTGGACGCGAAGTAGCGCCCCGGCTCGTACGCCGCCCGCGCCTGCTGCCGGTCGGTGCGGCGCGTGCCCTCGGGGTCCCACTCCACGCCGACGATCCAGGAGACGACCCAGGGGGAGACGTCGGTGCGCCAGGTGCCACCGGCGTGGCCGGCCTGCTCGGGTCGGGTCAGGTCGCCGTGCACGGCCGCCGAGGTCTCGCGCAGCTCCTGGGTGAAGGCGCGGTCCACCGCGGGCGTGTAGAGCGTCCGGCCGGGCTCGGTGTAGCTCTCGTCGGGCAGGTAGACGCCCTGGACCAGGTAGAGCGGCGCCTTCGGGTGCGCCCGGTTGAAGCGGGCGAGCTCGTCGTAGAAGGCGGGCGGGTGCACGGCGTACACCCGCACGACGCGGATGCCGAGGCCGTGCATCTGCCCGAACCAGGTGCGGTAGGTCGCCGCGTCGAGGTGGTCGATCTCGCCGGGCTGGTGGCCGGGCGTGGTGCTGCCCAGGTTGATGCCGGGCAGGAAGGTCTTCTCTCCCGAGGCGGTGTGCAGCGCGAGGCCGTCGGCCCCGGCGGTCGCGAGCACGTCGAGCTCGCCGACGGTGCGCGGCGCCGGAGACCAGTCGCTGCCGGCGTCGATGGCCGCCCTGGCTGCGGGGTCGGGGGAGTCGCCGCCGCTGCACGCGGCGGTGGCTAGGAGGGTCACCAGCGTCAGCAGGACCCCGAGCGAGCGTCGTACCACTCCGTCAGGTTACGAGAGGTTCGCGGCTTCTGTCCGGGTTCGCGAGGAGCCCGTGCGGCTGTTGTCTAGACCGCGACGACACGCCACGGATTTGTTGTCCGCACCTACTAGACCGCGGATGTGACGGCCGTTACGTTGTGCCGACCAACATATACGACTCCGGCCAGGCGGCGACGAGCCTCGGACCATTGCGGGCGGACGCCGGAGACAACCCCTGACTCGACGAAGAGGAGGCGGTCTGCGTGAAGCGGATGCCTGGAGTACTTGCGGTGGGAGCCCTCGGGCTGACCCTGACCCTGAGCGCCTGTGGCAGCAGCGGCGACAGTGGCGGCGGTGACGGCGGCGGGAGCGGTGCGGCCGCCGACGCCAAGATCGGTGTGATCCTGCCCGACACCGAGTCCTCGGTGCGGTGGGAGAGCGCGGACCGTCCGGCGCTGGAGGCGGCCTTCAAGAAGGCCGGCGTCGACTACGAGATCCAGAACGCGCAGGGCGACTCCAGCCAGATGGCCAAGATCGCCGACTCGATGATCACCAGCGGCGTCACCGTCCTGGCCATCGTCAACCTGGACAACGCCTCGGGTGCGGCCATCGAGGAGAAGGCCAAGAACCAGGGCATCGCCACCATCGACTACGACCGCCTCACCCTCGGCGGCTCGGCGTCCTACTACGTCTCCTACGACAACGAGAAGGTCGGTGAGCTGCAGGGCCAGGGCCTCGAGGACTGCCTCGGCGCCGACACCAAGGCCAACATCGCCTACCTCAACGGCTCGCCCGACGACTCCAACGCGACCTCGTTCTCCAAGGGCGCGCACAAGGTCCTCGACGCCAACAGCAACTACAAGGTCGTCGCCGAGCAGGCCGTGCCGGGCTGGGACAACACCCAGGCCACGAAGATCTTCGAGCAGATGTACACCGAGAACGACGGCAAGATCGACGGCGTCCTCGCCGCCAACGACGGCCTCGGCGGCTCGGCCATCTCGATCCTGCAGAAGAACGGTGTCGCCGGGAAGGTGCCGGTCACCGGTCAGGACGCGACCGTCCAGGGCCTACAGGACATCCTCGCCGGCACCCAGTGCATGACGGTCTACAAGTCCGCCACGCAGGAGGCCGGCGCGCTGGCCGACCTCGCCATCGGCCTGGCCCAGGGCGAGGAGCCCAAGGCCGACGGCTCGGTCAAGGACACCGAGGGCGGCCGCGACGTCCCCGCGGTGCTGCTCGACCCGGTCTCGGTGACCAAGGAGAACGTCAAGGCGGTCATCGACGACGGTGGCGCCACCGCCGCCGACGTCTGCAAGGGCTTCGAGAAGGAGTGCGAGGAGGCCGGGATCTCCTGATCCTGGTCGCCTCGCAGCGACGCGGGCCCGGTCTCCTCCGGGGGACCGGGCCCGCCCCCTGCTCCGTCGTACGACGCAGCACCGCACCACCCGGCAACCGCACCACCCGTGACCCAGTGCCTTGGAGACCTGATGACCGACCCCCTGCTCGAGCTGCGTGGAGTGAACAAGAGCTTCGGACCCGTGCAGGTCCTCCACGACGTGGACTTCAAGGTCTACCCCGGCCAGGTCACCGCGCTCGTCGGCGACAACGGCGCCGGCAAGTCGACGCTGGTCAAGACCATCGCCGGCATCTACCGCGCCGACTCCGGCGAGTTCCGCTTCGACGGGCAGCAGGTCAGCATCACCAGCCCCAAGGACGCCTCGGCGCTGGGCATCGAGGTCGTCTACCAGGACCTCGCGCTGTGCGACAACCTCGACATCGTCCAGAACATGTTCCTCGGCCGTGAGGCCAAGAACGGCGTCATGCTCGACGAGCTCGGCATGGAGGAGCGCGCCCGCAGCACCCTCGCCTCGCTCTCGGTGCGCACCGTGAAGTCGGTGCGCCAGAGCGTCGCCTCGCTCTCCGGCGGCCAGCGCCAGACCGTGGCCATCGCCAAGGCGGTGCTGTGGAACTCCAAGGTGGTGCTGCTCGACGAGCCCACCGCGGCCCTCGGCGTCGCCCAGACCCGCCAGGTCCTCGACCTCGTGAGGCGCCTCGCCGACGCCGGCCTCGGGGTCGTGCTGATCTCCCACAACATGGTCGACGTCCTCGAGGTGTCCGACCGCATCACCGCGCTCTACCTCGGTCGCGTGGCCGCCGACATCCCGGCCGCCGAGACCAACCACAGCCAGATCGTCGAGCTGATCACCGCCGGCCGCTCGGGCGACATCGGAATCCCTGCCGCGACCGCGGCCGAGTCGGCCTGAGGAGCCTCCCGTGACCACACGCACCGACCAGACCACCCCCGCCCCGGGCGGGGAGCCCGGCCCCTCGCTCGCCGCGGTCGACTTCGCCAACGACAAGGCCAGCGCCTCGCTGGGCGAGTCGTTCCGCGACTACCGCGACCGCCTCCGCGGCGGCGACATGGGAGCCCTCCCGGCCGTCCTCGGCCTCGTGGTGCTGTTCGCGGTCTTCTCCGCGCTGCGCCCCGACTCCTTCACCAGCGCGCTCAACATCGCCAACCTGTTCACCCAGGCCTCGGCCATCTCGGTCCTCGCCATGGGCCTGATCCCGGTGCTGCTGCTCGGCGAGATCGACCTGTCGGCCGGTGTCACCGGAGGCATGTCGGCCGGCTTCACCGCCGTCGCGATCGAGCGCCAGGACCTGCCCTGGCCCGTCGCGGTGCTGATCGGCCTGGCCGTCGGCGCCCTCGTCGGCCTCGTCATCGGCCTGCTCGTGGCCAAGCTCGGCATCCCCTCGTTCGTGGTCACCCTGGCCTTCTTCCTGGGCCTGCAGGGCGTCATCCTCAAGCTGATCGGCCTCGGCGGCTCGGTGCCCGTGCGCGACGAGGTGCTGCGCGCCATCACCATCAAGTCGATGCCGGTCGTGCTCGGCTGGATCCTGGTAGGGGCCCTGCTCGCGCTCTACGGCGCGCTGCTCTTCCTGCGTCAGCGCCGGCTCGCGGCGAAGAACCTGCAGCGTCCGCCGACGTCGCTGGTGGCGGTCAAGTTCGGCGCCCTCGTGATCATCATCTTCCTGGTCGCCTCGATCCTGTCGGGCAACCGCAGCCGCGTGCCCAGCTTCGTCATCGCCGGCATCCCCTACGCCGTGTTCGTGGTCGGCGCGCTGCTGATCTTCTGGACCTTCGTCTTCAGCCGCACCGGCTACGGCCGCCACATGTACGCCGTCGGCGGCAACACCGAGGCCGCCCGCCGGGCCGGCATCGACGTCGACCGGCTGCGGATCTCCGCCTTCGTCATCTGCTCCACGATGGCGGCGATCAGCGGCATCATCACCGCGTCGTACGACGGCAAGGTCTCGCCCGGCTCGGGTGGCGGCAACGTGCTGCTCTACGCCGTCGGCGCGGCCGTCATCGGCGGCACCAGCCTGTTCGGCGGCAAGGGCAGGATCCGCGACGCCGTCATCGGTGGTCTGGTGATCGCCACGATCGACAACGGGCTCGGCCTGCTCAACCAGGCGGCGTACATCAACTACATCATCACCGGCACGGTGCTGCTGCTCGCCGCGTCCGTCGACGCGATCTCGCGCCGCCGCCGCTCGGCCACGGGGACCTAGGCCGTGCCCGCGTCGCGACGACGCGGGACCGGCACCAACCAGGAGGCCGTACGCCGACACAACCTGGCCACCCTCCTGGGTCACGTGCACCACTCCGGTGGGGTCTCGCGCGCCCAGCTGACCGAGCGGATGGGGCTCAACCGCTCCACCATCGGCGACCTCGTGCGCGAGCTCGACGAGCTGGGGGTGGTGCACCAGTCGACCCCCGAGCTGGGCGGCACCCGCGCCGGGGCCGGGCGGCCCTCGCTCGACGTCAACCCCGACCCCGACTCGGTGCACGTGCTCGCCGCCGAGCTCGGCGTCGACACCCTCGACGTGGCCCGGGTGGGCCTCGGCGGCGGGGTGCTCGACCGGATCTCGCGCCCCACCCCCGCCTCGCCCGACCCCGACGTGGTGGTCGACCTCGTCGTCGACATGCTGCGCGAGCTGCTGGCCTCGGCCTCGCCCGGGTCGCGGCTGGTCGGCATCGGCGTCGCCGTCCCGGGTGTCGTCAACGACGCGACGGGGCTGGTGCGGTTCGCGCCCAACCTGGGCTGGAGCGACGTCTCGCTGACGCCGATGCTGGCCAGCCGGATCGGCCTGAAGGTGCCGGTCCGGCTCGGCAACGACGCCGAGCTGGGCGCCGTGGCCGAGCACATCCGCGGCGCCGGGCGCCACCTCTCCCACGTCGTCTTCCTGTCGTGCGACGTGGGCGTCGGTGGCGGCGTCATCGTCGAGGGCCTGCCGATGCGCGGAGCGAGCGGGTACGCCGGCGAGGTCGGCCACCAGCGCTTCGACAACGGCTCGGCCCGGTGCCGCTGCGGCAACACCGGCTGCTGGGAGACCGAGATCGGCTCCCACGCCGTCGCCGAGGCGGTCGGCTGCCCGCCCGACCGGATGGACGAGCTCGAGCAGTACCTCCGTCCCGGCCAGCCCGTCCCGCCCGCGCTGCGCCGGCTCGCGCACTCGCTCGGCGTCGGCCTCGGCGGGCTGGTCAACGTCTTCAACCCCGAGGTGGTCATCCTCGGCGGCGTGCTGCGGTGGGTCTACCCGCTCGTGCGCGACGACGTCCTCGACGCCTTCGAGGCGTGGGCCCTGGAGGCCCCCGCCCGCGAGGCCAGCATCGTGCTGCCCTGGCTGGCCGGCGACTCGGTCATCGTCGGCGCCGCCGAGCTGGCCTTCACCGACCTGCTGGCCGACCCCGTCGGCTCGCTCGCCCGGGCCGAGGGTGCGCTCACGGCGGTGCTCGGGGTCTGAGCCGGCCCGTTCGCCCGAACGACGATCAGTTCGCGGTCGGGCGTCGTGCGGTCAGGCGTGGATCCGTCGTCGGGGTGGCGAACTGGTCGTCGCTCGGGTGGGGGTGGGGTCGTCGGCCGGGTGGTCGGCCGGGTCGGTGCGTGGTCGGCAGGCGCCGGTCGGCGTACGTGCTCGGCAGGCGCCGGTCGGCGTACGTGCTCGGCAGGCTTTTCTGGCGCTCGGCGGGCGTCGCAACACCTGCCAGGCACCAGATTCCCCGGACGTCCGGGGAACCAGCAGCCCCGTTCAGCCCGCGCGGGGGAGCGAACGCCGCCCGGCGTACGTCGCGTCGAGGGCGTCGAGGGCGGCGCCGACGGAGGCGGCGTGGAGGCCGAGGCTGCTGGGGGCGACGCGGGTACCGGGGCCGGTGAAGCCGGCGCCGAGGGCCTGCTCGAGCGCGGGGACGAGCACGTCGGCGAGCGGCACGAAGGCGCCGCCGAGCACCACGACGGCGGGGTCGAGGCCGAGCGCGAGGCCGGTGACGCCGCGGACCATCGCGGCCACGACCGGCTCCAGCAGGGTCGCGGCGTCGGGCAGGGCGGCGACGCGGGCGGCGTACGCCACGGGGTCCTCGCCCGCGGCGACCTCGAGCCCGGTGGCGGCCACGAGGCCGCGCTGACCGGCCAGCGCCTCCCAGCACCCGGTGCGGCCGCACGCGCAGGGCTGGTCGGTGCCGACGCGGAGGTGGCCGACCTCGCCGGCCAGGCCGCGGCTGCCGCGCAGCACCTCGCCGCCGGCGATGACGCCGGCGCCCAGCCCGACGGTGCCGGTGAGGTAGACGAGGTCGGTCTCGCCGACGGCCACGCCCTGCAGGCTCTCGGCCCGTGCGGCGCAGTTGGCGTCGTTGTCCACCGCCACGACGAGGCCGGGGGAGGACAGGCCGGCGGCGAGGCGGTCGGCGAGGGGCTCGGCGTGCCAGCCCAGGTTGGGGGCGTCGACGACCTGCCCGAGCGAGCGGTCGATCAGCCCGGGCACGGCCACCGTGAGGCCCAGCGCGCTCGCTCCGGTGGCGTGCAGCCGGTCGAGGTGCTCGCGCGCGAGCCGGAGCACCTGCTCGGTGCCGGGGGGCCCGGCGCCCCAGGCGGTGCGCTCGAACCACAGCTCGGCGCCGGTCAGGTCGAGGACGGTGACGGCGACGTAGTCGACGTTGACCTCGATGCCGATGCCCGCGTGCCGGCGTCCGTCGAGCCTGACCAGGGTGCCGGGGCGCCCGCGGCCGGGCTCGTCGCGGGCCGCCGGCGCCTCGAGGATGACGCCGAGCTCCTCGAGGTCGCCGACGATGGCCCCGACGGTGGCCTTGGCCAGCCCCGAGAGACGGGCCAGGTCGGCCCGGCTCCGGGCGGAGCCGTCACGCAGCAGCCGCAGCAGCACGGCGGTGTTGCGGCGGCGTACCTCGTCGGTGGCGGCCGGTCCCTGGGTGCGGGGACCGGCCGGCCGCGGGTCGAGGGGCACGGTCAGCGGATGCCGTAGAGGTGCTCCAGCGCGAGCTGGTCGAGCCGCTCGAAGGCCATGCCGCGCGCGCCGATGGCCTCCACGTCGGGCGCCGGGGCGTCGACGATGCTCTGCCAGGTCTCGCCCTCGGCCAGCGTCGGCACGGCGAGCTCGGGCAGGTGGGAGGCCTCGAGCGCCGCCTGGACCTCGGGGTCGGCGCGGAACGCCCGGGCCTTCTCGCGCAGGATCAGGTAGTTGCGCATGCACCCGGCGGCCGAGACCCAGACACCCTTGTCGTCCTCGGTGCGCGGGGTCTTGAAGTCGAAGTGGACCGGCCCGTCGTAGCCGCCCGCGAGCAGGGTGTCGACGATCCAGAAGGCGCCGCGGACGTTGCCGGCGCCGAAGCGGAGGTCCTGGTCGTACTTCGGGCCGTTCTGGCCGTTGAGGTCGATGTGGAACAGCTTGCCCTGCCACATCGCCTGGGCGTAGCCGGCGGCGGCGTTCATGCCGGCCATCTCCTCGTGCCCGATCTCGGGGTTGACCCCGACCAGCTCGGGGCGCTCGAGGCGCTCGATGAAGGCCAGCGCGTGGCCGACGGTGGGCAGCAGGATGTCGCCGCGGGGCTCGTTGGGCTTGGGCTCGATGGCGAACTTGAGGTCGTAGCCCTTCTCGGTGACGTAGTCGCCCAGCAGGTCGAAGGCCTCCTTGTAGCGGTCGAGCGCGACCATGACGTCCTTGGACGCCTGCGACTCCGCACCCTCGCGGCCGCCCCAGGCGACGTAGACCTTGGCGCCCAGCTCGGCGGCCAGGTCGATGTTGCGCATCGTCTTCTGGAGCGCGAACCGGCGTACGTCGCGCAGGTTGGAGGTGAAGGCGCCGTCCTTGAAGACGGGGTGGCCGAAGAGGTTGGTGGTCGCGGTGGTGACGACCAGGCCGGTGTCGGCCAGCGACTTCTTGAAGCCGTCGAGGATCTTCTCGCGCTCGGAGTCCGAGGAGCCGAACGGCACCACGTCGTCGTCGTGGAAGTTCACGCCGTAGGCACCGATCTCGGCCAGCTTCTCGACCGCGCGGACGGGGTCCATGGCGGGGCGGGTGGGCTCGCCGAAGGGGTCGCGGCCGGGGTACTGCACGGTCCAGAGCCCGAAGGAGAACTTGTCCTCGGGGCGCGGGGTGAGGTCGGTCATGGTGGTGCCTCTCTGGTGGGGCTGGCGGAGGGGTGGGGCGTCAGGAGGGGGTGGACCAGCCGGCGGTGCGCTCGCGCAGGTCGGCGTACGCCGCGCGCAGCTCGCCGGCGTCGGGGCCGTCCTCGGGGCCGTCGAGCTCGGTGGCCGGGACCGGCCAGTCGGGGGGCGTCTCGGTGCCGAGGAGCGTCCAGGCGGCCTGGCGGGCGGCGCCCAGGGCGACGTACTCCCCGGGGTCGGGCAGGGCGACGGGCAGCCCGAGCACGGCCGGCGCGAGGGCCCGGACGGCCGGGTTGCGGGCGGCCCCGCCGATGAGCAGGGCGCGGGCGGGGGAGGCGTCGGACATGGCGTCCATGGCGGCCAGGGCGTCGGCGAGGCTGAGCAGCAGGCCCTCGACGTGGGCGCGGGCGAGGTCCTCGCGGGTGGTGGCGCTGGTGAGGCCGTGGAGCGTGCCGGCGGCGTCGGGACGGGCCGGGGTGCGCTCGCCGTCGAGGTAGGGCAGCAGGGTCAGGCCGTGGGCGCCGGGCACCGAGGCCAGGGCCAGCTCGGCGAGGCCGGCGTGGTCGACGCCGAGCAGCCGGGCGCCGAGGTCGAGGATGCGGGCGGCGTTGACGGTGCAGGCCAGCGGCAGGAAGCGACCGGTCGCGTCGGCGAAGCCGGCGACCATGCCGGTGCCGTCGGCCGACGGGCCCGCGGCGACCATCGAGACCACGCCGGAGGTGCCGATCGAGACGCCGGCGTCGCCCTGCTTGAGCCCCAGCCCGAGGGCGGCGGCCATGTTGTCGCCGGTGCCCGGGGCGATCACGGCGCGACCGTGGTGGCCGACGACCTCGGCGGGCTCGGCGATCCGCGGCAGCACGAGCGAGCGGCCGGCGGCGCGCTCGAGCACCTCGGGCATCCAGTCGTCGGTGTGCGGCGAGAAGTAGCCCGTGCCCGAGGCGTCGCCGCGGTCGGTGGTGGCCTCCTCGGGCCGCCCGGCGAGGTGCCAGGTCAGGTAGTCGTGGGGGAGCAGCACCCGGTGGGCCCGGCCCAGCGCGTCGGCGGCGTGGTCACGCATCCAGCGCAGCTTGGTCACCGTGATCGAGGCGTTGAGCACCGAGCCGGTCAGGTCGGCGCTGGCCTGCGGCCCGCCGAGCTCCTCGACCAGGTCGGCGGCGGCGCCGGCGCTGCGCATGTCGTTCCACAGCAGCGCGTCGTGGACGGGGTCGCCGGCGGCGTCGAGCACCACCGAGCCGTGCTGCTGACCGCCGATGGCGACCGCGTCGGCGCGCTCCAGCAGCGGTCCGGCCGCCTCGTCGAACGCCTCCAGCCAGCGCCGCGGGTCGACGGCGGTGCCGTCGGGGTGGCGGGCCGCCCGCTGCTCCACCACCTCGCCGCTGTCGGCGTCGACGAGCAGCGCCTTCGTGGACTGGGTGGAGGAGTCGACACCGAGGACCAGAGGCATGCGGCTAATTTATACGACTCCTGAACTAAGTCAAGGGTGGCGGGTATGCGGGGTACGCCCGACCTGCGAATGTGGTGGGAGCGACTCGTGCGAGCCACGCCCGTCCCACCGGCCACATTCGCATGTCGGGGGCCGGCCGACGGGGCGGCCACCTCAGGCGTAGGTCGTGCCGCGCTGTCGGACCGGACGGCCGATGCCCGACCCGATCTCCTCGAGCTCGGCGACGGTCTTCGCCGAGCCGTGCTCGGAGCCGGCCATCCGCGAGATGGTCTCCTCCATCAGGGTGCCGCCGAGGTCGTTGGCGCCGGCCCGGAGCATCGCGCGGGTGCCCTCGACGCCGAGCTTGACCCAGCTGGTCTGGATGTTCTCGATGCGGCCGTGCAGCAGGATCCGGGCCATCGCGTGGACGGCCAGGTTGTCGCGCAGGGTCGGGCCGGGGCGGGCGACGCCGGCGAGGTAGATCGGGGCGCTGGTGTGCACGAACGGCAGCGGCACGAACTCGGTGAACCCGGTCGTCCCCGCGGCCAGCGACTCGTCCTGGATGCGGGAGAGGACGCGCAGGTGGTTGACCCAGTGACGGGGGTTGTCGACGTGGCCGTACATCATCGTGCTGGTCGTGGGGATGCCCACGCGGTGGGCGGTGCTGATCACCTCCACCCAGGTGCGGGTCGGCAGCTTGCCCTTGGTCAGCACCCAGCGGACGTCGTCGTCGAGGATCTCCGCGGCCGTGCCGGGGATGGTGTCCAGCCCCGACTCGCGCGCCTTGATCAGGAAGTCCTCGAACGACAGGCCCGTGCGCGAGGACCCGTTGACGATCTCCATCGGCGAGAAGGCGTGGACGTGCATCTGGGGCACGCGCTGCTTCACCGCGGCCGCGAGGTCGAAGTACGCCGTCCCGGGCAGCTCGGGGTCGATCCCGCCCTGCATGCAGACCTCGGTGGCGCCCAGGCCCCACGCCTCCTCGGCCCGGTCGGCGACCTGGTCCAGCGACAGCGAGTAGGCGTCGGCGTCGGTGCGCCGCTGCGCGAACGCGCAGAACCGGCAGCCGACGTAGCAGACGTTGGTGAAGTTGATGTTGCGGTTGACGACGTACGTCACGTCGTCGCCCACGGTCTCGCGGCGCAGGTCGTCGGCCAGCCGGCAGACCTGGTCGAGCAGGTCGCCCTCGGCGGTCATCAGGGTCAGAGCGTGCTCGTCGGAGAGGTTGCCCGGGTCGGTCTCGGCGGCGCGGAGGGCGTCGGCGCCCGGCGTACGCCCGGGTAGTCCGAGACGAAGAGCACCGCCATCGGCGCCCGAGCGGTGCTTTTCGTCTCGGACTACCCCGGCGGCGACCTGGTCACGCAGCTCGTCCCAGTCGCCGTAGACCTCGTCGAAGTCGGAGCGGCGGTCGTCGGTGCGGCCGGTGGTGTCGACGGCGGCGTGGAGGTCGGTGCGGCCGACGCCGGCGAAGCCGCCGTCGGGCTCCTGCCACGGCAGGCCGACGGGGCGTACGCCGCTGCGCAGCAGGCCGTCGTCGTCGGCCAGCGCCGCGACGTGGGCCGAGACGCGGGGGTCGATCCAGGGCTCGCCGGCCACGACGTACTCCGGGTGCACCGTCAGTCGGGCGCGCAGCGACAGCCCGGCGGCGGCGGTGACCTCGCGGAGCCGGTCGAGCGAGGGCCAGGGCCGCTCGGGGTTGACGTGGTCGGGGGTGAGCGGGGAGACGCCGCCCCAGTCGTCGACGCCTGCGGCCAGCAGGGCGCGGCACTCCTCGAGGTCGACCAGGTTGGGCGGGGCCTGCAGCCGGACCTTCGGGCCGAGCACGACGCGGGCGGTGGCCAGCGCCGCGAGGTACTCCTGCAGCCCGAGGTCGTCGGTGTGGCGCATCGCGGTGTCCGGCTTGGCGCGGAAGTTCTGGACGATCACCTCCTGCACGTGGCCGGAGCGGCGGGCGACGCGGCGTACGGCGAAGATCGACTCGGCCCGCTCGGTCAGCGTCTCGCCGATGCCGACCAGGATGCCGGTGGTGAACGGCACCGAGAGCCGACCGGCGTCCTCGAGCACCCGCAGCCGCACCTCGGGGTCCTTGTCGGGGGAGCCGAAGTGGGCCAGCCCCCTGGTCTCGAACAGCCGTCGCGAGGTGGTCTCGAGCATCATCCCCATCGAGGGGGAGACGGGCTTGAGCCGGTTGATCTCCTCCCACGACATCACCCCGGGGTTGAGGTGGGGCAGCAGCCCGGTCTCCTCCAGCACCCGCACGGCCATGGCGCGCACGTAGGCCAGGGTCGAGTCGTAGCCCTGCTCGTCGAGCCAGGCGCGGGCCTCGGGCCAGCGGTCCTCGGGCCGGTCACCGAGGGTGAACAGCGCCTCGGCGCAGCCCAGGGCGGCGCCCTGCCGGGCGATGTCGAGGATCTCGTCGGGGGAGAGGTACGGCGCCTCGCCCGCGCGCTCGAGGTGCCCGGGCGTGGTGACGAAGGTGCAGTAGTGGCAGCGGTCGCGGCACAGCCGGGTGACCGGGACGAACACCTTGGGGGAGTACGTCACGACGCCGGGGCGGCCGGCAGCCACCAGGCCCGCGTCGCGCACCCGGGAGGCGACGGTCGAGAGCCGCTCCAGGTCCTCGCCGCGGGCGGCCAGCAGCGCCGTCGCCTCGGCGACGTCGAGGGCCGCACCCCGCTCGGCGCGGGCCAGCGCTCGGCGGACCTGCTGCGGGGTGGGGCCGGGCTCGGTATCGGTGTCGGCGCTCATCGCGGATCAGGCTAGCCCGGGGACGGGACCGGCAGCTCCAGGCCCGCCTCGGCCATCACCCGGCGGAGCACGTCGGGCCGGTTGGTGATCAGGCCGTCCACGCCCAGGTCGACCAGCAGCCGCATCGTCGGCGCGTCGTCGACGGTGTAGGGCAGCACCCGCAGGCCGGCGTCGTGCGCCTGCGCGACCAGGGCCGGGGTGAGGCTGCTGCGGCTCGGCGAGAGGGCGTCGAAGCCGAGGCCGGCCGCGGCCAGGGCCACGCTGTCGCCGTAGTCGTCGATGTCGAGCCCGGCCAGCCACGGCGAGGCGCCCGGCTGGTCGACCTCGAGCCGGTCGGTGGTGCTGAGCGCGTTGAGCCGCAGGCCGGGCTCGGCGGCGTGGACGAGCCGCAGCACCGCCCAGTCGAAGCTCTGCACCGAGGTGCGGGCGACCACGCCCGTGTCGGTGAGCAGCCCGACCACCGCCTCGACGAAACGCTCCCGCGGCGCGGTCTCCTCGGGGTGCAGCACGTCGAACTTGGTCTCGACGTTGAGGCCGACGTCCGCGCCGCGCTCGTGCACCAGCTCGACGAGCTGGGCGAGCGTGGCGAGCGGTTCGGGGCCGCAGGAGGGCAGCGTCGCGAGCTCGTCCCAGGTGCGGCGGGCGATCAGGTGGCCGGCGTACGTGCGTTCGTGGGAGAGCAGCGGCACCCCGTCGGCGCTCACGTGGACGTCGCACTCCAGCGTGCTCACGCCGAGCGCCAGGGCCCGGTCGAAGGCCATCAGCGAGTTCTCCGGCCAGAGCCCGGCCCCGCCGCGGTGGGCCTGGAGGTCGAAGCGCGGGCGCGCGCTCAGCTCGTCCACTCCTTGAGGCGCCGCACGAGGCTCGCCGGGTCGTCGTCGACCGGCACCACGTTGAGGTTGGTGACCCCCGCCTCGGCGTACGCCGCCAGCCGCTCGCGCACGTGGCCCTCGGGCCCCACCAGGTTGGTCTGCTCGAGCAGCTCCAGGGGCACGGCCGCCTCGGCTTCCCGCTTGTGGCCCGAGAGGTAGAGGTCCTGGATGCGGGCGGCCTCGGCCTCGAAGCCGTACTGCCCGACGAGGTCGTTGTAGAAGTTCTTGCCCCGGGCGCCCATGCCGCCGACGTAGAGCGCGGTGTGGGGGCGGGCGAGGTCGAGCAGGTGCTTGACGTCGTCGCCGACCGCGACCATGCCGCCGCCCACGACCTCGAGCGGGCCCAGCTCCGCAGGCCGCTTGGCCGTGCCGGCGGCCAGGGCCTCGCCCCACACCGCCTGGGCGCCCTCGGGGCTGAAGAGGAACGGCAGCCAGCCGTCGGCGTACTCCGCGGTGCCCTCGACCGACTTCGGCCCCAGCGCCGCGATGTAGATCGGCACCGAGGAGCGCTCGGGGTGGGTCAGCATCTTCAGCGGCTTGCCGAGGCCGGTGCCCTGGTCGGGCGGCAGCGGCAGCGTGAACTGGCGGCCGTCGTGCTGGAGCACCTCGCGGCGCAGCGCGGCCCGGACGATGTCGACGACCTCGCGGGTGCGGCCGACCGGCGCGCGGTAGGGCATCCCGTGCCAGCCCTCGATCACCTGCGGGCCCGAGGCGCCGAGCCCGAGGATGGCGCGGCCGCCGGAGACGTTGTCGAGCCCGGCGGCGGTCTGGGCGAGCAGCGCGGGCGTGCGGGAGTAGACGTTGAGGATGGCCGAGCCGATCTCGACGGTCTCGGTGCGCGCGGCGAGGTAGCCCATCAGCGTGGCGGCGTCGAAGCCGTAGGCCTCGGCCACCCAGATGGTGTCGAGACCCGCCTGCTCCAGGCCCGCGACCCGGTCGGCGGTCTCGCGGGGGTTGCCGGCGTAGGTCAGCTGCGTGGAGATCTTCACGCAGCGAACCTAGAGGGGTCAGGGTCGGCGGGCCAGCCCGCTGGGCCACCAGGTGCGCGGTCCGATCCAGTGGCACAGCGCGGGCACCAGCAGCGAGCGGACCACGAGCGCGTCGAGCAGCACGCCGAAGGCGACGATGAACGCGATCTGGGCCAGGAACAGGATCGGGATCACGCCGAGCGCGGTGAAGGTGGCGGCGAGCACCACGCCGGCCGAGGTGATCACGCCACCGGTGACCGACAGGCCCTTGAGGATGCCGGGCCGGGTGCCGCGGCGCAGCGACTCCTCGCGCACCCGGGTCATCAGGAAGATCGAGTAGTCGATGCCGAGCGCGACCAGGAACACGAACGCGATCAGCGAGGTCGAGGGGTCGCTCGCGGGGTAGTCGAAGACGTGCTCGAAGACCAGCGCGCTGACGCCCATGGTGGCGCCGAAGGACAGCACGTTGGCCAGGATCAGCAGCAGCGGCGCGACCAGCGAGCGCAGCAGCAGGGCGAGCACGACGAGGATCACCAGCAGGATCGCGGGGATCACCACCGCGCGGTCGCGCTGGGTGGTCTCGCGGGTGTCGACGAGGATCGCCGTCGACCCGCCGACCAGGACGTCCTCGTCGAGCACGTGCAGGTCGGTGCGCAGCTGCTCCAGCGTCCGGGTGGCGGCGGCGGAGTCGCCGGGGGCGTCCAGCGTGGCCAGCACCACCACCTCGCCGTCGACGACCTTGGGCGTCGTCGGGTCCTCGGGCGAGGCGGGCAGCGCGAACACGGTCGGGGTGCGGTCGGTGGGTCGGGCGATGCCGGGGTGGTCCTGCAGCAGGTCGACGGCCTCGCGCACCAGCGCGGCCGGGACGACGACCTGCACCGGGCTGGAGCTGTCGGACTCGAAGTGGTCGTCGAGCACCTCCTGCGCCCGCACCGAGTCGACCTCGGTCAGGAACAGCTCGGTCTGCGGCACCGGGTCCTCGTCGAGGGTGGTGATGAAGGCCGCCAGCACCCCCAGCACCAGCGTGGTCACCACGGCCACCGCGGGGGCACGGCGGCCCACCAGCCGGGCCACCCGGCCCCAGACGCCCCGCTCGTCGCGGTGCTCCGAGCCGTGGGTCGGCATGAACGGCCAGAAGGCCACCCGGCCCAGCAGCACCAGCATCGCCGGCAGCAGCGTGAGCGAGGCCAGCACGGCGCCCACGATGCCCAGCGCCCCGACCGGGCCGAGGCCGGCCAGGCTGGAGAGGTCGGAGAGCAGCAGGCAGAGCAGACCGAGCACGACGGTGAGCCCGGAGGCCACCACCGGCTCCCAGGTCGCCGCCAGCGCCCGGCCCATCGCGGTGAAGCGCGACTCGTGGTCGCGCAGCTCCTCCCGGAACCGCGAGACCACCAGCAGCGAGTAGTCGGTGGCCGCGCCGATCGCGAGGATGAACAAGATGCCCTGGCTCTGGCCGTTGACGTCGAGCACGTCGGCCCGCGCCAGGCCGTAGACCGCCGCCGAGGCGACCCCGAGGGCGAGCACCGAGGAGAAGATCACCACCAGCGGCAGCACCGGGGTGCGGTAGACGACCAGCAGGATCACGAGCACGACCAGCAGCGCGACGACCAGCAGGATCCCGTCGATGGCGCCGAAGGCCTCGATGAAGTCGCCGAGGATGCCGCCCTGGCCGCCGACCAGCACGGTCAGGCCCGCGGGCGGGTCGGCGACGACGTCGCGCACCAGCCCGACCGTCTCGAGCAGCGCGTCGCCGTCCCGGGCGTCGAGGTTGACCACCAGCTGGGCGGCCTCGCCGTCGGTCGAGGGGATCGGCCCGGTCACCCCGGAGGCGGCCAGGCCCGGCACGTCGGCCAGCTCCCCGGCGTACTGCTGGAGGAGGGCGGTGTCCTGCTCGGTCAGGCCGCCGGCGCGCTCGGCGACCACGACGGCCGGCAGCGTGTCCTCGTCCTGGAACCGCACCAGCTTCTCCAGGGCACGCGTGGACTCCGCGCTCTGCGGGAGGAAGGCGGCGTTGTCGTTCTCCTGGATCGACCCGAGCTGCCCGGCGAAGCTGCTCAGCGGCCCGCCGACGAACACCCACAGCAGCAGCACCGCGACCGGCAGCAGCCACCGCCGTGACCGGCCCGCCCGGTGCGTCCCTCTCGCCATGGGCCCCAGCATCACCTACCCCGGCAGCAGGCGGCAGGGTGGCTCGGGGGTGGACCAGTCAGCCGGCCAGGCCGGCGACGACCTCGGCGCCGGGCAGCTCGGCGAGGAGCCGGCCGGGCAGCACCAGCTTGGACCCGCGTACGCCGCTCCCGACGACCGCCTGGTCGATGTCGACGACCCGCTCGTCGAGCAGCAGCCGCCACCCCTCGGGCAGCCCGACCGGGGTGATGCCGCCGTGCTCCATGCCGGTCTCGGCCACGGCCCGGTCGTGGTCGAGGAAGGAGCACTTGCGCACGTCGAGCAGCCTCTTGACCACGGTGTTGACGTCGGCGCGGGTGTCGGCGCGGACGATGCATGCTGCGGTGCGCTCCTCGCCGGCACGCCGGCCCATCACCACGACGCAGTTGGCGCTCGCCTCCAGGGAGACCTCGTAGGCCTCCGACATCGCGGCGGTGTCGGCCAGGGCCGGGTCGATCACGGCCAGCAGGACCTCGTCCGCGTGCGGCCAGGCGGCGAGCGCGCGGCGTACGGGATCGGCGAGCAGGTCGGGACGGGAGGTCGCGGGGACGAGGTCGAGGGTGCCGAGTCGGGGCATGACGGCCACCGTAGTCGTGGCGTTCGCCTCGACGTCGCCGTCCCGTCACCTCGGCCGAGGAGCCTGGAGGCCGTGAGCGGACCCCTCGTCATCGGCCACCGCGGCGCCAGCGGGCACCGCCCCGAGCACACCGCGGCGGCGTACCGGCTGGCCTGGCGCTCCGGCGCCGACTCCGTCGAGCCCGACGTCGTCGCGACGCGCGACGGCGTGCTCGTGTGCCGCCACGACCTCGAGCTCTCGGGCACCACCGACGTCGCCGACCACCCCGAGCTGGCCCACCTGCGCCGCCGGCAGGTCGTCGACGGACAGGTCGAGGAGGGGTGGTTCGTCCACGACCTCGACCTCGCGCAGCTGCGGACGCTGCGCGCCCGCGAGCGCTGGCCGCGGCGCCGTCAGCGGAGCGCTGCCTTCGACGACCGGCTGCCGGTGCTGACCCTGGCTGAGCTGCTGCGGCTGCGCGAGGAGGAGTCGGCCCGGGCCGGTCGCACCCTCGGCGTCCACGTCGAGCTCAAGCACGCGGCCCACCTCGCCGGCCTCGGGCTGGCGCTGCACGAGCCGCTGGTCGACCTGCTGCGAGCCCACCGGCTCACCACCGCGCTCGCGCCGCTGACCGTGATGGCCTTCGAGGCCGACGTGCTGCGCCGGCTGCGTCGGGACGTCGACGTCGACCTGGTGCAGCTCGTCGACAAGGGGCAGTCCAAGGCGCTGCGGCGCGGCCGGCTGCACAAGGTGGGGGAGTACGCCACCGGCGTCGGCCTGCACAAGCAGCTCGCGCTGCCCCGGGACGCCGACGACCGCAGCACCGGCCCCGGTCCGGCCGTGGAGCGGGTGCAGTCGCGTGGGCTCGACGTGCTGGTCTGGACGCTGCGCAACGAGAACCGCCACCTGCCCGCCGAGCTGCGCGTCCCCGGCCCGCCCCGCCGCCACGGCCACGCCGACCTTGAGGTCGAGGCCCTGCTCGCCCTCGGGGTCGACGGCCTGCTGTGCGACCACCCCGAGACCGCCCTCGCCGTGCGCGCGCGGCGTACGGCTGCGGTGGCGGTGTAGCGCTCCCCGAGGAGGGTGGCTGGCGGACCCGATCGATCCGGCCGGCCCGGAGGCTCAGCGGCCCTTGAGGTCGCCGACGTCGGAGCGGAGCTGGCCCAGGATGCGGGTGAGCAGCCGGGAGACCTGCATCTGGGTGACGCCGATGCGGCTGGCGATCTCGCGCTGGGTGAGGCCCTCGTAGAACCGCATCGTCAGGATCTGGCGGTCGCGGTCGGAGAGCGCCCGCAGCACCGGGCGCAGCACCAGCCGGGCCTCGGAGGCCTGGTGGTCGAGGTCGTCGAAGGGGAGCAGGTCGCCCAGCGTCGTGAGGCCGTCGCCGCCCGCGGGGTGGTCGAGCGAGGCGGGCACGAAGCAGCCGTCGCTGGCCAGCGCCTCGATGACCGACGCCTCCGGCTCCTCGAGCCGGCGAGCGATCTCGGCGGGGAGGGGAGCGCGGCCGAGCTCGTTGGCCAGCTCGGCGTCGGCCACGTTGATGCGGGCCTGCAGCTCCTGGATGCGGCGCGGCGGTCGGATCATCCAGCCGTGGTCGCGGAAGTGCTTGCGCAGCTCGCCGCGGATGGTCGGCACGGCGTAGGACAGGAAGTCGTGGCCGGTGGTGACGTCGTAGCCGTTGGTCGCCTTGGTCAGCGCGAGCGCGGCCACCTGGCGCAGGTCGTCGAGCGGCACGCCGCGGGAGCGGTAGCGCTTGGCCTCGGCGTGGGCGAGCTCGAGGTGCAGCACGATCACCTGGTCGAGCAGCTGCTGCCGCTCCACGACCGACTCGGAGGCGAGCGCCAGCGTGAACAGCTCGCGGGTGCGCTCGTTGCGGGCCTGGCTGGCGTTGCTGCGGGCGACGGCTCGCCGGGCGGCACGGGTCTCCGGGGTGCTGGGAGCCGGGGTGGCGTCGTCGGGGCGCGCGTCGTCGACCGTCGTGCGCGTCGTCGCGCTGCGGTCGGCGCCCGAAGGCGGTGGAGCAGTGGTGGTCATCAGGCCACTCGACCTTGCTCTCCCGCGGGAGACAGGGTGCCGCGAGAACCCGTCGGGTCCCCAGGTGCCGGGTCGAGGTCTACAACCGGGCTCCCGCTGCCGTGACAGCAGCGCGTCCATGCACCATAGCCCACGAATCCGTCAAGTGGACGAACCGTCCAGTTTTTTGTTCAACCAGACGACAGGTGTTCACTCAGACGGGTCTCACAGCCCCAGGCTGCGCCCGATGATCTCCTTCTGGATCTCCGTCGTGCCGCCGTAGATCGTCGAGATCCGGCTGTCGAGGTAGGCCTTGGCGATGGGGAACTCCATCATGTAGCCGTAGCCGCCGTGGAGCTGGACGCCCTGGTTGACCAGCTTGTTCTGCAGCTCGGTGCACCAGTACTTCGCCATGGCGGCGTCGACCGCGGTCAGGTCGCCGGTGAGGTGCTTGCGCAGGCACTCGTCGAGGAACGCGCGGGCGACCCGGGTCTCGGTCGCCATCTCGGCCACGAGGAACCGGTTGTGCTGAAACTTGCCGATCGGCTTGCCGAACGCCTCGCGGGTCTTGGCGTAGTCCAGGCACATCGCGAGCACGGCCTCGCAGGCGGCGACGGCCTGCGCCGCGATGATCAGCCGCTCCTGGGGGAGGTTCATCATCAGGTAGATGAAGCCCTCGCCCTCCTGGCCCAGGAGGTTCTCCTTCGGCACCCGCACGTCGGTGAAGGACAGCTCGGCGGTGTCCTGCGCGTGCAGGCCGATCTTGTCGAGGTTGCGGCCGCGCTCGAAGCCCTCCATGCCGCGCTCCACGACGAGCAGGCTGATGCCCTTGTGGCCGGCGTCGGGGTCGGTGCGGGCCACGACGATGACGAGGTCGGCGTTGATGCCGTTGGAGATGAAGGTCTTGGAGCCGTTGAGGACGTAGTGGTCGCCCTGGTCGACGGCCGTGGTGCGGACGCCCTGGAGGTCGCTGCCGGCGCCCGGCTCGGTCATCGCGATGGACGTGATGGTCTCGCCCGAGACGCAGCCGGGGAGCCACCGCTGCTTCTGCTCCTCGGTGCCGAGGCTGGTCAGGTAGGGGACGATGATGTCGCTGTGCACCGAGAACCCGGGCCCGCTGACGTTGGCCCGGGCCTGCTCCTCGGACAGGATGACGTGGTAGCGGAAGTCCTGCACGCCCGGGCCGCCGTAGGCCTCCGGGACGTCGAAGCACAGCAGCCCGGCCTCGCCCGCCTTGGTCCACAGCTCGCGCGGCACGATGCCGTCGCGCTCCCACTGGTCGTGGTGGGGGACGACCTCGCGCTCGTAGAAGGTGCGCGCGGTCTTGCGGAAGTCCTCGTGCTCGTCGGAGTAGAGGGACGCGGACGTCTCGGCCATGGGGTCCTCGCAGCGGATCGGGTCGGGCGGATGCTGACACCACCACTGTCACAGCAACGGTGTCAACGATCAAGCGACGGGCGGTCGTCCGGCCGGCGGTGTCGTGGGCGACGTTGCCAGCAGGACTGGCACAGTGGGGCACGACGGTGCCGCTCGGTGCCGCGAACCGCGAGGAGGAACCGGTGGCCGAAGCCGCGCAGGAGGACCGCGAGCTCTACACCGTGGACGAGCTGGCGTCGGCGACCGGCACCACGGTGCGCACCACGCGGTACTACGCCGGGCTCGGCCTGATCCCGCCGCCGATCCGTCGCGGCCGGATGGCCTACTACACGACCCAGCACCGCGCCCGGCTCGACCTGGTGCGGGCCCTGCAGGACCACGGCTTCACGCTGGCCGCGATCGAGCAGTACCTCCGGCGGTTGCCCGACGACGCGGGCGTCGAGGACCTCGCGCTGCAGCGGGCGATGCTGACCTCGTGGGGCGGGGGCCGGCGCGAGCCGGTGACGCGGCGCCAGCTGGAGGCGCAGGCCGGTCGGGCGCTGGGCGACGACGACCTGGACCGCCTCGAGAAGATCTTCGCCGTACGCCGGGACGGTGACCGCTTCGAGCTGCTGCCGGCCTTCGACGTGGCGCTCCGGCTCGACTCCCTCGACCTCCCGACGGACTCCCTCGAGGTGGCCTCGGAGGCGATCAACCGCCACATGGTCGCGCTGGCCGACGAGCTGACCGACGTGCTGCGCCACCGGGTGCTCAAGCCGTTCCGCGGCCGGGAGCACTCCGAGGCCGACACCGCCGCCTTCGAGCAGACGATGTCGCGGCTGCGGCAGCTGACCCTGGAGGCCGTCGTGGCCGGGTTCCAGCGAGCCGCCAACGACGTGATCACCCGGTCGTTGGCGGTCCCGGAGGAGCCGGCCGGCCCGGCCGGCGCTCAGCCGCGCGGGACGACGGCCCAGAGCACCAGGTAGACGAGCGGGCCGACGGGCAGCGTCAGCACCATGGCGAGCACCGCCAGCACGCGGACCACGGTGGGGTCCACGCCCAGGTAGGCGCCCACGCCGCCGCAGACCCCGGCCAGCGGGCCGTCGGTGCGGACCAGGCGGCGGTAGGGCGGGGCGGGCTGCTGGTGGTCCGTCGGGTGGCTGGTCGGGTACGTGGTCGGGTGCGTGGTCTGCTCGGTCATCGTGACTCCTCGTCGATGGTGCGGGTGGGGGTGAGCGGAGCGGTGTGCTCCAGGTCGTCGTGCAGGTCGTCGTGCAGGTCGTCGTGCAGGTCGTCGTGCAGCGGCGGCACCGGGTCGGGCTGCGGCCGACGGGCCCGGTTGCGGGCGCTGACCACGCTGGCCAGCAGGCCCAGGACCCCGGCCACGACGAGGACGCCGGGCACCAGGAAGGCGACCTGGTCGGCGCCCACGGCGTCGGAGGCGACCAGCGCCCACACCGCCACGACGCCGAGGAACAGCAGCGCCATCACCAGGTGGGCGACCTTGACGGACCGGTGGGTGGCGGGGGAGGTGGTGCTCATCAGGACTCCTCGGTCTGGACGGTGATCTGGCCGACCCGGGCGTCGACCTCGAGGTCGAGCACGGGGACGTCGGGGGCCTGCTCCGAGGGTCCGACCCGGTCGGCGAGCACGGGGTTGAGGCCCTCGCGGTGCCGGTCGCCGATGTCGATGCTCCCGGCGTACGCCACCTCGGCGTCGACGCGGACGGCGACGCCCTCGGGCACGAGGACCCGCGCCTCCCCGGCCGCGATCCGCACCGCGACACGGCGGCCGTCGAGCGCCCGTGGGTCGCCCACGTCGGTGAGGTCGAGGGTGAACAGCCCGTTGCCGTTCGTGTAGGAGGCCCGCACCGCGCCCGGGTCGGTCGGGACGACGTAGGTCTCGTCGGCGCGGACCGAGGAGCCGGCCGCGGCGTCCACCGCACTGGTGATCCCGAGCGCCAGGGTGGCGAGCAGGCCGAGCGCGACCAGGCCGCCGGGGCGGCCCACGAAGGCGCCGACCAGGAGCGCCACCGCGACGACGGCCAGCGCGAGGGCGGCGTACGCCGAGAGCAGCACGTCGTCGCCGACGTCGAGGATGCCGAGCACGCCGAGCGCGATGGCGACGAGCGCGACGGTGGGCCAGAACAGCACCAGGCCGGTACGCCGCGACCGCGGCGCGGGCGGGGTGGCGAAGCCCGCCGGGTAGGACCGCGTCGGGGGCATGGCCGCGGTCGGGGCGCCCCCGGGTGCGGCCGGCGCGCCGGAGCGGCTGTCGGCCGTGGGGGCGTTGCCCCACGGGGCGGGCGGCGGCGCGTCCTCGCGGTCGCGGCGCTGGCGGGCACTGCTGACCAGGGCGGCCACGACGAGCACGAGCAGCAGCAGCGGCACGGGTACGCCGAGGCCGACTCCCCAGCCCGAGCCCCAGCCGTCGCCGGCGAAGGGCGTACCCAGGACGATCAGCACCGCGAGCAGCCCGGCGACCAGCACCACCGCCCGTCGGCCCTCGGCGCCGACCTCGAGCGGCGCCCGGTCGCGGCCGTCCTCGGGCACGAACGCCCACACCGCGGCGTACACCAGCAGGCCGGCGCCGCCGAAGAGCGCGAGCACGGCGAGCAGCACGCGCACCACGGTGGGGTCGACGCCGAAGTGGCGGCCCAGCCCGCCGGCGACGCCGGCGAGGTAGCGGTCGGAGGTGGAGCGGGAGAGCCGGCCCAGGTCGCGCACCTGCTCGGTGCCGAGCCGGGGGCCGGGGTCGGTCTGGGTGGTGCCCTCGGTGGGGCGGTCTGCCTGGTCGTCCATGTCCACCATCGTGGTCGGGCGGGCACCCCCGCACCATCGGGGACGACCCTGGTCCGACCCCGGGTGCCCGGGGGTCGACCCCCGGCGCCGGACCGGGGTCGCTCCCGATGCCGGGGGAGGCCCCGGGGTGTCACGATGGACCGGACATGAGCCCGGACACGAGCACCGTCCTGCCCCCGCACCCCGGGTCCCGCCCCGGGGCGGCGCCGCGCCGCGCCTACCGGGCGACCGACGAGGCCCTGCTGGGCGGCGTGGCCGCCGGCCTGGCGCGCCACCTGCGGCTCCCGGTCTCGCGGGTGCGGATCGCGATGCTCGCGCTGGTGGTGCTCGGCGGCTTCGGCGCGGTGCTGTACGCCGCGCTGTGGCTGGTGCTGCCCGCCCGCCGCGACGGCGCCGGCGGCACGCCGGGGCTCGACGCCGCCACCCGGCAGGGCCGGCGCAGCGGCGGGCGTGCCCGCCGGCTGATCGACCACGGCCCGCTCGTGGCGGTCGGGGCCATCGCCGCGGGCGTGCTGCTGCTGCTCACCCTGGTCACCGGCCGCACGCTCGCGGTCGCCCCGCTCGTCATCGGGGCCGCCGGCCTGTCGGTGCTGTGGGTGCAGGCCGACCGGGCGCAGCGCGACCGGTGGCGCGACGACCGGCGCCGGGTCAACCCGGTGCGTGCCCTGGTCGGCGACGGGGGAGCGGCCGCGTGGCTGCGCCTGCTCGCCGGCACCTCGCTGCTCCTGGTCGCGGTCGTGGTGTTCGCGCTGCGCTCGGGCAGCCTGTCGGTGGCGCTCGACGTCGGCCTGGCCGCCGCGATCGCGATGGTCGGCATCGGGCTGGTGCTCGGGCCCTGGCTGGTGCGGCTCTCGGCCGACCTGAGCGAGGAGCGCGAGGCGCGGGTGCGCTCGGAGGAGAGGTCCGACGTGGCCGCGCACCTGCACGACTCGGTGCTGCAGACCCTGGCCCTGATCCAGCGCTCGGCCGCCGACCCGGCCACGGTGTCGCGGTTGGCCCGGGCCCAGGAGCGCGACCTGCGCGCCTGGCTGTTCCAGAGCGACGAGCCCGGCCCGACCACCCTGGCCGGCGAGCTGCGCGCCGTGGCCGCGGAGGTCGAGGACGTGCACGGCGTCCCGGTCGAGGTGGTCTGCGTCGGCGACGCCCCGCTCACCGAGGCCGACCGGCCGCTGGTGCTGGCCGCCCGCGAGGCGGTGGCCAATGCGGCCCGGCACTCCGGGGCCGCCACCGTGGACGTCTACGCCGAGACCACCCCGCGCTGCATCGAGGTCTTCGTGCGCGACCGCGGCCGCGGGTTCGACATCACCGCCGTGCCCGAGGACCGCCACGGGCTGCGCCACAGCATCGAGTCGCGGATGTCCCGCCACGGGGGCCGGGCCGAGGTCCGCAGCACCCCCGGCAGCGGCACCGAGGTCCGGCTCGCCATGCCCCGTCCCCCGCACGACCCGTACCAGGAGGCACCGTGAGCGACCCCGTGAGCCACCCCGTCCCCACCGGCCGGCACACCGTCGTGATCGTCGACGACCACGCGATGTTCCGGGCCGGTGTGCGTGCCGAGCTCGGCAGCAGCGTCACCGTGCTGGCCGAGGCCGCCGACGTCGACGAGGCCGTCGCCGCGGTGCGGTCCCACCGGCCCGCGGTGGTGCTGCTCGACGTGCACCTGCCCGGAGGCGGCGGGGCCGAGGTGATGCGCCGGTACGCCGCGTCGCCGGGCGCCGTCGACGCCCCCACCCGCTTCCTCGCGCTGTCGGTCTCCGACGCCGCCGAGGACGTCATCGGCACCATCCGGGCCGGCGCGCGCGGCTACGTGACCAAGACCATCACCGGCCCCGAGCTGGTCGCCGCCATCGACCGGGTGGCCTCCGGTGACGCGGTGTTCTCGCCGCGGCTGGCGGGGTTCGTGCTCGACGCGTTCGCCGGCACCATCGAGGTCGCGGCGGTCGACGAGGACCTCGACCGGCTCACCGAGCGCGAGCGCGAGGTGATGCGGCTGATCGCGCGGGGCTACTCCTACCGCGAGGTCGGGGCCGAGCTGTTCATCTCCACCAAGACCGTCGAGACCCACATGTCCTCGGTGCTGCGCAAGCTGCAGCTCTCCTCGCGCCACGAGCTCACGAGGTGGGCCTCGGACCGGCGCCTGCTCTAGGGCCGCGCGGCGTCTGCGCCAGGAGGCGGGCGGGCAGCAGGCTCGCCCAGGCCGGGCGCCAGTCGGGGTGGCGCTGACCCATCTCCCACGCGAGGTCGTCGAGCGCCGGGCCCTGCTCGGGGTGCAGCACCCGCCACCAGGACGGGTAGGAGTCGAAGGCCCGCTCGAACTCGACCACCACGCCGTCGGAGGCCACCCGGGCGAAGAGCCACGCCCCGCTCTGAGCGCTCGCCTCGTCGTGGTGCAGCACGTGGAGCAGCGTGACCAGGGTGCGCTCGGCCGCGGCGGGCAGCCGGGTGTTGGTGGGGGCCGGGACCAGCCGGTCGCGGCGCGCCATCACGGCGTACTCGAAGGGGGAGGTGGGGCCGCTGACCTGCGCCCACCGCACGACGGCCGGCGGCTGCTGGATCAGCGCGCGCTCGCGGTCGGGGGCCTCGCGCATCTGGCGGTGCAGCTGGTCGCGCAGCCGCTCGCGCACCGGGCCGCGCGGGAGCAGCGGGGGCGGCGTACGTGCGTCGGCCAGGAGGTCCAGCGCCTGCAGCACGCGGAGGTCGTCGACGTCGGCGGGCGCGTGGCGGCGCAGGTCGGCGTCCGTCACGCGCCCGGACCGCGCGGCCTCGCACAGCTCGGGGTCGGCGCCGAGCAGGGCCCGCAGCAGCGGCACCGCGCCCGGGTCCTCGACCGAGGTGCTGGTGTCCCACTCCTCGTGGGCCCACCAGCACACGAAGGTCGGGCGGCCCTCGTCGGTGGCCTCGCTGAGCGTCCAGTCCGGGGCGCCCCGGCGGGCGTCGGGCGGCGCCGTGGGGGCGTCCGCGGAGCGGCCCCACAGCACCCAGCGTCCGCCGCGGGTGGGCTGCATCCGCAGCCAGGAGCCGTCGGCCCGGTCCAGGCGCAGCACCAGCGCGGGCAGGTCGAGGACGTGCTCGTCGTGCCCCGCGTCGTCGGCCAGGAGGGCGAGCGCCGCCACGCAGGCCCAGGACCACCACAGGTCCTCGGGCGGCGGCAGTGCGTCGGGTTCCACGCGGACATTGTGCGGATGCCGGGCGCGGACGGCGAGCCCGCCCCGAGGAGCGAGACCGACCGGGGTGGGGCCTACTCGGCGACGGCCACGAAGGAGGCGTCGATCAGCCACTCCACGGGGGCACGGTCGTCGGTGTAGACGGTGCCGCCGTCGAGGCCGGGCTCGAGCCGTGCGGCCGCGTCGTCGGCGACGGGACGGACGTCCGCGGGCACGTCGGCCGCGCGCAGCTGGTCGCGGGGGTCCTGCTCGGCGGTGGTCGCGAGCAGCACGGTGTTGGTGTCGTCGACCGGGTCGCGCCAGACGTTGGCCTCGCCGTAGACCGCGCGCATCGTCGCGGTGAGGACCTTCTCGAGCTGGTCGTTGCCGGGGACGTGCCCGACGTTGACGGTGACCGTGCCACCGGGGTTGAGCCGGTCACGGGTGACCTCGAAGAACTCCTTCGTGGTCAGGTAGTAGGGGATGTAGGGCTGGCGGTAGGCGTCGAGCATGATGTTGTCGAAGCGCTCGTCGCTCTGCTGCAGCCACGGCCGGGCGTCGGCGGTGTGGGTGGTGATGCGGTCGCTGGTCATCCCGAAGTACTCGCGGCCGATCTCGCTGACCCTGTCGTCGAGCTCCACGGCGTCGACCTCGACGTCGGGGAAGTAGTGCGTCAGGCCGCGGGCCACGGTGCCGCCCGCGCTGCCGAGGTTGACGATCTTCTGCGGGGCGCTGCCGCCGCCGAAGCCGGCGACCAGCATCGAGTCCCAGTAGCCGCCGAACAGGAAGTCGTCGGGGCGGTAGATCGAGTGGATCGCCTGGCCCTCGTTGAGCTCCAGCACGCGGGTGCCGTCATCGGCCTCGATGACGCGGGCGTACTGGTACTCCGTCTCGGCCTCGTCGATCACCCGGCCGGCGTCGGTCACGGTCTTGGTCGAGCCCGGGGGCACCGCGACCAGGACGGCGATCGCGACGGCGATCACGATGCCCAGCAGCCGGACCCTGCCGCGCAGCGCGGGCACCGAGACCAGCGCCAGCAGCAGCGAGAAGACCAGGAAGGTGCGCTGGCTGCCCACCAGCGGGATCAGTGCCAGGGTGGCGCCGAAGGTGCCGGTGAGGCTGCCGATGGTGCCGAGGGCGTAGAGCCGGCCGGCCGTCTTGCCGGTGTCCTCGACGCTGTCGACCTTCAGCCGCACGGCGTAGGGAGAGACGATGCCCAGCATCAGCACCGGCACCGCGATCATCGCGCCGACGCCGACCAGCGAGCCGAGGAACAGGCCGCCGGAGTACTCCGAGAAGGCGCGCACCGACTGCCGCAGGAACGGCGCGGCCAGGAAGGGCACCGCGGCGAAGAAGACGCTGGAGGCCAGCACCCACCGGGCCAGGCCGTGCAGCGTGGGGTTGCGGTCGGCCAGCCGGCCACCGATGGCGTAGCCGACCGAGAGCGAGACCAGCGTGATCGCGATGGTGTTGGCCCACACGATCGTGCTGGCGCCGAACCAGGGGGCCAGCAGCCGGGCGGCGGCGATCTCGGCGCCGAGGCTCGCGGTGCCGACCACGAACACGATCAGCTCGAGCAGGCCGCGGGGCGGTCGGTGGGGCGCGTCACCGGTCGGGGCCGCGTCGGACGTGGAGGCGCTGGTCTGCGTCACGCGGTGGAACCTACCTGGGCGCCGGTCACGCGCCGTGGGGGCTGGCAGGACGGGCACCAGTAGGTCGGCCGCGCCCGCCCGACGGGGCCGAGGTCGGCCTGCCGCAGCCGGGTGCCGCAGCGGGCGCACGGTCCCCGGTGGCCGTAGACCCAGTAGCGGCGTCCCTGGCGCGAGCCCGGCCCACCGGCCCCCGAGCGGTAGTCCGAACGCGGGGCCCGGGCGGCCCGGAGCGCCCGCGGGTCGCCGGTGGTGACCCGGAACGGGCGGTCGCGGTTGGCCAGCAGCTGCTCGTGGGCGATCGCGACGAGCGCGGCGAGGTCGGGCACCAGCGCCACCGGGTCACGCGGGTCGACGCCGCCGAGGAAGCAGATCTCGCAGGCGAAGACGTTGCCGATGCCGGCCAGCGACCGCTGGTCGAGCAGCGCCTCGACGAGCGGCCGGTCGGGGTGCGCGCGCAGGTTGGCCACGGCGGTCGCGGCGTCCCAGTCGGGACCCAGCAGGTCGGGGCCGAGGTGGCCCACCAGCCGGTCCTCGGCCTCGGTGCGGACGAGGTCGAGCAGCACCGAGAAGCCGACCGCCTCGGTGGTCGCGGTGCCGAGCACGACCCGGGCGGTGTGCCACGGACGCCGCCAACGGGCGCCGGGCCGCTGCACGTCCCAGCGGCCCTCCATCTTGAGGTGGGTGTGCAGCGTCAGGCCCGAGTCGAAGCGGGTCAGCAGGTGCTTGCCCCGCGTCGCGGTGCCCAGCACGGTGGCCCCACGCAGGTCACGGGTGGCCAGGGAGGGCACCCGGAGGTCGGAGCGGGTGAGCACCTGGCCGCGCAGTCCCTCGTCGAGCCGTCGCGCGGCGCGTACGACGCTGTCGCCCTCGGGCACCGGACCTCAGCCCCGCACCCGCAGGCCGCGGGGCGTGGCGATGAACCCGGCCGCCTCCATGGCCCGGCGCAGCGGCTCGGAGCCGTCGCCGTGGATGCTGGCGCCGTCGGCCTTCTCGACGACCAGCCGGCCCAGCGCCCCGTCGCCCACGGCCCGGCCGAGCGCCGTGACCGCCGCGACCAGCCGGTCCTGCGCCGCAGCGTCGTCACCGCCGGTGCCCTCGGTGTCCATGAAGGTGAGCAGCGTCTTGCCGCCGCGCTCGACGTAGAGGGCGAGGTGGCCGTCGACCAGCACCACCAGGGCCCCGGCCTTGCGGCCGGGCCGGTGGCCGGACTCCTGCGGTGGCCAGGGCAGCGCCGCGCCGTAGGGGTTGGCCGGGTCGGTCGCGGCCAGCGCCACGGCGTGCACCGGCTGGGAGTCGCGGTCGCGCTGGGTGTCGCCGTGCATCCGCAGCCGGTCGATGGCACCGACGGTGCCGAACTGGGCGGCGCCCAGCCCCTCCACGAAGTAGCCGCGCCGGCAGCGCCCGGTGTCCTCGAACGCCGCCAGCACCTTGTAGGCGCCGGCGAAGCCGCCGGGCGTCCGCTCGCTGACCACGGCGCCGCGGGTGACCACGCCGTGGCGCTCCAGCAGGCTCTCGGCCACCGCGTGCGCCCGCAGCGTCGGGTCGGTCTCGCGCTCGGGCAGCAGGAACCAGCGGCCGGCCATGTCGGGCGGGGCGGCCCGCAGCGCGGCGCTGCTCAGGCGCGGCCGGCTGGGGCGGGCGCTGCGCACGCGGGGCGGGGTGCGCCGGGCGCGGTGGGCGCTGCGGCCGCTGCGGGTCAGCACCCGCAGCGGGGCGAGGGTGTCGTTGCCGAGCCGGCCCGACCAGACCAGGCCCCAGACGGCGGCCGTCAGCGCCTTGTCGTCGCTGCTGCCCGCGGCGGTGGCGAGCTGCCGGAAGAAGTAGGCGCCGCCCCCGGACAGGGCGTCGAGGACGGCCTCGTGCTCCGGGGTGAGCGCGAGCTCGCCGAGGTCGGGCAGCGTGAGCGGGGCGGCGTCGGCGAGGTGCAGGGAGACCCAGCCGTCGGCGCCGGGCAGGTCGCCGTGCCCGGCCCACACCACCTCGCCGGTCGAGGTCAGCTCGTCGAGCATCGCGGGGCTGTAGTCGGCCACGCGGGCGGGGAGCACCAGCGTCTCGAGCGCGCTCGCGGGCACGCCGCAGCCCGCGAGCTGGTCGACCACCGTGACCACGCCGTCGAGGCCGCGCAACCGGCTCTGCCGGCCGGTCGCCGTCGGCGGCACGACGTGCTGCCAGGCGGGCACGAAGCGCGCGAGCGCCGCGGGCTCGACCGGCTCGACCTCCTGTCGCAGCCGGGCGAGCGAGCGGCGGCGCAGCAGCCGCAGCACCTCGGCGTCGCACCACTCGGCACCGCTGCCCTGGGGCCGGAACTCGCCCTCCATCACCCGGCCCTGGGCCGCGAGCCGGGCCAGGGTCTGGTGGCAGACCGCGACGCCGAGGCCGAGGCGTGCCGCGACCTCGTGGGCGGTGAAGGGGCCGTGGGTGCGGGCGTAGCGGCCGACCAGGTCGGCCAGCGGGTCCTCGACCGGCTCGGTGAAGACGTCGGGCACGCCGGGGGGCACGGGGACGCCCAGGCCGTCGCGCAGCCGGGCGACGTCCTCGACGACGGCGAAGCGCTGCTGGCCCGACATCAGCACGGGCACGACCCGGCGCGCGGTCACCAGCTGCTGCAGCCAGCCGTCGACCTGGTCGGGGTCGGAGCAGCGCGCGCGCACCTCGTCGGCGTCGAGCGGGCCGAGCAGCCGGAGCAGGTCGGCGATGCCCTCGGCGTCCTTGGCCCGTCGGCTCTCGGCCAGCCGCTGCACCTCGGACTCGACCTCGGCGAGCACCTCGGGGTCGAGCAGCTCGCGCAGCTCGGCCCGTCCGAGCAGCTCGGCCAGCAGGCCCTGGTCGAGGGTGAGCGCGGCCGCCCGGCGCTCGGCCAGCGGCGAGTCGCCCTCGTACATGAAGGCGGCGACGTAGCCGAACAGCAACGACTGCGCCATCGGCGACGGACGCTGGGTCTGCACGTCGACCAGTCGCAGCCGACGGTCGGCGATCCGGCGGTGCAGGGCCACCAGCGAGGGCAGGTCGTAGACGTCCTGCAGCACCTCGCGGACGGTCTCGAGGATGATCGGGAACGACGGGTAGCGCGCCGCCACCTCGAGCAGCTGCGCGGAGCGCTGTCGCTGCTGCCACAGCGGGGCGCGACGTCCCGGGTCCCGGCGGGGGAGCAGCAGCGCCCGCGCGGCGCACTCGCGGAACCGCGACGCGAACAGGGCCGAGCCGCCCACCTCGGTGGTGACCAGCGGCTCGAGCTCCTCGGGCTCGAAGGCCACCAGCTCGGCCCCGGGGGGCTCCTGGTCGGTCTCGGGGATGCGCAGCACGATGCCGTCGTCGGTGGCCATGGCCTGCGCGTCGAGGCCGTAGCGCTCGCGCAGCCGGGCGTTGATGGCCAGCGCCCACGGCGCGTGGACCGGGGTGCCGTAGGGGGAGTGCACCACGATGCGCCAGTCGCCGAGCTCGTCGCGGAAGCGCTCCACCAGCAGCTGCTGGTCGTGGGGGACCGCCGAGGTGACCTCCTTCTGCTCCTCGAGCAGGGAGACCAGGTTGTCGGCGGCCCACGCGTCGAGGCCCGCGCCGCGCACCCGGGCCAACGCCTGCTCGCGCGGCAGCGCCGAGAGCTCGCGGGTGAACGCCCCGATGGCCCCGCCGAGCTCGGCCGGACGGCCCAGGGTGTCGCCGGTCCAGAACGGCAGCCGTCCGGGCTGGCCGGGGGCCGGTGCGACCAGGACGCGGTCGTGGGTGATGTCCTCGATCCGCCAGCTGGTCGTGCCGAGGGTGAAGACGTCGCCGACCCGCGACTCGTAGACCATCTCCTCGTCGAGCTCGCCCACCCGGCTGGCCTTCTCGCCGACGAGGAAGACGCCGAACAGGCCGCGGTCGGGGATGGTGCCGCCGCTGGTGACGGCCAGCCGCTGGGCGCCGGGCCGCCCGGTCAGCTCCCCGGTGACGCGGTCCCACACCAGGCGGGGACGCAGCTCGGCGAACTCGTCGCTGGGGTAGCGGCCCGAGAGCAGGTCGAGGGTCGCGTCGTAGGCGCTGCGCGGGAGCGTCGCGAAGGGTGCCGAGCGGCGTACGACGTCGAAGAGGTCGTCGGCCGGCCAGGCGTCCATCGACGTCGCCGCCACCACCTGCTGGGCCAGCACGTCGAGCGGGCTGGCCGGGACGTGGAGCGCCTCGATGCCGCCGGAGCGCATCTGCTCGACCGCGACCGCCGAGGGCACCAGGTCACCGCGGTGCTTGGGGAAGAGCACCCCGCGCGAGACCTCGCCCACCTGGTGGCCGGCGCGACCGACGCGCTGCAGCGCGCTCGCGACCGACGGGGGCGACTCGACCTGCACGACCAGGTCGACGGCGCCCATGTCGATGCCGAGCTCGAGGCTGCTGGTGGCCACCACGCAGGGCAGCCGGCCGCGCTTGAGGTCGTCCTCGATGATCGCCCGCTGCTCCTTGGAGACCGAGCCGTGGTGGGCGCGGGCGACCAGGGGCGCCGCGGGGTCGGAGCCGCCGGTCTGGCCGGACTGGGCCATCACCTCGGCGGGCGGGCCGTCCTGGGCGGCGTCCTCGCGGTCGAGACCGGCGCGCTCGGCGGCCAGCTCGTTGAGCCGGGCCGTGAGCCGCTCGGCCAGCCGCCGGGAGTTGGCGAAGACGATGGTCGAGGTGTGCTGCTCGACCAGGTCGAGCACCCGCGCCTCGACGTGGGGCCACAGCGAGCCGGCCCGGGGGCCGTCGTCGCCCTCCTCGCCGCCGAGCTGGGTCATGTCCTCGACCGGGACCACGACGGTGAGGTCCCACTGCTTCTCCGAGGGCGGGGCGACGACCTCGACCGGGGCGGCGCCGCCGAGGAACCGGGCGACCTCGTCGACGGGGCGGACCGTGGCGGAGAGGCCGATGCGCTGGGCCGGGCGCTCCAGGAGCTCGTCGAGGCGCTCGAGCGAGACCGCCAGGTGGGCGCCCCGCTTGGTGCCCGCCACCGCGTGCACCTCGTCGAGCACCACGGTCTCGACGCCGCGCAGCGCCTCGCGGGCCTGCGAGGTCAGCATCAGGAACAGCGACTCGGGGGTGGTGATGAGGATGTCGGGGGGCGAGGTCTGGATCCGTCGCCGCTCCTGGGCCGGGGTGTCGCCCGACCGGACGCCGACCCGGATCTCCGGCACCTCCAGGCCGAGCCGCTCGGCCGTCTGCCGGATGCCGACCAGCGGGGCGCGGAGGTTGCGCTCGACGTCGACGGCGAGGGCCTTGAGCGGGGAGACGTAGAGGACGCGGCAGCGGTGCTGCTTCTCCTCGGGGGGCGGTGTCGTGGCCAGCCGGTCGATGGACCACAGGAACGCCGAGAGCGTCTTGCCCGAGCCCGTGGGGGCGACCACCAGGGCGTGCCGACCGGCGGAGATGGCCTCCCAGGCGCCCTGCTGGGCGGGCGTGGGGGCGGCGAAGGCAGCCGCGAACCAGGCGCGGGTGGGTTCGCTGAACTGCTGCACCCCGACATCCTGCCGGAGCCCACCGACAGCCCCCGGTGGGGCGGGACCGATGAGTCCGTGGCCCGGGGGCGGTCGGTTAGGGGCGCGACGGTTGTCGGTGGTGTCTGGGAGGGTGACGAACATGGTGGATGCGGTGCTGGCGGAGGGCCTGGTCAAGACCTACGGGAAGGTCCGCGCGCTCGACGGCTTGTCCCTGCGCGTGCCCGAGGGGGAGGTGCTGGGCGTGCTGGGCCCCAACGGGGCCGGCAAGACGACGGCGGTCAAGGTGCTCACCACCCTGGTCCGCCCCGACTCCGGCACCGCCAGCGTCGCGGGGGTCGACGTCGTCGCCGACCCGGCCGGGGTGCGGCGCAGCATCGGCGTCTCGGGCCAGAACGCCGCGGTCGACGAGTACCTCACCGGCTTCGAGAACCTCGACATGGTCGGCCGGCTCTACCACCTCGGCGCCCGGGCCAGCCGGGAGCGGGCGCGGGAGCTGCTGCGGGAGTTCGACCTCGAGGAGGCGGGCGACCGGGTCGCCAAGGGCTACAGCGGCGGCATGCGACGGCGCCTCGACCTGGCCGGGGCCCTGGTCGCCAGGCCGCCGGTGCTGTTCCTCGACGAGCCCACCACCGGACTCGACCCGCGCAGCCGCACCTCGATGTGGGAGGTGATCCGCGGCCTGGTGGCCGGCGGCACCTCGCTGCTGCTCACCACCCAGTACCTCGAGGAGGCCGACCTGCTCGCCGACAACATCGTCGTCGTCGACCACGGCCGGGTGATCGCCGAGGGCACCGCCGACGAGCTCAAGGCCCAGGTCGGTGGCGAGCGGTTGCAGGTCACGGTGGCCGACCCCGCCCAGCTGGGCCGGGCCGAGGAGCTGCTGACCCCGCTGGCCGTCGGGCCGGTGGTGCGCGAGGAGGAGCGGCGCGGCCTGCTGGTGCCGGTCACCGGGGGGGCGGCCCGGCTGGCCGACGCGCTCCGGCTGCTCGACGGCGAGGGGGTGGCGCTCGACGACGTCGGGCTGCGCCGGCCCACGCTCGACGACGTGTTCCTCACCCTGACCGGGCGCTCGACCGCCGAGGACGACGCCGCGCTCCCGAAGGAGGCCTCCGCATGAGCCTGTCCACCGCCGTCTCCGACGGCTTCGTCGTCGCCAAGCGCAACCTCATCAAGGTCAAGCGGGTGCCCGACCTGCTGGTCTTCACGACGCTCTCACCGATCATGTTCGTGCTGCTGTTCGCCTACGTCTTCGGCGGCGCCATCGACCAGAGCGGCGACGGCAGCGCCTACCGCGAGTTCCTGATCGCCGGCATCTTCGCCCAGACGGTGGTCTTCGGCTCGACCATCACCGGCGCCGGCATCGCCGAGGACGTGCAGAAGGGGATCATCGACCGGTTCCGCACGCTGCCGATGTCGCCGTCCGCGGTGCTCTTCGGCCGCACCCTCTCCGACGTGGTCAACAACGTGATCGTGCTCGTGGTGATGTCGCTGACGGGCCTCGCGGTCGGCTGGCGCATCCGCGACGGCTTCTGGCACGCCCTGGTGGGGTTCCTGCTGCTGCTCGTCTTCGCCTACGCCATCTCGTGGATCATGGCGCTCGTCGGGTTGCTGGTGCCGAGCCCCGAGGTGGTCAACAACGCCTCCTTCATCATCATCTTCCCGCTCACCTTCATCGCCAACACGTTCGTGCAGCTGGAGACGCTGCCCGGCCCGCTGCGCACCTTCGCGGAGTGGAACCCGATCTCGGCGGTCACCCAGGCGGCGCGGGAGAACTTCGGCAACGTGCCGCCCGGGGGCGGGCTCTCCACGCCGTCGTGGGCGCTGCAGAACCCCGAGCTCTACACGCTGATCTGGTCGGCCGTGGTGCTGCTGGTCTTCGTGCCGCTCGCCTCGGCCCGCTACGCCCGCGCCACCAGCCGGTGACGCCCCGGTGACCCAGGAGCCGGTCGCACCCGAGGCGATGATCAGCGCCCGTGGCCTGCGCAAGGGCTTCGGCGAGGTCGAGGCGGTCCGCGGCATCGACGTCGAGGTCCACCGTGGCGAGGCGTTCGGCTTCCTGGGCCCCAACGGGGCCGGCAAGTCCTCGACCATGCGGATGGTCGCCGCGGTGTCGCCGGTCAGCGGGGGCGAGCTGCGCATCCTGGGACTCGACCCGGCCACCGACGGTCCGGAGATCCGCTCGCGCATCGGCGTGTGTCCCCAGGAGGACACCCTCGACACCGAGCTCAACGTCTTCGACAACCTCTACATCTACGGCCGCTACTTCGGGCTGCCGCGGGCCGAGGTGCGCCGGCGGTGCGAGGAGCTGCTCGCGTTCGTGCAGCTCACCGAGAAGGCCCGGTCCAAGGTCGAGGACCTCTCCGGTGGCATGAAGCGACGGCTGACCATCGCCCGTTCCCTGGTCAACCGGCCCGAGCTGCTGCTGCTCGACGAGCCCACCACCGGGCTCGACCCGCAGGCCCGCCACGTGGTGTGGGACCGGCTGTTCCGGCTCAAGCAGCAGGGGGTCACCCTGGTGCTCACCACGCACTACATGGACGAGGCCGAGCAGCTGTGCGACCGCCTCGTGGTCATGGACGGCGGTCGCGTCGTGGCCGAGGGGTCGCCCTCGTCGCTGATCCGCGAGCACTCCACGCGCGAGGTCGCCGAGCTGCGCTTCGGCACCGGCGAGCACGAGGCGCTCGCCCCGCGCCTGGAGGACCTCGCCGAGCGGGTCGAGGTGCTGCCCGACCGGCTGCTGCTCTACGCCGCCGACGGCGAGGCCGCGGTCGCCGCGGTCCACGGGCGCGGCCTGCACCCCGCCATGTCGCTGGTGCGGCGGTCCTCGCTGGAGGACGTCTTCCTGCGCCTCACCGGCCGGACCCTGGTCGACTAGGACCGCCATGGCTGCCACCCGCTCGCTCGCACCCCGGATGACCGACTACTGGTGGACGGTCTACAAGCGCACCTGGAAGGGCAGCGTCGTCTCCTCGTTCGTGACGCCGCTCCTCTACGTGCTGGCCATGGGCGTGCTGCTCGGCGGCTTCATCGAGGGCGACCCCGACCGGCTCGAGGGGGCGAGCACCTACCTCGCCTTCGTGGTCCCGGGCATGCTCGCGGCCCAGTCGATGCAGCTGGTCTTCGGCGAGCTGACCTATCCCGTGATGTCGGGCGTGAAGTGGCACCGGACCTACTTCGCGATGGTGGCCACGCCGCTGTCGGTGCGCGACGTGGTGCAGTCGCAGGTCGGCTTCGTGGTGTTCCGGGTGGCCCTGAGCTCGGCGGTGTTCTGCCTCGTGGTGGCTCCCTTCGGCGTGTTCGCCACCTGGTGGGGCGCCGTGGCGGCCTGGGTGGTGCAGCTGCTGGTCGCGCTGGCCTTCGCCACCCCGGTCTTCGCGCTGTCCTCCTACCTCAAGGACGAGTCGGGCTTCTCGCTGGTCTTCCGGCTCGGCATGATCCCGATGTTCCTGTTCTCCGGGGCGTTCTTCCCGGTCGACAACCTCGACCCCGCGCTCGCGACGCTGGCGCGGCTGACCCCGTTGTGGCACGGCGTCGACCTGACCCGGATGCTCACCGTCGACCGTGTCGACCCGCTCCTGGCGCTGGTGCACGTCGGCTACCTCGCCGCCCTGACGGTCGTGGGCTACGTCCTGGTGCTGCGCTTCCTCGGCCGGAGGCTCGCCTCGTGAGCCCGCTGACCGCAGCCGCGGCGACCGCGCAGACGCGGCGCCTGGGCCCGCTCGGGGCCGTGGGTCTGCTGGTCCAGCGCAACTACGTCGTCTACCGCTCCGCCTGGTGGATCTTCCTGTCCGGCTTCCTCGAGCCGGTCTTCTACCTGTTCTCCATCGGCGTCGGGGTCGGCCAGCTGGTCCAGGGCTTCGAGGTCGACGGCCGCACCATCGAGTACGCCGCGTTCGTGGCGCCCGGCATGCTCGCCGCGGCCGCGATGAACGGCTCGCTGCTCGACTCGACCTTCAACTTCTTCTTCAAGCTGAAGTACGCCAAGACCTTCGAGCAGATGCTGGCCACCCCGCTGACCACCCGCGACATCGCCCGGGGCGAGCTCGCCTGGTCGCTGCTGCGCGGCGGCACCTACTCGCTGGCGTTCCTGCTGATCATGGTGGTGATGGGGCTGGTGGCCTCCTGGTGGGCGGTGCTGGTGCTGCCGGCGGCACTGCTCATCGGGCTCGCGTTCGGCGCCGTCGGCATGGCGCTGACGACCTACATGCGCTCCTGGCAGGACTTCGAGTACGTCACCCTCGCCACGCTGCCGCTGTTCCTGTTCTCGGCCACCTTCTTCCCGATCGAGGCGTTCCCGACCTGGTTGGGCTGGGTGGTCGAGGCCACCCCGCTCTACCGCGGCGTGGTGCTGGTCCGCGAGCTGACCACCGGGGTGGTGACGGCCGCCTCGGTCGTCTCGGTGGTCTACCTCGTGCTGTTGTCGGTCGCGGGCATGCTGGTGGTCTCGCGGCGGCTCGACCGGCTGCTGCTCGGCTGAGGGGAGGCCTGGGTGGGCTCGTCGGGACTCGCGGGTCGGATCGCGGCGTGGGGGACCACCCCGGCCGAGGCAGCGGCGCACCACCCCGCCGACGGGCACGTGCCCGCCGGTGGACGCCACTTCGTCCGCGCGGTCGACGTCGACGCCGACCCGGCGACCACGTGGCGCTGGGTGTGCCAGCTGAGCGTCGCTCCCTACAGCTACGACCTGGTCGACAACCTGGGCCGTCGCAGCCCGCGCACGCTCACGCCGGGCGCGGAGCGGCTGCAGCTGGGCCAGCGCGTGCTCTTCGGTCCCGTCGTCGAGCTCGAGTCGGGCCGGCTGCTCGTGGTCGCGGCCCGGGGGCTGGGTCGGCGGGTGTGCGGCCCGGTCGCGATGTCCTACGAGGTCCTCCCCGGCCGTCGTACGCCGAGCCGCCTGCTGCTCTGCCTCGCGGTCGGCCCGCCGCGGCGACCGCTCGTCGTCCTCGACCGGGTGTGGCAGGCCGTGCTCGGGGCCGGCGACCTGGTGATGGCGCGCCGCCAGCTGCTCACGCTGCGCGACCTCGCCGAGGGCCACGACCCGCGCTGAGGGCGGGCTTGGCAGACTGCGCCCATGACCGACCTCCCCTCCGCTCCGCACCCCGGCGGGACGCCGCGCGTCGCCGTCATCGGCGGCAGCGGGTTCTACGAGTTCCTCGACGACCCGACCACCGTGACGGTGGAGACGCCGTGGGGCGAGCCCTCCGCGCCGATCGCGGTCGGTGACGTCGGCGGTCGGCCGGTCGCGTTCCTGCCGCGCCACGGTGCCGGGCACCGCTACCCGCCCACCCAGATCCCCTACCGGGCCAACCTCTGGGCGCTGAGGTCGCTCGGCGTCGAGCGGATCCTCGCTCCGTGCGCGGTGGGCGGCCTGCAGCCCGAGACCCAGCCCGGGACGCTCGTCGTGCCCGACCAGCTCGTCGACCGCACCACCCGCCGCGTGCAGACCTACGTCGAGACCGGCGCCGCCCACGCTCCCTTCGCCGACCCCTACTGCCCCGAGCTGCGCACGGCGCTGACCTCGGCCGCGGGGGAGGGCACGATCGACGGCGGCACGATGGTCGTCATCGAGGGCCCGCGGTTCTCCACCCGCGCGGAGTCGCAGAGCTACGCCGCCGCCGGCTGGACGGTCGTCAACATGACCGGACACCCCGAGGCCGTCCTGGCCCGCGAGCTCGGCCTCTGCTACGCCACGATCGCCCTCGTCACCGACCTCGACGCCGGGGTCAGCGCGGAGGAGTCGGTCGACCAGGCCGCGGTGTTCGCGCTGTTCGAGAAGCACATCGGGCGGCTCAAGACCATGCTCGGCGAGGTCGTCGCCGGCCTGCCCGAGGGCCAGCCCGGGTGCGGCTGCGGGGCGTGGCTCGACGACGTCGAGCTGCCCTTCGAGCTCCCCGGCCCGGGCCGGACGGTGTCCGCGTGAAGGTCCTCCTCACCGGTGCGCTCGGCTTCATCGGCGCCCGCATCGACGCCCAGCTGACCTCCCGCGGCGACGAGGTGGTCCGCGTCGACGCCGTGATCCCGCAGGCGCACGCCGAGGACACCGTGGTGCCCGACGACCTGCACCGGCTCGACGTCCGCGACGCCGTGCAGTGGGCCGACCTGCTCGACGGGGTCGACGTGGTGTGCCACCAGGCCGCCATGGTCGGTGCCGGCGTCACCGTCGCCGACCTGCCGCTGTACGCCGGCCACAACGACCTCGGCACCGCGGCGCTCCTGGCCGCGATGCACGACCGTGGGGTGGACGCGCTGGTCGTGGCCAGCTCGATGGTCGTCTACGGCGAGGGCCGCTACGCCTGCGAGGAGCACGGTCGCCAGGTCCCCGGGGTGCGCAGCCGTGCCGCCCTCGACTCCGGCGACTTCGAGAACCACTGCCCGACGTGCGACCGGGCGCTGTCGTGGGAGCTCGTCCCCGAGGACGCCCTGCTCGACCCCCGCAGCAGCTACGCCGCCAGCAAGCTCGCCCAGGAGCACTACACCTCGGCGTGGGTGCGCCAGGCGCGCTCGCGGGCGATCGGGCTGCGCTACCACAACGTCTACGGCCCGGGCATGCCCCGCGACACCCCCTACAGCGGCGTGGCCGCGATCTTCCGCAGCTCGCTCGAGCACGGCCAGGCCCCGCGGGTCTTCGAGGACGGCGGGCAGATGCGCGACTTCGTCCACGTCGACGACGTCGCACGGGCCAACCTGGCCTCGATCGACGCGGTGGTGGGTCGGGACGCCGAGTCGTGGGCGGCGTACAACGTCTGCTCGGGGTCGCCGGTGCCGATCATCCGGGTCGCCGAGCTGCTGGCGCAGGCCGCCGACGGCCCCGCGCCCGAGGTGACCGGGGACTACCGACCCGGTGACGTGCGCCACGTCGTGGCCAGCCCGGAGCTCGCCGCGCAGGAGCTCGGCTTCCGGGCCCAGGTGACCCCGGAGGCCGGCGTCGAGGAGTTCGCGACGGCACCCCTGCGGTGAGCGGGGCCGCTCCGGGAGGCGGGACCGGCGACGGACCCGCCGTGCCCCAGTCACGCAAGTCGCCGTCCTCGCTGGGCGTCGCCCCCTACGGTGTAAGCATGTCGACCCCCGATGCGGTCTGCGACGTGGTGATCCCCTGCCGCGACGAGGCCCCCGCCCTGCCGGCCCTGCTGGCACTGGTCCCCGACGGCTTCCACGCCATCGTCGTGGACAACGGGTCGACCGACGACACCGCCGAGGTGGCCCGCGGCCTGGGCGCCACGGTCGTGCAGGAACCACGTCCCGGCTACGGCGCCGCCGTGCACGCCGGGCTCGAGGCGGCGACCGCCGACTACGTCGCGATCATCGACGGCGACGGGTCGATGGATCCCGCCCAGCTGGTCGGCCTGCTGACCGAGGTGCGCGAGGGGCGTGCCGACCTGGCCGTGGGCCGACGCCGTCCCGTCGCGCGCGGGGTCTGGCCCTGGCACGCCCGGGCCGGCAACGCGCTCGTGCTGTGGTGGTTGCGACGCCGCATCGGCCTCGCCGTCCACGACATCGCCCCGATGCGGGTCGCCCGCCGCGAGCAGCTGCTCGGGCTCGGCGTGGAGGACCGTCGCTTCGGCTACCCCGTCGAGCTGCTCCAGCGCGCCGGCCGCGCCGGGTGGCGGCTCAGCGAGCAGGACATCGACTACCACCCGCGCGCCGCCGGCACGAAGTCCAAGGTCTCGGGCTCCGTGGTCGGCACCGTGCGTGCCGCCCGCGACTTCGCGCGGGTGCTCACGTGAGCGCCCCGGTGACGGACGCCGCACCCGCGGTGGTGCTCGTGGTGGCCAAGGCTCCCGTGCCCGGCCGCGTGAAGACGCGCCTGGGCGCCAGCATCGGCATGGAGGCCGCGGCCGAGCTGGCGGCCGCCTCGCTGCTCGACACGCTGGCGGCGTGCGCCGCGGCGTACCCCGCCGGACGTCGGCACCTCGCGCTCGACGGCGACCTCGCCGAGGCCCGTCGCGGGCAGGAGCTGCGCGACGCGCTCGAGGGGTGGCAGGTGCACCCCCAGCGCGGCGACGGCCTGGCCGAGAAGCTCGGCGCGGCCCACGCCGACGTCGCGGCCGTGTCCGGCGGCCCCGTCGTCCAGGTCGGGATGGACACCCCCCACGCACCGGTCGAGACGCTGCAGGCAGCGGCCGACCTCCTCGTCGGCCCGGACGACGCGGTCCTGGGCCCCGCCCACGACGGCGGGTGGTGGCTGCTCGGCGTTGCCGGGCCCCACCTGCTCGTCCATCTCCCGGAGGTACCCATGTCCACCGACGCCACAGGAGCCGGCACGCTCGACGCGCTGGCCCGAGCCGGTGGTCACGTCCACCAGGTGGAGGCGCTGCGCGACGTCGACGAGCTCGACGACGCCTCGGCCGTGGCCCAGGCCGCACCGCAGAGCCGCTTCGCCCACGCCTTCGCCGCGCTCGGTGTCGACCCGGCGGTCGACCCGGGCGTCGAACCGGCGACCGAGGTGCCCGCGTGAGCACCGCCGAGTTCTACCCCGGCGCCGACGGCCTGGCCGCGGAGACCCTGACCGACGGGCACGCCCACGTCAGCTTCAGCGAGATCTTCGCCGACGCGCTGCGCGGCATCCCCTGCTCGGTCCGGGGCGTGTACGCCGAGGAGGAGCTGCTGCCCGTCCACAGCTGGCTGCGACCCGCCGACCGTGCCGACCGCGCCGTGCTGAGCCACTGCGAGGGCGCGACCATGGACGTCGGCTGCGGCCCGGGCCGGATGAGCGCCCACCTGCGCGAGCGCGGCCACGCCGTGCTCGCCGTCGACATCGTCCGCGAGGCCGTCGAGCAGGCCCGCCGCCGCGGCGTGCCCGCCCTGCGGCGCAACGTCTTCGACCCCATGCCCGGCGAGGGCCACTGGGACACCGTGCTGCTCGCCGACGGCAACATCGGCATCGGTGGCGAGCCGCACGCGCTGCTGCGTCGGTGTGCGGAGCTGCTGGGCCCGGGCGGCCGTCTCGTCGTCGACCTCGAGGCGCCCGGCACCGGCCTGAAGACGCACGAGGCGCGACTGGTCAGCGAGGGCCGCCGCACCTCGATCTTCCCGTGGGCGCAGGTCGGCGCGGACGCCGTCGAGCCCCTCGCACGCAAGGCCGGGCTCCAGGTGAGCCGGCTGCGCGAGCACCACGGCCGCTGGTTCGCCGTCCTGACGCCGTAGGCCCGGCCGTGCGCCTCCCCGTCCCGAGGGACACGTCGTTCACCTCGCCGCTGCGCGACGAGCGGCTCACCGCCCGGCTCGGGGTGTGGCTCGGCGCGTGCTTCGGGCTGTGCTTCCTCACCGGCCTGGTCAGCCACTGGTACTACCTGCCCGACCCCTGGTTCCTGCCGCCCACCCGCCCGGTGTGGGGCTACCGCCTCACCCAGGGCCTGCACGTCCTCAGCGGCATCGCGGCGATCCCGCTGCTGCTCGTCAAGCTCTGGAGCGTCTACCCGCGGCTGTTCGCTGGCCTGCCCCGGGGCGGCGTCCGGGCGCTGCTGCTCTCGGGCCTGGAGCGGCTCTCGATCGCGGTGCTGGTCGCCGCCTCGGTGTTCCAGCTCGTCGTCGGCCTCGCCAACTCCGCGCAGTGGTACCCCTGGGCGTTCTCCTTCCGCGCCACCCACTACGCCGGGGCCTGGATCGCCATCGGCGCGCTGGTGCTGCACGTCGCGGTCAAGCTGCCGGTCATCCGCCGGGCCTTCGGCTCGCCCGTCGACACCGACCTCCCCGAGCGCGCCGGGCCGGGTCGTCGCACGGTGCTCGGTGCCGCGCTCCTGGCCGCAGGCGTCGCGGTGCTGGCCAACGCGGGCGGCACCGTGCCGCTGCTGCGCCGGGTCTCGGTCCTCGCGGTCCGCACGGGGGAGGGCCCCCAGGGCGTCCCCGTCAACAAGTCGGCCGCCGCCGCGGGCGTCGAGGAGAGCGCACGCGACACCGGCTACCGGCTGACGGTCACGGGGCCCGACGGCGAGGTCAGCCTGAGCCGCGACGAGCTGGCCGGGCTCGAGCAGCACACCAGCGAGCTGCCCATCGCCTGCGTCGAGGGGTGGAGCGCCGGGGCCACCTGGTCCGGCGTACGGCTGGCGGAGCTGCTGGACCGCGTCGGCGCCCCGCAGGACGCCCAGGTGCGGGTCGTCTCGCTGCAGGAGTCCGGCTCGTTCCGGTCCACGGTGCTGCCGCCGGCCTTCGCCCGGGACGACCTGACCCTGCTGGCGCTGCGGCTCCACGGCGAGGACCTCGACCTCGACCACGGCTTCCCCTGCCGGCTGATCGCGCCCAACCGGCCCGGTGTGATGCAGACCAAGTGGGTCTCGCGCGTGGAGGTGGTCTGAGTGGCCCGGACCGCGCCGAGCGGCGAGCGGGTGCTGCAGGGGGTGGTCGGCGCCGTGGGCGTCGCCGCCGCGGCGTACGGCGGGCTGCTGCTGCTCGACCTCGACGGGCCAGACCTGCTCGACGCCCTGCTGTGGCTGGCCGGCGGCGTGGTGCTGCACGACGCCGTCGTCGCGCCGCTGACGGTGCTGGCGACGCTGGCGCTGCGCCGGGTGCTCCCGTCGCGCACCTGGACGGCGGTCACCGTCGGCCTGGTGGTCCTGCTCACGGTCACGGCGACCGCGGTGCCCGTGCTCGGTCGGTTCGGTGCGCGACCGGACAACCCGACGCTGCTCGACCGCGACTACACCTCGGGGTGGTTGCTCCTGGCCGGGGTCGTCGTGGTCGGCACCCTCGTGTGGAGCCTGCGGGCCCGCGGACGGGTCAGAGGAGCTGGTGGAGCAGCAGGCCCAGCGAGCCGACGATCGTCCCCGCCGCCGCGATGACCAGCGGTGCCCGTCGCTCCCGGTCGGCCTGGGGGGTGCGCGGCACGAGCGAGACCACCATCGCCACCAACGCCATCACGCCGACCAGCGAGCCCATCACGATCGGGATGCTCGGGGCGGTCGACTCCTCGGCGGTCGCACCGCCGACGGTGTAGCACAGCGACGACGTCAGCGCCGCGGTGATGATGGCCGGGAAGGGGAGCGGGCCGGCGCGCAGCTGCAGCACGGCGGCGGCGAGCAGCACGACCGAGGCCACCACGACCACCAGCGTCCCCAGTGACATCGCGTCCCCTTCCTCGTGCACCGACGGGTCCATGGTCTACACGATCGCCCCGGTCCGCGGGAGGACCGGGTCCGGTCCGGCGCCGGTGCGGGGCCGTCCGGCATGATCGCGGGCGTGAGGCACACCGAGTTCTGGACCCGGATGGACGCGGCGCTGGGGTCGGCGTACGCCCGCACCTGGGCCGACCAGCAGGTGCTGTCCGCGCTGGGCGGTCGCACCGTCACCGAGTCGCTGGACTCCGGCGAGGACGTGCGCGAGGTGTGGCGGGCGGTGTGGGCCGAGCTCGGCCTGCCGCCCCGCGACCGCTGAGCGAGGCGACGTTGCCGGCACCGGGGCCCGTTTGCCCAGACGTCATCGAACCGTGACGTCCCGGACCCTTCGCCGCGCCCGGGCCCGAGGTTAGGGTTCCCGGGTCCCACTCGGAGGATCTGGAGCCCACGTGTCGATGTCCACCTCGAAGCGGCGCCTGACCGGCGCCCTCGCGTCCGCCGCCGTCGCCCTGGGCGCACTGGCCCCGCTGGGTCTCGGCGCCTCGACCGCCGACGCGGCCCCGGTCGCCGCCAAGCCGGCCAAGCCCACGAAGCCCGCCAAGCCGGGCAAGCCCGCGAAGCCGGGGAAGCCCGACAAGCCGGGTCGCTACGTGCCGGTGCAGCTGCTGTCGTTCAACGACTTCCACGGCAACCTCGAGCCCCCGTCCGGGTCGGGCGGCCGCAACACCACCGGCTACACCCTCGCCGACCCCAAGGCCCCCGTCGCGCAGACCACCGACGCGGGTGGAGCGGAGTACCTCGCGACCCGGCTCGCCCAGGCCCGCGAGGGACACCCCCACAGCCTCACCGTGGCCGCCGGCGACCTCATCGGCGCCTCGCCGTTGCTCTCGGCCGCCTTCCACGACGAGCCGGCCGTGGAGTCGCTCAACAAGCTCGGCCTCGACGTCAGCGCCGTGGGCAACCACGAGTTCGACGAGGGCTACCAGGAGCTCCAGCGGATGGCGCGGGGCGGCTGCCTCGACGACGGCGCGGGCGAGGACAACCAGGACTCCTGCCCGGCCGGCACCTTCGCCGGGGCGGACTTCGACTACCTCGCGGCCAACGTGCGCTACGCCGGGAGCGACGAGACGATCCTCCCGCCGTACGCCGTGAAGCAGGTCGGCGCGGCCAAGATCGGCTTCATCGGCATGACGCTGGAGGAGACCCCCGACATCGTCACCGCCAGCGGCGTGGCCGGCCTCGAGTTCGACGACGAGGTCAAGGCGGCCAACGCGCTGGTCCCGGTGCTGCGCAAGCAGGGCGTCAACGCGGTGGTGGTGCTGATCCACCAGGGCGGCACCCCGAAGCCGCTGCAGCTCGGCAAGGACGCCGCCGGCAAGCCCTACTCCGTCGCGGCGCCCTACGACCACACCTGCGCCAAGGGCGGGAGCCTCGAGGACACCTCGCCGATCCTGCCGATCGCGAAGAACCTCGACCCGGCGATCGACATGGTCGTCTCCGGGCACACCCACAACCCCTACGTGTGCGACGTCAAGGACCCTGCCGGCCAGGACCGGCTGGTCACCTCGGCCTCGTCCTTCGGGCGCCTGGTCACCGAGACCAACCTGACCTACGACAAGGCCAGCAAGGACATCGTGCGGGCCAGCGTGGAGGGGACCAACCTCCAGGTGACGCGCGACGTGCCCAAGGACCGGGCGCAGACCGCGCTGATCGCGAAGTACAAGGAGCTGGTGCGGCCCATCGCCTCGCGGGTCCTCGGCACGATCGGCGCCGACGTCACCCGGACCGCGTCCAGCACCGGAGAGAGCGCCCTGGGCGACCTCATCGCCGACGCCCAGCTGGCCGACGACTCGGTGGTGACCGGGGGCGTCAGGCCCGTGATCGCCTTCATGAACCCCGGGGGGATCCGCGCGGACCTCACCCGCGACAAGCAGACCTACGGCGAGCAGGTGGGCGAGGTGACCTACGGCGAGGCCTTCGACGTCCAGCCGTTCAACAACTTCCTGGTCTCGATGACGCTCACCGGTCAGCAGGTCTACGACGTGCTGACCCAGCAGGTCACCGGGGCCAACCAGTCGGGCAAGAAGGTCCTGCAGGTCAGCGAGGGCTTCCAGTACCGCCTCGGCAGCACGGGCCCCGTGGACGGCAGCGTCACCCTGGGTGGGGTGCCGATCGACAAGGCCACGAGCTACCGCATCGTGACCAACAACTTCCTCGCCGACGGGGGAGACGGGTTCCCGGCCTTCAAGGGCGGGACGGGCGTCTACTACGGCGGTCTCGACATCGACGCGTTCGCCGACTACCTCGAGGGGAGCTCGCCCTACGTGCCGGCGACGCCGGACCGCATCCTCCCGGCGAGCTGACCCTCCCCGGAGCCTTCCCGGACACCTCGACCGCACCGCCAGCACGCCGGCCCGCCACCTCGGCGGGTCGGCGTGTTGCGTCGTGCATCGAACAGGTGTTCGTACTACCGTGGGACTCCACAGGCAGGGGTCGCGCCGTGGTTCTCCACAGGCCGGCAGCAGTCACCGACGTTGTCGGTGGTCGCGCCTAACGTCTGGCAGGACACGAGGTCGACCCGCGCCGCCCGGCGCGACGAGAGGTGAGGAAGTCCCATGGCTGCTGCCACGAACAACCGCGAGAAGGCGCTCGACGTCGCGCTGGCGTCCATCGAGAAGCAGTTCGGCAAGGGCTCGGTGATGCGGCTGGGCGACGAGACCCGCGCCCCGCTCGAGATCATCCCCACCGGTGCGATCTCGCTCGACATCGCGCTCGGTCTCGGTGGTCTGCCGCGCGGTCGCGTGGTCGAGATCTACGGTCCGGAGTCCTCGGGAAAGACGACCGTCGCGCTGCACGCCGTGGCCAACGCCCAGGCGGCCGGCGGCATCGTGGCCTTCATCGACGCCGAGCACGCGCTCGACCCCGACTACGCCCAGGCCCTCGGGGTCGACACCGACGCGCTGCTGGTCTCCCAGCCCGACTCCGGCGAGCAGGCGCTCGAGATCGCCGACATGCTGATCCGCTCCGGGGCGCTCGACCTCATCGTCATCGACTCCGTGGCGGCCCTGGTGCCCCGCGCCGAGATCGAGGGCGAGATGGGCGACAGCCACGTCGGCCTGCAGGCCCGGCTGATGAGCCAGGCGCTGCGCAAGATGACCGGTGCGCTCAACAACTCCGGCACCACCGCGATCTTCATCAACCAGCTGCGCGAGAAGATCGGCGTGATGTTCGGCTCGCCCGAGACCACGACCGGTGGTCGCGCGCTGAAGTTCTACTCCTCGGTCCGGCTCGACGTGCGTCGCATCGAGACGCTCAAGGACGGCACCGAGATGGTCGGCAACCGCACCCGCGTCAAGGTCGTGAAGAACAAGGTCGCCCCGCCGTTCAAGCAGGCCGAGTTCGACATCATGTACGGCAAGGGCATCAGCCGGGAGGGTGGCCTCATCGACGTCGGTGTCGAGGAGGGTCTCGTCCGCAAGGCCGGTGCTTGGTACACCTACGAGGGTGACCAGCTCGGTCAGGGCAAGGAGAACGCCCGCACCTTCCTGCGCGACAACCCCGACCTGGCCAACGAGATCGAGAAGAAGATCCTCGAGAAGCTCGGCATCGGCCCCCAGGTCGACGCCCCGGCCGAGCCCTTCGCCGCCGACGCTCCCGGCATCGACCCCGACGGCATCGACTTCTGACAGGCCGGCAGGTCGAGGAGCGACCCCCGCACCCGACGTAGGAGGGGGTGGGGGAGCGCGTCTCGAGACCCGGTGAGACGACGACCGCCCGCCACCACCGCTGACCCGGGAAGGTGCCCACGATGACGACCGGACGTCGCAGCAGGTCCCGCGACCGCTGGGGCCGGGAGCCCGCCGCTGACCTCGACACCGGCCCCGACGCGGACCCGGAGTCGGTGGCCCGCACGATCCTCCTCGACCAGCTCACCGGGCGGGCCCGCACCCGCGCCGAGCTGGCCGACAAGCTGGCGAGCAAGGGGGTGCCCGACGACGTCGGGCACCGCCTGCTCGACCGGTTCGAGGAGGTCGGGCTGGTCGATGACTCCGCCTTCGCCCGCGAGTGGGTCGAGCAGCGTCAGCGTGGACGTGGCCTCGCCCGTCGCGCCCTCGCTCAGGAGCTGCGCCGCAAGGGCGTCGACGACGAGGTCGCCCGCGAGGCCCTGGAGGAGGTCGACGGCGACGCCGAGGAGGCGTCGGCCCGTCGCCTGGTCCAGGCTCGGCTGCGCACCGTCGGCGGCCTCGACCGCGACCGCGCCACGCGTCGGCTGGTCGGGATGCTCGCCCGCAAGGGCCACTCCAGCTCGACGGCCTTCCGCGTGGTCCGCAGTGAGCTCGACGCCCTCGGGGCCTCCCGCGACGACGGGTTGGATGTGACCGACGGTGTGGACGTGACCGACGGGGCGGAGCAGCCTGATTGGTGACGTCCAGGGCGCCCGCGGCAGCCGGAGTCCGCGTCAGCTGACGCCGCTGGCGGCGGCGTCGCCGCCGACGGCGCTCTCGCCGATCAGGTAGGTCATGGTGGTCGTCTCGTCGGTGTCGAGGGTCCCCGCGCGCAGGGCGGCGCGGCCCCAGCTGCGCCACATGGTGCGGTAGGCCAGGGGGTTGTGGCTGTCCTCGGCGTAGGACCACAACCCGTCGTGCCCGTGCCGCAGCAGCGTCGTCGAGCACGCGGCGTGCACCGAGCCGTCCCCCGGGTCGCGCAGCACGTTGCGCAGCTCGAACACGACGCGGTCGTGGGCGGCGTCGAAGGACTGCCACACCACCTCGTGCCGGTCCAGCATCGTCCCCGGGAAGGTCGTCATCGAGGTGAGCACCCACCCACGGATGGCCTCACGACCGACCGCGTCGGGATGCCCGGCGCGCCGGTAGGTCGCGTCCTGCGTGAACAGGTCGGCGAACTCGCCCCAGCGGCCCGTCCGGGCGATCTCGTCGACCCGGGCACGGTAGTCCGTGAACGCCTGCTCGAGGTCGGACTGCTGCACGGGGGAGATCCAAGCAGACCCCGGCCCGGGGCGAGGGCACTCCCGAGGAGGTCGGCGGGATTTCGCCAGCCTGGTGCCTCCCGGCATCCCGGGGCCGCTCGTGGGGTACGACGGGACGTGGTGCGCATCGGGGTCTCGGGCTGGACCTACCGGGCCTGGCGGGGTGACTTCTACCCCGCGGGGCTGGTGCAGCGGCGCGAGCTGGCCTACATGGCCGAGCGGTTGACCTCGATCGAGGTCAACGGGTCGTTCTACTCCCTGCAGCGGCCCTCCAGCTGGGAGCGGTGGCGCGCCGAGGTGCCCGAGGGCTTCGTGTTCTCGGTCAAGGGCAGCCGGTTCGTGACGCACCTGCGCCGGCTGCGCGAGCCGCGGGTGCCGCTGGCCAACTTCTTCGCCCAGGGCCTGCTCGGCCTGGGTGACGCGCTGGGTCCGGTGCTGTGGCAGCTGCCGGCCACCCAGGCCTGGGACGAGCAGCTGGTGGGGGAGTTCCTCGACCTGCTGCCCCGCACGACCGGCGAGGCGCTCGAGCTCGCGCAGCAGCACGACGACAAGGTGCGCGGCGACCGGCTGTGGTCGGGCGAGGTCGTCGACCGCCCGCTGGTGCACGTCCTCGAGCCCCGCCACCACGGGTTCGCCGCTCCCGGGGCGCTGCAGCAGCTCGACGAGGCGGGGGTGGGGCTGGTGGTGGCGGACTCCGCCTCGAAGTTCCCCCGCTTCGAGCAGGCGCAGGGCCCCGTCGTCTACGTGCGCCTGCACGGAGACGTCGACCTCTACGTGAGCGGCTACGGCGAGGAGGCCCTCGACGCCTGGGCCGAGCGGATCCGCGGGTGGACCGCCGACGGGCGCGAGGCCTACGTCTACTTCGACAACGACGCCAAGGGCCACGCCCCGTGGGACGCGTTGCGGCTGATCGAGCGGCTCGGGCGACCCCCGGGCCTGGAGGACCGGCACGGGTCCTAGAGTCCGCAGGCATGAGCCGCGTCCTCGACCTGCACCGCACCAGCACCTCGCTGCCCCTGGTGGGCCCCCTCGTGGGCGAGCGGTTGTTCTCCTTCGCCTTCAGCCAGGTCGCGCCGTACTTCTGGAGCATCCGGCCGCGGTTCACCGTGATCGAGCCCAATCACGCCGAGGTCGTGATCCGCAAGCGTCGTGCGGTGAAGAACCACATCGGCACGGTGCACGCCATCGCGCTCTGCAACGGGCTGGAGGCGGCGATGGGCGTGCTGGCCGAGGCGAGCATCCCGGCCGACAAGCGGTGGATCCCCAAGGGCATGGAGGTCAGCTACACCGCCAAGGCGACGAGCGACATCACCTGCCACGCCGACACCGACCCGGCCCGGTGGACCGGCGACGACCCGGACGTCCCGGTGCACGTCAAGGGCGTCCGCTCCGACGGCACGGTCGTCATCGAGGGCGTCATCCGGCTCTGGGTCACGCCCAAGCGCTAGGCCGGGCCGGTCCTCAGACGGTCCCCGCGCCGGCGCCGGAACCCACGCCCACCGCGCCGACACGCGTGACGTCGAGCGGGTTGCGCTCGCCGACGTAGCGCTTCTGGACCCAGGTGGCCAGCAGCGTCAGCGCCAGGCACATCAGGATGTAGAGCGCCGCGGTGACGAAGATGGCCGGCACCTGGTTGTTGAACTGCAGGTAGATCAGCCGGGTCACCGCCGTCAGGCCGGGCGCCGCGACGGCGTACCCGAGGCTGGTGTCCTTGAGCGCCACCACGCACTGGCTGATGATCGAGGGCAGCATGATCTTGACCGCCTGGGGCAGCAGGATCAGGTTGGTGACCTGGTTCTTGCTCATCCCCAGGGCGTACGCCGCCTCGGACTGCCCCTTCGGCACCGCGACGATGCCCGCGCGGAACACCTCGGCCAGCACCGACCCGTTGTAGAGCGTCAGCGCCACCACGACGCTCCAGTAGGCGCCGGACTCGCCCCGGGTGACCCCGAAGGTGAAGAAGACCAGGATCATCATCAGCAGGGCCGGGACGGCGCGGAAGAACTCCACCACGACCGCCGCCGGCACCGAGATCCACCGGCGGTCGGCGAGCTTGGCCACCCCGAGGACGAGACCGAACACGAGCGCGCCGACGACGGCGCTGGCCGCCATCTTCAAGGTCGTGAGTACGCCGTCGACCAGGATGACCTCGACGTAGCGGGGGGTGATGAAGACCTCCCACAGGTCGTAGTCGAACTGGCCCTTCTGCTGCAGCCGCAGCAGGACGAGCGCGACGATCCCCAGGAGGACGAGGCTGACCAGGACGGTGTACAGCCGGTGGCGCCGGACGGTGCGGGGACCGGGGGCGTCGTACAGGACCGAGGCGCTCATCAGGCGACCCTCCAGCGGCGTTCGAGGCGGTTGGCCACGAAGGACACCGCGAGGACGAGCACGACGAAGAGCAGGGCGAAGGTGAGGAAGACGCCGTAGCGCTGGGTGGGGTCGTCGTTGGTGAAGGACCGCATCCGCGCGAAGGCCTCGAAGACGCCGAACGCCCCGGCCACGGTGGTGTTCTTCAGCAGGGCGATCAGCACGCTGGCCAGCGGCGGGACCGAGGCCCGCACCGCCTGCGGCAGGATCACCTGGCGCATCACGCCGCCGAAGGGCAGCCCGATCGCCCGGGCCGCCTCGGCCTGACCGAGCGGGACGGCGTTGATGCCCGAGCGCAGCGCCTCGCACACGAAGGCCGAGGTGTAGACGCTCAGCGCGACCACCGCGGCCGTGAACAGGTTGTCGAGGTTGACGCCGCCGAAGGTGAGGTCGATGACGTCGTAGGTGATGCCGATCTTGGGCGCCGCGAACCGGAAGAAGAGCAGCACGAGCAGCAGCGGGGTGTTGCGCACCAGGCTGACGTACGTCGCACCCGCGGCGCGCAGCACGGCGACCGGTCCGACCCGCATCGCGGCCAGCAGGGTGCCGCCGACCACCGACAGCACGGCCGAGACAGCGAACAGCACGAGCGTGGTGGCGAACGCGCGGACCACGAGGTCGAGGTTCTCCAGGACGATCGTCACCGGCGCCCTCCCTTCGGTTCGAGCGACGCGCCCGGGGTGACCGTCGAGGTCACCCCGGGCGCGGCTGCGGGTGGGTCAGGCCTGGCAGTCGTCGAGCTTCGGGGGCTCGGGCGTCTCGACGTCCTCGCCGCCCAGCGTGGCCTCGAACGCCTCGGCCCAGGAGCCGTCGTCGAAGGACTTCTGCAGGGTCTCGTTGATGAACTCGCACATCTCCGGGGTGTCCTTGGAGTAGCCCACGCCGATGCGCTCCTCGGAGAACGGCTCGCCGACGACCTTGAGCTCGCCCTCGTTCTGGGCGGCCAGGCCCAGCAGGATCGAGCCGTCGGTGGAGACCGCGTCGACGTTGCCGTTGAGCACGTCGTCGGTGCACTGCGAGTAGTTGTCGGCCGGGGTCGGCACGGCGCCCTCGGCCTCGATGTTCTCCAGCGAGGTCGACCCCTGGGCGGCGCAGACCTTCTTGCCCTTGAGGTCGGCGATGCCGGTCACGTCGCTGTCGGCCTTGACGAGCACCTGCTGCCCGGTGAGCAGGTAGGGCCCGGTCTGACCGACGATCTGACGACGCTCGGGCGTGATGGAGTACGACGCGAGCACCAGGTCGACGCGGTCGGACTGCAGGTAGGGCTCCCGGTTGTCCGAGACCGTCTCCTCCCAGGTGACCTTGTCCGACTCGGGGTCGATGCCGAGCGCGGCCACGATCAGCTTGGCCACCTCGACGTCGAAGCCGGTGGGCACGTCGGACGCCGCGTCCTTGAAGCCCAGGCCGGGCTGGTCGAACTTGACCCCGACGGTGATCTCGCCCGCCTCGGCGAGCTCCTTCATCTTGGTGCCGTCCTCGAAGTTGTCGGCGGCGTTCTCGACCGCGTCGACGTCGGAGGAGGTGCCGGACTCCTCGCCGGCGTTGCCGCCGCACGCGCTGAGCGCGAGGGCGAGGCCGGCGGTCGCGAGGACCGCCCTGTTCCGTGTGAACCGCATGTGCTTCTCCTTTGTCCGGGCCGGTGACCCGATCCCTGTCCGGTGGTGTGGAAGTGCAGCTGTCCCGAGCTCTGGGGACGCCGGCCGCGTGGGCCGGGCGTCAGTGGGTGAGGATCTTGCCGAGGAAGTCCTTGGCGCGCGGCGACTGCGGCCGCGTGAAGAACTCCTCGGGGGTGTTCTCCTCCACGATCGCCCCGTCGGCCATGAACACGACCCGGTCGGCGGCGGTGCGGGCGAACCCCATCTCGTGGGTGACCACGATCATGGTCATGCCCTGCTTGGCGAGGTCGACCATGACGTCGAGGACCTCGGAGATCATCTCCGGGTCCAGCGCCGACGTCGGCTCGTCGAAGAGCATCGCCTTGGGCTCCATGGCCAGGGCGCGGGCGATGGCGACGCGCTGCTGCTGGCCGCCGGAGAGCTGGGCGGGGTACTTCTCGGCCTGGTGGCCCACCCCGACCCGGTCCAGCAGCTCGCGGCCGCGCTTCTCGGCGTCGGCCTTGCTCTTGCCGCGCACCTTGATCGGACCGAGGGTGACGTTCTCCAGGATCGTCTTGTGGGCGAAGAGGTTGAAGCTCTGGAACACCATGCCGACCTCGGAGCGCAGCGCGGCGAGGGCCTTGCCCTCCTGCGGCAGCTCCTGGCCGTCGAGGGTGATGCGGCCCTTGTCGATGGTCTCGAGCCGGTTGATGGTGCGGCACAACGTCGACTTGCCCGACCCCGAGGGCCCGATCACGACGACCACCTCGCCCTTGGCGACGGAGAGCCGGATGTCCTGGAGGACGTGCAGCTGGCCGAACCACTTGTCGACGTGGTCGAGGACGATCAGGGGCTCGGGCATGGCCGCACCCTAGGGGGAGGGTGGGGTCGAGTCGAGCGGACCGGGTGGCGCGTGCCGCATCGCGACCCGTTCGTGACCTGGGCCGCGACGCTCGTCACTCCGTCCGTGCGGACGTTTCGCCGGACCCGCGCAGGGCACAGCAGAGGTGTCCGCTGCGCGTCACCCGAGCACGAGGAGAGCAACCACGATGAGCACCCTGGTCGGCAGCCTGGTCCGCGGCACGGTGAGGACGGCGTACGGCGCCGCCCGCCACCCGATCGCCACCGCCTCGCAGGCGGTGGGGCTCGCCACGGACGTGGTGCGCCTGGGCGTGGGCGTGGTGCACGGCCGCATCCCCGGCTCGCCGCCCGAGCAGCGGCCCGCCACGCGGCCGAGCACCCAGCGTCCCGCCGGGGACCCCGGGGACGCGCGCGCGACCGGCACCGCGGCCTCCACCAGCCCGGCCTCCGACCCGGCCCGGGCCGCGGAGTCGCGGCCGACCACCTCGCGCGACGCCGCGCCCGCCGCTCCGGCCGCGCCGGCCGCGCCGACCGGCGCGCCGGTCGAGCCGGTGACCGACGCCCCGGGCGAGCCCGAGGCCAGTGCGCCGCCCCGGATCCCCACGCCCGACGAGATCGCCGTCCGCGCGGCCGGACCGATGCCGGGCGCCCCCGGCGAGGCGTTCTCCACCGAGCCCAAGGTGGCCAGCCGCGAGGTCGAGCACGGCGGGAGCGCCACCGGCGACCGCGAGGCCGTCGACGGCTTCCTGGAGGACATGGAGGCCGGCGAGCCCGAGTCGCCGGTCGACGCCATCGGCTCCACGACCGGCACTCCCGAGCCCGGCGCCGAGGCGGCCGTGCTCTCCGAGGCCGAGACGCTCCAGCGCGGGGCGGAGCGCAACCCGGGGGAGTGACCCGCCGCGACGACGGCCCGTACCCTGGGTGACTGTCATGGCTGAGCAACGCACCTACGAGGTCCGCACCTACGGGTGCCAGATGAACGTCCACGACTCCGAGCGGCTCACCGGGCTGCTGGAGACGGCCGGCTACACCGCCGCCCCGGCGGGCGCCGAGCCGGCCGACGTGGTCGTGCTCAACACCTGCGCGGTGCGCGAGAACGCCGACAACAAGCTCTACGGCAACCTCGGTCACCTCGCCTCGGTCAAGAAGAAGCGGCCGGGGATGCAGATCGCGGTCGGGGGCTGCCTGGCCCAGAAGGACCGCGCCACCATCACCGACAAGGCTCCCTGGGTCGACGTCGTCTTCGGCACCCACAACATCGGCTCGCTGCCGGTGCTGCTGGAGCGGGCCCGGGTGGCCGAGGAGGCCCAGGTCGAGATCCTGGAGTCCCTCGACGTCTTCCCGTCCACGCTGCCCACCAAGCGCGAGTCGGCGTACGCCGCCTGGGTCTCGGTCTCGGTCGGGTGCAACAACACCTGCACCTTCTGCATCGTCCCGGCGCTGCGCGGCAAGGAGAAGGACCGCCGCCCCGGCGACGTCCTCGCCGAGGTCGAGGCGCTGGTCGCCGAGGGCGTCAGCGAGGTCACCCTGCTGGGGCAGAACGTCAACGCCTACGGCGTGGAGTTCGGCGACCGCCAGGCGTTCTCCCGGCTGCTCCGCGCCTGCGGTGAGGTCGAGGGCCTGGAGCGGGTGCGGTTCACCTCTCCCCACCCGGCAGAGTTCACCGACGACGTCATCGAGGCGATGGCGCAGACCCCCAACGTGATGCCGTCGCTGCACATGCCGCTGCAGTCGGGCTCCGACCGGGTGCTCCGGGCGATGCGGCGCTCCTACCGGCAGTCCCGCTACCTCGGCATCATCGAGCGGGTGCGGGCCGCGATGCCCGACGCCGCGATCACCACCGACATCATCGTGGGCTTCCCCGGCGAGACCGAGGAGGACTTCCAGGACACGCTCGAGGTCGTCCGGCGGGCGCGGTTCTCCAGCGCCTTCACCTTCCAGTACTCCAAGCGCCCCGGCACCCCCGCCGCCGTGCTCGAGGAGCAGGTGCCCAAGGCCGTGGTCCAGGACCGCTACGAGCGGCTGGTCGCCCTCGTCGACGAGGTCGCCTGGGCCGAGAACCGTGCCCTCGAGGGCCGGGTCGTGGAGCTGATGGTCGCCGAGGGGGAGGGCCGCAAGGACGCGGCCACCCGACGCCTCACCGGCCGGGCGCGCGACAACCGGCTGGTGCACTTCACGCCACTGGCGGTCGACGGCACGCCGCTCGAGGTCCGTCCCGGCGACGTCGTCGAGGTCGTCGTGTCGTACGCCGCACCGCACCACCTGGTCGCGGACGGTCCCGTGAGGTCCGTACGCCGCACCCGCGCCGGCGACGCCTGGGAGGCGAGGACCGCCGCACCGGCCACCGCGACACCGGGGGTCTCGCTCGGCCTGCCGACCATCGGGGTGCCCGCCCCGCTGCCGCCGCTGGTCGACGGCTGCCGCTGAGGGCGTCGGCTCAGCGTCGCCGGGCCACCACGACCGCGCAGACGGGCTCCCAGCCCAGCGTCAGGTAGAGCCGCCGACCCTCGTCGGAGGCCACCAGGACGCCTCGGTCGGCACCGGCCTCCACGGCGGCATCGCCGAGCAGGCCCATCACGACCGAGCCGAGCCCACGGCGTCGGTGGGCGGCCACGGTCGAGATCCGGTCGGGGACGGCGACCGCCCGCACCAGCCCGACCTGGCCCCACGCGGCCGGTGAGCCGTGGGGGGCGGTGATCCCCACCTCGGCGCGGTGGGGTCCCGGGCGTGAGGTCGTCGCGGTGTAGCCGGGCGGGAGGGGCGCCGCGGGCGACGCGGCCAGCGACCGGGTCATCAGCCACTCGGGCACGTCGGCCGTGGCCAGCCCGTGCTCCGCGAGCCGGTCGGCGACCCGGCCGGGGTCGGTCGTGGGCACGGTGACCCAGGGGTCGCGCTCGTCCCACGAGGCCCGCGCCGCGACGTCGGTGCGGCGGGGGTGGCGGTCGGCGTCGAGCACGAGCAGCTCGACCTCGCGACCCGGGGCCCCGACCGGGGTCCGCAGCACGCCCTCGGCGACCTCCTCGGCGGGCGGGAGGTCGCGCGAGCAGGCCCACCCGGCGACCCACGCGCGCACCACGTCGGGCGGCGGCGGGGCCGGACGGGCGCGGGCCGTGCTGGGACGGGTCAGACGGGCGGCTCGTCCTCGACGTGCTCCTCGGACTCGTCGACGTCCTCGGGGGCGTCGATCTCGTCCGGCACCTGGTCCTCCTCGACCTGGGCCGAGCGCGGCTGGTCGGGGGTCGCGGGTGGCTGGTCGTCGGTGTCGACGCGCGGGGCGTCCGCGGGGCCGCCGGGTGCGAAGTCGGGCGCCGGGTCGGTGGTGGGCTCGGGGGCGGGCGAGAGGTCGCCGTCGGAGGAGCTCACCGGTCGCGACCCGGGGTGCCGTCGCCCTGCGGGCCGGTGGGGGCCTTGGGGTCCTTCTTGGCGGTGGGCGTCGAGGGGCTGCTGGGGCCGGCGGGGTGGTCGGTGCCGCGGGTCGGGCCGGCACCGCTGCCCACCCCGGTGCCGGTGGTTCCGGCGGTGCCCGTGACGGGACCGGTCGGCGTCGTGGGGCCGTCGGGGCCGCGGCCCCCGAGGTCGTCGTTGCGGCCGTCGAGGTTGTCCAGGCCCTGCTTGGCGCGGGCGACGCCCTGGCTGATCTTGTCGGTGTGCTTGCCGCCGGTCTTCTTGTCCACGGCGGCGGCGGCCTTGTCGAGGCCCTGGTTGATCTTGTCGCCGTGCTTGTCCACGGCGTCGGACAGCTTCTTCTTGGCATCGTCCATGAAGCCCATGGCGTCCTCCTGGGTCTCGGTGTCTCGGTGTCTCGGGGTCTGCGGGATGGCGGGTGCGGGCCGCGACGTGCCGGCGCGTCGGTCACGGCGTACCCGCCTGGCCTGCGTCCAACCTAGCGGGCGAGACTAGGCCGGTGACCGCTCCTGCGCTGCCCGTCGTGGCGGTCGTCGGCGCGACCGCGGCCGGCAAGAGCGACCTGGCCCTCGACCTGGCCCTGGACCTCGGCGGCGAGGTGGTCAACACCGACTCGATGCAGCTCTACCGCGGCATGGACATCGGCACCGCCAAGCTGCCGGAGGCCGAGCGGCGCGGCGTGCGCCACCACCTGCTCGACGTGCTCGAGGTGACCGAGTCGGCCACGGTGGCGCAGTTCCAGCAAGAGGCCCGCGCTGCGATCGCGGACTGCCACGCGCGCGGGGTGGTGCCGGTGCTGGTCGGCGGCTCGGCGCTCTACACCCGGGCGGTGCTCGACCGGTTCGAGTTCCCGGGCACCGACCCGCAGGTGCGGGCCCGGCTGGAGGCGGAGCTGGCCGAGCGGGGTCCGCACTCGCTGCACGACCGGCTGGCCGAGGTCGACCCGGCGGCGGCGGCGCAGGTGCTGCCGAGCAACGGCCGGCGCGTCGTACGGGCGCTGGAGGTCGTGGAGATCACCGGCCGGCCGTTCGCGGCCACCCTCCCCGTCCACGAGTACGCCGCCCCGGCGACCGTGCAGGTCGGCGTCGACGTCGACCGTGGGCTGCTGGAGGAGCGGATCGCCACCCGGGTCGACCGGATGTGGCAGGCGGGCCTGGTGGCCGAGGTGCAGGAGCTTCTCGGCCGCGGCCTCCGCGAGGGGCGTACGGCGCACCGCGCGCTCGGCTACCGCCAGGTGCTCGCCGCCCTCGACGGCGAGATCACCGAGGCGCAGGCCCGCGAGCAGACGGTGACCGGCACCCGCCGGTTCGCCCGGCGCCAGGACAGCTGGTTCCGCAAGGACGACCGGGTGGTGTGGGTGGCCCACGACGACCCGCAGCGGCTGGAGCGCGCCCGGGCGGCCGTGCACGCCCTCGGCGACGGGTGAGCCGGCCGGTGCCCACGGGCACGGGCGAGGGCGTGGGCGGCCGCGGCGGCGTACGGTCCGGACATGACGACGACGACCACCCCGACCCCGGACGGGTGGAGCGAGGTCACCGACGTCGAGAGCCTGACGGCGATCGTCGGTGAGCCCGGCCCCCGCGCCCGCGACAAGGTGCGCCACGCGCTGACCGAGCTCGACGTGGCGTGGCTGGACTCCTCGCCGTTCTGCGTGCTGGCCACCTCGGCCGCCGACGGCGGGGGGCTGGACGCCTCGCCCAAGGGCGACCCCGCCGGCCGGCTGGTGCACGTGATCGACGAGCGCACCATCGCGATCGCGGAGCGACCCGGCAACCGGCGCGTCGACGGCTACCGCAACGTGCTGGAGAACCCCCGGGTCGGGCTGCTGTTCCTGATCCCGGGCCGCGGCGACACGCTGCGCGTCAACGGCCGCGCCCGGCTGGTGAGCGACGCGCCGTTCTTCGACGACCTCGAGGTGAAGGGGCACCGGCCGGTGCTGGCCCTGGTCGTGGAGGTCGAGGAGCTGTTCCACCACTGCGCCAAAGCGTTCCTGCGCGCGCAGCTGTGGGAGCCGGGGTCGTGGGACCCCGAGGCCGTGGTGCCGCGGCGGGCGGTCGTCGCCCAGCGGCTGGAGCGGCCCGAGGACACCGTCGACGAGCTCGACGCCTACTACGGCCCGTCCTACGCCGACCAGCTCTACTCGTCGTGACAGGATCCCTGAGCGTGAACGAGTACTCCTTCGTCAAGGGCCACGGCACCGAGAACGACTTCGTGCTCGTCCCCGACGCCGGCGGGAAGCACGAGCTGCAGCCGGGGCAGGTCGCGCTGCTGTGCGACCGCCGCGCCGGCCTCGGCGCCGACGGCGTGATCCGCGTGGTGCGCACCGACGCCACCGACGACCCGGCCGCGGTCGCGGCGCGCGGCGAGGCGACGTGGTTCATGGACTACCGCAACGCCGACGGGTCGCTCTCGGAGATGTGCGGCAACGGCATCCGCGTGCTCGGTCGCTTCCTGGCCACCCACGCCGACGTCGACGCCCGCGGCCCGCTGCCGATCGCGACCCGCGCCGGCACCAAGGTGCTGACCTTCGCCGACGGCGACCCGCTGGGCGAGATCACCGTCGACATGGGCGCCCCCGCGCTGCTCGGCGAGACCACGGTCAGCGTCGGCGACCGCTCCTGGCCGGCCGTCCACGTCTCGATGGGCAACCCCCACGCGGTCGCCTTCGTGGACTCCCTCGACGACGCCGGCCCGCTGACGACCGCGCCCGGCCACGACGAGGGCACCTACCCCGACGGCGTCAACGTCGAGTTCGTCGTGCGCCGCGGCGAGCACCACCTCGCCGTCCGCGTCCACGAGCGTGGCTCCGGGGAGACCCGCTCCTGCGGCACCGGCGCCTGCGCGGTCGCCGTGGCGGCGGCGGTCGCCGACGGGGCCGAGCGCGGCACGGCGTACACCGTCGACCTGCCGGGCGGCACGCTCCGCCTGGTTTGGACCGAGGACGACCGCGTCCTGATGACCGGCCCCGCCGTCCTTGTCGCGGAGGGCCTCACCGCGCTCTGAGGGGCGGCTCCGACCCCCCTGGGCGCAGGTGCGCGCCGCTCCCTAGGATCCGGCGCATGGACATCAACGGAGCCAGTGCGATCGTCACGGGTGCGGCGTCGGGGATCGGCGCGGCCGTCGCCCGGCAGCTCGCCGAGCGGGGCGCCCACGTCGTCGTCGCGGACATCGACCAGGAGAAGGGCGAGGCGCTCGCCGCCGAGATCGGCGGCGTCTTCGCGCCGGTCGACGTCACCCGCACCGAGCAGATCGAGGCCGCGATCGAGGAGGCCGAGAAGCTCGGCCCGCTGCGGCTGCTGGTCAACTCCGCCGGCATCGGGTGGGCGCAGCGCACCGTGGGCCGCGACGGCACCTACGCCTCGGCCGCCGACCTGGAGGCGTTCTCCAAGGTGGTCCGGATCAACCTGATCGGCACCTTCGACTGCATCCGGCTCGTCGGCACCGCGATCTCCCGCACCGAGCCGACCGCGTCCGGCGAGCGGGGCGCGATGGTCAACCTCGCCAGCGTCGCCGCCTTCGACGGCCAGATCGGGCAGGCGGCGTACTCCGCCTCCAAGGGCGGCGTCGTGGGTCTGACGCTCCCGGTCGCGCGCGACCTCGCCGCGGTCGGCATCCGGCTCAACACCGTGGCGCCCGGCCTGATCGACACCCCGATCTACGGCGAGGGCGAGGCCTCGGAGGCGTTCAAGGCCAAGCTCGGCGAGAGCGTGCTGTACCCCAAGCGCCTGGGCAAGCCCGAGGAGCTGGCGAGCATGGTGGTGGAGTGCCTGACCAACTCCTACATGAACGGCGAGACCGTCCGCGTCGACGGCGGCATCCGGATGCCCCCCAAGTAGGCCCACCGTTCACCCGGGCGTGGCGCAGGGGTCACCGCGGCGGGGTGGGCTGGAGCGCATGACCTCTCGGCCCTCCCTCTCCCGTCGTCACCTGCTGGCCGGCTCGGCCGGCGTCGTGGCCGCCGGCGCGCTGTCCCGACCCACCGGCGCGGTGGCGTCCCGCACGGCGCCCGGCCAGCTCCGCACCCGGCTGGCGCTGCCCGACGGCGTGCAGACCGGTGACGTCACCAGCCGCTCGGCGGTGCTGTGGTCCCGGGCCTCGGGGGAGGGGCGGCTGGTGGCCCGGGTCGGCAGCGGCCGTTCCTCGCGCGTCGTACGAGGTCCGTGGGCGACGCCCGACACCGACCTCACCGCCCGGATCGAGCTCGAGGGGCTCGCGCCCGGTCGGGCCTACGACGCCGCGCTGTGGTTCGAGGGCCCCGACGGCACCCGCGGCGAGGTCGGTCGGGCCCGGTTCAGCACCGGCGACCGCCGCCCCGCGGCCACGTCGTTCGTCTGGACCGGCGACACCGCGGGCCAGGGGTGGGGGATCAACCCCGACCTCGGCGGGATGACGGCGTACGCCGCGATGCACGCCACCCGCCCCGACTTCTTCGTCCACGCCGGCGACACCATCTACGCCGACGGCCCGATCGCCGAGCGCGTGGTGGAGCCCGACGGCCAGGTCTGGCGCAACCTGGTCACGCCCGAGGTCTCCAAGGTCGCCGAGACGCTGCGCGAGTTCCGCGGCCGGCACCGCTACAACCTGATGGACGCCAACGTCCGCGCGTTCTACGCCGACACCCCCGTCGTGGCGCAGTGGGACGACCACGAGACGGTCAACAACTGGTGGCCCGGGGAGGTCCTCGACGACGCGCGCTACACCGAGCGCCGCGTCGACGTGCTGGCCGCCCGCGCCCGTCGCGCGTGGCAGGAGTACCAGCCGATCGCCACCGGCGCCGCGCGCGGCCGCGGGCGCAGCGGCTTCGCCGAGGCCCGGATCTACCGCAGGATCGAGCGCGGTGCCCACCTCGACGTGTTCTGCCTCGACATGCGCACCCACAAGTCGCCCAACACCGCCGGGCTCGAGCCGCGCGAGACCCCGGTGCTGGGGCGCGAGCAGGCCGAGTGGCTGGTCCGGGAGGTACGCCGCTCCCGCGCCACCTGGAAGGTGATCAGCGCCGACCTGCCGCTGGGCCTCGTGGTGCCCGACGGCGCCGCCCAGGAATCGGTCTCCAACGGCGACCCCGGCGCGCCGCTCGGCCGCGAGCTCGAGCTGGCGCGCGTGCTCAGCGGCCTCAAGGGCGTGCCGGGCGTGCTGTGGATCACCGCCGACGTGCACTACTGCGCCGCCCACCACTACAGCCCCGAGCGGGCGACCTCCACCGACTTCGACCCGTTCTGGGAGGTCGTGGCCGGCCCGATCAACGCCGGCACCTTCGGCCCGAGCCGGCTCGACGGCACCTTCGGGCCGCGACAGGTCTTCGCCCGGGCGGCGGACTACCCCAACCAGTCGCCGCGCGGTGGCAACCAGTTCTTCGGCCACGTCGACATCGCCCGGTCGGGCCTGCTCACGGTCTCGCTGCGCGACGCGCGCGGCACGGTGCTCTGGACGCGCGACCTCGAGCCGGGCCAGCCGGCGACCGAGTAGCCGGCCTCAGACCCCGTGGCGGGGGTTGCGGTCCGGGTCGTGGGGGTGGCTCTCGACCGGGTCGGGCTGGACGTCGGGCCGGCCGTCGCGCGAGGACTGCTCGGGCAGCGGCTCGCCGTCCTCGCCGCGCTCGGGTCCGTCGTCGGTGTGGGTCGGCGCCGAGTCGTAGGTGACGCCGGTGTCCTTGCCGCGGATCGCCCCGGTGCGCTCGCTGCTCACGCCCATGCCGCCGGCGAGGCCCTCGGGGCTGTCGGCGTTGGGGTCGGACTCGGTGGGCTCGGTGACGGGGGTGGCCGGGGTCTCGGGGTTCTCGCTCACGGTGGCTCCTCGGTGGTCGTGCAGGGTCGTGGCTACTGGGACGGCTGCTCGGTGGAGGCCTCGGTGTTCTCCTGCTGCACCGCGGTCTCCTCGGTCCGCTCGGACGCGGCCGAGGGACCGGGCTGCTCGTCGTCGACGTCGATCGTGCCGCCGTGGGAGTCCTCCGCCGAGTCGGCGGCGGGCTCGTCGTGCAGGCCCGTGTCCTCGGCCAGGCCGGGCTGGGAGCGGTCCTCGGCCCCGGTCACGCCGGGCGGCGTCGACACCTCGGACGCGTCGGAGGAGGCAGTGGTCGGGGTCTCGTCGGTCCCGGCAGGGTCGTGGCTCATGACTACGGCGTACCCGACCCCGAGGCGCCCAACCCGCCGCTGCGGTCGTCGGTGATTGCGGCTGTCGGTGCCCGGGTGTGTGATGTTGGGGTCGGTCCGCACCGGCACCGTCTCTCGGAGGTCTGCCATGCCACGTCGCCGCCCACGTCGTCTCCTCGCCGCCCTGGTCGCCACGACCACCGGGCTGGGCGCGCTCGCCCTGGCCCCCGCCAGCGCGGGTGCCGAGCAGCGGGTGCCCTCCGGTGGCCGCTACAACGTGAAGACCGCGACCAGCACCGGCTACGGCGGCGCGGTCACCTCGGTCGACCCCGAGGCCTCGCGGGTCGGCATCGAGGTGCTGCGCCGTGGCGGCAACGCCGTCGACGCGGCCGTCGCGACGGCTGCCGCGCTCGGCGTCACCGAGCCCTACAGCTCGGGCATCGGCGGCGGCGGCTACTTCGTGCACTACGACGCCCGGACCAAGCAGGTCAGCACCCTCGACGGGCGCGAGACCGCCCCGGCCACGATGCCGACCGACGCCTTCGTCGACCCCGCGACGGGCAAGCCCTACCGGTTCACCCCCGAGCTGGTCACCAGCGGGGTCTCGGTGGGCACCCCGGGCACGCTGGCGACCTGGGACACCGCGCTGCGTCGCTGGGGCACCCGGAGCCTCGCGCGATCCCTGCGTCCGGCCACCCGGCTGGCCTCCCGCGGGTTCGTGGTCGACCAGACCTTCCGCGACCAGACGGCCGACAACGCCGCTCGGTTCCGCCAGTTCCCCGCCACGCAGCGCCAGTTCCTGCCCGGCAACCGGCTGCCGCGGGTCGGCAGCGTGATGCGCAACCGCGATCTCGCCGCGACCTACCGGCTGATCTCCCGCAAGGGCACCAAGGCCTTCTACACCGGTCCGCTGGCCCGCCAGATCGCCCGCACCGTGCAGGACCCGCCGACCGTGCGGCGGCCCAGCCTCCCGGTCCCGCCCGGCTACCTCACCACCCGCGACCTCGCCGGCTACCGCGTGGCCGCCCAGGCGCCGACCCGCTCCACCTACCGCGGCTACGACGTCTACGGCATGGCGCCGTCCTCCAGCGGCGGCTCGACCATCGGCGAGGCGCTCAACATCCTCGAGCGCCACGACCTGGGCTCGCTGTCCGAGGTCCGTGCGCTCCACCTCTACCTCGAGGCGAGCGCGCTGGCGTTCGCCGACCGCGGGGAGTACGTCGGCGACCCGCGGTTCACCGACGTGCCCCTCACCGACCTGCTGTCCCCGACCTACGCCGCCGAGCGCGACTGCCGGCTCGACCCCGCCCGTGCCGCGACCAAGCCGGTGGAGGCGGGCGACGTCGAGGACTACGACGGCGTCTGCGGCGACGGCACCACCCAGCGCCGCCCGGAGCAGGACACCGAGAACATCTCCACGACCAACCTGACCACCGCCGACCGCTGGGGCAACATCGTCGAGTACACCCTCACCATCGAGCAGACCGGAGGCTCCGGCATCACCGTGCCGGGACGTGGGTTCCTGCTCAACAACGAGCTCACCGACTTCTCCTACGACGGCGTCGCGGCCGACGACCCCAACCGGATCCAGCCGGGCAAGCGGCCCCGCTCGTCGATGTCGCCGACGATCGTGCTCCGGGGCGGCAAGCCCGTGCTCGCGCTGGGCTCGCCCGGCGGCTCGACGATCATCACGACGGTCCTGCAGACGTTGGTCAACCGGCTCGACCTCGGCATGACCATCCAGCAGGCGCTCGCCTCGCCGCGCGCGTCGCAGCGCAACAGCAAGGCCGTCACCGCCGAGCCGGAGTTCATCACGCTCTACGGCGACGCGCTCGAGGAGTACGGCCACACCCTGACCCCGTCCGGTGACGCCTTCACCAGTGCCGCACAGATCGGGGCGGCCACGGCCATCGAGCTCGGGTCCGGCGGTCGGATGACGGCGGTCGCCGAGCCGGTCCGACGAGGTGGAGGCTCGGCACTGGTCGTGCGTCCCGGGCGGTGAGTCCGGCGGGTCGCCGCCGCAGCGGGTCCCCGTGCGCGCCCGGAGGTTTCAGGTGCGGGCGCAGATGGTAGGAAATGTCCAGCTGGGGGGCGGGACGCTGCCCCCACCACCGACCCGAGGAGCCTCCCGTGGAGAGTCCGGACAGCGCCGACCGCCCCCTGATCCCGCCCGTCGTCTACCTCCCGTGCCGAGCCCCGATCCCCGGCGCCGACCCCACCGTGGAGATGCGACGGCTCGAGGACGGCCGCGTCGCCCTGCTCCTCTACACCGCGCTCGACCGGCTCGCCCGCTGCTGCGGCGACGACCAGCCGTGGGCGCTCTACCGCACCGAGGACCTCGACGCGCTGCAGCGTGACACGCCCTTCGACGTCGTCATGGTCGACCAGGAGCTCCCCGCGCACCTCCGGCACGACCGGACGACGGCATGAGCGACCTGCGGATCACCCCGGCCGACGCCGAGACGATCTCCGGCCTGCACGGAGACGCCGCCGACGGCATCGAGGGCACGGCCTCGTCCTCGCCCGGCACCGTGGACGCCGGTCCCGCGTCCGCCGCGATCGCCGCGATCCTCGCCCGCGTGGGCCTCGAGGCCGACGACCTGGCGCTGGTGCACCGGGGTGCCGAGGAGCTGATGGACCAGACCGCCACCGACTACGCCGCGACCGACGAGTCGGTCGACGCCGCCTTCGACCAGCTCACCGAGGGTGTCCCCGAGGGGTGGACCAGGTGATCGAGACCAAGGTCGAGGGCAGTCCCGCCGCTGTGCGCACGGCCGCCACCTGGGTGGGCGAGACGCTGCGGGGTCAGGTGGTCGACGCCGGTCAGGACGCGACCGACGCCCGCCAGCGCGCGGCCAGCGCCTGGGAGGGCGAGGCGTCCTCGGCCTACCGCAGCTTCGCCGGCAAGGTCGTCGAGGCGAGCGACGAGCAGGCGGACGACCTGTCGAAGGTCGCCGAGAAGCTGCGGACCTACGCGGTGAAGCTCGACCACGTCCAGGGCCGGATGGCCGGCCGCCGGGGGGAGGCGAGCGGGGGCGGGCTCACCGTCGCCGGGACCGTGATCCAGCAGCCGCCGGACCCCGTGCGTCCCGCCGACCTCCCGGCTGGCTCCAGCCAGGCCGCGGCCGACGCCTGGGACCGGGACAACGCGGCGTTCGAGCGGGCGAACGACAAGGTCGAGCTCTACAACCGCCTGTCCACCGAGGTCGAGGACGACCTCACCAACCTCGAGGAGTGGATCGGGGCCAACCTGACCGCGATCGCCACGGTGGAGGACCCGCCGCTGAGCAGCTACCTGATGAAGCAGCTCCAGAAGGCACCCGCCCTCGCCATGATGTTCGGCACGGACCTCCGCGGACGCCAGCTGCGTGCCGACTCCGAGGAGCTCCGTCGCCGGGCGGAGGACCTGCGTCGCCAGGCCGACGAGGCCCGCGCGGCGCGCCGCTCCGGCAACCCCGCCCGGGCCGCCGCCGGCAACGCGGTCGACGTCCGTGACACCAGGCGCACCGCCCGCGGCCTCGACGCGATCTCCGAGGGCGCCGAGCGGCTCGGGCGACGGGTGCCGGTGATCGGCACGGTCCTGAGCCTGGGGCTCGCCGGCAACGACATCGCCAACGGTGAGTCCCCCGGCCAGACCATCGCCAGCGAGGCCGCGGGCATGGCCGGCGGCGCGCTCGGGGCCGCGGCCGTGGTCGGAGGTGCCGCGCTGCTGGGCGCCACCGCCCCGGTCTGGGGCGTGGCGGTCGGCGCCGCCGCCCTCGGTGTCGGGGCCGGCATGCTCGCCGAGTACGCCTGGGACCACTGGGTGCCCGAGGACGTCACGGAGGCCATCGACGAGGGGCTCGAGGAGTTCGGCGAGGGCGTGGCAGACGTCGCGAGCGACGTGGGGGAGGCCGCCAGCGACGCCTGGGACGCGGTGACCCCGTGGTGAGCCGCGGGCTGACCCCACCCGGCCCCACCCCCGGGGTCCCGCTCCGTCAGCGGCTGGGGCTCGTCACGACCGCCCTGGTCGTCGCACCCGTCACCGCCGCTGCGGGGGTGCTGATGGTGCTCCGGGGCGACCTGCTCCTGATGGTCGCGGGCGTGCTGGTGCTGGCCACCGGCGTGCTGGCGACGGCCTACCTGACGCAGTTCCTGCGCACCCCGACCGGCACGCCCCGGGTCCGCGAGCGGGACGGGGCCACGGTCCTGCCCGAGTCCGGTCTCGCCCGCGTGACCGCCTGGGGCGCCCTCGCAGGATCGCTGGTGTCCCTGCTGGTCCTCGTGCTGGCGGCCGTGGGGGCGGGGGCGGACGGTGCCGCCTCCGAGGTGGGGGTCTGGATCGCAGCGGGCGTGCTGCTCCTCGCCGTGCCGACCGTCGCCGGGGTGGTGCACCGGCGCGTCCGGCCCGGTGAGCTCGTGCTGACGCGCGAGGCCATCACCCTCGTGTCGTGGAACGCCGACCGGTCCCTGGCCTGGGACGACGTCGTCGAGGTCTCGATGCCCAGCGTGCCCCGCAGGACCCTCGTCGTCGCCGCAGCCCGGGCCGAGGACGTCGGACTCGGACGTCGCCCGGTCGGTGTCGGCGAGCAGCAGGCCCGCTCCGTGGCCGGCGCCGACCGCGCGCTGGCGATCTCCTTCCCGCACCTCACCGGTGACCCGGGGACGATCGCCCGGGCGGTGGCCCACTGGTGCACGACACCGCCCGCGCGGGGCGAGCTCGGCACCCCCGCTGCCCGCGTGCGCCTGAGCGGCCGCACCGAGCCGACGGCGGCAGTTCGGTGAGCGGCCCATCGAAGGGCCCGTCGAAGAACCCGTCGGGTGGTCCGGTGAGCGGGTCGGAGGTGCCGCGCCGGCACACGCTGCCTGCGCGGCCTGCGGTGCGGCTCTACGGCGGCATCGCCCTGATCGTCCTGGTCGCGCTGGTGCCGCTGGCCGGTGCGGTGGTGATGGTGCTCAGCGGCGGCTGGCTCGCGGCCTCCGGGCTCGCCCTGGCCCTGCTCGTGCTCAGCGCGGTGGTCTTCCTGGTCACGGCCACCGCCGCACGCCGCACCGGGCGGATCGACGCACGGTCCCGCGACGGGGGCCTGGAGCTGCCCGTCTCGCGCTGGGTGCTGTCGTGGCTGGGTGCGCTGGTGGTGCTCTTCGTGGTGTTCGCCCTGACGCTGGTGGCCAACGCCCTGACGGCGTCGGCGGGTGGGCCGTGGGGCCCGCTCGTGCTGGTGGTCGGGGTGCTGGCCCTCGGGGTGCCCATGGGACTGCGCCTGGTGCGCGGCCACTACCAGCGGGGTGGGCTGCTGCTCACTCCGCGCGAGCTGGTGTGGTCGACGTACAACACGACCACGCGGGTGGCCTGGAAGGACCTGGTGGGGGAGCGGCTGGTGGCGGACCCCGGTGCCCGGCTCGTGCTCGAGGCGCGCACCGCTGCGAGCCTGCATCGCACCCGCGGACCGCAGGGCCTGGCCGAGCAGCCGGTCGGTGGGCCTCGGGTCGCTGCTCACGAGGTGTCGGTGCCGCTGGCCTTCCTCGGCTCCGACGGGGCGCTGGCGGCCGACCTGGTCACCCACTACCGCACCGACCCCGCGGCCCGCCGTGAGCTGTCCGACCCCGCCACCGCGCGGCGCTGGTCGACCACCGGCTCCGGCGAAACCGGTTAGCCCCGTCGCGACGGGCGAACTAACCTGGGAGACGTATGACGAACGCATCCGAACCCTTCGACCTCGCCCAGGAGCTCGCCGACACGGCGACCTGGGACGAGGAGCCCACCGAGCCCCGCCGTCCCGAGGTCGCCACGGCACCGGCTCCCACCACACCCGAGACCTCGTGGCCCGACGAGCGCGAGCAGACCACCGGTGAGCAGGACCTCGCGGCCCGGCACCAGCTGCGCCGCGTCGCCGGGCTCTCCACCGAGCTGGAGGACATCTCCGAGGTCGAGTACCGCCAGCTGCGCCTGGAGCGCGTGGTGCTGGTCGGTGTCTGGACGCAGGGCTCGGTGGCCGACGCCGAGAACTCCATGGCCGAGCTCGCGCTGCTGGCCGAGACCGCCGGCTCGACGGTGCTCGACGCGCTCTACCAGCGCCGGGACAGCCCGGACCCCGCGACCTACATCGGGCGCGGCAAGGTCGAGGGCCTGGCGGAGATCGTCAAGGCCAGCGGCGCCGACACCGTCATCTGCGACGGTGAGCTGGCCCCCAGCCAGCTGCGCAACCTCGAGGACAAGGTCAAGGTCAAGGTCGTCGACCGGACCGCCCTGATCCTCGACATCTTCGCCCAGCACGCGAAGTCACGCGAGGGTCAGGCGCAGGTCGAGCTGGCGCAGCTCAACTACATGAAGCAGCGACTCCGCGGCTGGGGCGGCAACCTGTCCCGTCAGGCCGGTGGCCGGGTCGCCGGCGGCGCGGGCATCGGTGGACGCGGCCCCGGTGAGACCAAGATCGAGACCGACCGCCGCCGCATCAACACCAAGATCGCCAAGCTGCGTCGCGACCTCACCCACATGAAGACCACGCGCGACACGAAGCGCTCGGGTCGCAAGCGTCACGAGATCCCCAGCGTCGCGATCGCGGGCTACACCAACGCGGGCAAGTCCTCGCTGCTCAACCGGCTCACCGACGCCGGCGTGCTGGTCGAGGACTCGCTGTTCGCGACGCTGGACCCCACCACCCGGCGCACCGAGACCGGTGACGGCCGCGTCTACACGATGAGCGACACCGTCGGGTTCGTGCGGCACCTGCCCCACCAGCTGGTCGAGGCGTTCCGCTCGACGCTGGAGGAGGTCGCCGACTCCGACCTGATCGTGCACGTGGTCGACGGCTCGCACCCCGACCCCGAGGGCCAGCTGGCCGCGGTGCGTGAGGTGCTGGCCGAGATCGGTGCCGACAAGGTGCCCGAGCTGGTGGCCATCAACAAGGCCGACGTCGCCGACCCGCTGGTCGTGGCCAGGCTGCGGCAGCGCGAGCCCCACTCGGTGGTCGTCTCGGCCCGCACCGGTGAGGGCGTCGCCGAGGCGCTGGCCGCCATCGAGTCAGAGCTGCCGAAGCCGGCCGTCGAGGTCTCGGTGCTGCTGCCCTACGACCGCGGCGACCTGCTCTCCAAGGTCCATGAGCACGGTGAGGTGATCTCGCTGGAGCACACCGGCGACGGCACCCAGCTGAAGGCCCGCGTCAACGAGGTGCTGGCCGGCGAGCTCGCGGCGTACCCCGGCTGAGCCTCCGCGCCGCCTAGGATCCGCGGCATGAGCCGGGACCGCCTCGCCGGGTCGGTCCTGCGCGTGGTGGCCGGCCTGCTGCTCGCGTGGGTGGTGCTGCTCCCGGTGCTGCGGCCGGCGGAGCAGGTGCCGGCCGCCGACGACGGAGTGACGGTGACCGACCACCGTGCGGCGTACGTCGTGGACGGGCGGGGCACGCTGCGTGCCGCCGAGACCCTGACCGTCAGCCTCGCCCGGCCGACGGCAGGGCTGGAGCGACGCTTCGACCTCCGCGACCCGGGCTCCGTGCGCGGCGTCCGAGCGCCCCGCGAGGTGACCGTGACCCGCGACGGCCAGGCGGAGGAGGTCGCGCTCAGGCGGGAGGCGGGCGTGGTCGTCGCGCGGCTCGGCGACCACGATCGCGAGCTGACCGGCGAGCACGTCTACGTGCTGCGTTGGACCGTCCCCGGGGTGCTGGCCACGGCCGGGGACGACGACGACCGGGCCAGGCTGCGCCTCGACCTGCTGCCGGCGGGGTGGGGCCTGCCGGTGCTGCGCAGCCGCACCAGCCTGGAGCTGCCAGACCGGCCGCTGCGCGTGCGCTGCTCCGTCGGCGGTGCCGCGTGCCGGCCCCGGGTCGCCGACCGTGGCCTGGTCGTGGCCACCGGCCGGCTGGCCGTGGGGGAGGCGGTGCGGGTCGACGCGGTGCTCGACGGCGAGGCACCCGGGCTCGCGAGGTTGCCGTGGCCGCTGCGGCTGGTGCCGGCACTGGGGGAGCGGCGGTGGCCGCCGGTCGTGGTGCTGCTGCTCACCCTCGCCACGTCGTACGCCGGGACGCGGCTGGCCGCCCACCCGCGACCGCGGCGCACGCGGCTGCTCGTCGTCGGTGCGGTGCTCGCCACCGGGGTCACCTGGCTGCTGGCGCCCTGGACGCTGGTGCTGCTCGTGCCGGGGGCGTTCGTCGTGGCCGCCCTGCCGCTCCTGCTCCCGGACGGCGCCGCACGGGCCGCCCGGGAGCGTGTGGGACCGGTCTAGGAGTCGCTCTTGCGCGGGTCGGAGGCGGCCAGCGTCTCCTCGTCGTACGGGCTCTCCTCGACCGCGATCGCGAAGTCGTCGCCGTGGCGGGTGACGCCGTCGACCACGGCCTGCTCGACGGCGGCGCTGCCGTAGCGGCGGCGCACCATCAGCGGGTCCGAGCGCAGGTCCTTCACCAGCGCGACGCACAGCACGATCATCACCAGCACGAACGGCAGCGCCGCCACGATGGTGAGGTTCTGCAGCCCGGTGAGGGCGTCGCCCCCGTCGCCGCCGACCAGCAGCATGACCGCGGCCACGCCGCCCATCAGCACACCCCAGAAGATGACGGTCGCGCGCTTGGGCTCGATGGTGCCGCGCGAGGACAGCGTGCCCATCACGATCGACGCGGCGTCGGCGCCCGAGACGAAGAAGATCGCCACGAGCACCATGACCAGCACGGCGGTGATGCTGGAGAGCGGCAGCTGGTCGAGCATGCCGAACAGCTGGCTCTCGGCGGCCTCGATGTCCCCGAGACCGGCGCCCTGCTGCTCCAGCCGGATGGCGGTGCCGCCGAAGATCGCGAACCACACCAGCGAGACCAGGCTCGGCACCAGCAGCACGCCGGTGACGAACTGGCGGATGGTGCGTCCCCGGGAGATGCGGGCGATGAACATGCCGACGAAGGGCGTCCAGGACAGCCACCAGGCCCAGTAGAAGACGGTCCAGGTGGAGAGCCACGCGGCCATGCCGTCGCCGCCGATGGCCTCGGTGCGGGCCGACATCTGGGCGAGGTCCTGCACGTAGGAGCCCAGCGCGGTGGGGACCAGGTCGAGGATAAAGACCGTCGGGCCGACCACGAACACGAACAGTGCGAGGGTCAGCGCGAGCACCATGTTGGTGTTGGACAGCCACTGGATGCCCTTCTCGACGCCGGAGACGGCCGAGAAGATGAACGCGATGGTCAGCACGACGATGATGCCGACGAGGACGCCGTTGCCGACGCGACCGATGCCCGTCACGATCTCGAGCCCGGAGCCGATCTGGAGGGCGCCGAGGCCCAGCGAGGCCGCCGAGCCGAACAGGGTGGCGAAGATGGCCAGGATGTCGATCACCCGACCGGCGGGGCCGGAGGTGGTGCGGCGGCCGAACAGCGGGGTGAAGACCGAGCTGACCAGCTGCGGGCGGCCCTTGCGGTAGACGCTGTAGGCGATCGCGATGCCCAGCACGGCGTAGATCGCCCAGGGGTGCAGCGTCCAGTGGAACATCGTGGTCGCCATGGCGTGCTGCACGGCCTCGGGGTTGCCGGCCGCCCCGGTGCCGGGGGGCGGGGTGACGAAGTGGGACAGCGGCTCGCTGACGCCGTAGAACATCAGGCCGATGCCCATGCCGGCCGAGAACATCATCGCGATCCAGGACACCGTCCTGAACTCCGGCTTCTCGCCGTCGTTGCCGAGCGGGATGTCGCCGAAGCGGCCCATGGCCAGCCAGATCACGAAGGCCACGAAGGCCGTCGCGGTCAACACGAACAGCCAGCCGGTGTACGTCGTGACCCAGGTCAGCGCCGTGTCGGAGACCGACGTCAGGGAGCCCGTGGAGACGAACCCCCAGACCAGGAAGGCCAGGCTGATGGCGGCGGTCACGCCGAAGACCACCTTGTCGAGACCCGAGCCGTGGTCCTGCTCGTCGACGACGCTCTCCAGCGCCGGGTGCTCACCGGTCTGCGCCGCGCGGGCGACGAGGTCGGGGCTGGTGGACACGGCGTCCACGACGTCGTGGCGGCCGTCGCGGGGATCCCTCTCGGGTCCGCTCGCGGTGGGTTCTGTGGTGGTCGTGGCCATGCCGAGTGCCTCTTTCTCCAGGTCTACGGGTGGTGCCGAGCTGCCGTGAGGCGGCCCGTCCTCCACAGCCCACCAGGGGGTGACCGGGGACGAGCGATCAACCAGCATAAGGTGCTCCGGTGGTCGAGGAGCAGGGCGTGCGCGGGGTCCTCGGCGCCGCGGTGGCCACGCTGGGGGGCCAGGAGCGGCCCGGGCAGGTGGCGATGGCCGAGGCGGTCGCCCGTGCGATGTCGCAGCGGCGGCACCTCCTGGTGCAGGCCGGCACCGGCACCGGCAAGTCCCTGGGCTACCTCGTGCCGGCGATCCTGCACGGCGACCGGGTGGTGGTCGCGACCGCCACCCTGGCGCTGCAGCACCAGCTCGTCGAGCGCGACCTGCCGGCCCTCGTCGAGGCCGTCAAGGACCAGCCGGGCTGCGAGGACGCCTCGTTCGCCGTGCTCAAGGGCCGCTCCAACTACGCCTGCCTGCACCGGGTCCGCGAGGGCGTGCCCGACGACCAGGGCGCGCTGCTCGACGCGGCCTCGTTGCCCGAGGGGTCCCTCGGGGCCGAGGTGCTCGCGCTGCGGGAGTGGGTCGAGGACGAGTCGTCCTCGGGCGGCACCGGCGAGCGCGACCACGCGCCGCGTCACACCGACCGGGTCTGGCGCCAGGTGAGCGTCAGCCACCGCGAGTGCCTGGGGGCGGCCCGCTGCCCCTACGGCCAGGAGTGCTTCGCCGAGCTGGCGCGCGAGCGGGCCCAGCGCTCCCGGGTCGTGGTGACCAACCACTCGCTGCTGGCCATCGACGCCATCGAGGGCATCCCGATGATCCCGGCCTACGACACCGTGGTGGTCGACGAGGCGCACGAGCTGGTCGCCCGCGTCACCCAGGCGGCGACCGACGAGCTCTCGGCCAGCGAGGTCGACCGCACCTCCCGCCGTGCTGCCCGGCTGGTCGAGGGCGACGAGGCCGACGACCTCGGCGACGCGGGCGAGGCCCTGCTCGACGCGCTGCTCACGGTCGAGCCGGGCCGCGTCGACCGACCGCCGCAGGCGCTCGCCGACGCGCTCGAGCTGGTCCGCGACGCCGCCCGGGCCCTGGTCTCCGCGCTGCCCAAGGAGCCCGCCATCGGCTCCGGCGAGGTGCCGGACCCCGGCGCGGCCCAGGCCAAGGGCTGGGCGCAGGAGCTCTTCGCGACCGCGGAGCGGATGGCGGCCGGCTCCGACCGCGACGTGCTCTGGGTCTCCGAGCGCGACCGCGTGCGCGGCGGTCGCTCGCTGCACGTGGCACCCCTCGAGGTCGCGATGCCGATGCGGCACGGCCTGCTCGTCGACAAGACCGCCGTCCTGACCTCGGCAACACTGCGGCTCGGCGGCGACTTCGACGCGGTCGCCACCTCGCTGGGGCTGTGGCCCCGCGAGCGCGTCACCGCCGACACCCCCGTCGACGCGGACACCGACGACGGGGCCGAGGACGACGTGCAGCCGTGGGAGGCGCTCGACGTGGGCTCGCCGTTCGACTACCGCGCCCAGTCGATCCTCTACGTCGCCCGCCACCTGCCGCAGCCGGGCCGCGACGGCCTGACCCAGCGCCACCTCGACGAGATCGCCGAGCTGGTCGACGCCGCCGACGGCCGCACCCTGGGCCTGTTCTCCAGCCGCCGTGCGGCCGAGGCCGCCGCCGAGCACGTGCGCGAGGTCCTGCCCCACCTCACCACCCTGGCCCAGGGGGAGGCCCAGCTGCCCGAGCTGGCCCGGCAGTTCGTCGGCGACCCGCACACCAACCTCTTCGGCACGCTCAGCCTGTGGCAGGGCCTCGACGTGCCGGGGGAGACCTGTCAGCTGGTGATCATCGACCGGGTGCCGTTCCCGCGACCCGACGACCCGCTGATGTCGGCGCGCCAGCGGGCGGCCGACCAGCGCGGCGGCAACGGCTTCATGCAGGTGGCCGCCACCCACGCGGCGCTGCTGCTCGCCCAGGGATCCGGGCGTCTGATCCGCACCACCACCGACCGGGGTGTGGTGGCCTGCCTCGACCCACGGCTGGTGACCGCGCGCTACGGCTCGTTCCTCCGGGCGAGCCTGCCCCCGATGTGGCAGACCGAGGACCCGGCGGTGGTGCGCCAGGCCCTGAGGCGCCTGGCCGGCGCCTGACCCGTGCCGGACCTGCCGCGGAGCCACGCCGTACGCGGCCGGGTCGCGCTCAGCGGGCGGTGACGATCACCGATCGCGACGACCAGGGGGAGGCGCCGAGGCCGTTCTCCGCCGTCACCACGAAGGTGTAGCGGCCCTGGGGGAGCCGGTAGACCAGCGCGCGGACGTTGGCCGCCGTGCGACCGGTCGTGTAGGTGCGGACCACCCGGTTGCGGGAGTCGAGCTTGTAGGCCCGCACCCGGTAGCCGAGGATCGCCTGCCCACCGGTGACACGCGGGGCGGCCCAGCGCGCGGTCGCGCTCACGGTGCCGCCGGCGGAGCCCGAGGAGGCGGCACCGATGGACGGGGCGCCGGGACGGCTGAGCACGACGGGCGAGGCGGGCGCGGGGGTGGGCGTGGGGGTCGGCGCCGGGACGGTGGTGCCGCACCCGTGGGTGGTCAGCGTGTAGCTCCCGATGCTGGCGTAGTCGGAGTAGGTGCTCGTCGCCGAGCTGCTGTTGCCGACGCCGTCGACGCGGAGGTAGTAGGTGCCCCTCGTCAGGGTGCGGGTCACCGTGGCGTCCATGCCGGTCGAGACGTACACCGGGTAGAGCAGACCACCCAGCGGGTAGGTGTCCATCCGGTAGCCGGAGGCGGGTGAGGCGAGGTCGAGCCTCCTGCCGTCGGCGTCCTGCAGCTCCAGGCTCAGGTCGAGCGCGGTCTGGGCGCCGATGCCCTTGGCGGCCGCCTGCACGGTGGTGTCGCACCCGAGGTCGAGACGGAAGGTGTCGACGTCGCTGCGGGAGGTGATGACGCCCCGGGCGGTGGTGCTGCCGTCACCGCTGACGGCGGTCGCGGCCGTGCGCTCCTCGGGGTGGTCGTCCGCCAGCAGCGGCAGGTGGTGCTCCTGCATCACCTGCAGGTCGTCCTCGGGGTTGTTGGCGCCGGCGTACTCGCCCCGGCTCCACTGGTTGACGGCGCGCATGGCCGAGAGACCCATCAGCGGGCCCCAGCCGTCGGTGCCCCGGTAGTACGTCGAGGTCGCGGTCGCGTCGTGGGAGAGGCCGAGCGTGTGGCCCACCTCGTGGGCGGCCCCCTGGGCCGTGAGCACGGGCGACAGGGCGGGGTTGTCGGCGAAGACCCAGGCCGGGCTGCGGAACCCCGCGGGGTCCACCTCGCCGAACGAGCCGTCCATCGCCAGCCCGAAGCAGCCCGAGCAGGCCTGGTCGTTGGCCGAGGTGTCGCTGGTGAACACGACCCGGGTGCCGTACGTCGGGTCCGACTCGGTCTCGCGTCGCAGGGCGGCCGCACCGGGGTCGGCGGTGGTGACGTCGACGTCGAAGGCGGCGAAGCTCTCGGCCACCTGTCGCCACACGTGCTGCACCCACGCGTGCTCGTTGAGGCTGAAGGTGGTCGCGTCACCGTTGCTGTCCCACCCCTTCCAGGTCCCGGAGGGGAGCCGGTGGTCGCTCCCCGCGTCGTTCCACGCCGTGCCGGAGACGGTGGCGCCGTCGAAGTCGAGGTAGACGGTCCGCGTCGACCCCGGTCGGCTGTGGAGGGCGAAGGTCTGTGCCTGGGGGAACAGTGCGGTCAGCGGGACCTGGCCCGTGGTGCCCTCGACGGCCGCTTCCTGCGCCTGCGGCTCGGCGTAGAAGACGTAGCCGGCCGAGACCAGGTGGACGGTCTCGTCCTGCGAGAGCAGGTCGCGTAGCTCCGCGGTCGAGCGCGAGTTGCGGCGGGCCAGCTCGGGCAGGAGGTCGCGGTGGGAGGCGAGCACCTCGCGGCCGGTGAGCGTCCGGGGCAGGACCCGGTCGGTGGTGACCCCGGACGCCTGCGGACCGCGCACCGCGCGTGGCGTGCTCGTGGCGCCGGTCCGGTCCCCGGCCGTCTGGTCGCCGGCCGTCTGGTCGCTGGCGGGCTCGTCGCCGGTGGGCCGGTCGGTGGCGGGCTCCTGGGCGGGTGCCTCGGCGACGCGGGCACGCCGTGCCGCTCCCCGGTCACGGCGACCGTCGGCAGCCGCGGAGCTCACCGCCGGGTCCGCCGGCTCGGCGACCCGGACGGAGGGTGCCGTGATCGCCGTGCGGGAGTCCGGGACGGACAGGCTGTCGGCGCCGTGGGCCAGCACGGCCGCAGCCACGGCGGTGGTGGCGCCGAGGGCGATCAGACGACGTGCGCGGGGGGTCACCCCCTCATGGTCACCCGAAATACGGACTCTCGGGGTTAAACGCCTATATCGGACAAACTACATCCGACGCAGGACCGCCGTGACCTTGCCGAGGATGGTGGCGTAGGTGCCGTCGATCGGGTCGTAGGCGTCGTTGTGCGGCAGCAGCCAGACCTTGCCGTCCTTCTTCTGCAGCGTCTTCACGGTGGCCTCGCCGTCGAGCATGGCCGCGACGACCTCGCCGTTCTCCGCGTTGGGCTGCTGGCGCACGACCACGTAGTCACCGCTGCAGATGGCGGCGTCGACCATGGAGTCGCCGGAGACCTCGAGCAGGAACAGCGTCCCGTCGCCGACGAGGGACTTCGGCAGCGGGAAGATGTCCTCGACCCGCTCCTCGGCCAAGATCGGCCCACCCGCCGCGATGCGACCCACCATCGGGACCATCGTCGCCTCGGGCATGCTGTCGCCGGCTCCGGTGGGGTCGAAGGGCGACTCGTCGGCGCTCGCGATCGCGCGGCGGGCCGCCATCAGCTCGGGGATGAAGACCTCGAGTGCGCGCGGACGGTTGGGGTCGCGCTTGATGAAGCCCTTCTGCTCGAGCACGCGCAGCTGGTGGGCGACGCTGGAGGAGCTCGTCAGGCCCACCAGCTCGCCGATCTCGCGGATGCTGGGCGGGTAGCCGCGCTTCTCGATCGACTCGCGCAGCACGTTGAGGATGCGCTGCTGGCGAGGGGTGAGGCCGGTGACGTCGGGGGCCGCGTCGGGCAGCTCGGACACGGTGCCTCCCTTCGTGCTGGGGGAGGAACCGGGGGTCTGTGCGTCTCGCGTCGCCATGTGCCGCACCGTAGTCCAGCCGGGACCACCACTTCAAACACCTGTTCGAACCGCGTGTCGCGGCGCGAGCCTGGCTCGTGTGCGAACGCGTGTTCGACCAAATGCTTGTCTCGGGGGTCCGCGTGCCCTACCGTCGTACAGGTGTTCGATCGAACGTCTCTTCGAACCCGCTGACGATCCGGTTGTCGGTGGTCGCGGATAGACATCGTTCCAGCACCCGGCAGGGGTCGCCGACCGCGCCGGGTCGCCCGACCCGGCACTTCCCCGAAAGAGGTTGATCGATGAGCACGCTGAGCATGACCCGCGAGACCGCCCGCACGTCCACCGAGGCCCGAGTCCGGGTCCCGCGTCCGCGTGCGAGCGCCTCCTCGTTCGACTTCACCGCCCCGGTCCCCGCGGTCGGCCAGGACGACCCGGCCCTGCGCGTCCTCGACGTCCCGAGCACGGCTCGTCCCGCGGCGCGGCTCGTCGCCCCCGTCCCGGAGCCCCAGCGCCAGGTCCACGTCGCCCGCCCGGTGCGCCTGACCCGTCGTGGTCGGCTCACGGTGACCCTGACCTTCCTCGGGCTCGTGCTGGCGACCATGGTGGCGCTCGGCGGCAGCTGGGCCGTCGCCTCGCTCGGAAGCGGCGAGCCGGCTCCGGTGCGGGTGGTGGAGGTGCAGCCGGGCGACACGCTCTACGGCATCGCCTCCTCGCTGGCCGAGCCGGGCGAGGTCCGCGACATGGTCTACCGCATCCAGGAGCTCAACTCGCTGCCCACGGCCACGATCGCCGAGGGCCAGAAGCTCGCCGTCCCCCGCGGCTGAGTCATCGGCCCGTCCGCCACGGGCCGGCATGACGTGCGACGACCTCCTCGACCCGGGTCGACGCACGGGGGAAGCGACGGGGCGGAGCCACTGGCTCCGCCCCGTCGGTGCGTTCCGGCGCGCTCAGTCCGCTCGGGCGCGCGCTGCGCCCTCGGCCAGCAGCAGCTGGGCCGCCGTGTAGGTCAGCATCACGGCCCTGTCCAGGGCCGGCGAGGCGTCCTCCAGCACGAACGTGCGGGTGGCGAGCAGCGTGTCCGAGAGCAGGAAGGTCCAGGCTCCGGCGGCGAGGAGGTGGCGTGACCGCGGTGGCAGCGACGCGTCGAGGTGGCCGGCTCGGGCGGCGAGGCCGGCCAGCAGGGCGGCGTACGACACGACGGGCGCGGCCAGGGCTGCGTCGCGTCTGGCCGCGGCGTACGTCAGGAGGGGGGCGGTGGCGACCCACACGCCTGCGGCGGCACGGGCGCCGTACGACTCCCGCAGCGGTGGGGGACCGGCCAGATGCTGCAGGCCGTGCAGGGTGGCCGCGTGACCCATGGCGAAGGCCGTCACGCCGCCGAGGAACGAGCGGCGACCGTGCCCGAGCAGCGCGACGTCCCCGACCCACCCGCCGGCCTGGGCGGCCAGGGTGCTGCGCCGCAGTGGTGACCCGGCGGCGCGGGGATCGGCGACGAACGCCGTCGCGAGCGTGGGCACGAGCAGCGGCTTGGTGACCCGTCGCAGCCGCCGTGCGCTGGTCGTGCGGCTCCCTGCGGCCCAGGAGTCGACCAGCGCCAGAGCGACGTAGCCACGGCGCAGCGTCCGTGCGGTCGCGGTCGACACGGGACTCAGCGCTGGCCGGACAGTGACGGGCTGGCCTCGGCCACGCGCAGCGCGGTCGTAGGGCCGGTGGTCGTCACGGTGCCGTCCACCGGCTGCAGCGGCCCGCCGTTGAGCGACCACTGCGCCGTCCAGGTGACCACGACGCGGTGCTCGACGGTGACGTGGGCGTCGGCGTAGCGGTGGACGATCTCCTTCGACGGGTACGGCGCCCCCGCCGTGCTGGTGGTGGTGCTCGTGCCGTCGCCGTGCAGCCAGGTGAACTCGCTCGGCTCGATCTGCAACCGCACGTCCTGCCCCAGGATCGTCACGTCCCGGGTCAGCGGCTCGGCCTCGGTGAAGAAGATGGTGTCGAAGTTGACCAGCGTCTTGTCGCCCGGCTGGCTCTGCGACCGCAGCTCCGGCACCGGCACCCGCCGGAACGCCTCGAGCACCATCGCCTCGGTCACCTGCGGCGGGGCGGGTGCGGCCGCGGCGACGGCCGGGGGAGCGCCGTTGCCAGAGCACACGAACCCCAGCGGCGTCTCGCCACCGACGCCGACCTGCCACTGGCGGTACTGCACGCTGCCGGGTGGGCACGGGCTGGCGGGACACACACCAGCTCCGGTACTCGGGTTGCCGACGCCGGTGTCGCAAGGGGAGCGGTATTCATAGCGCACTTGCGGGACCACGGCTGAAGAAGGGCGAGTTTGCGCTGCTCCCGCAACATCGCTGCCCTTGATTGCCGCGCCGCCCGCCGATTCCTTCAGCAGAACGTCGAAAGCGTCGTCGCCCGGTGATACCGGATCTCGTCCGGCTTGGGAAGCACTAGGGCCGAGTGCGATCACCAAAGCAAGTAGGAGAGCACCGATGTACTGCGTCATGCTGTCGGATCCAGTTCTGCGACTCGCCAGCCGTCTCGAACTGGTCGGAGAACGAACGCGCGCAACCGCTTCGCTGCCCCCGGGAAGGCCGTGGGCGTTGC
>NZ_LMRF01000001.1:918915-919941 GCF_001424755.1 Marmoricola sp. Leaf446
TGGGTTGGTCCGTACTGCTTCGTGGCTAGAACAGTCCATCCTCCTCCAGCGATATTGCCGCCGCGGTCGTAGATCCGATCGATCCCGTCCGAAAGTGCGGCGCACTTCACGCAGTCGCTTGTGGATACCTGCCGAAGGGCGCTGGTGTCTCCGGTAGCCCCCGCGTAGTTCAGCACCTTGACCCAGTGACGGACGAAGGCCGCCGCGCCATCTTTATCCAGCCGTCGCGCCGCCCGAGGGACTGAGGGTGGCGGCGGGTCCGAAGCCGAGGGGGACGCTTCCCCCGTGCTGTCCGACGGGGCTGTCGAGGGGGTGGGGTTGTCCCCGCCGCACGCAGCCGTGACCCCGATCGCTGCCACGGCCGTCACAGTGGCCACCATGCGACTCAGCCGACGCATACGTCACCCTCCAGGGTCCGATCCCGAGAACGTCGAGACGGTAACTACCCAGGTCAGGAGTGCGCTACACGCTGTTCCCGGTCTGTGGACAAGCGGGGTCGTCGGACCGTGGCGGCGACGTGGAACGCCGAACGCCAGGCACGCGACACGCCGTCGGTAGGGGTCCGCTGGTGCGCAGTTTGTCCGGGCGCCCGGGACGCGCCGGAGGCCCTTGCAGGGGAGCGGCGTGGTTCAGCGCCCGGAGACGCGGCGGCCCGGGGTGCGGGGCGGGCGTGGGTCGTCGCGCAACAGGGCGGCCAGCCGGACCCCGAGGAGGAGTCCGAGCAGGAGGCAGGCCGCCGCCGCGACCGTGGCGACGACGAGGACGGCCCACGCGCCGTCCCCGGTCCCGAGCTGGCGCCCGGCACCGACCGCGAGTTCCACGAGCAGTCCCCAGGCCACGACGCAGCCGGTGAGACCCAGCGCCAGCAGGGCGAGCCGTCCGCGCGGCAGCCGGCGGCCGGCCCGGTCGGCGCGGTGCTGGTGGGGCGAGGTCACGGGCACATCATGCCGACCCGCCCCCGTTCGGGAGGTCGGATCGGTCGGGCGCGAGGGCTCCCAGGGGGGGGGGGGGGGGGGGGGGGGGGGG
>NZ_LMRF01000001.1:919966-1034327 GCF_001424755.1 Marmoricola sp. Leaf446
GCCCTCCGTCACTGGGCCGCCCACTGTTTTCGGAGAACGTCTGCGGCCCTGACCTGCGGTAACGGCGCGGCCGACGAGGGTCCGAAGGATCGATCGGCCCGCCTGGTTGCACGTCGTCCGCAGCCGGGTCTACGGTTCCCCTACATCTAGTAGTTACACGGATGTAGTTATCCACATCTAGTCCCACAGGACAGGTCGGGTTACGCACAGCGAACCCCCGTCGTCCACACGGAATCCACAGCCCAGCACACAGGTTGAACACCTAGAGGGAGGTCCGCCATGCACTGCCCCTTCTGCCGCAGCACCGACACGCGGGTCCTCGACTCCCGGGTCGCCGAGGACGGTTCGTCCGTACGCCGCCGCCGCACCTGCCCCACCTGCGAGCGCCGGTTCTCGACCGTCGAGCTGATGCAGCTGATGGTCGCCAAGCGCAGTGGCGCCACCGAGCCCTTCACCCGCGACAAGGCCGTCGCCGGCGTCCGCAAGGCCTGCAAGGGCCGGCCGGTCTCCGAGGACGACCTGGCCCGCCTGGGGCAGCTGGTGGAGAACGACCTGCGCGCCGCCGGCTGGGCCGAGGTCCCCGCCCACGAGGTGGGGCTCGCCATCCTGGCGCCCCTCAAGGCGCTCGACGCGGTGGCCTACCTCCGCTTCGCCAGCGTCTACAAGTCCTTCACCTGCGCGGACGACTTCGAGAGCGAGATCGCGCTGCTGCGCGCCGCCTCGGTTGTCGGTGGTGACGGCTTGACTGGGTCCGACCCCGCCTCACGGGTCGCGACCCCTCAGCCCACGGGCTGACCCGATCAGCCCCGTGCGCTGTGGGGAAGCAGCGCGCGGGGCCACCACGTAAGACCAGATGAGCACCACCAACCAGGGAGCACGGGACATGACCGAAACGGTGAGCAGCACCGGCACAGCACGGGGACGTCGCAAGGGCGGCCTGAAGATCGAGCAGACCTTCTCGACGCCCGGGGTCCACCCCTACGACGAGCTCACCTGGGAGCGACGCGACGTCGTCCAGACCAACTGGAAGACCGGCGCCACCGTCTTCGAGCAGCGCGGCGTGGAGTACCCCACGACGTGGAGCGTCAACGCCTCCACGATCGTCACGACCAAGTACTTCCGCGGCGCTGTCGGCACCGACGCGCGCGAGTGGAGCCTCAAGCAGCTCGTCGACCGCGTCGTGAAGACCTACACCGCCGCGGGCCGCGACCACGGCTACTTCGCCAGCGAGAAGGACGCCGAGGTCTTCGAGCACGAGCTGACCTGGCTGCTCGTGCACCAGTACTTCTCCTTCAACTCCCCGGTCTGGTTCAACGTGGGCACCCCCAGCCCGCAGCAGGTCTCGGCGTGCTTCATCCTCTCCGTCGACGACTCGATGGACTCGATCCTCAACTGGTACAAGGAGGAGGGGTTCATTTTCAAGGGCGGCTCCGGCGCCGGCCTCAACCTCTCCCGCATCCGCTCCTCCAAGGAGCTGCTCTCCTCCGGCGGCACCGCCTCGGGCCCGGTCTCGTTCATGCGTGGCGCCGACGCCTCCGCGGGCACCATCAAGTCCGGTGGCGCCACGCGTCGCGCGGCCAAGATGGTCGTCCTCGACGTCGACCACCCCGACATCGTCGAGTTCGTCGAGACCAAGATGAAGGAGGAGGACAAGATCCGGGCGCTGCGCGACGCCGGGTTCGACATGGACCTCGGCGGCGCCGACATCACCTCCGTCCAGTACCAGAACGCCAACAACTCGGTCCGCGTCAGCGACGAGTTCATGCGTGCGGTCGAGGACGGCACCACCTTCGGCCTGCGTGCCCGCGACACCGGCGAGGTCATCGAGAGCGTCGACGCCCGCGAGCTGTTCACCAAGATCAGCGAGGCCGCCTGGGCCTGCGCCGACCCCGGCCTGCAGTACGACGACACGATCAACGACTGGCACACCAACCCCGAGACCGGCCGCATCACCGCGTCCAACCCCTGCTCGGAGTACATGTCGCTCGACAACTCCTCGTGCAACCTGGCCTCGCTCAACCTGCTCAAGTTCCTCAAGGACGACGACACCTTCGACGCCCCGCTGTTCGCCAAGGCCGTCGAGCTGATCATCACCGCGATGGACATCTCGATCTGCTTCGCCGACTTCCCGACGGAGCCCATCGGCGAGACCACCCGCAACTACCGCCAGCTCGGCATCGGCTACGCCAACCTCGGCGCCCTGCTGATGGCGATGGGTCTGGGCTACGACTCCGACGGCGGCCGCGCGATGGCCGCGACCATCACCTCGCTGATGACCGGCCAGTCCTACAAGCGCTCGGCCGAGCTCGCCGCCGTGGTCGGCCCCTACGCCGGCTACGCCCGCAACGCCGACGCCCACAAGCGCGTCATGCGCAAGCACCAGGCCGCCAACGACGTCGTGCGCACCCTCGGGGTCCACGACGCCGGCGTCCACAAGCTGGCCACCAAGGTCTGGGACGACGTCCAGAAGCTCGGCGAGAAGAACGGCTTCCGCAACGCGCAGGCCTCCGTGCTCGCGCCCACCGGCACCATCGGCTTCATGATGGACTGCGACACGACCGGCATCGAGCCGGACTTCTCGCTGGTCAAGTTCAAGAAGCTGGTCGGCGGCGGCTCGATGCAGATCGTCAACCAGACGATCCCGCGGGCGCTGAAGAAGATGGGCTACCAGACCGAGTCGATCGAGGCGATCGTCGAGTTCATCGCCGAGAACGGTCACGTCATCGACGCGCCCGGCCTCAAGACCGAGCACTACGAGGTCTTCGACACCGCGATGGGCGCCCGCGCGCTCAAGCCCATGGGCCACGTGCGGATGATGGCGGCCTGCCAGCCGTTCCTGTCCGGCGCGATCTCCAAGACGGTCAACCTGCCCGAGTCGGCCACGGTCGAGGAGATCGAGGACGTCTACCTGCAGAGCTGGAAGCTCGGCCTCAAGGCGACCGCGATCTACCGCGACAACTGCAAGGTCGGTCAGCCGCTGTCCGACGGCAAGTCCGAGTCCTCCAAGAAGGACCAGGGCCTGTCCACCGCGACGGTCGCTCCCGAGGTCGTCGAGAAGGTCGTCGAGGTCCACAAGCCGTTCCGCAAGCGCCTCCCCAAGAGCCGCGCGTCGCGGACCACCAGCTTCACGGTGGGTGGCGCCGAGGGCTACATGACCTCCGGTGCCCACGACGACGGCGAGCTCGGCGAGGTCTTCCTCAAGCTCGGCAAGCAGGGCTCGACCCTGGCCGGCGTGATGGACGCGTTCTCGATCGCGGTCTCGATCGGCCTGCAGTACGGCGTCCCGCTGGAGACCTACGTCTCGAAGTTCACCAACCTGCGCTTCGAGCCCTCCGGCCTCACCGACGACCCCGACATCCGGATGTCGCAGTCGCTGATGGACTACGTCTTCCGCCGGTTGGCGCTGGACTACCTGTCCTTCGAGGACCGCTCGATGCTCGGCATCTACTCCGCCGAGGAGCGGCAGCGTCACCTCGAGACCGGCTCCTACGAGCCGCTCGAGGAGACCGGTGGGTCGGGCGAGCTGCTCGCCGAGCCGACCGTCGCCGTCGTGGAGGCCAAGGCGACCGGGCGTGACCACGACGACCGTGCCGACGACCTCGAGACCAAGGACACCCACGGTGCCGAGGCTCGTCAGGTCCCCGCCCAGGTGACGACGCAGGAGGCCCGCACCTCGGCCGAGCTCCTGGAGAAGATCACCGGCACGGCCGTCGACTCGCCGCTGTGCATGACCTGCGGCACGAAGATGCGCCCGGCCGGCTCCTGCTACGTCTGCGAGGGCTGCGGCTCCACCAGCGGCTGCAGCTGATGTCGAGTTGCACGAGAATGGCACGTGTGAGTTGCGTCTGATGGCAGCGATTGCGCTTGTGCCAGAAGGTATGAGTATCACCTTCCGAGGTGATACCCCGACCTGATGATGCCGACCCGGCTCCCGACATGGGGGCCGGGTCGGTGTGCTTCAAGCTCAGGCCCTGAGATGTCAGAGGGGCGTGATCGAGTAGGACTTCGGGCCAACCGGTCCGGGAAAAGCACGAAGGCCCGGCAGGGCCGGGCCTTCGTGGGCACAGACGGTGATCGTCCGTACGCGGTGTAGGAACCCGTATGACACCACCCTCCGTGCCACCAACGCAAGACGGCACGGAGGGAGGTGGAGCAGATGCCGAAGAACCCCAAGCAGACCAGTGCGAAGGCCGCCAAGGCGGCCAGCAAGGTGCTGCGCGACGGGCGTACCAGCAAGGCCAGCAAGACGGCCGCTGGGAGCGCCTTGGCGCAGTCGCCCAAGCGCCGCGGTCGCTGACGAGGTCGGCCCCGCCGCAGCGGCGGGGCCGGCCCTCGGTTCAACCACCTGGCACCAACCGGTGGCAGGTGCATCGCTCACAGTACGGAGATCCGAACATGGCTAAGCCCGAGCACCCCCAGCACCCGGAGCACCCGGAGCACCCGGAGCACCCGGAGCACCCGCCCAAGCCCCCGACCCCGGGGCCGGCCGACCCGCCCGACACTCCCGGCGACCGCCCGGTCGCCTAGGCAGTGGCCTGGTTCGAGGAGAACCCTGACCTCCTCCAGCGCGAACTCCACGCGCTGGAGGCGGCGGGCCTCTCCTGCACCGTCGACGAGAGCGCGCGTCAGGACGAGCACCTGCTGAGGCTGGAGGTGTCCGGCACGATCGAGGGCGACACCCACACCTGGATGTGCGCGTTCCCCGACGCCTACCCCTACTTCCCGCCGTTCGTCACCGGCCCTGACCGCGGCTACCGCTACCACCATCACCCGGACACCGGCCAGTACTGCCTCCTGCGAGACGGGGACGGCGGTTGGAAGCCGAGCATGACCCTGGCTCAGCTCCTGCGCGAGCAGTGGCCGAAGTTCCTGGCGGCACAGCGGGCTTCGTCCTCCTCGGAAGCGACCCCGGCGCTGGAGGTGCAGCAGGCCGAACCCTGGACCCAGTACCTGCAGTACGAGGATTCGAGGCAGTCCGTGTTGTGGGATGCCACGCTCGAGCCGCCGGAGTCGGAGTCCGCCGGGTTCATCGAGGGCGTGCCGTTGGGCAAGTACAACGGCTTCAAGTGGTTGGCGCTGGTCAGGTCCGACCTTGGTGGCCAGCACGTGGCAGGTCGCGACCTTGGCGAGGTTGCTCGAGAGATCTACGCCGCCGGGCGGGAGGAAACCATCCCGTGGGTCAGGCTGGCGTCTGCCCCCGGTGGGACCGATCCTGCCGCCTGGTGGGAGGAGGCCGCCAGAGCGTGGGAGGTGGTCCGGCCCGCGGTGATGGCAGGGAAGAAGAAGAGCGGCGGGGCGGTCACGCAGCTCCTGGTCACCTTCCCCGAGGAGGTCGGTCATCGCGAGCTGGGATGGGGTTGGGTCCTTGTCCGCGCCCAACGACGGGGGAAACCCAAAACGATCCCGCCCACATTCCAGCGCGTCGTTCGCGTCGGCCCAGACGACCTCGCGCGGCGCGCGCCTGCGTTGGCGCCCATACAAGATAGACGTGTCCTGGTCGCAGGGCTCGGAGGCCTGGGTTCACAGATCGTTCGGCTGCTAGCCCAGACTTCCCCGGCAGAGCTGGTCCTGTGGGACCCCGACGTGGTCGAGGCCGACACCGCGGTGCGGTGGGCGGGAGCATTGGCCATGGACGGCGTCCCGAAGGCCGTGGCGCTCGCCCACGATGTCCTCGACACCCAGGCTCACACCAGGCTTGAGCTGCTCGGTGCCCGCGTCGGTCACACCCGCGGCAGCATGGGCCAGCAAGCGAACAGTGTTGGCGACCAGCATGGGGACCTGGTGAGGCGGCTGCCTGACCTCGACCTGGTCGTAGACGCCACCGCCAACCGATCGGTGCAGCACTACCTCTCGGTTCAAGCTCGGGACCACGGGGTCGCCTACATGCGCGCCGACGCGCAGTACGGCGTGTGGTCGGGCCTGGTCGGCCTCCAGCGACCGGGCGGCGAGGTCTGCTGGATGTGCTGGATGCATCACGTCAACGACCAGACCATCCCCACGCTGCTCAGCGACCCCGACGGCGAGATCCAGCCGCCCGGGTGCGGTGCGCCGACGTACGTCGGCACGGCTTTCGACCTGGCCCCGATCGCGGCGGAGTCCGTCCGGATGGCGACGTCGTACCTCACGGAGACGGGGGAGGCGGACCGCCACCCCTTCGACGTCATGACGCTGCGGCTACGTGATCACGACGGAAGGCTGACGGTCCCCACCTGGGAAGGACACGAGCTCGAAAGGCACCCGGCGTGCCCCAACCACGGGTGACGACCGCCTGGCTGGAGCCGGCGGGTCTCGTCGAGCTGGTGGGTGAGGCTGCCCGGCATCGTGACGAGGAGACAGGCGGGATGCTCCTGGGGTACCGCAACGACGGCGCCATCGTGATCACCGATGTCGTGGGTCCGGGACCCGCCGCCCGCCACGGACGGTTCACCTTCCGCCCCGATGCCCAGTGGCAACAGGGTCAGGTCGCGAAGACCTACGCGGCCAGCGGTCGGACGACGACCTACCTCGGCGACTGGCACACCCATCCTGGCGGGAGCACCACGCTGAGCCGTCGCGACATTCGAACGCTGCGTGGCATCTCGCGGGCCAAGGGTGCCCGCCAGCCGCAGCCGCTGATGGCCGTACTCGCCTTCGATGACGACCCCCAGGACGGCCGCCTGGTGGTGTGGGAGCTACCGGGCCGCTACCGACGCCCCGTGCCGTGCCGCCTTCAGGTCATGCACTAGGCCGAGCGCCGACTACTCCGCGTCAGCGGTAGCTGTCCGCGTCGTCAGACGAGCAGCAACGAGTAGCGCACCTCGTCGGACAGGGTCGTCCCGCCCGACGGCGTGCGCACGAGAAGACCCGCGTTGACCAGCTCGGCGGCGGTGACCTGCTGATCGTTGGTCAACGACTTCGAGCGCCGGCGGCACGGCGCCTGCTGCAAGAGTCGGACCTGGCCGAGTTCGAGACCACGCCGAGCCAGGTGAGCACGCCATGTGGAGCGCAGGACGTCGTGGGGGACGGCGCCCAGACGAGTGAGCGCTCGCAGACGTCCGTGTGCCACACCCTCGTTGCTGGAGCGTCACGAAAGCCCAGTTCAGAGACCTGTAGGACCGCCAGGTGACATTTGGAGTGACGTTTGGATGACATCTGACAGCTGAGGTCCAGCAGCAGGTCCGGCGTTCTCGGCCACCACGTCCGGCTGGTGCGGGAGTCGGGCCAGCTGGTCCGTGAGGTCGCCTGGACGCGCTTGCCGGGCATCGCGGAGGAAGCCAGGACAGGTCGGGCTCGGCTGTGCCGCCGGTCCGACGCGTTGGTCGGGTCGGGTCAGGCGGGTCGGGGGAGCTGGCGGTCGGCCTGACGACGCTCGGCGCGGACCTCGGCGCGGGCGGTCTGGCGGGCCCGCTCGAAGTAGGCCTTGGGGTCGCGCAGGATCTGCTCGACCCGCTCGTCGAGGCGCTTGCCCGGGATCTTGATGGCCACGATCGTCCTCCTTCTCCGTTGTCCAGTGTGCCTCAGTGACACGTCCGAAACTAGGTCAACCCACCGACATCCCCGCTCAGGGGATGCTGAGCGCCACCGCCAGGACGCCGGCCATCAGCCGCAGCAGGGCCTTGTCCTCGGCGTCCAGGCTGTCCGGCTCGACCGCGTCGAGCGTGAGCATCCCGTACGCCGTGTCGCCGGCGATGACCGAGACCGAGATGAAGCAGCGGTAGTCACGGTCCTTGGCCTGGTCCCACCCCGGCGGGGGAGCGGCCTCGAGGTCGACGCACAGGAGGTCCTCGTCGGCCAGGACCAGACCGATGGCGGCGTCGCCGGCGGGTGTGCCCGCGACGAACGTCGTGGTGGGCGAACCGGCCCGTCCAGCGGCCGAGTCGGGCTCGAGGGTCATCGGGGGGCCGGCCTCGAGCCGGAACCAGCACGCCCGGGCGCGTTCGGGGCCGATGAACTCCGCCGCGGTCAGCAGCACGAGCGGGATGGCCTGCGCCCGTCGCTGGTCACGCAGGACAGGGTCGTCCTCGAGGGCCAGCTGGCCGAGCAGCCGCAGCACCGGGTCGAGGGCGTCGTTCATCGCCACCCGCGTCTCCACGCGTACGTCGATCTCGCGCTCCTCCGCCGTGGCCTCCCGGCGGCTCGCCACCAGCTGTCGCCACTGCGGGATGCCGAAGGCCAACCCCGTCGCCACCGCCTGGGTCACCACCAGGAACGTGAACCAGAGGTCGGTGGCCGACCGGGAGAGCGCTGCGGTGACGGGCGAGACGACGGCGAACACGAGCGCGACCAGCAGCCAGGCCGTCGCCCGCCCGCGGGTCTCGTCACCCTCGTCGCGCTGCGTCATCGTCGTCCTCCTCCCGAGGGCCACATCATCACAGCCGCCTCGGACAGTCGGGGGGGTCGCGCGGGCACCCCGCCGGACGCGGCCCGTCCCGACCCTCGAACCCCGTCCGACACCCTCGCGCCTGCGGTGGCAAACTCGTGCGAGTCGATCGACGCGGTCGGGTTCGCGTCCACCACCACTCGGGGAGCGACGATGACCACTGCCACCACGACGCGGCTCGACCGTGTGCTCGGCGCCGTCGAGCGCGTCGGCGACAAGGTGCCCCATCCGTTCGTGCTGTTCGCCTGGCTGCTCGCGGTCGTGGCGGTGGCCAGCACGGCGCTCGACCTGGTCGGCGTCCGGGTCACCGTGCCGGGCTCCGACGAGGCCACCGCGGTGCAGGGGCTGCTCACCCCCGACGGCGTGGCCTGGTTCCTGACCAGCTTCGTCGAGAACTTCATGTCCTTCCCGCCGCTCGGCAACGTCCTGGTGATGCTGCTCGCGGTCGGGGTGGCCGAGCAGAGCGGCCTGCTCAAGGCCGCCGTCCAGGCGGTCTTCGCCCGGGCGCCGCGGTCGGTGCTGCCGTACGTCGTGGCCTTCGTCGCCGCGCAGGGCCACGTGATGTCCGACCCCTCGATGATCGTGATCCCGCCGCTGGCGGCCCTGGTCTTCCTCGCCGCCGGCCGCCACCCGCTCGCCGGCATGCTCGGGGCGTTCGCCTGCACCACGGCCGGCTACGCCAGCGGCATCCTGATCGGCTCCCTCGACGCGCTCCTGGCCGGCATCACCACCTCCTCGGCCGAGATCGTCTCCGACCTCGACACCACCCCGGTCACCATCGCGAGCAACTGGTGGATCTCGATCGCCACCGGCATCCTGCTGCCGCTGGCCGGCGGCTTCCTGATCGACCGCGTCATCGAGCCGCGGCTGCCGGCGTTCCAGCGGCCCGACGAGGACGAGACGGGGGTGCTCGACGCCCGGGAGCGCCGCGGCCTGGTCGCCGCCACCGTCGTGGGGGTGCTCCTGCTGGCGGCGGCGTTCGGTGGCTGGCTGGTGCCCGGCAGCCCGTTGCGCGGCGAGGGCGGCGACCTGGTGCCATCCCCGTTCCTCGACGCCATCGTGCCGATGCTGGCGCTGCTGTTCCTGGCTACCGGCATCACCTACGGGGTCGTCACCCGCGTCGTCGAGCGGGCCTCGGACGTGCCCGAGATGATGACCGAGGCGATGCGCGGGCTGGCCGGCTACGTCGTCTTCATCTTCATCGCGGCGCAGGTCATCGCGATCTTCACCTGGAGCGGCCTGGGCACGGTGGTGGCCGTGGAGCTGGCCGAGGGGCTCGACGCGGTCGGCATCACCGGTTTCGGCGCGGTCGTCGGGCTGGTCCTCATCGCCTCGGTGATCAACCTCTTCATCACCTCCGGATCGGCGATGTGGGCGCTGATGGCGCCGGTCATGGTGCCGACGTTCGCGCTGCTCGGCTTCGAGCCGGGCTTCGTGCAGGCGGCGTACCGCATCGGTGACTCGGTCACCCAGGTCATCACCCCGCTCAACCCCTACCTGATCGTGCTGCTGGGCTTCGCCCGCCGCTACGAGCCGAGCCTGACCTTCGGGGCGTTGATCGCCCGGATGGCGGTCTTCGTGCCCGTCTTCCTCGTGGTGTGGCTGGCCGCCCTGGCGGTCTTCTACGTCACCGGCACCGACGTCGGCCCCGGCATGCCGATCCGCCTGCCCGACAACTGACCCGTCCCCCCACCCCGAGGAGAACCGTGACGCTCGACGTCGTGGCGCTGCGCCGCGAGATCCACGCCCACCCCGAGACCGCGTTCCGCGAGGTGCGCACTACGGCCCGCGTCGCCGAGGTCCTCACCGGGCTCGGCCTCGAGCCGCGCACCGGCAGCGGTGTCCTCGAGCGCGACGGGATCGTGGACTACCCCGACGACGCGACCCTCGACGGCGACGCCGAGCGTGCGGTCGCGACCGGGGCCGACGCCACCTGGGTCGAGGCCGTACGCCGGGACGGCGCCGCGCTCGTCGTGGACGTCACCGGCAGCCGGCCCGGACCCACCTGGGCGCTCCGCTTCGACACCGACGCGCTGCCCATCGTGGAGTCCGAGGAGGCCGGCCACGTCCCGGCCCGCGAGGGCTTCCGCTCCACCTTCGCCCGAGGCATGCACGCCTGCGGCCACGACGGCCACGTCGCGATCGGTCTCGGGCTGGCCGAGCGCCTCCGCGACGACCCCGACTTCGCCGGCACCGTGAGGTTCCTGTTCCAGCCCGCCGAGGAGGGTGGCCGCGGCGCCCGGGCGATGCTGGCCGGCGGGGCGCTCGAGGGCGTCGACCGGTTCGTGGCGCTCCACCTCGGCCTCGACCTGCCGCTGGGGCACGTCGTCGGCGGAGCCGTGGGCGCGTTCGCGACCACCAAGCTGCGGGCGCGCTTCACCGGCGTCGCCTCGCACGCGGCGGCCGCGCCGCAGGACGGCCGCAACGCGCTCGCCGCCGCGGCCGCGGGCACGCTCGCCGTGCTCGCGCAGCCGCGCTGGTCGACCACCGACACCCGGGTCAACGTCGGCACCCTGCGCGCCGGCGACGGGGTCAACATCATCCCGGCGTGGGCCGAGCTGACCGCAGAGACACGGGCCCTCGACGCCGCGGTGCAGGACGAGATGACCGCACGGGTCACCGCGGCGTTGCAGGGGGCTGCGGCGTCGTACGGGTGCGAGGTGACGGTGACCCCGACGGGCGGCTCGACCACGATGGAGTCCGACGAGGCGGTCGCCGACGCGCTGCGCGGCCACGCCGCCGACCTCGGCCTCACCGCGGAGACGTTCGGGCCGATGGGCGGCAGCGACGACGCCAGCCTGTTCCTCGCCGAGGTGCAGCGTCACGGCGGCTCCGGGAGCTACGTGATGGTCGGCGCCGACAACCCGGCGCCGCACCACAACCCCGCCTTCGACGTCGACGAGCGGGCGCTGGCCCACGGCCTCGACCTGCTCGAACGGCTGGTGCGCGCGGGCTGAGCGGCTCAGGCGTCGACCCCGGAGAAGGTCGGCGTCTGCTCCTGGCCGTCCCAGCTGATCCGCCAGCTGAACGCCTCGGCGAGCGCGTCCTCGTAGGCCGCTGCCTGGGTCTCGGTGATGTTCCCGGCCGCCAGCGTGGCGTCCACGGCAGGGCTGTCGAGCTCCACGAGCGCGTCGACCAGCGTCTGCGGGTCGATGCCGAGGTCCTCGGCCACGGCGGCGAGGTTCTGGCCCTGCTCCTCCATCCGGACGTGGAGCTCGTCGTGGGTGATGCCGAGCACCTCGTCGAGCACCGACTCGATCGGCTGGTGGCCGCGGTGCAGGCCGAGGGAGGCCTCGCCGTAGGCCTCCTGCACCAGGGCGTCGAGCTGCTCCTGCGTCGTCACCGAGCTGACGTCGGTGCCGCCCGGCCCGCCCTGGCCGCCGCCCTGGCCGCGGCCGGAGTCGGTGGCGTCCTGGGCGGTGGTCCCGGAGGCGGTGGTGGTGCCGGTCGCGGCGGTGTCGCCGTCGGAGGCGGACACGCCGCACGCGGCCGCGGTGGCCAGGAGCGGGGTGATCACGAGGGCGGCGAGGGTGCGTCGGAGCGTCATGGGGGACTCGTCTCTGGGTCGTGGGAGGCGTACGCCGATCGGTGCCGGCGAGCAGGACGGTGCCGACCCCGCCCACGACCGGGGTGTGCGCCACCTGTGCGTCCCGTGTGAGCCCCCGGGCCCTCGACGACCCACAGGGCGGACACACGTGGCGCACAGGCGCGGGCGTCAGGTTCTCCGCCATGACCGACGTACGCCGCCGCCCGGGGCTCGCCCGCCTGGCCGGTGCCGCCGGCCTGGCCGCCGCCGGGGTGCTGCTCGTGCCCGCCGCCGCCGAGGCCCACAGCCTGGACAGCAGCACCGTCTCGGTGCACCTGGGCGAGGACGGCGCCGACGCCACCGTGACCGTCGCGCTGGCCACCCTGGACGCGGCCGTGGACGCCGACCTCGGGGCCGCCGCCGACGTCGGCACGCATGCCGACGAGGTGGTGGCCTACCTCGCCGAGCACGTCGCGGCCACGGGTGCCGACGGGACGACGTGGGCGGAGTCCTGGTCGCAGCCCACCGTCGAGACGGTCGAGGGCATCGAGTCGGTGAGCCTCGACGTCGTCTGGGACACCGCCGGGGCCGACCCGTCGTCCTTCGTGCTCGCCTACGACGCGGTGGTGGAGTCCGACGCGACCCACGAGGCGGTGGTCGTGCTGACCGACGCCGCCGGTGACATCAGCGCGCCCGGGGTGCTGGACGCGACGCACGGCACCCTGCGGATCGGCGAGGCCGCCGAGGTCGGGGTGGCCGACATGGTCCACCTCGGCCTCGAGCACGTGCTGTCCGGGGCCGACCACCTGCTGTTCCTGGTGACCCTGCTCCTGGTCGCGCCGGCGGCCGCGGTGGCCGGTGGGTGGCGGCCGCGACCCGGCGTACGCCCCAGCCTCCGGTCGGTCCTCGGCGTGGTCACCGCCTTCACGGTCGGCCACTCGGTGACGCTGCTGGCCTGCGCACTGGGGTGGGTGACGCCGCCCTCCACGCCCGTCGAGGTGCTGATCGCGGTCTCGGTCGGGGTCTCCGCTGTGCACGCCCTCCGGCCGCTGGTGCGTCGCGGCGAGCAGCTCATCGCGGGCGGGTTCGGGCTGGTGCACGGGCTCGCCTTCGCCGGCATCCTCACCGACCTCGGCCTGCAGGGCCGCACGTCGGTGCTGGCCCTGCTGGCGTTCAACCTCGGGATCGAGCTGGCGCAGCTGCTGGTCGTGCTGCTGGTGTTCCCGTCGCTCTACCTGGCCTCCCGGACCCGGTCGTACGCCGCGCTCCGCACCGCCGGCGCCGTCGTCGCCCTGGTCGCCGCCTCGGCGTGGGCGCTGGACCGGCTCGGGGTGCGGGCCGACCCGTTCGCCGGGGTCGAGGACGCGGTCGTGGCCCACCTGTGGACGGTGCCGGTCGCGCTCGCCGGGGTGGCCGTGCTGGCGTGGGCGGCCGGGGCCCTCGTTACGGTGACCGGGCCCCTGACGCCGCTTCCCCCGGAGGACCCGTGCCCTACTCCTCGCTGTCCCACCTCGAGTGCTCCGCCACCGGCGAGCGCCACGACGCCGACCAGGTGCAGGGGGTGAGTGCCGCCGGCAAGCCGCTGCTGGCGCGCTACGACCTCGACGAGGTCCGGGCGGGGCTGACCAAGGAGGAGGTCGCGTCGCGGCCGCACGACCTCTGGCGCTACCACGAGGTGCTGCCGGTGCGGGACCCCGCGCACGTCACCACCCTGGGCGAGGGGATGACGCCGATGCTGCCGCTGCCGGCGTACGGCGCCTCCATCGGCGTTCCCGGGCTGCTGATGAAGGACGAGGGCCTCGTCCCCACCGGCTCGTTCAAGGCCCGCGGCGCCGCCGTCGGCGTCTCCCGCGCCCGCGAGCTGGGCGTACGGGCCGTGGCGATGCCGACCAACGGCAACGCCGGCGCCGCGTGGTCGGTGTACGCCGCCCGCGCCGGCATCGGCTCGCTCATCGTGATGCCGGTCGACGCCCCCGAGATCACCCGGCGCGAGTGCGTGGTCGCGGGTGCCGAGCTCTACCTCGTCGACGGCCTGATCAACCACGCCGGGGCGCTGGTCAAGGCGGCGGTCGAGCAGCGCCCGGGCTACCAGGAGGTGTCCACGCTCAAGGAGCCCTACCGCATCGAGGGCAAGAAGACGATGGGCTACGAGATCGCCGAGCAGCTCGGGTGGGAGGTGCCCGACGTGATCCTCTACCCGGCCGGGGGAGGGGTCGGCCTGATCGGCATCCACAAGGCGATGCGCGAGCTGCAGGAGCTGGGCTGGATCGGCGAGAAGCTGCCGCGGCTGGTGTGCGTGCAGTCCACCGGCTGCGCCCCGATCGTGGACGCCTTCCACGCCGGCCTCACCGAGAGCACCCTCGTCGAGGGCACCCACACGCTGGCCTTCGGCATCAACGTGCCCAAGGCGCTCGGCGACTTCCTGGTGCTGGAGGCGGTGCGCGAGTCGGGCGGCACGGCGATCGCGGTCAGCGACGAGACCATCCTCGCCGAGACCACCGCCCTGGCCCACGCCGAGGGCACCTGGATCTGTCCCGAGGGTGCGGCCTGCATGGCGGCGGCCCGTGAGCTGCGCGAGAGCGGGTGGATCGGCGAGCAGGAGCAGGTCGTCGTGCTCAACACCGGCACCGGCCTGAAGTACCCCGACACCGTCACTGTCGACGTCCCCACCCTGGCCCGCGACGGGGTGGTCCCCGCCCGCTGACCGGGCGGCTCGGGCAAAGCGCCGGCACCCGGCCGTCGGCCTCACTACCCTGGGCCGACGGGTCAGACGCCGATCGGGGGCAGCATGGCGCAGCAGCAGGGGACACCACCACCGCCGTGGGTGCCGGGCGAGGAGCCGCCGCCGGTGCCGCGACGCCGCGCCTCGACCGGGCTCAAGGTGTTCGTCGTGGGCCTCGTCGTGGTGCTGCTCGCCGGCGTCGTCGGTGTCGGAGTGCTGGTGGTGCGGGTCGTGGGAGACCTGCAGGCCACCGGAGGTGACGACGCCCCCGTCGCCTCGGGCGACCGCGACCCCGGCTCCGGGTCCGGCGACAACGGCGGTTCCGGGGACGGCGGGTCGACCGCGACGGCCCCACCCGGCGACGTCCCGCTGCTCGCCGAGCAGTGGCAGGACGGCGACGACACCTTCGTCTTCGAGCTGGAGGGGCTGGCCGACTCGTTCCGCGGGCCCGACCACTGGGGGTGCGCCCGGATGGACGCGACGGCGACGTCGAGCCGCTGGGCGTGCACCGACGAGGGCGGTAGCTTCCCGCCGAAGCCGAGGAACGACCCGCCCACGGTCGGCCGGATCGAGACCCACGCCTGCCCGGCGCCCTGCGCGATCGCCGACGAGGCGTCGCTGGAGAGGTACGCCGGCTCCTTCGCGCCGCTCGTGGGCCGGCTGCGGCAGCTAGACGACCGCACCTGGTGGCTCGACGCGCCCGCCGACGACCGGGGCCTGACGCCGATGGTCATGGCCCGCAACTACGACAGCGACGACGACCAGCAGCCCGACCAGGTGCTGTTCGCCTTCTTCTCGGCCTCCGCGCCCGACGTAGAGATGGCCGGCAAGACGATGCGCGACCTCTACGACCGCCAGCGCTGACCCCCGACGACCGCGCGGCGTACGCGCACGCCGACGGTCACGCCCCGTGTCGGTGCCGCCCCCTACATTGAGGTGGACGACAGAGGGGGTGGTCGGGTGAGCCCGAGCTTCGACGACGTGGTCGAGCGGTCCTGGCAGCAGTTCGAGCGCGACCTCGGCGCCCGGCTGGCGCACCTCGAGGGCGAGCTCGCGGTGGTCTGCCCGGCCGGTCTCGACCAGGACACCGGCCCGCGCGTGGTGCTGAGCCGTCTCGGCGAGCTGGTCATGGCCGAGGTGCGCGAGCCCGAGAGGTCCCGGTCGGAGACCTCGGGGTCCGCGACGTCCGGGCCCGAGGGGTGGGGGCCCGCCGGCCGGGTCCCCGCCGACGTCGAGCGCGGGCTGGTCTCGCTGGGCTGGGAGGCGCCCGACCACCTCGCCCACCCGGCCTGGTGGTGCGGGGCCCTCGTCGACGACCTCTCCGCGCTCTGCACCGTCCTCGCCGACACGCTGCGGATGGCGTTCGGCGTGGTGCACCCCGACTTCCTCGTCGAGGCGGGCTCCGGGCCGGGGGACGCGGGCTGGCTCGCCGAGGTCGCGCGCGAGGCCGGGTCCCGCGGTGAGCTGCTCGAGCTGGTCGCGCAGGCGCTCGCCCCGTCCTACGGTCCCGAGGTCAGGCGCGACGACGAGGGCGACTTCCCTGTCTTCACCGGGGTGGTGCCGATCTGGATCCGCGTGCTCGAGGACCGGCCCACGCTGCGCTTCTTCAGCCACGTGGTCTGCGAGGTCTCCGACACCAGACGCGCCCGGCTCGAGGTCGAGATCCTCAACCGGCGCACCCCGATGCTGAAGTTCCAGCTCGCCGACGACCTCGTGCTGGCCTCCTACGAGCTGCCTGCCGACCCGTTCGTGGCCCACCAGGTGCTCGGCGTCCTGGAGTCGCTCTCGGACTCCCTCAACGAGCTGGCGGTCGACCTCGCCGACCGCGTCGGCGGGTCGCTGTTCTTCGACGCCCTCGAGGAGAGCACCGACGACGACCCGGGCTGACGCGGGTCCGCTCCGCGACGGACCGGGACGTCCCACCGGCTGCCGGCGATGGTGCAGGATGATCGACGTGGTGGACGAGCACGGCCTGGTGTTCCCGGCCGACGACGAGGGCAGGCGCAGCACGTCACGCACGGGCCGGGGGGTGGTGGCCGACGCGTTGCGCGGGGTCGACCCCACCGGGGCTCGGGCGGCCGAGCAGGAGACCGCGTGGCGCACCGGCTACCTCCCGCACTTCCGGCGTCTCGTCGAGGCGGGCCTCGACGGGCCCGACGCGGCGGTGACGGTGGCCCGCGACGGCCTGGACTCGCTCCACCGTCGGATGCGCGTGGTCGACCCCGACGGGCAGGAGCGCACGCTCACCGACTGGCCCGACGACGGTGCGGCGGTGCGCTCGGTCGAGGTCGCCGGCGAGGGGGAGGCGGTCCGCGAGCTGGTGCTGCCCTACCACGGCGAGCGGCTGCGCGGGCCCGGCATCCGGCGTCGTCTGGGCGGCTGGGTCGAGCGCGGCGTGGTGGAGCCCAGTGTCGCCGAGGCCGTCGACCGGGTGCTCGACAACCCCGACTGGCTGCGGCTCGAGGGCCACACGGTCGCCGTCCTCGGGGCCGGCGCCGAGATGGGTCCGCTGCCCTCGCTCGTGCGGTGGGGCGCCCGGGTCGCGGCCGTCGACCTGCCCCGGCCCGACATCTGGCAGCGCGTGCTGACGCTCGCCCGCAACGGGGCCGGCACCGTCGTCGTCCCCACGCTGCACGACGACGACGGCCGCGCCCTGGACGACGTGGCCGGCCTCGACCTGCTGGCGCAGGTGCCCGCCATCGAGCGGTGGCTGGCCGAGCAACCGGGCACGCTGGTCGTCGGCAACTACGTCTACGCCGACGGCGCGACCAACACCCGGGTCAGCACCGCCGTGGACGACCTGAGCCGCCGGCTGATGGCCGACCGTGGCGACACCGCGCTGGGCTTCCTGGCCACGCCCACCGACGTGTTCGTGGTGCCGGGGGAGGCGGTCGCGCACTCCACGGCGGCCTACGAGAGCCGGTCGGGCCGCTCCAAGACGCTGGGGCGGCCGCTGCGCACCCTCTCGGGCGGGCGCCTGCTCCGCCGGCAGTACGTCGCCGGCTCCGACCCCGGCGTCAACGACTCGCTCGTGCCGCAGCAGGGCCCCAACTACGCCCTGGCCAAGCGGGTGCAGCGCTGGCGCGCCACGGTCGCACGCCACGACGGCGTGACGGTGTCGATGAACGTCGCGCCCCCGACCCGCACCCGTTCGGTCGTGAAGAACCGTGCCCTCGCGGCGGCGTACGCCGGGGCGCACCGCTTCGGCGTCGAGGTCTTCGAGCCGGCGACGTCCAACGTGCTGATGGCCGCGCTGCTGGTCCACGACCTGCACACCCAGGGCGGCCCGCGTCACGAGCAGCCCTGGCAGGACGAGGCGTACGCCGCGTGCCACGGCGGGCTGTGGCGCACCGCCTACGCCCCGCGCAGCGCGCTCGGCCTCGCCGCGCTGCTGGGGTACGGCGCCGCCCGCGGCTGACGCCCGACCGGGGGACGGGCGTCAGCCGGCGCTGCGTCGGGTCAGCGCACGCCGATGGCGCGCGAGCAGTGCGGCCACGCGCCCCAGCCCTGCGAGCGCTTGATCCGCTCGGCCACGCGGATCTGCTCGGTCTTGGTGGCGCGGTGCGGCAGCGAGGCCAGGCGTGCGCCACCGAAGGCACGCCAGGTGCGGGGGCTGATCTGCAGACCGCCGTAGTAGCCGTTGCCGGTGTTGACGTGCCACCGGCTCGTCGACTCGCAGTGGGCCATCCGGTTCCAGGTGCGCGTGGTCGCGGCCTCGGCGGCGGGACCGGTGAGCACCGGGGCCATCAGGACGAGGGCAGCGAGCAGCGACAGGACGAGCTTGCGCATGAGGGTTCCTCCACGCGCCTGCGAGGTTAGCTGTCGGGTTCGGGCCGGAGAGCCCGGTCACTGTCGTGACTTCACCCCGAGGACCGCGGTGCGGTCCGGGAAACCTGGGTTCCCCGCTCCTGCCCGAGCTGTCATCGAGACCCCCCGCGCGGGCAGGACTCGGCGGTCGCGGGGGGACGCCCCGCGACGCGGGACGAGACACCCTAACCCTGCGGGGAGGAGGTTGTCGCTGGCACGAGCGGGTGGTCGGTCACGGCACCGACGTACTACTCCGGTGCGGAGCGAGATCGCGGGTCGAGACTCTTAACAAGAGTGATTCACTAGAGTTACTCTGGAAGCCCGCTCCCCAGGAGGTCCTCGTGACGCACACCGCCCTGCTCGACAGCCCGGCCGTCCAGACCCACGCCCCGACCCCCGCCCCGACCGACGGCCCGGCTCTCCGGCAGGCGCTCGCCGGGCTGGTCTCCTGGCAGGAGTCCTGGCACCGTCACTGCGCGGCGCGGCTGGGCGTGCGGGTCGACGGCGTCGAAGTCAGCCCGGTGCTCGGGGTCGACGGCGAGGTGCGGTTCGACGTTCGGCTGAGCGGGCCCGAGCCCAGCGAGCGGTACGCCGCGGTGCTGGCCGCGGCCCACGAGCACGCCCCCGTGCTCGACCTCGTCACCGGCGGCTGAGGGTCGCTCCTCGGCCACTAGGCTCGTCGAGCACGCGGCCGCCGGGTCGCGCCGTCCCCGGGAGAGCCATGACCGACGCCCAGGAGCTCCACGAGGCGGCTCCGTCCCCGCTCGGGAGCCGTCGCGCGGGCGTGCTGCTGCACGTCACGTCGCTGCCGGGCGGCGACCTCGGCCGCTCGGCGTACGAGTTCGTGGACTGGCTCGCCGACGCCGGTGCGAGCGTGTGGCAGCTGCTGCCGCTGGTGCCGGTGCACGAGGACGAGGCCTCGCCCTACAACTCGCTCTCGGCCATGGCCGGCAACCCGCTGCTGATCAGCGCCGAGCTGCGGCGTGAGCACGGCCTCGGCACCCTCGCCGAGCTGTCCGCCGAGCAGCGCAGCCAGCACGACGCGTGGTGCGAGCAGCAGGCCGCGTGGCTGGAGCCGTACGCCGAGTTCACGGTGCTGCGCGAGCTGCACGACCGCGCCCCGTGGACGACCTGGGAGCCCGGGCTGCGCGACCGCGAGCCGGCGGCCGTCGCCGAGGCGCTGGCCCCCCACGCCGACCGTCTCGACGCCGTCCGGCTCGACCAGTGGGTCTTCGACGAGCAGTGGCGCGCGCTGACGACGTACGCCGCGGAGCGCGGGGTGCTGACCTTCGGCGACCTCCCGATCTTCGTGGCGCCCGACAGCGCCGACGTGTGGGCCGACCGCGCGATGTTCCGGCTCGACGCCGAGGGGCGCCCGACCACGGTGACGGGCGTGCCGCCGGACTACTTCGCCGCCGACGGGCAGCGCTGGAACAACCCGCACTACGACTGGGAGGCGATGGCCGCCGACGACTTCGGCTGGTGGCGTCGCCGGATCGCCCGGCAGCGCGAGCTGTTCGACCTCGTCCGCATCGACCACTTCCGCGGCTTCGAGGCCGCCTGGCACGTGCCGGTCGACGCCCCGACCGCTCGCGACGGCGCCTGGGTCGAGGGGCCGGGCCACGAGGTGCTGGCCGCGCTCGTCGAGACCGCGGGCGAGGGCACCCTGGTCGCTGAGGACCTTGGCGTGATCACGCCGGCCGTCGACGAGCTGCGCACCTCGGCCGGGCTGCCCGGGATGAAGGTGCTGCAGTTCGCCTTCGACGGCGGGCGCGGCAACCCCTACCTCCCGCGCTTCCACGGCGAGGACTCCGTCGTCTACACCGGCACCCACGACAACGACACCACCCTCGGTTGGTGGTCGGAGCTCGACCGCAACGCCCGTCGTCGGGTGCGCCGGCACCTGCCCGCCGGCGAGCCGATGCCGTGGGCCCTGGTGCACCTGGCGCTCACCTCCACGGCCCGCCTGGCCGTCGTACCCGCCCAGGACCTGCTGTCCCTGGGCTCCGAGGCCCGCATGAACACCCCCGGCACCGCCACCGGCAACTGGGGCTGGCGGGCCGAGCCCGGCTCGTTCACCCCCGACCTCGCCGCCCGGCTCCGGTCGGTCGTGGAGGAGACGGACCGGCTCCCCGGCGACTGACTCGGGCGCCGTCAGGCCGCCAGGTCGTCGGGCGTGACCGGCAGGAGCCGGACGTCGTCGGCGACGTGGACGGGGTGGCAGCGGATCCCGGCCCCGCGCGCGCCGGTGAGCAGCGCCCGGGCGAGCCGGCGGTCGTCGTCGACGAGGCCGGCCCGGCCGGGGCGCACCACGAGGAACGCGACCCCGAGGCCGTCGAGGCCCTCGCCCAGCGCGTGCGTGAGGAGCTCGAACAGTCCCTGCACGCCCTCGTCCGGGGCCTCGTCGGGCAGCTCGCCGATCTCGAGGAGCTGGGGGAGCGGGCGGCCGTCGGGATCGAGGAAGGTCACCCACAGCGATCGGGTCGCGAAGCCGAGCGGCGCCATGAGCAGCTCCCAGAGCCGCTGCAGGTCCTGCTGCCCGCTCACGACCAGGCGGTCGAGCTCGGCGCGGAGGTGGTCGGGGTCGGGTGGTCGCGGTGTCATGGGCCCAGGCTGCCCCGCGGGACGGGCCCGTGGGGCGTCGTCCACAGGCCAGTTCCGCATCGGTACGGTGCCGCTCGCGGAGATCCTGCGACTGGTCCTGCTGTTCGTGCACGTCCTCGGCTTCGTCGCCCTCGTCGGCGGTCTGCTGGCACAGCTGCGCGAGCCCGAGCGCCGCATCACCTGGCTGGTCCGCGACGGGGCGGGCACCGCCGTCGTCGCCGGCCTGCTCCTGGTGGGGGTGCTCGAGGCGGGCGACGAGCCGGTCGACCACGCCAAGATCGGCGTCAAGCTGGTGGTCGGCCTGGTGGTGCTCGGGCTCGCGATGGCCCACGTGCGGAGGCCGCGCATCAGCACGGGCGTGTACGCCGCGCTCCTGGGGCTGAGCGTCCTCGACATCGCGGTCGCCCTGTTCTGGGCGCCCGTGCACACCTGAGCCCGGGCCGCTACCCGCACGCCTCGTCGAGGAACGCGAGCAGGCGGTCCTGCTGCGCGGGGGTGGGGCTGACCACCCGTGCGCGGGGCTCGGCGTCCCCGACCGCGAGCCACACCCGCCACACGAAGGTCTGGGTGCTCTGGCTGCGGCCGTGCTCGTCGCAGCGTCCGGGGCGTAGGCGCAGCGGCAGCGCGGCACCATCGGCGTCCGCGGGCAGCGTGGTGGGCCCGGTCAGCGTGAGGTCCATCAGCACCGAGCCCTGCACCTGGTCGACCCGCACGGGCTGGGTGCCGCCGCGACGGCGCAGCACCAGGGAGCCGTCGAGGGCGGCCGCGAGCCCGTCGCCGGCCGTGCGGTCGCGGGTCCAGCGGTCGGCGTACGACACGGAGACGGCGCGTCGCAGCGTCCGGGCGTCGCAGTCGGCCCGCCACAGCCGGTCGAGGAAGCGTCGGCCCTCGGCGTCCACCGGTCGACGCAGCGTGCGGTTCCGGCCGCCCTCGCGGACGACGGCGACGCCGGTCGGCCGGTCGCGGCCTGCCGCAGGGGCGCAGGCGGCGCGGGGGAGCAGGTAGCGCAGGTCGACCACGCTGCGCCCCGGGACGTCGTAGTCGACGCGGTGCAGCCGGAGCGGGTACGCCGCCCAGTCGACGCCCACCGACACCACCCGCATCGCACGGGGCTCCCCGTTGGCCACCCGCACGCCGGCCCGCCGGGTGCCCTCGTCGAAGCGCTGCTGCACGAACGAGAGCCGCACCCCGGCGGGCAGGGGGTCCGGACGGGCCGTGACGGTGCGGCCGGGAGACGGGCGTCCGGAGGGGGCGGCGGGGTCGGAGGCGTCGGGGGACGACGACGCGTCCGGGGAGCCGCCGCACCCGCCCAGCAGCGCGAGCGCCGCGACCAGCGCGACGGCCCGCCGGCGCACGAGGACTCCCACCCGCCCACGCTCCCACGACGCGACTCCGACATGACAGATGTCATCGCGGGTCCGTGATCGACCCCCGTCGACCGGTGACGCCTGGCACTACTGGCCGGGCGCCGCTGCCAGCAGGGTGGAGCCATGACCACGAGAGCAGACCAGCCCGCCGTCTCGATCCGGGGCCTGCGGCGTCGCTACGGCACCGGCGCGGACGCCTTCGAGGCCGTCCGCGGCATCGACCTTGACGTCGCCCCCGGCACCATCCACGCCCTGCTCGGCGTCAACGGCGCCGGCAAGACCTCGACGCTCGAGGTCGTCGAGGGGCTGGCGCCCGCGAGTGCGGGGGAGGTGCGGGTGCTCGGGCTCGACCCGGTGACCGACCGTCCCGCCGTACGCCGCCGCACCGGGGTGCTGCTCCAGCGCAGCGGCTTCGTGGGCGACCTGACGGTCCGCGAGACCCTGCGGATGTGGGCCGCCACGGTGACCTCGCCGCGACCGGTGGAGGAGTCGCTCGCGCTGCTCGACCTGACCGACCGGGCCGACGTGCGGATGCGTGGGCTGTCGGGCGGCGAGCACCGCCGCGTCGACATCGCCTGCGCGCTGATGGGCCGTCCCGAGGTCGTGATGCTCGACGAGCCCACCACCGGCCTGGACCCCGAGAGCCGGCGTGCTGTCTGGGCGCTGGTGCGCGACCTGCGCCAGCAGGGCGCCACGGTGCTGCTGACCACGCACTACCTCGACGAGGTCGAGGCGCTGGCCGACCGCGTCTCGATCATGCGGGCCGGCGAGATCGTCCGCGAGGGCACGGTCGCGCAGATCGTGGCCGACCACCCCTCCCAGATCTCCTTCCGTACGCCGGACCACGCACTGCCGCTCCCGGACGGCGACCGCGACCAGGACGGCGAGCTGACCGTGCTGCGGGTCGCCGACCTGCAGCCGGCGCTGACCGAGCTGCTGGTGACCGCCCGCGACCGGGGGGTGGTGCTCGAGCGGCTCAGCGCCCGCACCGCCAGCCTCGAGTCGGTCTTCCTCGACGTCGCCGCCGAGCGCGACCGCGTCGCCGACCACCCCCACCCCGCCCACCCCCACCCCGAGCACGACGCCGTCCTGGAGGACGCCCGATGACGACCACGACCGCTCCCGCCGCCAGGCCCCGCCACGCCGGCCTGCGCCGCACGCTCAGCCTCGGCCGCAGCAACTGGACGCTGATGGTCCGCAACCGCACCACGATGCTCTACGCCTTCGCACTCCCGCTCTTCCCGCTCGTGCTGCTCTTCACCGCCGAGCGCAGCGGCGGCGACGTCAACGCCGGGGTGGCTGCCATCGGCACCACGCTGGTGATGGCGCTGACCTTCCCCGGCTACTACAACCTGCTCTCGATGTTCGTCACCCGCCGCGACGAGCTGGTGCTCAAGCGGCTGCGCACCGGGGAGGTCCGTGACCGCGAGCTGCTCGTCTCGATGGCGCTCCCCGGGGCCGCGATCGTGCTGGCGGTGGCCGTGATCTGCGTCCCGGTCGCGCTCGCCGGCGGGCTGGAGCTGCCGCTCAACCCGCTGCTGCTGCTCCTCGGGGTGCTGCTCTCGATCGTTACCTTCGCGGCGTTCGCGCTGTGGACCGCCGCCTGGACCCGCAACGCCGAGGCCGCCCAGCTCACCAGCGGCCCGATCATCCTGCTCGCCTTCCTGGGCTTCATGCTGCCGGCCTTCCCCGAGGACCTGCACCGGTGGATCGAGCTCCTCCCCGGCGCGGCCGTCAACGAGCTGCTCCGGGTGGCGTGGTTCGCCCAGGACTCCGGGGGTGCGTCACTGTCGTTCCTGCAGACCTGGGGCGCCGCCACCCAGCCCGTGCTCGTGCTGGTCGCCTGGACCGCGCTGGCCGTGCTGCTGGCCCGCCGCTCGCTGCGCTGGGAGCCCCGGGCCTGAGGGCCGTCGGACCCCCGCCGCACCCACCCCGACCTGAGAGGATCGCCCCGTGAGCCGCACCCTGTCGCTGCGCGTCCCCGGCTGGACCGGCCGGTCCGACGTGGCGCGCGTCGACCTCTACACCCGCGGCTCGCTGTACGCCGTCGCCTGGTTCCTGCTGGCGATGGGCCTGCTCGCGGCCGGTGCCCGGCTCGGCGACACGCCCCGGGCCGCCGTCGCCGGGCTGGCGTGCCTCGTCCTGGGGACGCTGGCCACGCTCGTGCTGCGCCACGGGCTCGACGCCCGCCACGCGGGCCACCTCCGCGGGGCGCCCGACGTGCCGTGGCGGCTCCTCGGCCCGATGGCCGTCGTCTCGGTCGGGCTGTGGGCCTGGGCGCTGGCGCTGCCCGGCGTCGAGTCCGGGCCGCTGGTGGTGATCGCCTTCGGCAGCCTGGCCTTCGCGGTGGGCGCGCTGGCGACCCCGTGGTTGCACTGGTCCGTGCTCGGCGCGGCCGCCGTCGCGGCGTACGTCGCCTCGGGCAGCCTGGGCGTCGCGGCGTACGCCGTCGGCATCAGCGCCTTCTTCCTCTTCACCGTGCAGAGCTCGCTCTGGCTGCTCGGCGTGGTCACCGAGCTCGACCGCGGCCGGCGCCACCAGGCCGCGCTGGCCGTCGCCGAGGAGCGGCTGCGCTTCTCCCGCGACGTGCACGACGTGCTGGGCCGGCGGCTCTCGACCATCGCCGTGCAGGCCGAGCTGGCGGCCACGCTGGCCCGCCGTGGCGACGACCGTGCGGCCGACCGGATCCTCGAGGTGCGGTCCACAGCGCACGACGCGCTGCGCGAGGCCCGTGAGCTGGCCCGGGGCTACCGCCCGCTCGACCTGCGCCAGGAGCTCGACGGCGCGGTCTCGCTGCTCCGCTCCGCCGGCATCGCCTGCGACGCCGAGCTCGACGACCTGCCCCAGGCCTGGCACGAGCCGGCCGCACGGGTGGTGCGCGAGGCGGTCACCAACGTGCTGCGCCACTCCACCGCCACCCACGTGCGGATCCGGTGCGACGCCGCCGGCGTCGAGGTCGTCGACGACGGAGGCCCCTCCGCGCCGTCCCCCGGCGACGGCAGCGGCCTGCGGACCCTCGCCGTCGACCTCGCACCGCTCGGGGCGCGGCTGGAGTCGGGCTCCACCGAGGCGGGCTTCGCGGTGCGGCTCCGGCTGGAGGGCGACGCGCCGGGGGCGGCCGGGTCCGCGCCCGACGCAGCCACCGACCCTGCCCCGGGCGCTGCCCCGGGCGCAACGCCCGCGCCCGCCGGGGAGGTCCGGTGATCCGCGTGCTGCTGGCCGACGACGAGCACCTGATCCGCGGTGCCCTGGCCCAGATGCTCGAGCTGGAGGACGACCTCACGGTGGTGGCGCAGGCCGCGACCGGCGACGAGGCGCTCGCCGCCTGCCGCCGCGAGGCCCCCGACGTCGCCGTCCTCGACCTGCAGATGCCCGGGCTCGACGGCCTCGAGGTGGCCGAGCGGATCCACCGGGAGCAGCCCGGGGTCGCCTGCATGATCGTCACCAGCCACGGTCGGCCGGGCCACCTCAAGCGCGCGCTCGCGGTGGGGGTGCGCGGCTTCCTGCCCAAGACGACGTCGGCCGTGACCCTGGCCGAGGTGGTGCGCACCGTCCACACCGGCGGACGCCACGTCGACCCCGAGCTGGCCGCGGAGGCGATCGCCGCCGGGGACACCCCGCTGACGCCGCGCGAGGCCGACGTGCTGGAGGCCGCGGCCGACGGGGCGCCGGTCGACCGGGTCGCCGGCCGGGTCCACCTCTCGCCCGGGACGGTCCGCAACTACCTCTCCACGGCCGCCGCCAAGCTCGGCGCGGCCAACCGTCACGAGGCGGTCGCGACCGCCCGTCGGATGGGCTGGATCAGCTGAGCTGCCACCGCGTGTGAGACCACTCACGGGTGCCGCGTCACGCTTCCGCGGCCCACCCCGGCGGCCCCCACAATGGCGGGCGTGAGTGATGCGCGCGAGACCTACAAGGTCCTCGACCTGGCGCTCCGGGTCGGGGAGATCCTGCTGTCCTCCGGTGCCGGGGCGGCCGACGTCACGGCGACCATGCTGGGCCTGACGCGGCACTGCGGCCTGCCCAACGCCGACATCGACGTCACCTTCACGCTGCTGCGGATGAGCTACCAGTCCGACCCCGACGAGCCGCCGGTCCTGCTGACCCGCAACGTCGCCCAGCGCGACATCGACTACGACGACCTGACGCGGGTGCAGGGCCTGGTCAACGACGTGATGCGCGACCGCGTCGACGTCGCCGAGGCGCGTCGCCGGGTGGCCTGGATCAACTCCACCGACCACTACCTGCCCGTCTGGTCGGCGGTCGTCGGCAGCGGCGTCGTCGGCGCCGGCATCGCGCTGCTCCTCGACGGCGACGCCCTGGTGACCTCGGTGGCGTTCCTCGCCGGCGTTGCCATCACCGTGCTGATGCGGACCCTCAACCGGCAGCGCTGGCCGATGTTCTACCAGCAGGCGGCCGGCGGCCTGGTCGCCACGGTCCTGGCGCTCGTGGCCGCGGTCCTGGCCGAGCGCGCCGAGATGGGCGTGGACGTGTCCCTGGTCATCACGGCCAACATCGTGATGCTGCTGTCCGGGATCGGCTTCATGGGGGCGATCCAGGACGCCCTGAGCGGCTTCTACCTGACCTCCGGGGCCCGGATCATCGAGGCCCTGCTGGCCACCGCCGGCCTCATCGCCGGCGTCTCCGCCGGGCTGGCGCTCGCGCCCGGGCTCGGCATCAGCACCGTCGGCCTGCGTCCCGGCCTGATCGAGCTGGCCCCGCCGCCGCTGGTGCTCGTCGGCGCGGTGGTCGCGGCGTGCGCCTTCGCGTTCACCAGCTACGCCCCGCTGCGGGCGCTGCCCGCCATCGCGATGAGCACCGTCGCCGGCCACCTCGGCTACCTCGCGGTGCTCGACCCCCGGGACGCACGCCCCTGGGCGGCGGCGGTCGCGGCGGTGATCATCGGGCTGCTCAGCTATGCCGTGGCCGGACGGGTGCGGGTCCCGCCGCTGGTCGTCGTGGTGCCGGCGCTCGTGCCGATGCTGCCGGGCCTGACGATCTACCGCGGCCTGAGCTACATGTCCGACGGCGACACCCTGGGCATCCTGCAGCTCTCGGCGGCGGCCGCCACGACCATCGCGCTGGCCGCCGGCGTGATCCTGGGGGAGTACGTCGCCCAGCCGCTGCGCCGCAACGCCCGGCGCATCGAGGACCGGCTCTCCGGGCCGCGCATGGTGGGCGTGATGCACGGCCACCTGGCGCGTCGTACGCGCGGCACCAGCGCCGGCGCCTGAGCGCGCCGCGAGGTCTCAGGCGCAGCGTCCACGGCCCAGGGCCTGCAGCCCCCGCAGGTCGCCGGGGCCGAGGTCGCGCTGCGTCGTCGTGGTGGCGTGCATCAGCTCGCGCGGGTCGTCGACGTGGTCGAGACCGACGAGGTGGCCGAACTCGTGCAGCGTGATCGCCGCGGCGACCGCGTCGCCGTCGGGACGGTCCTCGAGCTCGGCGAAGGCGTCGCGGTCCAGCGTCACCTGACCGGTGAGGTAGCGCCGCCAGCCGCCGCGCTCCACCATCACGCTCCCGCCGAGGCCGGCGACCCGTCCCTCCAGCGCCGGCACCTCCTCGGCGTCGGCGAAGGTGACCAGCACCGGGTCGGGGTCGCCGAGGTCGGCCGGGCCGAGCTCGACCCGGCCCTCGCCCCAGCGGGGGCGGGCCGAGGAGCGGCCGGCGTACTCCAGGCGCAGGCCGGTGGCCTCGCTGATCCGGGCCATGGCCCGTCGCACGTGGTCCAGGCCGACGCGGGCGTCCGGGGCGCCATCGAGGTTGACCTCGACCCGCACCGGGTCGCAGCTGCTGTAGGTCACCGGAACCCGGGGCCGCCCGCGCTGGGTGGCGGCGAAGGCGAAGCTGCCGGGCCCCGAGGCCGCGGTCCCGGCCGTGCCGGCGTCCTCGCCGCCGACGAGCGGTCGCAGCACGGCGGGCAGCAGGGTCGGCACCGCGACGGCGAGGCCGCCGACCAGCACCACGGTCAGCAGCGTGACGAGCAGGTTGCGCAGCCCGCCGGATCCGGCCTCGTCCCGCGGGTGGTGTGCCGTGCCCGACGGTCCGCGGGGCGGCGTACGACGTGGGGCAGGCACCCCCTGATCGTCCCAGACCGGGCCAGACCGTCTCGGTGGGCGACGACGTCCCGGGACCGTCGAGGCGGCCCACGGCGCTGTCGGAGCGCGGACGTAGTGTGGTCGGGACATGAGCGCGCAGTTCCCCCTCCCCGGTCTGGCCCCCGCCCCCGAGACCGCGCCCACCGGCGGCCGACGCGGACGGCCCACCCGTGAGCAGCTGCTCGACGGCCTCAACGACCCGCAGCGCGAGGCGGTCGTCCACGAGGGCTCGCCGCTGCTGGTGGTCGCCGGTGCCGGGTCGGGCAAGACCCGGGTGCTGACCCGACGGATCGCCTGGCTCATCTCCGAGCGCGGCGCCCACCCCGGCTCGATCCTGGCCATCACCTTCACCAACAAGGCCGCCGCCGAGATGCGCGAGCGGGTCGAGGAGCTGGTCGGGGGACGCGCCCGCATCATGTGGGTCTCGACCTTCCACTCCGCGTGCGTGCGGATCCTGCGCAAGGAGATCGACAAGTTCGGCTTCAAGTCCAACTTCACGATCTACGACGCCGCCGACTCCAAGCGCCTGATGACGCTGGTGTGCAAGGACCTCGACCTCGACGCCAAGCGGTTCCCGCCGCGCGCGATCCTCAACTGGGTCAGCAACGCCAAGAACGAGCTGCAGGACCACGAGGACGCCGCCAAGGCGGCCGAGAACACCCAGGAGGAGGTCTACGCCTCGGCCTACGCGGAGTACCAACGACGCCTCACCCAGGCCAACGCGCTCGACTTCGACGACCTGCTGATGCTCACCGTCCACCTGTTCCGGGCCTTCCCGGCGGTGCGCGAGGGGTGGCGGCGTCGCTTCCGGCACGTGCTCGTCGACGAGTACCAGGACACCAACCACGCGCAGTACGCCCTGATCCACGAGCTGTGCGCGCAGCGGCTGGAGGAGCCCACGACCGGACCGACGCCGGGCGGCGAGGAGGTGCCGGCCGCCGAGCTGATGGTGGTGGGCGACGCCGACCAGTCGATCTACGCGTTCCGCGGGGCCAACATCCGCAACATCATGGACTTCGAGCAGGACTTCGTCGACGCGCGCACGATCCTGCTCGAGCAGAACTACCGCTCCACCCAGACCATCCTCACCGCGGCCAACGCGGTGATCAGCCGCAACGAGAGCCGCAAGCCCAAGCAGCTGTGGACCGACGCGGGCCAGGGTAGCGGCATCGTGGGCTACGTCGGCGACGACGAGCACGACGAGGCCCGGTTCGTGGCCGAGGAGATCGACCGGCTTACCGACGACGGGCACGCCCGGGCCGGCGACGTGGCGGTGTTCTACCGCACCAACGCGCAGTCCCGCGTGTTCGAGGAGGTCTTCATCCGCGTCGGGCTGCCCTACAAGGTCGTCGGCGGGGTGCGCTTCTACGAGCGGCGCGAGGTCCGCGACGCGCTGGCCTACCTGCGGGTCCTGGCCAACCCCGCCGACTCGGTCTCGCTGCGCCGCATCCTGAACACCCCCAAGCGGGGCATCGGCGACCGTGCCGAGGCCTGCGTCGAGGCGCTGGCCCAGCGCGACCGGCTCACCTTCTGGGAGGCGCTGCAGCGCGCGCAGGACGCCCCGGGCATCGCCACCCGCTCGCTGAAGGCGATCCAGGGGTTCGTCGACGTCGTCGAGCAGCTGCAGCAGATGGTGGCGGCGGGGGAGCGCGTCGACGTGGTGCTCGAGCAGGCGCTGACCCGCAGCGGCTACCTCAAGGAGCTCGAGGAGTCCGAGGACCCCCAGGACGAGACCCGGGTGGAGAACCTCGCCGAGCTGGTGGCCGTGGCCCGGGAGTTCTCCGAGGACCCGGTCGTCGGCCCGTCGGCCGACCCGGCCGAGGTCGAGGCGGGCGAGGCCGACCCGCCGGGGCTGACCGACTTCCTGGAGCGCGTCGCGCTGGTGGCCGACTCCGACCAGATCCCCGACAACCCGCCCGACGGCGAGGGCGACGACGCCCCGGTGCCCGGGGTGGTGACGCTGATGACGCTGCACACCGCCAAGGGCCTGGAGTTCCCGGTCGTCTTCCTCACCGGCCTCGAGGACGGTGTCTTCCCCCACCTGCGCTCGCTGGGCGACAAGGTCGAGCTCGAGGAGGAGCGGCGACTGGCCTACGTCGGCCTCACCCGCGCCCGCGAGCGCCTCTACGTCTCCCGGGCCGTCGTCCGCTCGGCGTGGGGCGCCCCGCAGCACAACCCGGCCTCGCGCTTCGTCGACGAGCTGCCGGTCGACCTGGTCGACTGGCGCCGCACCGAGGCGGCGATGACGTCGTGGAACCGCCCGCAGCTCGGCTACGGCTCACGCCGGGCGGCGGCGCCCCAGCGGCAGTTCGGCACGGTCACGGCCAAGCGCGACGCCGCGCAGAAGGCCAAGGCGAGCCGGCCGGTGCCCTCGCTCGACCCGGGCGACCGGGTGCAGCACGACAGCTTCGGCCTTGGCACCGTCATCGCCCTCGAGGGCGCCGGCGACAACGCCGTGGCCTCGGTCGACTTCGGCACCGAGGGCGTCAAGCGGCTGCTGCTGCGCTACGCGCCCGTCGAGAAGCTCTGACCCCTCCGACCCCCGGTCCTGCTTCTCGGCCGTAGGGCTGCGCCCACGTGTCGGACCAGGCCACCGATCGGGCTAGTCCGAGACGAACGGCACCGGCGAGACGGCCCGGACGGTGCTTTTCGTCTCGGACTACCTCGTCGGCGGCCTGGCGTCCCGACCACCTGGCCGAGCGGGTGGGGTCGGGGAGGGAAGAGCTGGGCGGTTACGGCTTGAGGCCGTGGAACGTCAGTGCCTGGTAGGGGTCGACCGGGTCGCCGCCGCCGGGGCGGACCTCGAGGTGCAGGTGGGGGCCGGTGCTGTTGCCGGTGCTGCCGACGGTGCCGATCTGCTGGCCCGCGATGACCTTGTCGCCGGGGGAGACGCCGATCGTGGTCTGGTGGCAGTAGTAGACCTCGGTGCCGTCGGCGAGGGTCATGATCGTGCGGTTGCCGTAGGCGCCGGCGTAGCCGGTCTCCTTGATGGTGCCGGTGGCGACGGCGACGATCGGGGTGCCCGCGGGGGCGGCGAAGTCGAGGCCGGTGTGGTCGGAGGACCAGAGGCCGCCGGCCATGCCGAACCGGGCGGTCAGGCGGTAGCCCGTGGTCGGCAGGACCCAGGCGTTCTCGGCCTTCTCGGCGATCTCGCCGGCGCGCGCCTCGGCCGCACGACCGAGCTGCTTGAGCTCGGCGTTGCGCTCGGCGGCCTGCTCCTCGGCCGCACGCTGCAGCCGGACCTCGGCGGCGTCCTGCAGGGCCTGGCGCTCGGAGTCGCGGCTGATGGCAGCCTCGCGCTCGTCGACCTGGGTGCTGCGGACGACACCCTGGGCGTCGGTGCCGGCGGAGATGGCACGGGCCTGGGCGGCGGCGGTCACGGCCTGGCGGCCGGGGACCTCCTCGCCGGCCGCGACCGCACCGGTGCCGGCCGCGACCAGGGCCACCACGCCGAGAGCGCTCGGCAGCACCGTGAGGCGGTGGCGCCAGCGGGGCCCGGCGGCGGCGCCGACCGAGGTGGCCAGCGCCGACAGCGACGGCACGGCCCCACGAGCACCGGTCACCACCGAGGAGGACGCCCGCGCCAGCAGCGACGGCGGGGTCTCGGCGCGACGGCGGCCTCCGGCGACCGGGGCGACCGGAGCCGCGGCACGGGCATCGCGAGCGCGGCGGTCACCGCGGTGCGACGCCCGGTGCTGTCCCCGGTGCTGTGCCATGTGTCGGCCTCTCCTGCGTGTGGGCGGGAACGGAGTGGGTACTCCGTCCGGTTGGTAGAAGGTCAAACGACCCGCCACGATAGCCAGGAGTCGGCCCGAGACGAAATCGAGGCGTGGTCAGTGTGGATCAACGGCGCCTCCTCCGCAGGGGAACGCCCGCCTCGCTGTGGGGCGGCTCACAGGACCTTCGACCTCGGCTAGCCTGCCTGGCATGTTGCGCATCGTGGTGGCCAAGCCCGGACTCGACGGGCACGACCGGGGCGCCAAGGTGGTCGCGAGAGCACTCCGCGACGCGGGCCACGAGGTCGTCTACACCGGCCTGCACCAGACCCCGGAGCAGATCGTGGAGACCGCCCTGCAGGAGGACGCCGACCTGATCGGCCTCTCCGTGCTGTCGGGGGCCCACATGACGCTGTTCCGCCGCATCATCGAGCTGCTCGAGGAGCGCGACGCCCGCGACATCGTCGTCTTCGGCGGCGGCATCGTCCCCGAGGAGGACGTCGCCCCGCTCCAGGAGCTCGGCGTGGCCAAGATCTTCACCCCGGGTGCGACCACCGGCGAGATCACCGGCTGGGTCTCCGAGCACTTCGCCGAGGAGACCCAGGAGACCCAGCAGACCGGCCGGACCGGGGGAGACGACACCCCCGCCTGAGCGGGCCGGCGGATCAGCCGCCGTGCGCGCGGACGTGGTCGGTGACCAGCCCGGCCAGCCGCTCGGGCTGCGAGCGCGGCACCCAGTGGCCGGTCTCCAGCCGCACCCGCACGACGTCGCTGCAGCGTGCCCCCAGCCCGTCGAGGCTGACCGGGTGGATGAACGTGTCGTGGCGGCCCAGCACGACGAGGACCGGCACGTCGGTGCGCCACGCAGCAGGACGACGGCGCAGGTTCTGGCGGTAGAGCGACAGGCCCGGCAGCGCGGCCCGGCCCAGGTCGGGCCCCCACGCCAGCAGGTGGGAGGTCGGGTCGAGCCGCTCGCCCAGCCGTCGCAGCACCGACTGGCCACGCCCCCACAGCCACTCCGGCACGCGAGGGAGGCAGAAGACGTAGGCGTACCAGCTGTGCAGAAGCTGGGGGAGCAGCGCCAGCCGGTGCGGGCCGTCGGCGAGCCGGGCGTAGAGGTGGTCGAGCGGGAAGCCGCTGACCGAGGTGAAGGAGACCAGCCGGTCGCGCAGCCGGGGGTCGCGGGTGGCGGCGGCCACGACGTCCCACCCGATGATCGCGCCCCAGTCGTGGCCCACCAGGTGGAAGGCCTGGCCGTCCGGGACGGTCGCCTCCACGACGGCCACCACGTCCTCGACGAGCAGCGCCACGTCGTACGCCGCAGGCTCGGTCGGGACGTCGGACCGGCCGGCGCCCCGCATGTCGGGCACCACCAGGTGCCAGTCGGTGGGCAGCCGGGGCACGACGTCGTCCCACAGGGTGCGGTCGTCGGGGTAGCCGTGCAGCAGCACCACGTGGGTGCGTGAGGCGCGGTCGCCGTGCTCGGTGAGACGGAGCGTCAGGGCGGGGGCCGCGGTCGCTGTGACCTCGGTCTCGGTGGGCTGCACGGGGCGACCCTACGGTGCCACGAGGGCCCGAACCGGTCTAAGGTCGCTCGGAGGTGGCCGCCGGCTCCGTCCAGCGCGTGCCGCCACAACCGACGAGAACTCGAAGGAGCGGTCGACCCGTGGACCTGATGGAGTACCAAGCGAAGGAGCTCTTCGCCAAGCATGGTGTGCCGACCACACTCGGCACGGTCGTCACGACCGCCGAGGAGGCCAAGGCCGCCGCCGAGGAGATCGGTGGCGTCACCGTGATCAAGGCGCAGGTCAAGGCCGGCGGTCGCGGCAAGGCCGGTGGCGTCAAGATCGCGAAGACGCCGGAGGAGGCCCAGCAGCACGCCGAGGCGATCCTCGCGCTGACCATCAAGGACCTGCCGGTCAACCGCGTCCTGGTGACGCCGGCGACCCCGCCGGTGGAGGAGTACTACTTCTCCTTCCTGCTCGACCGGTCCAACCGGTCCTACCTGTGCATCGCCTCGGTCGAGGGCGGCGTGGAGATCGAGGAGGTCGCCAAGACCAACCCCGACGCCGTCAAGCAGATCGCGATCGACGCCGGCACCGGCGTCGACGAGGCCAAGGCCACCGCGATCGTGGACGAGGTCGGCTTCCCGGCCGAGCTGCGCGACCAGGCCATCGCCATGGTGCAGTCGCTGTGGACGGTCTTCACCGAGGAGGACGCCACCCTGGTGGAGGTCAACCCGCTGGCCCGCCTCGAGGGCGACAAGCTCGAGGCGCTCGACGGCAAGGTCTCGCTCGACGAGAACGCCGACTTCCGCCAGGCCGAGCACGAGCAGTTCGAGGACAAGGACGCGGCCGACCCGCTGGAGGCGAAGGCGAAGGCCAAGGGCCTGAACTACGTCAAGCTCGACGGCTCCGTCGGCATCATCGGCAACGGCGCCGGGCTGGTCATGTCGACCCTCGACGTCGTGGCGTACGCCGGGGAGGCGCACGGCGGCCAGAAGCCGGCCAACTTCCTCGACATCGGGGGCGGCGCCTCGGCGCAGGTGATGGCCGACGGCCTCGACGTCATCCTCAACGACGAGCAGGTCAAGAGCGTGTTCGTCAACGTCTTCGGCGGCATCACCTCCTGCGACGCGGTCGCCAACGGCATCGTGAGCGCGCTCGACATCCTGGGCGACGAGGCCAACAAGCCGCTCGTCGTACGCCTCGACGGCAACAACGTCGAGGAGGGCCGCCGCATCCTCGCGGAGGCCGACCACCCGCTGGTGGTCATCGAGCAGACCATGGACGGCGCGGCCGACAAGGCCGCCGAGCTCGCTGCGAAGGCTGGTGCGTGAGAGATGTCGATCTTCCTCAACAAGGACTCCAAGGTCATCGTCCAGGGCATCACCGGCGGTGAGGGCACCAAGCACACCCGCCTGATGCTCAAGGCCGGCACCAACATCGTGGGCGGCGTCAACGCCCGCAAGGCCGGCACGACCGTCACCCACCAGGACCCCGACGGCAACGACGTCCAGCTGCCCGTCTTCGGCTCGGTCGCCGAGGCGATCAAGGAGACCGGCGCCGACGTGTCGGTCGCCTTCGTGCCGCCGGCGTTCACCAAGGACGCCGTCATCGAGGCCATCGACGCCGAGATCGGCCTGCTGGTGATCATCACCGAGGGCGTGCCGGTGCAGGACTCCGCGGAGTTCTGGGCCTACGCGCAGGGCAAGCAGACCCGGATCATCGGGCCCAACTGCCCCGGCATCATCACCCCCGGCGAGGCGCTGGCCGGCATCACGCCCGCCACGATCTCGGGCTCCGGCCCGGTCGGGCTGGTCTCGAAGTCGGGCACGCTGACCTACCAGATGATGTTCGAGCTCAAGGACTTCGGCTTCTCGACCGCCATCGGCATCGGCGGCGACCCGATCATCGGAACCACGCACATCGACGCCCTCGAGGCGTTCGAGAACGACCCCGACACCAAGGCGATCGTGATGATCGGCGAGATCGGTGGCGACGCGGAGGAGAAGGCCGCGGCGTACATCCAGGAGCACGTGACCAAGCCGGTCGTCGGCTACGTCGCCGGCTTCACCGCCCCCGAGGGCAAGACCATGGGCCACGCCGGCGCCATCGTCTCCGACGGTGCGGGCACCGCCCAGGGCAAGAAGGAGGCCCTCGAGGCCGCCGGGGTCAAGGTCGGCAAGACGCCGTCCGAGACCGCCCAGCTGATGCGGGAGATCCTGCAGGCGCTCTGACCCACCTCGACGCGAGCCCCCCTCCGCCCCGGCGGTCGGGGGCTCGCGCGCGTCCGGGGGGTCGTGGGGCTGCCGTCGCGCGGAGACGCGCGGACACAAGTTCTCAGAGCCGTCCGGATCGTCCCGGTCCGTCCCGCGGGTCGCGCGCGCCTGGCGGACTTGTGTCCGCGCGTCTACGAGGCAGCGCCTCCCGGTCGGCACCCGGCGCCGGGTTCAGGTGACGGCGTTGCGGGAGGCGTACGCCGGGTCGAGGTGCTCGTCGTGCTCCAGCACCAGCACCAGCCGCTCCACGGCCGTCTCGACGTCGGCGAGGGTGTTGTAGAGCGGGGCGAAGCCGAACCGGGCGATGTCGGGGTCGCGGAAGTCGCCGATGACGTCGCGGGCGATCAACGCCTGCACCACGCCGTACGCCGCGGGGTGGCGCAGCGAGACCTGGCTGCCGCGCCGCTCGTGATCGCGCGGGGTGACCACCTCGACCCGGTTCTGCAGGTGCTCGTCGACCAGGGCGATGAAGCGGTCGGTGAGGGCCAGCGACTGCGCGCGGAGCTCGGCGACGGTGACGTCGTCGAAGGCCTCCAGCGAGGCCTCGAGGGCCGACAGCGCCAGCACCGGCGGCGTGCCCGACGCGAACGAGCCGACGCCCTCGCGGGGCTCGAAGTCGCGGGACATCGCGAACGGGGTGGCGTGGCCCATCCAGCCGGCGATCGGCTGCCGGGCCGCGGCCTGGTGGCGCGGCGCGACCCACAGCCAGGCGGGGGAGCCGGGGCCGCCGTTGAGGTACTTGTAGGTGCACCCGACGGCGAGGTCGGCGCCGGCCGCGGTCAGGTCGACGGGCACGGCTCCCGCGGAGTGGCACAGGTCCCACAGCACCAGGGCGCCGCGCTCCTGGGCCTGCGCGGTGATGCCGGGCAGGTCGAAGAGCGCGCCGGTGCGGAAGTCGACGTGGGTCAGCGAGAGCAGCGCGGTGTCCTCGTCGACCGAGGCGAGCGGGTCGGCGGGGTCGCACCAGCGCAGCTCGAGGCCCAGCAGCTCGGCCACCGCCGCGGTGACGTAGCCGTCGGTCGGGAACGTCGTCGGCTCGAGCACGAGCACGCGGCGGTCGGGACGCAGCCGGGCCGCGGCGACGGTGGTCTTGAACAGGCTCACCGTGGTGCTGTCGCCGAGGTGGAGGTCGGCGGCGTCGACGCCGAGCAGCGGCGCGAGCCGGGCGGCGACCCGCTCGACCAGCTGCATCCAGCCGGCGTCGTTCCACGACCGGATCAGGCCGCGGCCCCACTCGGCGCGCACCACCTCCGAGAGCCGGTCGGCGACGCCGTGGGGCAGCGCACCGAGGGAGTTGCCGTCGAGGTAGACCAGCCCCTCGGGCAGGTCGAAGCGGCCGGGCCCGGGGATCATCGTCGGGGTCCGGTCAGCCCGAAGAGCCGGTCGCGGGCCCGGACGACGAGCGCCTCGAAGGTGGCGGCGTCGACGTCGGCGCGGGCCACCGGCGTCAGCAGCACCTGCGTCACCCAGCGGCCCACCCGCGCGACCCCCATCCAGTAGCCGACGCTCGTGTCCTCGCGGACCTCGCTGTCCAGGCGCCACGAGGAGGAGACCGAGTCGCGGGGGCCGGGCCGGTCGACCTGCGCCGCGCTGACGGACGCCGACAGGTCGTCCTTCTCGCACCGCGCCATCGCCGCCTCGACCCGGTCGACGAGGCGCTGGGCGCGCGCCACGGTCGGGAACCGGCCGTAGGTCTGGCTGACGCCGAACCGCTCGTCGACCCGCGCGCCGGGCACCAGGAAGGTGCGGGTGCGGGCCCGCGGGGCTCCGGAGCGGACGAAGTCGGCCTGGTCGCAGGTGGTGGCCGAGGGGTTGGGGCGGGCGGGCACCGGGCGGGTGCCGACCCACGGCCGGTTGATGCTGCCGACCACCGGCAGGTCGGCCGCGGCGAGGGTGCCGAGCGCCTCGCCCGAGCGCGGCGGCAGCACCGGCGTCGCCCGCACCTCGCCGGGGCAGTCCCCGGCGGGGTCGGTCTCGCACAGCCCGGTGACGGCCGTGGTGAGCACCCGCGCGGCCGCGTCGTTGGCGACCGCGTCGCCGCCGCGGGTCATGGCGACGGTCGAGACCGTCAGCGCCCCCGTGCGGACCACGCCGACCACGAAGGTCCGGGTCAGCGCCGGGCGGCGGGCGTCGGGCAGCCGGAGCCGCAGCAGCTGCGCCTCGTCGCCGAGCCCGTCGAGGCGGTAGGTGCCCTGCAGCTGCAGCCGGGCGACCCGGCACCCGGCGAACCACCCCAGCGTCGTGTTGTACGCCGCCTCGGCGGCCTGCGCGCTCGCGGAGATCTCGACCGTCTGCAGCAGCGTCCGCCGCGGGGCGTTGGTGGTGGCGAAGCTGCGGACGAAGGTGCCCTCGCCCTCGGGGTCGGCGAAGCGGCTCTCCTGGCACACCGTGTTGATGCCGGTGCCGCCGGTGTTGTCGGTGGTGCCGACCAGGCGCCAGCGCTGGCGCGGGGCGGCCTGCTGCGCGTCGGTCACCCCGAGCAGCGTGGCCACCGTGACGGGACGGGGTGCGGGCGAGGCGCTCGGCGACCCGCCCTCCACGGCCTCGACGGCCGCGTCGAGGCCGCCGTCGCGACGCACGAGCAGCGTGACGACCACGGCGAGCACCACCAGCACCACGAGCAGCGCCACCCAGGCGCGCCGTCCGCCGGGCAGGCGACGACCGCGGGAGGTGCCCGCGGCGTCCTCGCGCGGGGCCTGCGAAGTGGGGCGCACGAGGGAGCAGGCTACCCGCGTGGCGGGACCACCTCGCGTCCGCTTCGGTTCAAGATGGTGGCGATGACCGACCTGCTGAGCCGCCCGCCCCACCTCGACCCCGACGACCCCCGTCGTCGGGACGGTCGCGGGCGGCGTCGCGGCGGTGCGGCGTCGCGCGCCGTGGCCTCGGTCCTGGCCGGGCTCCGGGGCGAGCAGGAGCGCACCCTGGCCGGCGCCGCTGCGCTGGCCGCCGCCGGTGCCGTCGCCGCGGGGCTGCTCGGGCTGATGGCGGTGGCGCTGGTCGGCTGGTACCTCGCCGACGGTGGCGCCCACGGCTCCACCCGTGACGCGCTGCGCGTCGGCGCCGACCTGTGGCTGGTCGGCCACGGCTCCGGCGTCAGCCTCGGCGGCGTCCCGGTCGGGCTGGTCCCGCTGGCCCTGCCGGTCGGTCTGGGGTGGCTGGCCCACCGGCTGGCCGTCCGGGCCGGTCGCACCGCCCGGCCCGCCGACGACGACCGCACGGTCGTGCAGGCGGCCGTCACCTTCACCGGCGTCTACCTCGTGCTCGCCGTGCTGACCTGCGTGCTGGCCGGCACCGACGACGTCAGCCCCGGCCTGGGCCGCACCGTCCTCGGGGCACTGCTGCTGCCCGGCGTGCTCGGCACCCTCGGCCTGGTCCGGGGGACCGGCCGGCTGGGCGCCTGGCGCGACCTGGTGCCCGGGTGGGTCCGCTCGGTGGTCCACGGCGCCACGACCGCCGTCGTGCTGCTGCTCGGTGCCGCCGCCGCGCTCGCCCTGGTCGCGGTGCTGCTCGGCACCAACGACGCGATGGCGGTGCTGGCCGGGCTGCGCCTGTCCGGCGGCGACTACGCGGCGTACGCCGTGGCGACCGCGCTGCTGCTGCCCAACGCGGTGCTGTGGGCGGCCGCCTACCTCGTCGGCCCCGGCTTCTCGGTCGGCGTCGGCACCACCGTCTCCCCGGGCGTGGTCAGCCTCGGTCCCGTCCCCGCCTTCCCGCTGCTCAGCGCGCTGCCCGACGCCGGTCCCACCCCGTCGTGGCTGATGGGCGTCCTGGTCGTCCCCGTCGTGGTGGCGGCCGTCGGGGCCCGGCGGGCCCAGCTGGCCTACGGCGTCACGGCGTACGACTCCTCGGCGCTGCGCGGCTTCGGCTCCGGCGTGCTCGCGGGCGTGCTGACGGCGCTGCTCACCGGGCTGGCCGGCGGGTCGCTCGGCACCGGCCGGCTGGCCCACGTCGGACCCTCGGTCCTCGAGGTCGGGGCGGCCGCCGTGGCCGCGATGGGGCTGGCCGGGCTGCTCGCCGGGCTGGCCACCGCCTGGTGGCAGCGCCGCTCGTCGGAGCCGGTCGAGCACTGAGTAGCCTGTGGCGGTGCTGCCCGCCGCCGAACGCCGACTCGTCGTGCTCGTCTCCGGCGGCGGCACCAACCTGCAGGCCCTGATCGACGCCGGCACCGACCCGTCGTACGGCGCCCGCGTGGTCGCCGTCGGGGCCGATCGCGACGACATCGAGGGACTGGCCCGCGCCGAGCGCCACGGGCTTCCCGGCTTCGTCCACCGGCTGCGCGACGCCCCCACCCGCGAGGCCTGGGACGCCGGCCTGGCCGACGCCGTCGCCGCCCACGAGCCCGACCTGGTCGTGCTGGCCGGCTTCATGAAGCTCGTCGGCCCGGCCTTCCTGGCCCGCTTCCCCGGCGCCGTGGTCAACACCCACCCGGCGCTGTGCCCGAGCTTCCCCGGCACCACCGGACCGGCCGACGCCCTGGCGTACGGCGTCAAGGTCACCGGCGCGACGCTCTTCGTCGTCGACGACGGGGTCGACACCGGCCCGATCGTCGCGCAGAGCGTGGTGCCGGTCGAGGACGACGACGACGTCGACTCACTCCACGAACGCATCAAGGTCGCCGAGCGGGCCATGCTCGTCGACGCCGTGGGCCGCCTGGCCCGCGAGGGCTACACCATCACCGACAGGAAGGTGCGGATCGGCGCATGACCGAGAGCACGCTGCCCCAGGACCGGATCGCGCTGAAGCGGGCGCTGGTCTCCGTCTACGACAAGTCCGGGCTCGAGGAGCTCGTCCGCGGCCTGCACGACGCCGGCGTCGAGCTGGTCTCGACCGGCGGCTCGGCCCGGCTGATCTCCGAGCTGGGCCTGCCCGTGACCAAGGTGGAGGACCTCACCGGCTTCCCCGAGTGCCTCGACGGACGCGTCAAGACGCTGCACCCCAAGGTCCACGCCGGCATCCTGGCCGACCGGCGGCTGCCGGCCCACGTCAGCCAGCTCGACGAGCTGGGCGTGGAGCCGTTCGACCTCGTCGTGTCCAACCTCTACCCCTTCACCGCGACCGTCGCCTCGGGCGCCTCTCCCGACGAGTGCGTGGAGCAGATCGACATCGGCGGGCCCTCGATGGTGCGCGCCGCGGCGAAGAACCACCCCTCGGTCGCCATCGTCACCTCGCCCGACCGCTACGCCGACGTGCTCGCGGCCGCGGCCGCCGGCGGGTTCACCTACGACGAGCGCAAGCGCCTCGCCGCCGAGGCGTTCGTGCACACCGCCTCCTACGACGTCGCCGTGGCGAGCTGGATGGGCTCGGTGCTCACCGACACCTCCGACGGCGCCGGGTTCCCGGCCTGGGTCGGCGGCACCTGGGAGCGCGAGTCGGTCCTGCGGTACGGCGAGAACCCCCACCAGGCGGCGTCGATCTACCGCAACGACGTCGCCCCCGGGCTGGCGCAGGCCGAGCAGCTGCACGGCAAGGAGATGTCCTACAACAACTACGTCGACGCCGACGCGGCCCGCCGGGCGGCGTACGACTTCGACGAGCCGGCCGTGGCGATCATCAAGCACGCCAACCCCTGCGGCATCGCCGTGGGGGCCGACGTCGCCGAGGCCCACCGCCGCGCCCACGAGTGCGACCCGGTCTCCGCCTTCGGCGGCGTCATCGCCGTCAACCGGCCGGTCTCGGTCGCGATGGCCGAGCAGGTGGCCGAGGTCTTCACCGAGGTCGTCGTGGCCCCGGGCTACGACGACGGCGCCGTCGAGGTGCTCACACGCAAGAAGAACGTCCGGCTGCTAGTCGCCGAGCCCGCCGAGCGCGGCGGCGTCGAGATGCGCCCGATCTCCGGTGGCCTGCTGGTGCAGCAGCGCGACGCGGTCGACGCCGACGGCGACGACCCGGCGTCGTGGACGCTGGCCACGGGAGAGGCCGCCTCCGAGGCGGTGCTCGCCGACCTCGCCTTCGCCTGGAAGGCGTGCCGCGCGGCCAAGTCCAACGCCATCCTGCTCGCCAAGGACGGCGCCTCGGTCGGCATCGGCATGGGCCAGGTCAACCGGGTCGACTCCTGCCGGCTGGCCGTGGACCGTGCGGGGGAGCGGGCCGCCGGCTCGGTCGCCGCGTCGGACGCGTTCTTCCCCTTCGAGGACGGTCCGCAGATCCTCATCGACGCGGGCGTGACCGCGATCGTGCAGCCCGGCGGGTCGATGCGCGACGCGCTGACGATCGAGGCGGCGAAGGCGGCGGGCGTGACGATGTACTTCACCGGCACCCGTCACTTCGCTCACTGAGCGCCTGTCACGAGGCCGGCACGACCGATGAAAGGATGCGGCACGTGACTGCACAGAAGCTGGACGGCACCGCGACGGCCAAGGCCATCAAGTCCGAGCTCACCGAGCGCGTCGCCGCGCTGCGGGAGCGGGGGGTCGTCCCGGGCCTCGGCACGGTGCTCGTGGGCGACGACCCCGGGTCGCGGTGGTACGTCAACGGCAAGCACAAGGACTGCGCCGAGGTCGGCATCGCCTCGTTGCGCGAGGACCTGCCGGCGACGGCGACGCAGGAGGAGGTGCTGGCCGCCGTACGCCGCCTCAACGAGGACCCCGCCTGCACCGGCTACATCGTGCAGCTGCCGCTGCCGAGGGGCATCGACGAGAACGCCGTGCTGGGGGCCATCGACCCGGCCAAGGACGCCGACGGCCTGCACCCGACCAGCCTCGGCTGGCTGGTGCTGGGCGAGGAGGCGCCGCTGCCGTGCACGCCGTACGGCATCGTGGAGCTGCTGCGTCGCCACGGCGTCGACATCGCCGGGGCCGAGGTCGTCGTGGTGGGCCGCGGCGTCACCGTCGGACGCCCGCTCGGCCTGCTGCTGACCCGACGCTCGGAGAACGCCACCGTCACGCTGTGCCACACCGGCACCCGCGACCTCGCCGCCCACACCCGCGACGCCGACATCGTCGTCGCCGCGGCCGGGGTGCCGGGCATCATCACCGCCGACATGGTCCGCGAGGGCGCGGCCGTGCTCGACGTCGGTGTCTCCCGGGTCGACGGCAAGCTCGCCGGTGACGTGGCCGAGGACGTCTGGGACGTTGCCGGCTGGGTCTCGCCGAACCCCGGGGGAGTGGGCCCGATGACCCGCGCGATGCTGCTGTCCAACGTGGTGGGCCTGGCCGAGCAGGCCGCGGCTCCCGCCTGACCGTGACCGCGCCGACCCCGCCGCCGCCCGCTCCCCGTCGGCGTCCCTCGACCCTCGGGGGGCTCGTCTACCTGCTGGTGGTGGCGGCCGCCGGGGTCGGGCTGCTGGTGGTGGCGCTGGGACCGTGGCGCCGGGGCGTGACGCTCATCGGCGTCGCCCTGCTGGTCGGCGCCGTGATGCGGACCCTGCTGCCGGAGAACGAGGCCGGCATGCTGCGCGTGCGCCGCAGCCGCTGGATCGACCTGGTGATGCTGGCCGGGGTGGGCGCGGCGCTGATCGTGCTGGCCGTGGTGATCCCCGACCAACCCGGGTGACTCAGGACCGGCCCGAGACCGTCCCGTGCCAGAGCCGGGCGTAGCGCTCGCCGTCGACTCCGAGCGCGACGTCGACGTTCGCCGGCGCCTGTCCGTGCGGGTCGTGGGCGAGGTCGCCCGACCAGTCGCGCCGGTCCACGATGGTGCGGCCGCGCGACCAGGTGCCGGCCAGCTCGACCCGGATCGGCAACCGCCGGCTCGTCAGGCCCTCGGGGTCGATGACGGCGCACACCGCGCCCGCGTCGCCGATCGTGGCCGACGGGCGCTCGAACCGGTCGCACTGGAAGACGACCAGCTCGCCGGCCAGCCCGGCCGGGCCGCCGAGCGCGGCCAGCGCCTCGCCCTGCTCACGGGTGACCTGGGGGCCGTAGAACACGTCGAGCCCGTACATCGCCACCTCGATGCCGAGGTCGGTCGCGGCGTCGAGCACGACGGCCGCCGCCTCGGGGTCGTGGAAGACGTTGAACTCCGCCGACGCGGTCGCGTTGCCGACCTCGGCGGCCCCGCCCATGAACACGATCCGCTCCAGCCCCGCCGCGACGGCCGGGTGGGTGCGCAGCAGCAGCGCCACGTTGGTCAGCGGTGCCAGTGGGACCAGCGTGACCGGCTCCCCGCGCTCGGCGGCGTCGAGCAGCACGTCGCGGAGCAGCTCGACCGCGTGCCGGGGGTCCGGCTGCCGGGTCGAGCGAGCGCGCCCGAGGTCGCCCATCCCGTCCTGGCCGTGCACGTGCCGGGCGTCGCCGGGCGGCTCGAGCAGCGGCAGCGCGGCCCCGGCGGCCACGGGCACGTCCTGGCGTTCGCAGACGTCGAGCACGGTCAGGGTGTTGGCCACGACGTCGGCCAGCGGGGCGTTGCCGCCGACGCAGGTGACGGCCCGGAGGTCCAGCGCCGGGTGCAGCGCGGCCAGCAGCAGGGCACAGGCGTCGTCGACCCCGGTGTCCACGTCGAGAACGACCGGCGTGCGGCGTACGGGCTGGGTCACGGCGTCGCTCGCTTCCCGTGGGTTGCTGGTGCTTCCCGGGTGATGTTCCGGCCGGGGTGTGTGGGTTTCACAGGGGACCCTGTGGAACTGGCGAGTGGCCGTCGTACGCCCGACCCACCCGCCGGGAGCCAGACCCAGACAGCAGGACCACGGCCCCGGAGCAGCGACGGTCCCCCGGGTGGACCCGGGAGACCGCCGCGACAGGTGGAGGCTCAGATCAGCCCGAGCCCCTTGACCGCGTCGCGCTCCTCGGCGAGCTCGGCGGTGGACTTGTCGATGCGACCGCGGGAGAAGTCGTCGATGTCCAGGCCCTGGACGATCTCCCAGTCGCCGTCCTTGGTGGTGACGGGGAAGGAGGAGATCAGGCCCTCGGGGACGCCGTAGGAGCCGTCGGAGACGACCGCCATGGAGACCCAGTCGTCCTGGGCGGAGCCGTGCAGCCAGTCGCGGGCGGCGTCGACGGTGGCGGACGCGGCCGACGCGGCCGAGGAGGAGCCCCGGGCGTCGATGATCGCGGCGCCGCGCTTGGCGACGGTCGGGATGAAGGTGTTCTCCAGCCAGTCCTGGTCGCCGACGGCCTCGGCGGCGTTCTGACCACGGACCTCGGCATGGAACAGGTCGGGGTACTGCGTGGCGGAGTGGTTGCCCCAGATCGTCATCTTCTTGATCTCGGTCACCGAGGCGCCGGTCTTGGCGGCCAGCTGCGAGATCGCCCGGTTGTGGTCGAGGCGGGTCAGCGCCGAGAACCGCGAGGGGTCGATGTCGGGTGCGTTGGTCATGGCGATCAGCGCGTTGGTGTTGGCCGGGTTGCCGGTGACGCCGATGCGGACGTCGTCGGCGGCGACGGCGTTGAGCGCCTTGCCCTGGGCGGTGAAGATCGCGCCGTTGGCCTCCAGCAGGTCGCCGCGCTCCATGCCCGGGCCGCGGGGACGCGCGCCGACGAGCAGGGCGAGGTTGACGCCGTCGAACACCTTCTCGGCCTCGTGGCCGATCTCGATGCCGGCCAGGCCGGGGAACGCGCAGTCGTCGAGCTCCATGACCACGCCCTCGAGGGTCTTGAGCGCGGGCTCGATCTCCAGCAGGCGCAGCTCGATCGGCCGGTCGCCGAGCGCTCCGCTCGCGAGACGGAAGAGCAGGCTGTAGCCGATCTGGCCGGCGGCACCGGTGACGGCGACCTTCAACGGAGTGGGGCTCACGGTTTCTCCTGGTACGACGGGGGCGCGGACCCGTCCGACGCTAGCAGCGCCTCGCCGGCCTGCGCCCCCGGCCTCACTCCTTGACCGCCCCGGTGGTGGTGTTGACGATGCGCTTCTGGAACACGAAGAACACCAGTGCCACCGGCAGCGTCATCAGCAGCGCCGCGGCCAGCTTGAGGGGGTACTGCGTGCCCTGGCTGAGCGCGCCCGACGCGAGCTGGGCGACGCCCTTGGTGAGGGTGAACAGTCCCGGGTCCTGGCTGGCCACGATGAAGTGGTTGAGCTCGTTCCACGACGCCTGGAAGGACAGGATGATCACCGTCATCACCGCCGGCCGCGCCATCGGGAGCACCACCGACCAGAAGATCCGGAACGTGCCGGCGCCGTCGATGCGGGCCGCCTCCTCGACGCTGGCCGGGATGGACTCGAAGAAGCCCTTCATGATGAACACCGCGGACGCGTCGGCCAGCAGCGGGATGATCAGGCCGGCGTAGGAGTCGTAGATGGCCAGCTGGTTGATGACCAGGAACTTCGGGATCAGCAGCACCACGTTGGGCACCGCCATGATCGCCACCAGCACGGCGAAGGCCAGGGCCCGGCCGCGGAACGGCACCCGCGCGAGCGCGTAGCCCGCCATCGAGCAGAACAGCACCCGCCCGGTGGTGACGACGAGGGTCACGATCACCGAGTTGGCGAACCACGTCGGCAGCGGCGAGTCGGAGAACAGGGTGCGGTAGGCCTCGGCGGTCGCCGTCGAGGGCACCAGGGACAGCGGGTTGGCGGCGGCGTCGGCCTCGGTCTTGAACGACGTCGCGACCTGGATCAGGAACGGCATCACGTAGACGACCGCGAGCAGCGCCAGCACGGCGTACGTCACGTAGGTGCCGGTCGCGCGCGCCCGCGGCGCGGTGGTCGTCGCGGTGCTCATGCCGCACCCCCGGCGACGCCGCCACCCTGCTGGCGGGCGGTGACGCCCGCGCGGACGGCGTCGGCCCGGGCGCGCTCGCCCCGGGACCCGCGGTCCTCCGAGAGCACCCACCGCTGCACCAGCGTGAGCACCACGATGATCGCGAACAGCACGAACGCGATCGCCGCGCCCTGGCCCCACTGCTGGTTGACGAAGGCCGACTGGAAGGAGAGGTACGCCGGGGTGAGGGTCGTCTTCGCGGGGCCACCCTGGGTGCCGGTGTAGATCTGGTCGAACACCTGCCAGGTGCCGATCAGGCCCAGCGTGAGCACCGTGAACAGGGTGGGTCGCAGCATCGGCAGCGTCACGAAGCGGAACCGCTGCCAGGCGTTGGCGCCGTCGATGAGGCCCGCCTCCTCGATCTCGTCGCCGATGTTGTTCAGGGCCGCGATGAACAGCAGCATGAAGGTGCCCGAGGTGGTGAACACCGCCATCAGCACGAACGCGCTCATCGCCACCGAGGGGCCGGCCACCCAGTCCCACCAGGTGATGCCGAGGAAGCCGTTCTCGCCCAGCGCCGCCGGGGCCCGGTCGACCCCCACCGCCCCGAGCAGCAGGTGCAGCACCCCGCGCGGGTCCTGGAACCAGGCCGGGCCGTTGAGCCCGAACCAGCCCAGGATCTTGTTGACCACGCCGGTGGTGCTGAACAGGAACAGCCACAGCACCGTGATCGCCACCGAGCTGGTCACCGAGGGGAAGTAGAACGCCGTGCGGAAGAAGCCCCGCCCGCGCAGCGACCGGCGCGTCACCAGGACGGCCAGGAGCAGCGCGATCATCGTCTGCAGCGGCACCACCAGCACGACGTAGAACAGGTTGTTGCGCAGCGAGGTGCCGAAGTCGCGCTCCGCCAGCCCGCCGCCGGCGAGGATCTGGCGGTAGTTCTCCAGGCCGACGAAGCCGACGTCGCCGCCGAACGGGCTGCCGTTGCCGCGCCAGTCCGAGACCGAGACCCACAGCGCCATCAGCACCGGCGCCACCAGGAACAGCCCCAGCAGGACGACGACGGGCAGCATCAGGACCCAGCCGTCGCGGCTCTGCCCGCCGCGACGGCTGCGTGGACGCGCCATCCGGCTACTGCCCCACGGTCGCCTGCAGCGACTGCTGCACCGACTCCAGGATGGCGGCGGGGTCGCCGTCGGCGAGGCCCTCGAGCTGGGAGTTGAAGTCGGTGATGACGTCGGCCGCGCCCACCGTCGACGGCGGGTTCTGCGCGTAGTCGGCGCCGTCGATGAACGGCGCGACCTCCGGCGACTCCTCCTTGTAGGCCGCGGCAGCGGACTCGACCGACGGGATCACGCCGAACGCCTGGGCGAACGCCGCCTGGTCCTCGGCGGAGGTCAGCTTCTCGACGAGGTCGACGGCCTGCTCCTGCTCGGGGCTGGACTCGGCGATGCCCCAGCAGTTGGTGAACGCCAGGGTGCCCTTGCCCTGCGGGCCCGCGGGCAGCTCCGCGACGGTGTAGTCGACGTCGGGGAAGTCGTTCTGCATCGCCCCGACCAGCCAGTTGCCCTCGATCGTCATCGGGGCGAGCTCCTTGCCGAAGGCCTCGCCGCCCCAGCCGGCGCCCAGGGTGGAGGAGTACTGCGCCGACCCGTCCTGGAGCAGCTGCTGCACGTAGTCGAGCGCCTCCTGGTTCTCCGGGGTGTCGACGGTCGCCTCGGTCTGCTGCTCGTCGGTCATCGCGCCGCCGGCCTGGGGGAAGAACGCCCCGACCCGCTGGTACTCCGGGCTGAAGGCCAGGCCCGGCTGCTCGCCCTGCTTCAGCTCGGCCGCGACGTCGGCGAGCTCCTCCCAGGTGGTCGGGACGTCGGCGTCGGTCAGGCCGGCGGCCTCCCACTTCGTGGTGTTGATCCACAGCGCGAGCGTGGAGAAGTCCTTGGGTGCGCAGTAGAACTCGTCGTCGACGGTGAAGGCCTGACGCAGGTTGGGGTAGAAGTCGTCGGCGTTGCTGAGCTGGTCGCCGTACGCCAGGAGCGAGCCGTTCTCGACGTAGCCGCCGAGCTGGTCGGTGCTCATGTAGAACACGTCGGGCGGGTTGTTCGACGCGAAGCCCTGGCTCAGCTGCTGGTTGAGGTCGGAGGCCACGGTGACCTCGGCGTCGGTGCCGCTCTCCTGCGACCAGTCGGCGACGGCCTTCTCCACGGCCTTGGTCTCGGCGTCGCCGGAGGAGCCGATCAGCACGGTGATCTTGCCGTCGCCGCCCTCGCCGGAGGACCCGCCGTCGTCGAAGCCGGACCCGCCGCCGCAGGCGGACAGGGTGAGCAGGCCGGCGCAGGCGGCGGCGGCGACCGAGGCGAGGGAGGTGCGGTTGCGGGACATGGGTTCTCCAGGTGGTGGGTGAGGAGGGGGACGGGTCAGCGGGCCAGGCTGGAGTCGCGGACCACCAGCCGGGGTGGGAGCAGGGCGTGCGTGGCCGAGGGGCGTACGCCGCTCAGCTCGGCGTCGATCAGGCGCATCAGCGCCGCCGCCACGTCGGCGAGCGGCTGGTCGACGCTGGTCAGGCCGGGGGTGGTGAGCGCGGCCGACGGCGAGTTGTCGAAGCCGGTCACGGCGACGTCGCGGCCCGGCCGGAGCCCGCGCTCGGACAGGGCGCGCAGCACCCCGAGCGCGAGCGTGTCGGAGACGCACACCAGTGCGGTGGGGACCGGGCCCCCGCGGGGGGCGTCCAGCAGCCGGTGCGCGGCGTCGCGGCCGGCGTCGAACTCGTCGACCACGTGGGCCTGCACCCGGGCGGGCAGGCCGAGGTCGGCGCAGGCCTCGCGCCAGCCCCGCTCCCGGTCACGACCCAGGTCGGAGTCGGCTGGCCAGCCCACCAGACCGATCTCGCTGTGCCCCTGCCCGGCGAGGTGCTCGACCGCCGCGCGGATGCCGGCGGCGCCGTCGACGTCGACCCACGGGAAGGCGCCGGGGGATTCGGGATCGGGGTCCCACGAACGGCCGAAGCAGGCGAAGGTGACGCCCTGCTCGCGCATCCAGCGCATCCGCGCGTCGTCGCGGTGGGCGCCGGTGAGCACGAAGGCGTCGACCGCCGTGGTCTGGCGCAGCTCCTGGTAGGCCGCCAGCTCGGCGGTGTCCCCGGCGGCGTGGCACACGATGAGGTGGTAGCCCAGTCCCGAGGCCGACTCGGCCAGCGCGTGCAGGAACTGGTCGAGCAGCAGCGCCGCGCGGTCCTGACGCGAGCGCTCGACCCGGACCCCCACGAGCCGCGAGGTCTGGCTGCGCAGCGTGCGGGCGGAGCGGTTGGGGCGGTAGTCGAGGTCCTCGATCGCCGACCGGACCCGGGCCAGGGTCTCGTCGCTGAGGCGGTCGGGGTGGTTGAGCGCGTTGGAGACCGTCATGGCCGAGACCTCGGCCCGGCGCGCGACGTCGTCGAGCGTCGCGCCGCGGTGGCGGCTCGGTCCTCGCACGGGCTGACTCCTTCGTCGTGGTTGCGTCGCGGCGGTGTTTTAGCGCTAAAATCAAGTGTGACCGAACGTACAAAGGCGGGTGCTCCACCGTCAACCCTGCGTCCGCGGCGGCTGCAGCCGCTGCTCCACGACCTCGCCACCGCCGTGGCCGCGCCGGGCCTGGTGCTGGCCGAGCCGGACGGCTGCGTGCGGCCGCGGCCGACCGGGGGCGTGGCGGGCTGGTACGTCGCCGACGTGCGGCTGCTGCGTCGGCTCGAGCTCTCCGTCGACGGCTCCGGCCTGGAGCTGGTGCGGGCCGACGCGACCGGCACCCGCCACCACGAGTTCGTCCACGTCGCGCGCGGCCTCGGGGACGAGCAGCCCGACCCCACGGTGGTGCTCCGCCACGTGCGCGACCTCGGCCCCGACACCCTGACCGAGCGGGTGCGCGTGCGCAGCACCGCCCAGGCGCCGGTGCAGGTGGTGCTCCACCTCGACGTCGAGGCCGACCTCGCGCCGGTGCACGAGGTCAAGCAGGGCGGCCGCCCCGATGCCGTCACCCCGGCGACCGACGGCGACGGCGCCCTGCGCTGGGCCGCCCGCGGCCGCGACGTGCGGCTGGTCGCCGACGGCGCCACGGTCGAGGTGGCCGAGCGTGGCGCGCGGCTGACCTGGACGCTCGACCTGGCGCCGGGCGAGCACGCCGAGGTGGAGGTGCGGGCGCACGCCGAGGGGCCGGTCCGCTTCGCCTCCGGAGCGGCCGAGGAGGGCGGCGCCTGGACCGACCGGGTGGGCGTCGGCGCCCCCGACCCGCGGCTCGCGCGACTGGTCGGGCGCAGCCTGGGCGACCTCGACGGGCTGCTGCTCCGCGACGCCCCCGACGGGGGCGACCGGTTCCTCGCCGCCGGCAGCCCGTGGTTCCTCACCCTGTTCGGCCGCGACTCGCTGTGGGCGGCGCGGCTGCTGCTGCCGGTCGACGTCGACCTGGCGCTCTCGACGCTGCGGGTGCTCGCCCGACGCCAGGGGGAGCGCGAGGACCCCGCCACCGAGGAGCAGCCCGGCAAGATCCTGCACGAGGTCCGCGATCCCGAGCTCGACCACCTGCTGCCGCCGCTCTACTACGGCACCGTCGACGCCACCCCGCTGTTCGTGTGCCTGCTCGCCGACGCCGCCCGCTGGGGCGCCGACCCCGACCAGGTCCGGGCGCTGCTCCCGGCGGCGCGCCGCTGCCTGGAGTGGCAGCTGGAGCAGGCCCGCGAGACCGGCTGGCTGCGCTACGTCGACCACTCCGGGACCGGCCTGTCCAACCAGGGCTGGAAGGACAGCCACGACTCGGTGCAGTTCGCCGACGGCCGGCTGGCCGACGCGCCGATCGCGCTGTGCGAGGTGCAGGCCTACGCCTACGAGGCCGCGGTCGCGGGAGCGGCGCTGCTGGCGGCGTACGACGAGCCCCCGGTGCCCGGCCTGACCGGCTGGGCCGAGGACCTGCGCACCCGCTTCCGTCGCGACTTCTGGGTCGGCACCCCCGAGGGCGGCCACGTCGCCATCGCCCTGGACCGCGACGGCGTCCGGGTCGACTCCGTGACCTCCAACCTCGGCCACCTGCTCGGCACCGGCATCCTGAGCGAGGCGCAGTCGGCCCGGGTGGCGGCGCTGCTCGTCGGCGAGCTGCGGTCGGGCTTCGGCGTGCACACCCTGACGCCGCGCTCGCCGCGGTTCTCCGAGCTGAGCTACCACGGCGGCTCGGTGTGGCCCCACGACACCGCCATCGCGGTGCGCGGCCTGGCCGCCGAGGGCCACCACGCCGAGGCGGCCCTGCTCGCCGCCGACCTGGTCGCCGCCGCCGACGGCTTCGGGCACCGCCTGCCCGAGCTGTACGCCGGGGACAGCGCCGACGTCGTCGCGGCCCCGGCCGCCTACCCCGCAGCCTGCCGGCCCCAGGCCTGGTCGGCCGCCGGTGCGGTCGCCGCCCTCGTCGCCGCCACCGGCGTGCGTCCCGACGGGCGCGGGGGCGCCCAGGTGCCCGAGCGGGTGGGCACCGCCCTCGGTCCGTTCCGGCTGACCGGGCTGCGCGTCGCCGGCGGCGACCTCGGGGTCGCGGTCGACGCCGACGGCCGGGTGGCGCTCGACCCCGTCCCGACGTCCGTGGCCGACGCCGCCGGGTGACCTAGGCTGGCCGGCATGGAGCCGGTCGACCCGAGCAGGTTGCGCATCTCCGACGCCGACCGCCACAAGGTCGCGGAGTTCCTGCGCCAGGCCGCGGGGGAGGGGCGCATCGACCTGGACGAGCTCGACGACCGGCTCGAGGCGACGTACGCCGCGAAGACCTACGGCGACCTGGTCCCGCTCACCGTGGACCTGCCCGGTCACCAGGGCGCCACCCCCACGGTGCCGCCGCGGCCGGCGGGGTCACGCCCGCCCGCCCCGCGCACCGGGGGCGTGCCGGCCGGGCTCTCGCTGCCCGTCCACCACGGGTCGTCGGCCGTGCTGGGCGAGGTCAAGCGGCGCGGCGCGTGGGCGATCGGCGAGAGCCACACCGCCCTGGCCGTGATGGGCAACGTGCTGCTCGACCTGCGTCAGGCCCGCTTCGACGCCCCCGAGGTCGTCATCACGGCCAACGCGGTCATGGGCGAGGTGCTGGTGGTCGTCGACGCCCGCACCGTCGTGGTGGTCGAGGGCACCGGCGTGATGGGCACCTTCGAGGAGTCCCGGTCCTCGGTGGCCCCCGACACCGACGCCGACTCGCCCGTGGTGCGGGTGCGCGGGATCGCCCTGATGGGCAGCGTGCGGGTCCGGCGCAAGGGCCCACCGGGAGAGCTGCGCAAGCGGCTGCTCGGCCACGGCGGTCACTGAGCACCCCGGGCACGCCGTCGGCGGGCGCGATAGTTTGGCCCGGTGACCGACTCCAAGATCATCTACACCCAGACCGACGAGGCGCCCGCCCTGGCGACGTACTCCTTCCTCCCCGTCATCGCCGCGTACGCCGCGAAGGCGGGCGTGGACGTCGAGACCCGCGACATCTCGCTGGCGGGCCGGATCATCGCGGTGTTCTCCGACCTGCTCCCCGAGGACCAGCGGGTCGACGACGCGCTGGCCGAGCTCGGTGCCCTGGCCAAGACCCCCGAGGCCAACATCATCAAGCTGCCCAACATCTCCGCCTCGGTGCCGCAGCTCAAGGCCGCCGTCGCCGAGCTGCAGGAGCAGGGCGTCGCGCTGCCGGACTACCCCGACTCCCCGCAGACCGACGAGGAGAAGGACGTCCGCGCGCGCTACGACAAGGTCAAGGGCAGCGCCGTCAACCCGGTGCTGCGCGAGGGCAACTCCGACCGCCGCGCGCCCGAGTCGGTCAAGAGCTACGCCCGCAAGAACCCCCACTCGATGGGCGCCTGGACGGCCGACTCCAAGACCAACGTCGCCACGATGTCCGGCGACGACTTCCGCCACAACGAGCAGTCGGTCGTCATCGACGAGGCCGGCTCGCTGCGCGTCGAGCTCGTGACCGACGGCGGCACGCAGGTGCTCAAGGAGTCGATCCCGGTCGAGGCCGGCGAGGTCGTCGACACCACCTTCATGAGCACCAGTGCGCTGCAGGACTTCCTGCGCGAGCAGATCGCCCGTGCCAAGGCCGACGACGTGCTGTTCTCGATCCACCTCAAGGCCACGATGATGAAGGTCTCCGACCCCATCCTGTTCGGCCACGCGGTGCAGGCCTTCTTCCCCTCGCTGTTCGCCGACAACGCCGACGCGCTGCTCGAGCACGGCCTGGACCCCAAGAACGGCCTGGGCGCGATCGTCTCCGGCGCCGAGAAGGTCGGCGGCGAGGTCGCCTCGGCGATCAAGGCCTCGGTCGAGAAGGACCTCGCCGACGGCCCCGCGATCGCGATGGTCGACTCCGACAAGGGCATCACCAACCTGCACGTGCCGAGCGACGTGATCGTCGACGCCTCGATGCCGGCCATGATCCGCACCTCGGGCCACATGTGGGGCCCCGACGGCGGCGAGGCCGACACGCTCGCGGTGATCCCCGACTCCTCCTACGCCGGGATCTACCAGGTCGTCCTCGACGACTGCCGCGCCCACGGCGCCTACGACCCCGCGACGATGGGCTCGGTGCCCAACGTCGGGCTGATGGCCCGTGCGGCCGAGGAGTACGGCTCCCACGACAAGACCTTCGAGGTCGCCGAGGCCGGCACCGTGCGCCTCGTCGCCGCCGACGGCACCGTGCTGACCGAGCACCAGGTGCAGGCCGGCGACGTGTGGCGCGCCTGCCAGACCAAGGACGTCCCGATCCAGGACTGGGTCAAGCTCGCCGTGACCCGCGCCCGCGCCACCGGCGACCCGGCGATCTTCTGGCTCGACGAGACCCGCGCCCACGACCGCAACCTGATCGCCAAGGTCGAGCAGTACCTCCCCGAGCACGACACCGACGGCCTCGACATCACGATCCAGTCGCCCGTGGACGCGATCCAGGTCAGCGTCGACCGCATCCGCAGGGGCGAGGACACCATCTCGGTCACCGGCAACGTGCTGCGCGATTACCTCACCGACCTGTTCCCGATCCTCGAGCTGGGCACCTCGGCCAAGATGCTCTCGGTCGTCCCGCTGATCAACGGCGGTGGCCTGTTCGAGACCGGCGCCGGCGGCTCGGCGCCCAAGCACGTGCAGCAGCTGGTCAAGGAGAACTACCTGCGCTGGGACAGCCTGGGCGAGTTCCTCGCGCTCTCGGAGAGCTTCAGCCACCTCGCGACCACCGGCGACAACCTGCGCGCCAAGCTGCTGGGGGAGACCCTCGACCGGGCCACCGGCCGGCTGCTCGAGGAGGGCAAGTCGCCGCAGCGCAAGCTCGGCACCATCGACAACCGCGGCAGCCACTTCTACGTCGCGCTGTTCTGGGCCGAGGAGCTGGCCCAGCAGACCGAGGACGAGGCGCTGGCCGCCGACTTCGCGGAGCTGGCAAAGCGCCTGCGCGCCGAGGAGGAGACCATCACCGGCGAGCTGATCGGCGTCCAGGGCTCGCCCGCGGACATCGGCGGCTACTTCCGCCCCGACCCCGAGAAGGCCGCCGCCGTGATGCGCCCCTCCACCACCTTCAACGAGGCGCTCGCCTCGCTGTAGGGCCGCCTCGACGGGTAGTCCGAGACGAGGAGCACCGGATGCCGGCCTCCGGCGGTGCTTTTCGTCTCGGACTACCCGGCGTGGGGCGCGGGCGGACGGTGACGCACGCCACCCACGGGTTTCGGCGGATCGGGAACACGAGGAGAACCTCGTCGTTGTCGCAGGGGTGACCACGACGATCGAGGACCCCCGCCTGGCGGCCACCGACGCGACTGACGGTGGTGTCGCCGCGCGACGGCGCACGGCCGGGCTCGCGCTGCTGGCGCTGGCCACGGGCGCGTTCGCGATCGGCACCACCGAGTTCGTCTCGATGGGGCTGCTGCCGCAGCTGGCCAGCGGCGTCGGCGTCGACATCCCGACCGCCGGCCACGTCATCTCGGCGTACGCCGTGGGCGTGGTGGTCGGCGCGCCCGTGCTCGCCGTGCTCGGTGCCCGGCTGCCCCGACGCGGGCTGCTGCTGGCGCTGATGGGCGTGATCCTGCTGGGCAACGCGCTGACCGCGATCGCCCCGAGCTACGGCGCCCTGATGGGGGCGCGGTTCGTCTCCGGCCTCCCGCACGGCGCGTTCTTCGGTGTGGCCGCGCTGGTGGCGGCCGACCTCGTCGCCCCGCACCGACGCGCGCAGGCCGTCAGCCTGGTGATGACCGGCCTGACCGTCGCCACCCTGCTCGGCGTGCCCGCCGCGACCTGGCTGGGCCAGGGCCTGGGCTGGCGCGCGGCGTACGGCCTCGTGGTCGCGCTCGCCGCGCTCACGCTCGTCCTGCTCGCGCTGCTGGTGCCGCGCGTGCCCGCCGACCGCGGGGCCAGCGGCCGCACCGAGCTGCGCGCGCTCAAGGAGCCGCAGGTCCTGCTCACCGCGCTGGCCGGTGCCATCGGCTTCGGCGGCATGTTCGCGATCTACACCTACATCGCGCCCACCGTCACCGAGGTGGCCGGCCAGCGCGAGGGCATGGTGCCGGTCTACCTGCTGGCGTTCGGCGTCGGCTCGGTGCTGGGCACGCTGGTCGGCGGCCGGCTGGCCGACTGGTCGATCCTGCGCTCCACGGTGCTGGGTGCGGCCGCGATGGGCGTGCTGCTGGCGGCGTACGCCGTGACCTCGCAGTGGCTCGTCCCCGGCATGCTGACCGTCTTCCTGATCTCCGCCTCGGGCGGCGTGTTCACGATCGGGCTGCAGATGCGGCTGATCCAGGTGGCCGGCAAGGCCCGCACCTTCGGCGCGGCGCTCAACCACTCCGCGCTCAACGCCGCCAACGCGCTCGGCGCCTGGCTCGGCGGCGTCACCGTCGCCGGCGGCCTGGGCTACCCCTCCACCGCATGGGTGGGCGTGGGCCTGTCGCTGCTCGGCCTGCTGGTGCTGGCCGTCTCGGTCACCCTGCAGCGTCGTACGACGCTCGCGGCGGCCACCGCTTGACGCGTCAGCGCCACTCCTCGACCAGGACGTCGAAGCGGGTGGTGTCGCTCCAGGTGCCGTCGGCCAGCAGCGCGTCGCTGCGGGTGGTGCCCGTCTCGCGCAGCCCCGCCGCGGCCAGCACCCGGCACGACGCGGCGTTGGCCGAGGCGGCGTGCGCGTGGACGCGGCGCAGCCCCAGGCCGCCGTCGTCCCACGGCACGAAGGCGTGGCGCAGCGCCACCCGGACGGCGCGCGTGGTCAGGCCGCGACCGCGCGCGTCGGGGTGAGCCCAGAAGCCCAGCTCGGCCTGACGGCGGTGGTGCAGGTGGTAGAGCTGCACCAGCCCGAGGTGCGCGTCGGTCCCGGGGTCGGCCACGGTCCAGGCGACCGCCTCGCCGCGGGCGGCCCACTCCCGGCGCTCCTCGACCAGGTCGGGCCAGCGCTCGGCGGTGTGGGGCGCCCGCTCGCGCGGGCCCTCGCTGAAGTGCTGCATCACCGGGTCGGCCAGGCACTCCAGCATCCTCGGGAGGTCGGCGTCGGCCGGCGGGCGCAGCACGACGCCCTGGTCGCGCAGCACGGGCACGTCGTACCAGGGGTGGCGGGGGGCGAGCTCCTCGCCGCGGGCCAGGGTGCCGTGCCAGGCCGGGACGAGCGCGCCCCGCTGCTGCATCCAGTGGCGCTCCTGTCCGACCGCGAAGCCCAGCCGCCACGCGACGCGGCGCGAGGGCCAGTTCCACTTCTTGGCCGTCCAGTCGACCACCTCGAGCCCGCGCTCCTCGAACCCCCACCGCACCAGCAGCCGGCACGCCCGCTCGGTCACGCCGCGGCCGCGCGCCCACGGGCTGGTGGCGTAGCCGAGCTCGGCCAGGCCGGCCCCGCGCCGGTTCAGCGCGACGCCGCCCGCGAACCGCTCCGTGCCGTCGTCGTCGGGCGCGGTGACGGCGAATCCCCACTCGGCGTCGGCCTCCCACCCGCCCGGGACGAGGTGGCGCACGAACGTCTTGGCGTCGTCGAGGGTGTAGGGCACCGGGACGGTCGTCCACGCCTGCGTCCCGGCGTCGGTGCACTGCTCCAGGACCGCTGGTACGTCGTCCTCGGTGTGCCCGCGCAGCGTCACCACGCCGTCGGTCAGCGTGGGGACGCGGGTCACGGGTAGGACATCCCCATCGCCTCGCGCACCTCGGCCAGCGTGGCGTCCGCGATCTCGTTGGCCCGCTCGTTGCCGCGCCGCAGCACGCCGTCGACGAAGCCGAGGTCCTCGGCCAGGGCGGCGCGGCGCTCGCGCAGGGGGGCGAAGTGGGTGTTGACCGCGTCGGTGACGCGCTTCTTCAGCCCGCCGCCACCGCCGTCGCCGATCTCCTCGGCGATGGTGGCCGGGTCGCCGCCCTCGCACATGGCGGCGACGGTCAGCAGGTTGGCGACCTCGGGGCGGTGCTCGGGGTCGTAGGTGATGTGGCGGTCGCTGTCGGTCTTGGCGCCCTTGAGCTTCTTGGCCGTCTCGTCGGCGCTCATCCGCAGCTCGATGACGTTGCCCTTGGACTTGCTCATCTTGGTGCCGTCGGTGCCCAGCACGTTGGTGGCCTCCGAGAGCAGGGCGCCCGGCTCGGGGAAGGTGACGCCGTACTTGTCGTTGAACCGGCGGGCCACGACGCGGGTCTGCTCGATGTGGGGCAGCTGGTCCTTGCCGACCGGCACCACCGTGGCCTTGCAGAACAGGATGTCGGCCGCCTGGTGCACCGGGTAGGTCAGCATCAGCCCGTTGATCGAGGTGATGCCCGCCGTGGCCGCCTCGTCCTTGACGGTGGGGTTGCGCTGCAGCTCGGCCACGCTGACCAGGCTCAGGAAGGGCAGCAGCAGCTGGTTGAGCGCCGGCACCGCGGAGTGGGTGAAGATCGTGCATCGCTCGGGGTCCAGGCCCGCAGCGAGGTTGTCGAGCAGCAGGTTGCGGACGTTGCCGCGGATGTCGCCGGCGATCTCGCGGTCGGTGATCACCTGGTAGTCGGCGATCAGCTGGAGGATCTCGACCCCGGCCTCCTGCAGGCGCAACCGGTTGCGGATCGAGCCGAAGTAGTGGCCGATGTGCAGGGCGCCGGTGGGGCGGTCGCCGGTGAGCATCCGCAGCTCGCCGGGTGCGTTCTCGATGCGTGCCTCGAGAGCGGCGCTGCGCTCGAGGGCGGCGCTGAAGGAGTCGGTCATGAGGTGGGTCCTCCTGGGGGAAGGGGCACAACTCTACAAAGGCCCGGCCGGGCCTGCCGGCGACCCCGTCGGGGTCGCTAGGGTCGTCGTCGTGCCCACAGTCGGAGTCAGCCTCGCCGTGCCGGAGCCGTGGGGGCGCGAGCTTCAGGAGTACCGCGTCTCGCTCGGCGACGCGGCGGCGGTGCACATCCCCACGCACATCACGCTGCTGCCCCCGTTGGAGGTCGACGAGGCCGACGTACGCCTGCTGGAGGAGCACCTCGCCGGCGTCGCCGCACGCACCCCGGCCTTCTCGGTCCACCTGCGCGGCACCGGCAGCTTCCGCCCCGTCTCGCCGGTCGTGTTCGTCGGCGTCGTCGAGGGCATCAGCGCGTGCGAGCAGCTCGCCGCCGACGTCGTCTCGGGCCCCCTCGAGGTCGACCGGGGCTTCCCCTACCACCCCCACGTGACGGTGGCCCACCACCTCGGTGACGACCTCCTCGACCGCGCCTTCGCCGAGCTCGGCGACTTCGACGTGGCCTTCGCGGCCGAGGAGATGTGGATGTACCGCCACGACCCCGACTCCGGCTGGCAGCCCACCCGCGCCTTCGCCCTCACCGGCGCCTGATCCCTCACCGTCCACAGGGACAGCCGGACCGGTCGCACGTGGCGCCGGGGGGCGACATCCTCCCGGGGTGACCGTGCTCCCCGCGCCGCTGCGCGCCCTGCTGGACGAGCAGGGCGGCGTGGTGGCCCGGTCCCAGGTCCTTACGGTCGGTCACGAGGTGCACGACCTGCGCCGGTGGGTCCGGCGGCGGCTGCTCGTGCCGGTCCACGAGGGGGTGTACGTCGACCACACCGGTCCGCTGACCTGGCACCAGCGCTCGGTGGCCGCGGTGCTGTACGCCGCCCCGGCAGCGCTCCACGGCTGCTGCGCGCTCCGGGCGATCCACGGACCCGGGTGGCGGGGCCACGACGACACCGACGCGGTGCACGTGGCCGTCGACGTCTCGCGGCGGGTCGTAGACCAGCCGGGTGTCGTGGTGCACCGGGTCGCGGGGTTGGCCGAGAGGGCATCGTGGCACCGGTGCCCGCCACGGATGCGTGTCGAGGAGGCGGTGCTCGACGTGGCCTCGACGGCCGTCGACGACTACGCCGCCGTCCAGGTGGTCGCCGCCGCGGTCGGCGCGCGGACGACGACGGCGGTGCGGCTGGGTGCGGCGCTGTCCCGCCGCCGCCGCATCGCCCGACGGGCGTTCCTGCAGGGCGTCGTCGACGACGTGGCGCAGGGCGCGTGCTCGGTGCTCGAAGTCGCCTACCTCCGCGACGTCGAGCGGGCCCACTCGCTGCCGCGGGGGAGGCGTCAGGTGCCCAGACCGGACCGACCCGGCCTTCGCGACGTGCTCTACGCCGAGCAGGACACCGTCGTCGAGCTGGACGGTCGGCTGGACCACACCCGGATGGCCGACCGTGGCGCCGACCTCGACCGCGACCTGCAGGCGCTGACCGACGGCCTGGTCACGGCCCGGGTCGGCTGGGGCCAGGCCGTACGCCGCTCCTGCCGCACGGCCCGGGCCGTGGGCAGCCTGTTGCAGGCCCGAGGATGGACGGGCGTCCCCATCACCTGTCCACGCTGCCGAGAACGCGGAAGATCCGAGTCACCAGGTGACTCGGATCTTCCGCGTTGATGCGTGGTTACTCAGTGACCGTGGCGGATGGCGGTCCGGAGGTCCTTGTTGAGCTGGGAGATGACGTCCAGGGGGATGCCCTTGGGGCAGGCCGAAGTGCACTCGCCGATGTTGGTGCAGCCGCCGAAGCCCTCGTGGTCGTGCTGGGCGACCATGCTGGCGACGCGGGTGTCGCGCTCGGCCTGGCCCTGGGGGAGCTCGCCGAGGTGGGTGATCTTGGCGCCGAGGAACAGCGAGGCCGAGCCGTTGGGGCAGGCCGCCACGCAGGCGCCGCAGCCGATGCAGGTGGCGACGTCGAACGCGCGGTCGGCGTTCTCCTTCGGCACCGGGGTGGCGTGGGCGTCGGGGGCCGCGCCGGTGTTGACCGAGACGAAGCCGCCGCGGGCGATGATGCGGTCGAAGGCCGACCGGTCGACCATCAGGTCCTTGATGATCGGGAAGGCGGCGGCGCGCCACGGCTCGACGGTGATGGTCTCGCCGTCGCGGAAGGAGCGCATGTGCAGCTGGCAGGTGGTGGTCACCTCGGGGCCGTGGGCCTCGCCGTTGATCATCAGGTCGCAGCTGCCGCAGATGCCCTCGCGACAGTCGTGGTCGAAGACGATCGGCTCCTCGTCGTCGTTGATGAGCTGCTCGTTGAGCACGTCGAGCATCTCCAGGAACGACATGTCCTCGGAGATCTCGTCGACGTCGTAGGTGCGGATGCCGCCCTCGGCCTGCGGGCCGGCCTGGCGCCAGATCTTCAGGGTGAGCTTCATGGGGTGGGGATCTCCAGGTGGGTGAACGTCAGGGGGAGGGAGGGGAGGCCGGTCACTTGTAGCTGCGCGCGGCCATCTTGACGGCCTCGTAGACGAGGTCCTCCTTGTGCAGGACCGGCTTCTCGCCCTCGCCGGCCCACTCCCAGGCGGCGACGTAGGCGTACTGGTCGTCGTGGCGCAGCGCCTCGCCGTCCTCGGTCTGGGACTCGCCGCGGAAGTGACCGCCGCAGGACTCGCGCCGGTTGAGCGCGTCGATGCACATCAGCTCGCCGAGCTCGAAGAAGTCGGCCACGCGGCCGGCCTTCTCCAGCGACTGGTTGACGCCGTCGCCGGTGCCGAGCACCTTGACGTTGCGCCAGAAGTCGTCCTTGAGGGTGCGGATGAGGTCGATGGCCTTCTTCAGGCCGTCCTCGGTGCGCTCCATGCCGCAGTACTCCCACATGATGTTGCCGAGCTCGCGGTGGTAGGAGTCGACGCTGCGGGTGCCCTTGTTGGACAGGAAGTGGTTGATCCGGGCCTCGGCCGACTCGCGCGCCTCGACGACGGCGGGGTGGCTCTCCTCGATCTTCTCGAACGGGGAGTCGGCCAGGTAGTCGCGGATCGTGTTCGGCAGCACGAAGTAGCCGTCGGCCAGGCCCTGCATCAGCGCCGAGGCGCCGAGGCGGTTGGCGCCGTGGTCGGAGAAGTTGGCCTCGCCGGCCACGAACAGGCCGGGGATCGTCGACTGCAGGTCGTAGTCGACCCACAGGCCGCCCATCACGTAGTGGACGGCCGGGTAGATCCGCATCGGGACCTCGTAGGGGTCCTCGCCGGTGATGCGGGCGTACATGTCGAACAGGTTGCCGTACTTGCTCTCGATGGCCGGACGGCCGAGGCGCTCGATGGCCTCGGAGAAGTCCAGGTAGACGCCGCGGCGCACGCCCTCGACCTCGGGGCCGACGCCGCGGCCCTCGTCGCACATGTTCTTGGCCTGGCGCGAGGCGATGTCGCGGGGCACCAGGTTGCCGAAGGAGGGGTAGATCCGCTCGAGGTAGTAGTCGCGGTCGTCCTCGGCGATCTCGCGCGGGTCCTTGTCGGCGTCCTTGGCGTCCTTGGGCACCCAGATGCGGCCGTCGTTGCGCAGCGACTCGCTCATCAGGGTCAGCTTGGACTGGTGGGCGCCGGAGACCGGGATGCAGGTCGGGTGGATCTGGGTGTAGCAGGGGTTGGCCATGTAGGCGCCCTTGCGGTGCGCGCGCCAGGTGGCGGTGACGTTGCAGCCCATGGCGTTGGTGGAGAGGAAGAAGACGTTGCCGTAGCCGCCGCTGGCCAGCACGACCACGTCGGCCAGGTGGGTCTCGAGCTCGCCGGTGACCATGTCGCGCACGATCACGCCGCGGGCGCGGCCGTCGACGACGACGAGCTCGACCATCTCGTGGCGGGAGTACTGCTGGACGGTGCCGGCGCCGATCTGGCGCTCCAGCGCCTGGTAGGCGCCGAGGAGCAGCTGCTGGCCGGTCTGGCCGCGGGCGTAGAAGGTGCGGGAGACCTGGACGCCGCCGAAGGAGCGGTTGTCGAGCAGGCCGCCGTATTCGCGGGCGAAGGGGACGCCCTGCGCGACGCACTGGTCGATGATGTTGGTGCTCACCTGGGCCAGGCGGAAGACGTTGGTCTCGCGGGAGCGGTAGTCGCCGCCCTTGATGGTGTCGTAGAAGAGGCGGTGGACGGAGTCACCGTCGCCCTTGTAGTTCTTGGCCGCGTTGATGCCGCCCTGGGCCGCGATGGAGTGCGCGCGCCGCGGGGAGTCCTGGTAGCAGAACGTCTTGACCTGGTAGCCGGCCTCGCCGAGCGTGGCGGCCGCGGAGCCGCCGGCCAGGCCGGTGCCGACCATGATGACCGAGACCTTGCGGCGGTTGGCCGGGTTGACGATGCGGGCCTCGAACTGGCGGGTGTCCCACTTGTCCTCGACCGGACCGCCGGGGGCCTTGGTGTCGGCGATTGGGTCGCCGGGGACGTAGTAGCCCGCGGCGTCGTCGTGCTGCTGCGGGTCGTCGGGGGAGGAGGGGTCCGAGGTCTTCAGTGCGGGGTTGCTCATGGTGACTTCGCCTTACTTCGAGATGACGCCGGTCAGGACGCCGAGAGGGACGAGGGAGAACCCGCCCGCCACCACCACGGCGACGACGAGCCCGGCGCGCTTCCAGACCAGCCGCTGGCGCGCGGAGTTGGTGAAGCCGAGGGTCTGGCCGGCGCTCCACACCCCGTGGTGCAGGTGCGTGCCCAGCATGAACATGGCGACCAGGTAGATCAGGGTCAGCCACCACACCGAGAACGAGTCGACCATCAGGTTGAACGGGTCGTTGGTGGCACCGCCGGTGACGTTGACCTTGCCGACGGTGAAGTTGAGCAGGTGCCACACGATGAACAGCAGCAGCGTCACGCCGCCCCAGCGCATCAGGTGGGAGGAGAACGAGGAGTGCTTGTTCTTCTTCACGACGTACTTCGTCCCGCCGCGGGCGGTCTGCGCCCGGCGCCACAGCGTCACGGCCGCGTAGACGTGCAGGGCCAGCGAGACCAGCAGCACCACCCGGATGACCCAGAGCAGCCCGCTGTAGGGCAGCAGCGGCTCACCGAGGGTGCGCAGGTGCTCGGCGTACTCGTTGAACGAGTCGTGGCCGGCGAACGCCTTGAGGTTGCCGTACATGTGAGCGAGGACGTAGCCGATGAAGACGAGGCCGGTGACGGCCATCAGGAGCTTCAGGGCGATGGTCGAGCGCGTCGACCTGCTGTTCTTCACGAGAGTCGCGGTTGCCACGCCGACCACGGTATCCCGCGGACGGGCGTGACGGGGCGCACGGGTGTGTGAGACATCCCTCGCGTCGGGCCGCGGTGGTGGTCGCGTCCCACGGAGCGGGACGGTCTAGCCGCGCACCACCCTGACCGTCGTACGCCGCGCCGCGGTGAAGTCCCAGACGGAGCGGGCCATCTGCGAGGACACCCGGAAGCAGCCGTGCGAGCGGAAGGTGTCGGTGCCGAGGAAGTGGTCGGGGTGGATCTGCTCGCCGCTGGACATCGACCGCGGGATCCGGTGGAAGCCGAAGCCGCACGCGGCGAAGCGCACGAAGTGGTCCAGCCACAGCGAGCCGCTGCGGTTGCGCACCACGCGGGCGGCGCGGCCGCAGTAGGAGCCGGTCGCGTAGCTGCCCGGTCGCAGCTCGGCGGGGTTGTCGACCATGCCGCCCTGGGCCACGACGCTCCCGTCGGCGCCGACCAGCCACACCCAGTTCTGGCGCTGGCTGGCCACGATGCGGCGGCCGCTGCCGGACGCGGCCGGCACGGGGCGCCGGTCGCACCGTGCGGCCGACGACGCGGCCAGGCGCTGCCTGGTCGTGGCGTCGAGCCGACCGGTCTGCGCCATGGCGTGACGCGACTGGAAGCGGACCACCGCCGCGCGGGTCCACGCGCCGAGCTCGCCGTCGGCGCGGCCGGGGTCGCAGCCGAGCGCGGCCAGCCGGCGCTGTGCCTGGGCGACGGTGAGGCCGGCGGCGCCCGCGGGGGAGGCGGGCGCCAGGGTGACGACCAGGGCGGCGAGCACGAGAGCCACGAGCGCCGCCAGCGACACGGGGCGAGGGGCGGAGCGGGGTCGGGTGGTGGTCACGGCAGTGCCTTCCTGGTCGGGGCCTCGTCGCGGGCCGGGGTGGTGGGGGAGTCGGGGGCCCGGTGCAGGATCAGCACGGCGCGGTCGTCCTCGCCGCGGCGTACTTCCTGGAGCAGGCGCTGGGCGGCGCCCTCGAAGCCGTCGGCCACCGCCACGGCGCCGCGCTCGCGCAGCCACTCCAGGCCGACGTCGAGGTCGTGGGAGCGGTACTCGATGACGCCGTCGGTGTAGAACATCAGCGCCTGGCCGGGGTCGAGGGTGCCGGTGGTGGTGTGCATCTCGGGCTGCTCCACGATGCCGAGCGCCATCCCGCGGGCGGCGTCGGTGCGCCACTCGCCGTCCTCGGGCCACCACACCAGGGCGGGCGGGTGGCCGGCGCTGGTCAGCCCGTAGTCGCCCGTCTCGAGGTCGACGGTCACGTGGATGGCGGTGGCGAAGCCCTCGTCCTGCTTCTGGCGCAGCAGGAAGTCGTTGGCCGACTCGAGCAGCCCCTGGGGCGGCAGCGACCCGATCAGGCCGCCCAGCGCCCCGCCGAACTGCAGCGCCTGGGAGGCGGCGCCGACGCCCTTGCCGCACACGTCCACCAGGATCATCTCGAGCCGGCGGCCCTGCTGGGACAGGTCGGCGACCAGGAAGTCGCCGCCGTAGCCGACCCCGCTGGCGGCGATCATCGCCGACTGGGTGGTCCAGCCGTCGGGCAGCGGCGGCACCGTGCCGGCCGCCTGGAGCCGACGGCGCAGGTCGTTGAGCATCGCCTCGCTCATCGGGCCGGGCAGGCCGCTGTGCTGGCGGCTGCTGGCGAACAGGATCAGCCCGATCGAGAGCAGCACGGTGGTGATGGCGGTGACGCGGGTGGGGTTGAGGCCGACCTCGGTCACCATGGCGGTCACGGAGAGCACGTACGTCGTCGCGCAGAGCACCACGAGCGGGCGGAAGCGCAGCAGCAGCATCCCGAGCAGCAGCCACACGTAGTACGCCGTCAGCGGCATCAGCGGATAGCTGGCCAGCGAGACGCCGAAGCACACGACCACGCCGACGAGCAGCGCCGCGAGCGTGAGCAGCTGGCTCTCCCGGCTGCCGGTGCGCCACGTGGCCACGGGGTCGGTCAGGTAGCGCCGTACGCGCGTCGACAGCGAGGTGGTCTGCACGGCTGTCCTCCCCCCGAGATGCTGCCGCTCCAGGCTAGGGGCATCGGGGGCCGCGGCGGAGGTGGAACCGGACTGGTCTAGTGGGGGACGCCCTCGGCACGCAGCGGTCGCGCGGCCCCGGTCCCGAGCAGGGCCGGGTAGTGGCGCTCGAGCAGGTCGGCGACCGCGTCGTCCCAGGTCCGGTGGGCGACCGAGGCGCGGGCCCGTGCGGCCAGCGTGAAGCGCAGGTCAGGGCTGGCGGCCAGCCGCGCCACCGCGCGGGCCAGGGCCTTGCCGCCACGGTCGGTGGTCACGAGCAGGCCGTTCTCCTCGTGGCGCACCGCCCGGGTCGCCGTACCGCTGTCGAAGGCCACCACCGGCACGCCGCTGGCCAGGGCCTCCAGCAGCACCGGGGCGTACGCCGCCCGCTTGCGCGGCTGCACCAGCACGTCGGCGGTGGCCAGGCAGCGGGCGCGCTCGACGCCGGTGGCCCGGGGCACGACCTTGGCGCCCGCGGCCCGCAGGTGGTCCGCGCCGGCGCCGTCACCCAGCGCCACCAGCCGTACGCCGGGGAGCCGGGCGACCGTGGCCAGCCGGCCGACGACCTTGCGCCGGTCGAGCGGGCCGTCGTGCAGCACCACCAGCCGCCCGCCGTCGGGGGCGTGCACCCGGGCCCACCGGTCGTGCAGCGCCTCGTCGCGCAGCCCGGGGTGGTGGTGCTCGAGGTCGACGCCGGGACCCCAGCGGCGGGGCTCGAGCACCAGCGTCGGCACGCCGAGCCGGTCGGCCGCCTCGGCGGCCTTCATGCCCAGCCGGTGGGGGTCGAGGAGGTGGCAGACGTCGGGCCGGGAGAGGGCCATCGCCTCGCGCACGGCCGAGACCGGCGTCATCCGGCTGGCCCAGAACATCCGGGCGCCGTGGAAGGTCGCCTGCCCGCGACCGCCGGCGAAGACGACGACGTCGTGCCCGGCGGCGGTGAGCCGCACGGCCACCTCGCGCGTGACCCGGGCGGACGGGTCGTCGGCGGGGGTGAAGGTCTCGCTGACCAGTGCGATGCGCATGGCCCCCACGCTGCTCCCGTCCGATGTCGGTCGGGTGACGTTCGTGGGTGTGTCAGGTGAACGTGCCGGCCCCGGCCGGCTGCTCGAGCTCGGGCGCCAGTCGGCCGTGGAGGCAGACGTCGTGGCGGCGCTCGCCGCCGGGGGCGTCGGGGTCCCGCAGCGGCAGGAAGGCGCGGCGTACGCCCTCGCGCTCGTAGCCGGCGCCGGTGGCGACCCGGCAGGAGGCGAGGTTCTCGGTGCTGTGGTCGAGCTGCACCCGCACCTGGTGGGGGCCGCCCTCGTCCTCGAGCAACCAGCGGGTGAGCAGCCGCAGCGCCCGGGTGCCGACCCCGCGACCGCGTGCGTCGGGGTGCACGCCGTAGCCCACGTCGGCGATGCGGAAGGCGGGTGGCAGCTCCTGGCGCCAGGCCACCGTGCCGAGGAAGTGCTCCGGGGCCCCCTCCTCGGCCACCACCAGCGCGCCCGGGACGAGGTCGTCGAAGTGCCGCCGGCTCTCCTCCGGGCGGCCCTCGAGCTGCTGCACCGAGGTCGGCAGCACGACGATGGTGGGGATTCCCCAGCGGAGCTCGTCGGGGTCCCCGTAGAGCGCGAACCAGCGGTCGAGGTCGCCGGGGTGGGCCGGACGCAGCACCAGGCCCTCGCCGGTGACGAGGTGCCGACGGCCGTCCGCGTCCTTGGTGTCCACCGGCCCAGGCTAGGACGAGATTCACACTCGCTGGTCGCGCCGCGGGTCTGTCCCTACCCTCGGCCCATGACCAGTGACGCCCGTCTCAGCCTGGCCGAGGGCAGCCGGCACACCCGCGAGGACTGGGAGCGGGCGGCCGCGGCGGTGCTGCGCAAGGCCCGCCGCCTCGGCGAGGACGCCCCCGACCACGACGTGTGGGAGGCGCTGACGGGCACCACGCTCGACGGGCTGCGGGTGCCGCCGCTGGGCACGCCCGAGCTGGTCGCCGACCTGCCCGCCCCGGTGCGGCCCCCGGCGCGCGACGCCGGGTGGGACGTCCGGGCCTGGCTCGCCGACGCCGACGCCGCCCGTGGCAACGCCGCGCTGCTGACCGACCTCGAGAACGGCGCCACGTCGCTGCTCGTCCAGGTCGGGGCCGGCGGCACCGCTCCCGAGGACCTCGCCCGGCTGCTCGACGGCGTCCTGCTCGACGTCGCCGCCGTGGTGCTGGACGCGCCCGGCGACCCGCTCGGCGCGGCCCGTGCGCTCGCGGCCGTCGCCGAGGGCGTCGAGGCGCCGCTCGCCGCGGGCACCAACCTCGGCGTCGACCCGGTCGCCGCGCGGGTGCGCGGCCTCACCGGCGACGGCGCGGTCGAGGACGACGACGAGACGCTGCGGCAGGCGGCGACCCTCGCCCGGGGGCTGGGGTGCCGGGCGTTCGTCGTCGACGGCACCGCGCTGCACGACCTGGGTGCCTCGGACGTGCAGGAGGTCGGCTACGCCCTGGCGGTCGCCGTCCACCTGCTCCGGACGCTGGAGCGCGCCGGGGTCGACGTCGACGAGGCGGCGGGCCTGGTGGAGTTCCGGCTCGCCGCGACCGACCAGCAGTTCGTCACGATCGCCAAGCTGCGCGCCGTACGACGGCTGTGGGCGCGCGTCCTCGAGCTCAGCGGGGCGTCGGAGGACCGTCGCCAGATGGTGCTGCACGCGATGACCTCCCGCCCGATGATGACCCGCTACGACCCCTGGGTGAACCAGCTGCGCACCTGCGTGGCCGCCTTCGCCGCCGGGGTCGGGGGCGCCGACGCCGTGACCGTGCTGCCCTTCGACTCCCGCCTCGGCGTGCCCGACGCCTTCGGTCGCCGCATCGCCCGCAACACCTCGACGCTGCTCGTCGAGGAGTCCCACGTCGCCCGGGTGGCCGACCCCGCCGGCGGCGCCTTCGCGGTCGAGGGGCTGACCGACGACCTGGCCGTCGCCGCGTGGGAGGAGCTGGGCCGGCTCGAGGGGTCCGGCGGCGTCCACGCGGCGCTCGAGGACGGCTCGCTGCAGTCCCGCGTCGACGACGTGGTCGCCGAGCGCGACCGCCGGGTCGCGACCAGGGCGCTGCCGCTCACCGGCACCTCGGAGTTCCCCCACCTCGGCGAGACCCTGCCCGAGCGGGAGCCGTACGCCGAGGGGTCGTACCTCGTCCGTCCGTACGCCGAGCCGTTCGAGCACCTCCGCGACGAGCCGGCCGCCACGCCGGTGTTCCTGGCCACCATGGGCAGCGTCGCCGCCCACACCGCGCGCGCCACCTTCGCCCGCAACCTGTTCGCGGCGGGCGGTGTCGACGTGGTCAACCAGGGCGCGCACGACGACGTCGAGGCGGTGCTGGCCGACTACCGCGGACCCGACGGCGGCCAGCCGGTGGTGTGCCTGGTCGGCCACGACCGGGCCTACGACGCGTGGGGCGCCGACCTGGCGGCCGCGCTGCGCGAGGCCGGGGCGGCCCACGTGGTCGTGGCCGGCAAGGCCCGCGACTGGGCCGACGACAGCTGCGCCCTGGGGGTCGACGCGCTCGACTTCCTGCGCCGGACGAGGGAGAACCTGCGATGACCGTCCCGGAGAGCTTCGCCGGACTGCCCCTGGCGGGCGAGGTCCGCGCCGAGGAGGCCGTCGAGCGGGAGCCGTGGCCCTCGCCGGAGGGCATCGACGTGCTGCCGGTCTACGGGCCCGAGCACCTCGAGGGCCTCGACGCCCTCGACACCTACCCCGGACTCGCGCCGTTCCTGCGCGGGCCCTACCCGACGATGTACACCACCCAGCCCTGGACGGTGCGGCAGTACGCCGGCTTCTCGACCGCCGAGGAGTCCAACGCCTTCTACCGCCGCAACCTCGCGGCCGGGCAGAAGGGCCTCTCGGTCGCCTTCGACCTGGCCACCCACCGCGGCTACGACTCCGACCACCCGCGGGTCAAGGGCGACGTCGGCATGGCCGGCGTGGCGATCGACTCGATCTACGACGCCCGCACCCTCTTCGACGGCATCCCGCTCGACGAGATGTCGGTCTCGATGACCATGAACGGCGCGGTGCTGCCGATCATGGCGCTCTACATCGCCGCGGCCGAGGAGCAGGGGGTGAAGCCGGAGCAGCTCACGGGGACCATCCAGAACGACATCCTCAAGGAGTTCATGGTCCGCAACACCTACATCTACCCGCCGCAGCCGAGCATGCGGATCATCTCCGACATCTTCGCCTACACCTCGGCCAAGATGCCGCGCTTCAACTCGATCTCGATCTCCGGCTACCACATCCAGGAGGCCGGGGCAACGGCCGACCTGGAGCTGGCGTACACGCTGGCCGACGGCGTGGAGTACATCCGCGCGGGCCTCGACGCCGGCCTGACCATCGACCAGTTCGCGCCGCGGCTGTCCTTCTTCTGGGCCATCGGGATGAACTTCTTCATGGAGGTCGCCAAGCTCCGCGCCGCCCGCGCGCTGTGGGCCCGCCTGGTGGCGCAGTTCGAGCCGGAGAACCCCAAGTCGCTCTCGCTGCGCACGCACAGCCAGACCAGCGGCTGGTCGCTGACCGCGCAGGACGTGTTCAACAACGTGCAGCGCACCTGCATCGAGGCGATGGCCGCGACCCAGGGCCACACCCAGTCGCTGCACACCAACGCCCTCGACGAGGCGATCGCGCTGCCGACCGACTTCTCCGCCCGGATCGCCCGCAACACCCAGCTGCTGCTGCAGCAGGAGTCCGGCACCACCGGGACCATCGACCCCTGGGGCGGCAGCTGGTACGTCGAGCGGCTGACCCACGACCTCGCCGAGAAGGCCTGGGCGCACATCGAGGAGGTCGAGGCCGCCGGCGGCATGGCCAAGGCGATCGAGGAGGGGCTGCCCAAGATGCGCATCGAGGAGGCCGCGGCCCGCACCCAGGCGCGGCTCGACTCCGGCGTGCAGACGCTCGTGGGCGTCAACACCTACCGCCTCGCCGACGAGGACAAGCTCGACGTCCTGCGCGTCGACAACGCCAGCGTCTACCGCCAGCAGCTCGACAAGCTGGCCCGGCTGCGCGAGGAGCGCGACGACGACGAGGTCCGCCGCACCCTCGAGGCGCTGACCCGCTCGGCCGAGGCCGGCGTCTCGACCGGCGCGACCAGCGGCCCCGAGGCCTCCGACGGCAACCTGCTCGCCCTGGCCGTCGACGCCGCCCGGGCCAAGGCCACGGTGGGGGAGATCTCCGAGGCGCTCGAGCAGGTCTACGGCCGCCACCGCGCCACCATCCGTACGATCTCGGGCGTGTACAAGCGCGAGTCGGGCAGCAGCGAGGCGCTCGACAAGGTGCTCGCGGCGACCGAGAAGTTCGCCGAGGACGAGGGCCGGCGCCCCCGCATCCTGGTGGCCAAGATGGGCCAGGACGGCCACGACCGCGGCCAGAAGGTCATCGTCACCGCCTTCGCCGACATGGGCTTCGACGTCGACGTGGGGCCGCTGTTCTCCACCCCCGAGGAGGTCGCCCAGCAGGCGGTCGACGCCGACGTGCACGTCGTCGGGGTCAACTCGCTCGCCGCTGGCCACCTGACGCTCGTGCCCGAGCTCAAGCAGGCGCTGGCCGACCAGGGCGCCGAGGACGTGATGGTGGTCGTGGGCGGCGTGATCCCGCCCGACGACGTGCCCACGCTGCTCGAGGCGGGGGCGGCCGAGGTGTTCCTGCCCGGCACCGTCATCGCCGACGCCGCGCTCGGCCTGCTCGAGAAGCTCTCGGCCCAGCTGGGTCACTGAGGGTGGCCGGCAGGGACGTCGCCTCGCTGGTCGAGGGCATCCGCGAGGGTCGCCGGGCCGCGGTGGCGCGCGCCATCACGCTGGTGGAGTCGGCGCGCCCCGACCACCGGGCCACCGCCCGCGAGCTGCTGACCGCGCTGGCGGGGGAGCCCGACCGGGCCCCGGCCGTGCGCGTCGGCGTCTCCGGGGTGCCGGGCGTGGGCAAGTCGACCTTCATCGAGGGCCTCGGCACCCGGCTGACCGGGGCCGGCCACCGCGTCGGCGTGCTGGCCGTCGACCCGTCCTCGGTCCGCACCGGCGGGTCGGTGCTGGGCGACAAGACGCGGATGGCGACGCTGACCGCCGACCCGCAGGCCTACATCCGGCCCTCGCCGAGCGCGGGCACCCTGGGCGGGGTCGCGCGGGCGACCACCCAGGCGATGGTGGTGCTCGAGGCCGCGGGCTACGACGTCGTGCTGGTCGAGACCGTCGGCGTCGGCCAGTCCGAGGTGACCGTGGCCGGCATGGTCGACACCTTCCTGTTCCTCACCCTGGCCCGCACCGGCGACCAGCTGCAGGGCATCAAGAAGGGCATCCTGGAGATCGCCGACGTGATCGCGGTCAACAAGGCCGACGGCGACCGCGCCCAGGAGGCGAGGTCGGCGGCCAGGGAGCTCGCGGGCGCGCTGCGGCTGGTGCAGTCCTCCTCGGAGGGCTGGGTGCCACCGGTGCTGACCTGCTCGGCGCTGCACGACGAGGGCCTCGACGAGGTCTGGGCGCGGGTGCTGGCGCACCGGGAGTCGCTGGGGGAGCAGGGGCTGGCCGCCAAGCGCGCCGCCCAGCAACACGACTTCACCTGGGCGCTGGTGCGCGACGAGCTCGACCAGCGGCTGCGACGCTCGCCGGGGGTGGCGGCCGTGCGTGACGACGTACGCCGGGCGCTGCTGGCCGGCGAGACCACGGCCCCCCTGGCCGCCGACCGGCTGCTCGCGGCGTACGACTCGGACCCGCGGGCGGACTGACCTCTCGTCGGTCGGGCTCGTCGGGAGCCCGGTCTCGACCTGCGGGTGTGGGGGCGGAGCGGGCGCGCCGACGGATACCCTTGCCCGAGTGACCCCGCCACCCACCGCCACCGCCGACCTCGCGCAGGCCGTGGTCGAGGGGGTCCGTGACCGCGAGGAGCTGCTCGTCGAGGTCCGCCGCGACCTCCACGCGCACCCCGAGCTGTCGTGGTCCGAGCACCGCACCGCGGCCCTGGTCGCCAAGCACCTCGAGCACGCCGGCCTCGACCCGCGCCCGATGCCGCGCGGCGGGCTACTCGTCGAGGTGGGTGGCGCCCACGACGGGCCGACGGTGGCGCTGCGCGCCGACCTCGACGCCCTCCCGGTCGACGACCGCACCGGCGACCCGTGGGCCAGCACCGTGCCCGGCGTCGCCCACGCCTGCGGCCACGACGTCCACACCACCGCGCTGCTGGGCGCCGGGCTGGCCCTGGCCGCCCACGCCGACCGGCTTCCCGGCCGGGTGCGCCTGGTCTTCCAGCCGGCCGAGGAGATCATGCCCGGCGGGGCGCTGATGGCCATCGACGCCGGCGCGCTCGACGGTGTCAGCCGCATCTTCGGCCTCCACGTCGACCCGACCCTCGACGTCGGCACGGTCGGGCTGCGCGAGGGCCCGCTGACCGGCGCGGCCGACCACCTCGACGTCGTGCTCACCGGAAAGGGCGGGCACACCTCGCGCCCCCACCTGACCGAGGACCTCACCTTCGCGCTCGGCAAGCTCGTCACCGAGCTGCCGGCCGTGCTCTCGCGGCGGCTCGACCCCCGCGCCGGGGCCAGCGTGGTGTGGGGACTGGTCCAGGCCGGTTCGGCCGTCAACGTGATCCCCTCGACCGGTCGCGCGGGCGGCACCGTGCGGATGCTGGACGCCGTCGCGTGGGCCGACGCCGAGCAGCTGGTGAGCGACATCATCGAGCAGATCGTCGAGCCCTACGGCGTCGAGCCGGTCATCCGCTACGTCCGCGGCGTGCCCCCGGTGGTCAACGAGCCCCGGTCCACGCAGCTGCTGGGCCGCGCCGTGCGCGACGTCCTGGGCGAGGAGGCCGCCGTGGGCACCACGCAGAGCCTCGGCGGCGAGGACTTCGCGTGGTACGTCGACACGGTGCCCGGCGCGATGGGCCGGCTTGGCGTGCGCACGCCGGGCGGACCGACGTACGACCTGCACCAGGGGGACCTGCGCATCGACGAGCGCGCGACGGTCGTCGGGGCGGGTGTCCTGGCGGCCGCGGCCCTGGCCTCGCTGGCCGCCGAGGTCACCGACCGATAACACTTGCCGTCCACCCCTCGCCACCGGTAGGTGCGGCCCACCGGCTCGCTTAGGGTGCGTCGAGACGTGCCGGCCCGTGGCACCCGAGACCCAGGAGGCATCTTGCGTCGCATGAGCAAGATCGCGGCAGTGACCATGGTGGGGGCCCTCGCCCTGACCGGGTGTGGCAGCAATAGCGGCGGTGGCGGTGGGGGCGGCAGCAGCAGCTCCGGCGGCTCGGCCTCCGAGGACGTCTGCAAGTCCAAGACGGACGGCGACGGTCCCAAGATCGGCCTGGCGTACGACGTCGGCGGCCGGGGCGACCAGTCCTTCAACGACTCCGCCTACGCCGGTCTCGAGAAGGCCGTCGAGGACCTCGACGCCACCTGCGTCGAGGCCAACGCCCAGACCGACGACAACGACACCACCCGCGCCGAGCGGCTGCGCACGCTGGCCGAGGGCGGCGTGAACCCCGTCATCGCGGTCGGCTACCTCTACTCCCCGGCCGCGGCCAAGGTCGCGCCGGAGTACCCCGACGTCGACTTCGCGGTCATCGACGGCTACGCCAGCACCATCGCCACCGACGCGACCAACCTCGCCGACCTGACCTTCGCGGAGAACGAGGGCTCCTACCTCGTCGGCGTCGCCGCGGCGCTGGAGTCCAAGAGCGGCAAGATCGGGTTCGTGGGCGGCGTCGACGGCGAGCTGATCCAGAAGTTCGAGGCGGGCTACGTCGCCGGTGCGAAGTCGGTCAAGCCCGACATCGACATCGCGATCCAGTACCTCACCCAGGACCAGGCCGACGCCGCGACGGGCTACGAGAACCCGTCCGGTGGCAAGGCGGCGGCCGAGGCGATGTACCAGGACGGCGCCGACGTGGTCTACCACGCCGCGGGCAAGTCGGGGCTGGGTGTCTTCCAGGCCGCGGCCGCGGCCGGCGACGGCAACTGGGCGATCGGGGTCGACTCCGACCAGTACCTCACCGCGCCGAAGGACCAGCAGCCCCGCATCCTGACCTCGATGCTCAAGCGCATCGACACCGCGGTGCTCGAGGCCGGCAAGGCCGTCCAGGACGACAGCTGGAAGTCCGGGTTCGTGACCTACGACCTCAAGAGCGACGGCGTGGGCTACTCCACCTCGGGCGGTTTCGTCGACGACCTGAAGACGCAGATCGACGAGGCGGCCGACCAGATCAAGAGCGGCGAGGTCACGGTCCCCGCGAAGCCGGAGAACTGACCCCACGCTCCGGCCCGCTGCAGGGCCACGAGCAGTGACCAGGTGCCCGGGCGACCCGTAGGGTCTGCCCGGGCACCTGGCTGTAGCGCCACCTGGCACACCCACCGAGGAGGAGGCGGACCGTGTCGACCAGCACCGGCTCGCAGACGCAGGCGGGCCGCACCCGCACCCCGGCCATCGAGCTGCGGGGCATCGGCAAGCGCTTCCCCGGCGTGATCGCCAACCACGACGTCGACATCACGATCGAGAGCGGCACCATCCACGCCCTCGTGGGGGAGAACGGTGCCGGCAAGTCGACCCTGATGAAGATCCTGTACGGCGTGCAGCGGCCCGACGACGGCACCATCACCGTCGAGGGCCAGCAGGTCACGCTGTCCACCCCGGCCGACGCGATCGCGCGCGGCATCGGGATGGTCTTCCAGCACTTCATGCTGGCCGACAACCTCACCGTCCTGGAGAACGTCACCCTGGGCGCGGAGAAGCTGCACGGCATCGGCGACGCCGCGCGCGCCCGGATCGTGGAGATCTCCGAGCAGTACGGCTTCGGCCTCGACCCCGACGAGCTCGTCGAGACCCTCGGCGTCGGCGAGCGGCAGCGCGTGGAGATCCTCAAGGTGCTCTACCGCGGCGCCCGCATCATCATCCTCGACGAGCCCACTGCCGTGCTGGTGCCGCAGGAGGTCGACGCCCTGTTCGACAACCTTCGGCTGCTGCGCGAGGAGGGCAACACCCTCATCTTCATCTCCCACAAGCTCGACGAGGTCCGGGCCGTCGCCGACCGGATCACGGTCATCCGCCGCGGCACCACCGTCGCCTCCGTCGCCCCGGCCGAGGTGACCTCGCGCCAGCTCGCCGAGCTGATGGTCGGCAGCGAGCTGCCCTCGCCGAGCACGGGGGAGTCCACCGTCACCGACCGGGTGCTGCTCTCGGTGCGCGACCTCACCGTCCGTGACGCCCCCACCGTCCCCGGCCAGACGGTCGGCCGGGCGGTGCTCGCCGACGTCTCCTTCGACATCCACGCCGGGGAGGTGCTGGGCATCGCGGGGGTCGAGGGCAACGGGCAGACCGAGCTCGTCGAGGCGCTCGTCGGGATGCGCCGCCCGGAGCAGGGGTCGGTGCACCTCGCCGACCAGGACGTCAGCGAGTGGTCCACCCGTCGGCGCCGCGAGGCCGGCATCGGCTACGTGCCCGAGGACCGCCACCGCCACGGCCTGCTCCTGGACTCGCCGCTGTGGGAGAACCGCATCCTGGGCCACCAGACCAGGCCCCCGTCGGTCAGGGGCGGCTGGCTCGACGTCCGCGGCTCGCGCAAGGACTCCACCCGCATCGTGGAGCAGTACGACGTCCGCACCCCCGGCATCGACACCACCGCCCGGGCGCTGTCGGGCGGCAACCAGCAGAAGTTCATCGTCGGCCGCGAGATGAGCGGCGACCCGGTGCTCCTGGTGGCCGCGCACCCGACCCGCGGCGTCGACGTCGGCGCCCAGGCGCAGATCTGGCAGCACGTCAAGGACGCCCGGCGCGAGGGGCTGGCCGTGCTGCTCGTCTCGGCCGACCTCGACGAGCTGATCGGCCTGTCCGACACCATCCGGGTGATGCTGCGGGGGCGCCTGGTCGGCGACTTCGACCCGCAGACCGTCACCCCCCAGGAGCTCGGCTCGGCGATGACCGGGGCCGGCGACGAGGAGACCGCACGATGAGCGTCGTACGCCGGGCCGTGGTCGTGCTCGCCGCCCCCGTCCTCGCCCTCGTGGTGGCCGGGCTGATCGTGAGCGGGCTGCTGCTCGCCACCGGCGACGACGTCGCGGGGTTCTGGCGGGTGATGACCACGGTGCCGAGCGAGCGCTCGATCGTGGCGATCATGAACCAGTCGACGATCCTCTACGTCTCGGGCGTCGCGGCCGCGATCGGCTTCCGGATGAACCTGTTCAACATCGGCGTCGAGGGCCAGTACCGCCTCGGCGGGTTCGCGGCCGGCGCCTTCGCCGGCCAGGCCTGGCTGCCCGGCTACCTCAACACCGTCGTCGCGATCCTGGTCGCGATGCTGGTCGGCGCGCTGTGGGCCGGCATCGCCGGCGTGCTGCGCGCCTACCGCGGCGTCAGCGAGGTGATCTCCACGATCATGCTCAACGCCATCGCGGGGTCGCTGATCGGCTACCTGATCAAGCGCTGGGGCGAGAGCACCGGCAACGCGACCAACACCAAGGCCATGCCCGAGGGCAGCCGCATCGGCACCGTCGCGGTCTTCCCCGACAGCCCCGTGGAGCTCTACGGCCTGGGCCTGCTGGCGGTCGTCGTGGGCGTCGGCTTCTGGGTGCTGCTCAACCGGACCCGCTTCGGCTTCGACCTGCGGGCCACCGGCGCCTCGGAGTCGGCGGCCGTCGCGAGCGGCGTCGACACCCGCCGGATGATCGTGGTGACGATGCTGGTCTCGGGCGGCGTCGCCGGCCTGATCGGGCTGCCGGTGATGTTCTCGCAGTCCTACAACTACGGCTCGTCGTTCCAGACCGGGCTCGGCTTCACCGGCATCGCGGTGGCGCTGCTCGGTCGCAACCACCCGGTGGGCATCGCCTTCGGCGCGCTGGTCTTCGCCTACCTCTCCCAGCAGGCCAACCTGCTCAACATCCAGGCCGGCATCAGCCCCGACATCATCGAGGCGACCCAGGGCATCATCGTGCTCGCCGTGGTGATCGCCTACGTCGTCGTGCGCCGCTACCGCGTCCGGCAGGAGCAGGCGCAGGTGGCCCGCCAGCTCGACGACGCCCCGCCCGGCGCCGCGCCCGCGTCAGCCGCGACCCCCGCCGGAGGTGCCCGATGAGCGTCCCCACCACGGCGACCGGCGGCGCCGGAGCCCCTGCCCCCCAGGGTGACCCCGCCCCGCACCGGGGGCTGCGGCTGCTCGGCATCGGGGTGGGCGTGTTCCTGCTGCTGTGCCTGGTGCGGGTGGTCACCGGCGCCGGCCCGCTCACCTCGTTCGGCACCCTCGCGCTGACGCTGACCGCGGCGACCCCGATCGTGATGGCCGGTCTGGGCGGGCTGTGGTCCGAGCGCGCGGGCGTGGTCAACATCGGGCTCGAGGGCATGATGATCCTCGGCACCCTGGGCGCCGGCTACATCGGCTACCACTACGGCTGGGTGGCCGGGGTCCTCGGCGCGGTGATCTTCGGCGTCGTCGGCGGCGCGCTGCACGCGCTCGCCACGGTCGTCTTCGGCGTCGACCACATCGTCTCCGGGGTGGCGATCAACATCATCGCGCTCGGCATCTCCGGCTTCCTGGCCGAGGTCTGGTTCTCCGCGCTCCCGGGCGGCGGGCCGACCCAGTCACCGCCGCTGCCGGCGGTGCCGCGGATCGACGTGCCCTTCCTCGCCGAGCCGGCCAAGGCGCTGGCCGACCGCGGCTGGTTCGTGCTCAGCGACCTCGCCGGCCTGGCCGAGGTGTTCACCCGCAACCTCTCGCTGCTGCACGTCGTGGGCCTGCTGCTGCTCCCGGCCAGCTACTGGCTGCTGTGGCGCACCCGGTTCGGGCTGCGGCTGCGCTCGGTCGGCGAGGCCCCCGCGGCCGCGGAGTCGCTCGGCGTCGACGTCATCCGCTACAAGATCGTCGCGGTCCTGGTCTCCGGCGCCCTGGCCGGCCTGGGCGGCGCGATGATCGCGATGGTGTCCTCCTCGGGCTTCCAGGTCGGGATGAGCAGCGGCATCGGCTACATCGGCCTCGCCGCGATGATCTTCGGCAACTGGCGGCCCACCGGCCTGCTCGTCGGCGCGCTGCTGTTCGGCTACACCCAGGCGCTGCCGTTCCGCGACGGCCCCGAGACCGTGCACGCGCTGCTCCTGCTCGTCGGCGTGCTGCTGGTCGTGGTCGCCGTCGTGCAGGTGGTGCGTCGCAAGGGCCGCACGGCGGTCTGGCTCGGGGTCTTCGCCGTGGCGTTCCTCGCCTGGTTCGCCAGCACCGACGTCGTGCCCTCGGACTTCACCCGGATGTCGCCCTACGTCACCACGCTGCTCGTGCTCGCCCTGGCCTCGCAGCGGCTGCGGATGCCTGCGGCCGACGGCGTGATCTACCGCAAGGGCTCGGCCGGGTGAGCGTGACCCCCGACGAGCCCGCCGGCGGCTGGGAGGCGCTCCGGGCCGAGGCGGTCGCCGCGTCCGCGCACGCCTACGCGCCGTACTCCCGCTTCCGCGTCGGCGCTGCCGCGCTCGTCGACGACGGCCGCGTGGTCTCGGGCTGCAACGTCGAGAACGCGGCGTACGGCGTGGCGCTGTGCGCCGAGTGCGGTCTGGTCTCCCAGCTGCACCGCAGTGGCGGCGGCCGGCTCACCCACTTCGTGTGCGTCGACGGCGAGGAGCGGCTGATCATGCCGTGCGGTCGCTGTCGGCAGCTGCTGTGGGAGAACGGCGGTCCCGACCTGCTGCTGCTCACCGGGCGCGGCGTACGACGGATGGACGAGGTGCTGCCCGATGCGTTCGGCGCCGACGACCTCGGTTGACCTGACCTCGGCCGCCGTCGTGGCCGACCCCTACCCGGTGCTGGCCGCCGAGCGGGCGCAGCACGCGGTCGCCCGGCACGAGGACACCGGCACCTGGCTGGCGTTCTCCCACGCCGCCGCCGGGGCGGTGCTGCGCGACCGGCGGCTGGGCCGGATCTGGCGCGACCGCGAGCCCGCGGCCTACCTCGAGCCGTTCAACCTGCTCCACCGCCACCAGATGATGGAGAACGAGCCGCCCGAGCACACCCGGCTGCGCCGGGCCGTGGCCGGCGCGTTCAACCGCGGCCACGTCGAGCGGCTGCGCCCCCGGGTGCGGGAGCTGGCGGCGGGGCTGCTGGCCGAGGTCGACCGGTCGGGCTTCGACGTGCTCGCGTCGTACGCCGAGCCGCTGCCCGTCCTGGTCATCGCCGAGCTCGTGGGGCTGGACCGCGCCGACGTTCCGTCGCTGCGGCGCTGGTCGCAGGCGATCGTGCGGATGTACGAGCCCGCGCCCTCGCCGGCCACCGTGGACGCGGCCGTGTCGGCGGCGACCGAGTTCGCCGACCTGGTGCGCGAGCACGTGCAGCGGCGCCGCACCCACCCCGGCGAGGACCTCACCACCGACCTGCTGGCCGCCGGACTGTCCGAGGTCGAGCTGGTCGCCGCCGTCGTGCTGCTGCTCAACGCCGGCCACGAGGCCTCGGTCAACGTCTTCGGCAACGGGCTCGTCGCCGCGCTGCGCCACGGCGTGCGGCTCGGCGAGGTCGAGGACCTGCCCGTCCTGGTGGAGGAGATGCTGCGCTTCGACTCGGCGCTGCAACTCTTCGAGCGCACCGCCACCACCGACGTCGAGGTCGGCGGCGTGGTCGTCGCGGAGGGCGAGCGGGTGGCGGCGCTGCTCGGCGCGGCCAACCGCGACCCGGCGGTGTTCGCCGAGCCCGACCGCTTCGACCCCGCGCGGGCGACCAACCCGCACCTCGCCTTCGGCGCCGGCCTGCACTTCTGCCTCGGCGCGCCGCTGGCCCGGATGGAGCTGGTCGAGTCGCTCGCCGCGCTGGGCTCCACGTTCCCGGACCTGGCGCTCGCGGGCGAGCCGACCGGCCGGGGCACGTTCGTGCTGCGCGGCTGGGCCGAGGTGCCGGTCACCGGCTGACCGGCGGCGCGGGTCGAGCCGGTCGCCGGTCGAGTCGGTCGCCGGTCGAGCCGGTCGCCGGTCGAGTCCGTCGCCCTCAGGTCTCGCGGGTGCGTGGGCTGATGCCGCAGCCCACCACGGCCAGCCCGACGAGCCCGGCCACCAGCGCGGGCAGCGCCACGGTGGGCACCAGCACGGCCAGCAGCGCCCCGCCGAGGCCGACGAAGACCGCCTGCGACATCTGGTCGGCCAGCTGGACCGAGGAGGAGTGGAAGCCGACCTCCTGCTGCTCGGAGTGGGCCAGCATCAGGAACGACAGCGACGAGTAGGACAGCCCCATCCCGGCGCCGCTGAGCGCGAGCCCGAGGAACGCCAGCCACGGCACGAGCCCGAGCGTGACCGGCACCAGCAGCGCGAGGCCGACCGCCACCAGGGCGAACCCGACCCGCAGCAGCGCCGCGCGCGAGAGCGCCGGACGACGCCCCTGCCAGGCCGAGGCGGCCGACCAGCCCAGCGAGCCCACGATGAGCGGCGCCCCGGCGGCGGTCAGCGACCAGCCGTGCGTGGTGGTGAGGGTCAGGGGCAGGTAGGCGTTGGCGGTGAAGAACGCGCCGGAGACCAGCCACCGGCCGGCGACCACCGCGCCGATCCCGGCGCCGGCGCGGGGGGTGCCGGTGGGGAAGACGCGCACCAGCGCCACCCCCAGCACCCCCACCGCGCCCACCACGACCAGGAGCCGGCCGCCGCGGGGGTCCTCCGCGGCCCAGGTCAGCACCGAGACCGCGACGGCCGAGACGGCCGCCGCCGTCACCAGGCCGCGCCGGGCCTGCGGGGGGTCGCCCTCGGGCGGGGCCAGGCCCGCCACGGCCGGCAGCACCAGCAGCACCGCGACGGCCACGAGCGGGACCAGCCCGAGGAAGACCCAGTGCCAGGAGAAGCGGTCGGTCACGAACCCGGCCACCGGCGGACCGATGAGCGACGGCAGCACCCAGGAGGCGGACAGCAGCGCGAACACCGCGGGCCGGGCGCGCCGGGTGTAGACGACGGCGATGAGCACGTAGACCCCGACCCCGAGGGCCCCCGCCGCGAACCCCTGCAGCACGCGTCCCACCAGCAGCGGCGCCATCGTCGGGGACAGCCCCGCCAGCAGCAGGCCCGCGCCGAAGACCAGGGGCCCGACCAGGAGCGGCAGCCGGGGGCCGTGGGCGTCGCACCAGCGTCCGGTCAGCACGTTGCCGAGCACGGTGCTGGCGATGAACGCCACGAACGGCCAGGCGTAGGTCTCCACCGACCCGAGGTCGGCGACCAGCGCGGGCATCGCCGTACCGACGCCCATGGCCTCGAACGCGACCAGGCTGATGGTGAGCACGATGCCGACCGTCACCGCCCGGTGGGAGGGCCCGAAGAGCTCCTCGCGCACGCTCGGCTCGGTCGTCGTCACCGTCCCAGCCTGCCCGCCCGTGCCTGACGTCGCGCACCGGGGGAGCGCCGGTAGGTTGGTCGGTCCGCAGCACCCCAGGGAGGACCGCCATGGCCCAGCACGACGCCGTCGAGGTCATCGTCGCCAAGCGCGACGGTGGCGAGCTCAGCGACAGCCAGATCGACTGGGTGGTCGACGCCTACACCCGGGGCGAGGTGGCCGACGAGCAGATGTCCGCGCTCGCGATGGCGATCCTGCTCAACGGCATGGACCGCCGCGAGATCTCCCGGTGGACCGCGGCCATGATCGCCAGCGGAGAGCGGATGGACTTCTCCTCGCTGTCGCGGCCCACCGCCGACAAGCACTCGACCGGTGGCGTGGGCGACAAGATCACGCTGCCGCTGGCGCCGCTGGTCGCGGCCTGCGGCGTGGCCGTGCCGCAGCTCTCCGGCCGCGGTCTGGGCCACACCGGCGGCACCCTCGACAAGCTCGAGGCGATCCCGGGCTGGCAGGCCTCGCTCTCCAACGCCGACATGCTCCGCCAGCTCGAGGACGTCGGCGCCGTGGTGTGCGCCGCGGGGTCGGGGCTGGCCCCGGCGGACAAGAAGCTCTACGCCCTGCGCGACGTCACCGGCACCGTCGAGGCGATCCCGCTGATCGCGTCCTCGATCATGAGCAAGAAGATCGCCGAGGGCACCGGCTCGCTGGTGCTCGACGTCAAGGTCGGCACCGGCGCGTTCATGAAGGACCTCGAGCGTGCCCGCGAGCTCGCCGAGACCATGGTGGCGCTCGGGAAGGACGCCGGCGTCCACACCGTCGCCCTGCTCACCGAGATGTCGGTGCCGCTCGGCCTCACCGCGGGCAACGCGCTCGAGGTGCGCGAGTCGGTCGAGGTGCTCGAGGGCGGTGGCCCCGCCGACGTCGTCGAGCTCACCCTCGCGCTGGCCCGCGAGATGCTCGCCGGCGCCGGCCGCGACGACGTCGACCCCGCCGAGGTGCTGGCCTCGGGTGCGGCGCTCGACGCCTGGCGCGCGATGATCGCCGCGCAGGGCGGCGACCCGGCTGCGCCGCTGCCGACCGCCCGCGAGACCCACGTGGTCACCGCACCGGCCTCGGGCGTGCTCACCCGGCTCGACGCGATGGCCGTCGGCATGGCCGCCTGGCGCCTCGGTGCCGGCCGCGCCACCCAGGGCGCCGCGGTCCAGGCCGGCGCGGGTGTCGAGTGGCACGCCCGCCCCGGCGACGAGGTCGCCGAGGGACAGCCGTTGCTCACGCTGCACACCGACGAGCCCGACCGGTTCGAGCGTGCGCTCGCCTCGTTGGAGGGCGGCATCGACGTCTCGCCGGCCGGCACGGCGTACGAGCCCGGGCCGATCGTGATCGACCGGGTGGGCTGAGGGTCTTCGGTTTCCCAGGCCCGCCTGGGAAACCGCCCTCGTCCGAACGCACGGTACGCGACACGCCGTACGACGGGGTCCGGGTGTTCGGAGAAGGATGACGCCCCCGGGACGTCATACGGATCGTGGCTCGGAGCCACCGACTCGTATGACGTCCCGGTGCGGGCGGGCGCCCACGAGCCCTCAGACGTACGTCGTGACCTCGCCCGACAGCATCGTGGCGCCGCCGGTGGCGAAGGTGGGGACGTCGGCGACCGCGGCCTTGCCCTCGGGCCCGCCGAAGCCGGCGGCGAACGCGTCGCGGTCGGCGAAGGTGAGCACCGCGACCAGGTAGTGGTCGGCGGGGGAGCCGTCCGGTCCCGGGTCGGCCTTGTGGGAGGTGTACGACAGCAGGCCGGGCACCTTCTCGGCGAGCGGCGCGTGCGTGCTCGCGTAGTGCTCGTCGAAGGCGGCGGGGTCGTCAGGGTGTCCGTACACGACGGTGAGCTGGTAGGTCATGGACCCACCTTCACCCCTGCCCCCCGACGGCACAAGGCGCTCGCGGGGTAGTCCGAGACGAAGAGCACCGTACGACGAGCCGCGACGGTGCTTTTCGTCTCGGACTACCCGGTGGTCCGGGGTCGCTCGGTCAGCCGAGCAGCAGCACGACGGTCTCGGCGACGCAGGCGGGCTTGTCCTGGTCCTCGATCTCGACGACGTACTTCAAGGTGAGCTGGCGGCCGGCGGAGACCTCGGTGATGGAGCCGATGCTCGCGACCAGGCGCACCCGGGAGCCGACGAGGACCGGGTGGGGGAAGCGGACCTTGTTGACGCCGTAGTTGAGCTTGGCGCCGGAGGTCTGCAGGTCGATCACCTGGGCGCTGAGCCAGGGGATGAGCGAGAGCGTGAGGTAGCCGTGGGCGATGGTGCCGCCGAACGGTCCCTCCTTCGCCTTCTCGACGTCCACGTGGATCCACTGGTGGTCGCCGGTCGCGTCGGCGAACTGGTCGACGCGCTCCTGGGTGATCTCCACCCACTCGGTGGTGCCCACCTCCTCGCCGGTGGCGGACTCGATCTCCTCGAAGGTGCTGAAGGTGCGCATGCAGGTGGCTCCCGTTCGGCGTCGACCCGTCCCGAGCCTCGCCCGACGACGGTGTTGGATGGCGGCATGGCCGAACCTACCGCCCTCACCACCGCGCAGATTCGGTCCGTCCCGAAGGTCCTGCTGCACGACCACCTCGACGGCGGTCTGCGGCCGGCCACGATCGTCGAGCTCGCCGACGAGGTGGGCCACGCCCTGCCCGCCGCCGACGCCGCGTCGCTGGGTCGCTGGTTCACCGAGTCGGCCGACAGCGGGTCGCTCCCGCGCTACCTCGAGACCTTCGACCACACCGTCGCGGTGATGCAGCGCGCCGACCACCTGCGCCGCGTCGCCCGGGAGTGCGTCGAGGACCTCGCCGCGGACGGCGTGGTGTACGCCGAGGTGCGCTACGCCCCCGAGCAGCACCTCGCCGCCGGGCTGACCCTCGACGAGGTGGTGCGCGCGGTGCAGGACGGCATCGACGAGGGCACGACGGCGGTCGCGGCCGGCGGCGGCCGGGCGATCGTCGTACGCCAGCTGCTGACCGCCATGCGGCACGCGGCCCGCTCACGCGAGATCGCCGAGCTGGCCGTCGCCCACCGCGACGTCGGCGTGGTGGGGTTCGACATCGCGGGAGCCGAGGCGGGCTACCCGCCCACCCGCCACCTCGACGCCTTCGAGCACATGAAGCGCAGCAACGCCCACTTCACGATCCACGCCGGCGAGGCGTTCGGGCTGCCCTCGATCTGGGAGGCGTTGCAGTGGTGCGGGGCCGACCGGCTGGGCCACGGCGTGCGCCTGATCGACGACATCGAGGTGCTCGACGACGGCGAGGTCCGGCTGGGCCGGCTGGCCTCCTACGTCCGCGACCGCCGGGTGCCGCTCGAGCTGTGCCCGCACTCCAACGTGCAGACCGGTGCCGCCGCCTCGATCGCGGAGCACCCGATCGGGCTGCTGGCCCGGCTGAAGTTCCGCGTCACGGTCAACACCGACAACCGGCTGATGAGCGGCACCTCGATGACCCGCGAGATGCAGGCGCTGGTCGAGGCCTTCGGGTGGGGGCTGGAGGACCTGCGCTGGGTGACGGTCAACGCCATGAAGTCGGCCTTCGTCCACTTCGACCAGCGGCTCGCGATCATCGAGGACGTCGTCAAGCCGGCGTACGCCGAGGCGCTGCGCGACTGACCCACCCGGGCCGCAACACGCCCGTGGCGACCATCCGACATCGGGCCGATCGGGCGCGACAACGGGGCCCCCGGTCGGAGAGGGTGAGGGCCGTGCCGTGCTGCGGTCCCGGTGTCCCGGGCGCTGCGCGGACGCGCGGTGGGACGGCGACCGGGGGGATCGCCGTCTCGTCGCGCGGGCGGGAAAGGTGCTGCCCACGTGCTGATTCTGCGAACATGCCCTGCATGGACGTCATCGACCACGGTCACGTTCTCGGGGAGACGCCTGACATCCGTCGGTTGCGCGAGCAGTCCGACGAGGTCGAGCGTCTCGTGGGGGACCTGGCCGCAAGCAAGGCCCGGGGGGGTGACGAGGTGCGGCCGGTGGTCGGCCTCGGCGCCCTGGTCGGCGAGCTGAAGCGGCTCGAGCCGACGGCGACCCGTGTGTCCCGGGTGCTGCAGCCCGACTACTCCTACGACCCCGAGGACCCGGGCGTCGAGCTGGTGCAGCGCGCGGAGGCCCGCGGGGTGGAGCAGCGGCTGATCACCTCGCCGCACTCGCTGCGCACCCACCCGCTGCTGAGCTCGATCTTCCCGCGGGTGCTGAGCGGCCCGGTCTTCCTCCGCGCCATGGTCATCGACGAGACGGCGGCGCTGATCGGCGGCCGGCCCGACGCGTTCGGCAACCGGGTCTCGTGGAGCACCCGCTCGCCCCAGGTGATCGCCGCGGTGCTCGACGTGTGGCACGCCACGGTCAAGCTGTGCCGGCCGGCGCTGGCGCCGGGGGAGCAGCCCCCGTTGACGCGGCGTCAGCTCGACGTCGCCCGGCTGCTGTGCATCGGCGAGAAGGACAAGTCGATCGCCCGGCTGCTCGACCTGTCGGCCCGCACGGTCGAGCGCGAGGTCAGCGCGATCCTGCGCGCGCTGCAGGCCACCAGCCGCACGGAGGCGGTGCTGCTGATGCGCGGCCGGGGCGTCAACGGCGGCTGGGCGGAGACGACGGACCCGGTCGGTCCCTGAGCCGGCCGATCGCGAGCCGAGCCTCCTCGGGGCGGCACACCTCGCAGCCGAGCCGGCGCGCGTGCGACACCACCTCGCGCTGGGCGCGGAGCAGGTGCAGCCCTCGCCGCAGCAGCACCCACGGCGGCTTGCGGCGCTCGCTCAGGTCGCGGGAGAGACGTCGGGCGAAGGTGAGGGCCGGGTGCTGCGTCACGCAGTACGCCGCGGCGAGCAGCCCGCGACGCCGGCACTCCGCGACCACCTCCTGCGCGAAGATCCCCTCGGCCACGACCAGCGGGGCACCGGCCAGCTCGACGACGCGGTGGCCGGTGCGGGCGTTGGCCGCGATCTCGTAGACCGGCGCGTCGACGGAGCCGGTGCGGCACAGCTCCTCGAGGGCCTGGACCGCGGCGTCGTGGTTCCACGAGGCGGGGGCGTCCCAGTCCACGACGGGGTCACCACCGGCGAGGTCGAGCACCGGCAGCGTCGGGTCGTCGCCGTCCTTGTAGAAGTCGTCGAGCCGCAGCACCGGCAGCCCGAGCCGCTCGGCGAGCCGCGACTTGCCCGAGCCCGAGGGGCCGGCGAGGACGACGACGCGGGCGAGCAGCGGGGAGTCGGGCACTCAGAGGCCCATCGGGTGCCAGACCGTCTTGGTCTCCAGGAAGTCGGTCATCCGGTCCAGGCCCGGGGTGGCCAGCCAGTCCTCCGCGGCCGGGCGGCGGACGCGCTTGAGGTTGTCGGCGGCCGCGATCTCCAGGTTGCGGGCGGCCTCGGGGTCCTCGACGCCGGTGAGATCGATGGCGTCGACGTCCATGTGGGAGGCCAGCCACGGCGCGATCTCGTCCTGCGGCCCGGTGAGCACGTTGACGACGCCGGCCGGCACGTCGGAGGTCGCCATCACCTCGCCCAGCGTGATCGCGGTGAGCGGGTGCGGCTGGCTCGCGACCACGACGCAGGTGTTGCCGGTCGCGATCACCGGGGCGACCACGCTGACCAGTCCGAGCAGCGGCCCGGCGGGGGCGAGCACGGCCACGACGCCGGTCGGCTCGGGCGCGGAGTGGTTGAGGTAGGGCCCGGACACCGGGTTGGCGCCCCCGACCACCTGGGCGAGCTTGTCCGACCACCCGGCGTACCAGACGAGCCGGTCGATCGCCGCGTCCACGTAGGTGCGCGCCCGCGAGGCGGTGATCCCCTCGGCGGTCCGCAGCTCGGCCTCGAACTGGTCGCGGCGGCTCTCCAGCACCTCGGCGACGCGGTAGACGACCTGCCCCCGGTTGTACGCCGTGCGGCCGGACCAGCCGTCGAAGGCCTTGCGGGCGGCGACGACCGCGTCGCGGGCGTCCTTGCGCGAGGCCCGGGACGCGTGGGCCCAGAACCGGCCCTTGGCGTCCTCGACGGCGTAGGAGCGCCCCGACTCCGAGCGGGGGAAGGCCCCGCCGAGGTAGAGCTTGTAGGTCTTGCGTACGTCGGCGCGCGTCATCGCTCGCTGCCCTTCAGGTAGGGGGCCAGGCCGTGCCGGCCGCCCTCGCGGCCGTAGCCCGACTCCTGGTAGCCGCCGAACGGGCTGGCCGGGTCGAACTTGTTGAACGTGTTGGACCACACCACGCCGGCGCGCAGCCGGGCCGCGGTCCACAGGATGCGCGAGCCCTTGTCGGACCAGACGCCGGCCGAGAGGCCGTACGGCGTGTTGTTGGCCTTGGCGACCGCCTCCTGCGGCGTCCGGAAGGTCAGCACCGACAGCACCGGCCCGAAGATCTCCTCGCGGGCGATCCGGTGGGCCTGGCTGACCCCGGTGAACAGCGTCGGGGCGAACCAGCTGCCCTTGGTGGGCAGCTCGCACGGCGCCGACCAGCGCTCCGCGCCCTCGGCCTCGCCGACGCCGACCAGCTCCTGGATGCGACCGAGCTGCTCGGGGGAGTTGATCGCGCCGACGTCGGTGTTCTTGTCGAGCGGGTCGCCGACCCGCAGGGTGGCCATCCGGCGCTTGAGCCGCTCGAGGACCTCCTCGGCCACCGACTCCTGGACGAGCAGCCGCGAGCCGGCGCAGCAGACGTGGCCCTGGTTGAAGAAGATGCCGTCGACGATGCCCTCGACGGCCTGGTCGACCGGGGCGTCGTCGTAGACGATGTTGGCGGCCTTGCCGCCGAGCTCGAGCGTCACCTTCTTGGTGGTCCCGGCGACGCTGCGCGCGATCGCCTTGCCGACCTCGGTCGAGCCGGTGAAGGCCACCTTGTCGACGTCGTCGTGCGAGACCACCGCGTGGCCGGTCGCGCCGGCGCCGGTCACGATGTTGACCACGCCCGGGGGCAGGTCGGCCTGCTGGCAGATCTCGGCGAACAGCAGCGCGGTCAGCGGCGTGGTCTCGGCGGGCTTGAGCACGACCGTGTTGCCGGCGGCCAGCGCGGGTGCGACCTTCCAGGCCAGCATCAGGAACGGGAAGTTCCACGGGATCACCTGGCCGGCGACGCCGAGGGACTCCGGACGGGTGCCGAGGCCGGCGTGCTCGAGCTTGTCGGCCCAGCCGGCGTAGTAGAAGAAGTGCGCGGCGGCCGTCGGCACGTCGACGTCGCGCGCCTCCTTGATCGGCTTGCCGTTGTCGAGGGTCTCCAGCACCGCGATCTCGCGGGCCCGCTCCTGCACCAGCCGGGCGATCCGGAAGAGGTACTTGCCGCGCTCGCTGCCGCTCATCCGCGACCACACCCGGGTGTGCGCCCGCCGGGCGGCCTTGACCGCGTCGTCGACGTCGCGCTCGTCGGCCTCGGCGACCTCGGCGAGCACCTCCTCGGTGGCGGGGTCGGTGGTCTTGAACGGCGTGCCGCGTCCGTCGACGAACTCGCCGTTCACGAACAGGCCGTACGACGCCCGCAGCGTCACCGCCGACCGCGACTCGGGGGCGGGGGCGTACTCGAAGGTGGCCATCGTCAGTCCATCGTCACGTAGTCGGGACCGCTGTAGCGGCCGGTGGTCAGCTTGGTGCGCTGCATCAGCAGGTCGTCGAGCAGGCTGGAGGCGCCGAAGCGGAACCAGTCGGGGTCCAGCCAGTCGGGGCCGGCGACCTCGTTGACCATCACGAGGTGCTTGACCGCGTCCTTGGTGGTGCGGATGCCGCCGGCGGGCTTGACGCCCACCTGCTGGCCGGTGGCGAGGCGGTAGTCGCGCACCGCCTCGAGCATCACCAGCGTCACCGGGAGGGTGGCCGCGGGCTGCACCTTGCCGGTCGAGGTCTTGATGAAGTGGGCTCCGGCCATCATCGCCAGCCAGCTGGCCCGGCGTACGTTGTCGTAGGTCTGGAGCTCGCCGGTCTCGAGGATCACCTTGAGGTGGGCGCTCTGCCCGTTCGGCAGGGCGCAGGCCTCCTTGACCGCCACGATCTCGTCGTGGACGTCGAGGTAGCGGCCGGTGAGGAACGCGCCGCGGTCGATGACCATGTCGATCTCGTCGGCCCCGGCCTCGACGGCGTCACGGGTGTCGGCCAGCTTGACGTCGAGCGCGGCGCGGCCGCTCGGGAAGGCGGTCGCGACCGACGCGACGTGCACGCCGGAGCCCCTGAGGGCGTCGACGGCGTGGGGGACCATGTCGGGGTAGACGCACACCGCCGCGGTCGCGGGGCAGGTGGGATCGGTGGGGTCGGGCCGCTGGGCCTTGGCCGACAGCGCGCGGACCTTGCCGCGGGTGTCCGAGCCCTCCAGCGTGGTCAGGTCGACCATCGAGATGGCGAGGTCGACGGCGTACGCCTTGGAGGCGGCCTTGATCGAGCGGGTGCCGAGGCCGGCGGCACGCTGCTCGGCACCGACCTGGTCGACCCCGGGGAGGCCGTGCAGGAAGCGGCGCAGCGCGGCGTCGGAGGACGTGGCGTCGAGCAGCGGGGCCGGTGCGGCCGCAGCCAGGTCGGCCGGGGCGTCCGTGGGAGTCACCGAGCGATCGTAGGTGAGGCCAGACCCGGGCGCACATCGGTGGTGGCCCGGGTCCGGCGTCAGGGGGCGGGGTGTCCCGCGGGGAGGGTCAGCCCTCGAGCGACGCGTCCAGCGTGATCTCGACGCCGGTCAGCGCCTTGCTCACGGGGCAGCCGGCCTTGGCGTCCTGCGCGGCCTTCTCGAAGCCCGCGGCGTCGAGGCCCTCGACCTCACCGACGACGGTGAGCTTGATGCCGGTCAGCTTGAAGCCGCCGTCGGCCTTGTCCGGGCCGAGCGAGACCTCGGCGGTCACGTCGAGCGACTGCGGGGTGCCGCCGGCCTCGGCGATCAGCGCGGAGAGCTGCATGGCGTAGCAGGACGAGTGCGCCGCGGCGATGAGCTCCTCGGGGCTGGTGGTGCCCCCGGCCTCGTCGGCCGCGCGCTTGGGGAAGGAGACGTCGTAGGTGCCGACCTTGGAGCTGCTGAGCTCGACCTGGCCCGAGCCCTCCTGCAGCGAGCCGTTCCAGGCGGTGCGAGCGGTACGAGTGGGCATGGTGCTCTCCTTCGGGTCGGGGATGAGGTCCCGTGCACTTGTCTTGTGCACAAGATAATCGTAGGCACGTTAAGATGGGCGCACAAGTAGTTCAGCGGAAAACTTTCTCCACGGAGGTCTTCATGAGCGTGACGACCGGCGACGCACAGGTGCGCGGCCTCGACGAGCTGCTGTGCTTCGACCTGTACGCCGCGTCGCGCGCGGTCACGGCGTTCTACCGGCCGCTGCTCGACGAGCTGGGCCTGACCTACCCGCAGTACCTCGTGCTCGTGGCGCTGCCCGCCGAGGGCGCGGTGGCGGTGAAGCAGATCGGCCACGACCTCGAGCTCGACCACGGCACGCTCACCCCGTTGCTGCGGCGCATGGAGCAGGCCGGGCTGCTGACCCGGCGTCGCAGCACCGCCGACGAGCGCCGGGTCGAGGTGGCGCTGACCCCGGAGGGCCGCCGGTTGCGGCTGCGGTTCGACGACGTGCAGTGCAAGGTCGGCGACGCGGTCGGCCTCGACGACGCGGAGTTCCGGGCCCTGCAGGCCTCCCTGGTGCGGCTGACCCGCGCCGTTCGTCGTGCCGCGGAACCGCCCGCGCGAGGTTAGCGATCGCTAACCTCGCGGGGCTACGATGCCCCGCATGACCTTCGAGCTCTCCGAGGACCACGAGTCGTTCCGTCGCGTCGTGCGTGACTTCGCCGAGAAGGAGATCGCCCCCCACGCCGCGCAGTGGGACCGCGACCACCACTTCCCGGTCGACGTGGTGGCCTCGATGGGGCAGCTCGGGCTGTTCGGCCTGACCGCTCCGGAGGAGTTCGGCGGCGCGGGCGAGGACGGCGACTTCACCTCGCTGTGCGTGGCGATCGAGGAGATCGGCCGCGTGGACCAGTCGCTCGGCATCACGCTCCAGGCGGGCGTCGGACTCGGCATCAACCCGCTCCTGGAGTACGGCACCCAGGCCCAGAAGGAGCGCTGGCTGCCCGACCTCGTCGCCGGCACCGCGCTCGCCGGCTTCGGGCTGACCGAGCCCGGCGCGGGCTCCGACGCCGGCGCCACCCGCACCAGGGCCGAGCTCGACGGCGGCGAGTGGGTCGTCAACGGCGCCAAGCAGTTCATCACCAACTCCGGCTCCTCGGTCACCAGTGTGGTCACCGTGACCGCCCGCACCGGCGAGCGGCCCGACGGCCGTCCGGAGATCTCGGCGATCATGCTGCCCAGCGGCACGCCCGGCTTCACCGCCGAGAAGGCCTGCGACAAGCTCGGCTGGCACGCTTCGGACACCCACCCGCTGTCCTTCGCCGACGCCCGCGTGCCCGAGGACCACCTGCTCGGCGAGCGGGGCCGCGGCTACGCGCAGTTCCTCGCCACCCTCGACGACGGCCGCGTCGCCATCTCGGCGCTCTCGGTCGGCTGCATCCAGGCCTGCCTCGACATGGCGCTGGCCTACGCGGGGGAGCGCCAGACCTTCGGCGGCCCGATCGGCCGCAAGCAGGGCGTCGCCTTCCAGATCGCCGACCTCGAGGTGATGCTCCACGCCAGCCGCGGCCTGACCTACCGCGCCGCGGCCCTCAAGGACGCCGGCGCCCCGATGAAGCAGTTCAAGCAGGCGGCGGCCGTCGCCAAGCTCTACTCCACCGAGTCGGCCGTCACCGCCACCCGGATCGCCACGCAGGTCTTCGGCGGCTACGGCTTCATGGAGGAGTACCCCGTCGCCCGCTTCTACCGGGACGCCAAGGTCCTCGAGATCGGCGAGGGGACCTCCGAGGTGCAGCGGATGCTGATCGCGCGAGGGCTGGGGCTCCCGGTCGAGTAGGGGGTCGAGCTCCCCGGCGCGCTCGTCCGCCCGGACTTGGACGGGTCGGGGGTTGGTGGGCTGCTGGGGCCCGGTCGTCCACGTGCGTCGTCCGCTCGCGGGGCGGCGTACGTCCGATGACGCTGGGGCGGCGGGGGCGGCGATCGGCGTACGACGTGTCGGTGGGGCGTGTGCGTCCTCGACCGGCCGTGTAGGCGACGCTGTTGTCCCACTCACGGGCAGTTTCACCGGCCAGCCGGGGAAACTGCCCCCCGAGCTGTCCGTACGCCGACCCGCGGGCCTGCCGGGTCGGCGTACGTCGGACGAGTGCCGCGTCAGCGTCGCGCCGGGGGCCGTGCGACGACGCTGGTGTAGCAGTGGCGGGGCATCGGTCGACGTACGGCATCTCGGTGGGACGTGTGCGTCGCCGACCGGCCCTGTCGACGACCCTGCGTCCCACTCGCGGGCAGTTTCACCGGCCAGCCGGGGAAACTGCCCAGCCGAGTTGTCCGTGCGCCGACCCGCTGACCGGCTGGTTCGGCGTACGTCCGACGAGTGCCACGTCAGCGTCGCGCCGGGGACCCTGCGACGACGCTGGTGTGGCAGTGGAGGGCAACGGCCGACGTACGGCATCTCACTGGCAGGTGAGCGTCCTCGACCGGACCTGTCGACGACCCTGGCGTCCCACTCACGGGCAGTTTCACCGGCCAGCCGGGGAAACTGCCCTCGTCACCCCGGAGCAGACCAGAAGTCCGTCCAGGTGAAGCCGAGCTCGTCGAACATCAGGCGCAGGAGGGGGAGGCTGATGCCGACGACGTTGTGAGGGTCGCCGGTGACGCCGGAGACGAAGGCGCCGCCGAGGCCGTCGAGGGTGAAGGCGCCGGCGACGGCGAGGGGCTCGCCGGTGGCGACGTACGCCGCGATCTCCTCGTCGGTGACGTGGGCGAAGCGCACCTGGGTGGCCGTCGACCGGGCCAGCCAGACCTCGCGGTGGGTGTCGATGACGCAGTGGCCGGTGTGCAGGACGCCGGAGCGGCCGCGCATCTGCTGCCAGCGGCGGGTGGCCTCGGCCTCGGTGCCGGGCTTGCCCAGGATCTCGCCGTCGATGGAGAGCACGGAGTCGCAGCCGATGACCAGGGCGCGCTTCTCGTGCGAGGCGACCGCGACGGCCTTGAGCTGGGCCAGGCGCATCGTGAAGTCGGCCGGGCCGGTCTTGGGCACGGAGTCCTCGTCGACGCCGCTGACCACGACCTCGGGCGACAGCCCGGCGTCGCGGAGCGTCTTCAGCCGCGCCGGGGAGGCGGAGGCGAGGACGAGCTTGGGGACGCGGGCCACGTCAGCGGGCGCTGGCGCGCCAGGCGCCGGGTCCGTGGCGGTGCGGACCGCGCACCAGGCGGTGGCGGGCCGACCACTCCGAACGGGGTGCGGGGGAGTCGGACGCGCCGCCCGACCCGGCGGCCGCGACGACCGCGACCAGGGCCGCGAGCTCCTCGGGCGAGGGGTTGCCGGACACGACGCGCAGGAGCGGCGTGGTCTCGACGGGCTCGACCGACGAGCCCGGCGACCCGGGCTCGACCGACGAGCCGGATGACCCGGGCTCGACCGACGAGCCGGATGACCCGGGCTCGACCGACGAGCCCGACGAGCCCGACGACCTGGGCCCGACCGACGAGCGCGACCCCGACGACACCGACGACCCGCTCACAGCGGGATGTTCCCGTGCTTCTTGGGCGGCAGCGTCGCGCGCTTGGTGGCCAGCAGCCGCAGCGCCCGGACCACCTCGATGCGGGTCTCGTGGGGCGCGATGACCGCGTCGACGTAGCCGCGCTCGGCGGCGACGTAGGGGTTGGCCAGCGTGTCCTCGTACTCCGCGATCAGCTCGGCGCGGCGCTGGTCGACCGCGTCGGAGGAGCCGCCGTCGTCGGCGATCGCCTTCAGCTCCTTGCGGTAGACGATGTTGGCCGCGCCCTGCGCGCCCATCACCGCGATCTGCGCGGTCGGCCAGGCGAGGTTGATGTCGGCGCCGAGGTGCTTGGAGCCCATCACGTCGTAGGCGCCGCCGTAGGCCTTGCGGGTGATGATCGTGACGAGCGGGACGGTGGCCTCGGCGTAGGCGTAGATCAGCTTGGCGCCGCGCCGGATGATGCCGTTCCACTCCTGGTCGGTGCCGGGCAGGAAGCCGGGCACGTCGACGAAGGTGAGCACCGGGATGTTGAAGGCGTCGCAGGTGCGCACGAAGCGCGCGGCCTTCTCGGAGGCGTCGATGTCGAGGGTGCCGGCGAACTGCATCGGCTGGTTGGCCACGACGCCGACCGACGTGCCCTCGACCCGGCCGTAGCCGACCACGATGTTGGGCGCGAAGAGCTCCATCACCTCCAGGAACTCGCCGTCGTCGACGACACCCGCGATGACGGTCTTCATGTCGTAGGGCTGGTTGGCGCCGTCGGGGATGACGGTGTCGAGCTCGCGGTCCTCGTCGGAGACCTCCATCGAGGCGGGGTCGTCGTACGTCGGGGGCTCGTCCATGTTGTTCTGCGGGAGGTAGGACAGCAGCGCCTTGGTGTACTCCAGGGCGTCGGCCTCGTCGGTGCCCATGTAGTGGGCGTTGCCCGACTTGGTGTTGTGGGCACGGGCGCCGCCGAGGTCCTCCATCGTGACGTCCTCGCCGGTGACGGTCTTGATGACGTCGGGGCCGGTGATGAACATGTTGGAGGTGCCGTCGACCATCACGGTGAAGTCGGTGACGGCGGGGGAGTAGACGTGGCCGCCGGCGCAGGAGCCCATGATCAGGCTGATCTGCGGGATGACGCCCGAGGCGTGCACGTTGCGGCGGAAGATCTCGCCGTAGAGCCCGAGGGAGACCACGCCCTCCTGGATGCGGGCGCCGGCGCCCTCGTTGATGCCGATGATGGGGCAGCCGGTCTTCATGGCGAGGTCCATCACCTTGGTGATCTTCTCGCCGTAGACCTCGCCCAGCGAGCCGCCGAAGACGGTGAAGTCCTGGGAGAACACGCACACCTGACGGCCGTCGATGGTGCCGTAGCCGGTGATCACGCCGTCGCCGTAGGGCCGGTTCTTCTCCAGCCCGAAGGCGACCGAGCGGTGCCGGGCCAGCTCGTCGAGCTCGACGAAGGAGCCCTCGTCGAAGAGCATCTCGATGCGCTCGCGGGCGGTCTGCTTGCCCTTGGCGTGCTGCTTCTCCACGGCCTTGGCCGAGCCGGCGTGGACGGCCTCGTCGATGCGCCGCTGGAGGTCGGCCAGCTTGCCCTGGGTGGTGTGGATGTCGATGTCCTCGGGGACGTCCGTGCCTTCACCGGGTTGTGCGCTCAACGTCGGGCTCCTCGTGGGTCGTCGCGGCCGTGTCCTGGCCAGCCTCGCGTGCGTGCGCCAATCTAGACGGCATGAACGCCGAGCAGCCACGCCGCCCACCCCTCGACGCGGCCGCCGTGGGCGCCACCGGCCGCTGGCGGGTGGAGGTGGTGGAGAGCTCCGGGTCGACCAACGCCGACGTCGCGCAGCGGTACGCCGCGGGCGAGGCCGAGGGACTGGTGCTGGTGGCCGAGCACCAGACCGCGGGCCGCGGCCGGCTCGGGCGCGAGTGGGTCAGCCCGGCCCGCAGCTCGCTGACGGTGTCCTTCCTGCTCGTGCCCGCCGCCGACGTCGCCCCCGTCCGGTGGGGCTGGCTGCCGCTGGCGACCGGGCTGGCCACCGCGGCCGCCGTACGCCGCACGACGGGGGTCGACGTGGCGCTGAAGTGGCCCAACGACGTGCTCGCCGACGACGGTCGCAAGCTCGGCGGCATCCTGCTCGAGCGGGTCGACCGCGACGGCACGCCCGCCGCCGTGATCGGGATCGGCCTGAACTGCACCCAGACGGCCGACGAGCTGCCCGTGCCCGAGGCGACCTCGCTCGCGCTGGCCGGAGCCGCCGACGTCGACCGGGCCACGGTGCTGGGCGCGCTGGTCGAGGAGCTCGACGGGCTGCTGGAGGGGTGGGCCGGGGGCGAGGACCTGCGGGCGGCGTACGTCGGGGAGTGCTCGACCCTCGGTCGGGAGGTGCGCGTCACCGTGCCGGGCGGGGAGGTGCTGGGCGAGGCCGTCGACGTCGACGCGGACGGCCAGCTGGTGGTCCGCACCGCCTCGGGCGAGCAGCACCTGGGCGCCGGGGACGTGGTCCACGTCCGCCCCACCGACGCCTCGTGACGGGAGCGCGCCGCAAGCCCCCCGAGGCCCCCCACGGCGGTGGCATGATCGCGCTGTGGTGATCTCCTCCAAGCTCCTCGACGACGGCGAGCGGGTCCTCGTGGGCACCCGCACCCACGTCAAGGCGCTGCTGCTCCCCGCGCTGGTGCTGGTCGTGGTGGCGGGCCTGGCGGGGTTCCTGAGCACCCTGCCCAGCGGCGAGCGTGCCGGCACCTGGCGCCTGGTGATCTGGGTCGTGGCGCTGCTGGTGGTGCTGTGGCGGAGCGTGCTGCCCTTCTTGCGCTGGCTCTCGACGACCTACGTCTTCACCGACCGGCGGCTGATCACCCGCACCGGGCTGCTGACCCGCACCGGCCACGACATCCAGCTCAACCGGATCAGCGACATCACCTACGAGAAGGGCTTGCTCGACCGGGCCCTGGGCTGCGGCACGCTGGTCATCTCCGACGCCAGCGAGATGGGGATCCGGCTGCCCGACATCCCCCGGGTCGAGCAGACCCAGCTCGCCGTCAGCCGGCAGCTCTACCGCTCCTCGAGGCCGCATGACGACGCCTGAGGACCTCGAGCGCGCGATCCTCGGCGCCGTCCCCGGACTCACCGGCGAGGAGATCTCGGCGCGCGCGGGCCTGACCCGCGAGCAGTCGCAGCGGCTCTGGCGGGCGCTGGGGTTCCCCGAGGCCGGGGGCAGCGCGGCGTTCGGCGCCGCCGACGAGGAGGCGCTGCACCGGGTCGCCTCGATCCTGGGGGAGGGCAGCATCGACTTCGAGACGGTGCTGCGGATGACGCGCGCCCTGGGGCAGACCATGGACCGGCTGGCCGAGTGGGAGGTGGCGACCATGGCCACCGCGCTGGAGCGCCACGAGGGCGAGGAGCCCCGCACCGAGGAGGCGCTGCGGCTGATCCGGGACATCGGGCCCGACTTCGAGGCGCTGCTCGCCTACGTCTGGCGCCGCCACCTCGTGGCCGCGGTCGCCCGCGTCGAGTCCGTCGAGGCCGCCGACGAGCAGGTCGCCGAGGCCACGGTCGGGTTCGCCGACCTCGTCAGCTTCAGCGCGCTGACCAACCGGCTCCGCGACGACGAGATCGGCGACCTCGTCGAGGTCTTCGAGGGCCGCAGCCACGACGTCGTCTCGCGCTGGCGCGGTCGGGTGGTCAAGACCCTCGGCGACTCGGTGCTCTTCATCGCCCCGACGCCCAGCGACGCGGTGGAGATCGCGTGGGACATCGTCAAGGTCATCGGCGGCGACAAGCGGCTGCCCGACGTGCGCGTCGGCCTGGTCACCGGCTCGGTGGTGATGCGGATGGGCGACGTCTACGGCCCCGCGGTCAACCTGGCCGCGCGGCTCACCGGGGTGGCGCGCCGCAACCGGGTGATCACCGACGTGCACACCGCCTCGGTGCTGCCGACGGACCGCTTCGAGATGCGCACGCTGCCCGCGCGACCGGTGCGGGGCTTCGGCGACCTGCAGCCCGTCGCCGTACGCCGCAGCCCGGCCTGACCAGGCCCGCCGAGCACCTCACAGGAAGTCGGCGGGGTCGAACTCCTCGATGGCGAGGACGCGGATGCGCGGCAGCCTCGTCTTGAAGGCGTTGACGTCGTACTCCAGGTCGAGGAACTCCAGCCCGCGGGCCTCCAGCGCCCGGAAGCCGGCGTTGCGGAACTCCTGGAAGGCCATCTGGCCGACGCGGCGGGTGCCGACCAGCTCCTCCATCTGCGGGATGAAGTCGCCGTCGTTGCTGACCAGGACGACGTCGTCGTCGCGGTCGCGCAGCGCCTCGAGGGTGCGCTGGATGGCGATGTCGACGACCTTCTCGGCCGGACCGCCCCGCAGCGGCACCGGGCGGTAGCCGATGCTGATCAGCGCCTGCACGAAGCTCATCGGCAGCTCGTCCTTGACCGCCAGGAAGAACAGTCCGCTGACCGGCTGGCCCCACTGCGCCTCGGCGTACGTCAGCAGGCGCTCCCAGCGGGGCCGCTCCTCGGGGTTGGGCCGCCGGCCGAAGACCGACGCCCCGAGGGTGGCGTCGATGTTCTCGCCGTCGACCAGGACGTACGTCGTGCGCGCGCTCTCGCTGCCGCCACCGCTCATGGGCCGACCCTATGCCCGGCAGACCCCGACGACCCCGGATCGGTAGGGTCACCGCGTGGCAACCCTCGCTCCCACCGTCGCCGTGATCGGGGGCGGCCAGCTCGCCCGCATGATGGCCGAGCCGGCGGCCGCGCTCGGCATCCCGCTCCGCCTGCTCGCCGAGGCCGAGGGGGTCAGCGCCGCGCAGGTCGTGCCCGACCACTCCGTCGGCGACTACACCGACCTCGACACGCTGCGTCGCGTCACCGAGGGCTGCGCGGTGGTCACCTTCGACCACGAGCACGTCCCGACCGACCACCTGCACGCCCTCGAGGGCACGCTGCCGGTGCGCCCGGGGCCCGACGCGCTGGTGCACGCCCAGGACAAGGCCGTGATGCGTGCCCGGCTCGCCGAGCTCGACGTGCCGTGCCCGCGCAACGCCGTGGTGGCCTCGGTCGCCGACGTCGAGGCGTTCGGGCTGCCGTGCGTGCTCAAGACGACCCGCGGGGGCTACGACGGCAAGGGCGTGTGGTTCGTCGGCAGCGCCGAGGAGGCCGAGGCGGTCTTCGCCACCGCCGCCGAGCAGGGCCGCACCGTCCTGGCCGAGGAGCGCGTCGACTTTCGCCGCGAGCTGTCGGCGCTGGTCGCGCGCTCGCCCTCGGGCCAGCTGGCGGTCTGGCCGGTCGTGGCCTCCACCCAGCGCGACGGCATCTGCCACGAGGTGGTCGCGCCGGCCCCCGACCTCGACCCGGAGCTCGCCGTGGAGGCGCAGCGGGCCGCGATGCGGATCGCCGGCGAGCTGGGGGTGACCGGCGTGCTGGCCGTCGAGCTGTTCGAGACCCACGACGGGCGGATCCTCGTCAACGAGCTGGCGATGCGGCCGCACAACACCGGCCACTGGACCCAGGACGGTGCGGTCACCAGCCAGTTCGAGAACCACCTGCGGGCCGTGCTTGACCTGCCGCTCGGGGCGCCCGACGCCCGCGAGCGCTGGACGGTGATGGTCAACATCCTCGGCGGCGAGCGCGAGACGGGCAGGCTGTACGACGGCTACCCCCACGCCATGGCCCGCGACCCCCGCCTCCGGGTGCACCTCTACGGCAAGGAGTTGCGGCCCGGTCGCAAGGTCGGCCACGTCAACGCCTACGGCGACGATCTCGAGGACTGCCTCGAGCGCGCCCGCCACGCCGCGGCGTGGTTCGCCGGCGACCTCGGTGAGGAGTCCGAATGACCACCCCAGCACGACACTCGCTGCGCTCGCGTCGCACCGGGGACCCCGGATGAGCGACCAGCAGCCCCGCGTGGGCATCGTGATGGGGTCCGACTCCGACTGGCCGACGATGCAGGCGGCCGGCGAGGCGTGCGCGGAGTTCGACGTCGCCTTCGAGGCCGACGTGGTCTCGGCGCACCGGATGCCCGACGAGATGCTGGCCTACGGCCGCGAGGCCGCCGGCCGCGGGATCCAGGTCATCGTCGCGGGTGCCGGCGGTGCCGCCCACCTGCCGGGCATGCTCGCCGCGGTCACGCCGCTGCCCGTGATCGGCGTGCCGGTCGCGCTGAAGTACCTCGACGGCATGGACTCGCTGCTCTCCATCGTGCAGATGCCCGCCGGCGTCCCGGTCGCGACGGTCGCCGTCGGCAACGCCCGCAACGCCGGGCTGCTGGCCGTGCGCATCCTGGCCGCCTCCGACGCCGGACTGCAGCAGCGGATGGTCGAGTTCCAGGCGCGCCTGCGCGACGCCGCGCACGCCAAGGGCCAGGTCGTGCGCGACGCCGCGTCGGGCGGGCGGCGTACGGGCTTCTAGCCCTCAGCGTCCGGGCAGCTCCGCGGGCGCGGCCAGGAACCGGTCGGCGGTCAGCGGCAGCGAGCGCACCCGCACCCCGGTCGCGTGGAAGGTCGCGTTGGCGACCGCCGCAGAGGTGCCGACGATGCCGATCTCGCCGATGCCGCGCGAGCCCATCGGGGTCGCGAGGGTGTCGGACTCGTCGAGCCACTCGACCTGGAGGTCGTGGACGTCGGCGTGCGAGGCGACGTGGTAGCTCGCCAGGTCCTGGGTCACGACGTGGCCGAACCGCGGGTCACGCACGGACTCCTCGAACAGCGCCGCCCCCAGGCCCATCGTCATCGCGCCGAGGAACTGCGAGCGAGCCAGGACCGGGTTGATGATCCGCCCGACGGAGTAGACGCCGAGCATCCGGGGCACCCGGATCTCGCCGGTCCAGCGGTGCACCCGCGCCTCGGCGAAGACCGCGCCGAAGGAGTGCATCGCGTGCTCCTGCTGCCGCGGGTCGGCCTCGCCGCCCGCGGTGCTCTCGGCGCCGGGGCTGGGGTGCTCGCCGTGGTCCTCGCGGAGCTGCTCGACCGCGGCCGCGATCGCGCCACCCCACGAGCTGGTGCCGGCCGATCCTCCCGCCACCGTGGCCGCGGGCAGGTCGGTGCTCGCGATCTCGACGTCGACCGAGGCGACCGGGCAGCCGAGCGCGTCGGCCGCGACCTGGGCCAGCACGGTCCAGGCGCCGGTGCCGATGTCGACGGCGCCGACCTCGACGCGGTAGCGGCCGCCCTCGAGGGCCACGACCCGCGCCTGGTTGCCCGGCATGACGTACGTCGGGTAGGTGGCCGATGCCACGCCGGTGCCCACCCACCAGTCGCCGTCCAGGGTCGAGCGGGGGGCGTCGATGCGCGAGGCCCAGCCGAAGCGCTCGGCGCCGCGGTGCAGGCAGTCGACCAGGCGACGGTCGTTCCAGGGCTGGTCGTCCTCGGGGCTGCGCGGCGGGTCGTTGAGCTCCCGCAGCGCGACCGGGTCGACGCCGGCGGCGACGGCGAGCTCGTCCATCGCCACCTCGAGCGCGTGAGCACCCGGCAGCTCGCCCGGCGCGCGCATCCACGACGGCACGGCCACGTCGAGCCGGGCCAGCCGGTGGCTGGTGCGGCGGTGCTCCCCGGCGTACATCATCCGGCTGATGGTGGCCGTCTGCTCCGCGAACTCCTTGATGGCCGAGGTCTGCTCGAGCACCTCGTGGCCGACGGCCGAGATCCGGCCGTCGCGGTCGGCCCCGAGCCGCATCCGGGAGACGGTCGCGGTGCGGTAGCCGGCCAGCGCGAACAGCTGCTGCCGGGTCAGCACCAGCTTGACCGAGCGGCCGGGCACCGCCTTCGCGGCGAGCGCGGCGACGACCTCGTGGCAGTGGGGCAGGCCCTTGGAGCCGAACCCGCCACCGACGTACGGCGCCAGCACCTGCACCTGCGCCTGCTCGAGGCCGAACAGAGGAGCGAGGGTCTTGGCGACGGGGTGGACGCCCTGGGTCGAGTCGTGCAGCACCAGCGGCCGGTCGGCGCCCTCGTCCCAGAGCGCGATGGTCGCGTGGGGCTCCATCGGGTTGTTGTGGTGGTAGGGCGTGGAGTAGGTCTGCTCGACCGTCACGGTCGCCTCGGCCATCGCCGCGTCGAGGTCGCCGACGTCGGTGTCGGTGGGGTAGCCGGCGTTGACCTTCTCCGGGGCGTCGGTCGCCGCCTCGGGCGTGAACTCGACGTGGTGCTGCTGCGTGTCGTAGGAGACCTCGACGAGCGCGGCGCCCTCGCGGGCGACCTCGAGCGACTCGGCCAGCACGACGGCGACGACCTGGCCGCGGAAGCCGACCCGGTCGTCCTGGAGGACGGCCAGCTCGCGGTCGTCGGTCTTGTCCAGGCGCGGAGCGCTGGTGTGGTCGAGGACCTCGACGACGCCGGGCTGGGCAAGGGTCTGCGTCGCGTCGACGGAGGTGACCCGGCCCTTGGCGATTGTCGACTGCACGACGACGGCGTGGAGCGCGTCCTGCGCGTGCTCGGCGGCGTACGTCGCGGTGCCGGTGACCTTGGCGCGCCCGTCGCGGCGTACGACGGAACGGCCCATCTCGCGGGCCTCGATCGGCCGCGCCGTGCGGCTGCTGGGCTCCTGGGTGATGCTCATGCGTCGATCCCCTCGGTCGTGGCGGCGCCGGCCCGGCGGGCGAGGCCGGTCAGCGCGTGGACGGTGGCGCCGCGCACCATGGCGGGCTTGTAGGCGTTGTCCGCGCCGGTGACGGCGTCGGCCAGCTCGGCGTCGGCCGCGGCGGCGATGGTCTCCTCGGTGAGCCGCTGCCCGCGCAGCCGGTCCTCGAGGGTGGTGGCGCGCCAGGGTCGGTGGGCCACCCCGCCCCACACGACGCGGAGGTCGCGCACGGTGTCGCCGTCGAGGTCGACGGCGGCGGCGACGGAGACCAGCGCGAAGGCGTACGACGCCCGGTCGCGCGCCTTGTAGTAGGTCGAGAGCCCGGCCACGGGGGAGTCGGGCAGCTCGACGGCCGTGACCAGGTCGCCGTGCTCGAGCACGGTGTCGTCCTGCGGCCGGTCGCCGGGCAGGCGGTGCAGCTCGGTCATCGGGACCCGCCGCTCCCCGCCGGGACCCTGCACGACCACCACGGCGTCGACCGCGGTCAGCGCGACCGCGAGGTCGGAGGGGTGGACGGCCACGCACGACCCCGAGGCGCCGAGGATCGCGTTGTAGCGGCCGTAGCCCTCGATCGCGGAACAGCCGCTGCCGGGCTCGCGCTTGTGGCAGGGCGTGGTGACGTCCTGGAAGTAGACGCAGCGGGTGCGCTGGAGCAGGTTGCCGGCGGTGGTGGCCTGGTGCCGGATCTGGCCCGAGGCGCCCGCGAGCAGGGCGCGGGCGACGGCCGGGTAGCGCTGCCGCACCACCGGGTGCGCGGCGAGGTCGCTGTTGCGCACGTTGGCCCCGACGCGCAGGCCGCCCTCGTGGGGCTCGATCGCGTCGAGCCCGAGCCGGGTGACGTCGACGAGCGTGCCGGGCCGCGCGACCCCGAGCTTGAGGTGGTCGACCAGGTTGCTGCCGCCGGCGACGAAGCGCGCCTCGGCATCGGCGGCCACGGCCTCGACGGCACTCGCGACGTCGTCGGGCCGGACGTAGGTGAAGGTCCTCATCGGGCCGCCTCCTCGGTGGTGGTGGGGCCGTCCGTCGCGACGCCGGCGGCGTCCTTGATGGCGGCGAGGATGTTGACGTAGGCGCCGCAGCGGCACAGGTTGCCGCTCATCCGCTCCCGCAGCTCGTCGTCGAGGTGGTCGTCGTCGAGGTCGACCTCGGCCTCGAGGTCGTCGGTGACGTGGGAGGGGTGGCCCTGCTTGAGCTCGTCCAGCGCGCCGACGGCCGAGCAGACCTGGCCCGGCGTGCAGTAGCCGCACTGGTAGGCGTCGCGGTCGAGGAAGGCCTGCTGCACGGGGTGCAGGTCACCCTCCCCGCCACCCTCGGTGGCGGCGAGACCGTCGGCGGTGGTCAGCTCGGCGCCGTCGTGCTGCACGGCCAGGCTGAGGCAGGTCAGGTGGCGTCGGCCGTCGAGGAGCACGGTGCACGAGCCGCACTGGCCGTGGTCGCACCCCTTCTTGACGGTGGTGACGCCGAGCCGCTCGCGCAGCGTGTCCAGGAGCGTGGAGCGGACGTCGACCTCGACCTCGTGCGCCCGACCGTCGACGGTCAGCGTGAGGTGGTGGCCGGTGTCCTGGGGGGAGGTTCCGGTCTGGGTGGTCACGGGAGGGCGAGTACCCAGCCCCGGGGGCGGCTCACGGGGGGCCGGTTTCCCAGGTGATGAACCCGAACCGCCTCTCTGCACACGTCGCACCGTGTGTGAGGAGGCGGTTTCCCTTCATCACCTGGGAAACCGGCAGCGGCGGGTCGGTCGGTCAGTCCCGGACCCGACCGCGCAGCTGCTTGACCTGGGAGCGGCGCTTCTTGCCCTCGGCCCGGCGGCGCTGGGAGCCACGGGTGGGCTTGGTCGGCACGCGGGGGAGCGGGGGCGGGGCGAGGGCCTCGCGCAGCCGGTCGGCCAGGCGCTGGCGGGCCGCGAGCCGGTTGCGGTGCTGCGAGCGGTGCTCGGAGGCGGTGACCGCGAGCCGCGGCCCGAGGGTGCGTACGACGCGCTCGCGCTGCGCGTCCGAGAGGGCACTCGTCGTCGTCAGGTCGAGCAGCACCTCCACCCGGCTGTCGGTGGTGTTGACCGACTGTCCTCCCGGGCCCGAGGACCGGCTGAACCGCTCGACGAGGTCGCCCTCCGGCACGGTCAGCCCCGACGGCACGCCCGGTCCGGGTCGCAGCTGCAGCCCGGCGCCCACGCCGCGCCCGCCGTCCACCGAGACCATGGGGACCAGGCTAGGGCGCGCGGCCCGCCGCCGCAGGGCGGGACCTTCGCCCCTGGTGCGAGCGACGCCGACGGGTTCGGCTTGGTCCATGGCCGAGACCGACCTCACCGCCCGCACGGCCGTACCACGGCCGCCCAGCTTCGACGTCCTGCCCCGGCAGCGGTGCCTGGAGCTGCTGTCCGCGACGACCGTGGGGCGGATCGCCTTCACGGGGCGCGACGGGCCGGTGCTGCTGCCGGTCAACTACCGGGTCGTGGGCGACGCCGTGGTGCTGCGCACCTCGAGGTCGGGGACCCTCGCGCAGCTGGCCGGGGCGGACGCCGAGGTCGTGTTCGAGGTCGACTACCACGCACCGACCTCCCGCTCGGCCTGGAGCGTCCTGGTCCGCGGCACGGCGCGGGTGGTCGAGGACCCCCACGTGCTGGACGCCGCCGAGGTCTCCCGCGGCGTCTCGTGGGTGCCCGGCGACCACGCCCTCGTCCTCGCCGTCCCGCTCGACCGGGTGACGGGACGCAGCGTCGGGTAGCGGCCTCGCCGGTCCCCGCCGGGTCCACGTCGGGGTCAGGGCGCTCGGGCCGCCCGAGCGCCGGTGTCGCGGGACACGGCGCGCAGGGGCAGCAGCACGAGGAGGCCGCCGAGCAGCAGCGCCCCCGAGGCCAGCCCGAGCAGCGTCCACATGACCGGGCGGAGCGCAGGGACCTCGGCACCGGCGGCCGCGCCCACGTCGACCCCCGCGCTGGCGTCGGCGTTCATGACGACCACGGTCCAGTCGCCGTCCTGGGGCGTCCAGGTCAGGCGCTGCGGCCCGGTGCCGGTGCTGCGCGCCGTCCAGATCCCGGCCTCCTCGGGCAGGGTCGTGGGCCGGTCGCCGCCGGAGCGCTCCAGCAGCGGTCGGTCGCCGCTCATCCCGGTCACGACGTCGCGCTCCACGCCCCGCAGGTAGTCCGCGACCGCAGCGGTCGGCGCGATCCCCACGAAGACCGGCTCGTCGGTGGACGGGGTGACGGTCAGCCGGGTGTCGCCGAGCAGCGCCTCGGGGGTGAGCGCGGGGGGCGCGTCGACGTGCAGGGCGAGGTTGGTCGAGGCCACGGCGTACGTCGGGCTGCGCAGCGGCTGCACCTCGCTCGTCACGAAGCCGTCGGCGTCGCGGGCCCCCACCTCGGCCGCCACGAGGGCACCGAAGGGGACGGCGAACCCCAGGGACAGCGTGACCACGAGGGCGCCGAGGGTCACCGACACCACGCGTCCCGCGGTCCACCCGGAGGGGTGGTGGGCCCGTGGCGGGCGGTCGGAGGGCGCACCCGCCACGGGGGCATCTGGCCCGGTGGGACCGGTGGGCCCGGACGGACCCCGGGTGGGCGGCAGCACGAGCGTGGCCTCTCGGCCCTCGTGGCCGCCCTGGACGAGGCTGAACGGCGGGTAGCGGTCGGTCATCAGGCCGGCGTAGCCCGCGACCCGGAGCACCCAGCGGTTGAGGCCGAGGACGAGGTCGAAGAGCGGCTGCGGGTAGCGGCCGGTGACGAGCAGGGTGACGCCTGCGACCAGCACCAGCAGGCCGATCAGGCCCGCTCCCCACGCGACGGGCTCGCCCCGGTCGTCGGTGGCGACCCACCACGTGCCGCTGACGAGGAGACCCACCACGACGTAGTGCGGGATGGCGAGCAGCCACCACTTCACGAGCACCAGCCCGCGGGAGAGGTGCTCGGGGTAGTCGACCTCGAGGTGTGCGGGGTAGTCGGCGACGTCGTGCAGCGTGAACGGCGGGTAGCGGTCGGTGCCCAGCGCGCCGTAGGCGTAGTAGGCCACGCGCCAGCTCCACCGCAGCACGCCGACGTTGAACTCGAAGACGCCGCGCGGGTAGCGGCCGGTGACCAGGATGCCCACGAACGCCACCACGCTCAGCAGCGTGAAGGCGAGCCAGAGGAACGCCAGCACGACGTAGTGGGGCAGCACCAGCAGCCACTTGAACAGCCACAGCCAGCGCCCCACCCCCGGGTCGAGGTCGGCGTCGACGTGCACGGGATAGGCGGTCGTGGTCATGGGGAGCTCCTGTCGTCGGTCGCACCTCGATCCTGGTGAGCGGCGGGGGCGGGGCACAGGGCACAAGGTCGCGCGTCGCCGGGACGGGTCCTCGCGGCAGGCCGGCTCGTCGGCGTACCCCTCAGGAGCCGTCGCCCATCGGGCCGCCCGGCATCATCCCGCCCTCGGTCCAGGACCGGCCGAACCACGCCCTCGACCACCGGTGCATCTGTGCGATCTCGGCGGTCTGGTCACGGACGATGGTCCTGGCCAGGGAGCCGAGCTCCGCGTGCTCCAGGCGGTCGCCGGCCAGCAGCCGGCGCGCCATCATCACGGCCGTCATGTGGTGCTGCGTCATGTCGGCCAGGAAGGCCTCGTCGAGCCGGTCGCCGTCGAGCCGGGTGAGGTCGCGCATCATCGGCTCGTACGTCGACGCCGTCGGTGCCTCGTCGAACCACTGCGACGACCAGGCCCGCATCTGCTCGACCTGGGCCGACTGGTCGGCGACGACGCGCCGGCCGAACGCCCGCATCTCGGGCCGCTCCGAGCGGCGCAGCTCGCGGGCGGCCGTGATCGCCTCCTCGTGGTGGGCGACCATGTCGACCAGGAATCGCTCCTCGCCGACGTCCGCGCCCATGCCCATGCCCGTGCCCGTGCCCGAGCCCATGCCCGACCGCTGGCCGGCGACGGGGGCCGACGGGTCCCGCGAGGCGAGGGCGGCACCGACGGCGGCCCCGCCGAGCGCGGCCAGGACCACCAGGGCCACGACGGCGGCCAGGAGGCCCCGGGACAGGTGGCGCCGCGGGGAGGTGGTGGGGCTGGTGGCGGGGTCGGTGGCGGGGTCGGTGGCGCTCATGCAGCCAGGCTCGGCCCGGTCCGACCGGTCGGCCAGGGCCGGGAGGCACGAGCCTGCGGGCCGGGCGTCCTAGCGGGCGCGGGACCTCGAGGCGACGGCCAGCCCGGCGGACCAGCCCGGGGCACGCCCACCCGGCGGCGGGGCGATGGCACCCGTGTCGTGACCGCTGCCGAGGAGCAGCCAGGCGACCAGGGAGTTGGAGTTCCACATCTCCCCGGTCGTGAGCTCGTCGCGCCCCCAGGTCGCGGTCGGGAACGACGGGACCAGGTCGAGCAGGGTGCGGGCCGCGCGCCGGTCGCTGCTCACGCGCCGGGGGCTGTCGACGGCCCCGGCCACGTCGGGGATCGTCGCGTCGACCCGGCAGCGGACCTCGTAGCGGAACAGCACCGAGCGGCCGAGCCGACGGGCTCCGACGGGCCCCGTGGCGACCACGCCCGGGCCGCGACCGTTCACGTCCCAGGCCGGCGCCATCTCCAGGGCGTGCACGTGACCGTCGAGCCGGACGAGGAGCGCCGAGTGGTAGAGGTCGCAGGGCTGCCGGTGCTCGTGCCGGGCGCACCCGGCCTCGTAGGCACGACCGCTCCAGCGGACCAGGGGGCCGCCGCCCTCGCCGCGGTCGCCCGGGCGGCCGCCCAGCGGCAGCCAGTAGAGGTCGACGCCGGCCGTCGGAGGGTGTGTGCGGGGGCTGGTCACCGTGGTCCCCACGCCCCGGTGGTGGCCGGGTGGGCGACGTCGTCCACCTCGAGCTCGACGTAGGTGAACCAGCCGCCCGCCGCCGGGTCGAGCCACCTCGCCGACCCGGAGGTGAGCACGCGACGGCCGTGGACGACCCGGTGGCCCGCCAGCGGTGTCGACCAGCGCTGGTCGGTGAAGGTCGCGCCGTCCATCGACGCGCGTGAGCGGTCCGCGGAGGTGACGTCGACGAGGTCGTGGTCCGCGTCGAAGCTCAGCTCGGCCGAGACGACCTGGTCGCCGACGGTGAGGACGCCGCGCACGTGCCGGTCGTCCACCGCCGACCACCGGACGGGGGCGTCGGCGACGGCGCCGGGGGCCAGCACCACGAGGTCGTCGAGGATCGTGACGGTCTCGCTGCGGTCCATCTCCGGCCCGGCGGCGTCGACCACGGTCACCGACGAGAGGACCTTGCCCCGCATGGTGGCGCTCGCACCGGCGTACGAGTGCAGCACGGAGACCGGCACGCCCGAGCGGGTCGCCTCCATCAGGAACAGGCGGCGTGGGTGCGCGCCGAAGGTGTTGACCTGGGTCGCCGCGAACGGCATCCACGCCGCGTCGGGGCCGCTGCGGATGCGGCCGTGCAGCTCGGCCCGCAGGCTCGTGACGCGCGGCCTGCCGACGGCCCCCGAGCGACGGACGTACGCCGCCAGCGGTGCGGGCAGGTGCCGGAGGTCGGCCTCGGTCAGCAGCCCGGGCGAGGGAGCGACCGCGGCCACGGCTGCCGCCGCCCCGTCCTGCCACCGGGCGCGGTCGCTGGTCGGGCCCACCGAGGCGAAGCCGTACGCCGCGGCGCAGGCGAGCACGACGTCGACCAGGGTGCCGGCGCGTGCGTCGCTCCATGCCGTCAGGACGGCCACCTGCGAGGCGGCGACGCCCAGCGCGGCCACCCACCACCAGGCCCGTCGTCGTGCCGCGACCAGCGCGGCGCAGGAGAGCAGGAGCGTCGCCGCCAGCAGCCAGAGCAGTCCGCCGGCGACCCCGACCTGCCCCAGCCGGGGCACCTCGGCCCAGCCGAGCCCCGCCGCCGCCCCCAGCAGGTGGATCGCCCCGTGGCCGACCAGGACGGCGACCAGGGTCCAGCGCGCGAGGGCCTTCACGGGCCGGGGACGGCGTGGGTGAGGACGTCGGTGAGCGGTCGGCGAGGGGTGCGGGGGAGGGTGCCGCGGCCGATCTGCTGCCAGCCGACCCGCACGAGCAGCTGCGGGCACAGCCCGCCGTGGAGCACCTCGTCCTGGAGCACGCGGCGGGTGGCCGGGACCTCGACCACCTGGCTGAGCGGGACCACGGAGAGGCCGGCCCGGTGGGCCGCGAGCCACAGGGCGCCGAGGGCCTGCCCGGCACCGACCCAGGCCGTGCGGTCGTCGACGGTCGTGCCGAGGAGGACCAGCCCCTCGGTGCTCCGCACGAGCTCGGCGGTGTCCACGAGGTCGGGCTGGTAGCGCGTCGGGTGCTGCACCGGGCGCCCCGTGACCGGGGGCGACGCGTCCGCGGTGGGGACGCCGTCGTCGGCGCCGCGGTCGACCCAGGCCTGCTGCTCGGCCAGGAACCGGGGGTCGGCCGCCTGGACCGAGCGTGCCCGGCCCATCAGCACCTCGAGGCGAGAGCGGTCCGTCCGGCCGGTCAGCGGCACGGCGTACGCCCCCCAGCCGGAGGCGGTGGCGGCCAGCTCGAGCAGCCGGCCGTCCGGCACCGGCCAGGCGGTGAAGCGGCGGCGGTCGGTGCACCGCTGGGCGAGACCGTCCAGCGTCGCCCGGGCGTCGGGCGGGACGTGGCCGGCGGCGAACCGGACCCGCGCGATCCAGCCGGACGTGGGGGACAGCGGGTCGACCCACGCCCGGAGGCCGAGCGCGCCGGCAGCCGTGAGCGCGTGGTGGAGGACCGCGCCGCAGCTGATGGCGAGGTTGCGCCCCTCGGGGTCGGAGACCAGGAGCTGCCGGCTCGGGTCGGGGTGGAGCTCGAGGACGTCGTCCTCGGTCGCGCGCCACCGCCACGGCTGGGTGTTCTGCACGCTCGGTGCCCGGCAGGCCAGCTCCAGGAGCCGGCCGAGGAGCAGCGGGGACACCTCGGTCACGGGGCGCGGGTCGTGACGCGCACGACCCCCGCGACTGAGGCCGCGCTCGCCTCGGCCACGGCACGGTCCTCGGTCGTCGTGGGTCCGGTGACCACCACCGATCCCGCCACGACGTCGACCTGCCAGTCGGGGTGGAGCAGGTCGCCGAACAGGGCCAGGACGTCGTCACGGATCGCCTCGTCGCCCCGGGCGCGCACCCGGAGGAGGTCGCTGCGGCTGATGACGCCGACCAGGGTGCCGGCGTCGTCGACGACGGGGAGGCTCTTGTAGCCGTGGGTGCGCATCTGCACGACCACCTCGGCGACGTCGGTGGCGGCGTGCACGGTGAGGGCGGGGGAGGTCATCACCTCGCCCGCGGTGCGTCCCGAGGTGTCCCGGGGCTCGGGCGGTGGGCGCAGGTGGGCGCGTCGGTCGGGCGGGAAGGCGTCCTGCAGCAGGTCGGCCTCGCTCACCACCCCCAGCACGCCACGGTGCTCGTCGACCACCGGGACCGCCGAGATGCGGTGGGTGGCCAGGACGGCGGCGGTCTCCTCGACGGTGCGTGTCGTGCTGACCGTGACCGGGTCCGGGGTCATGGCGTCGCGGACGAGCATGGGTTCCTCCGTGGGTGAGGGGTGTGGACGTCGGCTCCAGCCTCCCGCGGTCGTGGTGGTCCGGCGAGGGGCGAAGGTCCCCGGTGGCCGGGTCCGACCAACAGGTTCGACTACTGGGCCCTACCACCGGGCTCGACCACCGGGCTCGGGAGCGGCGCCGGCCGGCCTCGTGCGCGTAGGTTGGGGTCATGCCCGAGAACCCCGCGTCCGCTGCCCCCGCGCGGCCCATCTCGGTCTACCTCCTCGACGACCACGAGCTGGTCCGGCGCGGCATCCGGGAGCTGCTGGAGAGCGAGGGCGACTTCGTCGTCGTCGGTGAGTCGGGGCTCGCGGCCGAGGCCGCACGGCGGATCCCGGCGCTGCGCCCCGACGTGGCGGTGCTCGACGCCCGGCTGCCGGACGGCTCGGGCATCGAGGTGTGCCGCGACGTCCGGTCGCAGGACCCCTCGATCGCCGCCCTGATCCTCACGTCCTACGACGACGACGACGCGCTGTTCTCCGCGATCATGGCCGGTGCGGCGGGCTACGTCCTCAAGCAGGTGCGGGGCCACGACTTCGTCAACACCGTGCGCCAGGTGGCCGCGGGGCACTCGATGCTGGACCCGGGCGTCACCACGCAGGTGCTCGAGCGCATCCGTCGCGGGCCGCCGACCGACCCGGCCCTGGAGCAGCTGACCGCCCAGGAGCAGCGGGTCCTGGAGCTCATCGGCCAGGGCATGACCAACCGCCAGATGGCGCAGGCGATGTCCCTGGCCGAGAAGACCATCAAGAACTACGTGTCGTCGCTGCTGGCCAAGCTGCACCTCGACAGCCGCACGCAGGCGGCGATCTTCTCGCTCAACCACCGGCCCGGCTGACGTCGTACGCCGCGGCGCCCGCGCCCCGGCAGGGAGAGGTCCACGTGTCCGAGGACGCCAGGCTCGGTCTCGTACTGGACGCCGTCGTCTCGATGGGGGCGGACCTGTCCCTCGACGAGGTGCTGGCCCGCATCGTCGACATCGCCCGGGAGCTGGCCGGAGCGAGGTACGCCGCCCTCGGCGTGCTCGACTTCGGGGCGGCCCGGGGGCTGCGCATGTTCGTGCACGGGGGCATGACGCCCGCCCAGGTGAGGCGGATCGGGGACCTGCCGACCGGGCACGGTCTGCTGGGGCTGCTCATCGACCGGCCGCAGCCCCTGCGGCTGCGCGAGATCGCCGAGCACCCCGTCTCGTTCGGGTTCCCGCCGGGCCACCCGCCGATGAGCTCCTTCCTCGGGGTCCCGATCCGGATCGGCGGGCGCGTCTTCGGCAACCTCTACCTGACCGAGAAGGTCGGGAAGGGTGACTTCACCCAGGCCGACGAGGACCTGGTGGTGGCGCTGGCCGCGGCGGCCGGCGTCGCGGTGGAGAACGCGCGCCTGCACGAGGAGGCGGCGCGCCGACAGGACTGGCTGGCCGCCACGGCGGAGATCACCGGGCTGCTCGCGGGCGTCACCCCGGTGCGCGAGGCGCTGGAGGTGGTGGCCGAGCGGGCGCGCCAGGTGGCGAGTGCCGACGTGGCCTGGATCGTCGTCGGGTCCGCGCTCGGGTCGGCGGTCGGGACGGGGGACGGGTCGGGGTCGGGGTCGGGGTCGGGGCCCGGCTCCGGGCTGGTCGTCGAGGCGGTGGCGGGGCCGACCGGACCCACCCGCGAGCTGGCGTCGGTGCCGCTGGCGGGCACCTTCTCCGACCAGGTCGTGGCCACCGGGGAGCCGGTGACGGTCCCCGACCTGAGGTCCCGGGGCAGCGCTCCCGCGGCCCTGGCCGACCTGGGGTGGCCCGTCCTGGGGCCGGCGATCATCGTGCCCCTGCGCACGCGCGACGTCGTGGTGGGGGCGCTCGGCCTGGCCTGGACACCCGGACGGGTGGCGCGCTTCCACGAGGTCGACGCCCACCTCCCCGCGAGCTTCGCCGAGCAGGCGGCCCTCGCGCTGGAGGTGCTGCGCGCGCGGGAGGTCGAGCAGCGTCTCGCGCTGCTGGAGGACCGCGACCGGATCGGCCGTGACCTGCACGACCTGGTCATCCAGCGGATCTTCGCGGTGGGGCTGGGGCTGGAGATGGTCAGCCGGACGACGGGAGAGCCCGAGACGGGTCGACGGCTGGAGGCCGCGGTCGAGGACCTCGACGCCACCATCCGTGACATCCGCCGCTCCATCTTCGCGCTCGGCTCCACGCAGGGTGCCGCGGACCTGCAGAGCGAGGTGACCAGCCTGGTGGACCGTGCGGCCACGACGCTGAAGTTCCGGCCGACCCTCACCCTGGACGGACCACTCCGCACGCGTGTCGGCGACGAGGTGGCCCCGCACCTGCTCGCCGTGCTCGGGGAGGCCCTGTCCAACGCCTCGCGCCACGCCGACGCCCACGCCATCGCGGTCTCCGTCACCGTGGGTGACGCCCTGGAGCTGGTGGTCAGCGACGACGGTCGAGGCCTGCCCCCCGACGTCCGGGAGAGCGGGCTGGGTCACATCCGGGAGCGAGCTGCACTGCTCCACGGCAGCTGCGCCGTCGAGTCGTCCGACGCGGGCACCACGATCACCTGGACGGTCCCGCTGCCCTGAGGCAGCCCCCCCCCCCCCCCCCCCCCCCCCCCCC
>NZ_LMRF01000001.1:1034349-1042891 GCF_001424755.1 Marmoricola sp. Leaf446
GCGGCGAGCCGCTCCTGGCAGGCGCGCGCCAGCCCCCGGCCCCACGCGACGGCGTGACCGACCTCCTCCTCCCGGAGCGGGCCGCGCAGTCCCTCGACCACGAAGCCCTGGGGGCGGGCGACCAACGCGAAGCCCAGGTGCTGCAGCAGGTGGGCGCCACGGGACGCGGCCGACATGGGGAGGTGCTCGGTCGCTCGGACGCGGGTGTCGAACATCGCCGCCAGGGGGCGGTGGCGGATCGACGGCGTCGCCCCGGCGACCGCGAGCCAGTCGCGCACGCCCGTCGCCGAGGAGGCGCTGCTGGCCCCCTGGCGCACGGCGTCCTGCCTGGTCCGGGGCCGGCTCAGCGAGAACGCGTGGGTGGGCGCCCCGACGACGAGCAGGTCGAGCCCGACCTGCCGCAGCGGCGGCGCGGCTCCCACCGCGACGACGGTGGCGCCCATGCCCTCGAGGACCAGGCCGCGCGCGACCGCGTGGGCGATCGTCTCGGTGTTCTCGAAGAGCGACTCGTAGACGACCAGGGCGCTCGACCGGGCGCTCGACCGGGTGCTCGACCGGGTGCTCGACCGGGTCTCCCTGCCTGTGCTGACGTCCATGGGTCTCCTCGGCTCGGGCGGCGGCGGGTGCCTCTGCCCAGGATGCGGTGGCGCTGCCGCCCTGCCCAGGGCACAAGGTCCCGTGGTGACCACTCGTCGCGCGGGGTCTCCGGACCCGCCCCTCAGGAGCTGGTACGACGTGGCGGGTCGTCGGGCTCGTGCTCCCGGCCGACGCGCTCGTGGATGTCGCGCACCAGGTGCTCGATGGTGCGCGTCAGCTCGGTGTGGCGGTAGAGCTCCTGCTCCTGGGCCCGGAAGTCGTGGTCGGCCTTGACCTGCTGGAAGGACGCCTGCCGGTTCTGCCCGATCATCACGAACGTCGACAGGAAGATCGCCTCCAGCGACACCACGAGCGTCAGCGTGGGCCACGGGTCGCGCTCCAGGAGCGCCATCCACACCGCGAACGCCGCGACGTGGGCGTAGACGAACGGCATCGACCCGGCGTACGTGCCCTGACCGTCGGGCCGCGCTCCCCGGTGGCGTGGAGAGTCCGACCGCGCACGCACCGGGCGACCAGTGCCATGGGGCCCCGGACGGGCGGGACGGGTCTGCCCGCCACCCCGAGGTCCCGGACGGGCGGGACCAAGGACCCACGGCCGTGCGTCCCCGGTGCCCTGCCCGGACACGGCCCGGTCGCGGACCGTGGTGGCATGAGCGACGAGACGGAGCAGACCACCACCACCCCCGGCACGATCTGGGTCGGCATCGACGGGAGCAGCGGCAGCGACGCCGCCGTGCGGTACGCCGCGCACGCGGCGCAGGCCCTCGACGTCGGCGTCCACCTGCTGCACGTGATCCCCATCGACATGGCGATGTCGCCGATGTTCCCGCTGGTGCCCGAGGACATGGACCCCGTGGGGCGCCGGCTGCTCTCCGACGCCGCGGCGATCGCCGCCGAGATCGTGCCGGCAGACAGGGTCACCTCCTCGCTGCACCACGGGCAGCGCACCCGGAGCCTCGTCGAGGCCTCCGGGCGGGCCCGCCTGCTGGTCCTCGGCCGCGCGACGAGGTCGACGGCCGAGCGTCTGCTGACCGGGTCGGTCGCCACGGGCGTCTGCGCCCGCTCGGACGGCTGCGTGGCCGTCGTGCCCGCCGGGTGGCAGGCGCCCGACGAGCAGTTCCACGTCGTGGTGGGCGTCAAGGACACCGAGCACTCCGCCGACCTCGCGCTGCGCGCCGTGCGGCTCGCGGCCGACCGCGGCGGTCGGGTCACCTTCGTCCACGCGTGGGACCTGCCCTGGCAGTACGACGACCAGTCGTCCTCGCTCGACCGGGAGTGGACCGAGCGTGCCCGTGCCGCCGTCGACGCCGGGCTGCGCGAGGTGCTGGCGCTCTACCGCGACGTCCCGGTGCAGGTCCGCGTGCTGCGTGGCCAGGCGGCACGCGTGCTCCAGGACCAGGCCGCCAACGCCGACCTGCTGCTGCTCGCGCGCCGCGAGCACGTCCTCCCGCGCGGACACCTGGGCGGCACGGCGCGCGCCCTGCTGCGCGAGGGCAGCTGCCCCGTCGAGGTCGTCCCTCCGGTCGACGCGTCCCCGGACGGGACCGACGTGGTCGTCGAGGAGGCCGGTCGGACGGGGTCGTCCGGACGGTCCGTGCCGCTGCCGGCGTGAGGTGCGCGGGCCGACCCTGGACACCGGCCGCGTCGGCGGTGGAGTCTTGGGGGAGCCCCGGGGCCGCCCGACCACCCGGTGGTCGGAGGTCCGCGTCATGCGCGAGAGCGAGGTCTTCCCGCACCCGGGCGCGGGACGGGCGCCGGGTCAGGGCTGGACGCAGTCGGCCCCTGGCTTCGGGCGCTGGCTGCACGACTTCACCGATGGGACCTGGTCGTGGTCGGAGGAGATGATCGCGATGTACGACGCGGGGCTCAGCAACCCCGGCGACGTCGAGGCGGTCTTCGCGCGGATCCACCCCGACGACGCCGACCGCGTCCGCACCGGTCTCGAGCAGGCCATGCGCGCCGGGGCCCCGCTCAACGGGCAGTACCGCTTCCGCACCGACACCCGCGGCGAGCGGGTCTTCGCCTTCTTCGGCGACCCGGTCCGGATCGGGCGCGACATGGTGGTGGCGCTGCGCGGCTACACCATCGACGTCACCGACCACGTCCACGCCGTCGCGCGGGGGATGGCGGCCGAGATGGTCGAGGAGCTGCTGCGCGAGCGGTCGAGCGGCTGAGGACCAGCGCTCAGCGCTTGCGCCACTCGATCGCCGGGCAGGTGTCCATCACCATCGCGAGTCCCGCGGCCGTCGTACGACCGAAGGCGGCCTCGTCGACCACGCCGAGCTGGAACCAGACGCCCCTCGCGCCCACCTGCACGGCCTCGTCGGCGAACTGGCCGGCCGCCTCGGAGCGGCGGAACACGTCGACGACGTCGACGGGGAACGGGACGTCGGCCAGCGAGGCGTAGCCCTGCTCGCCCAGCACCGTCGGCGCGTCGGGGTGGACCGGCACGATCCGCTTGCCGCGCTGCTGCAGCAGCGAGGCGATGGAGTACGCCGTCCGGCTGGTGTCGCCGGACAGGCCCACCACCGCCCACGTCTCGCACTCGTCGAGCATCAGGTCGACGGCCGCCGGGTCCTGCCAGTTCGTAGCCATGCCCCGAGCCTAGGCTCGCGGCCATGGCGACCGAGCAGGCTCCGCGGGTGCGCGCCGGCCAGGTCACGCCGGCCCCCGGCGGCCCCCACGTCGAGCAGGTCGGCTGGGGCGTGGCCCGCCAGGTCGCGCGGCTGCTGGCCGCGCAGGTCGACGACCCGCTGCTCGCGCGGCTGCCCGAGCTGGCGGAGGCGCCGGGGCACGTCGTCCACGTCCTCTTCGAGCGGCGTACGGCGACGGCGGCCGCGCTCGTCGAGCTGGTCGGCGACACGGCGTTCTACCGCGGCGACGTCGTTCTCGCCGACGCGGTGCCGCAGGCCCGGCTGGCGCTCCTCGTCCGGGCGTCGTACGACGCTGCTGCCGCCGGCGCGACCTGGCTGGCCGTGCCGCACCCGCCGGTCGACCCCCGCGCCCTGGGGCTGGCCTGACCGCCGCGGGCCGTCGCGCTAACGATCGCTAACATCGGACCCATGACCTCTGACGCCGGCTACCCGATGTACGCGCTCTCCGAGGAGCACCAGGCCATCCGCGAGGCGGTCCGCGCCGTCGCCGACGCCAAGATCGCGCCGTTCGCCGCGGCCGTCGACGAGGAGGCCCGCTACCCCCACGAGGCCGCCGCCGCGCTGCTGGCTGCTGACTTCCACGCCCCCCACGTGCCCGAGGAGTACGGCGGCGCCGGCGCCGACGCGCTCGCCACCGTGATCGTGATCGAGGAGGTGGCCCGCGCCTGCGCGAGCTCCTCGCTGATCCCCGCGGTCAACAAGCTCGGCTCGCTCCCCGTGCAGATCAGCGGCTCCGAGGAGCTGAAGAAGCACTACCTGTCCAAGCTGGCCGCGGGGGAGGGCGGGTTCTCCTACTGCCTCTCCGAGCCCGACGCCGGCTCGGACGCGGGCGGCATGAAGTGCACGGCGAAGCAGGACGGCGACGGCTGGGTGCTCAACGGCACCAAGCGCTGGATCACCAACGCCGGCGAGTCGGAGTTCTACACCGTCATGGCCGTCACCGACCCCGACAAGCGCACCCGCGGCGGCATCTCGGCGTTCGTGGTGGAGAAGTCCGACGAGGGCGTGTCCTTCGGCGCCCCGGAGAAGAAGCTCGGCATCAAGGGCTCCCCGACGCGCGAGGTCTACCTCGACAACGTCCACCTCCCGGGTGACCGCATCATCGGCGAGGTCGGCAGCGGCTTCGCGACCGCGATGAAGACCCTCGACCACACCCGCGTGACCATCGCCGCGCAGGCCGTCGGCATCGCCCAGGGGGCGCTCGACTACGCCCTGGCGTACGCCCAGGAGCGGCAGCAGTTCGGCAAGCCGATCGCCGACTTCCAGGGCCTGCAGTTCCTGCTCGCCGACATGGGCATCAAGGTCGAGGCCGCCCGCCAGATCACCTACGCCGCCGCCGGCCGCTCCGAGCGCGGCGACAAGGACCTCACCTTCTTCGGCGCCGCCTCCAAGACCTTCGCCTCCGACACGGCCATGCAGGTCACCACCGACGCGGTGCAGGTGCTCGGCGGCTACGGCTTCACCCGCGACTACCCCGTCGAGCGGATGATGCGCGACGCCAAGATCACCCAGATCTACGAGGGCACCAACCAGGTCCAGCGCATCGTCGCCGCCCGCCAGCTGCTCGCCGGGATCCAGTCGCAGCTCTGAGCCGCCCTGCTCCGGACGTCATCAGGATCGTGGCCCCCAGGCCACGTTGCCGATGACGTCCTGGCACGACGACGCCCCGTCCCCGGCGTGCCGGGAACGGGGCGTGAGGCGGGACGTCAGCTCTTGAAGACGTCCTTGACGTTCTCGCCGGCCTGCTTGGCCGACGACTTCGTCTGGTCGGTCTTGCCCTCGGCCTTGAGCGAGTCGTCGTTGGTGGCCTCGCCCGTGGCCTCCTTGCCCTTGCCCTTGAGGTCTTCCGCGGTGTTCTTGGCCTTGTCAGCGAGTCCCATGGTGGTTCCTCTCGTAGCGGGTGTGTCGCGCCCTGTGCCCGATCCGGGGCGGGACGAACCTGGACCGGGTCGTGCGCCGGGCCGGCAGCAGGGGCGCCGGGGTCAGGTCGCGCGGGCCCAGGCGGCGTACAGCGGGTCACGGCCCCACCGCCGCGCCGTCCGCAGCTCGGTCGTCACGCCCTCGAGGCCGGCGCGCTCCAGGTAGGCCCGGACGATCTCGACCCGGCCGTCCTCGTCGGTGGCCAGCCACCCGCGGACCGCCTTGGTCGGGAAGCAGCGGTTGCTGAAGGTGAGCACCACCAGGCCGCCAGGACGCAGCACCCGCGCCGCCTCGCGCAGCACCTCGACCGGGCGGACGAGGTAGTCGATCGAGACGCAGCAGACCACCGAGTCGTACGACGCGTCGGCGAACGGCAGCCGCGGGTGGAGGTTGAGGTCCTGGACGACGACCTCGTCGGCCACCGGGTTGGCCTGCAGCTCCAGGGCGTTCATGCCCAGCGCCGTGAGTCCACCGCTCGGCGTCCGGGTCAGGTGGGACACCCACGACGACATCAGGTCGAGCACCCGGCCGTCCGGAACGCCGAGCTCGTCGTACAGCTCGCCCACCGCCGCGATCGCGCCGTCGTCGATGTGGGTGACGAACCGCGGGGGTGCGTAGAAGTCGGCGTCGTCGCCGGGGTCCTGGCGGTCGAAGAAGCCGGGCGGCCAGGCGTCGTCGGACATGGCTGCAGTCTGTCTCGGGCCTCGCAGCCAGGCCCGTCACGGCGCTGCACCGATGAGCCGTACGCCGAGGCGCCGCGCGCGACCTCGGGGGTCCACGTCCCGGCGTGACGCCCGTCATGTGATGTAGGCAAGGCTTGCCTTACTCTCTTGCCCATGAGTCGGACCTCCGCCACCACCACCGGGGTGCCCCTGGCCCGGGAGCTGGCGGTGCACGGGGCCCGGCCAGCGCTGATCTCGGGCGAGCTGGTGGTGTCCTACGCCGAGCTGGCCGCGCGCGTGGCCACGGCGGGCGAGCTGCTCGGCGCCACGCGCCGCCTGGTGCTGCTCACCGCGGACCACGAGGTCGACACGCTGGTCCACTACCTCGCCGCCCTCGCCGGTGGCCACCCGGTGCTGCTGGCCGACCCCGACCGTGAGGTCACCGGCCTGGTGGAGGCCTACGACCCCGACGTGGTCGTGCACCGCGGCGTGATGACCGAGCGGCGGGTCGGCACGTGCCACGACCTGCACCCCGACCTGGCGCTGCTGCTCTCCACCTCCGGCAGCACCGGATCCCCGCGGCTGGTGCGGCTGAGCGCGGCGAGCGTGCAGGCCAACGCCGCGTCGATCGCGTCCTTCCTCGGGGTGCGGCCCGACGACGTCGCGGCCACGACCCTGCCGCTGCACTACTGCTACGGCCTCTCGGTGCTGCACACCCACCTGCTGCGCGGTGCCGCCGTGGTGCTGACCTCGCTGTCGGTGGTCGACCGCTGCTTCTGGGAGCTCTGCCTGCGGCGTGGCGTGACCTCGCTGGCCGGGGTGCCGCACACCTTCGAGCTGCTGGAACGGGTCGGGTTCGGTCCCGAGAAGCTGCCCACGCTGCGCTACCTGACGCAGGCGGGCGGGCGGATGCCGGCCGAGCGGGTGCGCCGGTTCGCCGAGGCAGGGCGTGGGTGCGGCGTCGACCTGTTCGTGATGTACGGCCAGACCGAGGCCACCGCCCGGATCGCCTACCTGCCGCCCGACCTCGCCGTGACCCGTCCCGAGGCGGTGGGGGTGGCGGTGCCGGGCGGGCACCTGCGCCTCGAGCCGCCCGACGCCGAGGTGGGCGAGCTGGTGTACGCCGGCCCCAACGTCATGCTCGGGTACGCCGAGGGGCCGGCCGACCTGGCGCTGGGCCGCGTCGTGCACGAGCTGCGCACCGGCGACCTGGCCCGCATCGGCCCCGACGGGCTCGTCGAGGTGGTGGGCCGCAGCAGCCGGTTCGTCAAGGTGTGCGGGCTGCGCCTCGACCTCGACCGCCTCGAGCAGCACCTTGCCACGACCGGGCTGCAGGGGCTCTGCGCGGCCGACGGCGACAGGCCGGTGGTGGCCGTCGTCGGCGGCGAGGGGGAGGTCCGCGCGGCACGAAGCGCCCTGGCGGCTGCCACCCGGCTGCCGGGCGCGGCGTACGACGTCCACGCGGTGGCCGCGCTGCCCCGGCTGGCCTCCGGCAAGCCCGACCACCGGGCCGTGGCCGGCCTCGTCCGGCCCGCGGCCCCCGGTCCGGCTCCCGGCCCGGCCGTCCCGGACGCCGACGTGGCCGGCCTGCTCGGGCTGGTGCTGGGCCGCGACGACGTCCGCCCCGCCGACACGTTCGTCTCGCTGGGCGGCGACTCGCTGTCCTACGTCGAGGCCTCGGTGCGGCTCGAGCAGCACCTCGGCCACCTCCCGGTCGGCTGGCACACCACGCCGGTCGGACAGCTCGAGCGCAGCGCACGGCCGCCGCGACGGGGCGCGGCCGTGGAGACCAGCGTGGTGCTGCGGGCGCTCGCGATCGTGGCCGTCGTCGGCACCCACGGCAACCTGTTCGTGCTGACCGGCGGCGCCCACCTGCTGCTGGGCGTGCTGGGCTTCAACTTCGCGCGCTTCCAGCTGGCCAGCCCCGTGCGGGGCGAGCGCGTCCGGCGCACGCTGGGGGCGGTCGCCCGGGTCATGGTGCCGTCGGTGCTCTGGGTGGGCGGGTTCGCGCTGCTGGCCTCGGCGTACCCCTGGCGGACCGCGCTCATGGTCAACGGCCTCACCGGGCCCGAGGCCTGGGCCGAGCCCGCCTGGCACCTGTGGTTCCTCGAGGCGCTGGTCGCGCTGCTGCTGGGCAGCGCCGCGCTGCTGGCCGTGCCGGCGGTGCACCGCTGCGAGCGGCGCTGGCCGTTCTGGCTGCCGTTCGCGATCGCGTGCGTGGGCCTGCTGACGCGCTACGACCTGGTCTCGCTGCGCGGCGGCGACGAGATCCACCGCGCCCACGTCGTGCTGTGGCTCTTCGCCGCGGGGTGGGCCGCGGCCCGGGCCGACACCGTCGCCGCCCGCGCCGCCGTCTCGCTGCTCCTGCTCGTGGCCACCCCGGGGTTCCTGGAGGACGGCGCCCGCGAGGCGGTCGTGCTCGGCGGCATGCTGGTCCTGGTGTGGGTGCCGCAGCTGCGGCTGCCGCGGCTCGCGGTGCGCGCGGCGGCGCTGCTGGCCGCCGCGTCGCTCTACGTCTACCTCGTGCACTGGCAGGTCTACCCCCACTTCGAGGACACCCGCCCGCTGCTGGGCGTGCTGCTCTCGCTCGGCGCCGGGGTGGCGCTGTGGTGGGCCGTGGACCGCGCCACCCCCCGCGTACGCCGGGCCGTGCGCGCGCCGCGGACCGTGCTCGGCGTCCGCCCGCCGTGGCCTCAGCGGCGGGCGGTC
>NZ_LMRF01000001.1:1042902-1147743 GCF_001424755.1 Marmoricola sp. Leaf446
CGGCGTCCGGGGCGAGCGTGACCGTCACGGCGGCGCCGACCGGGTGACGCTCGCGTCCTGAGGTCCACACGCTCACGGTGCGTCCCGAGCGCAGCACCACCTCGTGGGTGGTGCGCGCGCCGACGTACTCCACCGACGTGACGTGGCCCGGGGCGCCGAGGAGGCCCGTCGTGGCCGCGAGGCGCAGCTCGTGCGGGCGCAGCATCACCTCGAGGCCGTCGCCGGCGCCGGCGGGCGGGTCGAGGGGCAGCGGGCCCAGCTCGCAGCGGACCTGGCCGTCCACGACGGTGGCCGGCACGAACGTGGCCTCGCCCAGGAAGGTCGCCACGAAGCGGCTCACGGGCCGCTCGTAGACCTCCTCCGGCGCTCCGACCTGCAGCGCCCGGCCGGCGTGCACCACGGCGACGCGGTCGCCGAGGGCCAGCGCCTCGGTCTGGTCGTGGGTGACCAGCAGCGCCGCGCTGCGCGAGCGCCGCAGCGCGGCCAGGGTCTCGGCACGGACCCGCGCTCGGAGGTTCTCGTCGAGGCTGGAGAAGGGCTCGTCGAGCAGCACCACCGAGGGCCGGGGCGCCAGTGCCCGGGCCAGGGCGACGCGCTGCTGCTCGCCGCCGGAGAGCTCGTGCGGCAGGCGGGAGCCCAGGTGGGGCAGGCCGACCAGCTCCAGCGACTCGGCCACCCGCGCCGCCCGGGCGGCGCGGGGGAGCCCGTCGAGCCCGAAGGCGACGTTGCGGTCGACGTCGAGGTGGGGGAACAGGGCGTGGTCCTGGAAGACCATGCCGACCCGGCGGCGCTCCGGCGGCCGGTGCCGGTGGCCGTCGTCGACGACCTCGCCCCCGACGCCGACCACGCCCGCGTCGGAGTGCTCCAGGCCGGCGACCAGCCGCAGCAGCGTGGACTTGCCGCAGCCCGAGGGGCCGACCACGGTCACCACCTCGCCGGGCGCGACGTCGAGGTCGAGCCCCCGCACGGCCTCGACCGCGCCGTAGGCCTTGCGGACCCCGCGCAGCGAGAGCGCGGCGTCGCTCCGCGCCGGGCCGGCGTGACCCGCGGTCACCGTCGACCACCGCCGGCGTGCCCGTGGCGCAGCAGCAGCGCGACCGGGACGACCGAGAGCGCCACGATCAGCAGGGCGGGCAGGGCCGCGCGCTCCCAGAAGCTCTCCGAGGCGAGCTCGAAGACCCACACCGACAGGGTGGTGAAGCCGAAGGGCCGCAGCAGCAGCACCAGCGGGAGCTCCTTGACCGCGTCCACGAGCACCAGGGTGGCGGCCACCGCCACGCCGGAGCGCACCAGGGGCAGGTGCACGCGTCGCAGCACCCGCGTCGGTCCCGCCCCCAGGGTGAGCGCCGAGGCGGTCAGCGAGGGCGGGACGTGGGAGAAGCTCGCGTCGAGGGCCTGGTACGCCGGGCCGGTGAACCGCACGACGTAGGAGACCAGGATGCCGAGCACCGACCCGGTGACGAGCAGGCCGGTCCCGCCGTCGACGCCCACGGCCTCCAGCAGGTCGTCGAGCCAGGCGAAGCCCGCGAGGACGCCGATGCCGATGACGGCGCCCGGCACGGCGTACCCGACCATCGTGAGCCGCGCCGCCCCGCCGACGACCCGGCCGCCGCCGAGCCGCTCGGCGTGGCTCATCACCAGCGCGACCAGCACGCACGCGACGGCGGCCAGCGCGGCCAGGGTGGCGCTGTTGGCCAGGTGATCGCCGAACCGCTCGTCGGCGAGCGTGCCGTCGACCCGCGCCGCCTCCAGCGCCCAGGCGACCAGCCGCGCGACCGGCAACACGAAGGCGGCCGCGACGACCGCGCCCGCGGCGGCGGTGGCGGCCCACCCCCGACGCCCGGTCAGCCGGCGCCGCGCGAGACCGCGCCCGGCCCCGCCGCGCTGGGCGAACCGCGCCCGGCCCCGCAGGCCGCGCTCCAGGGCCAGGACCGCCACCGCGAAGAGCAGCACGAGCACGGCGACCGCGACGGCCGAGCCGATGTCGAAGCTGCCCTTCCAGGTCAGGTAGACGCCGACCGAGACGGTGCGGACGCCGAAGTACTGCACGGTGGCGAAGTCGGTCAGCGTCTCCATCATCACCAGCGCCAGGCCGGCCGCCAGCGAGGGCCGGGCCAGGGGCAGCAGCACCTCGCGGAAGGCGCGGCCGGGGGAGGCGCCGAGCGTGCGGGCGGCGTCCGCCGCGGCCGGGGCCAGCTCGGCGCACGCGGCGCGGACGGTCAGGTAGACGTAGGGGTAGAGCGTGAGGGTGAGCACGACGACCGCGCCGCCGAGCGAGCGCACGGGCAGCGCCGGCGCCGCCTCGCCGAGCACCGCGCGCAGCGTGGACTGCACCGGACCGGCGAAGTCGAAGGTGGACAGGAACACGAAGCCGAGCACGTAGCCCGGCATCGCCAGCGGCAGCACGAGCAGCACCTCGAGCACCCGGCGACCCGGGAACTCGTGGGCCGCGACCAGCCACGCCAGGCCGGTGCCGAGCACCGCGGTGCCGAGGCCGACGCCGAGCAGCAGGCCGACGGTGGTGAGCACCATCGCGCCGATCCCGCCCGGCAGGTCGACCCGGCCCTGGGCCAGCGCCTGGACGGTGACGGCCACGACCGGGCTGGCGACGAGCGCGGCCAGGACGACCACCGCCAGCGACCACAGCGGCCTCCCGGAGCCGGCCGGCCGGCTCCGGCGTACGGGGGCGGGAGCGGGGTCCGCGAGCAGCTCAGCCACGACGCGGCGCGCCCGGGGTCACCGGTAGCCCGCCTCGTCGAGCAGCTCGACCGCCTCGGCGTTGCGCGAGCCGTACGCCGCCGCGTCGACCGGCATCCGGTCGAACTCGCCGAACCCGGCGATCAGCTCCTCGGGCTCGACCTCGGGGTTGACCGGGAACTCGTGGTTGCCGTCGACGAAGTCGCTCTGCCCGTCGGTGGCCAGCCACTCCATCAGCTCGCGTGCCGCCGCCGGGGCGTCGGAGCCCTCGACCACGCCGGCGCCGGAGATGTTGACGTGGGTGCCCTCGCCCTCCTGGCTGGCCCAGTAGGGCTTCACCCCGAAGTCGGGGTCCTCCTCCATCAGCCGGGCGAGGTAGTAGTGGTTGGTGATGCCGACCTCGCACCCACCGGCGTCGATGGTCTCGAGCAGCTCGACGTCGTTGCTCATGATCTGGACGTCGTTGGCGACCCAGCCCTCCACGGTCCGCAGCGCCTTGTCGCGGCCCTGGAGGTCGATCAGGCTGGCCACGAGCGACTGCACGTAGGACGAGGTCTCGTCGCGCATGCACAGCCGGCCCTTCCACTTCGGGTCGCCCAGCCCGGCGTAGCTGTCGACGGGGTCGAAGTCGGCCGGGTCGACCTGGTCGGGGTCGTACATCAGCGTGCGCGCGCGCATCGCCAGGCCGGCCCAACGGCCCTCCGGGTCGCGCAGGTCCTCGGGCACGGCCTGCTCGAGGACGGGGGAGTCCAGCGGCGCGAGGACGCCGTCCTCGCCCGCCTTCCACAGCATGCCGGCGTCGACGGTCACGAACAGGTCGGCGGGGGAGTCCTCGCCCTCGGCCTCGAGGCGCTGCAGCAGCTCGGCGTCGTCGCCGTAGAGGAACTCCACGGTGGTGCCGGTCTCCTCGGTGAAGTCGGCGAACGCCTTCTCCAGGTCGTAGTGCCGGGCCGAGTAGACCTGCAGGTCCGCGTCCTCGCCGCCCCCGGAGGAGAACACCCCGCACCCGGCGGTCGTCAGGAGCACGGGGGCAGCGGCGAACAGGGCCAGGAGTCGGGTGCGCATGCGGGTTCCTCGTCGACGGGGAGGGGCGGGGCCCCAGGGTAAGGCAAGGCTTACCTCGCTCGCAGCGGCGTACCCCTCCCCGTGGACGGCCGCGCCTGGCCGGGGGCACCACCGCCGGTGGGGGATGCTCACCGGTGTGGAGCGACGACTGGCCTGGGGTGCGGCGCTGTGGCTGGTGCGGCCGGCGTACGTCGTGCTGGAGCTGGTCGTGGCCGCCGCCACGACGGGCGACTACCGGCTGGGCCGCGACACCGTGAGCGACCTGGGCGCCCTGACCTGCGACCCCCGGTCCTGCTCGCCGTGGCACGACCTGATGAACGCCACCTTCGTCGGCACCGGGCTGCTGCTCGCGCTCGGGGCGGGACTGCTCGCCCCGCGACTGGGACGCGTCGTGACGGTGCTCCTGGTCGTGGCCGGGCTCAGCTCGGCGGCGGTCGGCCTGGCGCCGGTCGACCAGGACCCCGGGCTCCACTTCCTCGTCGCCGCGCCGCTGTTCGTCGCGCAGCCGCTCGCGCTGTGCCTGCTCGGGGTCCGGCTGCGACGCCGGCACCGCCTGCTCGCCGGGGCCGTGCTGGCCACCGGCGCGGTGACCGCGCTCGCCGCCCTCGGGTTCGTGCTCGGAGCGCCGGGCGCCGGGGCGCTGGAGCGGCTCGCGCTGTGGCCGGTGATCTTCGCGCTGGCGGCGGTGGGGTCGCGACGGGCCCGACCGGCGCGAGCGGGGGTGCGTGGGACGATGGGGGCGTGAGCGTCACCCCATGAGCGACCCGTCGTCCCGCCCCGTCGCGCCCAAGCGGTCGCGGCACCTGCTCGACCCCGCCGACCTGCACGCCCACCACCAGCGGTCGCAGGGGTCGATGGAGTCGCTGACGCGGGTGCAGACCTGGGTGATCTCGATCCTGGCCGTCTCCACGATCCTGCACCTGTCCGTCGGCGCGGTGTTCATCGCCTACTTCTCCGACGCCGACCGGCTCGACGCCCGGATCGGCGCCAACGTGATCGCCTCGCTGATCGGGGTGCTCGCCGTGGCCTGCGGGATGCTGATCCACCGGAGGTCGCCGATCTCCCCGTGGCTCGCGCTGGGGCTGCTCCCCGGGATCGTCGGGGCCGTGCTGACCTTCACGCGGGGGTAGGTGCGCCGGGGGTTCGCCGGTCAAAGGGGGTACGTGGCGGACATGACCTCCACCCCCTCCTCTTCCTCGTCTCCCGAGTCCGCCGGCCTGCTCGTCCTCGGCAGCGGCCCCGCCGGCGTCCACGCCGCCACCGCCTACGTCCGCGCCGGTGGGGCCGGCCCCGTCGTGCTGCTCTCCGCCGACCGCGACGAGCCCTACCAGCGCCCGCCGCTGTCGAAGTCGGTCCTCGCCGGCGAGGAGGCCCCCGAGCCGACGCCCGTGCTCGAGGACGACGAGGACCTCGCCGCGTTCGAGCAGGTCGACCTGCGGCTCGGCACCCGCGTCACCGGCGTCGACACCGGCAGCCGCCGGGTCAGCACCGACGACGGCGGGTCGCTGTCCTACGAGCGGCTCGTGGTGGCGACCGGCGCGTCCCCGGTCGAGCTCGACGGCGTCGAGGCCGGTGCCCGGGTGTTCCCGCTGCGCACGCTCGAGCACGGCAAGCAGCTGGTCGAGGCGCTCGGCTCGGCCTCCTCGGCCGTGGTGGTCGGCTCGGGCTTCATCGGGTGCGAGGCGGCGGCCTCGCTGGCCGGGCGCGGGGTGCGCACCACGCTGGTGACCCCGGAGCCCGCGCCCCAGGCGGCGCGGCTCGGCGACTGGGCGGGGGAGCGGATCGCGGGGTGGCTGCGCGACGCCGGGGTGGAGCTGCGCACGGAGCGCGAGGTGACCTCGATCGGCGCCCCCGCGACGGTGCGGCTCGACGACGACTCCGAGGTCGAGGCCGACCTCGTGCTCGTGGCCGTCGGGGTCGCTCCGTCGACCGGGCTGCTGGACTCGTCGCTGACGACCGAGGACGACCGGGTGCTCGTCGAGGCGTCGATGCAGTCCTCCGACGAGCGGGTCTGGGCGGCGGGCGACGTCGCCAAGTCGCAGCACCCGGTCGCGGGCCGGGCGCTGTCGGTCGAGCACTGGTACGACGCGGAGGCGATGGGCCGGACCGCCGGCCGCAACGCCGCGGCGTACGGCTCGGGCGAGGGGTCCTCGGACTCGCCGGAGGAGTGGTCGGAGGTGCCCGGCTTCTGGAGCGACATCGGCGAGCACACCCTGAAGTACTCCGCCTGGGGCGACGGCTACGACCACGCCGAGACCGTCGACCACGGTGACGGCGCGTTCACGGTCTGGTACGCCGACGCGGCCGGCCGGCTGGTCGGCGTGCTCACCCACGAGCGCGACGAGGACTACGAGCGCGGCGGCGAGCTGATGGCCGAGGGCGCGACGCTCGCCCAGGCCACGAGCGCCGGCTCCGGCTCCGGCTCGTGAGTGACCTCGAGCGGTTCGTCGCCGCGCAGGACGAGGGCGGCACCTACGACCGGGCGCTGGCCGAGCTGCGCGCCGGCCGCAAGACGAGCCACTGGATGTGGTTCGTGCTGCCGCAGGTGTCGGGGCTGGGGCACAGCGAGATGGCGCAGCGGTACGCCGTCGCCGACCTCGCCGAGGCCCGCGCCTACCTCGCCCACCCGGTGCTCGGCCCACGGCTGCGGGAGTGCTGCGAGGCGCTGCTCGCCCTCCCGCCCGACGCGACCGCCACGGGCGTGCTCGGCGGCATCGACGCGGTCAAGCTGCGCTCCTCGATGACGCTGTTCGTGCGGGCCGACCCCGAGGAGCCGCTGTTCGCGCAGGTCCTGGAGCGCTACTCCGACGGTCCCGACGCCGCCACCGACGCCCGCCTGGGTTAGGCCGGACGAGTCCCATCCGCACCTCAGCCCCACCCGCCACACCCGCCCCGGGTGTTCTTCTGCCGGACGCCTGCAGGAGGTGCGGGGTGGGGCTTGCGGTCTGCGCGTACGGGTACGTCTTCGCACCGGTCAGACCTGGGAGGGCTGTGGGATGAGGGAAGACGTACGTCGATGGACCGCCAGACGGTCCTACCGCTCGGACTCGTGGACCGCAGCACAGCTGGCCCGGGAGAAGGCAGGCACCCGCGTGAGCGTGGTGCTGCCGGCCCGGGACGAGGCCGCCACCGTCGGGCTCATCGTCACCGCCATCCGCGAGGCGCTGGTGGATGCGGTCCCACTCGTCGACGAGATCGTGGTCCTCGATTCCCACAGCGCCGACGACACCACTGCGGTGGCGCGGCGAGCCGGGGCGGTGGTCCACCACCAGGCCGACGTGCTGCCCGAGCTGGGCGACCGGACCGGCAAGGGCGAGGCGCTGTGGAAGGCGCTGCACGTGACGACCGGCGACGTGGTCGCCTACGTCGACGCCGACCTGCGCGACTTCGACCCCCAGTTCGTCGTCGGCCTGCTCGGACCCCTCCTGACCGACCCGGGCGTGGACTTCGTCAAGGCGTTCTACGACCGGCCGCTGCACTCCGGCGACGTCGTGCTCCCCGCCGGTGGCGGGAGGGTCACCGAGCTGGTCGCCCGGCCGCTGCTCAACCTGCACTGGCCGGTGCTCGCGGGTGTGGTGCAGCCGCTGGCCGGGGAGTACGCCGCCCGACGCGGGCTGCTGGAGCAGATCCCGTTCGTCGCGGGCTACGGCGTCGAGATCGCGATGCTGGTCGACGTCGTCGAGCGCGACGGTCTCGGTGCGATGGCGCAGGTCGACCTCGGCGTACGGCGGCACCGCAACTCCGACATCGACGCGCTGGGCCGGATGGGGGCGCAGGTCCACCTCGCGCTGCTGTCCCGCCTGGAGCGGCACGGCCGGATCGTGCTGGCCGAGGAGGTGTCGCCGCTGCTGACGCAGTTCGTGCGCGACGGCGAGGGGTTCCGGCCCGTCACGACCGACGTGTCGGTGGGCGAGCGGCCGCCCATGGCCACGGTCGCGGCCTACCAGCGCCGGACCCGGGCGCCGGCGTGAGCCAGGTGCGCAGCGTCCTGGTCAACGCGGGGCCCTGGCTCCCGGTGCCGCCGACGGGCTACGGCGGCATCGAGACGGTGGTGGCGACCCTGGTGCCCGAGCTGCGCCGGGCCGGCGTACGCGTCGTGCTCGCCACCGTCGGCACGAGCACCCTCGAGGCCGACGGCCACGTGTTCGGGCTGCCCGAGGGTCGGTTCGCGCAGGTGGCGGCGCCGTACAACCGGGTCTCGGGCATCACCCACGCCTACATGCACGCCGTCACCACGGCGCTGCGCGACCTCGAGGTCGACCTGGTGCACGACCACCTCGAGGTGGTCGGCCCAGCGGTCCTCGGCGCGATGGGCACGAGCGCCCCGCCAGTGCTGCAGACGCTGCACTGGGACCTGCGCAAGCACCCCGACTTCTACGAGACCTTCGACGGCCGCGGCCGGGTGCGGTTCGCCGCCGTCTCGCAGTCCCAGCTCGACCGGGCGCCGCGCCGCCTGCAGGAGCAGACCCTGGGGGTCGTGCCGCTGGCCGCCCCCCTCCCCGAGCCGTACGACGGCCCGACCGAGACCGGCGACCACGTGCTCGTGCTCGCCCGGATCACACGCGACAAGGGCCAGGACACCGCCGCCCGCATCGCCCGCGCCGCGGGCGTGCCCCTGGTGCTCGCCGGGCCGGTCGCCGGGATCGGCGACCCCGACGAGCTGGAGCGACGGCTCGCGGACGGCAGCCTCGACGGCCACCCCGACGCGGTCTACTGGCGCGACGAGGTCGCCCCGCTCGTCGACGGCGACGCGGTGCGCTGGGTGGGTGGCGTGGCAGGCGGCGAGAAGGAGCGGCTGCTGCGGACCGCCCGGGCGCTGCTCGCGCCCAACCGCTGGCCCGAGCCCGGCGCGACCGGTGTGGTGGAGGCGCTCTTCCGCGGCGTCCCGGTCGTCGCGACGCCCCAGGGCGTGCTGCCGTCATTGGTCGAGCACGGCGTCACCGGCTACCTCCACGACGACGAGGACGGGCTCGTCCGCGCCCTGGGCCTGCTGGACCGCATCGACCCCGACGACTGCCGCGCCGCGGCGGCGCCCTGGACGCCCGCCGCGATGGCGGCGAGCTACCTCGACCTCTACGACCTGCTGCTGAAGGAGAACCGATGACCGTGCGCGTGGCCATGCTGGGAGCCGGGGGAGTGGCCCGACGCCACGTCGAGGTGCTGTCCGCGCTGGACGGCGTCGAGGTGGTGGCGGTGGCCGACCCGGTGCGGGCCAGCGCCGACGCGCTGGCCGACCTCGCCGGCGCGCGGGCGTTCTCGGACGTCGAGGAGGCGCTGGAGGCCGGGCCGCTCGACGCGGCGTACGTCTGCGTGCCGCCGTTCGCCCACGGCGACCCCGAGCGGGCGGTGATCGCCCGGGGGCTGCCGATGTTCGTGGAGAAGCCGGTCGGCGCCGACCTCGCTGTCGCCCGCGAGCTCGCCGGGCTGGTCGCCGAGGAGGGACTCGCGACGGCGACGGGCTACCACTGGCGCTGCTCCGACGTGCTGCCCGAGGTGCGCGCGCGGCTGGCCGTCGCTCCGGCGTACCTCGCCGCGGGCTACTGGCTCGACAAGCGCCCGCCCGTCGGCTGGTGGGCCCACACCGACCGCTCCGGCGGCCAGGTGGTCGAGCAGCTGACCCACGTCGTCGACCTCGCCCGGCTGCTGCTGGGCGAGGTGACCGAGGTGTACGCCGCCGGTGTGCGGGTCCCGGAGAGCCAGCCGGTGCGCGACTTCGAGGGCGACCGAGGCGACGTCGACGACGCCACCGTGGCGACGTTGCGGTTCGCCAGCGGCGTGGTCGCCTCGCTGACCGCGACCTCGCTGCTCGACGCCAAGCACCGCGCCGCGCTGCACCTCTTCAGCCGTGGCCTGGTGACCGAGATCGACGAGACCGGGGCGGCGTTCGTGGACGCGGACGGCCGCACCGGGCGTACCCCGACCGAGGACCCCAAGCTGGTGGTCGACCGCGAGTTCGTCGAGGTGGTGCGCGGCGAGCGGGAGGCCGCCAGTGCGCCGTACGCCGACGCGCTGCGCAGCCACGCCGTCGCCTGGTCGGTCGCCGAGTCGGCCCGCACGGGCGCGCCGGTGCGGCTCGACGACGTGCTCGCGCCGGCGGGGGTGACCCGGTGAAGCGGCGCAACCTGGTGCTCTCCGCGCCCGGCCAGCTGGAGCTGGTCACCGAGGAGCTGCCCGACGTGCCCGAGGGTGGCCTGCTGCTGGAGACGGTCGCCACCGGGCTGTCGGCCGGCACCGAGCTGGCCTTCGTCAAGGGCGAGCACCCGGCACTGGAGTCGACCTTCGACCCCGAGCTCGGGTTGTTCGCGGCGGGCCACGACGCGGCGTACCCGGTGACCCGGCTGGGCTACATGGAGGTCGCCCGCGTCGCGGAGTCGCGCACGCCGGCCTTCTCGGTGGGCCACATGGTGGCCACGCCGTACGGCCACGCGACCGCGCACGTCAGCGACCCCGTCCGCGAGCACGTCGTGCCGCTGCCCTCGGACCTCGACCCGCTGCTGGGCGTGTACGTCGCCCACATGGGCCCGATCTGCGTCAACGGGCTGCTCCATGCGGCTGCCGACGTCGTGGGCCCGGGCACGACCGATCTCGGCGACGGCGTGCGCGGGCGGCTGGTGGTGGTGGTCGGCGCCGGCGTGATCGGTCTGTTCACCGCGCTGCTGGCCGCCGAGCACGGCGCGGCGGAGGTCGTGGTGGTCGACCCCGACGAGCGCCGGCTCGCGGTGGCCTCGGCGTTGGGCCTCGGGACGCTGCACGACGTCGAGGACGCGTCCTCCACCGACGACCCCGCCCGGACCTTGAAGACCCGCTGGCGCCACGGCCCCGGCGACCACGGCGCTGATGTCGTGTTCCAGTGCCGCGGCCGGTCCTTCGCCCTCGGCACGGCGCTCCGGGTGCTGCGTCCCCAGGGCACGGTCGTCGACCTGGCGTTCTACACCGGCGGCGCCGACGACGTGCGGCTCGGCACGGAGTTCCACCACAACGGCCTGCGCCTCGTCTGCGCCCAGATCGGCCGCGTGCCGCGGGGCGCTGCGCCCTTCTGGGACCGCGCCCGGCTCTCGCGGGAGACCGTGCGGTTGCTGCGGTCGCGGGCGAGCGACATCCGCGGACACCTGATCACGGACGTGGTCGACCTCGAGGAGGCCGCCGGCCTCATGGTTGCCGTCGGGGCCAGGGAACGGCACGTGCTGACGGCGGTGTTCACGGTGGGGGAGTGACGCGGTGGGGACCACGACGCCCCGCCCTCCCACCCCGCCGTCGCGCTCGGGTGGGAGAGTCGACAGGACGGCGCAGACCTCCTTTGGGAGGATGGCCCCATGTGCGCAGCCACCCCTCCCCACGACAGGTCGGCCCCGTGACGGGCCGGGTCACCCGCGGCTTCACGGGCAAGCGGCGGGGGCAGCAGGGCGACCGGCTGCCGCCGGGGCAGTACGACGTCGGCGACGGCTGGCCGACCCTGACGGCCGAGGCCACCCCGACCGTCAGGACCGAGCAGTTCGAGCTGGGCGTCGACGGGCTGGTGGAGCGGCCGAGCACCTGGTCGTGGGACGAGCTGCTGGCGCTGCCGCGGTCGACGTACGCCGGAGACATCCACTGCGTCACCACCTGGTCGAAGTTCGACATGACCTGGCGCGGCGTGAGCGTCGACGTGCTGCTGGAGCAGGCCGGCCCGCGACCGGAGGCGGCGTACGCGCTGGTGCACTCCAGCAGCGGCTACACCACCAACCTGCCGCTCGCCGACCTGCGCGGCGGCAGGGCGTGGGTGGCGTGGGAGGCCGACGGGCAGCCGCTGAGCCGCGAGCACGGCGGACCGGCACGGCTGCTGGTGCCGCACCTGTACTTCTGGAAGTCGGCCAAGTGGGTCTCCCGCATCGAGCTGCTCGACCACGACCAGCAGGGGTTCTGGGAGCGCAACGGCTACCACGACCGCGGCGACCCGTGGGTCGAGCAGCGCTACCAGGGCGACTGAGCCCGTGAGCGCGATCGACGAGGTGACGGCCCGGCCCACCGCCTGGACCGAGGCGCGGGTCGTCGAGGTCGACCGGCCGACGGCCGACACGGTGCGGCTCCGGCTCGAGCCCGACGAGCGGCAGCGGCACCGGCCGGGCCAGCACCACCTGGTGCGGCTGCGCGCGCCCGACGGCTACACCGCGCAGCGGTCCTACAGCCTCGCCTCGGACCCCGACGACCCGCTGCTCGAGCTGCTGGTCGAGAAGCTGCCCGACGGCGAGGTCTCGGAGTTCCTCGCCGAGGTGCTCGAGGTCGGCGACGTGCTCGAGGTGCGCGGCCCGCTCGGGCGCTGGTTCGCCTGGGACACCACCACCCCCGCGCTGTGCCTGGTCGGCGGCACCGGCGTCGTCCCGGCCGTCAGCATGCAGCGCGCCGCCCTCCGGCTCGGGCGCACCGACCTGCTGCGCGTGGTCGCGGTCGGGCGTGCCCCCGGCCACCTGCCGTACGCCGAGGAGCTGGCCGCCGCCGGCGCGAGCATCGCCTGGACCCGGGCGAACGTCGACGGACGTCGTGCGGGTGCGCCGACGGCCGAGGAGGTCACGCCGCTGCTCGCCGGCGTCGACGTGGCCTTCGTGTGCGGGTCGGCCCGGTTCGCGTCGTACGCCGAGACGCTGCTGCAGGAGTGCGGCCTGCCCCCCGACGCGATCCGGGTCGAGCGGTTCGGGCCGACGGGCTAGGTCCCAGCAGCACCACGCGACGTGACGAGCCGGTCAGCGGGAGCGGCGTACGTCGTCCACGGCGACCGCGACCTCGGCGGCCGAGGCGTCGAGGAGCGTGGGGTCGTCGAGGACCGCCGCCAGGGTGTCGTCGGCGAGCAGCTCGGGGTGACGGGCGCCTGCCTCGGCCACGTGGGCGAGGACCGACTCGAAGTCGGGTGCGCCGACCTGGTCGATCATGATCGGGGCCTCGCCGGGGCGCGACATCCGCAGCGTCCACACCGGGTGGGCGCCCTCGGCGCCGCGGAGCTCGCGCCGCAGCCGGATCTCGGTTTCCGGCTCCAGCGGCAGGGTCCGGTGGTGGCCGCCGACCTGCTGGGTGACCCGGTCGTCGTCCACGGTGTAGCGGTTGAGGCGCAGCAGCACGGCGCCGCCGACCAGGACGACGGCCAGCAGCGTGAGGAGGACGGTGCCGACGACGTCCGGCGCCGAGGACGTCACGGTGCCGCGGAGGTGACCCACCAGGCGCCACACCGCGGCCGCGCCGAACACGACCGCCACGACCAGCGTGACGCCCTGGCGCACGGGCGAGACGGTGTGCGTGTCGGGTTCCCGCCTGGCGGAGCTCTCCATCACGGCCCGGACACTAGCCCCGCCGCCCTACATTCGTCGCAGCTCGCCGATCGCAGGGAGAGACACGTGCAGCTGCCCACCCAGGCACACCATGACTGAGGCACGGCGCGTGCTCGCGGCCGGCGGCGTGGCCGCAGCGATGCTCCTCGGGGTCGGCTGCTCGGCGGGCAGCATGGGCAGCGACGTCGCCGGCGCGGTGGAGAGCACCCTAAGGCTGCGCGGGTGGGACGTCGAGGAGGTGTCGTGCCCCGAGGGGCTGGAGGCCGACGACGACTCCACCACCTGCCAGGTCACCGTCGGTGGCGAGGACTACCCGCTCGAGGTGACCTCGCAGGGCTCGGGCGGCGGCCGCGGCATCGACATCGACTTCGACGCCAGCGAGATCCCGAAGACGTAGCCGCCCACCCGGTCACCGACCGGGCAGCCGGGGCGAGGTCCCCGGGCTCGGCGTACGGCCCGCTCCGGCCGAGACTGGCCGCGAGACGTGACGCCGGTCACGTGGTCGGGAGGCAGGGGAGTGGACATCCAGCTCGGGAGGACGATGCGCGCGAGCGTGCTGCGCGGGACCGGCGACCTCGTCGTCGAGGACCGCCCGGTGCCGGAGCCCGGACCCCACCAGGTGCTGGTGCGGGTGGCCTCGGTGGGCGTGTGCGGGTCGGACGTGCACTACTACGAGCACGGTCGGATCGGCAGCTACGTCGTCGAGCAGCCGCTGGTGCTGGGGCACGAGGCGTCCGGCGTCGTGGTCGCGGTCGGGTCCGAGGTCACGCGGCGCCACGTGGGCCAGCGGGTCTCGATCGAGCCCGGTGAGCCGGACCTCGCCTGCCCGCAGTGCCTCGCCGGCCGCTACAACCTGTGCGAGGCGATGAGCTTCCACGCCACCCCGCCGGTCGACGGCTCCTTCGCCGAGGTCGTCGCGGTCCACGAGCTGTTCGCCCACCCGGTGCCGGACAACGTGAGCGACGACGCCGCCGCGCTGCTCGAGCCGCTCTCGGTGGCCGTCTGGGCGTGCCGCAAGGCGGGCGTGACCGCGGGGTCGCGCGTGCTGGTCACCGGCGCCGGCCCGGTCGGGCTGCTCGTCGTGCAGGTGGCGCGCGCCCAGGGCGCGGCCGACGTCGTGGTCACCGACGTCAACCCCGATCGCCTCGCCGTGGCCGGCGAGCTGGGAGCGACGGCCACGGTGAGCGCGCCCGAGGAGGCGCTGCCCGACGGGTTCCTCCCCGACGTGCTGGTCGAGTGCTCCGGCCACGGCCCGGCGCTGCTCGCCGCGCTGCCCGCCCTCGCCCCGGCCGCCCGGGTGGTGCTGGTGGGCATGGGCGGGTCCGACGTGGCGCTGCCGCTGTCGCTGATCCAGGAGCGCGAGCTCTGGGTGACCGGCGTCTTCCGGTACGCCGACACCTGGCCCACCGCCATCGCCCTCGCCGCCTCGGGGCAGGTCGAGCTCGACCGGCTGGTGACCGGCCGCTACGGCCTCGACCAGGTGGCCGAGGCGCTGTCGGCGGCCCGCACCGACCCCGGCACCATCAAGCCGGTGGTGCGGCCCGGCCCCGCCTGAGCACCTCCGCGCCGCGGCCCGCCGCGGTGGCGAAGACCTGGGGCGCGGTCCAGCCGCGCTCCTCGAACGCCGCGCCGACCGCCCGCGTCACGCGCTCGACCGACGCCGGCGGCACGAGCGCGACCGCCGAGCCGCCGAACCCGCCGCCCGTCATCCGGGCCGCGGTCGCCCCGGCGCCCCGCACGGTCGCCACCGCCAGGTCGAGCTCGGGGCAGGAGATCTGCAGGTCGTCCCGTGCCCCGGCGTGGCCGGCGTCGAGCAGCGGCCCGAGCGCGTCCCAGTCGCCCGCGTGCAGGGCGGCGGCCACGGCGCCGACCCGCGCGACCTCCTCGGTCACGAACCGGGCACGCCGGGCCAGCAGGTCGGGCAGGCCCGCGAGGCGGTCCGCGAGGTCGGGCAGCGCCGCCGCGTCCGCGAGCAGCCGTACGCCGAGCCGCCGGGCCGCCGCCTCGCACTCGGCGCGCCGCTCCCCGTAGCCGCCCACCCGCATGTCGTGGCGAACCCGCGTGTCGACGACCAGCAGCGCGAGCCCCGACCCGTCGGGCCGGCAGGGGAGCACCTCCCAGGTCGGTCGCTCGCCCGCGAAGTCCACCAGCAGCGCCCGGCCCGGCTCGGCGGCCAGGGAGACCAGCTGGTCGAGCCGACCGGTCGGGGCGCCGACCATCTCCGACTCGGCGCGGTAGGCGACCTCCGCCAGCTCGCCGCGTGACAGCCCGAGGTCGAGCGCCGCGTCGAGCGCCAGCGCGACCGCGCTCGACAGGGCCGCCGAGCTCGACAGCCCGGCACCGCTCGGCAGGTCGCTGCTGATCGCGACGTCGACCCCGCGGCGCACGCCGAGCGCCCACAGCACGCCCGCGGCGTACGCCGGCCAGCCGGGGACCGCGCCGGGCACCAGGTCGGTGACCGACCCCTGCCAGGTCCGTCGACCGCTGCGCACCAGGACCCGGTCGTCCCCGCGCAGGGTCACCGTGGCCGTCGTACGCCGCTCCAGGGCCAGGGACAGGCAGCGACCGCCCAGGTAGTCGAGGTGCTCGCCGATCAGGTTGACCCGTCCGGGGGCGGCGGCGGTCGCACTGGCCCCGGCGGTCACGGGCCCCACCCTAGGAGGCGGCGCCAGCCGGCGGTGGCGTCCCTTAGGGTGGCCCCACGCGTCTCGTGGACCCAGGAACCCGGTGTGACTCCGGGGCGGTTCCGCCACTGTGAGGCCGACCCGACAAGAGTCGGGCGGTCCAGCCAGACACTGGCCACGGGACTTCCGACCACCGGGGCGAGAACCCCGAGGAGGACCGTCCACGTGACCTCTCCGCGCATCGCGCTGCTCTCCACCTCCGACACCGACCTGCTCTCCGCGCGGGCCTCGGGGGCCGACTACGTCTGGGCCAACCCCTCCCGGCCCGGCCACCAGTCGATGGCCGAGGTGATCGAGGGCGCCGACCTCGTCGTCGGGCGCATCCTCGGCTCGCCGACCGACCTGTGCTCGGGCTTCGCGCGCATCCGCGCCACCGGCATGCCGATGCTGGTGCTGGGCGGCGAGCAGCAGCCCAGCGCGGAGCTGATGGAGCTCTCCACCGTGCCGATGGGCGTGGCCGCCGAGGCCCACCGCTACCTCGCCGAGGGCGGCCCGGCGAACCTCGCCCAGCTCCACGCCTTCCTCTCCGACACCGTGCTGCTCACCGGCGAGGGCTTCGAGGCGCCCGCCGAGGTGGCGGCGTGGGGGGTCGCCGAGCGGGTCTCGACGGGCTCGACCGGCGAGGGCGCGCGCGACCTGCCGCGGGTCGGCATCCTCTACTACCGGGCCCACGAGGTCTCGGGCAACACCGCGTTCGCGCACGCGCTGGCCGACGCGGTCGACGCGACCGGCCAGGCGGTCGGCGTGCCGATCTTCTCCTCCTCGCTGCGCACCGCCCCCGACGAGCTGTACGCCGCGCTCGGCAGCCTCGACGCCCTGGTCGTGACCGTGCTCGCGGCCGGCGGCAGCAAGCCCGCGACCGCCAGCGCCGGCGGCGACGACGAGGCGTGGGACGTGGAGCGGATGGCCGCGCTCGACATCCCGATCCTGCAGGGCCTGTGCCTGACCAGCAGCCGCGCCGAGTGGGAGGCCAGCGACGACGGCGTCAGCCCGCTCGACTCCGCCACCCAGGTGGCGATCCCCGAGTTCGACGGCCGCATCATCACCGCGCCGTTCTCGTTCAAGGAGATCGACGAGGACGGCCTGCCGCGCTACGTCGCCGACCCCGAGCGGGCCGCCCGGGTGGCCGGCATCGCGGTCGCCCACGCCCGGCTGCGCCACGTCCCCGCGCCCGAGCGGAAGGTGGCGCTGATGCTGTCGGCGTACCCCACCAAGCACTCCCGCGTCGGCAACGCCGTCGGCCTCGACACCCCCGTCTCCACGATCCGGCTGCTGCGCCGGATGCGCGACGCGGGCTACGACCTCGGCGGCCCGGGGGCGATCCCGGGGCTCGACCTCGAGGACGACACCGAGGCCGGCGACGCGCTGATCCACGCGCTCATCGCGGCCGGCGGGCAGGACGAGGAGTGGCTGACCAACGCGCAGCTCACCGACGCCCACGTCCGCATCACGCCCGAGCAGTACGCCGCCTGGACCGCCGACCTCGACGCCGGCCTCAAGTCCGGCATGGTCGAGGCGTGGGGCCCCGCGCCGGGTCGGCTGTTCGTCAACGACGCCGGCGAGATCGTGCTGGCCACCATCACGGCCGGCAACGTGGTGCTGCTGATCCAGCCGCCGCGCGGGTTCGGCGAGAACCCCGTCGCGATCTACCACGACCCCGACCTGGCGCCCTCCCACCACTACCTCGCGGCCTACCGCTGGCTGGCGGCGCGCCCGGAGGCGGGCGGGTTCGGCGCCGACGCCGTGGTCCACCTCGGCAAGCACGGCTCGATGGAGTGGCTGCCCGGCAAGAACGCCGCGCTCTCGGCCGCCTGCGCCACCGACGCCGCGATCGGCAACCTGCCGCTGATCTACCCCTTCCTGGTCAACGACCCGGGGGAGGGCGCGCAGGCCAAGCGCCGCGCCCACGCCACCATCGTCGACCACCTGATCCCGCCGATGGCGCGCGCGGAGTCCTACGGCGACATCGCGCGTCTCGAGCAGCTGCTCGACGAGCACGCCAACATCGCCGCGATGGACCCGGCCAAGCTGCCGGCCGTCCGCGGCGAGATCTGGCAGCTGATGCACGCCGCCGAGATGCACCGCGACCTCGGCCTGGACGAGCGGCCCGACGACGAGGAGTTCGACGACTTCATCCTCCACGTCGACGGCTGGCTGTGCGAGATCAAGGACGCCCAGATCCGCGACGGGCTGCACGTGCTCGGCCAGGCGCCCGAGGCCGGGGCCGAGGTCAACCTCGTGCTCGCGATGCTGCGGGCCTCGCAGGTCTTCGGCGGCGACTCCAAGGCGGTCCCGGGGCTGCGCTCCGCGCTCGGCCTCAAGGAGGGCGCCGAGGCGGTCACCGCCGTCGACGAGATCGAGGCCCAGGCGCGCGACCTGGTGCAGCGGCTCGCGGACGCCGACTGGTCGCCCGCGGCGGTGGCGGGGCTGCACGACGACCCGCTGGTCCAGGACGTGCTGTCCTTCGCCGCCACGCAGGTGGTGCCGCGGCTGCGGCGTACGACCGACGAGCTGGACGCCGTGCTGCACGCCCTCGACGGCGGCTTCGTCCACGCCGGGCCCTCGGGCTCGCCGCTGCGCGGGCTGGTCAACGTGCTGCCGACCGGCCGCAACTTCTACACCGTCGACCCGCGCGCGGTGCCCTCCAGGCTGGCCTGGGGCACCGGGCAGGCGATGGCCGAGTCGCTGGTGCAGCGCTACCTCGACGACACCGGCGGCTACCCCGAGTCGGTCGGCCTCTCGGTGTGGGGCACCAGCGCGATGCGCACCTCCGGTGACGACGTCGCCGAGGTGCTGGCCCTGCTCGGCGTACGCCCGGAGTGGGACGAGGCCTCGCGGCGCGTCAACGAGCTGCGCGTCGTGCCCCTCGACGAGCTCGGACGCCCCCGCATCGACGTGACGGTGCGGATCTCCGGCTTCTTCCGCGACGCCTTCCCGCACGTGGTGGCGATGCTCGACGACGCGGTTCGGCTCGTGGCCGCCCTGGAGGAGCCGGCGGACCAGAACTTCGTGGCCGCCCACGCCCGCGCCGACCTCGCCGAGCACGGCGACCAGCGGCGCGCGACGACGCGGATCTTCGGCTCCAAGCCGGGGTCCTACGGCGCCGGCATCCTGCAGGTCGTCGAGAACGGCAGCTGGCGCGACGACCAGGACCTGGCCGAGGTCTACACGGCCTGGGGCGGGTTCGCCTACGGTCGCGACCTCGACGGGGCGGCGGCCGCCGACGACATGCGCACCAACTACCGGCGCATCAAGGTCGCGGCCAAGAACATCGACACCCGCGAGCACGACATCGCCGACTCCGACGACTACTTCCAGTACCACGGCGGCATGGTCGCCACCGTCCGCGCGCTCACCGGCAGCTCGCCCGAGGCCTACGTCGGCGACTCGACCACGCCCGACGCGGTGCGCACCCGCACCCTCCAGGAGGAGACCAACCGGGTCTTCCGGGCGCGCGTGGTCAACCCGCGCTGGATCGGCGCGATGCAGCGCCACGGCTACAAGGGCGCGTTCGAGCTCGCCGCCACGGTGGACTACCTGTTCGGCTTCGACGCCACCACCGGCGTGGTCCACGACTGGATGTACGCCGCGCTGGCGCAGGAGTACGTCCTGGACGAGACCAACCAGGCGTTCATGAAGCAGTCGAACCCCTGGGCGCTGCGCGGCATCGTGGAGAAGCTCCACGAGGCCGTCGACCGCGGCCTGTGGGAGTCGCCCGACGCCGACCTGCTGGCGCAGATGCAGCAGGTCTACCTCGACCTCGAGGGCGACCTGGAGGACCGGGAGTCGTGAGTGCCACGGGGCGCTCCAGCGCCCTCTCACCCTCACGACCCGGCGCCGGTGGGGTGCGCCGGGTCCGGCTGATCGGGGTCGGGCCGGGCGACCCCGACCAGGTGACGCTCGAGGCGGTCCGGGCGATGCGCGAGGTCGACTTCTTCGTCGTCTCCGACAAGTCCGGGGCCGGCCACGACGACCCGCTGGTGGCGGCCCGCGAGCGGCTGCTCGAGCGTCACCTGGACGGCGCGGCGCGCGTGGTGCGCGTGGACGACCCGGTGCGCGAGCGCCGGCCCGACCGCACCGCCACCGACCAGGAGTACGCCGAGGTCGTGGCCTCCTGGCACGAGGCCCGCGCCGCCGCCTTCGAGCAGGCGCTGCTCGACCACGAGGGCGACGCGGGGTTCTTGGTGTGGGGCGACCCGGCGTTCTACGACTCGACCATCCGGGTGCTGGAGCAGGTCCGCGACCGGGGGCGGGTGCCGCTGGCGATCGAGGTGGTGCCCGGGATCTCCAGCATCCAGCTGCTCGCCGCCCGGCACGCCATCGTGCTCCACGAGGTGGGCCAGCCGATGCACGTCACGACCGGGCGCCGGCTCGCCGAGGCGGTCGCGTCGGGCCAGGACAACGTCGTGGTGATGCTCAACCGCTCGCTGGAGCTGGCCGGCCTCGACGACTGGTGGATCTGGTGGGGCGCCGACCTCGGCACCCCGCACGAGGAGCTGGTGTCGGGCCGGGTCGGTGACGTCCGCGGCGAGATCGACGCCGCGCGGGAGCGGGCGCGTGAGGCGGCCGGCTGGGTGATGGACGTGTTCCTGCTGCGACGGGTGTCGACGGGCTCGACCGACGACCCGGAGGTGGCGCCGTGACCCGGCCCGACCGCGACGTGATGCTGTGCCGCGACTGCTGCTGCGGCACGGACAAGCACCCCCGCACCGACCACGACGGCCAGCGCGACGCGCTGCTGGCGATGGACGGCGTCGCCGGCGTCCGGGTGCGGGTGGTCGACTGCCTCGACCAGTGTGACCGCAGCAACGTGGTGCTGGTGCGTGACTTCACCGGCGGCCGGCGGCCGGTGGACACCTGGCTCGGCGGCGTGCTCGACCCGACGGCGACCGAGCGGGTGGTCGGCTGGGTCGGTGAGGGCGGCGAGCTGCCGCGCGAGCTGGAGCCGCACCGGTTCGGGCAGAACCGCCGGGGGCGGTGAGGAGGGCCGTGGTCTCGACGGGCTCGACCGACGGGGGAGGGCCGTCCGGCGGGGGCCGCGCCGGGGCGCTGCTGGTCGCGGGCACGACCTCCGACGCCGGCAAGAGCGTCGTCACGACCGGGCTGTGCCGGGCGCTGGTGCGGCGGGGGCTGCGGGTGGCGCCGTTCAAGGCGCAGAACATGTCCAACAACTCGATGGTCACCCGCGACGGCGCCGAGATCGGCCGGGCCCAGTGGGTGCAGGCGCTGGCCGCGCGGGCCGAGCCCGAGGCGGCGATGAACCCCGTGCTGCTCAAGCCCGGAGGCGAGATGCGCAGCCACGTCGTGGTGATGGGCCAGCCGGCGGGCGAGGTGTCCTCGCGCGACTTCGTCGACGGTCGGCGCCACCTGGCGCGCGCGGCGTACGACGCCTTCGACGACCTGGCCTCGCGCTTCGAGGTCGTCGTCGCCGAGGGGGCGGGCAGCCCGGCGGAGATCAACCTGCGGGCCAGCGACTACGTCAACCTGGGCCTGGCGCAGCACGCCGGGATGGCGGCCGTCGTGGTCGGCGACATCGACCGCGGGGGAGTCTTCGCGGCCATGCTCGGCACCGTCGCGCTGCTGGAGCCGGCCGACCAGCGACTGGTGTCGGGGTTCGTGGTCAACAAGTTCCGCGGCGACCGCAGCCTGCTCGAGCCCGGGCTGCGCCAGCTCGAGGAGCTGACCGGGCGCCCGGTGCACGGCGTGCTGCCGTGGGACCCCGACCTGTGGCTGGACTCCGAGGACGCGCTCGACCTCGAGGGGCGGCGGGCCGGGTCGGAGGCGGCTCTGAAGGTGGTGGTCGTGCGGCTGCCGCGGATCAGCAACTTCACCGACGTCGACGCCCTCGGGCTCGAGGTCGACCTCGACGTCGTCTTCGCCAGCGATCCCCGCGACGTCGCGGACGCCGACCTCGTGGTCTTGCCGGGCACCCGGGCGACGATCAGCGACCTGGCCTGGCTGCGCTCGCGCGGCCTGGACCGCGCGGTGCTCGCCCACGCGGCGGCGGGTCGACCGGTGCTCGGCATCTGCGGCGGGTTCCAGATGCTGGGGCGCACCGTCGCCGACCCGACCGGGGTCGAGGGCACCGCGGGTGCGTCGGTCGAGGGGCTGGGCCTGCTCGACGTGCGCACCGACTTCGCGGCCGACAAGGTGCTGCGCCTGCCCGCGGGGTCGGCCCTGGGGGCGTCCACGCAGGGCTACGAGATCCACCACGGCCGGATCACCCGCGGCGCGGCCGAGGAGTTCCTGGGCGGGGCGCGGGAGGGCGCGGTGTTCGGCACGATGTGGCACGGCAGCCTGGAGGGCGACGCGTTCCGGCAGGCGTTCCTCGGCGAGGTGGCGCGGGCGCTGGGCGGTGCGCGAGCCCCGTCGACGGTCAGCTTCCCGGCCAGCCGGGAGCGGCGGCTCGACCTGCTCGGCGACCTGGTCGAGGAGCACCTCGACGTCGGCGCGCTGCTGGCGCTGGCGCTCGACGGCCCGCCGGCGGGGCTGCGGCTGCTCGAGCCGGGGGCGTCGCGGTGAGCGTGCTGCTGCTCGGGGGCACCGGCGAGGCCCGCGCGCTGGCGGCGGCCCTCGTCGACGCGGACGTCGCGGTGCTGTCGTCGTTGGCGGGGCGCGTCGTACGGCCTCGGCTGCCGGTGGGGGAGGTGCGGATCGGCGGGTTCGGGGGGACCGCCGGCCTGGTCGCGCACCTGCGCGCCACCGCGCCGACGGTCGTGGTCGACGCGACCCACCCCTTCGCGGCCACCATCTCCGAACACGCGGCGCAGGCCTGCGCCGAGGTCGGGGTGCCGCTGCTGCGGCTGGCCCGGCCCGGCTGGGAGCCGACGCCCGGCTGGCACCTGGTCGGCTCCCACGACGAGGCGGCCCGGGTGACGGCGTCGCTGGGGAGGCGGCCGTTCCTGACCGTGGGGCGGCAGTCGCTGGGGTCGTTCACCGGCCCGCTGGGGTCGGCGGCGGCCCTGGTGCGGGTGGTCGACGAGCCGTCGGTGGCGCTCCCGGAGACGTGGACGCTGCTGCGCGACCGCGGTCCCTACGAGCTCGACGGCGAGCTGGCGCTGCTGCGCTCCCACGCCGCCGACGTGCTGGTCACCAAGGACTCGGGCGGGTCGCACACCCACCCCAAGCTCGACGCCGCGGCCCGGCTGGGCGTTCCCGTGGTCGTCGTACGCCGTCCGCCGCCGCCCCCGGGCGTCACGTCCGTCGCAGCGGTGGACGAGGCTGTGGCCTGGGTGCTGTCGACGTCAGGGGTCCGCTCGTGAAGGTGCTGGTGACCGGTGGGGTGCGCTCGGGCAAGTCGCGCCACGCGGAGGAGCTGCTGTCCGGCGCGCCCGCGGTGACGTACGTCGCCCCCGGCCCGACGACCGACGAGGACACCGACCCCGACTGGGCCGACCGCGTCGCCGCCCACCGCGAGCGCCGCCCGGCGTCCTGGACCACGCTGGAGTCGCGCGACCTCGGCGCCGCGCTGGCCGTCGGGGGCGCCGTGCTCGTCGACTGCCTCGGCACCTGGCTGACCGCCGTGCTCGACGAGGCGCAGGCGTGGGAGCAGCCGTCGGCCGACGTGCACGCCCTGGTGTCGGCCCGCCTGACCGTCGCCGTCGCGGCGCTGGCGGCGGCCGACGGGCCAGTCGTGCTGGTGACCAACGAGGTCGGCCTCGGCGTGGTGCCCTCCCACCGGTCCGGTCGTCTCTTCCGCGACCTCCTCGGCACCGTCAACCAGACCCTCGGCGCCGCGTGCGACGAGGTCCACCTCGTCGTGGCCGGTCGGGTGCTGGTGCTCTGAGGCCGGTGCGCGCCCGACCGACGATCAGTTCGGCCACCCGACCGTCGCGCCCACGCTCGGCGGCGGCAGACCGGCCGCGAGCTGATCGTCGTCCGGGCGTGCTGCTTGGATGACCGCGTGACGTACTCCCCGGACGAGCGCGACGGGGTGCCGTGGGCGATGCAGGTGGTGGTGCGGGTCGAGAAGGACCCGGCACCCGACCACCTGGCGGTGCTGCGGTCGGTGGGCTCGGCAGTGGCGCTGGCGCTAGCCGCGTTCACCGGCCCGAACGCCGAGGAGGAGGTGCGTGAGCGCACCGAGGAGTGGCGGTCGGGCCCGATCCGCAAGGTCGTACGCCGCGCCCGCGGCGCCGGCTGGACCCGCCAGCTCGCCGTCCCCGGGGTGCTCGTGCACGCGGGCGAGGTCGACGTGGCCGTCCACGTGCCCGGTCGCGTCGACGAGGTCGATCCCGAGATCGCCCGGCTGCAGGTGGGCGGGCTGGTGCTCGAGGCCACGGACGAGCCGGAGCGGACCGCCCCGGTCGACGTCGTGCTCAACCCCCACGTGGAGATGACCACCGGCAAGGCCGCGGCCCAGGTCGGGCACGCCGCCCAGCTGGTGCTCCAGGCGCTGCGGCCGGAGACCGCCGCGGCGTGGCTGGCCGACGGCGCGCCGGTCTCGGTGCGGACCGCGGCCGACGACGCGTGGGAGCGGCTGCTCGCGACCGCACCGGTCGTGGTGGCCGACGGCGGGTTCACCGAGGTCGCCCCGGGCACCGTCACGGTGGTCGCCACCCACGGGTGGTGAGGCGGCCGTGACGACCTCCAGTTCGCCGCCCCCGGGCGCGGAGACCGGCCCCGAGGCGCGAACTGCAGGTCGTGGTGGCCGCGTCCTGCTGGTCCACGGCCTCTGGGCCGGACCGAGCACCTGGTGGCGGGTCGGGCCGATGCTCGAGGAGCGCGGCTGGCAGGTGGAGCGGGCGACGCTGGCGGGGCACGGCGGCCGGCCCCTCGGCGCGGTCCGGTCGGTGGCCGACCTGGCCGACGACGTGGTCGAGCACCACGCGGCGGGCGCCCTGGTCGTCGGGCACTCGCTGGGGGCGGTGGTGGCGCTGGAGCTGGCCGCGCGGGCGTCGTACGCCGTGGGGGTGCTGCTCGAGGACCCGCCCGGGCCCGGTCGCACCCGGCGCAGCCGCGAGGACGCCGAGCAGCGGACCCGCGAGGACGCCGCCGCCCGGACGGACCCGCACACCGCCGTCACCGAGCTGCTCCACGGCCATCCGACCTGGACCCGTCGCGACGCCCGCACGGTGGTGGAGGGGCGACTGCGGTCGGATCCTGCGCTGCAGCGGTTCTCGGCGCGGCACCTGTCGTGGGACCTGCCGGCCCGCGTGGCGGCCAGCCCGGTGCCGGTCGGGCTGCTGGTGGCCGTGGGGCGATACTCCGCGCTGGCCGAGCCCGACCGCAGCGCACTGACCGGCTCGCTCGCGCACGTCACCGAGGTGGGGGCGGGCCACCACGTCCACCTCGACGCCCCCGAGCGCTGGGTGGCGGCGGTCGACGCCTTCGGGGCCTCGCTCAGCCGCGGTGGGCCACCACGTTGAAGACGTTGCCGTCGGGGGCGCGGACGAAGAAGCGGCGTACGCCCCAGGGCTCGTCGGTCAGCGGGTGCACGATCTCGTGGCCGAGCCGCCGGGCCTCGTCGTACGCCGCGTCGACGTCGTCGGTGTGCAGCGTGGCCACCGAGTCGACCGGGGCGGTGGCGTCGCCGCTGACGAGCTGGACGTGCGCGCCCGTCTCGGGCGAGGTCTGCCGGGCGACCCAGCCGAGGTCGAGCTCGGTGGTGCTCAGGCCGAGGAAGCCCGCGTAGAAGTCGCGCGCCGCCTCGACGTCGTCGACGGCGAGGTTGGTGGTGATGCGGATGACGTGCACGGGTCCTCCCGGGGTCTCGTCCCGATGCTGGCCCGGACCGGCCGCGGTGTCGACCCCGGAGTCGACCCGGCGTCAGCAGATCCGGCCGGCGAGCGTGGCGACCCCGGGACCGGTCAGCTCGGGCAGCACGACCGGCCGGCCGCTGACGGCCAGCGCCAGCGCCTCGCTGGCGCCGCGGACCTCGGCTCCATGGCCGTGGGTCCACTCCTGGTCGGTGGCGACCAGTCGCAGACCGCGCAGCCGTCCCATCGGCACGAAGCCGGACGCCCGTCGCCCCGACACCACGAAGTCGAGCACCGGGCGCCAGCCGTCCGGGTCGGGCCCGACGTCGCGGCCCAGCGGCCGGGCGGCGTCGCGCAGGTGGATGGCGCTGTCGGCGAGCGGCCCGAGCGCCCCGACCACGGGCGCGCTGAGCGGCGTGGCCGCACGCTCGCGCAGCTCGCGGATCAGCTCCTCGACGGGGCGCTGCGCGTCCCGCCGCGTGGTGGTGTCGACCATCCGGTGCAGGTCGCCCCGAGCCCGTACGACGTCGCGCAGCAGCCGCCACGGGGAGTGACCGCCCTCCGGCGGCACGAGGTGGGCGAGCACCTCGCGCACCGTCCACCCCGCGCACAGGCTGGGCGTGCGCCACTCGCCGGCGGTGAGCCCGTCGAACAGGTCCGCGGCCAGCAGCCGGTTGGCGGTGGCCAGGGCGAAGATCTCGTCGCGGGAGGTGTCCACGCGGCCCACGGTAGGCGCCGGATCAGGTCGTACGCCGCGCCAGCAGCGTCGAGTCCTCGATGTCGAAGCTCTCCCCGTCGCGCTCGACGGTGCGCGGACGCTGCTCGACCACGACCGCCTCGAAGCCCTCCGGCAGTCCGGGCAGCAGCTCGGCGGCCTCCCACATCGCCCGGCGGTGGCTCTCGCTCAGCTGGGTGTGGTGCGCCGACGGCGCGTGGCCGACGACGAGCAGGTGCCCGCCGGGCGCCACGGCCTCGGCGAGGCGGCGGGTGACCTCGACCATGCCGTGGTCCGGCGGGTGCAGGAAGTGGGTGGTGACGAGGTCGAACCGCCGGCCCTCCGCGGCGAAGGCACGCGCGTCGACCTGCCACCAGTCGGTGCAGTCGGCGACGCCCGCCTGCTCGGCGTGCCGGGCGGCCCGGGCGAGGCCGTTGGCGGAGAAGTCGGCACCGGTCACGTACCAGCCCTGCTGAGCGAGCCAGACCACGTCGCCGCCCTCGCCGCAGCCGACGTCGAGCGCGGTGCCGGGGGTCAGCCGGCCGGCCTCGGTGACCAGCTGGGGGTTGGGCCTCCCGCTCCACATCGCGTCGTCGCCGACGTAGCGCTCCTCCCAGCCCGCGGGCTCGAAGAAGTCCGTTTCGGTGGGGTCGTGCTCGTGCTCGCTCATGGCACCAGGGTGGACCCGAGGGCCACCGGACGACAAACACTCTTGCCGGATCGGCAAGTCAGCCGGCCGGGCTCCAACCGAGCGCCGGACCGAGCCGGGTGGCGACGTCGGTCAGGATCTGGACGTGGTCGTCGTGCTCGAAGGAGAACGGCAGCGCGAACGCGACCTCGTCGACCTCCCGGAACCCAGCGTGGACGTGGAGCCGCTCGGCGATCTCCTCGGCCGTGCCGACCAGGTCGGGGGCGAACAGCAGCCCGGCCGGGCCCTGCGGGGTGGTGGTGCGGGGGAGCCGCGCGGCGGCGTACGCCTCGTAGCGGGCGCGCTGCTCGGCGCTCGCGCCGTCGGTGGGGATGACGACGAGGCCCTGGGAGACGCGGGCGCGGTGGCCGTCCGGGTGGTGCTCGCGGAAGCGGCGCACGTGCGCCGCCTGGATCTCGGCGAAGTCGTGCCGCTCGGCGTCGGGTTCCTCGGCCTTGACGACGCTGCTGGTCAGGAAGTTCATGCCGTGCTCGCCGGCCCACTGGGCCGAGCGGAGGCTGGTGCCGCCGTACCAGAGCCGGCTCGCGAGACCGGGGGAGTGCGGCTGCACCCGGTCGGAGAACTCCTCGATGCCCACCGTGCCGCGGAACGGGCTGACCACCTCGCCGCGCACCATCCGCAGCAGCCGCTCGACGCGCGCGTAGGAGAAGTCCTCGACCTCGGCGGTGTCGGGGTAGAGCGCGTCGCGGACGTCGTCCCAGCGCATCGGCGGTCCGACGCTGACGCCGGGGTTGAGCCGGCCGCCGGAGAGCAGGTCGACGGTGGCGAGGTCCTCGGCCAGGCGCAGCGGGTTCTCCCAGCCGAGCGGAATGACGGCCGTGCCGAGCTCGATGCGCTGCGTGCGCTGGGTGGCCGCGGCCAGCAGCGCGACGGGGGAGGAGATGCCGTGCTGGAGGTGGCGGTGCCGCACCCAGGCGCTGTCGAAGCCGAGCTGCTCGCCGAGCTCGATCACCCGCAGCGTCGACTCGTGGCCGGGCGCCGGGTCGGCGGGGTCGAACAGGCCGATGGTCAGGAAGCCCAGGCGGCGCAGCGGTCGGGACGGGTCGGGCACGGGGCCGAGCCTACGGGCGTGTCGTGGGTCCTCGGCGCGCCTCGATCGCGTCCAGGTCGCGGACGGCGAAGCGCTGGTGGTCCCACTCCTCCCGGAGGACCACGTGCAGGCAGGCACGCACGCTCACCTCGCTCGCGGGGTTCCAGGGGTGGCGTACGGATGCCGCCAGCTGCTGCTCGGTGGTGGTGGCCAGCAGGTCGCGGACCTGCTGCTGGCGCTCGCGGCGGACGACCAGCACCTCGGCGTACGACGGGGAGGGGGTGCTGAAGACCGCGGTGTCGTAGCCGTCGGTGGCGTACTCCGCGTTCGGCACGCCGATCGGGTGGTAGGGCTGCTCGAGCCCCAGCACGCCGCGCCCGAGCCAGGTGTCGGTCGCCATCACCAGGTGCCGCAACGTCTGCGCGAACGACCACTCCCCGTCCACCGAGACGTCCGGCGTGCCGGCGGGCATCGCCGCCACCCGCGCGAGCACCGCGTCCCACGCGTCCTCCACCGCCGACCAGGCGGACCGGAGCCCTTCGGGGTCCTCCGCCGTACGCCGCTCCCGGCCCGGGAAGCGGCGGCACAGCTCGCCCTCGACGTGCGCCGCCACGTCGACGCCGTTGACCAGCAGCGAGCCGTCGGCCAGCCAGGGGGCGTCGATGTCGGCGCCGTCGACCTCGACCGCGCGCATCACCGCCCCGGACAGGTCGGCGCGGACGAAGCGCGCGCCGCGCAGGTCGGCGTCGACGAACCGCCGGGGTCTGTCGGGCGCGGGCGTGGACGTCACGGGGCCTCCTGGGTCGGGGAGTCCTTGCTACCCCGCGTCGCGGGGTCGGCGCCAGGGTCGCGCGTGCCGGGACCGACCACGGCGAGCAGCGGAGCCGGCACCCGGTCGAGGTCGAGCGCCTCGACGAACAGCCGGGCGTAGCGCGCCTTGCGGCCACCCTGGGAGGTGAGGAACCGGCGCAGCACCGCCTCGCGCGGCCAGTCGCGCTGCACCGGCATCTGCGCCAGCAGCCGCAGCGACCGGCCGTCGCCCGCCGCCTCGATCACGGCCTCGGCCCGGTCGGCCCCGAGGGCTCGCAGCAGCTCGTCCTCGAGGTCGACCTCGCAGCGGTGGAACCCGAGGTCGGCGAGGTTGCGGCCCTCGACGACGAGGCCGGCCCGGCGCAGGCCGCGCCGCAGCTGCGGCTCCTCCGGCGCGTCGTACAGGCCGGTGAGGGTGACGCCGGCGCCCGACCACCGGACGGCGTGCGAGCGGACGTTGGTGATGCCGCCCATCGCCACCACCTCGACGCCCTCGGAGGCCAGGTCGCGACCCAGGCGGGCGGCCAGCGCGAGCAGCGCGACGCGGTCGCTCTCGCCCTCGACCAGCACCACGGTCCGCTGCGTCTCCACCCGACCACCCTCGCACCGGGTCGTGAGGGTGAGGGGGCGGTCCAGCGCCCTCTGGGGCTCACGACCCGCTCCGTAGGCTCGCCGCGTGGACTCCCCAGCGCCGGCCGACCGTCCCTCCCGAGGCCGGGTGCTGGTCACCGGCGCCAGCATCGCCGGGCCCGCGGCGGCGTACTGGCTGGAGCGGATCGGCTACGAGGTCACCGTCCTGGAACGCAGCCCCGAGCCGCGCCTCGGCGGGCAGAACATCGACGTCCGCGGGCTGGCCAAGCAGGTGCTGGAGCGGATGGGCCTGCGCGACGCGGTGCTGGCGGCCAACACCGGCGAGGTCGGCACCCGGTTCGTCGACGCCGAGGGAGCGACGGTCTCGGAGTTCCCCGCCGAGGCGGGCGAGGGCGACGGACCCACCGCCGAGCTGGAGGTGCTCCGCGGCGAGCTGGCCCGGATCCTCACCGAGGCGTGCGGCGACGGCGTCACCTGGTGGTCGGGCGACCACGTGGTGGCGCTCGACCAGACCGACGACGCGGTGACGGTCACGCTGGCCGGCGGCGACGAGCACGCCTTCGACCTGCTCGTGGTCGCCGAGGGCCCGGGATCCCGCACCCGCGGACTGGTGCTCGGCGAGGAGCAGCCGGAGCTGAAGCGGCTCGGCATGTACATGGCCTGGGCGACGATCCCGCGCACCGACGCCGACGACGACTGGTGGCGCTGGATGACGGTGCCGGGCTCGCGGTCGGTCACGCTGCGGCCCGACAACCTGGGCACGACGCGGGCGACGCTGGGGTTCATGAGCGACCCGGTCGGCTTCGAGGAGGGCACGCGCGAGGAGCAGGTGGCCGAGCTGCGGCGCCGCTTCGGCGACCTCGGCTGGGAGGTGCCGCGGGTGCTGGACGCGCTGGAGGCCGGCAGCGAGCTCTACGTGGAGGACCTTACCCAGGTGATCGCCCCGACCTGGAGTCGCGGTCGGGTGGTGCTGCTCGGCGACGCCGCGTGGTGCGTCACCCCGATCGCCGGAGCCGGTACGTCGCTGGCGCTGGTCGGCGCCTACGTCCTCGCGGTCGAGCTGTCGCGGCTCTCGCCGGGGCGGCCGCCCACGGACGCCTTTGCCCGGTGGGAGGACTGGATGCGGCCGATGGTCGAGGACGCGCAGGACCTGCCGCCCGGCACGCCGCGCCTGGCCAACCCCGAGACCCGGCTGGGCACCGCGCTGCTCCGGGTCGGCACCAAGGTCGCCGCGTCGCGGCCGGTGCGCTCGCTCGCCGGCCGGCTCACCTCGGGGCCCGACGACGAGCGCGGGCTGCCCGACCTGCCGGCCTGACACGCCCCGTCCGCGCGACCTAGGCTGCGGCCGTGGTGCTGGACGAGGGGCCGTTCTTCCACGGCACGGTCGCCGACCTGCGGGTCGGCGACCTGCTCACGGCCGGGCGCCGGTCCAACTACCGGCCCGAGGTCGTGATGAACCACGTCTACTTCACCTCGGTGGCCGACGGGGCCGGCCTCGCGGCCGAGCTGGCCGCGATGCTCCGCGGGGGCGACGCCGTGCCACGCGTGTACGCCGTGGAGCCAACGGGCGCGTTCGAGGACGACCCCAACGTGACGGACAAGAGGTTTCCCGGCAACCCGACACGGTCCTACCGCAGCGCCGAGCCGCTCCGGGTGCTGGGTGAGGTGCACGGGTGGACCCGGCTCACCCCCGAGGCGCTGGAGGCGTGGCGCGGCCGGCTGGCCGCGATCGAGGCGGCGCGCGGCGAGATCCTCAACTGACCGCCGCCGCACCTGCCGTGGCTCAGGCGGGCGTGGAGCCGCCCGCGACCTCGTAGTTCCAGACCTCGCTGTGGGTCGAGACCGGTGCCGGGGCTTCGCCGCCCGCGCGCTCGACGGCCGAGCGGTGGCCCTCGGAGAAGCCGGGGGAGCCGAGCCAGCCCTGGAACGACTCCTCGTCGCGCCAGCGGGTGATGACGAGCCACTGCGTGCGGTCGTCGGTGGGGCGGAGCAGCTCGAAGCCCTCGAACCCGTCCGCGCCGTCGACGGCACCGGCGCGTGCGGCGAAGCGGTGGGCGAGCTCGTCGCCCGAGCCGGCGGGGACGGTGATGGCGTTGATCTTGATGACGGTCACGGGTCCAGCGTGCCAGGGGGCGGGTCGGCGGAGACTCGCCGGGGGATCTGGTTCTGTCCGCCACCTGGCCATGCTTCGTCCACATGTTCGAATACAGGCTTTACGCGGTCTTCCGACGGGCGGAGGATGGAGGCATGACCAGCGAGCCGCTCCCAACCACGCACCCGGTGCTGGAGCTCGCGCGGCGCATGGACCAGCGGCTCGGCGAGGTGCTGGAGGTGCCGGTCTGGTCGATGACCCCGGCCGAGCAGCGCGAGGCGCTCCGGGTGCTCGCGTCGGCGCGGTCGCGGCTGGAGGCGCTGTCGCTGGCCGTGCTGGCCGAGGCGGACCGCAGCGGCGCGACCGAGGTCGACGGGGCGGCGTCCGCGGCCGACTGGCTGGCCGTCGAGACCCGCCGGCCGCGGCGGGACGCCCGGGCCGACCTGCACCTCGCCCGCGCCCTGGAGCGCCACGACCACGTGCGGCGGGCGGTGGGACGCGGGGATGTCGGGCTCGAGCAGGCCCGGGTCGTCGTGCGGTCGCTCGACCGGCTGCCGACATCGGGGGAGCTCGCGGTCGCGCCCGAGGAGCGCGAGCGCGCGGAGCGGCACCTGGTGGCGCAGGCGGCCCACTTCGACGCCGCCTCCCTGACCCGGCTGGGTCGGCGGGTGTTCGAGGTGATCGCGCCGGAGCGGGCCGAGGAGTTCGAGGGCCGCGTGCTGGCGGCCCAGGAGTCGGCGGCTGCCCGGCGTACGACCTTCGTGATGCGCGAGGACGACGCCGGCACCTGCCACGGCCGGTTCCGGATCCCGACCCTGCACGGCCACCTGCTGCGCAAGATGCTGCTGGCCATCGCCTCACCGGCCCGGCCGATCGAGCCGCCGGCGGAGGCGGTCGACCTGCCGCCCGGGGAGCGGGTCCCGACCGACGTGGCGCATGGTCTGGCCTTCTGCACGCTGCTGGAGGCGATCCCCGCGAAGAGCCTGCCGCGGGCCGGAGGGGTGGGGGCGACCGTCGTGGTGACCATGACGCTCGAGCAGCTCACCGCCTCGCTCTCCGCCCACGGGGTGTGCACCCTCGACACCGGTGCCGAGATCACTGCCGGCGAGGCCCGACGGCTCGCGTGCGGCGCCGGCATCGTGCCCGCGGTCCTGGGTGGCCCCAGCGTCGTGCTCGACGTCGGCCGACGGCGTCGGCTGCACGGCCACCACCAGCGCGTCGCGATGGGCCTGCGGGACCGGGGGTGCACCGCCGTGGGCTGCGACCGGCCACCTGCGATGTGCCACGCCCACCACGAGGTGCCCTGGTCGCAGGGAGGTGGGACCAGCGTCGCCGGGGGGCGGTTGCTGTGCGGCCACCACCACCGACGCATCCACGACCCGGCCTACGAGCACCGCCGGGAGCCCGACGGACGGGTCAGCTTCCACCGGCGGGTGTAGGTCGTGCACGAGTGGAGCGTGGTCTCGACCGCCCGGGGCCACCCCTGGACGGGCCTGCCTGACCGGCGCATGCTGGAGGGACGCCTGGTCCGTGGCGGGCCGATCTCGGTGGGGTGGGACTGGGGAGGTCCCCATGACCGTCGTGCTGGCCCTGGCCGCCGTCGTGTGCCTGCTGCTCGCGCTGGGCGGGTGGTACGACCTGCGACATCGCGCCAGCGGCGACCGACGGCACGTCGACGGCAGGCGGCGGGCCAGGCGGGCGCACCTCGAGGTCCACCACGGCCGGGCGAGCACGTCGCGGGCGTGGGACCTCGACTGGTTCTAGACCGGTGGTCTCGACCAGGCACCACCGCTCCTGGATCCGGGCGTGAGGTGAGCGCATCCTGGAGCTGTGCCGGGTCCGCGGCGGGCCGGTCTCGGAGGCGGGGACGAGGGAGGTCCCATGACGTTCGTGCTGGTGCTGGCGGGCGCGGTCTGCGCGCTGCTGGCGGTGGGGGCGTGGTACGACCTGCGCCACCGAGCACGGGGTGAGATCACCTCGATCCCCGGACCGCGGGCGATGCGGGTCGAGCAACAGACGTGGGCCAGCCGGGTGCTCGGCCCGGGTGACGGGCCCTAGCGGGGCCGCCGGCGTGCTGCTGCCACGGCCACGGCCACGGTCGCCGCGCCGAGGTCGACGCGGCGGGCGAGGCGCAGCGCGGGGCTGACGTCTCCGGCCGCCGGGGGGCGGCCGGAGCCCATCACGGGGCGGTGCTCGACGCGGGGGCCGTAGGTGTTGGTGCCGCCCAGCTGCAGCCCCAGGGCGCCGGCGAACGCCGCCTCGACGGGGCCGGCGTTGGGGCTGGGGTGGCCGGCGGCGTCGCGGCGCCATGCGGCCAGGGCGCCGCGGGTGTCGGGGCCGAGCAGGGCGGCGAGCAGGGCGGAGAGACGGGAGCCGGGCAGGTTGAGGAGGTCGTCGAGGCGGGCCGAGGCCCAGCCGAAGTCGGCGTACCGCTCGTTGCGGTGACCCACCATCGCGTCCAGCGTGTTGGCGGCGCGGTAGCCCACGAGTCCGGGCACCCCGGCCACGGCGCCGAGGACGAGCGGGGCGACGACGGCGTCGGAGGTGTTCTCGGCGACCGACTCGACCACCGCGCGCGCCACCTCGCCGGAGGTGAGGGTGCGGGTGTCGCGGCCGACGAGGTGGGTCAGCCGCTGCCGGGCCTCGGGCAACCGGTCCGCCTCCAGGAGGGTGGCGACCGCGCGGCCCTCGCGGTCCAGCGAGGTGCCGCCCAGCACCGCCCACGTGGCGAGGCCGGTGACGGCCGTGTGGGCCCAGGGGTGCGGTCGCGTCGTGCGCTCGGCCAGCACGCCGAGGCCGGTGGTGCCACCCACCAGCACCAGCGAGTACGCCGCTCCCCGCCGCCGCGACGGCGCCCACGTCCGGGACTCGAGCGCCGCGGCGACCCGGCCGAACCCCGCGACCGGGTGCCAGCGCGCGGGGTCGCCGAGCAGCCGGTCGGCGGCGAAGCCGAGGGCGAGGCCGAGGGCGCGTGGGGGTGGCCTCACAGCGCCACGAGCTCGGTGTACGCCGCTCCGGTCGCCACCGCGACCAGCAGGGTCGCGAGCGCCAGCTCGACGGCCGCGCCGAACACGTCGCCGGTGACGCCCCCCAGGCGGCGGGTGGTGCGCCACACCAGGAGCAGGACGACGACGACGGCGAGGACGACCGCGACCGCCGCGTGCGGGACGCCCACCTGCGACCAGCGGGCGGCGGCGACGACGGCCACCCCCGCGACCAGCCAGGACGCGACCGCGGCGGTCGGCGACACCGACCGCGTGAAGGCCGCCCCCAGGCCGTCGGGGCGGGCACCGGGGACCGGGGAGACGCAGGTGAGGGCGAGGGCGCAGCGCGACACGCACACCAGCACGCCGACGAGCCACGGTCCGGCGGGCAGGCAGACCAGCGACGCGACCGACGCGGCCTGGACCCCCAGCACGACCAGCACGGCCACGCCCCCGGCCGGGCCCGACGTGCCGCTGTGCATCACCTCCAGCGACCGCTCCCGGTCGTAGGAGGCGGTGAGCCCGTCGGCGGTGTCGGAGAGCCCGTCGAGGTGGAAGCAGCGGGTGCCGAGCGCCAGCACGGCCACGGCGAGGAAGCCGAGGGCGAGCGGCGGGGTGCCCAGCCGCAAACCGAGCCACAGCAGCAGCGCCACCGCCGCACCGAGCGGCAGCACGGCGAGGGGCGCGAGCAGCACCGCCCGGCCCGCCGTACGCCGGTCGACCACCCGGGGCGGCGGCACCCGCAGCACGGAGAGCGTGCCCAGGGCGAGCCGCCAGGCGTCGCTCACGCCGTCACAGCGACGTGGCCAGCTCGCGACGGCGCTGACGGGCGACGGCCCGCTCGTGGTCGACCCCGACGAACCCGGCCAGCGCCACGCCCAGGGCGGCCCACAGCGTGGCCAGGGTGAGGAGCGAGGCGCGGCGGAAGAACCACAGCGTGTCGGCCGGGAAGTCGCCCACCTCGTCGACCGTCGGCATCAGGGTGCCGGCGACCATCACGACGAGGAGGTACGCCGAGACGCCGGCGATCGTGCCGACGTAGGCCCCCGACGACGCGGCGATCCGGCGCCCGACCAGCACCGCGACGAACGCCGCGGCGAGCGAGATCGCGACGAAGCCGAAGTAGAGGGCGGTGCGGTCGCCGATGGTCTCGCCGCTGCCGACGGCGGGCGGGGTGGCGGGGTACTTCAGGAAGGGCACGAGGGCGAAGGCCACGAACCCGACCAGCGCCACCAGCCCGGTGGACTGGCGCGGCGTGAGCCGGCCGATCCGGCCCACGGCCGCGGCGGAGGCGAGGCCGACCAGGCCGCCCAGGGCGATGCCGACGGCGAGGTTGCCGGTCAGCAGCCCGACGGTCGACTGGACGGTGCGGGAGACCACCGCGTCCTCGTCGCCGTGCGAGTGCTCGGCCGGCGTGCCGGGGGCGTGGTCGTGCGGTGCGGTGGCCGGGTCGGCGGGGGAGCCGGTCGCGGACTGCTCCAGGCCGATGGCGGTCTCGACCTGCGGCTCGCCCACGACGTAGGCGACGGCGAAGGCGGCGAGACCGGCGATCAGCCCGGCGAGGAGTCCGCGGACCAGGAAGGTGCGTGCGGTCATGACGGGTCCGTTCGAGGGGACCGGTCACCGGGCGTGGTGCGACCGCCCGGAGACCGGGACGAGAGGAGGCGCGTGGTCCCGGAGGACCGGGCGATCAGTGGCAGGGGAAGGCCAGCAGGTGCCGGCCGTCGTGCACGAACTCGTGGACCAGCGTGCCGGAGGACAGCGAGAACGCACCCTGCTCGGCGCCGACGAAGAACAGGACCATGGTGGCCAGCAGGCCGAAGAAGAGGGCCCAGGGGGCCAGCTCGGCGAGGGGGATCGACGGGAGGTCGATCTCGACGGCGGGGGATGCGGCGGTGCTCGACATGAGTCCTCCAAGGGATGCGTGCGTCCCTGGTAGATGGGGTGGTGGACGGACTCGAGGGTCTGACTCCACCGCCGCCCGACGATCGTGATGACCGTCTGGAGGAGGTGTCACAGTAGCGCGACTGTGCCGGATTCCCACCGGCTTCCTCGTGCCCGCGCGCTCACCCTAGGGCATCAGGAGGCCCCGTGGGGGAGCGCGTCCAGCGCGGCGAGCAGCTGGGTCGTCGCGGGCTCCGGACGCACGGCGATCCGCACCCACGACGGGCCCAGCCCGGGGAAGGTGTCGGCCCGGCGTACGGCGATCCCGGCGGCGCGCAACGCCCCGTGCACGCTCTCGCCCACCTCGGCCAGCACGAACGACGTCGACGACGGCACGTGGGTGATGCCGCGGTCGGCGAGGCCCTTCTCCAGGGCCGTGCGCCACCCGGTGATCGTGCGGGCGCGGCGCTCGGACTCCTCCGCGGCGGCCGGGCTCGTGCAGGCGGTCGTCACGGCCGCGGCGGTGCTCGAGACCGACCACGGCGTCTGCGTCGCTCGCAGCGCGGCGACCACGTCGGGCGCGCCCAGCAGGTAGCCCGCCCGCACGCCCGGGATCGCCCAGTGCTTGGTCAGGCTGCGGAGCACGACGAGGCCGGGGTGGGTCGTCCCCGTCAGCGAGGCGCCCTCGCCCGGCACGGTGTCCATGAACGCCTCGTCGACCACGACCAGCCGACCGGGACGGAGCAGCTGCCAGACGACCTCGGCGGGGTGGAGCACGCCGGTCGGGTTGGTGGGGTTGCCGACGACCACGAGGTCGGCGTCCTCGGGCACCGCGGCGGGGTCGAGTGCGAACCCGCTCGCCCGGGTGCAGAGCACCGTGGTGACGGCGTGGCCGGCCTGCTCGAGCGCGGCGTGCGGCTCGGTGAACTGCGGGTGCACCACGACGGGCCGCCGCCAGGGGCGCAGCCGGGCGACCAGGGTGAACGCCTCCGCCGCGCCGGCGGTGGCGAGCACGTCCTCGGGCGCCCGGCCGTGGCGCTGGGCGACGGCGGCCTCGGCGGCGGTCGGCGAGGGGTAGCGGTCGACCAGCTCCAGGCTCTCGTGCAGGGCCGCGTCGAGCCAGGGCGGTCGCGGCCCGGCGTACACGTTGACGGCGAGGTCGAGCAGCCCCGGCTCCGCCTCGGCGTCGCCGTGGTGGCGCAGGGGGTCGGGCAGCGGGTCGGGCAGGGTGTCGGGCCGAGGGGCGGGGAGGGGCTGCTCCGCGGCAGCGGTGGTGACGGCGTGCGGCGGCGCCGGTGCCAGGGTCGCCGGGCGGCCGGCGTGCGGGTGCGCCGCGTGGACGGCGTCGGCGAACCGCTGCGCGAGGTGGGGGTGGCCGGCCCAGTGGGTGTGGAGGTACGACGCGTGCACGGTCTCGCTGGCGAAGCCGGTCGCCTGGTCGTCGATCGTCCAGGCCGCGACGTCGCCGGCGGGCGGGTCGGTGCGGGTGCGGTGGAACTCGTGGCCGGTGACCTCCTCGCCGACGCGGGTCAGCAGCGAGTCGGCGGTGGCCGTGGCGCGCGGGTAGCGCAGCGTCAGGCGCGGGGTCATCTCGGCGGTCGCCGACAGCGCGCCGACCATGGGGGAGTCGTCGACGGCGTCGCAGAGGTAGAGCAGGCCGGCGCACTCCGCGACGGTGGGCACGCCACCGGCGACGGCCGCGCGCAGGTCCTCGCGCAGCGAGGCGTTGGCCGTCAGCGTCTCGGCGTGGACCTCGGGGAAGCCGCCACCGAGGTAGAGCCCGCTGGTGCCCTCGGGCAGGTGGGCGTCGGTGAGCGGGTCGAAGGCGACGACGTCGCAGCCGGCGGCCCGCAGCAGCTCCTCGGTCTCGGTGTAGCGGAAGGTGAAGGCGCGGCCGCCGGCCATGGCGACGACGGGGCGCGCCTGGGAGACGGGGGCACGGACCTCGGCGGCCGGGTCCCACGGCGTCTCGTCGAGGTCGGGGGCGGAGGCCGCGAGCTCCATCAGCGCCTCCAGGTCGACGCTCTCGGCGACGTGCTCGGCGAGCCGGTCGAGCGCGTGGGCGGCCTCGTCGCGCTCGGCGGCGGGCACCAGCCCGAGGTGGCGCGAGGGCGCGGAGAAGGCGTCGTCGCGGCCGATGGTGCCCAGCACCGGGACGCGGACCGAGCTGCGGACCTCGGCGACCTGGCGGGGCGAGCCGGCCTTGTTGAGGATCACGCCGGCGACGGTGACGTGCGGGTCGAAGGTGCTCATGCCGTGCACGACCGCGCCGATCGAGCGCGAGGACCGGGAGATGTCGACGACCAGCACGACCGGCGTACGGGTGAGGCGGGCGACGTGGGCGGTCGAGGAGAAGCCCTCGCCGCCCATGCGGCCGTCGAAGAGCCCCATCACGCCCTCGACCACGGCGACGTCGGCGCCGGCGGCGCCGTGCAGCAGCAGCGGGGTGACGCGCTCCTCGCCGACCAGGTGCGGGTCGAGGTTGCGGCCGGGCCGGCCGCTGGCCAGGGCGTGGTAGCCCGGGTCGATGTAGTCCGGGCCGACCTTGTGGCCGCTGACCTCGTGGCCGGCGCGCGACAGCGCGGCCATCAGCCCGGTCGCGACCGTGGTCTTGCCCTGCCCGGTGGACGGGGCGGCGACGACGAACCGGGGCAGCCGGGTCGTCCCTGACGGGGGCCGCGACGTCACCACTCGATGCCCTTCTGGCCCTTCTGGCCGCGGTCCATCTGGTGCTTGACCTTGGTCATCTCCGTCACCAGGTCGGCGACCTCGACGAGGCGGGGGTGGGCGCGGCGGCCGGTGACGACGACGTACTGCCGCCCCGGCCGGTTCGCGAGCGACTCCACGACGTCGTCGACGTCGACCCAGCCCCACTCCATGGGGTAGGTGAACTCGTCGAGCACGAGCAGGTCGTGGGTCTCCTCGGCGAGCCGGCGCTTGACCTCGGCCCAGCCCTCGGCGGCCTCGACGGCGTGGTCGGTCTCGGAGCCCTCCTTGCGCGACCAGGACCAGCCGGCGCCCATCTTGTGCCACTCCACGGGCCCGCCCTCGCCGGTCTCCCGGTGCAGCTCGCCGAGCCGCTCGAGCACGGTCTGCTCGCCGATGCGCCACTTGGCCGACTTCACGAACTGGAACACCCCGACGTCCCACCCCTGGTTCCAGGCGCGGATGGCGAGGCCGAAGGCGGCGGTCGACTTCCCCTTGCCGTCGCCGGTGTGCACCATCAGCAGCGGCTGCTGGCGGCGCTCGCGCGTGGACAGCCCGTCGTCGGGCACGGTCAGCGGCTTGCCCTGCGGCATCAGGCGGCTCCTTCGTCGGTGGGGGTGTGGGCGGGGCGGGCGCGGTGGACCAGCGCCGTCAGCCCGTCCGCGCTGACCTCGGCGACGGGCACGTGTTCGGCGCGCAGGTGCTCGGCCAGCACCCCGGCGAGGCCGAGCCGCATCGCCCCGCTCTCGCAGTCCACGACGAGCGCGTCCACGCCGTCGGCGGCGAGGTGGGCCGCGACCCGGCGGGACCGGGCGACGGCGTCGGCGCCGGAGGTGGCCCGGCCGTCGGTGACGACCACGAGCAACGGGCGGCGACGGGGGTCGCGCACCTTCTCCAGGCGCAGCACGCGGGCGGCCTCGAGCAGGCCCTCGGCGAGCGGCGTGCGGCCGCCGGCCGGCAGGTCCTGGAGCCGGGTGGCGGCGATGTCGACCGACCGGGTGGGCGGCAGCGCGAGGTCGGCGCCGTGGCCGCGGAACGTGACCAGGCCGACCTTGTCGCGACGGCGGTAGGCGTCGAGCAGCAGCGAGAGGATCGCGGTCTTGACCTGCTCCATCCGGCGGCGTGCAGCCATCGAGCCGGACGCGTCGACGCAGAACAGCACCAGGTTGGACTCCTGGCCCTCCCGGGTGGCGACGCGCAGGTCGTCGCCGCGGAACAGCAGCCGGCCCGTCGTACGGCCGCGGAGGACCTGGTGCGGTGCCGCCGCCCGGACGGTCTCGGCGAGGTGGAGGGAGCCCGCGCCGTCGGAGCCGCCGAGGCTGCGCCGCGATCCCGTACGTCGACCCGACTCGGTCACCGCCCGGCTGCGCTTGCCGGCCTCGCCGGCGCCCGTGCCGCGAACGGTGAACAGCCGGGTGCGGTAGGGCTCGCTCGCCGCGTGCACGGTGCCGGGGGGTTGCTGGTCGCCCGGTGCGTCGTGCGCGCCCGCCGGCGGGGGCATCGCCTCGGAGGAGGCGTCACCCGCCTCGGGGGCGGGACCGTCCTGCTGCTGCGGGACGTCATCGAGATCGTGGTCTCCAGGCCCCGCTGGTGATGACGTCCCGGGCGGAGGAGCGTCGGTGGGGGCGTCCGTCCCGTCGCCGGCGTCGTCGGTCCCCTCGGTGGGGCCCTGGGGCTGCGGGTCCTCCGGCGGCTCCGGGGGCTCCGGGTCGGGCTCGTCGTCGCCGAGGATCCGGTCGAGCAGGTCCTCGTCGAGGCCGGGGGCGTCGAAGGGGTTGCGGCGGCGGCGGTGGGGCAGCGCCAGCCGGGCGGCCGCGCGGATGTCCTGGACCAGCACCCGGCGACGGCCGTACCAGGCGGCGTGGGCCACGGCGGTGCGGGCGGTGACGATGTCGGCGCGCATGCCGTCGACCTCGAAGGCGGCGCACACCTCGGCGATCTTGAGCAGCGCCCCGTCGCCGAGCACGACGGCGGCGACCTGCTCCTGCGCGGCGCGGATGCGCTCGGTCAGCGCCCGCTCGTCCTCGTCGTAGGCCGCGGCGAACGCGTCGGGGTCGGCGTCGAAGGCCAGCCGGCGGCGTACGACCTCGACGCGGAGCGCCGGGTCGCGCGGTGCCGCGACCTCCACGGTCAGCCCGAACCGGTCGAGCAGCTGCGGGCGCAGCTCGCCCTCCTCGGGGTTCATGGTGCCGACGAGCACGAACCGGGCGGCGTGCTCGACCGAGACGCCGTCGCGCTCCACCGTCGAGCGGCCCATGGCGGCGGCGTCGAGCAGCAGGTCGACGAGGTGGTCGTGGAGCAGGTTGACCTCGTCGACGTAGAGGATCCCGCGGTGGGCGCGGGCGAGCAGGCCGGGCTCGTACTCCGCCCTGCCCTCCGACAGCGCGCGCTCGAGGTGCAGCGAGCCGAGCACGCGGTCCTCGGTGGCGCCGACCGGCAGCTCGACGAGGCGGACCGGCCGCGACTCGACGGGCGCGTCGGCGGCGAACGGCCCGTCGGGCGAGAGCGGCGCGCGGTCGCGCGGGTCGGTGGAGAACCGGTCGCCGGCGACGACGTCGATGGCGGGCAGCACCGAGGCGAGCGCGCGCACGATCGTCGACTTGGCGGTGCCCTTCTCGCCGCGGACCAGCACCCCGCCGACGTCGGGCGAGATGGTGGTGAGGACGAGGGCGAGCGCCATGTCGTCGGACCCGACGACGGCGCTGAAGGGGAACTGCTGTGGCACGGAGGCTCCCGCTCGTGGCCAGAGGAAAAAGTGGCGCGAGGCCGGTCTTCGGACTTCCCGGGTCCACGTCTCGCGACGCGTCCCGGGTCACCGCAGCGGGCCTGTGCCGGAGTCTCACCGGCTTCCCAGATTCTCCCGTCGGGACGCGGTGGGGCTGGGTCGTGCTGCGTCCGTCGGGGCACCTCGTGCCTGTCGGGCGTCACGATAGCGTCTGCCCTCGTGACCTCCGGAGCCCGACCGCGCGTGACGGCCGTCGGCCTCGGCGCGGACGGCTGGGACGGCCTCCCCGAGCGGCTGCGCGAGGTGGTCGCCTCGGCCCCGGTCGTGCTCGGCGGGCAGCGCCACCTCGACCTGCTGCCGCCCGTGGCCGGCCAGGTCCGCGAGCCCTGGCCCTCGCCGCTGCGCGACGGCCTGCCCGCGCTGCTGGCGCGCCACTCCGGCGCGGTCGTCGCGCTGGCCTCGGGCGACCCGCTGGTCTCCGGCATCGGCAGCACCCTGGTCGACCTGCTCGGCGCCGACGCGGTGCGCGTCGAGCCGGCGGTCTCCTCGGTCGCGCTGGCGCGCGCCCGGCTGGGCTGGTCGGCGGAGGCGAGCGAGGTCCTCACGCTGGTCGGCCGCGACCCCCACCTGCTGCTCCGGGCGCTCGCCCCGGGCCGCCGGCTGCTGGTGCTGTCCTCCGACGAGCACACGCCGGAGGCGGTGGCCGCGCTGCTGGTCGGGCAGGGGTACGCCGCGTCGCGCGTCGTCGTGCTGGGCGACCTCGGCGGCCCCGAGGAGTCGCGGCGCGAGGGCACGGCCGGCGCCTGGTCGGGACCCTCGCCCCGGCTGCACGTGCTGGCCCTGGAGCTCGCCGGGCCGGTGGTCGGGTCGTGGGCCGCCGGGCTGCCCGACGCGGCGTACGAGCACGACGGGCAGCTGACCAAGCGCGACCTCAGGGCCTCGGCCCTGGCCCGGCTCGCGCCGCAGCCCGGGCAGCTGCTCTGGGACGTCGGCGCCGGCGCCGGGTCGGTCGGGATCGAGTGGGCGCGTGCCCACCCGACCTGCCGCACCGTGGCCGTCGAGGCCCACCCCGAGCGGGCCGCCCGGGTGGCGCGCAACGCGGCCGCGCTCGGCGTCCCGGGCGTGGTCGTGGTCGAGGGCCGCGCGCCCGACGCGCTGGCCGGCCTGGAGGCCCCGGACGCGGTCTTCGTCGGCGGGGGAGCGACCCGACCCGGCGTCCTGGAGGCCTGCCTCGAGGCGCTGCGCCCGGGAGGCCGTCTCGTCGTCCACGGCGTCACGCTGGAGACCGAGACCCTGCTGGCCACGGCGTACGCCGCCCACGGCGGCGAGCTGACCCGTCACGCCGTCGAGACGGCCGCGCCGATCGGCGGCTTCACCGGCTGGACCCCCGCCCGCGCCGTGGTGCAGTGGGCCCACGTGAAGCCGTCCGAGCCCGACCCCGTTCCGTCCTCCGAGCCTGTCGAGGAGACCCCGTGACCGTCCACTTCGTCGGCGCCGGACCGGGCGCCGCCGACCTGATCACGCTGCGCGCCGCCACGATGCTGGCCGCCGCCGACGTGGTGCTCTACCCCGGCACCTACCTCGACGCCGAGGTGCTCGGCCACGCCCGCCCGGACGCCCGGCTGGTCGACACCCAGGACCTCGACCTCGACCAGATCACCGTCGAGCTGGTCGCCGCCGACGCCGCCGGGCTCGACGTGGTGCGGCTGGTCTCGGGCGACCCGTCGCTCTACTCCGCCGTCGCCGAGCAGGCGCGCCGGCTCGACGCCGCCGGGGTCGGCTGGGACGTCACCCCCGGCGTCCCGGCGTACGCCGCCGCGGCCGCCGCCGTGGGCCGCGAGCTCACGGTCCCGCTGGTCGCCCAGTCGGTCGTGCTGACCCGCGCGCAGGCCCGCTCCACGGCGATGCCGGAGACCGAGGCGCTGGGACGCTTCGCCGCGACCCGGGCGACGCTGGCGCTGCACCTCGCGATCACGCGGACGCGGGAGCTGATGACCGAGCTGCAGGGCGAGTACGGCGCCGACTGCCCCGTCGTCGTCGTCCACCGCGCCAGCCAGCCCGAGGAGCAGGTGCTGCGCGGCACCGTCGCCGACATCGCCGACCAGGTCGAGGCGGCCGGGCTGAGGCAGGCCGCCGTCGTGCTGGTCGGTCGCGCGCTGGACCCGTCGGGCGGGGGCGAGTCGTTCCTCTACGACCCGGCCCGCGACCGGAGCAGCAAGCGGCGCTAGCCGGTCAGGACGGCGTCGAGCGCGCGGTCCACACCGCGCCGGAGGCCGAGCGGCGGGTGCCGGTGCAGCCGACGACGAGCAGGCACTTCATGTCGACCGCACCCGCGTCGAGGTCGGCCAGCGTGGTCACCGTCAGCGACTCCTCGGCGCGGCCGACGTCGCGACCGACCACCACCACGGTGTCGGCGGGCCGGTGCTCGAGCAGGATCTTCTGGGCCTCGACGACCTGGTCGGTGCGCGAGCGGGAGGCGGGGTTGTAGATCGCGAGCACCAGGTCGGCGTCGGCCACGGCCCGCAGCCGCCGCTCGATCAGCGACCAGGGCTTGAGCCGGTCCGAGAGGCTCATCACCGCGAAGTCGCCGCCGATCGGCGCGCCCGCCCTCGCCGCCACGGCCTGCACGGCGCTGACGCCCGGCAGCACCCGCACCGCGACCCCGTCGTACGCCGGGTCCTCGGCCGCCTCGTAGACCGCCGCCGCCATCCCGAACACGCCCGCGTCGCCGCCCGAGACGACCGCGACCCGCTCGCCGGCCAGCGCGAGGTCGAGCGCCAGCCGCGACCGGTCGAGCTCGACGGTGTTGCCCGACGCGTGCCGGGTCAGCCCGGCGCGCTGCGGGACCCGGTTGACGTAGGGCGCGTAGCCCACGACGTGGTCGACGCCCGCCAGCGCCTCGGTCACCTCGGGGGTCACCCAGCGGTCCGGACCCGGGCCGAGCCCGACGACCAGCACCTCGCCGGCCGGTCGGTCGGTCGGTCGACCGGTCGCGCCCGGGGTCGTGGCCAGCACGGGCGGACGCCGCCCCGCCGGGTCGGCCGCGGCGCTGTCGCCGGCGACCACGATCAGCGAGAAGTAGGGCACCGTCCCGGGGTCGACGTCGGCCACCGGCAGCCACCGCTCGGCGGGCATCGAGGCGCGCTCGACGTAGACCGCGTGCTCCAGCCGGCCGGCCTGCGCCAGGGCCGAGCGCACGGCGGGGAAGGTGCGGCCGAGCTTCATGATGATGGCGCCGTCGGTGTCGGCCAGGCGACGTGCGAGCTCGGCCTCGGGCAGCGTGCCGGGCAGGATCGTCAGCACGTCGGTCTGCCGCACCAGCGGCGCGGCGACCGAGGCGGTGGCCGCGGCGAACGCGGGCACGCCCGGCACCACCTCGGTGGGAAATCGGTCGGCCAGCCGGTCGTGCATGTACATGTAGGACCCGTAGAACAGCGGGTCGCCCTCGGCCAGCAGCACCACGGTGCGGCCCGCCTCCAGGTGGGCGGCCAGCCGGGCGGCGGAGTCCTCGTAGAAGGCGGCGATCGCCCCGGCGTACCCGCCCGGGTGGTCGGTGGCGCCGGTCGTCACCGGGTAGCGCAGCTCCTCCTCGACGACGCCGTCGGGGATGAGGTCGGCGGCGATGCGGCGCGCGTTGGACTGCTTGCCGACGCCCGCGTGGTAGGCCACGACGTCGGCCGCGCCGATCAGCCGGGCGGCCTTGAGGGTGACCAGCTCGGGGTCGCCGGGGCCCAGGCCGACGCCGTAGAAGCGCCCGAGGGGCCGGCTGGTCGTCTCGGTGCTCACTCCGCCTCCTGGGCCAGCGCGTTGATCGCCGAGGCGGTCATGGCCGAGCCGCCGCGGCGGCCGCGGACGGTCAGGAACGGCACGTCGATGCCGTGGTCGGCGGCCAACGAGGCCAGCGCGTCCTTGGACTCCGCTGCCCCGATGAACCCCACCGGGCAGCCCACGATCGCGGCCGGTCGGGGGGCGCCGTCGATGAGCATCTCGAGCAGGTGGAACAGCGCGGTGGGGGCGTTGCCGATGGCCACGACGGCGCCCTCGAGGTGCGGCTCCCACAGCGAGACCGCCGCCGCGGAGCGGGTGGTGCCCCAGTCGCGGGCCAGGCTCGGCACGGCCGGGTCGCGCAGCAGGCACACCACGTCGTTGTCCTTCGGCAGCCGGGCGCGGGTGACGCCCGAGGCGACCATGTGGGCGTCGGCGAGCACCGGTGCGCCGGCCTCGAGCGCGGCCCGGGCGGCGGGCACGAGGTCGGGGTGGAAGACGAGGTCGTGGACGAGGTCGGTCTGGCCGGTGCCGTGCACCATCCGCACCGCCACGGTCGGGGCGCCGTCGGGCAGGCCGTCCAGCGCGGTCTCGCGGCGGATGGTGGCGAAGGAGTCGACGTAGATGGCGGGGCCGGAGTCGACGTACTCGTAGCGGCGCGGGGGGCGCTTCAGCACGCTCATGCGGCGACCCCCGGTGAGGTCGGGGCGGGCACGACGACGCCGTGCCACGGCGTCACGACCAGCTCGCGGCCCGGCGCGACCAGCCGGTCGACCAGGCCACGGTCGAGGACGCCGTCGGGGACGGCGACGTGGTCGCCACCGGCCTGGGGCCCGTACGCCGCCCGCGCACCCGCCGCGGGCACCCGCGGGTCGCGCTGTGTCGCGGCGAGCAGCGGGGCGTCGAGCTCCTCGACGTGCCACGGGGCGGTCCGCCCGGACCCGCGGGTCGCCAGGAAGCGCGACGCCAGGTCGGCCAGCCGCCGCGGCGCCTCGTCGAGCGCGACCACGGGCCCCCAGGCGTCGCCGACGCGCAGCTGGCCGTCGTGCTCGTCGAGCGCCACGAGCCCGAGGTCGGTGCCGCGGTCGACCAGGTCGCCGCGGCCGTCGTCGAGCACCTGCAGGAAGCGGCCCGGCAGGTCGGCCAGGGCCGCGTCGGCGCGGAGCAGCGCGTCGAGCTCGTCGGCCACGGGCCGCAGGTCGGCCCGGCCGCCCGCCAGCCCGCTGAACGGCGAGACCATCACGTTGCGACCGAGCTCGTGGGTGCGCGAGGGCAGCAGGCCGGTCGCCTCGACCGCGGCCACGACCTCGTCGGGCAGGGCGCCGCCGGCGGGGTCGGCCCAGGGGAGGGCGCGCAGCTGCAGGTTGGCCCGGCCGGTGAGGTGCAGCCGGCCGTCGCCGTACGTCCGGGCGACCTCGGCCAGCCCGGCCAACGACGCGGCGGGGACACGTCCCCCGACCAGCCGGACCCGGACCAGGGCGCCGTCGTCGGCCGACCACGGGCGCAGCACGCCGGGGCACAGGTCGCGCCGGGAGCGGGTGGAGGTGGGGGTCACCGGGTGGTCCTCGGGGGTCAGGGGCCCGTGCGCGTGGCCCTGCAACGACCCCGCGGCTGTTGCCGCGGAGGCCAGCAGGTCTTCGGACTCGGGTTCCACCGGGGAGGAGCGCCTTCCCGGACGACCTCGTCCAGTGGCTGTCGTGAGACCTGCTCCGCCCGTCACCCACACCGCTGCGCGTCAGTCCCGGACTCTCACCGGGTTCCCTCGACTGGCACGCGCACGCTACCAACCGTTCGCCGTTCCCGGCACCCGCCGTGCCCGGCCTACACTCCCCGCCCATGGGCCCGACGACGTGGAACCGGCCGGTGCCGCTGATCGGCGACCGGACCTCGGCGGCCGAGCGGGCCGAGGACGTGGCGGCCTGGGCGTTCCCCGAGCCGGCGCGGCAGGCGTTCCACGACGTGGTCGCCGCGCGGCGCGACATCCGGCGCTACCGGCCCGACGCGGTCGACCCCGAGGTGCTGCAGCGGGTGCTGGCGGCCGCGCACGCCGCGCCGTCGGTCGGTCACAGCCAGCCGTGGCGGTTCGTGGTGGTCTCCGAGCCGACGACGCGCGAGCGGGCCGCGCGCATGGCCGACGAGCAGCGGTTGCGTCAGGCGGCCCAGCTGGAGCCCGACGCCGCCCGCAGGCTGCTCGACCTCCAGCTCGAGGGCATCCGGGAGGCGCCGCTGGGCGTGGTGGTGGCGTGCGACCGGCGTACGCCGGCGGCCGGGGTGCTGGGCCGCGCCACCTTCCCCGACGCCGACCTGTGGTCGTGCGCCTGCGCCATCCAGAACCTGTGGCTGGCCGCGCGCGCCGAGGGGCTCGGCGTCGGCTGGGTGACGCTGTTCGACCCGGCCGACCTCGAGAGGCTGCTCGGCCTGCCCGACGGCGTCGTCACGCTGGGCTGGCTGTGCCTGGGCTGGCCCGACGAGCGGCCGCCCGCGCCCGGCCTGGAGCGGGCCGGCTGGTCGCGGCGGCAGCCCGTGGCCGACGTCGTGATGGCCGAGCGGTGGACCGAGGCCGACGCCACGCCCGCGCCGCCGCCCTCCCACCTGCGCGCCCCCGGTCGCACCGAGGTGGTCGACGTGCGGGACCACGCCGACGCCATGCTCACCCCGCCCGGCTCGCTGGGCCTGCTGGACCGCGCGGTCGACCGGCTCGAGGCCACGGTCCGGCTGCGCGCCGACTCCGGTCCGCCGCCCGAGCGCCCGGGCGTCCTGCTGCTGGTCGCCGGGCGGCACCCGGTGACCGCCCTCGGCGTGAGTGCGTACGCCGCGACGGTGACCGACGACGTCCTGGCCGCGTCGCTCGCCGGTGAGTCGGCGGGTGCCGTCGCGGCGGCGGCCGCGCACCTCGACCTCGAGGTCCAGGACGCCGGCACCGCCACGGGCGACCTGGTGCACGCGGACGCCCTCGCCGGCGACGCGGCCGCGAGGCTCGTCGACCACGGCCGTGCCCTGGGCGAGCAGCTCGCCCGGGACCACGTGGTGCTGGCGCTCGGCGAGGTCGGCGTCGGCAACACCACCGTCGCCGCCGCGCTGGCCGCGCTGCTGCTCGATCTCCGGCCCGACGACGTCGTCGGCCTGGGGTCGGGCGCCGACTCGGCGATGCTCGACCGCAAGCGCGAGGTGGTCGGCCGGGCGCTGGACCGGGCGCGCGCGGCGGGGTCCACGGGGCCGCTCGACGCGCTCGCCGCGGTCGGCGGGCCCGAGCTCGCGGTCCTCGCCGGTGCCGTGATCGGGGCCGCCGAGGGCGGCGCGGTGACGGTGCTCGACGGCCTGGCCACCAGCGTCGCCGCGGTGGTGGCGACCCGGCTGGAACCCGGCGTGTCGGCCTACCTCGTCGCGGGGCAGCGCAGCCGCGAGCGCGCGCACGCGCGGGTCCTGGAGCACCTCGGCCTGGAGCCGCTGCTCGACCTGCGGCTGCGGGCCGGCGAGGGCGTCGGCGCGGCGCTGGCCTCGGCCACGCTGCTCAGCGGCTGGGAGCTGCGGCGCGGCATCGGACGCACCGGCGCGGTCGGGACGACTCCCGCGAACAGCTGAGGCCGCGACCCCGCGTGGTGCGGGGTCGCGGCCTCGGGCCGTGTCAGACGGGGCTCGCGCCCCGGGGCGTCACTTGCCGGCGGTCGCGTTCTTGAACGCGGTGGCGGCCTTGAAGCCGGGGACCGTGGTGGCAGCGATCTTGATCGTCTCGCCCGACTGCGGGTTGCGACCCTCGCGCGCCGAACGGGCGCGGGGCTCGAAGGTGCCCAGGCCGGGGATCTGCAGCTTGTCGCCCCCGGCGACGGTCGAGGTCACGGTGTCGACCAGCGCGGCCAGGGCGCGGTCGGCGTCGGCCTTGCTCAGCTCGGCCTTGTCCGCGATGGCGGCGACCAGCTCGTCCTTCTTCACGTTTGTCTCCTAGCGATGTCCGGTGTGGGCGGCTCTGCCCGGCCTCGACCCTAGGTGGTCGGGAGCGGCATGACCACGCCCGGTGGGGGGCCCAGCGTGTCGCGGCGGGCTCGCGACGGCTTCCCGACGGGGGCCGGACCCGTGCGCGCGGTCGCCGGACGGGGAGGTCGGTGGCGGGTCAGACTGGGCGCGTGAGGACCTCCCGCGCACGTCTCCTGGTGCCGGCGCTGCTGCTCGCCGTGACCGGGTCGTCGTGCGCCTGGGCGGCGGGGGAGGCGCAGGCCGAGCGCTTCGAGGAGTGGTACGCCGCGCACCCGGTCGACGACGTCGAGCTGGAGCAGGTGGAGGGCGAGGACGTCGTCCCCGTCATCGGGGGCGCCGCCGAGGTGCGCGCCCGGCTGACCACGAGCGACCCCGACGTCCCGGACCTGACCCGGGCGATGCGCGAGCTGTGCCGGTTCGAGGAGGTGGCCGACTCCGGGGTGCAGGTGACCTACGTGCTCCTGGTGGACGTCGCCGAGGTCGAGTTCCCCTGCCGTGCCCGCGGCGACCTCCGGTCCGCGGTGCTGTGGGAGCAGCTGCCCCGGGGCGAGGGCGTCGAGCAGGTCACCGTGGGGGCCGAGGAGGCCACGATGGTGACCGACGACGCGCACGTGGTGGCCGCGACCCGGACGCTCGTCGGCGCCCTGGCCGGCACCGACCGGTGGCCGGACCTCGGGGTCGCCGTCACCGCCGAGCGCGCCGGGGTCCGGCTCGGGTCGGCCGCCGAGGTGCCGGTGCTGACCCAGGTGGAGCACGCGCTGGACCTGCCCGCCCGCGACCGGGTCGTCTCGGTGCGGGCCGACGACGGAAGGACCGCGGTGACCAGCGACCTGGGGCCCGAGCAGCTGCGGCGCCTCGACCGGGAGCTCCGGGCCCACGCCCGCGCCGAGGGCGGGGGCCCGATCGAGGTGCTGCCCGGGAAGGTCAGGACCCTCGCCGGCTACGCGACCTCGGGGCTGCCGCCCGCCGTGCGCGGGCTGGCCGACGAGCTGTCGCGGCGCGCGAGGGTGACGGGGGTGCGGCTCGGCGCCGACCGCGTCGAGCTGGTCACCGCCACCGTGCCCGACGCGCGGGGCCTGGTGGGCGAGCTGGTGCAGGATCCCCGTGCCCGGGGGGTCGGTCGCCTGGTCGTCGAGGTCGACGGCATGGCCGGGGAGGTGGGCCAGCGCACCTGCCGCACCGGCCTCGCGTCGTCCGACGGCGCCGCAGCGGCGGCGTACGTGCTGCTCGACCTGTGCGACGTGCCCGGGGTGACGATGGTCGACGACGCGGCGGTGCTCGAGGTGGTGCACGAGGCACCCGACCTCGCCCCCCTCGTGGCGCAGCTCCGACGTCTGCCGCAGGGACGCGCGGTGACGCTGCTGGTCCTCGACGACTCGGCCGACGGCCGGTCGACGGTGCGCTTCGCCGTGGCCGACCGGCCGCGGTTCGAGCCCGCCGGTGGCGACGAGGCCCTCGCGCGGGCGATGGCCGCGGCCTGGGACTAGCGCCGACCGGGCCCTCGGCCCCGTGCGAGCAGCCCGCCCGGCCCGAGCGCGAGCCGCGCGAACCGCTCGCCGATCAGGCGGTGGGTGGCGGCGTCGGGGTGCAGGCCGTCGGGCAGCGGGAACTCACCGGCGTCGGCCTCGCCGTAGAGCTCCCGGCCGTCGAGGTAGGCCAGGTGGGGGTCCTCCGCGGCCCGCTCGGCCACCACCCGGGCCAGGTCCTCGCGGACCCGCTCCAGGGTGAGCCGGGTGGGGTCGGCCGGGTCGCCGCTGGCCAGGAAGGCCACCCGCCCCTCGGCGAACGCCGCGGCGTCGGGCAGCAGCGGGCCCGGGGTCCGCTCGTGCAACGGGCACAGGATCGGGGAGACCAGCAGCAGCGGTGTGTCGGGGTGGCCGTCACGGACCGTGTCGAGGAAGCCGTGCACGGCGGGGGCGAAGGCCCGGCGCCGCACCAGGTCGGCGTTGACGACGTTGATCCCCAGCTTGAGGCTGACGAGGTCGGCGGGGGTGTCGCGGACGGCGCGGGCGACGAACGGGTCGAGCAGCGCCCCGCCGCCGAAGCCCAGGTTGACCAGCTCGACCCCGGCCGCGGCCGCCGCCAGCGCCGGCCAGGTGCCGGTGGGGGCCCCGGCGTTCGAGCCCTGGCTGACCGAGCTGCCGTGGTGCAGCCAGGTGGGCCGCCCCCGCGTGGGCGCCGGCGCCACGGGGGCGTCGGCGCGCAGCGCCACCAGCTCGGTGGTCTCGTCGTGGGGAAGCCAGAGCACGAGGTCCTTCTCGCCGGCCGGGAGGCCGTCGAAGCGGAGCGTGGCGACCGGCCCCTCGATCCGCTCGAAGCGGCCGGTGCCCAGGTCGATGCGCAGCGTCCGCCCGCCGGTGGCCGTCGCGCCGGCCACGACCCGGCCCTCGAGCACCAGCTCGTGCACGCCGTCGGGTCGGGGCGGCGCGCCGACGTAGACCCGCTTGGTCGGGAGCACGTCGAGCTCGAGGACCGTGGCGGCGGTCCGCAGCGCCAGGCGTACGCCGGAGGGCTGCGCCTCGGCCATCGCGAGCTGCTCGTCGGGGATCCGCGCCCGGGCCCGCGCGGGCAGCCGGTGGGGCAGCAGCCCGTGCTCGGTGCGCTCGAGGTCGAGGGCGCCCCGCACCAGGTCGGGGACGAGTGGCACGTCGTGGAGCGGGGTGGTCACGGGATCTCCCGGTCGTCGTGGGTCTGTGGCTCGGTGGGTCGGTGGGTCGGTGGGTCGGTGGGTCGGTGGGTCGGTGGGGTCGGTGGGGTCGGTGGGTGGTCGTCGGTCGGACCGGGTCGCGGGGGACGTGCTCGGGGCACCTCCTCAGGCGGCGTCGCGCTCCACCGCGGCCGGCGGGCCGCCCGGCGAGCAGTGGTGGTCGGGCGGGCAGGCCGCGCACTCCTCGCGCCGGGGCTGGCGCGCGGGCACGGCGACGCACGACAGCAGGCCCGCCACGACGAGCAGGGCCGCGGCGGCGCCCATCACGGTGCCGAACCCGTCGACGATCCGCGCGGGGTCGGTCAGCCCGCTGCCGCCCAGCCCGCCCACCAGCGGCACGGCGGCCACGGCGACCAGGCCGGCGGTCCGGGCCGCGGCGTTGTTGACGCCGCTCGCCAGCCCGACCAGGTCGTCGGGCGCGGAGGCGAGCACGGTCGCGGTCAGCGGCGTCACCATCAGGGTCAGCCCGAGGCCGAAGACCGTGGCCGGGGCGAGCACGTCGACGGCGTACGACACCTCGGCGTCGATCCGGCTCAGCCACACCACGCCGACGGCGGCCAGGAGCGGCCCGGCCGTCATCGGCAGCCGGGGGCCGAGCCGGTCCGAGAGGGCGCCGGCGCGCGAGGACAGCAGCAGCATGCACAGCGTCACCGGCGAGAGCGCGAGGCCGGCGAGCAGCGGGGAGTAGCCCGCCCCCACCTGGACGGCGATGCCGACCGAGAAGAAGACCGCGCCCAGGGCGGCGTACGCCAGGAGGGTGACGGTGTTGGTGACCACGAAGACCCGGGAACCCAGCAGCGCGCCCGGCACCAGCGGCTCCCGGGCGCTGCGCTCGCGCACCACGAAGCCGGCCGCCGCGAGCGCGCCGAGGCCGAGACCGAGCAGGACGCGCCCGTCGGTGAGGCCGTACGACGCCCACGCGGTGAGCGCGTAGGAGACCAGGCCCAGCGCCGCCGCGAGCCACAGCGCGCCCGGCCAGTCGAGGTGCCCGGCCGTGCGGCTGGGCGCGATGTCGGGCACGTGCCGCCGGGTCACCACGACCACGAGCAGCGCCAGCGGCAGGTTGACGAGGAACGCCCACCGCCAGTCACCGACCGCGATCAGCCAGCCGCCCACGAACGGCCCGATCGCGCCCGCGACCCCGGTCAGGCCCGACCACGAGCCGATCGCCCGGGCCCGGTCGCCCGGGGCGAAGCTGTGCTGCAGGATCGCCAGGCTGCCCGGCGTCAGCAGTGCCGCACCGACGCCCTGGACGGCCCGGCTGGCGATCAGTGTGCCGACGTCGGGCGCCAGCCCGCACGCACCGGAGGCGACGGCGAACAGGGTGACGCCGAGCAGGAACACCCGTCGCTGGCCGAAGGTGTCCCCGAGCGCGCCGCCGACCAGCACCAGCGCCGCCAGGGCGAGCGCGTAGGCGTTGACGACCCAGGTCAGCGACTGCGACCCGGCGCCGAGCTCCTCGCCGATGCGGGGCAGCGCGAGGTTGACGACGGTGGCGTCGATGAACGTGAGCGCCGCGCCGAGGACGGTCGCGGCCAGCACCCAGCGGGCGCGGGGCTCACCGGACCGGAGCGCCCCGGTCGGCGGAGGTGTCGGTGGCGTCGGTCCGGGCGGCGTCGGGCCGGGTCGGGTGCTCACGAGTCCGCACGGTACGCCGCTCCCGGCGCCGGGCGGGCGGGGCGAGCGCGTGCGCGATCCCCCCCACCACGGCGGCCAGCAGGACGGCCGCGACCACGTCGCTGGGCCGGTGCCAGCGCAGCATCACCGTGGCGGCGCCGGCCACCCCGGCGGCGGCCGCGCCGGCCAGCAGCGCGGTGCCGTTGAGCAGCCGCGGCACGGCCAGCACCAGCCCCGCGGCCAGCCCCGCCACCGCCGCGGTGTGACCGCTCGGCAGCGAGTTGCCGGCCGCGCCACCGACCAGCTCGGGGCGGTCGAGCAGCAGCTTCAGCAGCCGCGCGAGCACCGGCGTCGCGCCGACCGTGGCGACGACGGCCACCGCGCGCCGGGGGCCGTGGACGACCAGCGCCAGCAGGCCGAGCGCCAGCCCGGCGAGCAGGACGGTGCCGGCCGAGACGAGCGCGAGCACCTCCGCGGAGGTGCTGCGGCCCGGGAGGGTGTCGGCGGCCCAGCGCATCAGCCGGTCGTCGAGGTACTGGCCCTCCGGCGTGAGCACCGCCGCGGCGTACACCCCGGCGAGCGCGAGCGCCGCCACCACGGCGAGCCCCACGCCCCGGCGCACGTCACGGCCGTGCCCGGTGGTCGCGGGGGAGCGGTCGTGCGTCACGGGACCTCCTGGGCCGGTCGGGGTCGTCGATCCTCCCCGGTCGACCTGAGACGACCCTGTGGGGCTGCGAAGGGCTTGCTCGAAGAACACTCACGATATATCGTCGACATATCAAGAACGTGTCGCTCAGTCCGTGACATCCGCCGGACCCGACACCCCCGACGAAGGAGATCCATCATGAGACACCCCCTCTTCAACCCCGAGGACGAGCCCGTACGCCGCCAGCGCGGCGGCAGCGGGCGAGGTCGCGGCCACCGCGGCCACGACGGCTGGGCCGGCCCCTGGGGCGCCGCCCTCGGCGGTCCGCCGCCGTGGGTCGCGCAGATGTTCGGCCCCGACCTGACCGGGATGCACCGCCGTGGCGGCGGCCCCGGTGGCGGTCGTGGCCGGCCGCGCGCCCGCCGGGGCGACGTGCGCTCCGCCATCCTGGACGTGCTGGCCACCTCGCCCGAGGGCATGAACGGCTACCAGGTGATCCAGCAGATCGCCGAGCGCTCCCACCACCAGTGGAAGCCCAGCCCGGGGTCGGTCTACCCGACCATCTCGCAGCTGGAGGACGAGGGCCTCGTCGAGGACGCGCCCGCGGGCCGCAAGGCGCTGCAGCTGACCGCCGAGGGCCAGGCCTACGTCGTCGACCACCCCGAGGAGCTGGCGGCCGTGTGGGCTCCGTTCGTGCCCGAGGAGGACGACCACGAGGCCGTCAACTTCAAGCAGGTCATCGGCCAGACGGTGGGCGCGATCGTGCAGGTGGTCAGCACCGGCACGCCCGACCAGCGCGAGAAGGCGCTGCACATCCTCGCCGAGACCCGGCGCCAGATGTACGGCCTGCTCGCCGAGGGCCCGGACGATCTCGAGGACGATCTCGAGGACGACCTCGACGGGTCCGACGAGCTCGACGAGACCGGCGACGGCACGGACCCGCGGGAGCGGTGATGGCCGAGCTGCGCATCGGTGACGGCGAGCGCGAGTCCGCGGTGGCGGCCCTGGGGGAGCACTACGCCCAGGGCCGCCTCACCAAGGACGAGTACGACGAGCGCAGCGACGCCGCCTGGACCGCCCGCACCGCAGGCGACCTGCGACCGCTGTTCGCCGACCTGCCCGCTTCCGCAGCGGGGCCGGTCGCCCCGCGCCCGGGGGCCGGCGAGGTGGTGGCGCCGCCACCTCGCCGCCAGGTGCCCTGGAAGGCGCTGCTGGTCGCGCTGGCCGTCCTCGGCGTCCTCACCAACGGCAAGCTCGTCCTGGTCGCGCTGCTGCTGTGGTTCGTGCTCGCCCGGCACCACCGGGTGCCGCACCCGCCGTGGGTCCACCGCGGCCCCGGCGCCACGCCGCCGCCGCCGTGGGGCAGTGGAGGTGGTCACCGCCGCTGATCGCTGCCAGGGTGGGCGGGTCCCGACCGGGACGCGTCCCGCAAGGAGCACCCCGTGGCACAGACGGCAACCACCGACGCCCCCGCCGAGCGCGGGCTCGCGCGCTTCGCCCAACGACTGGCCGGCTGGACCGAGCGGTGGTTCCCCGACGCCTACGTCTTCGCCCTCATCGGCGTCGTCGTGGTCTCGCTGGCCGCGCTGCTCAACGGCACCAGCCCCAAGGGCGTCGCCGAGGCCTTCGGGGGTGGCTTCTGGGACCTGACCGCCTTCACCCTCCAGATGGCGATGGTCGTGCTGACCGGCTACGTGGTCGCGACCTCCCCGCCGGCCGCCAAGCTGATCGAGCGCATCGCGCGGGTGCCGAGCACCGCCCGCGGCGCGGTCGCCTTCGTCGCGCTGATCTCGTGCCTGGTCTCGATGCTCAACTGGGGCCTGAGCCTGGTCTTCAGCGGCCTCCTGGCCCGGGCCATCGCCCGGCGTCCCGACCTCCGGGCCGACTACCGCGCGCTCGGTGCTGCGGCGTACATGGGGCTCGGGGCGGTCTGGGCCCTGGGCCTGTCCTCCTCGGCCGCCCAGCTGCAGGCCACCGCCGCCTCGCTCCCGCCCGAGCTGCTCGAGATCACCGGCGTGCTCGACTTCGGCGACACCATCCTGACCTGGCAGTCGCTGACGATGGCGCTGATCCTGATCGTGCTGACCGTGGCCATCTCGTGGCTCTCGGCGCCCCAGGGGGCCTCGATCAGGACCGCCGAGGACATGGACATCGACCTCGACGACACCGTGGCGAAGCCGGGCCCGCGCACGCGGCCCGGGGAGTACCTCGAGCGCTCGCCCGTGCTGCCGATGCTGGTCGGCCTGCTCGCACTGATCTGGCTGGTCTACCAGTTCATCGAGAACCCGTTCCTGACCGTGGTCAGCAACCTCAACACCTACCTGCTGGTGTTCGTGATCCTCGGCCTGGTGCTGCACGGCACCCCGCGCAACTTCCTCGACGCCGTCAGCAAGGCGGTGCCCACCACGGCGGGCGTGCTGGTGCAGTACCCCCTGTACGCCGCGATGGCCGCCGTCCTGACCCGGGCGACCGGCAACGGCGGCCTCACCGTCTCCGAGCACCTCGCCGACCTGTTCACCAACCTCGGCGGGGGCGGCGGCTTCGCGATCGTGATCGCGATCTACACCGCCCTGCTCGGCCTGCTGGTGCCCTCCGGTGGTGGCAAGTGGCTGGTCGAGGCGCCGTACGTCATGCAGTCGGCCACCGACGTGGGCATGAACCTCGGCTGGACCGTCCAGATCTACAACGCCGCCGAGGCGCTGCCCAACCTGGTCAACCCGTTCTTCATGCTCCCGCTGCTCGCCGTGCTGGGGCTGCGGGCCCGGGACCTGGTCGGGTTCACCTTCGTGCAGTTCCTCTTCCACCTGCCGGTGGTGCTGCTCCTGCTCTGGCTGCTCGGCATGACCTTCGAGTTCGAGCCGCCCGTCATCCCCTAGCCCGCCGCCCCCGGGCCCGGGCCCCGGGGCTTCTCGCAGTGCGGACACCCGACGTGACCAGGTCCGGGCCCCGGCGTTGGCGGGGGCGTGGACCACGCACCCCTCGGCTACGAGCACCGCGACGAGCCCGGGATGCTCGGGTTCGTCGCCCGCTGGTGGCTGGCCCGCCGTCGCGCCCGGGTCCGCGCCGCGCTCCGGCGGCGGCGCTGACCCCGGCGGGTCGGACGGGCTAGATGAGCGGCAGCCGCTTCTGGGAGCGCGGCAGGTGCTCGTAGCCCCGGCTCACCGCGTGGGCCAGGTCCTCGGCCGGGTAGGGCCACTGGCCCGCCGCGAGCGCCTCGGAGGCCGGCACGCCGCGCGAGGCGAGGTCGCGGATGGTCTCGGCCACCACCCCGATCGACGAGCGCTGCTCGAAGACGAAGTCGCGGTCCACCGGCGCCCCGTGGCCCGGCACCACCACCGTGGCCGGGCCGACCAGCTCCAGGGCCAGGTCGAGGCTCAGCGGCCACTCCATCGGCCAGGAGTCGGCGCCCCACACCGGCATCCCCGACTCCTCGACGAGGTCGCCCGCGACCAGCACGTCGGCGTCCTCCACCCGGGCGACGAGGTCGCCGTCGGTGTGGCCGCGGCCCGGGTGGACCAGCTCCACCACCCGGTCGCCCAGGTCGATCGCCGTGACCGAGGAGAAGGTGCGGTCCGGCGGCGAGACGACCGCGGCCGCGGCCTCCTCGGCCCGCGGCCCGTCGTACGCCGCCACCGATCGGAGCAGGTGCCCCTCCCAGTCGCCGGCCTCGTGGCCGGTCACCACCACGTCCTCGCCGGCGGCGCGGGCGGCGGCGTTGCCGAGCACGTGGTCGAGGTGGGCGTGGGTGTTCACGACCTCGACCAGCGGGGCGCGGGTGGCGCGGCGCACGACCTCGAGGACCTCGGCGAAGGACGCGTCCGAGGTGTGGGTGTCGACCAGCAGCAGGCCGCGCTCGCCCTCGACGGCGGTGACGTTGACGTCCCACCAGGGATGACGCACCACCCAGACGCGGTCGGCGAGCTCGGTCAGGGTGGGCTCGCCGTGGGGGCGTGGCGTGGCGTCGGACACCCCGCGAGCGTATGACGCGGCGCGTAGACTTGGCACTCGGAAACCCGGAGTGCCAACCTGGCCGCGGAGCCACCCGACGGGTGGACCGGACACGTGGACGGAGGAGCTGTGCAGGAGGACCGTCGGCTCGCCGTGCTGCGCGCCATCGTCGAGGACTACGTCGCCACCCGCGAGCCCGTGGGCAGCAAGGCGCTGGTCGAGCGGCACGCGCTCGGTGTCTCCCCGGCCACCGTCCGCAACGACATGGCCGCGCTGGAGGAGGAGGGGCTGATCGCCCAGCCGCACACCAGTGCGGGCCGGATCCCCACCGACAAGGGTTACCGCTTCTTCGTCGACCGGCTGACGCAGGTCAAGCCGATGTCGGCGGCCGAGAAGCGCGCCATCGCACGCTTCCTCGAGGGTGCCCACGACCTCGACGACGTGATCTCGCGCTCGGTCCGGCTGCTGGCGCAGCTGACCCAGCAGGTCGCGATCGTGCAGTACCCCACCCTCGCCCGCTCCACGGTCCGCCACGTCGAGCTGGTGTCGCTGACCGAGACCCGTGTGCTGCTCGTGCTGATCCTCTCCACCGGTCGCGTCGAGCAGCGCGTCGTCGAGCTGCCCGAGGGCCTCGACGCCGCCGCCCTGGCCGAGCTGCGGGGCAAGATCCTGCGCGCGGCCGTGGGGGAGCGGATCACCGAGGCGGCCACCGCGCTGGGCCGGCTCACCGAGCAGGTCGAGCCCGGCGACCGCACCCCGGTCGCCGTCATCGGCGCCGCCCTGGTCGAGGCGATGAGCAACGAGCGCACCGACGAGCGCGTCGTGGTCGGCGGCACCGCCAACCTCGCCCGGTTCGGCGACGGCTTCGACCGCTCCATCAAGCCCATGCTCGAGGCGCTCGAGGAGCACGTCGTGCTGCTGCAGCTGCTCGGCGAGGCGACGTCGGCCGGCGCGGTGACGGTGCGGATCGGGGCCGAGGGGCCCTACCGCGAGCTCGCCACCACCTCGGTCGTGGCCACCGGCTACGGCCCCGGCGAGGAGGTCGTCGGCTCGCTCGGCGTGGTCGGCCCCACCCGCATGGACTACCCCGGGTCGATGGCCGCCGTGCGCGCGGTCGCCCGCTACGTCTCCACCATCCTCGACCAGGCCTGACGGCCTCCCGCTCCACCGACCCACCCGATCCTGCCTGCCCCTGACCGCGGCCCCGGCCGCCCGTCCCGAACCCGAAAGAGACACCGTTGAGCCAGGACCCCTACGAGATCCTCGGCGTCTCCCGCGACGCCGAGGCCGACGAGATCAAGAAGGCCTACCGCCGTCTGGCCCGTCAGCTGCACCCCGACGTGAACCCCGACCCGGAGACCCAGGAGCGGTTCAAGGAGGTCTCCGCGGCCTACGAGGTGCTCGCCGACCCCGAGAAGCGCCGGATGTACGACCTCGGCGGCGACCCCTTCGGTCGGGGCGGTGCCGGGGCCGGCCAGGGCGCGGGCTTCTCGTTCACCGACATCATGGACGCCTTCTTCGGCGGCCAGGCCGGTGGCGCCGGACAGGGTCGCGGACCCCGGCCGCGCTCGCGGCGCGGCCAGGACGCCCTCGTCCGGCTCGAGGTCGACCTGGCCGAGGCGGCGTTCGGGGTCTCCCGCGAGCTCAAGGTCGACACGGCCGTGCTCTGCACCGTCTGCGAGGGCAGCGGCGCGGCCCAGGGCTCCACGCCGGTCACCTGCGAGACCTGCCACGGCCGCGGCGAGGTGCAGCAGGTGCAGCGCTCGTTCCTCGGCGAGGTCCGCACGCTGCGGGCCTGCCCGGCCTGCCGTGGCTTCGGCGAGATCATCCCCGAGCCGTGCCGCGAGTGCTCCGGCGACGGCCGGGTCCGGTCGCGCCGCACGCTCACCGTCAAGATCCCGCCGGGCGTCGACACCGGCACCCGCGTGCAGCTCGCCGGTGAGGGCGAGACCGGTCCCGGCGGCGGGCCCGCGGGCGACCTCTACGTCGAGATCCAGGTCGCGCCCCACGAGGTGTTCAGCCGCGACGGCACCGACCTGCGCTGCCACGTCACGGTCCCGATGACGGCCGCCGCGCTCGGCACCACGATCAAGATGCCGCTGCTCGAGGCCGACGTCGCCGAGGCCGACTCCGAGATGGACCTCTGGGTCGACGTCGAGGTCCGCCCCGGCACCCAGTCTGGCCAGGAGCAGGTGCTGCGCGGCCGCGGCATCCCGCACCTGCGCTCGCAGGTGCGCGGCGACCTCGTCATCACCATCGACGTGGAGACCCCCGCCCGCCTCGACGACCGCCAGACCGAGCTGCTCCAGGAGCTGGCCCGGCTGCGTCACGAGGAGTCGCCCGACGGCCGGATCCAGCAGCCCCACAAGGGCATGTTCGGCCGGCTGCGCGACGCCTTCCACCCCCGCTAGGCCGACCGCGTGAGCCTGCCCGTCTTCCTCGGACCGGTCACCGACGCCCGTGTCGGTGATCGGGTCCGGGTCGAGGGCGACGAGGCCCGGCACGCGGTCGTGGTGCGTCGCACGCGTGTCGGCGAGCAGGTCGTGCTCACCGACGGCGAGGGCACGGCGGTCACCGGCGAGGTGGTGGAGGCGCAGAAGAACGCGTTCGTGGTGTCGGTCACCGACGTGCGCCACGAGGACCGTGCCGCCCCCCACGTCACCGTCGTCCAGGCCGTGCCCAAGGGCGACCGCGGCGAGCTGGCCGTCGAGGTGCTGACCGAGGTCGGCGTCGACCGCGTCGTGCCCTGGGCGGCGGCGCGCTGCGTCGGGGTCTGGCGCGGTGAACGGGCCGAGAAGTCGCTGGCCAAGTGGCGCGCCACCGCCCGCGAGGCCGGCAAGCAGTCCCGCCGCGCCTGGCTGCCGGAGGTGCGTCGCCTCGCCGCGACCGCCGACGTCGTCGCCCTGCTGGAGGACGCTGACCTGGGGGTGGTGCTGCACGAGGCGGCCGACACGGCCTTCGCGGCGCTGCCGCTCGCGGTCGACGGCGTCGAGGTCGGCACGGTCGTCGTGGTCGTCGGCCCCGAGGGCGGGCTCACCGACGAGGAGGTCGCGACCTTCGCCGCGGTCGGGGGCACCCACGTGGTCACCGTCGGCCGGTCGGTGCTCCGCACCTCGACGGCCGGCGTGGTCGCCGTCGCGGCCCTGCTCTCCCGGACGGGTCGCTGGGCCTAGCGGGGACCTGGTCCGGTCTCGACGCCCTCCAGGAAGTCCACCACCACCGCGAGCGGCATCTCGCAGGGCTTGAGGACCCAGCCGTCGCCCAGGGCGTAGGCGTTGGTGCTGACCACGGCGGAGCCGTCGAGGGCCTCGGCCCAGACGCTGGCGCTGCGGCCCCCGGTCCGGGTGGTGCGCGTGACCGACCAGCGTCGCCCGGCGTACGACGCCTCCGACCAGCCCTCGGGCACCCGGGCCAGCAGCGCGGCCACGGGGTCGGGCGTGCTCACCGGACCCGCAGCCGCTTGGTGTCGCGGCTCCCGTCGACCAGCGAGACGACGAGGGTGAAGTCGCCGACGGGGGAGGAGACGTCGGCGGCGTACGACGCGACCTCCCCGGGTCGCTCCGTCCCGGCCGTGCCCTCCCGCACCACCTCGTCGCCGTCGAGCAGCCGCCACGTGACCCGGCCGTCCTCGACGCGCGCCCAGCCGCGCACGGTGAAGGCGCTGCTCACCACGGCGCCGTCGGCGGGGCTGTCGACCAGCACGCGCGAGACCGCCGTCTCGTCGGGGACGACGGGCTCGCCGAGCGGGACGCCCCACAGCTCCTCGGTCGGGGCGCCGTCGAGCAGGACCTCGACCGGCAGCCGGCTGCGGGTGGCGGTGTCGACCGTCCACACCAGCGCCTGCAGCGCCGTGGCCGCCTCCTCGCGGTCGACGTCGACGTCGGTGTCGAGCCCGGCGAGGTCCACCGTGACGCGGTCGCTGCCGACCCGGGTGGCCACGCGGGCCTCCACCCGCGGCCACGCCGGGGCGAGGTCGTCGTCGACCACCTGGCGGCTGACCAGCTGCTCGACCGCCACCTGCACGTCGTCGCCGGTGGCGTCCTCGACGAGGTGGCGGTCGGCGAACAGCAGCGTGCCGCCGCGGGCCGCGGCGTACGTCGTCACCGCCAGGTCGCGCGGCTCCTGCTCCTCACCCGTGGACCCGGTCGCCCGGGTCTCGTCGACCACCCCGTCGGTCGGCGCCGCGGGCCGCCCGCGGTCCGCGGCCCACGTGACGCCCCCGATGACCACCGTCGTCGCCACGGCGGCGGCCAGCACGCGCGGCACCCACCACGCGGGGCGCTGGTCGTCGGGCTGCGCGGTCATGGCACCTCCTGCGGTCACGGTACGGCGGCCCGCCGTCCGCCGGCGGCCCACGAGGGGTCGTGGCCGGCGCGGCCGTCGGTCATAGTGGGCCCATGAGCGCGTCGAGCCCCGCCGAGGACTGCCTGTTCTGCCGCATCGTCGCGGGGGAGGTCCCGGCCGACGTGGTCCACCGCGGCGAGACGACGCTGGCCTTCCGCGACGTGAACCCGCAGGCGCCCACCCACGTGCTCGTCGTGCCGCAGGCCCACCACGTCGACGCGGCCGCGCTCGCCCAGGACGACCCCGCCACCCTGGCCCACCTCGTCGACGCCGCCCGCGAGGTCGCCGCGGCCGAGGGCCTCGACGAGGGCTACCGGCTCGTGTTCAACACCGGCGCCCAGGCCGGTCAGACGGTCTTCCACGTCCACCTGCACCTGCTCGGTGGCCGCGACCTGGGCTGGCCGCCCGGATGACCGTCTCCGGGGGCCGCGAGCGGGACCGGTCGCAAGGACGCTCGGGAGACCGTGGCACCCGCCACCCTCTCCCGAGTCCTGCCCGACGCGCCCCGCGCCCCGCGGTCCTGGTGGCCGCCCTGGCCGTGCTCGCGCTGCTGCTCGGCGGTTGCGGCGCCACCGGGTCCGGTGCGACCGAAGCCCCGGACGGCGCCGGTGCAGCGGCCACGCCGTCCCCTACGCCGGCCGAGGAGCCGGCCGAGCAGCCGGCCGCCGGGCACTCCGGGCATGCCGCGGCCGCCGACGACGACACCCCGCCCCGTCCGCTCCGCGCGGGGGAGCGGCGGGTCGGGCTGCGGATGCCGGCCGACTACACGCCCTCGGCGCCCTACGGCCGCGGCACCGACGACTACCGCTGCTTCCTGCTCGACCCCCGACTGGCCTCGGACCAGGCCATCACCGGGTTCGACGTGCGGCCCGGGAACCCCGACGTCGTCCACCACGTGATCCTGTTCCGGGTGCCGACCGAGCAGGTCGACGCCGCGGAGGAGCGTGACGACGCGACCGCGGGCCAGGGCTGGACCTGCTTCGGCGACACCGGCCTCGGCGGCGGACCCGGCGCCGGCCTGGACGACGCCCCGTGGCTCGGCGCCTGGGCACCCGGCGGCCGCGAGCAGGTGCACCCCCGCGGGCTCGGCGTCGAGCTCGACCGCGGCTCCCGCATCGTGATGCAGGTCCACTACAACCTCGTCGACGGCGCCGAGCCGGACCGCAGCGCCGTCGACCTCCGCCTCGCCCCGCGCACGCCGGCCACGACCCTGCTCCACACCCGGCTGCTCCCGGCGCCGGTCGAGCTCCCCTGCCGCCCCGGGCGCGACGACGCGGCGCTGTGCGAGCGAGCGGCCGCGGTCGCCGACGTCAAGGAGCGTTTCGGCGAGGGTCCCGGGTCGACCGCCGACCTGCTGCACCTGCTGTGCGGCGAGGTGCGACCGGGGCCCGTCCAGACCTGCGACCGGCCCGTGACCCAGCCCGAGACGGTGCGCGGGGTCGCCGGCCACATGCACCTGCTGGGCCGGCAGGTCCGGATCGAGGTCAACCCCGGCACGCCCCGGGCGCGGACCCTGCTCGACGTCCCGGTGTGGAACTTCGACGACCAGGGGAGCCGTGCGGTGCGCCCCACCCGGCTCGTGCCCGGCGACACCGTCCGCGTCACCTGCCGCCACACCCAGCGCCTGCGCGACCAGCTGCCCGCCTTCGAGGGCGTCCCCGAGCGCTACGTCGTGTGGGGCGAGGGCAGCACCGACGAGATGTGCCTCGGCATCCTGCAGGTCACCCGACCCTGACCGTCCGGACGGGAAGCAACCCGGGTGACCGCGTGTTCTGCCTCCCGTAGCATCGACACGATCATCGCCACCGCACCGAAGGGCGGCCCACCGTGGGCCAGCAATGACCGAACCCAGCAACGCCGGCACCACCGATCCCCAGGTCCCCGACACGGCCGAGGCCGCGACACGGACGCCCACGACGGTGGTGGTGCCCACCAGCATCAACATGGTCTCCCTCCTGGGGCCGCGCGACGAGCACCTCGCGCAGATGGAGAAGGCCTTCGACGCCGACGTCCACGTCCGCGGTAACCGGATCACCCTCACCGGCGCCCCCGCCGAGGTGGCCGTGGCCGAGCGTGCCCTCGACGAGCTGGTCACGATCATCCGCACCGGCCAGGGCCTGTCGGCCGAGACCGTCGAGCGGGTGATCGGCATGCTCCAGGCCGAGACCACCGAGCGTCCCGCCGACGTGCTGAGCCTCAACATCCTGTCCAACCGTGGCCGCACGATCCGTCCCAAGACGCTCAACCAGAAGCGCTACGTCGACTCGATCGACAAGCACACGATCGTCTTCGGCATCGGTCCTGCCGGCACCGGCAAGACCTACCTGGCGATGGCCAAGGCGGTCCAGGCCCTGCAGGCCAAGAAGGTCAACCGGATCATCCTGACCCGACCCGCGGTCGAGGCCGGCGAGCGGCTGGGCTTCCTGCCCGGCACGCTGAGCGAGAAGATCGACCCCTACCTGCGCCCGCTCTACGACGCGCTGCACGACATGCTCGACCCCGAGCTGATCCCCAAGCTGCTGGCCGCCAACACCATCGAGGTCGCCCCGCTGGCCTACATGCGCGGCCGCTCGCTCAACGACGCGTTCATCATCCTCGACGAGGCGCAGAACACCTCGCCGGAGCAGATGAAGATGTTCCTGACCCGGCTCGGCTTCGGCTCCAAGATCGTGGTCACCGGCGACGTCACCCAGGTCGACCTGCCCTCGGGCACCAAGTCGGGCCTGCGCGTGGTCGAGGACATCCTCGACGACGTCGAGGACATCGCCTTCAACCGGCTCACGGCCCACGACGTGGTGCGCCACCGGCTGGTCGGCAAGATCGTGGCGGCCTACGACGAGTTCGACGCCCGCCAGGAGGGCCAGTCCGTCCCCGTCGCACGGCCCGCCGAGCGGCGTACGGGGGAGCGCCGGTGAGCATCGAGATCCAGAACGAGTCCGGTGCCGAGCTCGACGAGCACCGGCTGCAGCGGCTGGCCCGCTCCGTGCTCGACCGGATGCGCGTCCACCCGCTCGCCGAGCTCTCGGTGACCGCCGTCGACGAGGCCACCATCGCCGAGCTCAACGCGAAGTGGATGGACAAGACCGGTCCCACCGACGTCCTGGCCTTCCCGATGGACGAGCTGCGTCCGGGCCTGGTCAACGCCGAGCCCGAGGAGGGCGTCCTCGGCGACCTCGTGCTGTGCCCGGCCGTCGCCGCGCAGCAGGCCGACGTCGCCGGCCACGACACCCAGGACGAGTTCGACCTGCTCACGGTGCACGGCATCCTGCACCTCCTGGGCTACGACCACGGCGAGCCCGACGAGCACCGCGAGATGTTCGCGCTCCAGGCGCAGCTGCTCGGGGAGTTCCTCGGCCACGAGTCGGACGCGGCGCAGCACGCCGCCCGACAACCGGCGCCCACGCCCGACGACCGCGGCTGAGCGGCCCCCGATGGACGGTCACGGCCCGGCGCTGATCCTCACGGTGGTCGCCCTCGTCGCGCTCGCGGCGGTGCTCGCCAGCACCGAGGCCGCGACGACGTCGTTCTCGCGCGCCCGGGCCCTTGAGCTCGCCCACGAGCAGCGACCCGGCGCCGTCCACCTGCTCCGGGTGCTCGACGACCCCGCACGCCACCTCAACGCCCTGCTGTTCCTGCGGCTGCTCAGCGAGACCGCCGCCGTGGTGCTCGCCACCGCGGTGGCGATGAGCCTGCTGGGTCGCAACGACTGGTCGACCGCGCTGGTCGCCACGGTGGTGATGTTCGTGGTGCTCTTCGTCGTCATCGGCGTCGGCCCGCGCACCATCGGCCGGCAGCGCGCCGAGCAGGTCTCGCTGGCCACCGCGGGGGGTGTGCTGGCCCTCTCGCGGGTGCTCGGACCGCTGCCGCGCCTGCTGATCCTGGTCGGCAACGCGCTGACCCCGGGCAAGGGCTTCAGCGAGGGGCCGTTCGGCTCCGAGGCAGAGCTGCGCGAGATGGTCGACCTGGCCGAGGCCTCGAGCCTGATCGAGTCCGACGAGAGCCGGATGATCCACTCCGTCTTCGAGCTCGGCGACACCTCGGTGCGCGAGGTGATGGTGCCGCGCACCGACGTGGTCTACATCGAGCGGCAGAAGACGCTGCGCCAGGCGATGTCGCTGTTCCTGCGCAGCGGCTACTCCCGGGTGCCGGTGGTGGGGGAGAGCCTCGACGACATCATCGGCTTCGTCTACCTCAAGGACGTCAGCAAGCGGGTCTTCGACCGCAAGGCCGCCGAGAGCACCGAGGACGTCGAGCACCTGATGCGCCCGGTACTCCACGTGCCCGACTCGAAGCCCGCCGACGACCTGCTCCGCGAGATGCAGGCGCAGCGGCGCCACATCGCCGTCGTCGTGGACGAGTACGGCGGCACCGCCGGCATCGTGACCATCGAGGACGTGCTGGAGGAGATCGTCGGCGAGATCACCGACGAGTTCGACGCCGAGGAGACCGGCGTGGAGATCCTGCCCGACGGTGCCCGGCGGGTGCCGGCACGCTTCCCCGTCGACGACCTCGAGGACCTCGTCGGGGTGGCCGTGGAGGACGAGGACGTCGACTCCGTCGGCGGGCTGATGGCCAAGCACCTCGGCGTGGTCCCGATCCCCGGCTCGACGGTCGAGGTGCTCGGTCTCCAGCTGACCGCCGAGGAGGCCAAGGGCCGCCGCAAGAAGATCGGCACGGTGCTGGTGCGCCGGCTCGAGCCGGTCCCGGACCCCGAGGACGACGACGTGCCCGAGGAGCGCCGGTCCCGCTCCGAGCGCCGCGAGCGCGAGCGCGAGGACCGGGGCGACCGCGTCCGCTCCTCCCAGACCTAGACTCCCGCGCGTGACCGACACCGCCGGCTGGGAGCCGCTGACCGACGACCCTGCCGACCAGCCCGGCGCCGAGGACCGCAAGCTCGCCGTGCTGGCCAAGGCCACCCGCACCCGGGCGCGCGCCGCCGAGGGGGCCGCGCTGCGCGACCTCGACGGGCGCACCTACGCCGCCGCCACGGTCGACCTGCCCCACCTGCGGCTCAGCGCCCTGGGGGCCGCGGTCGCGATGGCGGTGGCCAGCGGGGCCGCCGGCCTCGAGGCGGCCGTGCTGCTGACCGACTCCGACCAGGTCGGCGACGACGAGCTCGCGGTGGTCGGCGACCTCGGTGGCAGCGGGGTCACGGTGCTGCTCGGCGACCCGGCCGGGCGGCTGCGGGCGCGGCGTACGACCTGACGCGGCGCGGGGTGGTGCGCGAGCCCCCCGGTCGCTGGCAAGGTGGGAGCGTCGACGTGCCATGATGGTTGCGATGAGCAACCACCCCAGGAGGTGTCCGGCATGACCGCCCTGCTGCCCCAGGCGTCACGCCGTACGGCCAGCACCACCGGCCGCGCGGCCCACGCCGCCGCTGTCCGCCGCCTCCAGCAGTCCTACGCCGCCCTGCCGCCCGGCTCGCCGGTCCGGCTGGCCAAGCGCACCTCCAACCTGTTCCGCCCCCGGGAGACCGTGGCCGGCTCGGGGCTCGACGTCTCCGGGCTGACCGGGGTGATCGAGGTCGACCCGGGCGCCCGCACCGCCGACGTCCAGGGCATGTGCACCTACGAGGACCTCGTCGACGTCACGCTGGCCCACGGCCTGGTGCCCCTCGTCGTGCCCCAGCTGCGGACCATCACCCTCGGTGGCGCCGTCACCGGGCTCGGCATCGAGTCCACGTCGTTCCGCCACGGGCTGCCCCACGAGTCCGTGCTCGAGATGGACGTCTTCACCGGCGCCGGCGAGGTCGTCACCACCAGTCCGACCGAGCACGCCGACCTGTTCACCACCTTCCCCAACTCCTACGGCTCGCTCGGCTACGCCACCCGGCTGCGCATCGAGCTGATGCCCGTCACCTCCCACGTCGCGCTGCGCCACGTGCGCTTCACCGAGACCGGCCCGCTGGAGCGGGCGATCGCCGAGATCACCGACACCGGGGCCTTCGACGGCGAGGCCGTCGACCTGCTCGACGGCACCTCCTTCGAGCCCGGCCACCACGTGCTCAGCCTCGGCCGGTTCGTCGACAGCGACCAGCCGGGCTCGGACTACACCGGCGCCGGCGTCTACTGGCGCTCGGTGGCCGAGCGCACCACCGACCTGATGACCGTCCACGACTACCTCTGGCGCTGGGACACCGACTGGTTCTGGTGCTCCCGGGCCTTCGGCGCCCAGCACCCGCTGGTGCGCCGGCTCTGGCCCCGCCGGCTGCGCCGCTCCGACACCTACCACCGGCTCGTCGGCCTCGACCAGCGCTTCGGCGTCGTCGACCGGCTCGACGCCCGCGCCGGCCGGCCGGCCCGCGAGCGCGTCGTGCAGGACGTCGAGGTGCCCGTCGAGCGGCTGGGGGAGTTCCTCGACTGGTTCGACGAGGCCGTGGGCATGCGCCCGGTCTGGCTGTGCCCGCTGCGGCTGCGCGACTCCGTGGCCGGGACGAACCCGTGGCCGACGTACCCCCTCGAGCCGGGGCGCACCTACGTCAACGTCGGCTTCTGGGGCGCGGTGTCCGTCGGCCCCGAGGCCCCCGACGCCCCGCTCAACCGGGCGATCGAGGCGCGCGTCGCCGAGCTCGACGGACACAAGTCCCTCTACTCCGAGTCGTTCTACGACCGCGAGACCTTCGACCGTCTCTACGACGGTCCCCACCTGGCTGCGGTGAAGCAGCGCTACGACCCCCACGACCGGCTCACGAGCCTCTACGACAAGGCGGTGCGACGACGATGACGACCCTCAAGGACCTCGGTGGTGCAGCCCGCGGGACCACGGCCCCCAAGCTGACTATCGCGCAGATGTTCGAGACCCTGCTGCTCCGGCCCGCGCCGGTCCGGTTCACGGCGTACGACGGCAGCAGCTACGGCCCGACCGACGCCCCCTTCGGGCTGGACCTCACGACCGAGCGCGGCCTGGCCTACCTGGTCACCGCCCCCGGTGACCTGGGGCTGGCCCGGGCCTACGTCTCGGGCGACCTCGACGTGCGCGGCGTCCACCCGGGCGACCCCTACGCCGGCATGGTGACGCTGCTGCGCGCGATGCGCTTCCGTCGGCCCAGCCCGGGCCAGGCGGTCGCCCTGATGCGCTCGATCGGCCTCTCGCAGCTGCTGCCCCCGCCCCCGCCGCCGCAGGAGCACCTGCCGCGCTGGCGCCGGGTCATGGAGGGGCTGCGCCACTCCTCCGAGCGGGACTCGCAGGTGATCTCGCACCACTACGACGTCTCCAACCGGTTCTACGAGATGGTCCTCGGGCCCTCGATGACCTACACCTGCGCGCTGTTCGAGACCGAGCACACCTCGCTCGAGGAGGCCCAGCGCGCGAAGTACGAGCTCGTCGCCCGCAAGCTCGCGCTCCGGCCGGGCCAGCGCCTGCTCGACGTCGGCTGCGGGTGGGGCGGCATGGTCCGCCACGCCGCCCGCGAGCACGGCGTCCGCGCCCTCGGCGTGACGCTCTCGCGCGAGCAGGCCGAGTGGGCGCAGGAGAAGATCCGCGAGGAGGGCCTCGAGCACCTCGCCGAGGTGCGCCACCTCGACTACCGCGACGTGCAGGAGACCGGCTTCGACGCCGTCAGCTCGATCGGCCTCACCGAGCACATCGGCGTCGACCAGTACCCCGCCTACTTCGGCTTCCTGCGCGACAAGCTGCTCCCCGGCGGTCGCCTGCTCAACCACTGCATCACCCGCCCGACCAACAGGCCGACGGCGACCGGCGCCTTCATCGACCGCTACGTCTTCCCCGACGGCGAGCTGACCGGCTCGGGCCGGATCATCACCGAGGCGCAGGACGCGGGCCTGGAGGTCCAGCACGAGGAGAACCTCCGGGTCCACTACGCCCACACCCTGGCCGGCTGGTGCCGCAACCTGGAGGCCCACTGGGACGAGGCCGTCGCCGAGGTCGGCGAGGGCACGGCCCGCGTCTGGGGGCTCTACATGGCCGGCTCCCGGATGGGCTTCGAGCGCAACGAGATCCAGCTCCACCAGGTGCTCGCCACCCGCACCGACGACGAGGGCCGCAGCGGGTTCCCGCTGCGCCCCGACTGGGTGTGAGACCGGCGCCGGCGGATAGCCTGCGGGGATGACCTCCGCCCGTACGACGCACCGCGCCGTGGTGCGCTCGCGACGGCGGATCTCCCAGCACTTGCTCCGGCTCGAGCTCACCACCGACGGGACGCTGGCCTCGACCGGGGTGGCCGACGAGTGGCTGGCCCTGACCGTGCCGGGACAGTTCCAGACCCGCTACTACACCGTCCGCTCGCTCGAGGGGGACGACCTCGTCCTCGACGTGGTCGTGCACGACGAGGGCCTGGTCACCGGGTGGGCACAGACCGACTGCGTCGGCGACGAGGTCGGCCTCGGGGCGCCCAAGGGGTCCTTCGAGCTGCCGCCCGACGCCGGCTGGGTGGTGCTGGCCGGCGACCTGACCGCGCTGCCCGCGATGGCCCGGATCGCCGCCTCGCTGGGCGGCACGCTGCCGCTCGCCGTGCACGCCGAGACGCCCGACGGGCCGCTGCCCGACTACCTCGGCGTGGAGGCGACCTGGCACCACGCCGAGCCGGGCAGCAGCGAGCTGGCCCGCACCGTGGCCGGCCTCGACTGGCCCGACGGCCCGGGCTACTTCTGGATGGCGGGCGAGTCCGCGCAGATGCGCGACATCCGCCGCCACGTCCGTCGCGACCTCGGCTGGGACTCCAAGCACCACGAGGTGATGGGCTACTGGAGCGGCAGCCGCGGTCGTCAGGCCCGGCGCGTCGACCCCGGTCCGCTCTACGCCCGTGGCCGCGCCGCGGGCAAGACCGACGAGCAGATCTGGGCCGAGTACGACGAGAGCAGGGACCCCGCATGAGCACCCCCACCAGCGACCCGCACCGGTCGGGGTTCGCCTGCTTCGTCGGCCGCCCCAACGCCGGCAAGTCGACGCTGACCAACGCGATCGTCGGCACCAAGGTGGCGATCACCTCCTCCAAGCCGCAGACCACCCGCACCGTCGTGCGCGGCATCGTGCACCGGCCCGACGCGCAGCTGGTGCTCGTCGACACCCCCGGGCTGCACAAGCCGCGCACCCTGCTGGGCGAGCGGCTCAACGACCTCGTCGTCACCACGTGGGCCGAGGTCGACGTGGTGGCCGTCTGCTTCCCGGCCGACCAGAAGCCGGGTCCCGGCGACCGGTTCCTGGTCGACGAGCTGGCCAAGGTCCGGCGTACGACGAAGTTCGCGGTCGCCACCAAGACCGACCTCGTCACCCCCGAGCAGCTCGGCCAGCACCTGCTGGCCATCGACCGGCTCGGCCGCGAGACCGGCACCGAGTGGGCCGAGATCGTGCCCGTCTCGGCCGTCAACGGTGACCAGGTGCAGCTGCTCGCCGACCTGCTGGTGCAGCGGCTGCCCGAGGGGCCGCAGCTCTACCCCGACGGCGACCTGACCGACGCCCCCGAGGAGGCGATCGTCGCGGAGCTGATCCGCGAGGCCGCGCTGGAGGGTGTGCGCGACGAGCTGCCGCACTCGATCGCCGTCGTGGTCGAGGAGATGGGCCTACGCGAGGGCCGCCCGGCCGACAAGCCGCTGCTGGAGATCCACGCCAACCTGTTCGTGGAGCGCTCCTCGCAGAAGGGCATCGTGATCGGCCACAAGGGCTCGCGCCTGAAGGAGGTCGGCACCGCTGCCCGCCACCAGATCACCGCCATGCTCGGCACCCCGGTCTACCTCGACCTCCACGTCAAGATCGCCAAGGACTGGCAGCGCGACCCCAAGCAGCTGCGCCGGCTCGGCTTCTGAGGCGCGCCCGGGGCGGGTCGGCGGCGTCGGTGCCGGCCGGTAGCGTCGCCGCGTGACCGGCTGGGACGACCTCTACGACGCGCACGCGCGCGAGCGCTGGGTCGAGGAGCCCCTCAAGCGGGTGCGCGCGCCCGAGCGGACGCCCTTCGAGCGCGACCGGGCGCGGGTCGTCCACGCGGCGTCGCTGCGCCGGCTCGCGGCCAAGACGCAGGTGCTCGGGCCCGGCACCGACGACTTCGTCCGCAACCGGCTCACCCACAGCCTCGAGGTGGCCCAGGTCGCGCGCGACCTCGCCCACCCGCTCGGGTGCCACCCCGACCTCGCCGAGACCGCGGCGCTGGCCCACGACCTCGGCCACCCGCCCTTCGGCCACAACGGCGAGACCGTGCTCGACGAGCTCGGGGCGGCGGCCGGCGGGTTCGAGGGCAACGCCCAGACGCTGCGCATCCTGACCCGGCTCGAGGCCAAGTCCTTCGACGCCGACGGGCGCTCGGTCGGGCTCAACCTGACCCGGGCGACGCTCGACGCCTGCACCAAGTACCCCTGGACCCGCACCGACGCCCCGGCCGACCGCCCCGGCAAGTTCGGCGTCTACGACGACGACCGGGCCGTCTTCGGGTGGCTGCGCGACGGGGTCGGCGGCGCCCGGCGCGCGGTCGAGGCGCAGGTGATGGACGTCGCCGACGACATCGCCTACTCCGTGCACGACCTCGAGGACGGCGTCGTGCTCGGCGGCATCGACCTGGCGCTGCTCGACGACCCGGGGGAGCGGGCGGCGGTCTTCGCCACGGTGCGCGAGCTCTACCTGCCCGACGTCGACGCGGCGGCGCTCGAGGAGGCCCTGGCGCGGGTGCGCTCGGTCGGCTCGTGGCCCGGCGCGGCGTACGACGGGAGCCGGCGGGCGCTCGCCTCGCTGAAGAACCTCACCAGCGACCTCATCGGGGTCTTCTGCGGCGAGGTCCACCGCGCCACCGTGGAGCGGCACGGGCCCGGGCCGCTGGCCCGCCACCGCGCCGACCTGGTGGTGCCCGACGGCACCCTGGCCGAGGTGTCGGTGCTCAAGGGGGTGGCGGCGCACTACGTGATGCGCTCGACGGCCCGGCTGGGCGTGATGGAGCGGCAGCGTCAGCTGGTCGCCGAGCTCCACGAGGCGCTGGTGCGCCGCGGCGAGGACGCGATGGACGCCGCCCACGCGGCCGACCTCCGCGAGGCCGCCGACGACCGGGGGCGCTCCCGGGTGGTGCTCGACCAGCTGGCCAGCCTCACCGACGCCTCGGCGGTGGCGTGGCACGCGCGGCTGTGCCGCTGACCCGGGGCACCCCTCGGGTCCCGGACCGCGCGAGGATGGGCCCATGAGCGATCGACTGGTCTGGCTGCCGTTCGACCCCGCCGAGCTGGGGGAGCTGCCCGACGGGCTGCGCTACGAGCACGTCGACCCCGACGGCGACGAGGTGCCGGCGAGCGTCGAGGAGGTGGCGTTCGTGGTGATGCACTACCGGTTCAGCCGGCCCGACGGCGAGCTGCTGGCGCGGATGCCGCGCCTGGAGGTGGTCCAGACCCAGACCGCCGGGGTCGAGCACGTCCGCCCCTACCTGCCCGAGGGCGTCACGCTGTGCAACGGCCGGGGCATCCACGACACCTCGACCGCCGAGCTCGCCCTGACCCTGACGCTGGCCTCGCTGCGCGGGATCCCGGAGTTCGTCCGGGCGCAGGACCGCGGCGCCTGGGAGGCCGAGCGGCGGGAGTCGCTGGCCGACAAGACCGTGCTGATCGTGGGCTACGGCCAGATCGGCGCCGCCGTCGAGGAGCGCGTCCGGGCCTTCGAGGCCGACGTGGTCCGGGTGGCCCGCAGCGCCCGCGACGGCGTCCACCCGATCGGCGACCTGCCCTCGCTGCTGCCCTCGGCCGACGTCGTGGTCGTCGTGGTGCCCGGCACCGACGAGACGGTCGGCCTCTTCGACGCGGCCATGCTGGCGCGGATGCGCGACGGCGCGCTGCTGGTCAACGTGGCCCGTGGCCCGGTCGTCGACACCGACGCCCTGCTCGCCGAGCTGACCAGCGGCCGGCTCCGCGCCGGCCTCGACGTCACCGACCCGGAGCCGCTGCCCGAGGGACACCCCCTCTGGGACGCCCCCGGCCTGCTGCTCACCCCCCACGTCGGCGGCGCCAGCAGCGCCATGCAGCCCCGCGCCCGCCGGCTCGTCCGCGAGCAGCTCGAGCGGTACGCCGCCGACGACGAGCTCGCCAACGTGGTCACCGGGGACTACTGAGCCGGGGTCTTTCCCGGGGGCGGTCCGCTGGCCCTCCGGGTGGTCTTCCCGGGTGGCCGGTGGTCGGGGTGGGGTCGTCCTCGGGACACCAGCGCTGTCCCGGCGTACTCCTGACGACGCTGGTGTCCCGAGGTGGGCCGAGCGAGCGGCGTACGAGAGGACCGAGGCACCGCCTCCCGCTCCGCCGGAGGTCCGGTCGCTGCGCCGGGGTTGTTGCTCCGGCGCAGTGACGGTTTCCCAAGCGAACCTGGGAAACCGCCGCCGGCCTCGAAGCCGAGCAAGAGCCGCTCACGACGACGAGGACCGACCCGGCAGCGCCGGATCGGTCCTCGGGTCGAACAGGTGGAGCAGGTGCGTCAGCTCAGGGCAGGTTGCCCTGGGGGCCGGTGTCCTCGCCGGCGCGCAGGCGCTCCGGGTTGAGCTCGCCGTCGGCCTTGCTTTCCGAGGCCGCACCCGTGGGGGTGGACGTCGAGACGACGCCGGTGGGGCCCGAGGTGGACGAGGAGGAGCTGACCTTGTCCTTGGCCGCACCCGAGGCGTCCTTGGCGGCGTCGGCGGCGGAGCTGGCCGTGTCGGCGACCTTCTCCTTCACCAGCGGGGCCTTCTCGCGGGCGAGGTCGGCGGCCTGGTGGGCCTTCTCCTGCACGCGCGGGTCGTTCTTGACCTTCTCGTAGGACTGACGGAGCTGCTCGTAGCGCTCGCGTCCGGCCTTGGCGCCGAGCACGTAGCCGACGCCTCCTGCGGCCAGGACTACCAACTTGCCGATCATGGGGTTCCCTCCTTCTGCTCCCGGTGGGGAGCGTCTGTGGCGGCCGACGCGTCGTCGCGCTGGCCCGCCTCTCGCCGGATCTTGCGCCCGATCGCGGCGTCCTTGTCACGCTGCTTGCGCAGCTTCTTGATGTTGCGGGTGTCGCGCGGGGGCAGCTGCAGGTCCTCCTCGGCGGGCAACCCGGCCTGCAGCTGACGCCCCCGCTCGAGCTCGGAGTCGAGCTCGGCGCCGAAGAGCAGCGCCAGGTTGGTGATCCACACGAACAACAGCGCCACGATCACCGAGGCGGCCGCGCCGTAGGTCTTGCTGTAGTTCGCGAACGTCGCGAGGTAGAGCCCGAAGGCCACCGAGGCGACGACCCAGATGCCGATGGCCGCGGCCGCGCCCACCGAGATCCACTTGAACTTCGGCTGCTGGATGTTGGGGGTGACGTAGTAGAGCAGGCCCACGAGCACGACGACCATGACCAGCACGAGGGGCCACTTCACGATCGCGAACGTCGTCACCGCGGCGTCGCCGAGGCCCACCACGTTGCCGATCGACTGCAGGATCGGTCCGGAGACCACCAGCAGCACGAGCACCGTCGCGGCGAGGAGCACCGAGACGAAGGTCAGCAGCAGCATCACCGGGCGGAGCTTCCAGAACGGACGCCCCTCCTCGATCTCGTAGATCTTGTTCATCGCGCGGCTGAAGGCGCCGACGTAGCCCGAGGCGGACCACAGCGCGGCGAGCAGACCCACGACGAGGCCGACGCCGGCGGCGTCGGACTGGGCCACCGAGGTCAGGAACGGCTCGATGGTGCCGAGGATCTGCGAGGAGACGAGCGGACGCAGGATCTTCAGCACGTTGTCGACCGCCGCGGCCGGGTCCGCGAAGACGCCGATGGTCGAGATCAGGGCGATCGCGGCCGGGAACACGGCCAGCACGGCGTAGTAGGTCAGCGCGGCCGCGAGGTCGGTGCACTGGTCCTCGGTGAACTCGTGCAGCGTCTTGCGCAGCACGTAGCCCCACGACTGCTTGCGCAGCTCGGTGGGCGACTCCGGCTTGTCCTCGTGCGAGGCCCCGTCAGGAGTCGAGGTCGAGACGTCGTCGCGGCTGCGGCGTACGTCGGACGCGCTCACCGCCGGCTCCGCCAGGCGATGATGAGCAGCGCGAGCACCACACCGGCCGCGGCACCCGCGCCGGCGCCGACGAGGCCCGGCTCGGGGGAACCGTCGGCGGTCGTCGCGCGGTCCTTGACGCCGGCCACCTTGTTCTTGGCCTGGGCCTTGACGTCGAGCTTCTGGGTGAGCTGGTCGACGGTGCCGGCCAGCTGCTCGCGCTGCCGCTCGATGTCGGCCTGGATCTCCTGGGGGGTCTGGCTCATGCGCGCTGTCCCTTCACGGTGGCGATGTCGTCCTTGAGGCCCTGCTGGGCCTTCTCGGGGGCGAGCGGGGTGGCCTGCTGGACCTGGCCCTTGCCGGTCAGGGCGAGGATCCCGGCGATCACGAACAGCACGACCGCGACGATCAGGGCGGCGAGCCAGCCGTCGAGCACGAGGCTGAGCGCGAGGACGGCGGTGGCGACGAGCGTGCCGAAGCCGAAGAAGGCGAGCAGCCCGGCGGCGCTGAACATGCCGATGCCGACGCCGACCTTCTTGCCCTTCTGGGCCAGCTCGGCCTGGGCGAGGCGCATCTCGGAGCGGATCAGCTCGGGCACCTGGGTGGTCAGCTGGTTGACCAGGGCGCCCAGCGTGGGGTCGGCTCCCTGGCGGGGGTCGTGGGTCTGGGTGGTGGGCACCGCGGTGGAGCCCGACTGATCGGTCATGGGTGACCCGTAGCCCGTTTGCCTCCCGCTCAAACCCCGGACCCCCCGCCGCGGCCGGGGCTGGATGTCGGCCGGCCCCCGTAGACTCCGCGTCGTGGCAGGGCGGATCAAGGACGAGGACATCGCGGAGGTCCGCGAGAAGACCCGCATCGACGACGTCGTCGCCTCCTACGTCACCCTGCGCAACGCCGGCGGCGGCTCGATGAAGGGCCTGTGCCCCTTCCACGACGAGAAGTCCGCCTCCTTCCACGTCACCCCCTCGCGCGGCTTCTACCACTGCTTCGGCTGCGGCGCGGGCGGCGACGTCATCAACTTCGTGATGGAGATGGACGGCCTCCCGTTCAGCGAGACCGTCGAGCGCCTGGCCGAGAAGGTCGGGGTGCAGCTGCGCTACGAGGAGGGTGGCCCCGCGCGGCCCAAGGGCGGCCCGCAGCGGCCGCGGCTGGTCGAGGCCCACAAGGTCACCGCGCAGTGGTACGCCGAGCAGCTGGCCACCCCCGCCGCGCTCCAGGCCCGCCAGTTCCTCGACTCCCGCGGCTTCGACGCCGAGGCGGCCGCCCACTTCGGGGTGGGCTTCTCCCCGCGCGGCGGCGAGGACCTCTACCGCCACCTGCACCAGCTCGGCTTCACCGACGACGAGGTGGTCACCGCCGGGCTGGTGGGCCGCGGGCGCGGCCTCTACGACCGGTTCCGGGGCCGGCTGATGTGGCCGATCCGCGACAGCAGCGGCGACGTGATCGGCTTCGGCGCCCGGCGCATCTTCGAGGACGACCGGATCGAGGCGAAGTACCTCAACACCCCCGAGACGCCGATCTACAAGAAGAGCCAGGTGCTCTACGGCATCGACCTGGCCCGCCGCGAGATCGCCCGGTCGAGCCAGGCCGTGATCGTCGAGGGCTACACCGACGTGATGGCCTGCCACCTCGCGGGCGTCAAGACCGCCGTCGCGACCTGCGGCACGGCGTTCGGCGACGACCACGCCCGCGTCGTACGCCGGCTGCTGCACGACCACGACGACTTCCGCGGCGAGGTCATCTTCACCTTCGACGGCGACGAGGCCGGGCAGAAGGCCGCGCTGCGCGCCTTCGAGGGCGACCAGGTCTTCGCCGGGCAGACCTATGTCGCTGTCGAGCCGACCGGCATGGACCCCTGCGACCTGCGGCTGAGGTCGGGCGACGCCGAGGTGCGCGAGCTGGTGGCCCGCCGGGTGCCGCTCTACCGCTTCGTGCTGGCCAACGTGGTCCAGCGCTACGACCTCGACCGCGCCGACGGCCGCATCGACGCGATGCGCGAGGCGGCCAAGCTGGTGACGGCGATCCGCGACCGCTCCAAGGTCGACGCCTTCGCCCGTGAGCTCGCCGGCATGCTGGGCATCGAGCCCGCCGACGTGCAGCGTGCGGTCCGCACGGCCGCCTCACGCGGCTCGGCCCCGGTCGACGTCACGCCGCGCCAGCCCCAGGCCGACCTGCCCGACCCGCGCGACCCGCGGCTCTACCTCGAGCGCGAGGTGCTCAAGCTCGTGGTGCAGCACCCCACGGCGGTCCGCAGCACCGCCGCCGACGTCGACGGCACCGACTTCACGCACGGCGCCTACCGCGCGCTGTGGTCGGCCGTGGCCGCTGTCGGGGGGCTGGCCGCCGCCGACGCCCAGTGGGCGGCGCGGTTGCGCGACAGCGTGGCGGACGAGCGGCTCAAGGCGCTGGTCAGCCAGCTCGCCGTCGAGCCGCTGCGGGCCACCGAGCCCGACGCGGCCTACGTCGCCCAGCACGTCCACCGGCTGCGCGAGCTGACGGCCCAGCGACGCATCGCCGAGCTCAAGTCCAAGCTGCAGCGCACCAATCCCGTCGAGCAGGCCGCCGACTACAACCGGATGTTCGGCGAGCTGGTCGCCCTCGAGCAGCACCGCCGCAGCCTGCGCGAGAAGGCGCTGGAGAGCCAGTGAGCCCGACCTGGCACCTGCCCTGGTCCTCCCGCGACCCCGGGGCCGCCGCACCGCCCGCCGAGGTGCTCGGTCGGGCCGCCCTGCCCCGCGGGGAGAAGGTCCTGGCCGCGGCCACGACCGCCGACGGCACCTGGCTGCTCGGCACCCGCGAGCGGCTCGTCCTGGTCGAGGAGCGCGGCGTGACCTGGCTGGCCTGGGAGCGCGTCGAGGACGCCGCGTGGGACAGCGAGGGCGGCCGGCTGCGGCTGCGCGGGGTGGGCGACTACGGCCGCCGACGTCCGGAGTGGTCCTGGGAGATGGAGGAGCCGCCGCTGCTCCTGCAGCTGCTGCGCGAGCGCGTGACGGCCAGCATCGTGCTCCAGCGCAAGGTCCCGGTGCGTGCCGGCCAGGGCGTCACCGTCATCGCCCGCCGCAGCCCGGTGGGGGGCCCGGTGGCCTGGATGCACAGCTACGACGCCGGTCTGGACCCCGACGACCCCGAGGTGCAGGCCGTCTCCGACCTGGCCCTCACACAGGCCCGCTCCGAGCTCGGCGAGGCCGCCGACGGCACCTCCCTGGCCGACCGCGTCGGGCGGCCCGGCCCGATTTAGCGCGCGCGGTCGGAGGTTGCTAGGGTTTGCGGGCGCGATCCCCTGTAGCTCAATTGGCAGAGCATTCGACTGTTAATCGGAGGGTTGTTGGTTCGAGTCCAACCGGGGGAGCACAGCGACGAAGGCCCTGATCCACTGCGGATCAGGGCCTTCGTCGTACGCCGGGCCTCAGTCGCCCCAGCCCATCGGGAACACCTCGAAGGGTGCCGCCAGCGCCACCCCGAGCCGCTGGCCGGTCGGTCGGGCGATGCCCTCGAGGAACTCCCGGGCGTCCCAGTCGGCCCAGCCGAGCCCGTCGATGTAGGCGCCGTGGGCCTCCAGCGAGGCCACCCCGGCGTCGAAGGTGTCGGTCGTGTCGACGGCGTGGGTGGACTCCGGCGACCCGAACGCCCACACCTCGCGGACCCCGCCCCAGGGCTCGAGGTCCCCGCCCTGACCGGTCAGCTGCTCGCCGAAGACCCACCGGTTGCCGGCGTCGCGCACGGCGTCGACGACCGCGCGGCCCACCGCGACGTGATCGGCCTGGTTGAGGTTGCGACCGCCCCAGGTCTCACGGAAGTTGCCGGTGACCACCACGTCGGGGCGGTGGCGGCGGACCTGCTCGGCCAGCAGGCGGCGTAGCGGTACGCCGTGCTCGAGGACCCCGTCGGGCTGGTGCAGGAAGTCCACGACGTCGACCCCGACGATCCGGGCCGACGCGACCTGCTCGGCCTCGCGGACGGTGCGGCAGTCGCCCGGCGCCAGGGCGTCGATGCCGGCCTCGCCGCTGGTCACCATCGTGTAGCCGACCCACTTGCCCTGCCCGGTCCAGCGGGCGACCGCGGCGGCCGCGCCGAACTCCATGTCGTCGGGGTGGGCGACGATGCACAGCGCCCGGTCCCAGGTCTCGTCGAGGTGCTCCAGGGGCGGGGGTCGGTCCATGACCCGACGCTAGTGGCTGGCTCCGGGTGCGCAAGGGCACAGTCGGTCTGGTAAACGCGGGTCCGGCGGGGCACTACGCTTGGCCGGTGAACGAGAGCATCGAAGCAGTGGACGGCCTGAGGTTCGACGAGCTGGGTCTGGACCCCCGGGTGGAGAAGGTCCTCAAGGACGTCGGCTACGAGAGCCCCTCGGCGATCCAGGCGCAGGCGATCCCGCCGCTGCTCGACGGCCAGCACGTCGTCGGCCTGGCCCAGACCGGCACCGGCAAGACCGCGGCGTTCGCGCTGCCGATCCTCTCGCGCATCGACGTCAGCGAGGCCTCCCCGCAGGTGCTGGTGCTCGCGCCCACCCGTGAGCTGGCGCTCCAGGTCTCCGAGGCGTTCGGTCGCTACGCCGCCCACATCAAGGGCCTGCACGTGCTGCCCGTCTACGGCGGCCAGGGCTACGGCGTCCAGCTCTCCGCGCTGCGCCGCGGCGTCCACGTCGTCGTGGGCACGCCGGGCCGCGTGATGGACCACCTCGAGAAGGGCACCCTCGACCTCAGCGGCCTGCGCTTCGTGGTGCTCGACGAGGCCGACGAGATGCTCAACATGGGCTTCGCCGAGGACGTCGAGACGATCCTGGCCCGCACCCCTGAGGGCAAGCAGCTGGCGCTGTTCAGCGCGACGATGCCCTCGCAGATCCGCCGCATCATCAAGCGCTACGCACCCGGCGCCACCGAGATCACGGTGAAGAGCTCCTCGGGCACCGCCACCAACGTGACGCAGCGCTACCTCAAGGTGCCGCACCCGCGGAAGATCGACGCCCTCACGCGCATCCTCGAGGTCGAGAACTTCGACGGCATGATCATCTTCGTCCGCACCAAGCACGCCACCGAGGAGCTCGCCGAGCGGCTCCGCGCCCGCGGCTTCGCCGCCCAGGCGATCAACGGCGACGTCGCCCAGGTGCAGCGCGAGCGCACCATCGACCAGCTGCGCAAGGGCAAGCTCGACATCCTCGTCGCCACCGACGTCGCGGCCCGCGGCCTCGACGTCGAGCGGATCAGCCACGTCGTCAACTACGACATCCCCACCGACACCGAGTCCTACGTCCACCGCATCGGCCGCACCGGTCGCGCCGGGCGCAGCGGTGACGCGATCTCGTTCATCACCCCCCGCGAGAACTACCTGCTGCGCTCGATCGAGAAGGCCAACCGCACCACGCTGGTGCAGATGCAGCTCCCGACCGTCGAGGACGTCAACGCCTTCCGGGTCACCAAGTTCACCCAGGCCATCACGCAGGCGCTGGGCGACAGCCAGCTCGGCGTCTTCCGCGAGCTCGTCGAGTCCTACGCCTCGGAGCACGACGTGCCGGTCGCCGACGTGGCCGCCGCCATCGCCGTCCTCGCCCAGGACGGCGAGCCGCTGTTCGTCGAGGACGTCCCCGAGGTGACCCCCGAGCGCCGCGAGCGTCGCGAGACCGGCAGCAACCTGGTGCCGTGGAAGATCCAGGTCGGCAAGCGCCACCGGGTCGAGCCGCGGATGATCGTCGGCGCGCTCGCCAACGAGGGGGGCCTGAAGCGCTCCGACTTCGGTCGTATCGACATCAAGCCGGCCTTCACCGTGGTCGAGCTCCCCGCCGACCTGTCGCAGGAGACCTTGGCCAAGCTCTCGGAGACCCGCATCTCGGGCGTGCTGATCGACCTCCAGCCCGACCGCGGCCCCCGTCGCGCCTCCGGCCCGCCCCGCAAGCACGACAGCGCTCCCCACAAGAAGCCGCGCCACAAGGGCTGAGCCGGTCGGGCCCCGCCGACGGTCGCGCCCTCCGCTGGAGCGGCATCGTGGCCCGACTAGGCTCCCCGACCGAGGGGCGGTAGCTCAGCTGGTCAGAGCAGAGGACTCATAATCCTCCGGTCGTGGGTTCAAGCCCCACCCGCCCTACGCCGGGGCCGGTCACGGCCGTCGTGACCGCCGGCCTGCGAGCCGACCCGCGCCCCCCGGGCCTGCGGTGACGGCCGGTCTCACCGGCGGCCGACCGACCGCCAGTCCGGCTGGTCCTCGAAGGCGGGGGTGCCGGGCAGCCTCGTGCGGTGGCTGCCGTCCGGTCGCATGGTCGCCAGGCCGACCCGGGGTGGCCCGTCGGCGGGGAACTCGCCGCTGACGAACAGGATGCGCCTGCCGTCGGGGGAGTAGACCGGGTCGGCGGCCCCCTGTCGGCCGGTCTCGTTGCGGGTCAGGTTGCGCAGCCGGGTGCCGTCGCGGCGGATCGTGAAGATGTCGCCGCGACTCCCCGCTCGGGTGCCGGCGGCCTCGAAGACGAGGTGCCGGCCGTCGGGGGACCAGTCGGCGTCCCCGGGGCGCAGCCGGCCGGTCGTGCGAAGGCGGCGCAGGTGGGATCCGTCGGGGTCGACCAGGTGGAGCGCCGAGGTCTCCTCGCCGGTCCCGGTGGGGACGTAGCGCGTGAACACGATCCGGCGGCCGTCGGGCGAGGCCTTCGGGGCGGTGTCGGAGCCGGCGCCGGCGGGGAGGGTGGTGACCCGGCGCAGGCCGCTGCCGTCGGGTCGGGAGGAGTAGACGCCCTGCCCGGCGGGGTAGTCGCCCTCGTCGGAGACGAACAGCAGCCGACGGCCGCCGGGGGTCCACGACGGGTCCCCGGCGTACCCGTCGCCGCCGGTGACCCGACGTACGCCGGACCCGTCGGCCCGCATCGTGAAGACGTCGTTGATGCCGACCTCGTCACCGGGGTCGGGGTCGGCCCGGTTGCTGTCGAAGGCGATCCGGCGGGCCCTCGGCGACCAGGTGGCCCAGCCACTGCCGGCGGCGCCGCTGGTGAGCTGCCGCTGCCGGGTCATGTCGATCCGCGCGGTCCACACCTGGAGGTTGCCGCCGCTGTCTGGTCGACCGAAGACGATGCGCCCGTTGTCCCCGGGGTACGCCGCCTCGGCCGGTCCGGCTGCCAGCCCGGAGGCGAGCAGCAGCCCGCACAGGACTCCCGTGGTCGTGCCGTGGGGGTGGGTCATCGTGTCGCTCCTGACTCGGCCCCCGCCCCCTGAGTGGACGCCCCACCCCTCGCCACGTCAACGCTGGCGCGCGAACGCGCTAGCCCGGAGACGTGCGTCCGTGCCGGCCCCTTCCCGCCGTCGCGGATCTGTGCCTCGGTCGCGGGCGACCCGGTGGAGCCCCTCCGGCTCAGCGTGCCCGGCGCCACAACCACCGGGCGAGCAGGACCACCGGCCCGGCGAAGGGGACGACGAAGGTCAGCAGCACCAGCGTGAGGGCGAAGCCGACCGACCACTCGTGCCGGACCAGCTTCCAGATCGCGAAGCCGGCGAAGACCACGGCGACCGCCGCCGCGACCGCGAACCACACCTCGACCCCGGTCGGGGCGAGCGGCGCGGGCTCGTCGAACACGTCCCCTCCTCCTCAGACCCGCGCGACCCGCGGTGCGACCTCGGTGCCGAGCAGCTCGATGCCGCGGAGCAGGTCGTCGTGGGCCAGGCGCGGGTTGGTCATCTGCATCGAGAGCCGGTCGACACCGCCGAGCTGCTCGGCGACGCGGCGGATCTTCTCGGCCAGCGTGTCGGGGTCGCCCATGAAGAAGGCGCCGTCGGGGCCGGAGGTGGCGTCGAACTGGCCGCGGGTGGGGGCGCGGAAGCCGCGCTCGCGGGAGATCGTGCTGAACATCTGGTGCCAGCCGGGGTAGATCGTGTCGGCCGCCTGCTTCACCGACTCGGCGACGTAGCCGAAGACGTGCAGCCCGACCTGGAGCTTCTCCGGTGCGTGCCCGGCCTGTGCTCCGGCGCGGCGGTAGAGCTCGACGAGCGGGGCGAACTGACGCGGCTCGCCGCCGATGATCGCGATCATCAGCGGCAGGCCGAGCAGGCCGGCGCGGGCGAACGACTCCGGGGTGCCGCCGACGCCGACCCAGATCGGCAGCGGGTCCTGCAGCGGGCGGGGGTAGACCGTCTGGCGGACCAGCGGCGGCCGGTGCCGGCCCGACCAGGTGACCTCCTGCTCGTCGCGCAGCCGCAGCAGCAGCTCGAGCTTCTCGGTGAACAGCGAGTCGTAGTCGGCGAGGTCGAGCCCGAACAGCGGGAACGCCTCGGTGAAGGAGCCGCGCCCCACGACGAGGTCGATCCGGCCCTTGCTGATCAGGTCGAGGGTCGCGAACTGCTGGAACACCCGCACCGGGTCGTCGGCGCTGAGCACCTTGACCGCGCTGCCGAGGCGGATGCGGGAGGTGCGGGCCGCGGCGGCGGCCAGGATGATCGGGGGAGCGGAGTCGTAGTACTCGCGGCGGTGATGCTCGCCGATCCCGAACGAGTACAGCCCCGAGGTCTCGGCGAGCGTGATCTCCTCGAGCAGGTGCTCCATCCGCTCCGCGGGGCCGACCACGTGGCCGGTGGTCGGGTCGGTGACCTCTGCGACGAAGCTGTCGATGCCGATGTGCACGGGTGCCTCTCCACCGGGTCGGGCGGTCCGCCCCGTCGCATCGAATTCAACCACCCGCTCGCCTAGGCTCCGGAGGCATGGACCTCCAGCTGCGCGACTCCCTCGTCCTCGTCACAGGCGGCAGCAAGGGCATCGGCCTCGCCGTCGCCCAGGTCGCGCTCGAGGAGGGTGCGCGCGTCGCCCTGGTCTCCCGCGGGCAGGACAACCTCGACGCCGCGGCGGCCTCCCTGGACGCCGGCGACCGCGTCACGACGTACGCCGCGGACCTCCAGGACCCGCAGCAGGCGCTCGACGTCGTCGGCCGCGTCGAGCAGCAGGCCGGGCCGATCGAGGTGCTCGTCAGCTCGGCCGGCGCGGCGCGTCGTACGCCGTTCGCGGAGCTCGACGCCGCAGCCTGGCACGCCGCGATGCAGGCGAAGTTCTTCACCTACGTCCACGTCGTCGACCCGGTGGTGAAGCTGATGGCCGAGCGCGGCCGGGGCAGCATCGTCAACGTGATCGGGTCAGGTGGAAAGCGCGCGGCGCCGACCCACCTGGCCGGGGGAGCGGCCAACGCGGCGCTGATGCTGGTCACCGCGGGCCTCGCGAACGCCTACGGACCCAGCGGGGTGCGGGTCAACGCCGTCAACCCCGCCGCCACGCTGACGGAGCGGCAGAGCGAGGGCCTCAAGGCCACCGCGCGGTTGGAGGGCATCTCCGAGGAGGAGGCGCTGGCCCGGCAGGTCGGCAGCGCGCCCCTCGGTCGTCTCGCCGAGCCCCGGGAGGTCGCCGAGACGGTCGTCTACCTCGCCTCGGCCCGGGCCAGCTACGTCAACGGCGCGATCGTGTCGATGGACGGCGGGGCGACACCGATCGTGGTGTGACGCGCCACCGCCGCCCGGGCGAGCGCCCGGGCGGTGTCGAGCGGCATCCCGCCGTCACCCGAGAGGCAGCCCCGCGCCCGGGCGGCCAGCGCCCCGTCGTACACCAGCAGCAGCTCGGTCGCGAGCGCTCCCGGGTCGGCCGCGCCGGTCGCCGCGGCCTCCGCGTGGAGCCGCTCGTGGAGCAGCCGCGTGTCGGCGGCCACGACCTCGTGCGCGGGATGCGTGGGGTCGACCACCTCCACCGACGCGGCGAGGAAGGCACAGCCGCGGGCGCTGCCGGGGGAGCGCTGGAACTCCGCCAGCGCGTCCAGCACCGACAGCGCCCGGGCCACCGGGTCGTCGCCGCACCGCTGGAGGACGGCGTCCCAGGTGGTCCGCCAGCGCTCGAGTCGCCGGGTGAGGTAGGCCGCGACCAGGTGGTCCTTGCCCCCGAAGTGGGCGTAGAGCGTCGCCGGCGCCACGCCCGCCCGGCGCAGCACCGCGTCGACCCCGGTGGCGGCGATGCCGTGCTCGTAGAACAGCTCCTCGGCGGCGTCGAGCAGCCGCTCGCGCGCCGGGGCCCGGGTGTCGTCAATGGCCATGCGGAGTACTGTAACGATCACTATGATGAAACGAACGTTTCAGTCGGGGCCGACGGCCGTCGTCGCGGCGGGCACCGGGCTCATCGCGATCACCTACGGCGTGGTCCGCTACGGCTTCGGGCTGCAGCTGCCCGTGCTCGCCCGGGAGTTCTCGCTCTCCTCCGGGCTGGCGGGGCTCGTCGCGGCAGGGAGCTTCGCGGCGTACTGCGTGGCCGCGCTCGCCGCCCAGCGCCTGATCGACCGGCCCGGGGCCCGGGCCGTGCTCTGGCTGGCCGCGCTCCTCGCGGCCGCGGGCGCGACGACCGTGGCGCTCGCGACCACCACCCCGGCGCTCGCCGCGGGTGTGCTCGTCGCCGGCAGCGCCGCCGGGGCGGCGTCGCCGGCGATGGTGGTCGCCGTCGCCGCGTCCGTACGCCGCCCGCTCGCCGCCCGCGCCCAGGCGGTCGTCAACGCCGGGACCGGCGTCGGGGTGGCCGTGACCGGGGTGGCCGTGCTGGCGGTGCCGGAGGCCTGGCGCCCGGCGTGGGCCGTGGCGGCCGTGGGCGCGCTGCTCGCCGCCCTGGTCGTCGACCGGCGCACGGCCTGGCCGGCGCCGGTCCCGCAACCGCCCGACCGGGCCCGCCGCCCCCGCGGCGCGAGCCTGAGGCGGGCCTGTGCCGCCGCGGCGGTCGCCGGGCTCGGCAGCGCCGCCTTCTGGACCTTCGGCCGCGACCTCGTGACCACCACGGGTGGTCTGCCGGGGCGCACCACCGCCGCGCTGTGGGTGCTGCTGGGCACGGCCGCCGTGCTCGGGGCGCTGAGCGGCGACGCCGTCCGCGTGCTGGGGCTGCGCCGTGCCTGGACGCTGACGGCGGGCCTGAGCGCGCTCGGCACCGCGCTGCTGGCGCTCGCGCCCGGCCAGGTGGCCGTGGCCGCGCTGGCCGCGGCGCTCTTCGGCGGCGCCTACACCGCGCTCAGCGGGGTCCTCATCGCGTGGGCGGGGGTCGTGCGGCCCGGCACGGCCGGCCAGGCCACGGCGACGCTGTTCGTGGCGCTGACCGGCGGCCAGGCGCTGGGCGCCGCGGCGACCGGGCTGCTGGCCGAGCGCGTCGGCGTCCTCGCGGCGTTCTGGGCGTGCGCGGCGGTGCTGCTGGTGGCGGCGGGGATCCGGCCGTCGGCTCAGGCCAGCCCGAGCCGGTCCAGCACCCAGGCGAGCGTGAAGGCCCGGCGGGCCCACGCCTGGTAGCGCCCGGACACCCCGCCGTGGCCGGCCGACATCTCGGTCTTGAGCAGCACGTCGGGGCGCCGGTCGGGGGCGGTGGAGCGCAGCTTCGCGACCCACTTGGCGGGCTCGACGTAGAGCACCCGCGTGTCGTTGAGCGAGGTCTCGGCCAGGATCGGCGGGTAGTCCTGCTCGCTCACGTTGTCGTAGGGCGCGTAGGAGGCGATGTAGTCGTAGACGTCCGCGTCGGCCTCGGGGTTGCCCCACTCGTCGTACTCCGTGACCGTGAGCGGCAGCGTCGCGTCGAGCATGGTGGTCAGGTTGTCCACGAACGGCACCCCGGCCACGATCCCGTCGAACAGCGCGGGCGCCTCGTTGGCCACCACGCCCATCAGCAGACCACCGGCGCTCCCGCCCTCGGCGACCAGTCGGCTGGCCCAGCCCTGCGCCCGCAGGTGCTCGCCGCAGGCGACGAAGTCGGTGAAGGTGTTGCGCTTGTGCAGCAGCTTGCCGTCGTCGTACCACCGCCGGCCGAGCTCGCCGCCGCCGCGGACGTGGGCGATCGCGAACGCCGCGCCCCGGTCGAGCAGCGAGAGCCGCGCCACCGAGAAGTACGGGTCCATGGAGGCCTCGTAGGAGCCGTAGCCGTAGAGCAGGGTCGGCACCGGCCCGCCTGCGCGCGCGTCGCGGCGCACGACCAGGGAGATCGGCACCTGCTCCCCGTCGGGGGCGGTGGCCCACAGCCGGTGCTCCTCGTAGGCGTCGGCGTCGAAGTCGCCCAGCACCGGCGTACGCCGCAGCAGCGTGAGCGACCGTGAGGCGACGTCGAAGTCGTAGACCGACGCCGGCACCGCGAGCGAGGCGAACCCGAGCCGGATCACCGGGGCGTCGAACTCGCGGTTGCCGCGCAGGCCCACGGTGTAGACCTCGCGGTCGAACGGCACCAGGAAGTCGTCGGCGACACCGTCGTCGTCCAGCGTCAGCACGCGCAGGCGGGACAGGCCGCCGCTGCGCTGGCTGACCACGAGGTGGCCGGCGAAGGCGTCGACGTCCTCGATGCGGGTGGACGGGTCGTGGGCGAGGAGCGGCTGCCACTCCTCGACCGGCGTCGGGTCGACCGGGGCGGTGGCGACGGCGAAGTCGGGCCCGTCGGCGTTGTGCGTGACCACGAACCGGTCCTCCCCGGCGATCACGGCGTGCTCGAGGCTGTAGTCGAGGTCGTCGCGGCGGGGGAGGAAGACCCGCAGGCCGAGCTCGGGGCGGGTGACGTCGAGGACGGCGTACTCCGCGGTCGTCTTGGAGTGCGACACCACCATCACGAACCGCTCCGAGCGGGTGCGCCCCACCCCGACCGCGAACCGCTGGTCGGTCTCGTGGCGGACCAGCTCGTCGGCGTCCTGCTCGGTGCCGAGCACGTGGCGCCACACCTTGTCGGCGCGCCAGGAGTCGTCGACGGTGACGTAGTAGAGCGCGGTGCCGTCGGGGTCCCAGGTCACGCTGCCGGCCGTGCCGACCAGCCGGTCGGGCAGCTCCTCGCCGGTGCGCAGGTCCCGGACCCGCACCTCGTAGCGCTCGTCACCCACCACGTCGGTGGCCCACGCCAGCAGGTGCTCGTCGGGGCTGACGGTCGAGGCACCGAGGGAGAAGAAGTCGTGTCCCTGGGCCAGGGCGTCGAGGTCGAGCAGCACCTGCTCGCCGGGCAGTGCGGGCCGGTCGGGCGCGGTGTCGGCCGGCACGGGCGGGGTCCAGTCGGCCGGGTCCGCGACGGGGACGCGGCACGACGCGCCGTACTCCCGACCCTCGAAGGACCGGCCGTAGTACCAGTGACCGCCCCGGCGCACGGGCACCGAGAGGTCGGTCTCCTGGGTGCGCGAGCGGATCTCCTCGACGACCGTGTCGCGGAGGCCGGCGAGGTGGGCGGTCGCCTGCTCGGTCCAGGCGTTCTCGGCCTCCAGCAGCCCGAGCACCTCGGGGTCGTCCTTGGCGCGCAGCCACTCGAGGTCGTCGTGGCGCTCGCGGCCGTGGATCACGCAGGTCGTGCGGCGGGCGGGGGCCAGCGGGGGGAGGGAGTCGGGCACCCGTCGAGCCTAGACAGGCCTCACTCGGCCACGAGCTGCCGGATGACCGCGGCCGGGTTGCCGACGGCCAGCACACCGGCCGGCAGGTCGCGCGTGACCACCGAGCCGGCGCCCACGACCGTGCCGGCCCCGACGGTGACGCCGGGCAGCACCGTCACGCCGTCACCGAGCCACACGTCCGGCCCGATCGTGACCGGCCGGGCGACCCGCCAGCCGTCGCGGCGCTGGCCGGCGTCGAGGGGGAGGGTGACGGTGAGCAGCCGCACGTCGTGCCCGATCCGCACGTCGTCGCCGACGCTCACCGGGGCGGCGTCCTCGACGACCAGCCCGCCCGCGACCTCCACGCGGTCGCCGAGCCGGAGCTGCTCGCCGAGCCCAACGCGCAGCGGGCCGCGGACCTCCACGTCGGTGCCGACCTGGCCGAGCAGGTCCTCCAGCAGCGAGCGGCGGGTGTCGCGGGCGCTGGCCGGGGTCGCGGCGTGGGTCGCGGCCAGGTCGGCCGCGCGGTCCGCGCGGGTGGTGAGGTCGCGGTCCAGGGCGTACGGCTCACCGGCGAGCATGCGGTCGCGCATCGTGCGCGGGGGGCCGAGGGTCTCTGCAGGCATGGGGGACACGCTAGGCGTGGAACGATGGGCGCATGGACACCGTGCGGCCGATCGAGACCTGGCTCACCGACATGGACGGCGTGCTCGTCCACGAGGAGGACGCCATCGTGGGCGCGAGCGACTTCGTCGAGGCGCTCAAGGCGTCGGGCAAGAAGTTCCTCGTGCTCACCAACAACTCCATCTTCACCCCGCGCGACCTGCGGGCCCGGCTGCTCGGCAGCGGCATCGACGTGCCCGAGGAGTCGATCTGGACCTCGGCGCTGGCCACCGCGGACTTCCTGGCGGACCAGCGGCCCGAGGGCACGGCGTACGTCGTGGGGGAGGCCGGCATGACCAACGCGCTGCACGACATCGGCTACGTGATGACCGAGCGCAACCCCGACTACGTCGTGCTCGGCGAGACCCGCACCTACTCCTTCGAGGCGATCACCAAGGCGATCCGGCTGATCGAGTCCGGCGCCCGCTTCATCGCCACCAACCCCGACCCGAGCGGTCCCAGCCCCCAGGGCACGCTGCCGGCGACCGGCTCGGTGGCCGCGCTGATCAGCCGCGCGACCGGCCGCGAGCCCTACTACATCGGCAAGCCGAACCCGCTGATGATGCGCAGCGCGCTCAACCGGCTCGAGGCCCACTCCGAGACCACGGTGATGGTCGGCGACCGGATGGACACCGACATCATCAGCGGCCTCGAGGCCGGCATCCGCACCGTCCTGGTCACCACCGGCTCGACCCGCCCCGACATGATCGACACCTTCCCCTACCGCCCCACCCGCGTCGTCGACTCCGTCGCCGACCTTGTCGAGCTGGCCTCGACCGCCGCCGGCGAGATGTAGCCGCCCTAGCGCCCCTCGGCGTGGGCCGCGTCGCGGATCTCGCCGACCAGCTCCTCGATGACGTCCTCGAGGGTGGCCACGCCGACGACCTGGCCCGCGGGGTCCACGACCCGCGCCATGTGGGCGCCGCGCGCCTGGATGGTCTGCAGCGCGCCCACCAGGGTGTCCTCGGTGCGGACGGTCGCGAACGGCCGGATCCACTTGTCCTCCACGACCCGCGCCCGGCCCTGGGGGTCGGACTGGAGCACGTCCTTGATGTGCAGGTAGCCGACCAGGGCCCCGTCGTCGGCCGCCACCGGGAAGCGGGAGAAGCCGGTGCGGGCGCACACCACCTCCACGTCGGAGGCGCGGGCGCCGCGGCGTACGGTCTCCAGGTCCGCGAGGGGCAGCAGCACGTCGGCGACGGTGCGCGAGGTGAACCCCAGCGCGCCGGAGAGGCGCTCGTACTCCCGCTCCTCCAGGAGCCCCTCGGCGCGCGACTCGTCGACCATCGCCTCCACCTGCTCGCGGGTGAAGGAGGAGCTGACCTCGTCGCGGGGCTCGATGCGCAGCAGCCGGATCAGGCCGTTGGCGATGGCGTTGAAGAGCCAGACCACGGGACGGAGCACGGTGATGACCAGCATCATCGGCGGCCCGAAGAGCAGCGCGGCCCGCTCGGGGCCGGCGAGCGCGAGGTTCTTGGGCACCATCTCGCCCAGCACGACGTGGAGGTAGACCACCACGACCAGGGCGATCACGAACGCGACCGGGTGCACCCACACCTCGGGGATGCCCACCGCGTGGGCGACGGGCTCGAGCAGGTGGGCGAGCGCGGGCTCGGCGACCGCACCGAGGCCCAGCGAGCACACGGTGATGCCGAGCTGGGCGCCCGCCATCACCAGCGAGACCTTCTCCATCGCCTGGAGGGTCGAGCGCGCCATCCGGGAGCCCTGCTTGGCCCGCGGCTCGATCTGCGTGCGCCGCGCGGAGACGAGAGCGAACTCGGCGCCGACGAAGAACGCGTTGGCGAGCAGCAGCGCGACGCCGAGCAGCAGGGCGGCCTGGGTGCTCATCGGGCCACCTCCCCGTCGGTGCGGGCCGAGCCGGGCGTCGGGTCGGCGTCGTCGGGCAGCAGCCGGCGGATCGAGATCCGGTCGACGCGCAGCCCGTCCATCCGCTCCACCCGCAGCACCACGTGCTCCTGGACCGGGGCCTCGTCGTCGTCCTCGGGCACCTCGACGGGCAGCGGCACCAGCGCCCGGTCGCCGCGCTCGGGGATCCGGCCCAGCTCGCGCACCAGGAGGCCGGCGACGGTGTCGTAGTCCTCGTCCTCGGGCAGCTCCAAGCCGGTGGCCGCGGCGACCTCGTCGGGCCGCAGCAGCCCGGAGACGATCCAGGACCCGTCGGGGCGCTGCCGCAGCCGGGAGCCGTAGCGGTCGTGCTCGTCGGCGATGTCGCCCACGATCTCCTCGACGACGTCCTCCAGCGTCACGACCCCGGCCGTCCCGCCGTACTCGTCGGAGACGATCGCCATCTGGAAGCCCTCGCCGCGCAGCAACGAGAGCAGCGGGTCGAGCCGCAGCGACTCGGGCACGACGGTGGCCTCGACCATCACCTCGCGGATCAGGGTGTCGCTGCGCTCGGAGCGGGGGACCGCGACCGCCTGCTTGACGTGGACCGAGCCCACCACGTTGTCCGAGGTGCCCTTGATGACGGGGAACTTGGAGAACCCCGTCGAGCTCGACAGGTCGATGATCTCGCTGACCGGGTCGGTCGCGTCGACGCAGGCCATCTGCACCCGCGGCGTCATGATCTCGCCGGCGGTGCGCGGTCCGAAGGCCACCGAGCGCTCCACCAGGTTGGCCGTCTCGCTGTCGAGGGTGCCCTCGGTCGCGCTGCGCTTGGTCAGCGAGGCCAGCTCGTCGACCGAGCGGGCCGAGCGCAGCTCCTCCTGGGGCTCCGCGCCGAGCGCGCGGACGATCGCGTTGGCCGAGCCGTTGAGCAGCCGGATCGGGCCGCGCATCGCGGTGGTGAAGACCCGCATCGGGACCTGGGTGGCCTTGGCCGTGGCCAGCGGCAGCGCGATGGCGAGGTTCTTGGGCACCAGCTCGCCGAAGATCATGGTCAGGCCCGTGGCCAGCACGAGGCCGGCCGCGACCGAGATCGGCGTGATCGCCGACTCCGGGGTCCCGACCAGCTCCAGCGGCCCGCGGATCAGCCGCGAGATGGCCGGCTCGGCCAGGAAGCCGATGGCCAGGTTGGTCAGCGTGATGCCGACCTGGGCCCCCGACAGCTGGGTGGAGAGCGACTTCAGCGCGACCCGGACGCCCTCGGCGCCCTTGTCGCCGCCGGCGGCCGCCTTCTCCACGCTCGAGCGGTCGACGGTGACGAAGCTGAACTCGGCTGCCACGAAGACGCCGCAGGCCAGCACGAGGCCGGCCGAGACCGCCAGCAGGAGCCATTCCATCCCCCCATTGTGGGGGGTGGGGGCCGTGCCGGTGACCGCGCCCGTGCGCGTGAGCCCGCGCCCCGGAACACCTCGCGGCCCCGGGCCGTTGACCAGATGTCGGGAGAGGGTGGTCGACCGTGCTGAGGTTCACCGGTGCTGCAGCCAGCGATCGCGGCCGCGTGCGCGAGCACAACGAGGACTCGGGGTACGCCGGTCCGGGCCTGCTCGTCGTCGCCGACGGCGTCGGGGGAGCGGCCGCCGGTGAGGTCGCCTCGGCCACCGCGGTCCACGTGCTCTCGGCCCTCGCCCTGCCGGGGGCGTACGCCGACCCGCTGGCCGGGCTGCGCAGCGGCGTACGACTGGCGCAGGAGCAGGTGGCCCTCGGTGTCGCCCAGGACGAGCGCCGCACCGGGATGGCCACGACGCTGACCGCCGTCCTCGGCGACGGCCGCCGCTTCGCGCTGGCCCACCTCGGCGACTCGCGGGCCTACGTCTGGCGCGAGCGCACCCTGACCCGCGTCACCCGTGACCACACCGTCGTCCAGGACCTGCTCGACGACGGCCGGCTGACCGCGGCCGAGGCGCGTGAGCACCCCTGGCGCCACGTGGTCGTGCGCAGCCTCGGGGGCGACCCCGGGGAGACCGGCGAGGTGACCCGGCTCGACCTGCGCCGCGGCGACCGCGTGCTGCTGTGCAGCGACGGGCTCACCGACCTCGTCGACGACGCGGCCGTCGCCGGCGTCCTGGCCGACCACCGGTCCGACGACGCCGCCGTGACCGCCCTGGTCGCGGCGGCCAACGACGCGGGTGGCCGCGACAACATCACCTGCGTGCTGGCCACCGTCGTGCCGGGCGTGCCCGCGAGCCACGACGGTGTCCTGGTCGGCGCCGTGCGCGACCCGCGCCTCGCCGTCGTCGCCGGCGTGGGCCCGACCCGGCGCACCGCCTGAGTTTCGGCGTTCCGCTGGTCACGGCCGTGGCCATGCGTCACACTGGACGCACAAGTCCACATCTGCACCGCACGTCATGTGACCTGCCTGCTCGTTCGAGACCGCTGGGGAAGGCGTACCTCGACGCCGAGCCTGAGGAGGTCCCCGTGAGTGCTGCAGCCAACCGTCCCACCACGCGTGGTGTGCTCTACGTGCACTCCACGCCCTCTGCGCTGTGCCCGCACGTCGAGTGGGCCGTCGGCGGGGTGCTCGGCCTCGCCCCGCGCGTCGAGTGGACCCCGCAGCCCGCGCAGGCCGGCCACTACCGCACCGAGTACTCCTGGTCCGGCGACACCGGAACCGCCGCCGCCATCACCTCGGCGCTGCGCGGCTGGAACCACCTGCGCTTCGAGGTCACCGAGGAGGCGACGTCCTCCACCGAGGGGGCGCGCTACGCCGTCACCCCCACGCTGGGCGTCTTCCACGCCGTCACCGGCCTGCACGGCGACGTGATGATCCCCGAGGACCGGCTCAAGGCCGCCCTCGTCAAGGCGTCGCTGGGCGAGACCACCCTCGAGCTCGAGGTCGACAAGCTGCTCGGCAAGGCGTGGGACGCCGAGCTCGAGACCTTCCGTCACGCCGGCGAGGGTGTCGCGGTGCGCTGGCTGCACCACGTCGTCTGACCTGCGGCGCAGCGCCTCAGGCCCCCGGCGTACGACGCTCCTGGTGGGCCAGGAAGTCGACGAGGTCGCCGACGTGGACCAGCTCGCGGGTGACGGCGTCGGGCACGCGCACGCCCAGCCGGCGCTCGAAGCCCTCCAGCACCTCGATCATCGACAGCGAGTCGACCCGCAGGTCGTCGACGAACCGGTGCTCGGGCCGTACGTCGCCCGCAGGCGTGCCCGTCACCAGCTCGACCAGCTCCGCCACCTGGCGCACCCGCCGCGGGTCCAGGTCCGGCGAGGTCGTCCGGTCGGGGCCGGGAGCACCCGTGGCCGGTCGTCGACCCGGTCGTCGACCGGGTCGCGGCACGGGACGGACGAAGCGGGGCGGCACCCGCGGATCGTACCCGTCACGCGGGTCGCCAGGAGTACCCGTTCCGGCGCCCCACAATCGAGAATCGCCCACCAGGACGGGGGATTCACCTCTACCGTCCACCTGTCGGCCCCGTCGCGCGGCGACCAACCGGAACCCAACCGTGCGTGGTTGACTCTGCCCGGGAGGCCGACCGAACCCCAGGAGTGTGCATGACCACGGAGCCCGACGCGGCCTTCGAGCTGCAGCGCGTGACCATCCACGGTCACGAGCGCGCCTTCGTGCGTGCCGGTTCGGGCCCGGCGCTGCTCCTCCTCCACGGCCTCGGCTGCGACCACACCACGTGGTTCCCGGCCATCCGCGACCTCGCGCGCCACTTCACCGTGATCGCGCCCGACCTGCTGGGCCACGGCGTCAGCGCCAAGCCCCGGGCCGACTACTCCGTGGGCGGCTACGCCAACGGCATGCGCGACCTGCTGACCGTGCTGGGCGTCGACAAGGTCACCGTGGTGGGCCACAGCTTCGGCGGTGGCGTGGCGATGCAGTTCGCCTACCAGTTCCCCGAGCGCACCGAGCGGATGATCCTGGTCGCCCCGGGCGGCCTCGGGCCCGAGGTGACCCCGCTCATCCGACTGATCACGCTCCCCGGCTTCCACCAGGCGATGGGCCTGGCCACCCTGCCCGGCGTGCGCCACGTCGGCAAGGCGGGCCTCCGGGCGCTGTCGCGCACCGGCCTGCACGGCACCCGGGACCTGGCCGAGGTCGCCGACATCTACGAGTCGTTCAAGGACCCCCGGGCCCGGGCCGCGATCGCCCACGTGGTGCGCGCCGTGGTCGACATGAAGGGCCAGATCGTCACCATGGTCGACCGGGCCTACCTGACCCAGGCGATGCCGATGCTGGTGGTCTGGGGCACCGACGACATGGTCATCCCGGCGAAACACGCCGACAACGCCGCGCGTACCGCCCCGGGCGCGGTCGTGGAGATCGTGCCCAACGCCGGGCACTTCCCCCACAAGGACCACCCGGAGCGGTTCGTGCGGGTCGTCCAGGAGTTCGTCCGCGCGACCCAGCCCGCGTCGTACCACCGGGGGCGCTGGCGCACCCTGCTCCGCAACGGCCCCGCGCTGCCCTCCAACCGGGCCGAGGCCGGCGAGGCGCCGATGACGCCGGTCGCCCAGCTGCCCGGCGCCTGACCCACCCGACTCCCGGGCGGCCAGGCGCCGGATCGCAGGACCTCAGGCGTCCCCGCCCTCCTGGGCGACGTCGGAGACGGCGGTCGGGTCGTCGATGCGGTACTTCTCGAACGCCTCGGTCACCAGCTCGGGCTTGACCTCGCCGCGCTGGGCGAGGGCCCGCAGGGTCGCCACGACGACGCTCTCGGCGTCGACCTGGAAGTAGCGGCGGGCGGCCGGGCGGGTGTCGGCGAAGCCGAACCCGTCGGTGCCGAGCACGTGGTAGTCCTCGGGCACCCAGTGGGCGATCTGCATCGGGACCGCGCGCATGTAGTCGCTGACCGCGACGACCGGGCCGATCGCCCCCTCCAGCTTGGTCGTGACGTAGGCGTCGCGTGCCTTCTCGCCGGGGTGGTTGAGCGACCAGCGGTCGGCGTCGACGGCCTCGCGGGCCAGCTCGTTCCACGAGGTCACCGACCACAGGTCGGCGGCCACGCCCCAGTCGTCGGCCAGCAGCTGCTGCGCCTTCTGGATCCAGGGGAACCCGATGCCCGAGGCGAGCAGCTGGGCGCGCGGCGCGTCGCCGGAGTCGCGCGCGACCTCGGGGGCGTCGGAGAACTTGTAGATGCCCTTGAGCAGGCCCTCGAGGTCGAGGTCCTCGGGCTCGGCGGGCTGGCTGACCGGCTCGTTGTAGACGGTCATGTAGAAGATGACGTCCTCGCCGTGCGGGTGCTCCTCGCTCGAGGTGTACATCCGGCGCAGGCCGTCCTGCATGATGTGCGCGACCTCGTAGGACGTGGCCGGGTCGTAGTGCACGACCGCCGGGTTGGTCGCCGCGAGCAGCGGCGAGTGGCCGTCGGCGTGCTGCAGGCCCTCACCGGTCAGCGTGGTGCGACCGGCCGTGGCGCCGATGAGGAAGCCGCGGGCCAGCTGGTCGGCCATCGCCCAGATCGAGTCGCCGGTGCGCTGGAACCCGAACATCGAGTAGAAGATGTAGAACGGGATCATCACCTCGCCGTGCGTGGAGTACGACGAGCCGGCGGCCGTGGCCGAGGCCATCGCGCCCGCCTCGGAGATGCCCTCGTGGAGCAGCTGACCGTCGACGTCCTCGCGCCACTTCAGCAGCAGCTTGCGGTCGACCGACTCGTAGCGCTGGCCGAAGGGGTTGTAGACCTTCGCGCTCGGGAACATCGAGTCCATGCCGAACGTGCGGTACTCGTCGGGGGCGATCGGCACGATGCGCTTGCCGATCTCCTTGTCCTTCATCCAGTCGCGCAGCAGCCGTACGACCGCCATCGTGGTCGCGACCTTGGACTTGCCCGACCCGGCCTTGAGCTCCTTGTAGCTCTCGTCGCCGGGGACCTTGAGCTCCTTGGCGCGGATCACCCGGCGGGGGATCGAGCCACCGAGCTGGCGGCGCCGCTCGAGCATGTACTGGATCTCGTCGGAGTCCTTGCCCGGGTGGAAGAACGGCGCGGTGCCGTCGGCCTCGTAGGCCGCGGTCAGCTCCTTGTCGCTCATCGGCAGGTAGAGCCGGTCGCGGAACTTCTTCAGGTCGTCGAGCTTGAGCTTCTTCATCTGGTGGCTGGCGTTTTTGCCCTCCAGCCCCTCGATGGTCCACCCCTTGACGGTGTGGGCCAGGATCACGGTCGGCTGGCCGGCGTGCTTGGCGGCCGCCTCGAAGGCGGCGTACACCTTGCGGTAGTCGTGGCCACCGCGCGGCAGCTTCTCGATCTGCTTGTCGGTCATGTGCTCGACCATCTTCTTCAGGCGCGGGTCGCGACCGAAGAAGTGCTCGCGGTTGTAGGCGCCGTCCTCGACCGAGTAGGTCTGGAACTGTCCGTCGGGGGTGCTGTTCATCGCGTTGACCAGCACGCCGTCGACGTCGCGGGCGAGCAGGTCGTCCCACTCGCGGCCCCAGATCACCTTGATGACGTTCCAGCCGGCGCCGCGGAAGTTGGACTCCAGCTCCTGGATGATCTTGCCGTTGCCGCGCACCGGGCCGTCGAGCTGCTGCAGGTTGCAGTTGATGACCCAGGTCAGGTTGTCGAGCTCCTCGCGGGCGGCGACGGTGATCGCGCCCAGCGACTCGGGCTCGGCCATCTCGCCGTCGCCGAGGAAGGCCCAGACCGACTGCTGCGAGGTGTCCTTGATGCCGCGGTTCTGCAGGTAGCGGTTGAACCGTGCCTGGTAGATCGAGTTGATGCCGGTCAGGCCCATCGACACCGTGGGGAACTCCCAGAAGTCGGGCATCAGGCGGGGGTGGGGGTAGGACGGCAGGCCCTTGCCGATGCCGTGCTGCACCTCCTGGCGGAAGTGGAGCAGCTGCTGCTCGGTCAGCCGGCCCTCGAGGTAGGCGCGGGCGTAGACGCCCGGGGAGCCGTGGCCCTGGATGTAGACCTGGTCGCCGCCGCCGGGGTGGTCGTGGCCGCGGAAGAAGTGGTTGAAGCCGACCTCGTAGAGCGAGGCGGAGGACTGGTAGGTCGCGATGTGGCCGCCGACCTCGAGCCCGGGGCGGTTGGCGTCGGAGACGGTGACCGCGGCGTTCCAGCGGATGAAGGCGCGGATCCGGCGCTCGATGTCCTCGTCGCCGGGGAACCACGGCTCCCGCTCGGGCGGGATGGTGTTGATGTAGTCGGTGCTGCGCAGCGCCGGCACCCCCACGGAGCCCTCGCGCGCCCGCTCCAGCAGCCGCAGCATCACGTAGCGCGCCCGGTCGCGACCGCGGTCGCTGAGCATCGCGTCGAACGAGTCCAGCCAGTCCTGGGTCTCGTCGGGGTCGATGTCGGGGAGCTGCGTGGGCAGTCCCTCGTGGATGACGGAGGCGCGGGGTGCGGAGGCCTGCGGGGTGGGGGCCTGGGCCGGCACGACCGTCTGCTCGGCCTGCGAAGAGGTCTTCTCGGAGTCGCTCACAGCCCAATCGTGCCACCGTCAGCGGCACGGGAGAATTTACTGACGAGTACGCCGTCCGGCCCCGTCCCACCAGGCGGGTCCGCCGCGCCCGGGAGCGGGCGTGAGGCTTGCGTCCGGCGGGGAGGTCTAGTGGACTACGGGCACATCACGCCCGGGAGGACCCGGCGCGTGCCACTGGGGGACACGGATTTGGAGGCTGCAAGGTGAGCCCGAGCACAGGGGGCGACGTAGCGCTGGGCGACCGGTTGGGTCTCAAGCCCGGCACGGTCGTGCAGGAGCTCGGCTGGGACGAGGACGTCGACGACGACGTGCGACAGGCGATCGAGGACGCCATCGACGCCGACATGGTGGACGGCGACCACGGTGACGTCGTGGACTCCGTCGTGCTGTGGTGGCGCGACGACGACGGCGACCTGGTGGACGCGCTCGTGGACTCCCTCACCGACCTCGTGGGCGGCGGCGCGATCTGGCTGCTGACCCCCAAGGTGGGCCGTCCCGGGGCGGTGGACCCGGCGGATGTCGCCGAATCCGCCCCGATCGCGGGACTTTCCACCACCACGACCGTTGCTGTGGGTAGAGAGTGGACGGGCACCCGTTTGGTGGCGCCCAAGAGCCGCTGACGCACCCACAGGAGGCCCCGCTAGATGCCCTCGTTCGACAAGCTCGGCAAGCAGGCAGTTCGTCACACCCGGATGCTCAAGGTGATGGCCACGAGCGGGGTGATCCGGCCCTACGGCCCCCGCAAGCTGCTCGGCATCGCCACCACGCTCCAGAAGCGTGGCATCGGCTTCGCGGGCGGCATGGGCGCGCTGGCCGTCCGCAGCGGTGACGAGGTAGGCCTGGTCGACGAGCTGGGCGAGCTGACCTGGCGCGAGGTGGACGAGCGCGCCACCCGGCTGGCCCGCGGGCTGCACGGCGTCGGGGTCTCCGAGGGCGACAGCGTCGCGGTGCTGTGCCGCAACCACCGCTACTTCGTCGACGTCTCGACCGCGCTGTCCAAGCTCGGCGCCGACATCCTCTACCTCAACACCGCCTTCTCGGCCCCGCAGCTCGGCGAGGTCTGCGAGCGGGAGAAGCCGGTCGCGATCGTCTTCGACGACGAGTTCACCGAGCTGGTCGACAAGTCCGGTGTCGACGTCACCCGGGTGGTGGCCTGGCACGACGGGGAGGCCGACGGCTCGAGCACCCTGGTCGAGGACCTCATCGAGAAGGCCGGGGACGACGAGGTCGCCGTGCCCGACCACACCACCCGTCCGGTGATCCTCACCTCCGGCACCACCGGCACCCCCAAGGGCGCGCCCCGCGACGAGGCCGGCATCGACGGCGCCGTCGCGCTGCTGTCGCGGATGCCGCTCAAGACCGGGGGTCGCACCTACATCGCCGCCCCGCTGTTCCACACCTGGGGCTGGGCCCACCTCAACCTCGCGATGCTCCTGGGCTCCACGCTCGTGCTGCGCCGGAAGTTCGACCCGGCCGAGGCGCTGGAGACGCTGCGCGAGCAGCGGTGCGACGCCATGGTGGTGATCCCGGTGATGATGCAGCGCATCCTCAAGCTGCCCGAGTCCGAGCGCAGCGGTGACTGGTCGTTCCTCAAGGTGGTCGCCGCCTCCGGCTCCGCGCTGCCCGGTGACCTGGCCAGCGATTGGATGGACGCCTTCGGGGAGAACCTCTACAACACCTACGGCTCGACCGAGGTCGCCTGGGCCACCATCGCCCAGCCCCAGGACATGCGCGACGCCCCCGGCACGGCCGGCAAGCCGCCGTACAACACCGTGGTGAAGATCTACGACGAGGACGGCAACCCCGTCGAGCAGGGCGAGTCGGGCCGTATCTTCGTCGGCAACACGATGCTCTTCGGCGGCTACACCGGCGACACCGACGAGAAGAAGGACATGATCGACGGCCTGATGTCGAGCGGCGACGTGGGCCGCTTCGACGACGAGGGTCGGCTCTTCGTGGAGGGCCGCGACGACGAGATGATCGTCTCCGGCGGCGAGAACGTGTTCCCGCAGGAGGTCGAGGACTGCCTCTCGCGCCACGAGGCGGTCTCCGACGTGGCCGCCATCGGTGTCGACGACGACGACTACGGCAAGCGGCTGCGCGCCTTCGTGGTGACCAGCGGCGACGTGGACGAGGAGACCCTCAAGGGCCACGTCAAGGAGAACCTCGCCCGCTACAAGGTGCCCCGCGAGATCGTCTTCCTCGACGAGCTGCCCCGCAACGCCACCGGCAAGATCCTCAAGAAGGACCTCAAGGAGTACGACGCCGAGGGCAACCCCGGCGCCGGGTCCTCCGACGGGGGCTCGGACCAGGGCTCCGACGGCGCTGCGGACGAGGTTCCCGACGACGGCGAGCAGGCCTCCTGAGGGCACCCGAGCCCGGCTGGCACGATGGCGCCATGACCCTCGCCATCGGTGAGCCCGCGCCCGACTTCACCCTGACCGACCAGCACGGCCAGGACGTCACGCTCTCCGAGCACGCCCGCGGCAAGGCGGCGCTGGTGGTGTTCTACCCGTTCGCGTTCAGCGGTGTGTGCACCGGCGAGCTCACCGGGCTGCGCGACCGGCTGGGCGACTTCGAGACGCCCGGCTCGACGTTGCTCGCGATCAGCTGCGACCCGCTGTACGCCCAGCGGGCGCTGGCCGACCGCGACGGGATCTTCTTCCCGCTGCTCAGTGACTTCTGGCCGCACGGCGAGGTGGCCTCGGCGTACGGCGTCCTCGACCGGCGCTCCGGCGGTCCGACGCGCTCGTCCTTCGTGGTCGACCCCGGTGGCGTGGTGCGCTGGCACGTACACCACGCCCTGGGGCGCCCGCGCGATCTCGACGAGCACGCCCGCCAACTGGCCGCAGTGGTCTAGTGCTGTGGGACCAGTTTCAACCAAAGCCTTGGATGGCGGCTTTCCGTCGGGCAGAGTTCATCTTGTCGCGCCGCTGGTGACCCGAGACGCCAGCGGCGCGACTTCTTCGTTCCCGGACGCGTCACGCCTCCGGACACCCGCTCCACTAGGGTGAGGCCGCGTGCCGGGGCCTCCCGGCACCCGAGGGCGTATAGCTCAGCGGTAGAGCCCCTCGCTTACAACGAGGTGGTCGGGGGTTCGATCCCCTCTGCGCCCACTGCGTCGCGTCGTCGACAGGAGGAGAGCGGGGATGGGTGCCGAGGGTGGCCTGCTGGTCCTGCTCTTCCTGGTGTTCCTCATCGGGCTGAGCCTGTGGGGGGTGGTCGACGCCGCGCTCCAGCCCGACCGGGCGTACGCCGAGATCGGTCTCCGCAAGGGCCTGGTCACCGGGCTGATGATCCTCACCTGCGCCGTCGGGGCGGCCGGCTACTTCGCCTTCGTGCGGCCGCGGCTCAAGCGCGTCCAGCGCTGAGGACGGCCCTGCGGGGTTGACGACGTGCCCGGCTGCGGAGTTGCCTGGACGGCATGGGTCTCGGGATCGTCCTCGGCTTCCTGGCCGTCGCCGCGCTGGCGTACATCACGCCCCGCCCCGACTGGTTCGTGGTGATGCGCCACGCGACCGGGTCCCGTCGCGACGGCTGGCTCGCGGCGATCGGCGTCCAGTGCGGGCTGCTGGTGCACCTGACGGCTGCGGCCGTGGGGGTGGCGGCGCTGCTGCTCGCCAGTGCCCAGGCCTTCCCCGTGCTCAAGCTCGCGGGCGCGGCGTACCTCGTCCTGCTGGGGCTGCGGGCCCTGCGTGACTCAGTGCGCCGCGCCGACGAGGCCGAGGTCGCGGGTCCCGATGGTGGGGCGAGCCGCCTCCCGGCGGGGAGCGTGCTGCGCCAGGCGTTCGTGGCCAACGTGCTCAACCCGAAGGCGGCGCTCTTCTTCGTCGCGGTGCTCCCGCAGTTCGTCTCCCCAGGCGGGTCCGTCGCCGGCCAGGTGGTGGTGCTGGGGCTGCTGGACGTCGTCCTCGGGCTGGCGTGGTGGGCGGTGTTCGTGATGGGCATCGGAGCGGCGCGGGGGCTGCTGGGTGCACGCCGTTCGCGGGTGGTGGTCGACCGGGTCGCCGGCGTTGCCCTGATCGGTCTCGGCGGCCTGCTCGCGACCAGCGGACGTCGCGTGGCCTGACGGCCCAGCAGGACCCCGGGATGGATGCCTTCGCCGAGTTGCTGCAGGTCGGTGGCCGCTCGAACTCCCTGGGTCGCGCCGCCGAGGTCGTCGACGCCGTCGTCGCCGACCCCACACGGCTGCGCGAGCTGCTCGACTGCGTCCACGACGAGGACGCCTGGGTGCGGATGCGGGCCGTTGACGCCGTCGAGAAGGTGTGCCGCGTCGACCCGGGCCGTGTCGACCCGTTCGTCGACGAGCTGCTGACGACCTGGACCACCCGCGACCAGGCGTCGGTGCAGTGGCACCTCGCCCAGGTGCTCCGGCAGGTGTCGTTGTCGGGCGAGCAGCACGACCGGGCCGTCGCCTGGCTGGTCGCGCGGGTGGCCACCACCGACGTCGACTGGATCGTCGCGGTCGAGGTCCTGCGGACGTTGGTGGGGTTCGCGTCGTCCGGTGTCCTGGACGCGGAGGTCGTCGCCGGGCTGGTGGAGGTGCAGCGCGGCCACCGCTCCGCCTCGGTGCGCCGCAAGGCGGACGCCTTCTCGGCGCGCCTGCGTCCTGGTCGCGGCTGAGCACTGGGGGCGCGAGCGCGCAGACGCGCGGACACAAGTATCGCGCGGCTGCCCGGTCTGCGGGGGATCGTCCCGGTCTCGGGAGCGGTTGTGAGAACTTGTGTCCGCGCGTCTACGTGCCGCGGGTCGGTGTGGTCGTGGTCCGGGCATGCCTGTGGCCCGGGCCGGGGATGGGGTCCGGGTGGTGGGCGGTCAGGCTCTTCGGGTGCTCGCGGCGGCGAGGGGGGCGCGGCGGACTGGGATCACGTCGTAGGGGTGCCGGGTGGGTGAGGTCCAGGTGTAGGACCCGTCGGTGCGGCGGTGGTAGTCCCAGCCGCCATGGGTCTTGGCGTTGTGGTGACGCCTGCACAACGGCGCGAGGTTCCCAGCCGTCGTCTGGCCGGGCGGACCGCCCTCGGACGGG
>NZ_LMRF01000001.1:1147757-1147925 GCF_001424755.1 Marmoricola sp. Leaf446
TCGAGGTAGGGGACGATGTGGTCGAGGTCGCAGCGGCGGGCGTCGGCGCGGCAGCCGGGGAACACGCAGTGGGCGTCGCGCAGCAGCACCTGCTCGCGCATCAGGGGTGGCGGGTCGTGGGCGTCGACGGCACGGGTGTCGGCGAGGTCGACCACCGCCCGCACCGAG
>NZ_LMRF01000001.1:1148012-1148083 GCF_001424755.1 Marmoricola sp. Leaf446
TGGACAGGAGCCCGGTCGAGACCGCGCCGAGGCCTTCGACGGAAGCGACGCCGTGCTGGTCGGTGAGGTCG
>NZ_LMRF01000001.1:1148139-1298020 GCF_001424755.1 Marmoricola sp. Leaf446
GCGCCGATGGACGGTGCGGCGTCGGGGCGGCCGGACATGAGGTCCAGCGCGTGCTGGGGGTCGGCCAGGACGCCGACGGCGCGGGCGCGGCGTACGTCCAGCGGGTCGGTGTCACCCAGGCCCTTGAGGTCGGCCGCGATCCGGGTCACGCTCTGGTCGAGGAGCTCCGCGTCGGGGGTGTCCAGGGTCATCACGACCTCGGTGGTGGCGGGGGCGGCGCCGTCGCGGTGCAGCCAGACCCCGCGCCGGGCGAGGGCCTCGTCCTCCTCGGCGACAGCGCGGTCGGGGTCGGCGTGCAGGCGGGCCTCGTGGGCCAGCCTGCGGGCGTCGACCAGCCCGATCTTGTCGGGGACGGCGCAGATGAGCCGGTCGGCGTGCAGGGCGGCGTCGAGGGACAGGTCGTGGGTCTCCCGCGAGATCTGCCGCGCCTGCCACACCCGCGGACCCACCGTCAGGGGTGCGTCGTCCAACAGGGTCCAGAGCCGCGGCAGCCGGAACGCCAGCTCGAGGGCGTCGGCCATCAGCTGCTGGGCGTGCAGGAACGGCACCCCCAGCGCCGCGGCCAGCTCGACCGGCGCCTCGGGCGCCACCAGCGGCGCGCCTTCACCGGCCAGCGGTGTGATGGGTGCGGGGTCACCGACCAGCCGGACCTCGCCCCACCCGGCGTGCTCGACCATCCCGTCGGCATCCACCGGCGCGGGGTGGAGCAGCGCCCACTGCAGCGCGACCCGGAGCTGCCGCAGCTGCGCCTCGTGCTCGTCGGCCCGCGCCTCCCAGGCAGCGTCGATCAGACGCACCTTCTGGGAACGGGGTGCCGAGGTCATGGGTTCATCGTAGCCAGTTGCGCCGACACTATCGAACACGTGTTCGACATGTGGAACTGAGGTGAGAGCCCTCTCATCGCAGGCTCACGACCACCTCACCGCCGGCGGCCAGAGTCGTCCTCGTCAACGAGACCCCACGACGAGAGGAACCACCATGAAGCTCATCCCCACCACCGTCCTGGCCCTCAGCGGCTTCACCGCGCTGGGCGTGCTCGGGCTGCAGACCGTGGACGCGACCGCCGGCGAGCGCACCGAGGCGGCGGCGTACGGCAAGCGCGACAGTGAGGTGGTCGAGCTCGCCCTCGTGGACGACGACACCGACGACGACCGCGACCCGCAGACCCGCGACACCACGCGCGACACCGTGACCCGCGACCCGCAGACGCGCGACGTCACCCGGGACACGGTCACCCGCGACCCGCAGACACGCGACACGACGCGCGACACGGTCACCCGCGACCCGCAGACCCTCGACACGACGCGCGACGCCGTGACCCGGGACCCGCAGACGCGCGACGTCACCCAGGACACGGTCACCCGCGACCCGCAGACCCGCGACACCACGCGCGACGCCGTGACCCGGGATCCGCAGACGCGCGACGTCACCCGGGACGACCAGACCCGCGACGACGACACCCGCGACTGAGCGGGCGCAGGACGAGGACCAGGACGGTGTGCGGCGATGACGCGCGACGACAGCTGGGGCTTCGAGGCGGGGGACCAGGTCACCTCCGAGCTGGGCGTGGTCCAGCGGCTGGGGGGAGGTGCCTCCTGCGAGGCCTACCTCTGCTTCGACGAGGTCACCCACGGCCCGGTGGTCGTCAAGCTGCTGCGGCCGGACCGCGTGGGCGACGCCCGCGCGGCCCGGTCGCTCGAGCGGGAGGCCGACGCGCTGCGGACGGTGAACCACCCGGTGGTGGTGCGGCTGCTCCGCGACGGCCGTCAGGACGCCCGACCGCACCTCGTGCTCGAGGCGGCCGACGGGCCGCGGCTGTCCTCGCTGCTGCGGCGGCACGGGCCGCTGCAGCCGGAGCAGTCTCTCCCGCTGGGCATCGACCTGGCGTCGGCGGCGGCGTACCTGCGCCACGTCGGGCACGTCCACCTCGACGTCAAGCCGGGCAACGTGGTGATGGGCGCGCCCGCGCGCCTGATCGACCTCTCGGCCGCCCGACCGGTGGCCGAGGCGGCGGCGCTGCGCGACGTGGTCGGCACCGACGCCTACCTGGCTCCCGAGCAGTGCCTGCCGGGACAGGTCGGCGTGCCGGGGCCGGCGAGCGACGTGTGGGGGATCGGGGTGACGCTGTTCGAGGCGGCGGCGGGCTACCGGCCCTTCGACGAGGGCGACATCGAGGCCGCGGCACCGGAGGCGGTGTGGCCGCAGCTGGTGCAGGCGCCGTACGACGTGCCGCGCGGCGTGCCGACGACGGTGGCGGACGTGCTCCTCGCCTGCCTGGAGAAGCGACCCGCCGACCGGCCGACGCCGGCGGAGCTGTCGGACGCCCTGGCCCCGGCGTACGCCGCCCTGCCGAAGGGGCGGCTCGCCGGTTTCCGGGTCAGGTGATCAACCGTCGAAGCGGTAGCCCATGCCGCGCACGGTGCTGATCGCGGTGGCGCCGAACTTGCGTCGCAGGTAGCCGACGTAGACGTCGACGACGTTGGACCCGGGGTCGAAGTCGTAGCCCCAGACGAAAGACAGCAGCTGCTCGCGCGAGAGGACCTGGCCGGGGTTGAGCAGGAAGATCTCGGCCATCTTGAACTCCCGGGCCGAGAGGTCGACGACGCGGCCGCCCACGGTGGCCTGCCGGGTGCGCAGGTCGAGGGCGACGCTGCCGACGGCGAGCCGGTCCTCGCGACCGCCGGACTGGTCGTTGGCCTGGCGCAGCCGGAGCCGTACCCGGGCCAGGAGCTCGGCGAAGCGGAAGGGCTTGGCCATGTAGTCGTCCGCCCCGCCCTCCAGCGCCGACACGGTGTCGGTGACGCTGTCGCGGGCGGTCAGCACGATGACCGGCAGCGCGCTGCCCTGCGCTCGCATCTGGCGCAGCACCTCGAAGCCGTCGATCCCCGGCAGCCCGATGTCGAGCACGACCAGGTCGAAGTCGCCGGTCAGCACGTAGTCGAGGCCGGTGTGACCGTCCGCAGCCACGGTGGTGGAGAAGCCGTCGGCGGTGAGGCCCTTGGCCAGGAACGAGGAGATGCGGTGCTCGTCCTCGACGATCAGGACACGGGCCACGAGGGGGTTCCTTCCAGGGGGAGGTCGAGGACGAAGCGGGCGCCACCGCCCGGGGCGTCCTCGACGCGGGCGGTGCCGTGGTGGGCCTCGGCGATGGCGCGCACGATGGACAGGCCGAGGCCGAACCCCTCGTCGCCCTCGGGAACCACGGCCCGGCCGAAGCGGTCGAAGACGCGGGTGCGGTCGGCGAGGTCGACACCGGGCCCGGTGTCGGACACGGCCAGCAGCAGGCGGTCGCCGACCACCTCGCCGGAGAGCGTGACGGCGTCGCCCGGACCGGTGTGCTTGACCGCGTTGTCGCACAGCTGGAGCAGCGCCTGGGTGAGCCGCTGCTCGTCGAGGGGCGCCTCGGTGGTGGCGGGCGGCAGCGGGCCGAGGCGCCAGTCGCGCCCGGCCAGGCCGGTGGCCTTGCGGTGCACCTGCTCGAGCAGCGCCGCCACGGGCGTGGGGCGCAGCCGGGCGAAGTCGGGGCGGTCGGACTTGGCCAGCAGGATCAGCTCGTCGACCAGCCGCGACATCCGGTCGAGCTCGTCGAGCAGCAGCTCCGAGGTCTGGGAGATGTCGTGCGGGTCGCGGGGGTCGAGCACCTCGAGGTGGCCGCGCAGCACCGTCAGCGGGGTGCGCAGCTCGTGGCCGGCGTCGTCGAGGAACTGCCGCTGCGAGCCGAACCCGTGCTCGAGCCGCGCCAGCATGTCGTTGAAGGTGCTGGTCAGCCGGGCGATGTCGTCGTCGCCGACCACGGGCAGCCGTCGCGAGAGGTCGGTGGCGCCGATCTCCTCGGCCGAGGCGTGCAGCGAGCGCAGCGGCCGCAGCAGCCGGCCCGCCTGCAGCCACGCGGCGACGGCGATGAGGAGCAGCAGCAGCACCGACACGGCGGCGTAGGTGCGCATCGTGCTGCGCAGCTCGTCCTCCTCGTCGCTGAGGAAGTTCACGATCACCAGCGCGTCGGGGTCCTCGCCCGCGTCGCGACCCGAGGCGGTGCTGACCGGCTGCACCGTCACGGAATAGTCGCCGATGCCGTCCTGCTCGAGGTCGGCGGTGCCGCCGCGGGGGAGCAGCCGGTCCACGGCGGGGGCAAGCGCCGGGTCGGCGACCAGCCGGGCGCCGTACGCGTGACGGGTGCGCTCCTGGGGGCGGCCCTGCCACCAGCCGACGAGCAGCTCGTCGTCGTCGGGCACGTTGCGCACCAGGTAGGTGCTCAGCAATGCCTCGGAGGAGGTGAACCCCCGCCCGGTGCCGGGGTCGACGCCCTCCTGCTGCAGGCGGACCAGCTCGGCGATCTCCTGGGCGGTGTTCTCGGCCACGATGCGCTTGACCCGCTGCGACTCCAGGGTGTGCACGAGCAGGCCCGCCGCGCCCAGCGCGAAGGCGCTCACGACGGCCACCGACAGCGCGATCCGGGTGCGGACCGACGTACGCCGCAGCAGGGTGCGCAGGCTGTGGCGCGCAGCGGGCTCAGTCGTCGTCCCCGTCGTCGTCACCGTCGTCCCCGTCGTCGTCCGCGTCGTCGTCCCCGCCTGCTCCGTCGTCGTCATCATCCACGGGGGCCGGAGCCGGGGTGACGACCCGGACGTCGTCGCGCCGCTCGGCCCGCTCGGCCCGCTCGCGTCGACGCTCCTGGGCGACCCGCTCGCGGCGGGCCTGGCGCGCCTCGGCCCGCTCGCGCTCCTGCTCCCGCGTCGTCTCCCCGCTCGTCGCCCCGGTCGTGGACCCGGTCGGGTCCGAGTCGTCGACGACGATGTCCTGGCGCGGCGCGGGCGGGTCCACCGAGGAGCCGATCCCGCCGACGGCGTACGCCCCGAGGGGCAGCAGCACCACCAGCACGGCGGCGAGGAGGAGCAGGACGGGGCGGCTCATGCCGGGGAAGCGTGCCGGAGGGAGATGGCGCTCGCGTGAGAGGCGGATGAGAGAGCTCTCATCGAACCCGCAGCCCGCCCGTCAGGACGGACGGGGCGCGCTGTCACCCCCTCTGACTAGGGTGGCGGCAACCGTCTCTCGTGAGGGGGGTCACACCCGTGATCGTGCCGTTCTCCGTCTCCGACTTCCTCGACCGCGCCCTGGCCGTCTACGCCGACCGCGTCGGCGTGGTCGACGAGCCCGACCAGCCCGCCGAGAGCCTCGGCGAGATCAGCTACGCCCGGATGGGCGAGCTGGCCCGCGCCCAGGCCGCCCGCCTCGACCAGCTCGGCATCGGCGTCGGCGAGCGGGTCGCCTACGTCTCCCACAACAGCGCTCGGCTGCTCACCTCGTTCTTCGGCGTCGCCGGCTACGGCCGGGTGCTGGTGCCGATCAACTTCCGGCTCTCGCCCGACGAGGTCTCCTACATCGTGGAGCACTCCGGCGCCCGCGTGCTCTACGTCGACCCCGAGCTCGTCGACTCCCTGGCGGGCGTGCAGTGCGAGCACACCTTCGTCATCGGCGACGACGAGGCGATGTACGCCGAGGGCGTGGAGCCCCAGCCGTGGGAGCACGACGAGGACGCCACGGCCACCATCAACTACACCTCGGGCACGACCGCCCGGCCCAAGGGCGTGCAGATCACGCACCGCAACATCTGGACCAACGCCGTCACGTTCGGCCTGCACACCGGGGTCAGCGACCGCGACGTCTACCTCCACACGCTGCCGATGTTCCACGCCAACGGCTGGGGCTGGCCGTTCGTGGCCACCGGCGCCGGTGCCCGCCACGTCGTGATCCGCAAGATCGACGGCGCCGAGATCCTGCGCCGCGTCGAGCACCACGGCGTCACCGTGATGTGCGCCGCGCCCGCCGTGGTCGCCGCCGTGCTGGAGGCCGCGGAGTCGTGGGAGGGCGAGATCCCCGGGCGCGACCGCGTCCGCATCATCGTGGCCGGCGCGCCGCCGCCGACCCGCACGGTGGCGCGGGTGGAGTCCGAGCTGGGCTGGGAGTTCATCCAGATCTACGGTCTCACCGAGACCTCGCCGCTGCTGACGGTCAACCGCACCCGCGAGGAGTGGGACGACCTGGCTCCCGAGGAGCGGGCGGCCAAGCTGGTGCGCCAGGGCCAGCCGGCGCTCGGCTGCACGCTCACCACCTCGGAGTCGGGCGAGGTCCTGGCCCGCTCCAACGTGGTGCTCGAGGGCTACTGGGAGCAGCCCGAGGAGAGCGCTGCCGCGCTCGCCGACGGCTGGTTCCACACCGGCGACGGGGGCGTCATCGGCGACGACGGCTACCTCACCATCTCGGACCGCAAGAAGGACGTCATCATCACCGGCGGCGAGAACGTCTCCTCGATCGAGGTCGAGGACGCGCTGTTCTCCCACCCCGACGTCGCCGAGGTCGCGGTGATCGGGGTGCCCGACGAGAAGTGGGGCGAGACGATCAAGGCCCTGGTGGTGCGCACGGAGGGCTCCGCGGTGACCGAGCAGGAGCTGATCGACCACGTCAAGAAGCGGGTCGCGCGCTACAAGGCGCCGTCCTCGATCGAGTTCCGCGACGTCCTCGCCCGCACCGCGACCGGCAAGCTCCAGAAGTTCAAGCTGCGCCAGCCCTACTGGGAGGGCCGGGAGCGACAGGTGAACTAGACGCCCGTGGCCACCTACCCACGCATCGAGGTCTCCGTCGACGTCGTGGCCCTCACCGCGGTCGAGCAGGTCCCGCACGTGCTGCTCGTGCGCCGCGGCCGGCCGCCCTTCGAGGGTCGCTGGGCGCTCCCCGGAGGCTTTCTCGAGGTCGACGAGGACCTCGCGCCCGCGGCCGCCCGTGAGCTGCACGTCGAGACCGGCATCGCGCTGCACCCCGACGAGCTCCGCCAGGTCGGCACCTATGGCGACCCGCACCGCGACCCCCGTCGCCGCATCGTCAGCATCGCCCACCTCGCCGAGGTCGCGAGCTTCGTCCACCCCGAGGCCGGCGACGGCGCGGTCCACGCCGCGTGGGTGCCGGTCGCCGAGATGCTGCGCGACGACGCCGAGCCGATGGCCTTCGACCACGCCGAGATCGTGCGCGACGGCGTGCTCTCCAGCCGCTGGTCCCACCTCGCCCGGGAGGTCGCGGCCCCGGGGCCCGCCGAGGACGAGTGGCGGGCCCCCGAGTCCTGGGGCGAGCGCGGGTAGCCTCCGGCGCATGCCGACCCTGGGTGAGCTCACCGCGCTGCTGGACCGCTGGTACCCGCCGCACCACGCCGACTCCTGGGACGCCGTCGGCCTGGTCTGCGGCGACCCGGTCGACGACGTACGACGGGTGCTGCTGGCCGTCGACCCGGTGCTCGCCGTCGCCGACGAGGCGGTCGCGCTGGGCGCACAGCTGGTCGTGACGCACCACCCGCTGCTGCTGAAGGGCGTCCACGGCGTCGCGGCCACCGACCCCAAGGGAGCCGTCGTCCACCGGCTGGTGCGGGCGGGGTGCGGGCTGCTCGCCGCCCACACCAACGCCGACAGCCCGGCCCTCGGGGTCTCGGAGTCCCTGGCCCTGGCGCTCGGGCTGGTCGACGTACGCCCACTCGAGGCCGACGCCGCGCCGCCGCTGGACAAGCTCGTCGTCTTCGCGCCGGTCGCCGACGCCGAGCGGCTGCGGGCGGCGCTGGCGGACGCGGGCGCGGGGCGGATCGGCGACTACGAGGCGGCCAGCTTCACCTCGGTCGGCGAGGGAAGGTTCCGCCCGACCGAGGGCGCGGCGCCGGCCATCGGCGCGGTGGGGCGCGACGAGGTGGTCGCGGAGGTGCGGGTCGAGGTGGTGCTGCCCCGGCACGCGCGGGACGCGGTGGTCGCCGCGATGGTGGCGGCCCACCCCTACGAGGAGCCCGCGTGGGACCTGGTCGAGCTGGCCCCGCGCGACGAGCCCGACCGCGGCTCGGGCCGGGTCGGTCGGCTGCCGGAGCCGGTGTCGCTGCGCGAGTTCGCCGCGCTGGTCGCCCGGGTGCTCCCCGAGACCGCCCACGGGGTCCGGGTGGCCGGTGACCCCGACCAGCAGGTCGAGCACGTCGGGCTGTGCGGCGGCGCGGGGGACTTCCTGCTCGACCGGGCCCGGGCCGAGGGCGTCGACGTCTACCTGACCTCCGACCTGCGTCACCACCCCGCCTCGGAGCTGCGCGAGCACGCGGCCCACGGCACCGGCGCGCCCGCCCTGGTCGACGTCGCGCACTGGGCGGCCGAGAGCACGTGGCTGCCGGTGCTCCGGCAGCGGCTGGTCGACGCGCTGGGCGATACGGTGGAGGTCCACCTCAGCTCGGTCCGCACCGACCCGTGGACGTTCCGGGCCTGAGGCCCACGACCCCGTAGGAGACCCACCGGTGAAGGCCGACCCGTCCGTCCAGCTCCACCTCCTCGACGTGCAGGAGCTCGACTCCCGGGCCGACACGTTGCGGCACCGCCTCGGCTCCATCCCCGAGGCCCGCCAGCTCCAGGAGCTGGGCGTGCGCCGCAAGGAGGTCGACGACGCGGCCCGCGACCTGCGCATCGAGGTCGCCGACCTGACCGCGGAGCAGAAGCGCGCCGACGCCGACGTCGAGCAGGTCAAGGCGCGTCGCACCCGGGACCAGGGCATGGTCGACGGCGGCGGCATCAGCGACCCCAAGGCGCTGGAGCGGATGCTCGGCGAGCTGCAGTCGCTGGAGCGCCGGATCACCTCGCTCGAGGACACCGAGATCGAGGTCATGGAGCGGCTCGAGACGGCCGAGAACGCCCTCGCCGAGCGCGAGGCCGAGCTGGCCGAGATCGACGCCCGCGCCGCCGAGCTGAAGTCGGCGCTCGAGTCGTCCGCCGGCTCGCTGCAGCACGACCTCGAGCAGGTCGAGGCCGAGCGGTACGCCGTCGCGCTCGACGTCCCCGACGACCTGCGCGCCCTCTACGAGAAGCTGCGCGCCAACAAGGGCGGCACCGGCGCGGCGGCGCTGCGTCGCCGCGAGTGCGGCGGCTGCCGGCTGACCCTCAACGCCTCCGACCTCGCGATCATCGCGCGCAAGCCGGCCGACGAGGTCGTGCGGTGCGAGGAGTGCGACCGGATCCTGGTGCGGACCGAGGAGTCCGGCCTGTGAGCAGCGGCGCGCCCTCCCGTGGGTGGGGTCCGCCGTCCGAGCCGACCACCCTGGTGCTGGTCCGTCACGGCGTCACCGACCACACCCTCGGCAAGCGCTTCTCCGGCGGCCTGGCCAGCGCGAACCCGCCGCTCAACGAGGAGGGCCGCGCCCAGGCGCTGGCCACCGGCGAGTGGCTGGCCCCGCTGGCGGACGACTTCGACGTGGTCGTCAGCTCCCCGGTCCGGCGTACGCGTGAGACGGCCGAGATCGTCGCCGAGCAGCTGCGGCTGGAGATCGAGGTCGAGCACGGCATCGCCGAGATGGAGTTCGGCTCGTGGGACGGGCTGTCCTTCGCCGAGGTCCAGGAACGCTTCCCCGACGACCTGAGCGCCTGGCTCGGCGACCTCGACGCCGCGCCCCACGGCGGCGAGTCGATGCGCACGGTGCAGCAGCGGGTGCTCGAGGGCCGCGACCGCATCCTGGAGAAGTACGCCGGCCGCACCGTCGTCGCCGTCAGCCACGTCACCCCGATCAAGGTGATCGTCGCCGAGGCCATGGGCGCCTCGCTGGAGGGCGTCTACCGCATGGAGCTCGGCCCCGCCTCGGTCACGGTCGTCTCCTACGCCACCACCCCCGACGGCGAGGTCCGTCCCTACCTGCGGCTCTTCAACGGCCGGCCCACGCACGTCTTCGGCTGAGGGCCGGGCTCCCCTCAGACCTCCCGGACCACCACGTCGAGGCGGGTGCCGGTGGCCGAGGGCTGGTCGGTCTCGACGTGCCAGCCGAGGTCGCGGAGCGCGTCGGCGAGGCGGGCGGGGGTGGTGGGGTTGGCGCCGGCGGTGAGCAGGGCGGCGACGAGGCGGCCCTTGGTGGCCTTGTTGAAGTGGCTGACGACGCTGCGGCGGCCGTCCTGCTCGTGCAGCACCCGGACGGTGGCGACGCGGGGTGCGAGGTCGGGGGTGGGACGCCAGAACGCGGCGTACGTGCTGGAGCGCAGGTCGACGACCAGGCCGCGGCCGGCGGCCTCGAGGACCGCCTCGCCCAGCACCGGACGCCACAGCGACGCGACGGGACCGAGCGGGGGCAGGCGTACGCCGCCGGCGAGCCGGTAGGACGGCAGCCGGTCGCCGGGCCGGACGAGCCCGAACAGCGAGGAGGTGACCGCCACCTGGCGGGTGGCGCGGCGGCGGGCGGCGGCGTCGAGACCGGCGAGGTCGAGGTGGTCGTAGAGGACGCCGGTGTAGAGCGCGTCGGCGCGGGTCGTCGGGGCCGCGCGGAGGTCGGCGTCGCGGCGTACGTCGTCGAGCTGGGTCGGCCCGAGGCCGAGGACGTCGGCGGCGTGGAGGGGGTCGCCCGCGCACAGGTCGACGAGGGCGTCCAGGACGCGCTCGCGGGTCGGGGTCAGGCCGGGGAAGGAGAGCGTGCTTAGGTCGAGGGGCTTGCCGCGCCGCGGCACCGACTTGCCCTCCGAGGGCGGCAGCAGGATCAGCACCGCGCCAGGGTAGGGGGAGCCCCGAGGCAGCGCGTACGGTGCCCGAGCAGGGTCGTGGACGTCGAGGAGGGGAGCGCCGGTGGGCACTCGGGTGCTGCGGGTCGAGCGGGTCGACGGGGTCGAGGACGAGGAGCTGCGGCGCGGGCTGGAGGCGATCCGGGTCGAGCAGGAGCTTCCGGCGGAGTTCCCCGAGGAGGTGCGGCGCGCGGCCGAGGCGGCCGCCCGGGCCCCGCGGCTGCCCGACCTCGACCGCACCGACCTCGAGCTGATCACGATCGACCCGCCGGGGGCGCGCGACCTCGACCAGGCGATGCACCTCGAGCGCGACGGCGACGGCTACGTCGTGCACTACGCCATCGCCGACGTGATGGCGTTCCTGTCGCCCGGTGACCCCGTCGACCTCGAGGCGCGCCGCCGCGGCGAGTCGCTCTACGGCGCCGACACCAAGGTGCCGCTGCACCCGCCCGTGCTCAGCGAGGGGGCGGCCTCGCTGCTGCCCGACCAGGTGACGCCGGCGTTCGTCTGGACCCTCGCGCTCGACGCCGCCGGCGCGGTGACCTCCGCCGAGGTCGTCCGGGCCCGCGTGCGCTCGCGCGCCCAGCTCGACTACGCCGCCGTGCAGCGGCAGCTGGACGGGGCCGACCCCGGGGGCACGCCCGGCCTGCTCCGGACGGTGGGCGAGCTGCGGCTGGCGCAGGAGGCGGCGCGCGGCGGCATCTCGCTGCCGAGGCCCTCGCAGGAGCTCGAGCGGCGCCGGGACGGCTGGCACCTGGAGTTCCGGCAGATGCTGCCGGTGGAGAGCTGGAACGCGCAGGTCTCGCTGATGACCGGCTTCGCGGCCGCCGAGATGATGATCGCCGCCCGGGTGGGGGTGCTGCGCACGCTGCCCCCGGCACCCGACGAGGCGGTCCAGCGGCTGCGGCGTACGGCGAGGGCGCTGGGCGTCGACTGGCCGGCCGACCTGCCCCACCCCGACCTGATCCGCACCCTCGACCCCGCCCGGCCCGAGCACGCGGCGCTGGTGGTGGCGGCCACCTCGCTGCTCCGCGGCGCGGGGTACGCCGTGATGGACGGCTCGCTGCCGGAGCAGACCGAGCACGCGGCGCTGGCCTCGCCGTACGCCCACGTGACCGCCCCGCTGCGGCGGCTCGTCGACCGCTTCGGCCTCGAGGTGTGCGCCGCGCTGACCGCCGGGACGCCCGTGCCCGACTGGGTGCGCGAGGCGCTGCCGCAGCTGCCCGATGCGATGGCCGACTCGGGGCGTCGCGCCGGTGCCTACGAGCGGTCGGTGCTCGACCTGGTCGAGGCCTTGGCCCTGGAGGGTCGGGTCGGGGCGGAGTTCGCCGGCGTGGTGCTGGAGGCCGAGAAGGACGGACGCAAGGGCACCGTGATGCTGCGCGACCCGGCCGTCGAGGCCCCGCTGCGGGCGGCCGAGGGCAGCACGCTGCCGGTGGGCGAGGAGGTCACCGCGACGCTGACCGAGGCCGACCCCGTGACGAGGCGGGTGCGCTTCAGCTGCTGAGCGCGCTCCGGTGCGCCGGGAGCGTGATCGTGAAGCTGCTGCCCTGCCCGAGCGCCGACCGCACGGCGACGTCGCCGCCGTGACGCTGCACGATGCGCTGCACGATGGCCAAGCCCAGGCCGGTGCCGGGCTGGGCGACGGCCTCGGGGTTGGTGGAGCGGAAGAACTCCGAGAACAGCTGCTCCTGGTCGGCCTCGGAGATGCCGATGCCCTCGTCGTGGACGGCGAGCACGACCTGGTCCTCCCGCTCCCCGGGCGCGACGACGACGCGGACGCCGCGGCCCTCGGGGGTGTACTTCACGGCGTTGCTGACCACGTTGATCACCACCTTGTCGAGCTCGTCGGCCTCGCCCCAGGCGTGGACCGGCTCCGCGGGGAGGTCGAGGTCGACGCGCAGCTGCTTGGCCTGGGCCGACAGCGCGGTCATCGCCAGCGCGTCGTGCACCAGCTCGACCAGGTCGACGGGCGTGGGGGCCAGCGGCTTGGCCGTCTCGCCGACCTTGCGCAGCAGCAGCAGGTCCTCGATGACGCGGCTCATCCGGCGCGAGGCGCGGGCGATGGCGTCGAGGGAGAGGCGCGCCTCGGGCGCGATCGGCAGCGTCTCGGACTCGAGCATCTCCAGGTGGCCCCACACCGTGGTCAGCGGGCTCTTCAGCTCGTGGGAGACGGTGGCGATGAGCTGGCTCTTGTAGGTGTCGAGCGCCTGCAGCTCGGTGACCAGCTCGTGCTCGTGCTCGAAGGTGCGGGCGTTGAGCGCGGCCCGCCCCAGGTCGTGGCCGATGTCGAGCAGGGCGGCGGTCTCGACGTCGCTCCAGGGACGCGACGGGTCGCTGCGCATCAGCACGATGCTGCCCAGGCACTCGGGTCCGGCGCCGAGCGGCACGAACACCAGGGAGGCCATGCCGATGCCGCGGAGCAGCTCCACCACGTGGTCGAAGTGCTGGGTCGACATCGGGCCGGGGACGGCGTAGGTCTCACCGACCGTCATCACCTCCTGCTGGTGCCAGCAGAAGTGCGCCGCCTGCTCGGCGAACTCCACGATCGCCTCGGGCAGCGAGTCGCGCAGCTCCTCGGGCAGGAACTCCGCGCCCGAGCGGCCCTCGGCGGTGACGGTCTTGATCCAGACCTGCTGGGCCGAGAAGCCGTCGAGCAGGGTGCGGCGGCTCTCGTCGAGCAGGCCGTCGAGGCTGAGCTGGGCGCTCGTGGTGCGCACGATCTCCTTGACCGTGTCGGCCATGGCGACCTGCTCGAGGAACGACTCGCGCTCCACGGCCGAGAGGACCGCGCGGCTGGCCAGCCCGGCGAAGCGCTCCAGGACGCGGCGGCGCTCGGCGTCAGGGCGGCGGCCGTCGATCGGCTCGTCGATGGCGAGGGTGCCGCGGAGCTCGCCCTGCGCGTCGTACAGGGGGGCGACCAGCATGTCGAGCGGGTGCCACGCGTCGGGGTCGTCGCTGACCTCGACGTCGGGCACGACCCAGCCCCCGCCCGCGTGGTCGCCGCGCTCGTGGGGCACGAACTGCAGGCGACCCCAGTCGTCGGCCAGCTCCAGCTCGTCGAGCATCGCCTTGGCCGGGATGCGGGTGCCGATCTCCTCGGGCATGCCGGTGTCGATGACCAGCTCGAGGTCGTCGCCGCGGCGGATCCGGATGGCGGCCACCGAGAAGCCGGCGACCGCGACGACCCCGTCGGCGATCAGCTGCAGGTTCTCCAGCAGCGTGTCGGGCACGCGGAGGTCGAGCGACCGCGCACCCACGTGCGTCTGTGACTCGTCCATGGGACCCCCCTCCCTCGGACCAGGGTAGGCCGCTGTCGACAGGTTGTTGAACATTTGCGGATAATCGTGATGAAAGCGGTGGAACTGCCCGCTCCGTCGTACGACGCGCCGGGGTGGCCTATCCTGTCCCGGCGGACGGGCTGGCCGGGCGACCGCGTCGTGCCGGGAGACCGGTCACGTCGAGGAAGGTCCGGGCTCCACAGGACGAGGTGGTGGGCAACACCCACCCGGGGCGACCCGCGGGACAGTGCCACAGAGAACAGACCGCCACCGCCGGCTCGCCGGCGGCGGCAAGGGTGAAACGGTGGTGCAAGAGACCACCAGCGCGGCGGGTGACCGTCGTGGCTCGGCAAACCCCACCTGGAGCAAGACCGAACAGCGAGTGCCCGAGGGCGGTCCGCCCGAGCTCGCGGGTAGGTCGCTGGAGGCGGTCGGCAACGGCCGCCCGAGATGGATGGTCGCCAACCGTGGGCGTCGCGAGGCCCCACGGCGAACAGAACCCGGCCTATGAGCCAGCCCGTCCGCACCCCGGTGGCGCTAGCCGATCTGGATCTCCAGCGGGTCCCCGCGGCGCAACGTCTCCACGGCCTCCTGGGCCCACGCGCGGTCGAACTCCAGCCCGGGGATGGTGTTCAGGGCGAGGTGCAGCGTGGTGACGGCCGTCTCGAGGTCCTCGCCCGCGGTGTGCGCGACCACGTCGTCGACGGTGGTCTTCACTCGGGTGCCGATGTGGTCGAGGAACGACTTCATGCCGTCCTCGCTGGGGTCGAACTGGGTCACGTCGCCTCCTGGTGCGCCTGGTGCTCTCGGGGCGGTGAGGCTAGCCAACCCCGGTGCAGCCCCTCCTGGGTGGTCCGCGCTCAGTCCTCGCTGGCGGACCAGCCGGTGGTCCGGGTGATCCGGCAGACCAGGACCCGGTGGAACGGGCGGTCGGCGTACTGCGGGACGGTCTCGGCGAGCCGGGCGCCGAGCTCCTCGAGCAGCTCCTCGGACGGCTCCACGACGTGCTCGAGGTCGGCGCGCACCCACCACAGCCGCGACCAGTCCTCGGCTTCCCAGTGCTCGACGAGCAGCGCGCCGCGCGGGTCGGCGTCGAGGTTCTTCTCGCGCTGCAGCCGCGAGGACGCCTTGGGCTTCACCTTGTCGATCGGCACCCCGACGTGGCCGTCGTCGCTGACGGCGTACACCACGGGCTGCGGGTCGGGGCCGCGCTCGGGGTGCAGGGTGCTCAGCACCCCGTGGACGTGGGCGGCCAGACGTGAGCGGGACTCGTCGGCGTCGAGCTTCATGGCAGTGCTCCCGGATCGGCGGGACGGGTCGTCCCGGATCACGGGACGGTCTCACGTGTGGCCCTCGTCACACCAGGCCCTGTCCGTCTAGCCTGCTCGCGGCCCCCGTCGGAGCGGGGCCGGGAGAGGCGGTTCGTGGCGATGAACCTGGCGTCGTGGGTGGAGCGCAACGGACGCCGGCTGCGCGAGCGTCCGGCGGTCGCCGAGGGGGAGCGGCTGGTCCACACCTGGGGCGACCTGGCCGGCCGGGTCGCCGCCCTGGCCGGCGGGCTGCGCGGCGAGCTGGGGCTGGCGGAGGGCACCCGGGTCGCGATCGTGATGCGCAACCGGCCGGAGTACCTCGTGGCCCAGTACGCCGCGTGGCACGCCGGGCTGGTCGCGGTGCCCGTCAACGCCCGGCTGCACCGTGACGAGATCGCCTTCGTGCTCGCCGACAGCGGCACCGAGGTGGTCGTCACCGACGAGGAGCACCTCGACGACGTCGGCTCCCTTATGGGGGAGGTGGGGTCGCTGCGCACCGTGCTGCTCGCCCTCGGGGAGGACTGGGACCGGCTGCTGGCCTCCGAGCCGCTGGACCTGGTCGACCGGGCGCCCGACGACCCGGCCTGGCTCTTCTACACCAGCGGCACCACGGGGCGGCCCAAGGGCGCGACGCTCACCCACCGCAACCTGCTGATGGCCTCGCTGAGCTACTTCGCCGACATCGACCCGGTGCAGCCGAGCGACAGCATCGTCCACGCCGCGCCGCTCTCGCACGGCGCCGGTCTCTACGGCCTGCCGCACGTCGCGCGCGGGGCGGTGAGCGTGATGCCCGAGCCGGGCGGCTTCGGCGGGGCCGAGCTCCTCGCGCTGTCCGAGCGGTGGCCGGGGATGTCGTTCTTCGCCGCGCCGATCATGGTCAAGCGGCTGGCGGCCGACCCGGTGCTGGCCGGCGCCGAGCTCCCGGGCCTGAAGACGATCGTCTACGGCGGGGCGCCGATGTACCTCGCCGACCTCGAGCGGGCCCTCGAGGCGTTCGGGCCGCGGCTGGCCCAGATCTACGGCCAGGGCGAGACCCCGATGACGATCACCGCGCTGTCCAAGGCCGACCACGCCGACCGCGACCACCCGCGCTGGCGCGAGCGGGTCTCGGGGGTGGGCTCGCCGCGGACCGACGTCGAGGTGCGGGTGGTCGACGTGGACGGCCGGGCGCTGCCCGCGGGCGAGGTCGGCGAGGTCGTGGTGCGCGGCGACGTGGTGATGACCGGCTACTGGGAGCGGCCCGAGGCCACCGCGGACACGCTGCGCGGCGGCTGGCTGTCCACCGGCGACGTCGGCAGCTTCGACGACGACGGCTACCTCACGCTGCGCGACCGCTCCAAGGACCTGATCATCAGCGGCGGGATGAACATCTACCCCCGCGAGGTCGAGGAGGTGCTGCTGACCCACGCCGACGTGACGGCGGCCGCGGTCGTGGGCCGCCACGACGACGAGTGGGGCGAGGCGGTGGTGGCGTTCGTGGTGCTCGCCGAGGGAGCAGGGCTCGACCGCGAGGCGCTCGACCGCACCTGCACCGAGCGGATCGCGCGCTACAAGCGGCCCAAGGAGTACGTCGTCCTCGACGCGCTGCCCACCAACAACTACGGCAAGGTGCTCAAGCGCGAGCTGCGGGAGCGGTTCGCCGACGACGAGAGGTAGCGCCACGGGTCGGTCGGACTATTGAAATCGGTCGCACCACGTTGTTAGGTACGTCACACCCGCAGGGGTGGCTCCGACGGCTCGCCCCGACACCTGGAGGCGTCCGATGAAGCTCGCGCTCTACCTGCCCACGTTCCGCGAACACGTCACGATCCAGGAGCTCGCGGACCTGACCGACCTGGCCGAGGAGCTCGAGTTCGACTCCGTGTGGACGTTGGACCGGATCATCGTCCCGGAGGCCTCGGACCGCGGCGAGCTGCAGTACCCGTTCGGGATGATGGACCAGTTCCCGCTGCAGATGCCGGTGTCGTCGAAGGGCAGGTGGTTCCAGGGCTGGCCGCTGCTGCCGTGGCTGGCGGCCCGCACCGAGAAGGTCCGGATCGGGATGAGCATCACCGACACGCCGTACCGCTCGCCGGGCGTGTTCGCCGCCGAGTGCGCCACCATCGACCACCTCTCCGAGGGCCGGCTCAACGTGGGCCTCGGCGCCGGCTGGATGCCCGAGGAGTTCGCCGCCTCCAGCGCCACCCACCTGTTCCCGCGCCGCCACGGCCACGTGCGCGAGACCATCGAGATCTGCCAGGGCATCTGGGAGAACGAGACCTTCGAGTACCACGGCGAGTTCGCCGACTTCGGCCCCTCCGGCTTCGGCCACAACCCGGTCCAAAAGCCGGGCCCGCCGATCTACTTCAGCGGCCTCAAGGACCCGCGCCGCTCCGCGCGCCGGATCTCCAAGTACGGCCTCAAGGGCTGGATCGGCATCCAGGACACCCCGACCGAGCTGGCCAACTGGCGCAAGGCGATCGGCGACGAGCTCGAGCCGCTCGGCGGCGACATCGCCGACGTCGAGATGTGCTCGATGATCTGGTTCACGATCACCGACACCGAGGTCGACCAGACCGACAACCACAAGCTGACCAACCTGCTGGTCGGCACCGAGCAGCAGATCACCGACCGGCTCAAGAGCTACGCCGAGGCCGGCATGCACATGCCGCTGATCTGGCCGCCCTTCGCCGACGTGCCGGTCTCCAAGACGCTCGACGACCTGAAGCGGCTCAAGAACGACATCATGCCGAAGGTCGACGCGATCTAGTCGCCGGCGGCCGGGGCCAGCGCGTCCAGCACGCGCTCGGCCCCGGCCGCAGTCGTGCCCCGGGCGAAGTTGAGGTCGACGAAGGCCTCCGTCACGCCGTACGCCGCGAGACCCTGCAGGTCGTCCCGCACCTGCGCGAGGTCGTCGTCGGGCTGCACGACCACGCGCAGCAGCACCTCCACGGCGTCGGGGTCGCGCCCCGCCTCGGCGGCGCCCTCGCGCACGATCCTGGCGCCCTCGGCGACCTCGTCGAGGGACTGCCGGGTGCTCGGGATCCAGCCGTCGGCCAGCCGTCCCGCCCGACGCAGCGCGGCCGGCGCCGTGCCGCCGACCAGCACCGGCGGCCGCGGCGACTGGACCGGTCGCGGCCCGGTCTGCGAGGGCGGCACGGTGTAGAACTCCCCGGCGAACTCGACCGGGTCCTGGGTCAGCAGCGCGTCGAGGCAGCGGAGGTACTCCTCCATCCGGGGCCCGCGGCGCTCGCGGGGCACGCCCGCGGCGGCGTACTCGTGGGGCATCCAGCCGATGCCGACCCCGAGTGTGAAACGGCCCCCGCTGAGGTGGTCCATCGTCACCACCGACTTGGCCAGCAGCGCCGGGGGAGTGAAGGGCGCGCAGATCGTCGCGGTGCCGAGCCGGATGCGCTCGGTGTGCGAGGCGACGTGCGCCAGCGACAGCAGCGGGTCGTGCACCTGCTGGTAGGACGCGTCGCGCGCGCTCCGCTTGGCCGGGTTGTGGGCGTCGTCCCACGCCGGGTCGAGGCTGCCCTCGGCGGGGTAGAGCACCCGTTGGAAGCTCCACAGCGAGCTGTAGCCGAGCTCCTCGGCCCGCCGGGCGACGTGGACCATCGACCCCGGGGTGGCCCAGGCACCCGAGACGGGGAGCCCGAAGCCGAGCGGCAGCGCGGACCCCATCTCAGTCCCCGTGCCGCGCGGTCCAACGACGGAACGGCTCGGTCGGGTCGTCGACCTCGACCTGGACGGACGGCAGCCGCTGCTGGTCCGCCGGCGCCGCCACCTCGTCGTAGAAGGTCGCCAGCGTCATGCAGCGCCCGCCGTCCTCGTAGTGCTCGCCCTCCTGCTCGCGCGTCGCGGCGTACAGCACCTGCTCGGGCGCGGCGTAGTAGAGCGCGCCCAGGCACATCGGGCAGGGGTACGCCGTGACATCGCCGGTCTGCGCGACCTGGTTGGTGGCCTCGTGGAGCACCTCGCCGGTGGCGTGGTCGACGACCAGGCAGCCGAACGGCTTGCCCCCGTCCTCGACGTTGGCCAGGGCGAGCTCGACCGCGCGGCGGACGTGGTCGGCCGCGGTGGGGGCGTCGCTCACCCGCGCGTCAGGCGATGCGTCGGACGCGGTTGACGGTCAGGCCGTCGGCGTCGAGGAGCTCACCGATCCGGCCGGCGAACTCGACCAGGTGGGGGGCCGCGAGGTGGGCGTCGAGGTGCTCCCCGGACTGCCAGTTCTCGTAGAAGGTGAAGAAGCTCGGGTCCTCGACGCCCTGGTGGAGGTCGTAGTTGACGTAGCCGTCCTCCTGGCTGGTGGGCTCGATCAGCGACTCCAGCGCGGCCTTGAGCTCCTCGGTCTTCCCCTCGGCGGCGCGCATGTAGGCGATCACGGTCAGCAGGTCGCGGTTGTCGTCGGTGGGTGTGCTCACGGGGTCCTCCTGTGGACGTCTATGGGGTCGTCGGCGAGGCTAGCCCGCATGGATGCGCGTCACCAGATCGCTCTCGACATGGCCGAGGCGGCGACCGCCTGGCTCGGCTCCCTCACCGACGACCAGCGGGCCGTCGCGCACGGCTCCGGCCCGGCGTACGACGAGGGGGCGTACGCCGAGCGACGCCGCTGGTTCTACACCCCGACCGACCACGGCGGCCTCACCGTGCACGAGCAGCGGCCCGCCCAGCAGCGCGCCGCGATGCGGCTGGTCGCGACCGGGCTGTCGATGGCGGGCTACGTCACGATCGCCACCACGATGGGGCTGGAGAACGTGCTCGACCGCGTCGAGGGGTTCGTGACCCGCTTCGACCGCGAGCGCGGCCGCGACCCGGGGATGTACTACCTCCGCGTCTTCGGCGAGCCCGGCGGCGAGGCGCCGTGGGGCTGGCGCTTCGGCGGCCACCACGTCTCGCTCAACAATCTCGTGGTCGGCGGCGAGCTGGTCTCCACGACGCCGTGCTTCATGGGGGCCGACCCGGCGTCCTCGCCGCTGCTCGGCGGTGCGCTGAACCGTCCGCTGGCGCGCGTGGAGGACCTCGCGCGCGAGCTGGTCCGGTCGCTGCCGCCCGAGCTCGCGGCGCGGGCGGTGCTGCTCGACAAGGCGCCCTCGGACTTCGTCACCGCCAACCGGTCGAGCGTCTCCGAGGGCGACCAGGTGATCCCGCTGGCCGGCATCTGGCGCGACGAGCGGTTCCCCGACGACACCGAGCAGGCCAAGCTGCAGAAGCTGAGCGACGACATCGACGCGGCGGCGGCGTACACCCCCGAGGACCACCGGACGGTGGAGTACACCCACGCCCCCAAGGGGGTGGCCGGCCACCTGCTCGACAGGTCGCAGCGCGAGCTGCTGCACGCGTTGCTCGGCACCTACTTCGACCGGGTGCCCGAGGGCGTCTCGCCGCTCCCGTCGTACGACGCGGCGGCGCTCGACGACGTGCACTTCGCCTGGGCCGGACCGACCGAGCCGGGGGAGCCGCACTACTACCGGTTGCAGGGTCCGCGGCTGCTCGTGGAGTGGGACAACACCCAGCGCGGCGCCAACCACGCCCACTCGGTGTGGCGCGACCCGGAGGCCGACTTCGGGCTCGACGTGCTGGCGCGCCACCGGGCGCAGCACCACTGAGGACGGCCGCCGGTCGTGTGTGGGCTGCCTCACGTCGGCGTGAGGGTCGGGGCGCCCGACCCGTCTGACGGGGGAAGCGCCACGGGACACGACCCGGGCGCCCGGACGACAGGAGCCCGTCGTGACCCGACGCCACCCCACCCGACCCCTCGCCACGCCCCGCCTCTCCCGACGCCTCGCGGCCGAGGCGTTCGGCACCTTCGTCCTGGTCCTCGGCGGCTGCGGTGCGGCCGTGCTCGCCGGCGACGCGATCGGCAACGCGGGCATCGCGGCGGCGTTCGGGCTCAGCGTGCTCACGGCCGCCTTCGCGGTCGGCCACGTCTCCGGCGGCCACTTCAACCCGGCCGTGTCGCTCGGTGCCGCGGTCGCGGGCCGGCTGCCGTGGCGCAGCGTCCCGGCGTACGTCGTGACGCAGGTGGTCGCGGCGATCGCCGCCGCCGGTATCCTGCTCGGCGTCGCCACGGGGCGTCCCGGCTTCGACCTGGCCGAGGGGTTCGCCACCAACGGCTACGGCGACGCCTCCCCGGCGGGCTACGCCTGGTGGGCCGCCGTGCTGGCCGAGGTGGTCCTGACCGCGCTGTTCGTCTGGACGATCCTCGGCGTCACCGACGCCCGGGCGCCGCAGGCCTTCGCGCCCCTGGCGATCGGGCTCAGCCTGACCCTGATCCACCTCGTGTCGATCCCCGTCGACAACACCTCGGTCAACCCGGCGCGCTCGATCGGGCCGGCCCTGGTGGCCGGGGGCACGGCCGTGGAGCAGCTGTGGTTGTTCGTGCTGGCGCCGCTCGTCGGCGCCGTGCTGGCCGGGCTGACCTACGCCCCGGTCTTCGGGCGGCAGCCGCGTGAGGAGCCGACGGCCGCGGCCGCCACCGCCTGATGCGCGAGACCCCGGCCCACCCGTGTCGCGCACGGGTCGGGCCGAGGTCCGTAACGGGTGCTACTTCTTCTTGCCCTTGGTCTTCTTCGACGTCTTGGACTTCTTGCCGCTCTTCGCGCCCTTGGCGTCCTTGGTGTCCTTCGCGTTCTTGGTCGAGGCGGCGTCCGCCTTCTTCTTCGACGAGCGCGCGATCCGACGCGGGTCGATCGCGGAGGCGACCGAACCCGCGGTGTCGGCGGCCTTGGCGGCGGCCTTGCGGGCGCGGGTGGTCTCCTTCTCCAGCAGCGAGAGGGTCTTGGTGATCTGACCGGTCAGCTCCCTGGTCACCCGCTCGGCGGTCTCGCGGGCGATGTGCTCGATGGCCGCGGGGGTGAGCTCGAAACGGCCCGAGGGGTCCGAGGAGTCCGAGGCGGCAGGCGCCTGACCGACCGCGGACTTCTTGGCCAGCGCCTTCTGGGCGTCGACCTGGCGGCCCCCGGCGGTCGCCGAGCCGGCGGCCGAGGAGGTGGCGGAGGAGGTGGTGGGGGACTTCGTGGCCGGGGCCTTCTTCGTCGTGGTCTTCTTCGCGGTCGACTTCGTGGCGGGCGAGGAGGTGGATGCCTTCTTCGCGGGGGACTTCGTGGCCGGGGACTTCTTCGCCGTGGACTTCTTCGCCGCGGACGTGGACGACTTCGTGGCCGGCGTCTTCTTGGCGGCGCTCTTGGTGGTCGCGCTCTTCTTCGCGGGGGTCTTCCTCGCTGGGGTCTTCTTCGCGGGGGTGGCCGTGGCGGGCGTCGCGGAGGTGCTCGAGGAGGATCCGCCGGACGTCGTACGACCGCTGGCGTGCCCGGACTCCGACTCGCCGGACGTGGCCGGAGCGCTCGCTGCCTTCGCCGCGTCGGCGGTGCTGGGCGCAGCGGTGCCGGAGGTGGCGGTGCCGCTGGAGGTGGACGAGCTCTCGGGGGTGGTGCTGCTGTCGCTGGCGTCGGTCACGGTGAGGGTCCTCCCCTAAGGCGCGGCTCGGACGCCACGCGCAGTCACTGCAGCATGCCCCATGCACGACGGCAGCGCAGGGGTCCCGACGACGGTCACTCGAGGAGGGACTCGGGAGAGGGTGGCAGCTGCCACGGTCTCCCGAGCCCTCCGAGGTCCTGGTGCGGAGGCGTTCGGTGCAGTCGGCCAGGGGCCGGTCTCGCACCGGCCACGTGGTGGCCGTCCCCGCCCGGGGCGCACCCGGACGACGACGAGACCGAGCCCCGGGGGATCAGACCAGGCGGGTGACCTGGACGTCGACGAACATCCGCGAGGTGCCGGAGCCGGAGAAGATGCCGGACAGCGGCTTGACGTCGCCGTAGTCGCGCCCGGCTGCGGTCACCACGTGGCGGTCGCCGGGCTCGGCGGCGTTGGTCGGGTCGAAGCCGCGCCAGCCGTCGTCCCACCACTCCACCCAGGCGTGCGACTCGCCCTTGGCGGGCACGCCGACCTCGGGCTGCACCTTGGGGTGGAGGTAGCCCGAGACGTAGCGGGCGGGGATCCCGACCGCGCGCAGCGCGCCGATGGCGATGTGGGCCATGTCCTGGCACACCCCCGTGCGGCGTTCCCAGGAGTGAGCGGCGGCGGCGTCGACGGTGGTCGAGCCGGAGACGTACTTGACCTCGTCGTGGACCAGCATGCAGAGGGCGCGGGCGGCCTCCGACGGGCTGGCCGTGCGGCGTACGACGTCCTGGGCGGTCGCCACCAGGTCGGCCGAGGGCGCGACCCGGTCGGGCAGGGTGAGGTAGTCGGTGTGGGCGTCGACCAGCCGCGGCTCGCGCAGCTGCTCCCACGACAGCACCGGGTCGCCCGCGGGCGTCCGGTCGGTCTGCACCGTCGCGGCCGCGGTGACGGTGAGCGACGTGTGGGGGTCGAGGACCTCGAACGCGGTCACCTGGGAGCCCCAGTAGTCGCGGTAGGTGTAGGTCCAGGGCGTCGGCGAGACCTCGACCCGCGAGTGCACGACGATCTGGCCGGGCAGGGTCACCGGGGTCAGCCGGGCCTCGTTGAACGAGGTGTTGGCCTTGCCGTCGTACTCGAAGCCGGTGGTGTGGACGATGCGCAGCTGCAGGCTCATCGGTCTCCCTCTTCGCAGGTGGGGGCGTACGTCGGGACGCAGCGGGTGCTCATGCCCGCACCCCGTGCCACTCGGTCGCCTCCGCGCCGGCGAAGTAGCGCCGGGTGATCGCGTCGGTCGCCAGCGCGCAGGTGCGCTGGAGGCGCTCCATCTCGCTGGGCAGCTCGGTGACGAAGTCGGACAGCGAGCGGTACTCCAGCTCGGCGCGGGTGCGCCCGAGCAGCCGCTGCGCCTCGTTCTGCACGCCCACGCGGGTGCCGGCGGACTCCAGGCTCTCCAGCGCCCGCTCGGCCTGGGTGAGGCCGAAGACGACCGAGCGGGGGAAGAGCCGGTCGAGCAGCAGGAACTCCGCCGCGCCGCGCTCGGTCTCCAGGCCCTTGTAGGTGCGCAGGAACGCCTCGTAGGCACCGCAGGCGCGCAACGAGGTGCCCCAGGCGGAGCCCGAGGTGAGCGCCGCCGTCGCGACGAGCCGCGAGGTCATGTCGGCGCGCTCGATGGAGCGGCCGAGCACGAGGAACTGGTAGCCCTCGTCGCGGGTCATGGTGGCCTCGCCGATGCCGTTGATCTGCGCGGCGCGGTCGCGCACCCAGCGGAAGGCGACCGGCGGGCGCATCGAGCGGAAGTGGCCCGAGGGGATGGCGCGGTAGGTGGTGTTCATCGCCTCCCACATCGAGGTCGACAGCGTCTCGCGCGCGCGCCGGGCGCTCTCGCGGGCCGCGGCGAGGGTGGCGGCGATGGACGCGCTCGAGGAGGTGTCGTAGGCCAGGACGCGCAGCACCTCGGCCGTGTCGATCGTGGTCGCGGTGTCCTCGGGGTCGACCTCCACGCCCATGATCGAGAGCAGGCTGCGGCAGGTCGTCCCCTCGTCGACGCCCGGGTCCTCGAGGATCAGCTGGGTCTGCACGTCGAGGATGCGGGCGGTGTCCTCGGCCCGCTCGACGTAGCGGCCGATCCAGAACAGGGACTCCGCGATCCGGCTCAGCACGGCTGCTCCTCGGTGGTCTCGTCGGCCCCGTCGGTCGAGCCCGTCGAGACCTGCTGCTGCTGCTGGTCCTGCTGGCTGGAGAACGACTCCAGGGCCGGGCCGACGTCCTGCGGGGTGGCGTGGGGCAGCACGCGCTCGGGCTCGACCCGGATCACCGGGCGGCTCTTTCCGGCCAGCACCCAGGTGTCCTTGGAGCCGCCACCGCGCGAGGAGTTCACGATCAGCTCGCCCTCGCCCAGCGCGACCCGGGTCAGCCCGCCCGGCAGCACCCACACCCGGTGGCCGTCGTTGACGGCGAAGGGGCGCAGGTCGACGTGGCGGGGACGCATCACGCCGTTGACGTAGGTCGGCACGGTGCTGAGCTGGATGACCGGCTGCGCGATCCACGACCGGGGATCGGCCAGCACCTTCTCGCGCAGCTCGTCGAGCTCGGCGCGGGTCGCGTGCGGGCCGATCACGATGCCCTTGCCGCCCGAACCGTCGACGGGCTTGAGGACCAGCTCGTCGAGGCGGTCCATGACCTCCTCGCGGTGGTCGGCGTCACCGAGCCGCCAGGTGTCGACGTTGTTGAGGATCGGCTCCTCGCCCAAGTAGTAGCGCACCAGGTCGGGCAGGTAGGTGTAGACGAGCTTGTCGTCGGCCACGCCGTTGCCGACCGCGTTGGCGATGGTGACGTTGCCGGCCCGGGCGGCGTTGAGCAGCCCCGAGCAGCCGAGCAGCGAGGTGCTGCGGAAGTGCACCGGGTCGAGGAACTCGTCGTCGACGCGGCGGTAGATCACGTGCACCGGCTCCAGGCCCTGGGTGGTGCGCATCATCACGCGGCCGCGGCGGCACTCCAGGTCGCGGCCCTCGACCAGCTCGACGCCCATGGTGCGGGCGAGCAGCGCGTGCTCGAAGTAGGCGCCGTTGAAGACGCCGGGCGTGAGCACCACGACGTTGGGGTCGGTGACACCGGCGGGCGCCGCGGCGCGCAGCGCGGTGAGCAGCTTCTGGGGGTAGCCCGCGACCGGGCGGATGCGGTGCTCGGCGAAGACCTCGGGCAGCGCGGCCGCGATCGCGCGACGGTTGGTCATCACGTAGGAGACGCCGGAGGGCACCCGGACGTTGTCCTCCAGGACGCGGAACTCGCCATCGTCGTCGCGGATCAGGTCGATGCCGCTCACGTGGACGCGCACGCCGTTGGGCGGCTCGATCCCGGCGGCGGCACGGTGGAAGTGCGAGGAGGTGGTGATGACGCGGCGGGGGACCACCCCGTCGTTGAGCACCTCGCCGGCGTCGTAGACGTCGGCGAGGAACTTCTCGAGCGTGGCCACCCGCTGCTGGACGCCGGCCTCGACCTTGGCCCACTGGTCCATCTCGATCACGCGCGGCAGCACGTCGAGCGGGAAGGCCCGTTCCTCGCCGCCGATGTCGAAGGTCACGCCCTGGTCGAGGTAGCTCGACTGCAGCGCCTCCACCCGGGTCTGCAGCTCGGCCGGTCCCATCTCCTGCAGGGACGGCTGGAGCTGGCGGTAGGGGGTGCGCAGGTCGGTGGCGTCGTACATCTCGTCGTACGCCGCCCCCATCCCGCTGGCGTAGTCCTCGAACATCCCGGTCACGGGGGCGACCCTAGCGGCGACGTGTGTCGGCCGTGTGGCGCGTCCGCACTCGCGGGCTCAGGGCTCGGTGAGGACCTCGGCGCCCGTCTCGGTGACGAGCAGGGTGTGCTCGAACTGCGCCGAGGGACGACGGTCACGGGTCACGACGGTCCAGCCGTCGTCCCACATCTCCCACTCGTGGGTGCCGAGGTTGAGCATCGGCTCGATCGTGAACGTCATGCCGGGGCGGATCAGGTCGTCGTAGTAGGAGTCGTCGTAGTGCGGTACCACCAGCCCGCTGTGGAAGTGGGTGCCGATGCCGTGACCGGTGAACTCCCGGACCACGCCGTAGCCGTGGCGCCGGGCGTAGGACTCGATCACCCGACCGACGACGTTGATCCGGCGGCCCGGCCGGACCGCCCGGATCGCCCGCGACAGTGCCTCGCGGGTGTGGTCGACGAGGTCGCGCACCTCCTGGGTCACGCCCGGGGTGAGGAAGGTGGCGTTGGTGTCGCCGTGGACGCCGTCGAGGTATGCCGTGACGTCGATGTTCACGATGTCGCCGTCCTGCACCTCGTAGCTGTCCGGGATGCCGTGGCAGATCACCTCGTTGACGCTCGAGCACAGCGACTTGGGGAACCCCTTGTAGCCGAGCGTGGAGGGGTAGGCGCCGTGGTCGCAGAGGAACTCGTGGCCGATCCGGTCGAGCTCGTCGGTGGTGACACCGGGGGCGACGTGCGACCCCACGAGCTCGCGCGCCTGCGCCGCCAGGCGGGAGGCGGCGCGCATCCGCTCGATGGTGTCCGCGTCCTTGACCTCGTTGCCGGTGAACGGTCGCGGCTCGGGCCGGTCGACGTACTCCGGACGGACGATGGAGTCCGGGACGGGCCGGCGGGGCGAGACGCGTCCGGGGGCTATGGCAGTCACGGCGACGAGTGTAGTTTCGCTGCTCATGAGCCAGTTCTGGTACTGCCTGAACCACCACGCCGTCGAGGGCGCCGACGGCTGCAAGGCCAAGGACCGCCTCGGCCCCTACGACTCCGAGGCCGAGGCCTCGCGGGCGCTGGACAAGGTCGAGGAGCGCAACGAGGCCTGGGAGGGCTCCGAGGAGGACGCGGACGCCGCCGAGGGCGACGCCCGCGCCTGAGGCTCAGCCGACGAAGCTGCCGGCCACCGTGACGGTGGCGGTGCGACCGTCGACGTGCTGGCTGTCACCCGTGCCGTAGGTCCAGCGGAAGCCGTGCGCCCGCCAGATCCGGACCACCGGGTGCGAGGCCGACCGCCAGGCGACCCGGGGGTGGCTGCGGGTCGACCACCAGGAGTTGGGCACCCAGCCCGTGGCGGAGCGGTAGGGGTTCTCCCACGTGTTGAGGTCGATGGCGCGGCCACGGGCGTGGGGCGACATCACGCCGGGCTTGTTGACCACCCAGCGGCAGTTGAAGGCCGAGGTGTTGTCGGCCCGCATCGAGGCGTGGTCGTCGGCGCCGCGCACCCGTGAGCTCCAGCCGAACCGGTCCACGCGGTACATGCTGCGGATCGGCAGCTGCTGGGCGTACATGTCCCGGAGCGCCGCGGCGGCGCGTCCGGCGACGGCGGTGGCGAGCACCATCTCGCCGCGGTAGCGGTAGCCGTCGAAGCCCCAGTAGTTGACGCGCAGCAGCCGCAGGCTGGAGCGGCCGATCGGGCAGCCGCGGTGCCAGCTGCGGCCGACCATGGAGCGCCACACCGCGGCGGGCACCGTCGTGACGACCGCGTTGGCGCCGGCCCCGGTGGCGCGGGCCTGGGCCGGCAGCGCCGTGGGTCGCGGCGCGGCGGCCGGCAGCACGACGGGGGTGCCGGCGGGTCGGTTGTCGACGGTGTGCGCGGCGGACGTGGCGCCCCGCCACCACGAGCCGGCGGCGCCGGTGACGCGCCAGGTGGTGTCGGTGCGCGGCGTCACGGCCAGCGACCAGCGGCCGGTGGCGCTGGTCCGCAGGGTGCGCCGCGTCGTCCAGGTGCTGCCGGTGCGCTGCTGCACCGCGACGGCGGCACCGGTGACGGGCGAGGAGTCGGAGGCCAGCCAGCGACCGGTCAGCGTGACCGACCGCTCGTCGACCACCGAGGTCGGGCCGTCGAGGGTCAGGGTCGAGGCGAGGACCTGACCGGTGGCCGTGGCGGTGGGGGAGGTCGAGCCGGCGTACGACGCGTCGCCCGCCCACACCGCGCGCCAGGTGGTCGCGCCGGCCGGGAGCACGACCGAGAAGGTCGCGGTGCCGTCGGCGCCGGTCCTCACCGTGGCGACCGTCGACCAGGACGAGGAAGAGGACCGCTGCAGGGTGAGCGCGCGGCCGCCCAGGGCCGCGGCGTCGTCGCCGCGCAACGTGGCCCGGAACGGCGCGGCCAGGCCGGCCTTGCCGGTGGGCGCGACCAGGGCGGTGGTGGTGCCCACCGCCGGGGCGGCGGCCACGGCGGGCGAGGACCCGAGCCCGAGCGCGGCGCTGAGCAGCGCGACGAGGACGAGCAGGGCGGGGGTGGGGCGGGGGTGGTGCACGGCAGCCTCCGAGCGCGGCGGTGGAGCGAGGGACGCACGCACGGGTGGTGCGCGTGTGACGCGTGAGCACACGCTAGGTCAGGACGACGGGCTGCGTAAGGTGATCGCCGTGGTGAGGCAGCAGCCGCCCCCGTGGGGCTTCGTCGGCATGGGGGCGATGGCGTGCCTGCTGTTCCTCGACCTGGGCACCGCCAACGTCGCTCCCTGGTGGGTCACGACGCTGTTCGTGCTGCTGTGGCTGCTGCTGTTCGCGATCGCGCTGCGGTGGTTCGACCCGCACCCGCGCCGGGTGCTGTGGCTGCCGGCGATCGGCTTCGCGCTGTGGCTGCCGACCATCGTGCTCGGCACCCGCCAGCTCGGCTGGGCCGGCTGACGCCCGCGGGTCGGTGCGGCTAGGCCGGCGAGACCCGGAGCACCCGGTCGTCGCTGCCGTTGGCGGTGGTGACCAGCAGGTCGCCGCCCGGCAGCGGCGTCACCGAACGGAGCCGGCCATAGCCGCGCAACGCGGCCGGGGTCGTGGAGCGGGTCAGCCGGCCGTTGCGGTCGAAGGTCAGGAAGAGCATCCGCTGGCCCTTGAGCGCGGCGACGGCGAGCGTGCCGTTCAACGACCCCCAGCGGGAGCCCGAGACCCAGGCGGCGCCGGAGGTGGCGATGGTCGAGGACCCGGAGCGCCACCGGGCTCCCTGCTGCGTGCCCCGCAGCGCGTGGTCGGTCATCGGCCGGCTCTCGTCGTAGCCCGGCGTCGGCTGCCAGCCGTAGTCGCCGCGACGCACCAGCCGGTTGACCTCGTCGTCACGGGCGGGTCCGTGCTCGACCGACCACAGGCTGCCGTCGCTGCGCTGGGCGAGGCCCTGCACGTTGCGGTGGCCGTAGGTCAGGACGTAGCGCTTGGTGCGCGAGGCGCTGCGCACGAACGGGTTGGAGGGCCAGGGGGCGCCCGAGAGGCGCAGGCGCAGGACCTTGCCGCCCAGGCTGCGCAGGTTGCGGGGGTTGGTCCCGACCGCGGCGTCGCCGGTGCCGACCAGGAGGGCGCCGCCGCGGGTGATCAGGAGGCGGCAGCCGCCGTGGCGCCCGCTGGTGGCGGGCAGGCCGGTCAGCAGGGCGCCCGCGTACGCGGCGCTGCGACCGTCCGGCGACAGCCGCCAGGCCATGACGCGGACGTCGTGGCCGGTGCCGCGGTAGCCGCCCTGGCAGGTGTAGAAGCGCCGGTTGGAGGAGAAGCCGGGGTCGACCTCGAGCCCCATCAGCCCGGTCTCGCCGCTGCTCCACACCGAGCGGGAGTCGTAGCTCACCGGCCGCACGGCGCCGCCGTCGACCAGCAGCAGCCGCTTGCTGGCGCGCTCGGTGACCAGCAGCCGCCCGTCGGGGAGGGGCTGGACGTCCCAGGGCAGGGCCAGGCCCGAGGCGACGGTGGTGACCCGGAGCGCCGGGTCGGCGGCCGAGGCCGGAGGGCTCGTCGCGAACCGCGCCGGCAGCAGGGACACGGTGAGTGCGGCGGCCACCAGCAGGGCCACGAGGATCGGTCGGCGCATGCGACGACGGTAACCGCGGTCACCGACAGCCGCGTGGGACTCAGGCCATGAATCCCAAGGTGGCGGGCGTCACGCCGGGGAAGACGGTCGGCAGCGACCGGTCCGGGAAGCGCTTGGCGAGCACCTCGCCCAGGACCTGGCGGTAGTCGGTGGTGACCTTGAGGTCGCCCTCGGCGAGCTCGGCGGCACCGAGCCCGGGCCAGCGGCCGAAGTAGCGCCCGCCCCTCACCCCGGCGCCGGCGACCAGCATCATGTTGCCCCAGCCGTGGTCGAAGCCCTGGCTGCCGTTCTCCTGCACCCGGCGGCCGAACTCCGAGATGGTCACGACGGTGACGCGGCTGCGCAGCGGGCCCAGGTCGGTCAGGAAGGCCGCGAGCGACTGCGCCAGCCCGTCGATCCCCGACTGCATGCTGCCCCAGCCGGTGGTGCCGTAGCCGGTGTGGAAGTCCCAGGAGCCGGCGTCGATCGCGATCACGTCGGTGCCGACGTCGGCCCGGATCAGCCGGGCCGCGCTCTTCAGCGGCGCGGCGAACGGATCGGCGTTCCAGACCGTGGGGTACGGCGTGCTGCCGGCTGCCACGCCCGCGATCGTCGAGCCGGCGGTCTTGGAGACCGTGACGGCGTCGGCGGCGCTGCGGGCCAGGGGGCCGGTCGCACCGGACCAGGCGGCGGCGAGGCTGCCGTAGCGGCGCTCGGGGACCGAGGTGTCGAGCCCGGGCAGCGCGAGCCGCGAGAGGTCGTTGGTCGCCATCACCGAGCGGTCGCCGGACAGCGCGGTGGTCGGGTAGTTCAGGCCCAGCTGCACGGCGTCCAGGACGCCCCCGGTGGCCGAGCTGGGGCCCATGCCGATCATCCGGTTGACCCAGCCCGAGCGCGCCTCGGATCCCGGGGCGGCGTCCTCGATCTCCTCGATGGCCGAGAAGTGCGAGCGGTTGGGAGCGGGCAGCCCGACGGCCTGGATCGCGGCCAGCTCGCCGGAGGTCCAGAACGGCTTCAGCGGCGCCATCTTGGGGTGCAGCCCGAACATCGCGTCGGCGCAGACCAGCTGGTCCTTGGGCACCGCGGTCGTCGGCCGCACCTTGTAGTAGCCGGCGTCGCCGTGGGGGACCACCACCCCGAGGCCGTCGATGCCCCCGCGCAGCGACAGCACCACCAGCACGTTGCCGCCCGGCGTGCCGGCGTAGCTGGTCTGCATCACCGACTCGCCGAACAGCTGGGTCACCGCCATCGCGCCGCCGAGGCCGAGGGCGCCCTGCAGGACGCGACGGCGCGACGCGCCGACGCGCGCGAGCTCGGCGCAGCAGCCGTCGGTGCCGGTGACGGGGCTGGCGACGGGGCCGGCGACGGGGGTGCCGGACGGGCCGACGGGGGAGTGCGGGGGGTGGCTCATCGGGGTGTCCTCGGTGCTCGGGTGCGGGTGGGCGCCGGTCAGGGGGCCATGTGGTCGGGGGTGTCCAGCAGCGCCGAGGCGAGCGCCGGAGCGAGCCAGCGGGCGACCGCGTGGTCCTTGGTGACGGTGGTGGTCACGGTGGTGGAGAGCCCCACGGACCGCAGGGCCACCTGCTGGAGGCGGGCGTCCGCCGGTCGGCCGAGCCAGCGCCGGCACAGGTGGTCGACGTACTCCGGGAAGGGCAGCGAGGCCCGCGGCAGCCAGGCGTCGTACGCCGCGTAGGTCGCCCCCTTGGGCCACCAGCCGCCGGCCTGGCTGCGGTGCATCTCGTAGGAGTTGAAGACGCGGGAGGTGGAGGACCAGGCCTCGTTGCGCAGCGGCGCCCCGTCCGGGCGGGGCCAGGAGTAGAGGGCGGCGCCGCCGTGGTGCCAGTTGGCGTGGGCCGACCACGCCCCGTCGACCGAGGGAGCCGCGTTGACGTCCACCTGGAGGACCCGCGCGGTGGCGACCAGGTCGTCGATGGGGGGCCGCACCTTGGCGCCGGTCGAGGCGGCGAACTCGGGGTGGGTCGACAGTGCGGTCAGCACGGCCGCGATGGAGGTGTCGTTGTCCAGGTAGGCCTGGGCGAGCGTCTCGACGAGGCCGGCCGAGGGCGCGTCGGAGACGAGGTACGTCGCCAGCTTGGTGGCCAGGTTGCGGGCGGTCGCGGGGTGCCGGGCGAGGTGGCGCAGGTAGGCCTCGGTCACGGCCTGCCCGTCGGTGGCGGTGTTGGGGTGGGTGAACCCCAGGACGCTGACGGTGCCGGTGCTGTGCGCGGCGGTCTTGTAGTAGGGGTCGAAGGTCTCGCCCCAGTCCACCGTGTAGCCGGACAGGATGCGCGCGGAGTCCTTGACCATCGCCTCGGTGTAGCCGGCGCCGCGCCCGACCGTGTGGAGCTCGAGCAGCTCGCGGCCCTGGTTCTCGTTGGGCTTGTCGCGGACGTTCTTCCAGTTGTCCAGGTAGAGGCGCATCGCCGGGTGCAGGGCGGTGGCGAGGAGCAGGTCCTCGAAGCGGCCCAGGGCGTGGCGGCGCACGGTGGTGTCGTAGTCGACGCGGTAGATCCAGGCGCGGTCGTGGTTGGCCGGGATGTGCAGCGCGTTGCCCCAGAAGTCGACCATCTTCTCCAGCACGGTGCGCTCGGAGTAGACCCGGCGCAGCATCGACCAGTTGCCGAGCTCGTTGGCGTAGACCCACCCGCCCTTGACCTGGTCGATCTGCTTCTGCCACCGCGCGGCGGGCGCGTCGGTGAGCAGCGAGGAGAACCAGCCGTCGACGACGGCGACCTTCGGGTGCTCCTGGATGCGGGTGGGCTCCAGCTGGGCGGCCAGCCAGGCCTCCGGGGTGCCCACCGCGCGGAGCTGGGCGAGCGAGCGCTGGGAGAAGCCGGTGCCGAAGCGGTTGAGGAACAGGCGCTCCCGCGCGCTCGCCGACAGGGTGCCGCTCATCGGCGGCGTCTGCACCAGGGGCACCGGCGCGCCGGGCGCCACCGACGGCGTCGTGGGGGTCGTGCTGGGCGAGGGGGTCGAGGTGGGTGCCGGCGCGGTGCTCGGGACCGGTGCCGTGCTCGGCGCCGTGGTCGGCGGCGCCGGGGCGGGGGTCGGCGCCGGGGCGGTGCTCGGGGCGGGTGTCGGACGCGGGGTGGGCGTCGGGGTCGGCCGGGGTGTCGGCGCCGGCGTCGACCTGACGACGACCGGCTTGGTGACGACCTTGCGACGACGCTTGCGGCGTCGCTTGCGGGTGGAGATGAGCGCCATGGGCCGATTCCTCGAGCTCGAGCGGGACCGTCGACGGCGGGAGCCGTCGAGGTCGCCAGTCTCACCCGGGAATCGGATCTAAGTCTCGAAAACCCCGAAACGCACTAAATCGGACACGGCACGGACGTCGGGAAGTCCGCCCCGGGCTCAGAAGGTGTGGTCCTCCGTCGGGAAGGCGCCGCTGCGCACCTCGTCGGCGTAGGTGCGGGCGGCGTCGGCCAGGACGCCGCGCAGGTCGGCGTACTGCTTGACGAAGCGCGCCATCCGGCCGCCGCGCAGCCCGAAGGCGTCCTGCCAGACCAGCACCTGGCCGTCGCAGCCGGCGCCGGCGCCGATGCCGATGGTGGGGATGGCCAGCTCCCGGGTGACCTGGGCCGCGACGTCGCCGGGCACCATCTCCATCACCACGGCGAAGGCGCCCGCCGCCTCGACCGCACGGGCGTCGGCGAGGACCCGCTCGGCGGTCTCGCCGCGGCCCTGGACGCGGTAGCCGCCGAGGGCGTGCTCGCTCTGCGGGGTGAAGCCGATGTGGGCCATCACCGGGACGCCGCCGCGGGTCAGCAGCTCGATCTGGGGGGCCATCTCGACGCCGCCCTCGAGCTTGACGGCGTGGGCGCCGCCCTCCTTCATGAACCGCACGGCGGTGTCGTAGGCCTGCTCCGCCGAACGCTGGTAGGAGCCGAAGGGCAGGTCGCCGACGACCAGGGAGCGGCGGGTCGAGCGAGACACCGCCCGGGTCAGCGGGAGCAGCTCCTCGACGGTGATCGGGAGCGAGGTCTCGTTGCCGAGCACGTTGTTGGACGCGCTGTCGCCCACGAGGAGGACCTCGATGCCGGCCTCGTCGAAGACCTCCGCGGTGTACATGTCGTAGGCCGTCAGCATCGCGAACCGCTCGCCGCGCTGCTTGAGCTCGCGCAGGTGCTGGGTGCGGACCCGGCGTACGGGCGCGGCGTCGGAGGGGGCGCCGGCGGAGCCGGTCGAGGAGGCGGCTGCGGCCCCGGAGCCGTACGGCGGTGCGGTCTCGTCGCTCATGGAGATCACGCTAGTCCCCGGGCCACCCCGACGGTCCTGCCCCGGGCGGGTGTTCTGCGACACTGCCGACGTGGACTTCGACTCCGCCTACGCCCACGGCTTCGCCCGCCTCGCCGCCTGCACCGTCCCGGTCGCGCTGGCCGACCCGGCCCGCAACGCCGCCACGGTGGTGGCCCAGGCGCGGGAGTGCCACGACGAGGGCGTGGCGGTGGCGCTGTTCCCCGAGCTGTGCCTGACCGGCTACTCCCTCGACGACCTCGTGCTGCAGGACCCGCTGCTGGACGCCGTCCACGCGGCGCTGGCCGAGGTGGTGGCCGCCAGCCGCGAGCTGCGCCCGCTGCTCGTGGTCGGTGCGCCGCTGCTCGACGGCAACCGCCTGCACAACTGCGCCGTGGTGGTCCACCGGGGCGAGGTGCTGGGCGTGGTGCCGAAGTCCTACCTGCCGACCTACCGCGAGTTCTACGAGGCCCGCCACTACGCCGCGGGGGCCGACGTCGTGGGGCGCACGATCGTCGTCGACGGGACCGAGGTGCCGTTCGGCTCCGACCTGCTGTTCCGGGCCACCGACGTGCCGGGCCTCACCGTCTTCGTCGAGGTCTGCGAGGACCTGTGGGTGCCGGTGCCCCCGAGCTCCCGGGCCGCACTGGCCGGCGCGACGGTGCTGCTCAACCTCTCCGGCTCGCCGATCACGGTCGCCCGCGCCGAGGACCGGCACCTGCTGGCCCGCTCGGCCAGCGCGCGCTGCCTCGCGGCGTACGCCTATGCCGCGGCCGGCGAGGGCGAGTCGACCACCGACCTGTCGTGGGACGGGCAGACGATGGTCTACGAGTGCGGCGACCTGCTGGGGGAGACCGAGCGGTTCCCCGACGGTCCGCGGCGCACGGTGGTCGACGTCGACCTCGACCGGCTCCGCCAGGACCGGCTGCGCCAGGGCAGCTTCGACGACAACCGCCGTGGCCTGGGCATCGAGCGGGCCGACTGGACCGAGGTCGAGTTCGCCGTCGACCCGCCCACGGGCGACCTCGGGCTGCGCCGCAAGGTCGACCGGTTCCCCTTCGTGCCCGACGACCCGGCGCGGCTGGCGCAGGACTGCTACGAGGCCTACAACATCCAGGTCTCCGGCCTCGAGCAGCGGCTGCGCGCCATCGGGCAGCCGCAGGTCGTCATCGGCGTCTCGGGCGGCCTCGACTCCACCCACGCGCTGATCGTGGCGGCCAAGGCGATGGACCGGCTCGGGCGTCCGCGCAGCGACATCCTGGCCTTCACGCTGCCCGGCTTCGCCACGGGCGACACGACCAAGGACTTCGCGACCCGGCTCTCGGCGGCGCTGGGGGTGACGTTCGAGGAGATCGACATCCGCCCGGCGGCACGCCAGCTGCTCGCCGACCTGGGCCACCCGTACGCCGCGGGCGAGGAGGTCTACGACATCACCTTCGAGAACGTCCAGGCCGGGCTGCGCACCGACTACCTCTTCCGGGCCGCCAACCAGCGGCGCGGCATCGTGCTCGGCACCGGCGACCTCTCCGAGCTGGCCCTGGGCTGGTGCACCTACGGCGTCGGCGACCAGATGTCGCACTACACCGTCAACGCCGGCGTGCCCAAGACGCTGGTGCAGCACCTGATCCGGTGGGTCGTCTCCAGCGAGCAGCTCGGTGCCGCCGACGCCGAGGTCAACGAGCTGCTGCGCGCCATCGTCGAGCAGGAGATCACCCCCGAGCTGGTGCCCACCCGCGAGGGCGAGCAGCCGCAGAGCACCGAGTCCAGCGTCGGGCCCTACGCGCTGCAGGACTTCACCCTCTTCCACGTGCTGCGCCACGGGGCGCGGCCCAGCAAGGTCGCGTTCCTGGCCCGGCACGCCTGGCAGGACACCTCGCACGGCGACTGGCCGCCCAACTTCCCCGACGAGCGCCGGGTCGCCTACGACCTGCCGGAGATCAAGCACTGGCTCGGGGTGTTCGTGCGCCGCTTCTTCTCCAGCCAGTTCAAGCGCTCGGCGCTGCCCAACGGCCCCAAGGTCGTCGGTGGCGGCACCATGTCGCCCCGTGGCGACTGGCGGATGCCCAGCGACGCCGCCGGCACCGCCTGGCTGGCCGAGCTCGACCGCGTGCCCGACGCGTGAGCGGGTCGGAGCCCGGGCGGCCGCGCGTGCTGGTCGTCGAGCACGAGGCCGGGGCGCCCGCGGCGCTGCTGGGGGAGTGGCTGGTCGAGGCCGGTGCCGACCTCGACGTCCGCCGCCCGTACGCCGGGGACGCGCTGCCCGACGACCTGGCCGGCCATGACGCGCTGCTCGTCCTGGGCGGGTCGATGGGCGCCCACGACGACGCCGAGCACGCCTGGCTGACGCCGACCAAGCGGCTGGTCCGCGAGGCGGCGGACCGGGCCGTGCCGGGGGTGGGCGTGTGCCTGGGTCACCAGCTCGCCGCCGCCGCGCTGGGCGGGCGGTCGGCGCCCAACCCGGCCGGGCAGCAGCTCGGCCTGCTCCCCGTCGGCTGGACCGACGCGGCCGCGGCTGACCCGTTGCTCTCCGCGGTGGCGGTCGGGCCCGCCCGCGGGCTGCACTTCAACGACGACGTCGTGGTCGAGCAGCCCGACGGCGTCGTGGTGCTGGCGACCGCGCCGGGGGGCGAGCTGCAGGCGGCCCGGCTCGCCCCGACCGTGTGGGGCGTGCAGCTCCACCCCGAGGTCGACGCCGCGATCGTGGCGCAGTGGGCCGCCGAGGACCCCGACCGGCACGCCGAGGGCGACGTCGCCCGGCTGCTCGGCGACCTCGACGCCGCCCGCGAGGAGCTGGACCGCACCTGGCGCCCGCTGGCGCAGCGCCTCGTGCAGCTGGCGCGCGCGACGCCGGGCCCGTCGGACCACCCCGCGACCCCGGAGCACTAGGCTCGCGCCATGGGCAAGCAGGAAGACTTCGTGCTCCGGGCACTCGAGGAGCGCGACGTCCGCTTCGTGCGGCTGTGGTTCACCGACGTGCTGGGCTACCTCAAGTCGGTGTCGGTCGCGCCGGCCGAGCTCGAGGGCGCCTTCGACGAGGGCATCGGCTTCGACGGCTCCGCCATCGAGGGCTTCACGCGGGTGACCGAGGCCGACATGCTGGCCCACCCCGACCCGACGACCTTCCAGCTGCTGCCGTGGCGCGGCGAGGGGCCCTCGACCGCCCGGATGTTCTGCGACATCGGGATGCCGGACGGCTCCCCGTCGTACGCCGACCCGCGGTTCGTGCTCAAGCGCACCCTGCAGCAGGCGGCCGACAAGGGCTTCACCTTCTACACCCACCCCGAGATCGAGTTCTACCTCTTCTCCGGCCGTCCCGGCCTGGGCGAGGAGCCGGTGCCGGTCGACCGCAGCGGCTACTTCGACCACACCGCGCAGTCGCGCGGGGCCGACTTCCGCCGCGAGGCGATCTCGATGCTCGAGTCGATGGGGATCTCGGTGGAGTTCAGCCACCACGAGGGCGGCCCCGGCCAGCAGGAGATCGACCTGCGGTACGCCGACGCGCTCTCGACCGCCGACAACATCATGACCTTCCGCACCGTGGTGCGGGAGGTAGCGCTGAGCCAGGGCATCTGGGCCAGCTTCATGCCCAAGCCGTTCACGACCCACCCCGGCTCGGGGATGCACACCCACGTGTCGCTGTTCGAGGGCGACACCAACGCGTTTTTCGAGGCCGGCGCGGAGTACCAGCTCTCGCGCACGGCCCGGCACTTCATCGCCGGCCTGCTCAAGCACGCCAGCGAGATCACCGTGCTGACCAACCAGTGGGTCAACTCCTACAAGCGGCTGATCGGCGGCAGCGAGGCCCCGTCCTACATCTCGTGGGGGCACAACAACCGCTCCGCGATGGTGCGGGTGCCGATGTACAAGCCCAACAAGGCGCAGTCGACCCGCATCGAGCTGCGCAGCATCGACGCGGCCTGCAACCCCTACCTGGCGTTCGCGGTCATCCTCGCGGCCGGCATGAAGGGCATCGAGGAGGAGTACGAGCTCCCCCGCGAGGCCGAGGACAACGTCTGGTCGCTCAACGACCGCGAGCGCAAGGCGCTCGGGCTCGAGCAGCTGCCCAAGAACCTCCACGACGCGATCAAGATCGCCGAGGACTCCGAGCTGCTCGCCGAGACGCTGGGCGAGCACGTCTACGAGTTCTTCCTCCGCAACAAGCGTGCGGAGTGGGAGGAGTACCGCGGCCAGGTCTCCGCCTTCGAGCGCGACCGGATGCTGCCGGTCATCTGACCGCGTCGGCAACCCGCCAGCGGATCGGCGTACCTGAGTAGGAGTACGCATGCGGGGGAGCGGCGCCCGACGCGAGGGTGGGCCCATGACCACGCGAGAGACCCACGTCACTGACCACGCCGCCGTCAGCAGCCTCGACCTGCCCGACGGCGCCCAAGCCGACCTCCGGCTCGCGGGCGAGGCGGTGACCGTGACGGTGCGTGGCGAGCTCGACCTGCACACCGCGTCCTGCCTGCGCCAGACGCTCGAGGCCGCGGTCTGCGAGGAGGCCGACCTGGTGCTGGTGCACCTCGACGAGGTCACCTTCATGGACTCCACCGCGCTGGGGGTGCTGGTCGGCGCCTGGAAGGCGCAGACCGCGCGCGGTCGCCGGCTCGAGGTGGTCTGCAGCCGGCCCGAGCCGCTGAAGCTGCTGCGGCTCACCGGCCTGGACGGCGTGCTGGACGTGCACCCCGGCGCCCCGGTGGCCCCGTCGTGAGCGGGCGCGACCCGCGTCCGTTGCTCGCCGTGGCGGGCTGGGTCGGGGCGGTGGCCGGGGCCGTCTGCGTGCTGGCCGGGGTGGTGGTGCTGACGGAGGGCGGCGAGGACGTCGCCGGGCTGGGGCCGGCGGTGTTCCTCGTGCTCGCGGTCATGGGGGGCGTGGGCATCGCGCTCGCCGTCACCGTGCTCCGGCTGCGGTCGACGCGCACCCGGGCCGCGGCGGTGGTCGGCCTCGTCCTGGGCCTGGCCGTGATCCCGATCTGGAACGCCGGGATGGGCGTCCTCTCGGCCCCGCTGCCCGCGTGGGTCGGCGTGCTGCAGCTCCCGGTGCCCCTGGTCGTGATCGGCCTGTCGGTCGTGGCGCTGGTGTGGTCGCGCCGGGAGCCGGTGTGACTCCCCGGCGGGCCCGGCAGCTGCTCCTCGTCGCCGCCGCCGGGACCACCGCGACCGGCTTCGTGATGCTGATGGTGATGCTCTGGGCCGGGGAGAGGTCCAGCGAGGTGGGCGGCATGGACGGCGCGGGCTACGGCTGGACGGCCGTGCTCCTGCTGCTCGCCGGGCTGCCGACGCTGGTGCTCGGGAGCGTGGCGTGGCTGCTGCTGCGGCGCCCCGCCACGGCCGGCACCCTGTGCTCGCTGGGGGGCGTCGTGGTGCTCTTCGGCGGGTCCGCCGCCTTCGGGATGCTGGCGGGGGTGCTGGGCGTCCTCGCCGGCGCGGTCGGGATCGCCCTCATCGGTCTGGGTGTCGTGGGCGGGCACGACTGGACTCCCGCGCGGTAGGTTCGGCGGGTGCCCAGCCGAGCCCAGCCCTCCGCGGGCGACCTCGCCCGCCTCGGCTTCCGCGACACCTCGGCGGCCGGGCCGCTGCTGGCCTCGCTGGGCGGCGCCGCCGGTCCGCTGCTGCCCCTGATCGGCCGCAGCGCCGACCCCGACCAGGCGCTGGCCGCGCTGGTCGACCTCGCCGACGCGGTCGACGACCGCGACCGGCTGCTGCGTGAGGTCTCCGACGACGAGGGCACCTCGATGCGCCTGCTCAGCGTGCTCGGGGCGAGCCAGGCGCTGGCCGAGCACCTGCGCCGCCACCCCGAGCACTGGTCCGACCTGTGCGACCCCAGCCTCGGCTCGACCCGGCCGACCGCCGGCAGCCTGCGCGGCTCGCTGCTCGAGGCGGTGGGCGCCGACGCCGGCGACACCGAACCGGTCGCCACGCTGCCGTACGCCGAGGCGCTGGACGCGCTGCGCGTGGAGTACCGCCGCCTGCTGCTCGGCCTCGCCGCCCGCGACCTCGCCCACCACGTCGGTGTCGACGACGTCGCGGCCGAGCTCAGCGACCTCGCCGCCGGCACCCTCGAGGCGGGGCTGGCCGTGGCCCGCGCCAAGGTCGGCGAGGCCGCCTCGGGCGCCCGGCTGGCGGTCGTGGCCATGGGCAAGTGCGGGGGCCACGAGCTCAACTACGTCTCCGACGTCGACGTCGTCTTCGTGGCCGAGGCGGCCGAGGGCGTGGCCGAGACGGTCGCGCTGCGCACCGCCACCCAGCTGGCCTCGACGCTGATGCAGGTCTGCGGCGACCACACCCGCGAGGGCACGATCTGGCCGGTCGACGCCAACCTGCGTCCCGAGGGCAAGTCGGGCCCGCTCGTGCGCACCCTGGCCAGCCACGAGGGCTACTACGGCCGGTGGGCCAAGACCTGGGAGTTCCAGGCGCTGCTCAAGGCCCGGCCCGTGGCCGGCGACGCGGCGCTCGGGGCGGCGTACGTCGAGATGATCAGCCCGCTGGTGTGGTCGGCCGCGGAGCGCGACGGCTTCGTCGAGGAGGTGCAGGCGATGCGGCGCCGCGTCGTCGCCCACATCCCCGCCGACCAGACCGAGCGCCAGCTCAAGCTGGGGTCGGGCGGGCTGCGCGACGTCGAGTTCGCGGTGCAGCTGCTGCAGCTGGTGCACGGTCGCACCGACGAGGAGGTCCGGCCGCCGACGACCCTCTCGGCGCTCGCCCGCCTCACCGAGCGGGGCTACGTCGGCCGCGAGGACGGCGCCGAGCTGCACGAGGCCTACGCCTTCCTGCGCACCCTGGAGCACCGGATCCAGCTCTACCAGCTGCGCCGCACCCACGTGGTGCCCGCCGACGAGGACGCCCGCCGGCGGCTCGGCCGCTCGCTGGGCTTCACCAAGGACCCGGTGCGGGAGCTCGACAAGCTCTGGAACTTCCACCGCCGCGAGGTGCGCCGGCTGCACGAGAAGCTGTTCTACCGGCCGCTGCTCGCCGCCGTGGCGCGGATGAGCAGCGACGAGGCCCGGCTCAGCCCGGAGGCCGCGACCGAGCGGCTGGCGGCCCTGGGCTACCTCGACCCCAAGGCGGCGCTGCGGCACCTCGAGGCGCTGACCTCCGGCGTACGCCGCAGCGCGGCCATCCAGCGCACCCTGCTGCCGGCGATGCTGCAGTGGTTCGCCGACGCCCCCGACCCCGACGCCGGCCTGTTCGGCTTCCGCCGCATCTCCGAGGCGCTGGGCTCGACGCCGTGGTACCTCCGGCTGCTGCGCGACGAGGGCGAGGCGGCGCAGCGGATGGCGCAGGTGCTGGCCACCAGCCGCTACGCCACCGGGCTGCTGCAGCGCGAGCCGCAGGCGGTGGCGCTGCTGGGCGAGGACGAGCGGCTCGAGCCGCTGGGCCGGGCCGCGGTGCAGGCCGAGATGGCCGCCGCCGGCCGCCGCCGCGACGATCCTCGCGAGGCGGTGCTGGCGATCCGGGCGATCCGCCGGCGCGAGCTGCTGCGCATCAGCGTCGCCGACCTGTGCGTGCCGTTCGGGGTCGAGCAGGTCGGCTACGCGCTGACCGACGTCACCAGCGCGACCCTCGAGGCCGCGCTGGCCGCGGTGGTGCGCGGGGTCGAGGCCTCCCGGGGCGTGGCGATGCCGACCCGGCTGGCGGTCGTGGCGATGGGTCGCTACGGCGGCTTCGAGCTGGGCTACGGCAGCGACGCCGACGTGATGTTCGTGCACGACCCGCTGCCCGGGGCCGACCCCGCGCAGGCGGCCTCGATGGCGCAGGCGGCGGTCAACGACCTGCGGCGGCTGCTGGGGGAGCAGGGCAAGGACCCGACGCTGGAGGTCGACGCCGACCTGCGCCCCGAGGGGCGGCAGGGGCCGCTGGTGCGGACGCTGGGGTCCTACGCCGCCTACTACGCCAAGTGGTCGGCCGTCTGGGAGGCGCAGGCGCTGCTGCGGGCGGCCCCGGTGGTGGGCGACGCCGACGTGCAGGAGCGGTTCACGGCGCTCGTCGACCCGCTGCGCTTCCCCGCCGACGGGCTCAGCCAGGACGACGTCGTCGAGATCCGCCGCATCAAGGCCCGCGTCGACGCCGAGCGGCTGCCCCGGGGCGCCGACCCCGCGACGCACTTCAAGCTGGGACGCGGCGGGCTCTCCGACGTCGAGTGGACGGTGCAGCTGCTGCAGATGCAGCACGCCGGCCGCGTGCCCGAGCTGCGCACCACCAAGACGCTCGAGGCGCTGCGTGTCGCCGTCGAGCACGAGCTGCTCGACGAGGCCGACGCGGAGGGCCTGGTGGAGGCCTGGCGGTTCGCCAGCCGGGCACGCAACGCCACCGTCCAGGTGCGGGGCAAGCCCGCCGACCAGCTGCCCCGCGACGCCCGGGAGCGAGCCGCCGTGGCCGCGATCTTGCAGTACGATCCGGGGGAGTCCGAGGCCATGGTCAACGACTACCTGCGCTCCGCCCGACGTGCCCGTGGCATCGTCGACCGGGTGTTCTGGGGCTAGTCGTTGACGAGGTCCCCACCCGCGGCTAGATGAAGCTATCATCTTCAGATGTCCTCGATGAAGCCCGTTGCTTCAGGCTCGGTCGCGGCGGTCGTCATCGGTGACGTGGTCGGGTCCCGGGCGGCGGCCGACCGGACCGACCTGCACGCGCGGCTCGCAGCCGCCGTCGCGGAGTCCAACGAGGTGAGCGGACCGCTCACCCCCTGGCGGATCACGGTCGGCGACGAGTTCCAGGGCGCCTTCGCGGGCGTGGGTGAGGCGCTGCACGCCGTGCTCCTGCTGCGCACCGCGCTGGCCGGCGCGCCGGTCGGCGAGGGCCCCGAGCCGGAGCCGGTCGACGTGCGCTTCGGGGTGGGCTGGGGCCCGGTCGCGACGCTGGCCGACGAGCCCCGTGTCGAGGACGGCCCCGGCTGGTGGGCCGCCCGCGAGGCGGTCGAGGAGGTCAAGCGGTCGGCGCGCCGGGCCGGGTTGCGGCACCGCCGCACGTCGTACCGGCGGAGCGAGGGCGTGGCCGGCCCCGACCCCGACCTGGTCAACGCCGCGCTGCTCTGTCAGGACGAGGTGGTGGGATCAGCCTCGCCCCGGTCGCTGCGGCTGCTGGGGGGACTGCTGCAGGGCCGGCCCCAGGCCGACCTCGCCGCGGCCGAGGGCGTCTCCGCCTCGGCGGTCTCCCAGCGGGTGCGGCACGACGGGCTGGCCGTCGTGGTGGCGGCCGACGCGTTGCTGAGGAGGGTCACGTGAGCTGGATCGCGCTGCTGCTGGTGGGGCTGGGCGTCACCGACCTGGTGCGCTCGTGCCGTCCGCTGGGCGGCCTGGAGGGCTGCGTCGGCGGCTCGCTCGCCGTGCTGCTCGGGCTGCTGGCCGGGCTCACCTCGGTCACCGACGTCGTCGCCCTGCTGGGGATCGCGGCCGCGGGCGTCGCCTGGGGGCTGACGGTCGACCGCCACCTGCGGGGCGGGAGCGCGGTGCCGCCGCTCGGGGTCGTGGTCGTCGCGGTGGTGCTGGCGCTGCTGCTCTCCGGCACGGCCGGCGAGGGCGGGGGTGTGGTCGGGTCGTGGGTGGACGGGTCGGGCTTCCCCGGCGTACGCCACCTCAGCGTGGAGCGGCTGCTGCTGCTCGTCGGGGTGCTGCTGGCCCAGCTCAGCACCGGCAACGTGGTGGTCCGGCTGGTGCTCGCCGTCACCGGCACGGTCGAGCCCGCCGTCCACGACACGGTCGACGACCCCGAGCAGCAGCTCAAGGGCGGCCGGCTGCTCGGCCCGATGGAGCGGCTGTTCATCGTCGGCCTGGGCCTGGCCGGCGAGCTCACCGCGGCCAGCATCGTGATCGCGGCCAAGGGGCTGCTGCGCTGGCCCGAGCTGCAGTCGCGGGTGGAGCAGGCGCGGATCCACCGGCTCACGGAGTACTTCCTGGTCGGCAGCTTCGTCAGCTGGTTGTTCGCGCTGTCCTGCCTCGCGCTGGCCCGGCTCTAGCCGTCGAGGCCGCTGAGGTCGCCGGGCACGTCCACGGCGTGGGTCCGCAGCACCTCGAGGGGGAGCAGCGCCAGCACGGCCGCGTTGGTGGAGGCCAGCACCACGGGCGCCGCCACGCCGTCGGCGTGGGCCACGCCCCAGTTGCGCGCGGTCACGCACCACCGGTCGCCGGGGACCAGGCCGGGGAAGGCGTAATGCGGGACCGGCGTCGACAGGTCGTTGCCGATGGCGCGCTGGTGGGCCAGGAACTCCACCGTCATCACCGCGCAGACGGTGTGGCTGCCGCGGTCCTCGGCGCCGGTGCTGCAGCAGCCGTCGCGGTAGAAGCCGGTCATCGGCTCGGTGCCGCACGGCTCGAGCGGCCCCCCGACGACGTTGCGCTCCTCGGGGACGGGAGCGGGGTCGTCCGCGGGGTCGTCAGGGCTCATGGGGACAGCATGCGCGCCCGGCGCGGGGGTGGCGTACGCCGCGCCGGGTCGGGCTGGCCTCAGGAGGCGCCGGGCTCCTCGCCGCTCTCTATGTTGAACATCCAGGCCACGCCCCACGGGTCGGTCACCTGGCCGAAGGAGGCACCCCACATCTGCTTCTCCAGCGGCACGTCGACCGTGCCCTTCGCGGCGAACGCGTCCCACCAGCCCTTGAGCACGGCCTCGTCGGCGGCGTCGCCGCTCAGCGCGACCCCGAAGTCGTTGCCGTTGCGGATCTGCTCGCCGGGAGGGCCGTCGGAGGCCATCAGCCGGAAGCCGTCGTCGGTGACGAGCAGCGCGTGCATCACGCCCTCGGGCGGCGGCGTCGGGCCGGTCGCGCCCATGTCGCCGAAGGTCATCACCTCGAGCTTCCCGCCGAGCACGGACTGGTAGAACTCCATCGCCTCGCGGGCCGTGGTGTCGAAGATCAGGTAGGTGGTCAGGTAGCGGGACATCGGGTCTCCTCGGGGTGCGGGTGCCTCGGCCGGTTGCCGTCGTGGAACCGACCGGGGTGGGTGCTCGGAATCATCGCCCGGGGTGCCGAGGGACACGAGCACGAAACAACCCCGTGACCTGGCCCGCCTAGGTTCGGCGGGACACGAGCCATCTCGGGCCCCACTCACCCAGGAGTTCCCCATGACCGCCAACCAGGTCCGGCTGCAGGCCATCAAGGGCGTCGAGTCCACGGTGCCCCCGGCGTACAGCTTCGACCCGGGCGAGGAGCCCGGCCAGATCTTCGGCGAGAACGTCTTCAGCCTCAACGTGATGCAGAAGCGGCTGCCCAAGGGCGTCTACAAGTCGGTGGTCTCCACCATCGAGAAGTCGACGCCGCTGGACCCCGACGTGGCCGACGCCGTCGCCTCGGCGATGAAGGACTGGGCGATGGAGAAGGGCGCGACCCACTACGCGCACGTCTTCTACCCGCTGACCGGCCTGACCGCGGAGAAGCACGACAGCTTCCTGGACCCGGTGGGCGACGGCACGGCGTTCGCGTCGTTCTCGGGCAAGACCCTGGTGCAGGGCGAGCCCGACGCGTCGTCGTTCCCCAACGGCGGGCTGCGCAACACCTTCGAGGCGCGCGGCTACACCGGCTGGGACGTGATGAGCCCGGCGTACGTGCTGGAGAACCCCAACGGCAACACGCTGTGCATCCCCACCATCTTCATCTCGATGACCGGTGAGGCGCTCGACCACAAGACGCCCGTGCTGCGCTCGCAGCAGGCGATGTCGGCGCAGGCCAAGCGGGTGCTGCGGCTCTTCGGCCACGACGACCCCGACAACGTGGTGGCCTACTGCGGCCCCGAGCAGGAGTACTTCCTGGTCGACAGCCACTTCTTCACCGCCCGGCCCGACCTGCTCAACGCCGGCCGCACGCTCTTCGGGGCCAAGCCGCCCAAGGGCCAGGAGTTCGACGACCACTACTTCGGTGCCATCCCCGAGCGCGTGCTCGGCTTCATGATGGACACCGAGCGGGAGCTGTTCAAGCTCGGCATCCCCGCCAAGACGCGGCACAACGAGGTCGCCCCGGGCCAGTTCGAGGTGGCCCCGATGTTCGAGCGCGCCAACGAGGCCAGCGACCACCAGCAGCTGCTGATGACGACCTTCAAGTCGGTCGCGCGCAAGCACGGCATGGAGTGCCTGTTCCACGAGAAGCCCTTCGACGGCGTCAACGGCTCGGGCAAGCACGTCAACTTCTCGCTCGGCAACGCCGAGCTCGGCAGCCTGCTCGTGCCCGGCGACAACCCCCACGACAACGCGCAGTTCCTCGTCTTCTGCGCCGCCGTGGTCCGCGCGGTCCACCAGTACGGCGGGCTGCTGCGCAGCTCGGTCGCCTCGGCCGGCAACGACCACCGCCTCGGCGCCAACGAGGCGCCGCCGGCGATCATCTCGATCTTCCTGGGCGACCAGCTCGCCGACGTCTTCGACCAGATCGCCAAGGGCGGTGCGACCCACTCCAAGGAGAAGGGCACGCTGACCATCGGCGTGGACACGCTGCCCAACCTGAGCAAGGACCCGGGCGACCGCAACCGCACCAGCCCGTTCGCCTTCACCGGCAACCGGTTCGAGTTCCGCGCGCCGGGCTCCAACCAGACGGTGGCCGGCCCGATGGTCGTGCTCAACACGATCATGGCCGAGGCGCTCGACCACGCGGCGACCTACCTCGAGGACGCCGTGGCCGCCGGCACCGACTTCAACGAGGCCGTCCAGTCGCTCTTGACCGAGATCGTCACCGAGCACGGCAAGGTCATCTTCAACGGCAACGGCTACTCCGACGAGTGGCCGGTCGAGGCCGAGCAGCGGGGCCTGAAGAACCTCCGCACCACCGTCGACGCCCTGCCCGAGCTGATCACGCCCGAGGCGCTGGCGTTGTTCGCCAAGTACGACGTCTTCAACGACCGCGAGATGCACAGCCGCTACGAGATCGGGCTGGAGCAGTACGTCCTGTCGATCTCGGTGGAGGCCAACCTGACCCTCGAGATGGGCACCACCATCGTGCTGCCCGCGGCGGTGCGCTACCAGACCGAGCTCGCCACCAACGTCTCCGCGCTCAAGGCCGCCGGGGTGGACGCCGACCTCGCCGACCTCGAGGCCGTCTCGGTGCCGCTGGCCGCGCTCCGCGCCGGGCTCAAGGAGCTCGCCGCAGCGGTCGCCCACGAGCACCCCGAGGACGCGATGGAGGCGGCGACCTACTGCCGCGACACCGTGATCCCGGCGATGGCCGCGGTCCGCGAGGCCGCCGACACCCTCGAGGGCGTCGTGGCCGACGACCTGTGGTCGCTGCCGACCTACCAGGAGATGCTCTACCTGCTCTGATCCTCGACGTGCGCTAGACGGACAGGCCGGTGCGGCGGCGGGATATCGAGCCGCACCGGTCCTGGACGAGGCTCGACCTCAGGTCCTCGGCGTCGAGGGCGACGAGAGGAGCAGTCATGAGCGCACAGGTGCCGGAGCCCATCTCGAGGGCGGTGGACGACGCCGACGCGGCACTGGGGCGGCTCGACGCCGCGCTGGAGCAGCTGTCGGACGGCGACCTGCACCGGGCCCACCGCGACGGCGGCTGGTCGGTGGCGCAGGTCATCTCGCACATCAACATGTGCTCGATCCTGTGGCTCGGCGACATCAAGCGGCTCGAGAACGACCCCGACCTCGACTTCGTGTTCCGCGAGGAGGTCGGCCACGACATGCTCGGCTACCCGCCGCCGACGATCGAGCTGGCCCGCCAGCAGCTGGCCAGCACCCGTCGTACGATCACCACGGCCGGGGCCGCGGTCTCGACCGAGGTGCTCGCCCGCACCGTGACCATCCCCGACCTCGGCACCATGACGGTCGAGGAGTGGACCCCGCTGATCATCGGCCACGCCTCGAGCCACACCGAGCAGGCCTTCGAGATCATGCGCGACCGCGAGTTCGCCCCCGAGGGCGTCTGATGCGCGCGGCAGTGCTCACCGGCCTCGAGCAGGTCGTGCTGGAGGAGCGTCCCGAGCCCGAGGCGGGCCCGGGCTGGGTCGTCGTGCAGGTCGAGTCGGCGTCGCTGTGCGGCACCGACGTCCACCAGTACGACGGCCGCATCGACACCCCCTTCCCGCGGGTCCCCGGCCACGACTTCGCCGGCCGCGTGGACAGCGTCGGCGAGGGCGTCGACGAGTCGTGGGTCGGCAGGGCGGTCGCCGTGAAGCCGTCGCTGCCGTGCGGCCAGTGCCCGGAGTGCATCTCCGACAAGCCCTTCGACTGCAAGAAGAAGAAGCTGATCGGGCTGTGGTCCGACGGCTGCCTGACCGAGCGGATCGCCGTACCCGTCGTCAACCTGATCCCGCGTCCCGACGGCGTGGAGGCCTGGCAGGCCTCGCTGCTGGAGCCGCTGGCCGTCGGCCTCAACACGGTCGACCGGTTGCGGATCGTGCTGGGGGAGAGCGTCGTCGTGCTCGGCCAGGGCCCGATCGGCCTGGCGCTGACGCGGCTGTGCGCGCTGTCGGGGGCCGGCAAGCTGATCGTCACCGACGCCCGCGAGGCGCCGTTCGCGGTCTCCCGGCCCTACGGCGCGACCGACTGCATCGACGTCACGCAGACCGACGCCACCCAGGCGATCCTCGACCTGACCGACGGCGTCGGCGCCGACATCGTGATCGAGACCAGCGGCTTCCCGTCGTCCTCGGCGATGGTGCTCGACGCCGTCCGCAAGGAGGGCAAGGTCGCCCACATCGGCTGGGCCAACGACCTGCCACCGCTGCCGGTCATCCCGATCATGGCCAAGACGCTCACCGTCTACGGCGTGGGCGGCAACGGCGGGCGCGGCCAGTACGAGCGCAGCCTCGAGCTGGTCCGCAGCGGCCGCATCGACCTCGACCCGGTGGTCACCCACCGGTTCTCCCTCGACGACGTCGCGGAGGCCTTCGCCGTCGCCTCGTCGAAGACCGACGGCGCCATCAAGGTGATCGTCAGCCCGTAGTCCTCGGGGTGGTCGAGGAAGGACTCCTCCGGGCGGTCGACGAGGGACTCCTTCGGGTGGTCGAGGAAGGACGAAGTCCTGTCACGAGACCCCCCGGCGGGCCTCGTGACGGTCGCTGCGCGACCTCCTCGACCAGCCGGGGGCACGACTGGTCCCCTCAGGGACTCGGTCCGCCGTCAGCCGGCCGCGCGCTTGTAGGGGTCGGGCGGGAACCAGCCGCGGTCGACCACCTGCTGGGCCCAGGCGTCGAGCCGCGCGACGACGCGGTCGAGGTCGTCGCCGATCGCGGCGACGGCGGCCGCGACGGTGAGGTCGGTGGTGGCCTCGAGGTCCTCGCGGAAGGCGCGGCCGGCGTCGGTGAGGCGGCCGTCGGCGACCCAGCCGCGCTCGGCGAGGGTGCCGGTGCCGGCGTCCATCGCCTCGGGGCTCCAGGCCCGCGAGCCGGTGTAGCTCAGCGCGTCCCAGCCCACCCACAGCTCGGTGAGCTGGTTGGCCTGCACGCCGTCGACGCCCGAGGCGACCAGGGTCGCGAGGTGGCCGTCGCCGCGGTGCTCGCGCAGGATCGTGCAGGCGTGCCACAGCTGACCGAGGAGGTCCTCGGGCCAGGCCAGCCCGGTGAGGCCGGCGTGCAGCGCCCGGCCGGTCGGGTCGGCGGCCTCGCACGCGCGGCGCAGCACCGCCACGACCTCGGCCAGCTCCTCGGGCTCGCCGAGGCACTCGCGCAGCGCCGTGACGGCGCCCCGCTCCTTGGCCGCGCGCACGTCGTCCACGCTCGCCGTCGACCGGGCCGAGGCGAACAGGTCGGCGACCAGCCCCGGCTCGAAGACGCCGAACGCGGCGGAGGCCACGCGGGGCTCGACGTCGCCCAGCACGCTGGCCCGGCTGTAGACGTAGCCCTGCAGGAAGTCCAGCCCGAGGGCGGCGTACTCGTCGTAGGCCGGCTCGCTCCAGAAGCAGATCGTCGCCAACGGCTCGATCGCGTCACGCAGCCGGCGCGCCGGCGTCGTCCAGTCCAGGGACCGCACGTCCCCGTCGCGGCCGCCGAAGAACGCGGCCCGTGCCTCGCTGTAGTCCATGGCGCGATCATGGTGTGACCCGGACCACAGGCGCCATGCCGCGGCTGCGATCGTGCGGGTATCGGACACCGCGGTGCGGGCAACGGCTGCCCCAGGCCACCGGGCGTCGGACAAGGTGGACGCCATGGTGGTCGAGCTGGTCGAGGTCGGTCCTCGCGACGGACTGCAGAACGAGTCGCGCACGCTCCCCGTCGAGACCAGGATCGCGCTCATCGAGCGCCTGGTCGCGGCCGGCGTACGCCGCCTGGAGGCGGTGAGCTTCGTGCGGGGCGACCGCGTCCCGCAGATGGCCCACGCCGAGGAGGTGCTGGCCGGGCTGACGGTCCGCGACGACGTCGACCTGATCGGGCTGGTGCTCAACCGACGCGGTGCCGAGCGGGCCGCCGAGACGGTCTGCGACGAGCTCAACGTCGTGCTGCCGGTGACCGACGACTTCGCCACCCGCAACCAGGGCGTCACCGTCGAGCAGGGCCTCGAGCACGCGGCCGCCGCGGTGCGAGTCGCGCGCGACGCCGGCAAGCGCGCGAGCGTGACCCTGGCCGTCGCCTTCGGCTGCCCGTTCCAGGGAGAGGTGCCGGTCTCCCAGGTCGCGCGCGTCGTGGAGCGGGTCGCCGACCTCGGCATCGACGAGCTGGCCTTCGCCGACACCATCGGCGTCGGGGTGCCCGCCCAGGTGCACGCGCTCGCGGCCCTGGTGGCGGGCGACAGCCGGGTGCCGCGGCTGCGGTTCCACTTCCACAACACCCGCAACACCGGCTACGCCAACGCGTGGGCCGCGACCACGCTCGATCTCGCGGGCCACGGCGACCGGGTCTCGCTGGACGCCTCGGTGGGTGGCTTCGGCGGCTGCCCGTTCGCGCCGGCGGCGACCGGCAACATCGCCACCGAGGACCTGCTCCACCTGCTGCGCCGCTCGGGCGTGGAGGTCGCGGGCGCCGAGGTGCAGGACCTCGCGCCCCTGGTCGACACCGCGTCCTGGCTGTCCGAGGAGCTCGCCAGCCCGGTGCAGGCCCTGCTCGGCCGCGCCGGCGACCTGCTGCCCGGGGCCGCGTCGTGACCCACGACCCCCAGCAGCCCCTCGCCGGCGTCCGCGTCGTCGAGCTCGGCAACTACATCGCCGCCCCGACCGCCGGCCGGCTGCTGGCCGACTTCGGCGCCGAGGTGATCAAGGTGGAGCGCCCGGGCACCGGCGACGAGCTGCGCACCTGGCGGCTCTACGGCGGCGACACCTCGCTGCTCTACCGCACCATCAACCGCAACAAGCGCTCGGTCGAGATCGACCTGCGCACCGACGAGGGCCGCGAGACGGTGCTCGCGCTGCTGGCCCGCTCCGACGCGCTCATCGAGAACTTCCGCCCCGGCACGCTGGACAGGTGGGGCCTGGGCGCGGACGTCCTGGCCGAGGCCAACCCCGACCTCGTCGTCGCCCGCGTCTCCGCCTTCGGCCAGACCGGACCGATGGCCGGACGCCCCGGCTTCGCGGCCGTCGCCGAGGCGTTCGGCGGGATGCGCGACCTCGTCGGCGACCCCGACCGGCCCCCGGCCCGGGTCGGCGTCTCGATCGGCGACTCCATCGCGGGCCTGTACGCCGCGTTCGGCGTGGTGATGTCGCTGCTGGACCGAGAGAAGCGCCGGGCCGACGGCGTGCCGCCGGTGACGGCGGCCGAGCGTCACGTCGACGTCGCGCTGCACGAGGCGGTGTTCTCGATGATGGAGTCGCTGGTGCCCGACTACTCGGCGTACGACGTGCTGCGCCGGCGTACCGGCGGGCGGATGGAGGGCATCGCCCCGTCCAACGCCTACGTCTGCCGCGACGGCGCCTCGGTGGTGATCGCGGGCAACGGCGACTCGATCTTCGGCCGGCTGATGCGCACCATCGGCCGCGACGACCTGGCCGAGGACCCCTCGGTGGCGGGCAACGCCGGCCGCTGGGCGCGACGCGACGAGCTCGACGAGGCGATCGAGGCCTGGACGCGGCAGCACGACCGCGAGGACGTGCTGCGCGTGCTCGACGAGGCGGGCGTGCCGGCGGGCCCGATCTACAAGGCCGAGGACATCGTCGACGACGAGCAGTACCGCAGCCGCGACATGGTGCAGGAGCACCTCGTCGACGTCGAGGGCACGCAGCGGCCGGTGGCGTTCCCCGGGATCGTGCCGGTGCTGGGGGAGGCCTCGCTGCCGGTCCGCCACCTCGGCCCCGACCTGGGCGCGGACACGCAGTGGCTCCACGAGGAGGTCCTCGGCCGGAGCACCCCCGCCCCGACCCACGAGGAGAGCCCATGACCGCCGACCTGGCCGCGCTGCGCGAGGTCTCGCAGCGGGTGCTGTGGCTCTCCGCGGCGATCGTGGACGCGGCCAACCGGGGGCGGCCCGACGACAGCGGCATCAAGGTCGGCGGCCACCAGGCCTCGTCGGCCTCGATGGTCGACATCGTGGTGGCGCTGTGGTTCGACCAGCTGACCTCGCTCGACCGGGTCTCGGTCAAGCCGCACGCCTCCCCGGTGCTGCACGCCGTGAACTACCTGCTGGGCGACCTCGACGCCTCCTACCTGCCGACGCTGCGCGCCAAGGGCGGGCTGCAGTCCTACCCCTCGCGGTCCAAGGACCCCGACACCGTGGACTTCTCGACCGGGTCGGTCGGCATCGGCGCGACGGCGGCGCTGTGGGCGGCGATGGCGCACCGCTACGTGCGCTCGCAGCGGCCCGACGTGCCCGAGGCGGGTCGCTTCGTCAGCCTGCTCGGCGACGCCGAGCTCGACGAGGGCGCGATCTGGGAGGCGGTCGCCGACCCGCAGGTCGCCAGCCTCGGCGAGCTGCTGTGGGTGGTCGACATGAACCGCCAGTCGCTGGACCGGGTGGTGCCCGACATCGCGATCGCGCGCCTGCAGGCGATGTTCGAGGCCGCCGGGTGGCAGGTCGTGACGCTCAAGTGGGGACGCCTGGTCTCGGAGCTGTTCGACCGGCCCGGGGGAGACCTGCTGCGGGCGCGGATGGAGGCGATGCCCAACGAGGAGTACCAGCGGATGCTGCGGGTCGACCCCGACGAGGTCGCCGACCGGCTGCTCGGCAGCGACAGCCCCGACGCCCTGCGCGAGCTGGTCGGGTCGGTGCCCACCGACCACCTCGTCGCCGCGGTCCGCGACCTCGGCGGCCACGACCTCGGGTTGCTGGTCGACACCTTCGCCACCGTCGACGACCACCGCCCCACCGTGGTCTTCGCCTACACCGTCAAGGGCCGCGGGCTCCCGACGGAGGGGCACCCCAACAACCACTCGGTGCTGCTGACCGAGCAGCAGATGCGCGCGCTGGCCGAGGCGACCGGGTGCGACCTCGACGACCCCTGGGCGGGCCTGCCCGACGGCTCGCCGGCGGCGCGGCTCGCGACCAGGCGCCGCGAGGAGCTGGCCCGGCCGGTCGTCGAGCCCGGGGACGACCTCCGGGTCCCGGCGTCGCTGGGCCACGCCTACCGCAAGCAGGTCTCCACGCAGGCCGCGCTCGGCCGGCTGCTGGCCGACCTGGTCCGCGACGCTCCCGACGTGGCCGCACGGGTGGTGACGTGCAGTCCCGACGTCGCCTCCTCGACCAACCTGGGCGGCTGGATCAACAAGACCGGCGTGTGGTCGGTCGCCGAGCGGCGCGACTGGTTCGCCGACGACGACCAGCGGGTGCTGCGGTGGGCGGAGTCCCAGCAGGGCCAGCACCTCGAGCTCGGGATCGCCGAGGTCAACCTCGTCGGGCTGCTGGGCGAGCTCGGCGCGACGTGGTCGCGCTGGGGCGAGCGGCTGATCCCGGTCGCCACCCTCTACGACCCGTTCCTGAGCCGGGCCCTGGAGCCCTGGTCCTTCGGCCTGTACGCCGGGGGCCAGTCGATCCTCGTCGGCACCCCCAGCGGCGTCACCCTCGCGGCCGAGGGCGGCGCCCACCAGTCGATCTCGACCCCCTCGATCGGGCTCGAGCAGCCCGGCTGCGTCGCGTGGGAGCCCGCCTTCGCCCAGGACCTCGAGTGGTGCTTCCTGCACGCGATGGACCAGGTCGGGGTGCCGGGCGGCACCTCGGCGTACTTCCGGCTCTCGACGCGGCCGGTCGACCCGACGCTGGCGCGGGTGCCAGACGACGAGGTGCTGCGGGAGCGGCGCCGTCGCCAGGCCGTCAGCGGCGGCTACCGCATCACCGACCACCCCGCCCAGGACGAGGACGTCACCCTGGTCGGCACCGGCGCGGTGATGCCCGAGGTGCTCGCCGCGGCCGAGCAGCTGCGGCAGCGCGGCCTGGTGGTCGGCGTGGTCTGCCTGACCAGCGCCGACCTGGTGTTCCGGTCGTTCCAGCAGCGCGGCTCGCGGCACGGCGGGGTCGGGTCGGGCGTGCTCGACCTGCTGCTGCCCCCGGCCCACCCGGCGCCGCTGGTCACGGTCATCGACGGCCACCCCCACACGCTGGCCTTCCTCGCCGGCGCGCGCGGCGACCGCACCCGCTGCCTCGGGGTCAGCGAGTTCGGCCAGTCCTCCGACCTCGCCGATGCCCAGGCGCTGCACGGGATCGACGCCGTCTCGATCGTCGAGGCGGGCCTGGACCTCCTCGGACGCTGAGGGCGAGGCTTGCCGTGGCGGCTACTGTGACGGTCGCCACCAGGTCGAGACGTGGGGAGTGCCGCAGTGCCGAGAGAGTTCCTGGCCGGGGACGCGGTGATCGCCACCCGGAGCCTCGAGGAGGCGCGTGACGCCGTCACGCGGGTCTACCTCCCGCACGAGCTGGTCGGCCCGCAGGACGCGATGGACATGCGGCTCAACGCCACCAGCGACCGCTTCCTGACGCTGGGCTACCTCACCTACCAGGCCGAGACCGAGCTGCGGATGCCCGCGGCCGAGCAGTGGTACCACATCAACCTCCAGCTCACCGGGGCCACGTGGGCCTCCCGCACCGACGGCACCACCGAGACCACGCCGGCCCAGGAGCGCGGGCTCGTGCTCAACCCCCACCAGGCCAACACGGTGCGGTGGTCGCCGGACGCCGAGCAGCTGATCCTCAAGGTCTCCCGCAGCAGCCTGGAGTCCCACCTCGCCGACCTCCTCGGCCGGCCCGTGACCGAGGTCGTCGACTTCGACTTCGGGCTCGACCTGACCACCGCCCCCGGCCAGGCGCTGCTGCGCTCGGTGCGCTTCCTGGCCACCGAGCTCGAGCGGCCGGGCGGCGTACGAGACCTGCCGATGGCGCGCTCCCAGCTCGAGGCCTACGTGCTGACCAACCTGCTCACCGCCGGCCGCCACCAGTACTCCGACGCCCTCGCCGGCCGCGACGACGCCACCCGGCTGGGTCGGCTGGCGCCGGTGCTGCGCCACATCGAGGAGCATGCCGACACCGAGCTCACCCCCGAGTCGCTGGCCCGCGTCGCGTGCGTGAGCGTGCGGTCGCTGCACGCCGGCTTCCAGGAGCAGCTGGGCGAGCCGCCCATGGCCTACGTACGCCGGATCCGGCTCGGCAAGGTGCGCGCCGACCTGCTCCGCGCCGACCCACGGACCACCCGGGTCACCGACGTCGCGATGCGGTGGGGGTTCTTCCACCAGTCGCGCTTCGCCCAGCAGTACCGCGAGCAGTTCCAGGAGCTGCCGAGCGCGACGCTGCACGGCTGAGCCGTTCCGGCGGGGGCTGAGCCGTCCCGGCGGGGCCTGCCGTCAGCGGTCCTCGGTGCGCGGTGAGGGGATAGTGCTGCCTCGCGCGCGCTCGTAGCGTCGGCAGCCCCGCCGTCCCACGTCCCGAGGAGTGCCCGTGTCCGAGACCGCAGCCCAGACCGGATCGCTGGAGTCCTTCGGCCTGTTCATCGACGGCCAGCGGGTCGACGCCGCCTCCGGGAAGACCTTCGAGTCGACCAACCCCTACACCGGCCGGCCGTGGGCGGTGCTCGCCGACGGTGGGCCGGAGGACGTCGACCGCGCCGTGGCGTCGGCACGCGCCGCCTTCGAGGGCGAGTGGGGACAGATGTCGGGCTTCGGTCGGGCGGCGGTGCTGCGCGACGTGGCCACGGCCATCACCGAGAACGCCGAGCGGCTGGCGCTGCTCGAGGTGCGCGACTCCGGCAAGCTGATGCGCGAGATGCGGGGCCAGCTGCAGGGCCTGGGCGTCTGGTACTCCTACTTCTCCGGCCTCGCCGACAAGCTCGAGGGCAAGACCGTGCCGGCGATCTCGCCCAGCACCTACTTCGGCTACACGTTGCGCGAGCCGGTCGGCGTCGTGGGCGCGATCACGCCGTGGAACTCCCCGCTGCTGCTGCTCACCTTCAAGCTGGCGCCGCTGCTGGCCGCCGGCTGCACCTGCGTGGTCAAGCCCTCGGAGCACGCGCCCGCCTCGACGGTCGCGTTCGCCGAGGTGCTGCACGAGGCCGGCCTGCCCGCCGGCGTGCTCAACGTCGTCACCGGTTGGGACCGCTCGACCGGCGAGGCGCTGGCCTCCCACACCGGCGTCGACAAGGTCGCCTTCACGGGCAGCACCGCCACCGGCGCCGCGGTCGCCAAGGCCGCGGTCGCGAACATCAACAAGGTCACCCTCGAGCTCGGCGGCAAGTCGCCCCAGGTCGTCTTCCCCGACGCCGACCTCGACGCGGCGGCCAATGGCCTGGTGGCCGGCGTCTTCGCCGCCACCGGCCAGACCTGCATGGCCGGCTCCCGGCTGATCGTCCACGAGAGCGTCAAGGACGAGCTGATCGCCAAGGTCGCCGCCCGCGCCGAGGAGATTGTGCAGGGCGACCCGACCGAGGCCGACACCGAGATGGGCCCGGTGGCCAACCGGCCGCAGTACGAGAAGGTCATCGGCTACCTCGACGGCGCCCGCGAGGAGGGCTGGACGATCGCGGCCGGCGGCGGCGCCAACGAGGAGCTCGGCGGGCTGTTCGTGCGACCCACCGTCGTCGTCGCCGCCCCCGAGGCGACCATCGCCCGCGAGGAGGTCTTCGGGCCGGTGCTCACGGCGTACACCTTCACCGACGAGGAGGAGGCGGTGCGGCTGGCCAACGACACGCCGTACGGGCTGGCGGGGGCGGTGTGGACCAAGGACGTCCACCGCGCCCACCGGGTGGCTGCGGCGATCAAGGCCGGGACGGTCTGGATCAACGCCTACCGCGTCGTCGCGCCCAACATGCCCTTCGGCGGGTTCGGCATGTCCGGCATCGGCCGGGAGAACGGCTCGCAGGCCGTCGACGAGTACCTCGAGAACAAGTCGGTCTTCGTCGAGCTCACCGGCGGCACCCGCGACCCGTTCAAGCTCGGCTGAGGCGGGTCAGGACAGGTCGAGCTGGGCCTGCACCAGGTCGTCGCGCTCGGCCGGCTCCAGCCGGACCCGCCAGGTGCGGCCCTCGGCCTGGCCGCAGGGGCGAGGGGTGGCCGCGGCATCCGCGGCGCAGGCGGCCGACAGCAACCGGCCGCCCAGCACGGTGACGGTCCGGGGCACCCGGCCGCGCGAGACGTCGAGGTCGAGGGAGGTCAGTCGCGCCAGCGCCCGGTCGGGGTCGTCGTCGCTCCGCATCACCGCCCCCGTCAGCACGTAGCTGACGTGCACCTCCTCGGCGCCGTCGAGCGAGTACGCCGCCGACGAGCCGCGCACGACCCCGGGACCGGGCCGGTCGCCCGACGGGGTCTCGACCCGCACCTCGCGGGCGGTGACTGGGTCGGACCCGGTCCCGGGCACCGTGGGCACGCTCAGCCGGAGCCGCGAGACCGGGCGCGTGCTGGCGATCCAGTGGTCGACCCGGATGTCGCCCTCGGCCCGGACCCGGCTGCGGACGTACTCGCTGTCCGGTGCCACCGCGACCGGCAGCTGCAGCCGCGAGGCCGGGGTGGCGGTCTCGGTCGTGGCAGCCGGCTCGTCCCACCGCACCACGACGACGCCCAGCAGGGCGATGGTCAGCAGGGCCGACAGGGCCAGGAGGGTGAGGAGCACCGCCCGGGCGGGCAGCCGGGCGAGCGCGGACCTCTCGTCCGCGCGGTCGTCGTCGGGGTCAGGCTCGCCCTCGTCCAGGTCGTCCCGGTCGGACCGGTCCTCGGTCTCGTCGTCGGGCCGGTCGGCGAAGAGCGCGTCGGCCGCGGAACGTTCCGCGGGCTCCTCGGGCTCTTCGGGCTCCTCGGTGGCTGGGTCGAGGTCGGGGTCAGGGTCGTCGGGGTCGGGGTCGGGGTCGGGGTCGGGGGTGTCGTCGCTCGGGGCCTCGTGGTCGGCGTCGTGCGCCTCGGCCGGCCCGTCCTCGGCCGCCCCGACATCGTCCCGATCCTGGTCTCCCCGCTCGTCCTGGTCGTCCTCGAGGAGGTCGACCGGGGCCATCACCCCGTCGTCGTCGGGCTCGTGGACGACGCCGTCCTCGTCGACGACCACGGCGTCGGCGTAGTGGTAGAGCCAGCGCTCGACGTACTCCCCGTCGACCTGGACCTCGTGCAGCGCCCAGCCCGGGTCGTCGGCGCCGGTGGTGTCGGTGTCCTGGGCCTCGGTGTCCACGTCGCTCACCCGCGTGGGGTGGGGTCGGACGCGGGTGTGGCGGTGACGACGACCAGCCGCTGGTAGCCCCCGCGATCGGGCAGGTACGGCGGGGCGCAGGTCACCATCACCAGCCTCCGGTCGCCGGCGGGACGGTAGATCCACCGCTGCCGCAGCGCGGTCGCGCGGTCCAGCCGCCGCACCGAGGTCGTCGTGAACGACTGCCGCAGGCCGGCCGAGGTGACGTCGAACCGGTCGCCGCGCTGGGACTCGAGCAGCGTCGCGAAGGGTCCGAGGCCCTGTGACCTGGAGTCGACGTGGGCCGCGAGGAGCGTCGAGCCGAAAAGGTCGCCGATCCCGGAGCCGCCGCGCCACCAGCCGGCCTCGTCGACGTCGGGCGGCACGTCGAGCACCCCGTCGGTGCGGGAGGACACGGCGCGCACCCGCACGACGGCGCCGTCGGGCAGGCGGACCTCGACGGGAGGCTCGGCCCGTACGGCGCCTGCCCGCCGGGCCGGGCGTGACTCGAGCTCGACCGGGGCCTCGTCGCCCGGAGCGGTCCGCTGGGTCGGCTGCTCGACGGCGCCGGAGGTGTCCCGGGGCGAGGGCCACCACAGGGTCGAGGTCGTGACCACCACCGCGACGAGCAGCACCGAGAGCGCGAACCGCAGCAGCGGGCTGCGACCAGCTGCCACGTCATGGCCGCCCTGCGGGCCAGGGCTGCCAGGGGGTGGGCGACAGTGCGGCCAGCGGCTCGCGGTGGCCGGGTGCGGCCAGGCCGGCGGACCCGGTGTCGATCGAGCGGGGGACGACCGACCCGTCGGAGGACAGCGCGAGGGTGTGCGTCACGACGTCCATCGACCGGTCGCGGGGGCTCCCCACGGCGTACACCATGGTGGCCGTGCGGGGGGCCAGGTCGACCGAGAGCGGGCCGAGGATGGGGTCGCCGGAGGTGCCGGCGGGCAGCAGCTCGACGCGGTGGGTGCCGGCGGGCACGTCGGCCTCGGCGTACTCCCCGTTGGCGATGTTGCTGAAGACGACCTTGCCGTCGAAGGCCACGTCGGCCGGCGCCACGGTCGCGGTGTGGGCGAGCAGGAGGCGTGCCTTGCCGGGACCGATGGGGGAGTCGGGCGTGGTGTAGGTGTTGACGACCGGCGACCCGTCGACCGAGGCCGGTCGGTGCAGCACGACGTCGTTGCCGGACCCGGCGGCGACGTCGAGCTTGGTGGTCAGGGTCCGGCCGCCCGGTCCGCCGACGAAGGAGAGCCGGTGCGCACCGGGGGTGAGCGTGAGCGGCCCGACCACCGTGCCGACCCCCGCCTGCTCCTCGACGGTGCGGCCGTCGACCTGCACCTCGACCTCGGTGCCGGGCACGGCTTGCACCACGGTGACCTGCCCACCGGCGGCGGCGCTCGCGCCGCCCCCGGCGCCGGCGGCGGCTCCGAGGAGGCCGAGGACCAGGGTCGCGACGCACCACACGAGCTTGTTCATCCCAGGACCCCCAGATGACCTGCAGCAGCGGGATGCCCCGCTGCCAGGTCGTCCAATGCAGCACGAAGGTCGTTGCCTGGTCAAAGGCCGTCGCCCGACTTGACGGGGGATGGACGGGAAAGTCCTGCGATACCAGGCAGTAGGCCTCGAGTGCAACTCCGTGTCCGCCATCCGGGGCGGCAGCGGCCGAGGTCGGCCGGTCCGGTGGGGGCCGGGACTCAGGGCGTCGGCGAGGCCGAGGCGGGGTCCCCGGTGAGCACCCGCACGGCCAGCGCGGTCGTCGCCTCGACGTTGAAGAAGCCGGCGACCCGGGTGACCCGGTCGATGTCGAGCGGCAGCAGCCCCGGGGTGCCCGGTCGGTCGGGGGTGAGACCGAGGTCGAGGTCGGTGTGGCCTTGCATCAGGTCGACGTTGAAGTCGTAGCGCTCGCGGGCGCCGGGTGCGGTGAGGCGTCGTACGACGGTGGCGCCGAGGCGCCGTCCGCCGGTCTCGGCCGCGTGAGCGTCGAGCGCGGCCGCGACCGAGCGGCCCGCGTCGTGCTCGACGTCGGCCCACACCGCCTGCATGTCCCCGGCGACCTCGAGCAGGGCCATCGCGGCCTTCTCCCCGATGCCCGGGACGCCCGGCAGGTTGTCGCTGGCGTCCCCGCGGAGCGCGGCGTAGGCGAGGTAGTTCTCGGCTGCCACGGCGTACATCAGGCGCAGCCGGTGGGGGTCGAGCAAGGGAGATCCGGCGATGCCGCCGTCGATGAGGCGCAGCACGCGCGTGTGCGGGCTGATGTGCGCGAAGGCGTCGCGGTCGGAGGTCACGATGACGCAGTCCCAGCCGTGACGCCCGGCCCAGGCGGCCGCGGAGGCGCCGACGTCGTCGGCCTCCAGGCCCGGGGGAGTCAGAGTGGCCAGCCCCAGAGCGTCCAGCAGGCCCCCGGCGCGCTCGAGCTGCTCGACGAGCTCGGGGTGCTTGGCCGCCCGCCCGGCCTTGTAGAGCGGGTAGCGGTCACGCCGCTGCGAGGAGGTGCGGTCGTCGAGGCCGAACAGGACGGCGTCGGGAGCGAACCGGTCGATGCACTCCAGGATCTGGCGCAGCATGCCGTGCAGCGCCCAGACCGGGCGTCCGGACCGGTCCAGGATGCGGGTGTGCGCCCGGGCGTGGTGGTTGCGGTGCAGCAGCGACGGGGCGTCGACGACCAGGAGCAGCCTGCGCGGGTGGGCGGCGTCGGGTGGGGTCATCGAGATCGCGGCCCATGCTACGTCCGCGCCTCACCGACCCGCCCGCACCGCCGGTCGACCCGGCCCCGTCGGTCTAGCCGGCCCCGACTGTCGAACCGGCCCCGTCGGTCGAGCCGGCGCCGTCGGTCGAGCCCGTCGAGACCCCGGACCTCAGCGGAAGTCGCGCGAGGACGCCCGTGCCTGCAGCACGGCGCCGGCGCCGGGGACGATCACGTCGATGCCCTCGACCCGGTCGGCGACGAGGTTGGTGACCCCCTCGTGGCGCTCGAGCCGGCCGCGGACGACGACGGCGACGCGGTTGCGGGCCGCCTGCCGGTGCACCTTCATCACGCCGATCGAGCACACGACGTTGAGCATCCCGGTCTCGTCCTCGAGGTTGAGGAAGGTGACGCCCATGGCGGTGCCGGGCCGCTGCCGGTGGGTGACCAGGCCACCGACGTGGACGCGACGCCCCGACTCGGTGTCGGCGAGCTCGGCGACCGAGCGCACCCCTGCGCGGCGGAGGTCGTCGCGCAGGTGCTCGACGGGGTGCCGCTCGGGCGAGACCCCGGTGGCCCAGAGGTCGGCCAGGGTGATCTCGGGCTCGCTGAGGCCCGGCAGGGTGGGAGCCGCAGGAGCCGGCGTCGTGCCGGGCAGGTGCTCGGCCCCCTCGGCGAAGCCGGCCGCCCAGAGCGCCTCGCGGCGGCCCAGCCCCCAGGCGTCGAAGGCGCCGGCCGTCGCGAGCGCCTCGAGCTGGGTCGAGGTCAGGTCGGCCCGGCGGGACAGGTCGGTGACGCCGGTGAAGGGGGACTGCTCGCGTGCCGCGACGATGCGTCGCGCCACGTCGGGGCCGATCCCGCGCACCGAGTCGAGGCCCAGCCGCACGGCGAGCGAGCCGTCGCGCCGGTGGGCGGGCACGGGGTCGGGGGTGCCCGGCACCCACTCGACGCGCTCGAAGCGAGGCCGGCAGCACGCCTGCATCCCGGTGGGGGCGGTCGCGCCCGCCCGGACGGGTTCGAGGTCGGCCTGGGCGGCGGAGCGGGTGACGTCGGGGCGGCGTACGTCGACGCCGTGCCGCCGCGCGTCGCCCACCAGCGACTGGGGGGAGTAGAAACCCATCGGCTGGTTGCGCAGCAGCCCGGCCAGGAACGCGGCGGGGTAGTGCAGCTTGAACCACGACGAGGCGTAGACGAGCAGCGCGAAGGAGAGCGCGTGCGACTCGGCGAAGCCGAAGTTGGCGAAGGACAGGATCTTGACGTAGATCGAGTCGGCCAGGTCGCCGGTGATGCCGCGACGCTGCATGCCGGAGTAGAGCTTGTGCTTGACCGACTCGATGCGCTCGACGCCCCGCTTGGACCCCATGGCCCGCCGCAGCAGGTCGGCGTCGTCGCGGCTGCAGTCGCCGAGCGCCACCGCCATCGCCATCAGCTGCTCCTGGAACAGTGGCACGCCCTTGGTGCGCTCCAGCACCGGCACCAGCTCTGGGTGGTCGTAGGTGACCGCCTCCTGCCCGGTGGCCCGGCGGACGTAGGGGTGCACGGCGCCGCCCTGGATGGGACCGGGTCGGATGAGGGCGATCTCGATGGCGAGGTCGTAGAACTCGCGCGGACGCAGGCGCGGCAACGTGCCGATCTGGGCCCGGCTCTCCACCTGGAAGACGCCGATCGAGTCGGCGCGGCACAACATGTCGTAGACCGCCGGCTCCTCCTTGGGCATCGTGGCCAGCGTCCACCTCTCGCCGAGGTGCTCCTCGGCGAGCCGCATCGTGTGGTCGAGGGCGCCGAGCATGCCCAGGCCGAGCAGGTCGAACTTGACCAGGCCCATCGACTCGCAGGCGTCCTTGTCCCACTGCAGCACCGTGCGCTTGTCCATCCGCGCCCGCTCGATGGGGCAGACCTCGCCGATGGGCCGCTCGGTGAGCACCATCCCGCCGGAGTGGATGCCGAGGTGGCGCGGCGCCCCCATCAGCTCCTCGGCCAGCGCGACCACCGGGGCGGGGACGTCGTGGGCCGCGGGGTCACCCATGTCGCCCGCGACCACGGACTTCCAACCGTCGATCTGCTTGGACCACGCGTCCTGCTGGCCCTGGGAGAAGCCCAGCGCCTTGGCGGCGTCGCGCACCGCCATCCGTGGCTGGTAGGCGATGACGTTGGCGACCTGGGCCGCGTTGTGCCGGCCGTAGGTCTCGTAGACCCACTGGATGACCTCCTCGCGGCGGTCGGAGTCGAAGTCGACGTCGATGTCGGGCTCCTCGTCGCGGTGCGCCGAGATGAAGCGCTCGAAGGGCAGCCGGTAGAAGACGGCGTCGACCGCGGTGATGCCGAGGGCGTAGCAGACCGCGGAGCTCGCCGCTGAGCCGCGGCCCTGGCACAGGATGCCGCGCTCGCGGGCGAACGCGACGATGTCGTGGACGATGACGAAGTAGCCGGCGAAGTCCTTCTCGGCCACGACCCGCAGCTCGTGCTCGAGCCGCTCGCGCGCCTCGCGCTCGTGGGGCACGCCGACGTAGCGCTCGGCGAAGCCGCGCTCGGCCAGCACCCGCAGCCAGGAGTCGGCCGTGTGGCCCTCGGGGATCTGACGCTTGGGCAGCGCGGGGGAGGCCTTGCGCAGGTCGAAGGCCAGCTCCTGCGCCAGCGACACGCTGCGGGCGACGGCGCCGGGGTGGCCCGCCAGCGCGGCGGCCGTCTCGGCACCGCTGCGCAGGTGGGCCGACCCCGAGAGGTCGAGCCAGCCGTCGAGCTCGGCCAGGCTGCGGCGGGCGCGCACCGCCGCCATGGCCGAGGCCACCCGGTGGCCCGCCGGGGTGGCGTGGTGGGTGTTGCCCGCGGCGACGACGTCGAGGCCATGGTCGGCGGCCAGCCGCGCGAGCGCCGCGTTGGTCCCGCCTGCCCCCGGTCGCGGCGACAGCTCGACCAGCACGTGCTCGAGCCCGAACAGCGACGTCAGCCGGTCGAGCGCCTCGGCCGCCGCCCGCTCGCCCCCGGTGGCCAGGGCCTGCTGCACGGTGCCCTTGCGGCAGCCGGTGAGCACCGCCCAGTGGCCGCGGCCGCGCTCGCCCAGCGCCTCGAGGTCGTAGTCGGGACGGCCCTTCTCATCGCCGCGCAGGTGGGCGTCGGTCATCGCCGCGGCCAGCCGGTGGTAGCCCTCGACCCCACGCGCCAGCACCAGCAGGTGGCTGCCCTCCGGGTCGGGCACGCCGTTCTGCGGGCCGGACAGACCGAGGGAGAGCTCGGCGCCGAACACCGTCGGCAGGTCGTACGCCGCAGCGGCCTCGGCCAGCATCGGGGCGCCGTAGAAGCCGTCGTGGTCGGTGATCGCCAGCGCGGTGAGACCGAGCCGCACGGCCTCCTCGACCAGCTCGGCGGGCGAGCTGGCGCCGTCGAGGAAGCTGAAGTGGCTGTGGCAGTGCAGCTCGGCGTACGGCGTCACCGCGGCCGGTCGGTCGATGGACCTCGCCGACGTCGCGGCGCGCTTGCGCCGGGACACCGGGGCGTCGTCGGCCCCCGGCAGGCCGCTGAGACGCCGCTCGAGCTCGGCCCACTTCATCGCGGGGTTGTTCCAGCCCATCAGCGCACCCCGGCTCGGTCGTCGTGGTCAGTCATACGCCGCCTCCAGCGACCAGCCCTCGGGGGCGCGGAGCAGCAGCCAGGCCCGGCCGTCGGCACCGACGACCTGGAAGCGGGCCGAGAGGCCGGCCCCGCCGGACCACCAGCCCTCGTCGGTGGGCCACGGGCCCGCCCACGCCTTGACCGGCTGCCACGGCACGTCGCCGCCCTCGACGCGGAAGCGGGCGGGCTCGCCCGTGACCACGCCGCGCTCGGTGACACGCACGTCGAGGTTGCGCTCGTCGACGACCTCGGCGTCACGGGGGACGGCGAAGACCCGCACCGGGGGCGGGCCGGGCACCCGTCCGGGCCAGGGGCGGTCGACCGGACGCAGGTCGACGGCGCGCTCGCCCCAGGGCACCAGCGCCTGCCGGGCCGCCGGGCTGCGGCCGCCCTGCAGCACGGGGCGCACCACGGCGTCGAAGCCGATCATGCCCTGGACCCGCGCCACGCCCCGCTCGACGAGGTCGTCGGACGCGCTGCCCCACAACGCCTCCCCGTGGGCGGCGGCGGACTCCACGACCTCGGGCACGAAGCGGATCCGCTCGATCGGCGCGCGCACCACGCCGACGTCCTTGCGGGCGCGCAGCGAGCCGCCCACGTCGGCCGACTGCAGCTGCCAGTGCACCCGGTCGACGAGGTCGCGGGCCCCGAAGTGGCGCGGGTGCAACCAGGTGCGCGACGAGCAGACGACGCCCTCGGACTCGGCCTCGACGCGGACGCCGGTGGCGACGAGCTGGCGGCGCGCCAGCTGCTCGACGAACCGCTCGGCGGTGGTGCGGACGCTGAAGGTGACCGCCTCGACCGACTCCAGCGGAGGCTCGAACGGCACCTCGGCGTCGAGCTCGGGCGGCGGCTGCCGGGCGGCGAACAGCGTCGGGTCCTCACCCCGGGCGCGGCGGCGTACGGCGGCACCGTAGGCACCCAGCCGGTGGCCGACCGCCTCGGCCGGCAGGTCGGCGAGGTCGCCGAGCGAGCGCATCCCGAGGCGCTCGAGCAGGCTCACCAGCTCGCGGCCCTGCGCGCCCTCGTCGGCCAGCACCGAGACGGGGAGGCCGCGCAGGAAGTCGGGGGAGCCCCCGGGAGGCACGACCGTCCACGACTGGGCGTCGGCGGTGCGGGCGGCCTGCTCGGCGGTGAAGAGGTCGTCGGCGACGCCGAGACGGACGTCCCTGACGCCGATCCCGACGAGCGCCTCCGCGACCGTGGCGGCGGCGTAGGTCTCGTTGCCGTACCACCGGTCGGGCGCCCGGACGGCGAGCAGACCGGGCCGCAGCGCCGCCACCCCGGGACGCAGGTCCTCGACCGTGGCCAGGACCGGCTCGAAGGCGCGGGCGTCGCGGTCGGGGTTGGCGGGCAGCAGCACCAGGTCGGGGCACCGGGCCTGCGCGTCGCGGCGCCGCTGGCCGCGGCGTACGCCCTCGGCACGGGCAGGGCCGTTGCAGACCTCGACGAGGTTGGCGTGCAGCACGGCCGCGGGGGAGCGTGACGACGCCCCGGCCTCCTCGAGCGCGGCGACCACCGACCAGTCGGGGCACCACACGACCATGACCCTCATCCGATGGCCCGTCGGACGACGGGCTGCTGCTCGACGGGGTCGACGGGGTCGACGCGGGCGACGTCGGGCCAGCTCAGGTCTATGCGCCGGGGCGGCCGTGACCCGCGGTGCACGAGCACTCCGGCACGTCGCTCCTGCAGCTCCCCGGGGCCGGTCGTGGGGCCCTCCCACGCGGACTCCACCGTGCTGAGCCGCGCCTCGACGCGAGGCCACCGGCCGTGGACCACGAGCACCGCCGAGCGGTTGCGGAGTCGCGAGCCCAGCACGGCCGCGGTCTTCTCGCTCACCGACGCGGGCGGTCGCAGCACCACCACGCGCAGGACGTCGACCAGGGCTGCCGTCACCTCCACCCAGTGCTCGCCGGGGTCCGGCACCAGCACCGTGCGCGAGAGCTCGATGCCCAGGCCCGCCGCGGCCTCGGCCCCGAAGTCGGGGCAGCCGGCGAACCCGACCCACGCCCCGGCCTGGGAGGCACCCGCCGCCAGCGCGAGCGCCAGCGAGGCCGAGTCGACCGCGTAGGCCGACCCGGCACGGAGCGGCAGCACGTCGGTGAGCCCGGCGAGCGTGGGCACGACTTCGCCCGTGGTCCTACGCTCCATGGCAGCGACCCGCTCACGCAGCTGCTCCACGACCGACCGCCCCGGGTCGAGCTGGGCGGTGCTGGCGGCGGGCATGGGTCAAGGATCGAACACATGTTCGAACTCGTCAAGCCGTTCGACCGACCCTGTGGACCGGCGTCTCACCGTCCCGTCGGACACCCTGCGCCGCCTGGGGTGCGGGGGTACGGTGACGCGTCGCTGCTCACCGAGGGGATCTCATGCGTCGACCGGGTCTGCTCGCGGGTGCGGTGCTGGCGCTCGCCCTCGGGGTGCAGGTCGGGGTCGGGCCGTCGTCGTCGGCCGACGACGAGCCGCCGGCCGACCCCGGTACGGCACCCGCGTGGCGCGTGCTCCGGTCCGAGGACTTCACCAGGACGCTGACCGTCGACCGGGCGCGCTGGGTCAAGGACCCGCAGAGCGCGACGAGCCCCTGGGCGGTCGACCAGCTCGACGACAACGGCCGCGTCTGGCACGCGATCAGCGACCCGGCGATGACGCGGCAGCTGCGGACGCTCCACGTCTTCCGCAAGCGGGTCGCCTTCGGCACCGACGGCTGGCTGACCGCCGAGGTCGCCGCCGTCGACAAGAACCGCGACGGCCGGCCCGACTCCAGCCCCGGCCTGGCGACCACGGTGCTGCCCGACGGCGAGCGCGCGGCGCGGATCAGCGAGCCCTCGTGGGACGCGGGCGTGGTGATCCGACCCACCCGGCCGCTGCCGGCGGCGTACCGCGTGGAGATGACGCTGCGCGGCATCGACTTCGGCGGCAAGCGCAACGGCTCGCTGTCGTACGCCGGGAAGACCAACGGCTACCGCACCGGCACCTGCAAGACGGCGTTCCCGTGGACGTTCACCGGCGCCATCCCGGGCCGGTCGCGCTGCCGCTACCCGAGCGTGACCAAGGAGAACGGGTTCTACTTCCTGACGATCCTCGACCACGCCAACGGGGCGCCGCACGGCAACGCCGGCATCCACTACCGCCGCAAGGTGGTGCTCGACTCCTACAACAGCCAGGCGTCGTGGTCGGCCTCCAACGCGATCTGCAACCCCGCGACCGGCCAGCTCGAGAGCACGCTCAGCGGCACCTACAACGCCGTCAACGCGGCCTTCGTGCGCGGCGACGCGTTCCGGCGCGAGAACAACAACGTGGGCAACCAGTACTTCTTCCGCACGCCCTGCGGCGACTTCGACGGCGCCGGCCGGTGGGGCCCGGGCGGGAAGTTCCGCGACCTCGCCTCCAGCGTCGAGCTGCGCCCCGAGCTGCTGCCGACCCAGCGCTACCGGTTCGCGGTCGAGCGCGACGCGAGCGGCTACACGATCGAGCTGAGCGGGCCGTTCCGCCACGTCAGCCAGGCGACCTACCGGCTGCACCACGACTTCGTCGAGGGCGGTCGCCCGATCTGGCACTACAACCAGAAGCCGGGGGAGTACGACGGCCGCTTCGACCGCTCGCTCACCCACACCGGACCCGCCGGGAAGTACGTCACCCGCCACACCTGGCCGGCCGGCTCGGCGTACCCCGACTCGTTCGTCATCGGCGACCCCCACCTCAACTTCTACGAGGGCTCGGCGGTCGTCGACGACGTCCGGCTGCTCGTGCCGACCGGCTGAGCGATCAGTTCCACTGTCGGTGGTGGTCGAATTACTGACACCCCTCGATGACAGGAGCACCCGATGTCCTTCCAGGCCTACCTCGACAACGCGGAGAAGAAGACCGGCAGGACCCCGCAGGAGCTCGTCGACCTCGCCCGCGCGCGCGGCTTCGGTGCCGACACGAAGGCCGGCGACATCCTGGCCTGGCTCAAGGACGACTTCGACCTCGGTCGGGGGCACGGCATGGCGCTGGTCCACGTCATCAAGAACGGCCCCGGCATCAGCGACGAGCACGTCGGCAGCTCCGGCGCGCACCGGGACGCATCGTCCGTGCTGCGGCTGGACGGGATCGCCGCCCGCTAGTCCGGTCTCACTCGGTGTTGTCGAGGATCAGCCGGGTGGCCTCGTCCGGTGCGTCCCACTGCGGGAAGTGCCCGCACCGCTCGAACCAGTGCAGCGCGGCGTCGGGGAAGAGCTCCTGAGCACGGGTGGCCTGCCGGGGCACGGTCACCAGGTCGCGACGACCCCACCCGATCGTGACCCGGCCGGGCACCGTGCCCGCCGGGGCTCCCTGCTGCGTGGGGCCCGTGGTCAGGGCGTCCAGGGCAGCCGAGGTCGAGGGAGAATCGGCCAGTCCGCGTACGTCGGGCAGCACGGTCTCGGTCGACAGTGCCCACGGCCGGGCCGACAGCTGAGCCAGCAGCAACGTCCTGCCCACGGGGCTGCCCAGCAGTGCCGGCAGCCTGTCCCGCAGGACGCGGACCAGGGCGATCGAGGGTCGCAGCGTGGCGCCGAAGACGGCGAGCTGGCGGGGGCTCCAGAAGCCGCCCGGGTCCAACGCCACGGTGTCGCCGCCGACGCCCCGGCGCGCGAGCTCGAGCACGATCCGCCCGCCCATCGACTGGCCGGCGGTCGAGACGCCGTCCAGGCCCTGCTCGCGGATGAAGCCCACGACGGAGTCGGTCAAGCTGGCGATCGAGACCTCGCCGTCCAGCGGCGGTGTCTCACCGAACCCGGGCAGGTCGACCGCGACGACCCGGCGACTCTTCGCGAGGTCGTCGAGGATCGGGGACCAGGATCTCCAACCAGCACCCAGGCCGTGCACCAGCAGCAGCGGGCTACCGCTCCCTCGGACCACGTGGTTCAGAGTCATTCCGTCGACGCTAGCGCGTCGTCCCTCGGGTGCGGGCCTCGCTGGTCGTCGGCGGCAGAGCGCTGGCCGCCGAGCGACGGGACGCCTTTGCCCACCGCTCCCCCCGACCGCTCGGAGCCGGTCGTCAGTACCAGCCGACGCGCTCGGAGTGTTCCCACGCGCCCTGGGGGTTGCCGTAGCGCGCGGCGATGTAGGCCAGCCCCCAGGTGATCTGGGTCTCGGCGTTGGTGCGCCAGTCGGGCGCGACGTCCGCCATCTTCGAGCCCGGCAGCGACTGCGGGATGCCGTAGGCGCCGGAGGACGGGTTCTCGGCGAGGTGGTTCCAGCCGGACTCGCGCTGCCAGAGCTGGTCGAGGTACTGCCACTGATCGGCTGCCACGCCGAACTGGAGCATCAGGCGATATCCGAGCCCGCGGTTGGACTCGGGGTCGACGTCCGTAGGCAGCACCTCGGGAGAGGCGCTGGCCATGGACGCGGCGATGCGCTCCGCGCGCTTGGCCAGCTGCTCGATGATGACGGCGCGCGGCACGCTGGCGGCGGCGCCGGTGCGCTCGACCCGGGCTTCAGTCCTCGTGGGGGTCGGTGCCTCAGGCGTCTGCGTCGCGACCGGTTCCCGGGACGGAGTCCGCGTCGGGGCCGTGGGTGCCTCGGACGCCGTCGGCTCGGCCGCCTCGGGTTCGGACGCCGTCGGCTGGGCGACCGCGCAACCAGCGGTCATCAGCGCGACGATCAGCAGCGCGGCTGTCTTCACGGCTGGCCGCCTGGGAACCCCTCCGGGCCTGCCGTGGTGCCGGCACCACGGCATGGTCGACACCTCGTGCTCACGGTCACCGGCACAGGGTGGCACGGGTCGTTGATCTGCGCACCAACATCCGAATCTGGGCAGATCGTACGTTCGGCAGGCAGACGCGAGCCTCGGTTCCTCAGGGCTCAGAGCGAGTCAGATGCGGGAGCTGGCCCCGCACGTCTGTCACCGCACACTGAGGCTCATGACCACCATCGGCGACCTTGCCTTCGTGGCCGCCATCTCGATGGGCCCCGGACTGGTCCTCACCACCTTCGTGCTGCTGCTGGTGACACACCAGCCTCGGTGGGTCTCCAGGACGGTCATCGTCTGTTGGGGTCGTCGCCGCGACCGCGTTCGTCGCCTACTGGCACACGGGGGAAGAGCCTTCGGCTACGCCGACGCGAACCGGTCGGTGCCCGCGGTTCTCGACCAGGCGACCCACGTCGCCATGGCGGCCTGCCTGCTGTCGAGCCTCATCGTGGTGGCGCTCGGGGCCTCGCGGCTGGTCGCCGCCTGGAACAGCCGCCCGAAACCTGGGTCGGATGTGCCCTTTGACAACGAGGCCCTGGCATTGCGTGTCCGGTGATGCACGCGTCCGACAGGCGGCGGTGTGTTCCGGGTCTGGGCCAACTGCAGCACCCGAACGCACAACACCCCCGACCGACTGCAGCGGAGTCGTCCGGGGGTGTCGTGCGGGGCCGCACGTGGCGACCGACGGCAGGGGTGACGACGGGCCCGACCGGAGTGCCGGTCGAGCCCGTCGAAGGGTGGATCAGATGTCGTAGTAGAGCTCGAACTCGTGCGGGTGCGGACGCAGCTGCACGGGGAGGATCTCCTGCTGACGCTTGAAGTCGATCCAGGTCTCGATCAGGTCGGGGGTGAACACGTTGCCCTCGGTGAGGAACTCGTGGTCGCGCTCGAGGTTGTCGAGCACCGCGTTGAGCGAGGTCGGGACCTGGTCGATCTCGGCCATCTCGTCCGGCGGCAGCTCGTAGATGTCCTTGTCGATCGGGTCGGCGGGCTCGATCTTGTTCTTGATGCCGTCGAGGCCGGCCAGCAGCAGCGCCGAGAAGGCGAGGTAGGGGTTGGCCGACGGGTCGGGGCAGCGGAACTCGATGCGCTTGGCCTTGGGGTTGGCGCCCGTGATCGGGATGCGCACGCAGGCCGAGCGGTTGCGCTGGCTGTAGACCAGCGAGATCGGGGCCTCGAAGCCGGGCACCAGGCGGTGGTAGGAGTTCACCGTCGGGTTGGTGAAGGCCAGCAGCGACGGGGCGTGCTTGAGGATGCCGCCGATGTAGTAGCGCGCCATGTCGGAGAGGCCGGCGTACCCGGTCTCGTCGTAGAACAGCGGCTCGCCGTTGTTCCAGATCGACTGGTGCACGTGCATGCCGGAGCCGTTGTCACCGAAGATCGGCTTGGGCATGAAGGTCGCGGTCTTGCCGTTGCGCCAGGCGACGTTCTTCACGAGGTACTTGAACTTCATGACGTCGTCGGCGGCCTTGAGCAGCTCGTCGAACTTGTAGTTGATCTCGGCCTGGCCGGCGGTGCCGACCTCGTGGTGGGCGCGCTCGACGGTGAGGCCGGACTTCTCCAGCTCGATGACCATCTCGTCGCGCAGCTCGCCGAAGTGGTCGTACGGCGCGACGGGGAAGTAGCCGCCCTTGTACTTCACCTTGTAGCCGCGGTTGTTGTCCTCGGAGCCGGAGTTCCAGGCGCCGGCCTCGGAGTCGATCTCGTAGAAGCCGGTGTTGGCCTTGGTCTCGAAACGGACGTTGTCGAAGACGTAGAACTCGGCCTCGGGGGCGAAGAACGCCTGGTCGCCGACGCCGGTGCTCTGCAGGAACGCCATCGCCTTGCGCGCGATGTTGCGCGGGTCGCGGGAGTAGGCCTCGCCGGTGATCGGGTCGTGGATGAAGAAGTTCACGACGAGGGTCTTGGCGGTGCGGAAGGGGTCGATGTAGGCCGTGGTGGGGTCCGGGAACAGCGACATGTCGGACTCGTGGATCGCCTGGAAGCCACGGATCGAGGACCCGTCGAAGCTCAGGCCGTCGTCGAACACCGACTGGTCGAACGACGAGACCGGCACGGTGAAGTGCTGCATCACACCGGGAAGGTCGCAGAAACGGACGTCGACCATCTCGACGCCCTCGTCCTTGACGTACTTCAGCAGCTCTTCGCTGTTGTTGAACATTCGTCCTCCTTGGCCGCCCTGCGACCGCGTGGAAATGGTGAGCGCTGCGCCAGCGTGCTGACGCGACGACGCGAAACTACGTACGGGTGGTTGCACGACCGTATCCACATTGTTTCGGGCACGTAACACGACGGTCACCCAGCGGTCGCCCACGACCCCCTCCTGGCTAGGCTCGCGGCGTGCCTGAGTACGCCTCGTGGGGGCGGCGCATCCTCGCCCTCGCCATCGACTGGATCGCCTCGATCCTCGCCGTCGTGGGCATCGTGGGCTTCGGCCGCTACCTCGACGACCCGTCGTCGGGCTGGTGGGTCCTGGGCGTCTTCGCGGTGCAGGTGACGCTGCTGACGGCGCTGGTCGGCGGCTCGTTCGGCCAGGTCTGCACGGGCGTGCGCGTGCTGCGCGAGGACGGCCGGCTGCTGCCCTTCGTCCCCACCCTGCTGCGCACGCTCCTGATCTGCCTGGTCGTGCCGCCGATCATCTTCCAGTCGGCGACCGGCCGCGGGCTGCACGACCTGTGGACCAAGTCCGCGGCGTACGACGCCCGCAGCGCCCGCCGAGCCGCCTGACCCGCCTCCTCAGGAGGACGGCAGCACGCCCCGCCGCACCGTCAGGCGCTCGGGCCAGGTCACGACGAGCTCGCCGCCCGGGGGAGTGGCCCGCCAGGCGTCGAACAGCTCGGTCAGCCGCCGCTGCACCCGCGCGAGCTCGGCGGGCGTGACGAGACCGGCCGGGAGGTCGGGGCGGAGCCGGCCGTCGTGGCCGACGCAGGCGGCCAGCGCCTCCGAGCAAGCGGTGTCGTCGCGGCCGGCACGGGCCAGGCGCTGCGAGCGCCGCTTGTCCTTCACGGGGCTGCGGTCGGCCGGGGGCGGGGTGAAGAAGCCGCCGAGGTCACCGCCGGCCGCGACCTGGCCGAAGATGCCGAGCCGCAGCCCCAGCGCCTCCTCGATCGCGAGGTGCACCAGGTCGTGCGGCACGTCGCCGCCCGGGGCGCCGACACCCACCCGGGGCGGCACGTCGGGGCCGGTGTCGTGGCGGCCGGAGCGGCGTACGCCCACGCGGTAGCGGCGACCCTCGACGCGCTCGAAGACGACCTCCACCCGGGCGAGGCTACGGAGCGACCGTCGGGCAGCGCCAGCGCTTAACGGCCGCGCAGGTTGCCGCGCATGCCCTTCATCGAGGTCGGGATCGGGCCCTTGGGCATGGGCACGGCCGAGCGGTGGGCGTCGATGGCCTTGATGCGCGCGAGCACGTCGGTCAGCTGGGCGGGCTTGACCTCCTTGCCGAGCTTCTGGACGGTCTTGGTCAGCTTGGGCAGCGGCACCTGTCCGGGCTCGCGGCCGACGATCAGCTCGTGGATCGGCACCTCGCGGGCGACCCGCTCGTGGCGGCGGCGCTCGGAGGCCAGCAGGCCCTTGAGGCGGGTCGGGTTGCCCTCGCCGATCAGCACGATGCCGGGACGGCCCACGACGCGCGTGACGATGTCCTGCTGCTTGTTGACCGCGACGGCCGGATCGGTCTTCCAGCCGCGGCGCAGCTGCTGCAGCGCGGCGGCTGCGGCACCGGGACGCCCCTCGATCTGCTTGTACGCCGCAGTGGCGGCGCGGCGCCCGAAGACCACCAGCACCGCGAACAGGCCCACGAGCACGCCGATGAGGATCGGGAACCACAGCGTGCGGAAGATCAGCAGCATCAGCGCGAAGCCAGCGAGGCCCGCGAGCAGGAAGGTGCCCAGCAGGATCAGCCCGATCCGGGGATCGGACTTCTTGGTCATGGTGTAGCTCTGCCGGATCTGTGCGATCCGACCGGGCTTGGAGGGGTCCTTGACCTTCTTCGCCTTGGGCTGCTTCTCGAGCTTCGTCGCCATGGGTGATGCCTTCGGGTGGTTCGGGTGGGCCGTCGCCCAGTCTCTCAGACGGGACCGGGGAGGGTCAGGACGCGGTCTCGCGCGCCTCGATGGCCTGCTGGTAGAGACGACCGGCGCGGTAGGAGGACCGCACCAGCGGCCCGCTCAGCACGCCGGCGAACCCGATCTCCTCGGCCTCGGTCGTCATCTCGACGAACTCCTCCGGCTTGACCCAGCGCTCCACGGGGTGGTGGCGCGGCGAGGGCCGGAGGTACTGCGTGATGGTGATCAGCTCGCAGCCCGCGGCGTGCAGGTCGACCAGCGCCTGGTGGATCTCCTCGCGGGTCTCGCCCATGCCGAGGATCAGGTTGGACTTGGTCACCAGGCCGAACGCGCGGGCCTGGGTGATCACGTCGAGCGAGCGCTCGTAGGTGAACGCCGGGCGGATCCGCTTGAAGATGCGCGGCACCGTCTCGACGTTGTGGGCGAGCACCTCGGGGCGGCTCTCGAAGACCTCGCGGAGCAGCTCGGGGCGGCCGTTGAAGTCGGGGATGAGGTTCTCCACGCCGGTGCCGGGGTTGAGCTCGTGGATCTGCTTCACCGTCTCGGCGTACAGCCAGGCGCCGCCGTCGGGCAGGTCGTCGCGGGCGACGCCGGTGATTGTGGCGTAGCGCAGGCCCATCGTCTGCACGGACTCCGCGACACGACGGGGCTCGTCACGGTCGAGCGGCTGCGGCTTGCCGGTGTCGATCTGGCAGAAGTCGCAGCGACGGGTGCACTGGTCGCCGCCGATGAGGAAGGTCGCCTCGCGGTCCTCCCAGCACTCGTAGATGTTGGGACAGCCGGCTTCCTGGCAGACGGTGTGCAGGCCCTCGGACTTCACGAGCTTCTGCAGCTCGGTGTACTGCGGGCCCATCTTGGCGCGCGTCTTGATCCACTCGGGCTTGCGCTCGATGGGGGTCTCGGCGTTGCGGGCCTCGAGGCGGAGGAGCTTGCGGCCTTCACTTGCTACCTGGGTCACCGTCCCAGCGTACGTCGGTGACGCAGGTCTCCCCGAGCCGGCGGTCGTGCTCGGCGCTTAGACGTCGCGACGCGAGAACCACGCCAGCGAGACGACGCAGGCGAGCACCAGGAGCACGCCCAGGAACAGCACCGCCTCGGTGTGCGTCAGCACCTGCAGCTGCGAGCAGCGGCCCAGCAGCGAGCACGTGGCCGACGGGTCGTCGTAGGTGTAGTCGGTGCGCAGCCAGCCGACCGCGTTGGTGCCGACGGCCCAGCGGCCGGCGCCGTCGATCGGCAGGAGGCTGACCGCGACCTCGCCGCCCACGGCGTAGACGAACAGCAGCGCGAGCGTGGCCACGGTGTGGCGGAAGACCATGGTGAGGGCGAAGGCGCCGAGACCCGCGGCGGCGGACAGGGCGACCCCGCGGCCGACCTGGAGCGCGACGTCGGCCAGCTCGCCGCCGCCCACGGTCACCCCGCGGGCGCGGGCGACGAGCAGCAGCACGGCCCAGAAGGCCGCCAGGGCAACGAGCGCGGTCACGGCGCAGCCCAGGACCACCGCGCCCGCCTTGGCCAGCCAGACCCGTCGCCGGCGGCCCTCGAAGAGCAGCTGGGTGGCCATCGAGCCCGAGCCCCAGTCGCCGCCGGCGAAGGTGCTGCCGGCGACGATCAGCAGCCCCGCGACCAGCAGCCCGACCTGCACGCCACGACCCTCGCGGACCACGACGGGGTCGAGCGCCTCGCGGGGGTAGAAGCTGTCGGCGGCGGGCAGCAGCGCCGACGCGCAGTCGGCCGCCTCCGCCTCGGGGCCGAGGTAGTCCGTCGGCGCCTCGCGGCAGGCCCGCAGCTCCGAGCGCACCTGCGGGTCGCGCCCGGCGAGGTCGACCTGGGCCTGCGCGTCGACGCGCTCGGCCTGGGTCAGCGGGCGCGTCTGGTAGGCCGTCAGGCCGGCCACCAGGGCAGCGGCGACGACGGTGCCGAGCACCAGCAGGGCGATGCTGCGGCGGGTGCGGAACCGGCTCAGCTCGACCAGCAGCAGGCGCGTCACGAGGCCTCCTCCTGGTCGCGCTGCCCGTCACGACGACCGGTCAGGCCCAGGAAGAACGTCTCCAGCGTCGGGCGCACCTCGGTCAGCTCGCTGACGAAGAGACCGCGCCCGGCCAGCAGCCGGGTCAGCCCGGCCGGGTCGCCGTGGCCCTCGACGACGAGGGCGGCGCCGTCGCGGGTGACGGTGTGGCCGGCGGTCTCGAGGAAGTGCTGCGCCCCGCGGGGGTCGGCGACGACGAGGCGGGTGCGCGAGACCGTGTCGCCGAGCAGGTCCTGCACCGGCCCGGAGGCGAGCAGCCGGCCGCGGCCCACGATCGAGACCGAGTGGCAGACCTGCTGCACCTCGGCCAGGATGTGCGAGCTCAGCAGCACCGTGACGCCGGAGTCGCCGAGGTTGCGCACCAGGTCGCGGATCGAGCTGATGCCGGCCGGGTCCAGGCCGTTGGTGGGCTCGTCGAGGATCAGCAGGTCGGGGTCCTTGAGCAGCGCCGAGGCGATGGCCAGGCGCTGGCGCATGCCGCCGGAGTAGGCGGCGTACGACGTGCGGTCGCGGCGCTCGAGCCCGACCTGGTCGAGCGCCGACTCGACGGCGCCGCGGGGGGCGCCGACGGTGCGGGCGAGCAGGCCGAGGTTCTTGCGGCCCGAGAGCGTGGGCACGAAGTGGGGCGCCTCGACGACCGCGCCGACCCGGCCCAGCACCTCGGGCAGCCCGGCGGGCACGTCGGTGCCGAAGAGCCGCATCTCGCCGCTCGTGGGGCGCGCGAGGCCCAGCAGCAGCCGCAGCGTGGTGGTCTTGCCCGAGCCGTTGGGGCCCAGGAAGCCGTGGACGCCGCCCGCGGGGACGGCGAGGTCGAGCCCGTCGAGCGCGGCGTGGCGGCGGAGCCCGGAGCGGTAGACCTTGCGCAGGTCGCTCGTCTCGATCACGAGCTCGCTCATGCGACGTGCACCCCTCGTCAGCCGCCCGGTCCTGGACCGGTCCAGCATGGCGCAGCGGTCGGTCAGCCCCGCGGATTGAGCACGGGGACACGCAGGTCCGCGTGCTCCCTCGCCACGGCGGGCCGGCGGCCCGGCTCGGGGCGGGCGTCGTAGTCGGGCGTCGCGGCGTACGGCTCCCAGGCGAGCAGCTCGGTCAGCCGCGCCCGCACCAGCGGCAGCACCTCGGTGACGGTGACCCGGCGGCCGAGCTCCGCGCTGAGCGTGGTGACGCCGGCGTCGTCGATGCCGCAGGGCACGAACCGGTCGTACCACTCCAGGTCGACGTCGCAGTTGAGCGAGAAGCCGTGCATCGTGACGCCACGGGCGACGCGGATGCCCAGCGCCGCGATCTTGCGCTCGGGGCGGCCGGGGCCGGCGTCGGTCGCGGGGGTCGCGCGCAGCCACACGCCGCTGCGTCCGGGCACCCGCGCGGTGGTGACGCCGAGGTCGGCGCAGACCAGGATCAGGGCCTCCTCGACGCGGCGCACGTAGTCCACGACCAGCACGTGGTCGGGCAGCGCCACGATCGGGTAGCCGACCAGCTGTCCGGGGCCGTGGAAGGTGATCTTGCCGCCGCGGTCGACGTCGACGACCTGCACCGGCTCGCCGGTCGCGCTCGAGAGGTCGGTGGGCCGCTCGTGGGGCTCGGTGCGCTTGCCGGCGGTGTAGACGGGCGGGTGCTCGAGCAGCAGGGTCGTGCCCGGACCACCGGCGACGACCTCGGCGTGCACGGCTCGCTGCCGCTCCCACGCCTCGAGGTAGTCCACGGGGGCGTCGGTCAGGTCCAGGAACTGCAGCTCGGCCACCCGGCCACGGTATCTCGCTCCGCGGCGCGATCCGCCTGTGGACGACCGACCACGAACGCCCCGGAGCGGGCAGCCTGGGCGCATGACGGTGTGGCGGGCGGTGGGTCTCGGGCTGTGCGCGGTGCTGGTCGCGCTGGCGGCGTGGACGGGTCGGGAGACACCCTCGCCGGTCCAGGCGGCCGAGCCCGCGGCGGTCGCGCCGTCCCCTGCGGCCGGGACGGGACCCCTCGGGGTGCTGCGGGCCTGGGACCGGCGGCGGGCGGCGGCGTGGGCGGCGGGCGACGCCGAGCGGCTGCGGCGGCTCTACGTGCCCGGGTCGCGGGCCGGGCGGTCCGACGTGCGGTTGCTGGGGGAGTACGCCGCCCGCGGCGTCCGGGTGCGTCGGCTCACCACCCAGGTCTTCGCCGTCGACGTGGTGGGGGCCGCGCCCGGTCGGTGGCGGCTGCGTGTGGTCGACCGGGTCGCCGGCGGCGAGCTGGTCGAGGACGGACGCGTCCGGGCGCTGCGCAGCGGACCGGTGGTCACCCGTCGGGTCGAGCTCGTGCGTCGCGGCGACGGCTGGCGCGTGGGCGGGCGGGTCTCGTGACAGGCGCTGCGCGCCTTCCCCGACCAGCCGGCTCGGGTGGCCGAGGAGGTTGCGCAGCAACCGTCACGAGACCCGTCACCGGCTGGGGGAGAGGCCCTCCGCGAGCACCGCGCGGACGTCCGCGTCGTGCCAGGTGTAGCCGCTGCGCGTCAGCGCCTCGGGCACGGCGTTGACCGAGTCGAGCACCAGGCCGCCCAGCTCGCCGCCGGCCTTGCGCAGCACCACCGCGGGGGCGGGCACGACGGCCGGCCGGTGCAGCAGCGAGCCCAGCGCCTCGGTGAACTCGGCGTTGGTCGGGGTGACCTCGGAGCAGAGGTTCACCGGGCCCTCGACGTCGTGCGTGGCGGTGTGGATGACGGCGTCGACCCAGTCGCGGGCGCTCATCACCGGCATGTGCTGGGTGCCGTCGCCGAGCCTGCCCCCGAGGCCGGCCGAGAAGAGCAGCCGCAGCCCCTTGAGCGGCATCGAGCGGCGGTCGAAGACCGGCGAGGTGCGCAGCACGACCACGCGGGCGCCGGCCTGCGACGCGGGCTCGGCGGCGGCCTCCCAGGCGCGGGAGACGCGGGTCAGCAGGGCGTCGCCGCGGGAGTGGGCCTGCTCGGTCAGCGGCTCGGAGCCGTGGTCGCCGTAGAAGCTGATGCCGTTGCCGGCCAGGAACACCGGCTTGGCCGACGAGGCGGCGATCGCGTCGGCCAGCACCGAGGTGGTGGTGATCCGGCTGTTCATCAGCTCGCGCGCCCACCGGCTCGAGTGGGGGTTGCCGACCAGCGGCGAGCCGGCCAGGTTGACCACCACGTCGTGGTTCTCGACGACCTCGACGCCCAGCGGGGCGGCGTACGGGTCCCAGCGGAGCTCCTGGCTGCCGGGGGCGCGGCGTACGAGGGAGGTGACGTCGTGGCCGGTGGCGACGAGCCGCTCACGCAGCTGGGTGCCCAGGAAGCCGGAGGAGCCCGCGATCAGTAAGCGCATGCCTGAAGCGTCCCACCGGGGTGGTCGGCAGGGCGACCGGGGCCGCGCCCCGTGCCTGCCGCTCGCCCTGCCACTTGCCCCGGGCAGACCCCGACGCAATAGGCTCGGCCCCGTGAGTGATTTCGATGTCGTCGTCCTCGGTGCGGGCCCCGGTGGCTACGTCGCCGCCATCCGCGCCTCGCAGCTCGGCCTCAAGGTCGGCGTGATCGAGAAGCAGTACTGGGGCGGGGTGTGCCTCAACGTCGGCTGCATCCCCTCCAAGGCGCTGCTCCGCAACGCCGAGCTCTCCCACATCCTGACCCACGAAAAGGACGTCTTCGGCATCACCGGCGACGTCTCGATGGACTACAAGCCGACCCACGCACGCTCGCGCGAGGTCTCGGAGTCCATCGTCAAGGGCGTCCACTTCCTGATGAAGAAGAACAAGATCGAGGAGATCCACGGCTGGGGGACCTTCACCGACGCCAAGACGATCGAGGTCGAGCTCGACGACGGGTCGAAGCGCACCGTCACCGCCGACAACGTCATCATCGCGACCGGCGCCACCACCCGCCTCGTGCCCGGCACCTCGCTCAGCGACAACGTCGTGACCTACGAGGAGCAGATCCTCGACGACAAGCTCCCCGGCTCGATCGTGATCGCCGGCTCCGGCGCCATCGGCGTGGAGTTCGCCTACGTGATGAAGAACTTCGGCGTCGACGTCACCATCGTGGAGTTCCTCGACCGCATGGTGCCCACCGAGGACGCTGAGGTCTCCAAGGAGCTCGCCAAGCACTACAAGAAGCTTGGCGTGAAGGTCCTGCTCAAGACCAAGGTCGAGAAGATCGAGGACACCGGCTCCGGCGTCAAGGTCACCGTCTCCAAGGACGGCAAGGAGGAGGTCATCGAGACCGACAAGGTCCTCCAGGCCATCGGCTTCGCACCCCGCCTCGACGGCTACGGCCTCGACCAGACCGGCGTGAAGACCACCGAGCGCGGCGCGATCGAGGTCGACGCCCGCGGCCGCACCAACGTCGACGGCGTCTGGGCGATCGGCGACGTCACCGGCAAGCTGATGCTCGCCCACACCGCCGAGGCGATGGGCATCGTCACCGCCGAGACGATCGCGGACCACGAGACCATCGAGATCGACTTCGACATGATCCCGCGGGCGACGTACTGCCAGCCGCAGATCGCCTCCTTCGGCTACTCTGAGGCGCAGGCCAAGGACAAGGGCTACGACGTCAAGGTCGCCAAGTTCCCGTTCTCGGCCAACGGCAAGGCCAAGGGCCTCGGCGACAGCGTCGGCTTCGTCAAGATCGTCGCCGACGCCGCGCACAACGAGATCATCGGCGCCCACCTCATCGGCCCCGACGTCACCGAGCTGCTGCCCGCGCTGACCCTGGCCCAGAAGTGGGACCTCACCGCCGACGAGGTCGCCCGCAACGTCTTCGCCCACCCGACCCTCTCCGAGGCCGTCAAGGAGGCCGTCGAGGGGATCGCCGGGCACATGATCCACATGTAGGTCGCTCGTCACCGGGGCCGGCCCGGCCGGTTTCCCAGGTGATGAACCCGAGCTGCCTCCTCGCACACGTCGCGTCGTGTGCGAGGAGGCAGTTCGCTGTGCGGGGTACGCCGGGCGCCACCTCGCCTCCACAGGCGAGCTCGGTACCCGCCTCGTCCACAGATCCCGGCGGCTGCTGGGCCGCGCTGCCCGACCGGCCGACCCTCGTCGCATGGACGACCCCTTGCGCGTCATCGCGCTGACCGACGGAGTGTTCCTGCGCCGCGAGGCGCTGGAGTGCGGCTACGACGACAAGACCATCGCCCGGCGGGTGCGTGGCGGCGAGTGGCACCGCGTCCGGCACGGCGCCTACTGCTTCGGCGACACCTGGCGCACGAGCACCCCCGACGAACGGCACCTGCTGCTGGCGCGCGCGGTCCTGCGGACGACACCGGGGCCGGTGGCGCTCAGCCACACCACGGCGCTGCTGGCCCACGGGGTCGCGGTGTGGGGTGCCGACCTCTCGCGGGTCCACGTCACGCGACTCGACACCGGGGCCGCCCGGCGCGAGAAGGACGTCGTCCACCACGTCGCGGCGTGCAGCGACGACGACGTCGAGACCGTCGGCGACGTCCCGGTGCTCGGCGTGGCGAGGTCGGTCGTCGAGACCGCGACGGTGACCGGGCTGGAGTCGGCCCTGGTCTCCGCCGACTCGGCCCTGCACCTCGAGAAGACCGAGCGCGACGAGCTGCGGCGCACCTTCGCGGGCATGACGCACCGTCCGGGAGCCCAGAAGATCCACGTCGTGCTGCACCACATGGACGGGCGGTCGGAGTCGCCGGGGGAGACCCGCGCGGCGTACCTCTTCTGGCGGCACGGCCTCCCGCGCCCCGCCCGGCAGCACGCGGTGCGGGACGCCTCCGGGCGCGTGGTCGCGCGGGTCGACTTCGCGTGGCACGAGCACGGCGTGTTCGGCGAGTTCGACGGCCGCGTCAAGTACGGCCGCTACCTCCGCCCCTGGGAGCTGCCCGGGGACGCGGTGTTCCGGGAGAAGCAGCGCGAGGACCTGGTGCGCGAGCTGACCGGCTACCGGTTCGTGCGGCTGGTGTGGGCCGACCTCGAGCACCCGGAGCAGACCGCCGCCCGGGTGCGCGCCGTGCTGGCGCGCCTGGCCGCCTGAGCGTCGTACGCCGGAGCAGGCGGTCTCCTCGCACGCAGAACTGCCTCTGTGCACACGACGTGGTGTGTGCACAGAGGCAGTTCGGGTTCATCACCTGGGAAACCGGACCGGCCCAGGCGTGACCAGGGTCAGACGTCGAACTTGGCGGCCTCCAGGCGACCCTTGACGTCCTGGAGGAAGCGGCCCGCGTCGGCGCCGTCGACCAGCTGGTGGTCGTAGGTCAGCGCCAGGTAGACCATGTGGCGCACCGCGATCGTCTCGCCGAGGTTGGGGTCGTCGATGACGACCGCGCGCTTGACGACGGTGCCCGGCCCCAGGATCGCGACCTGCGGCTTGTTGATGATCGGGGTGTCCCACAGGGCGCCGACGCTGCCGAGGTTGGTGATCGTGAAGGTGCCGCCCGACAGGTCGTCGGGACCGATCTTGTTGGTGCGCGTGCGCTGCGCGACGTCGGCGATCTTCTTCGCCAGGCCGGCGATGGAGAGGTCGCCGGCGTCCTTGACGACGGGGGTCAGCAGACCCTTCTCGGTGTCCACCGCGAAGGCGACGTTCTCGCTGTCGTGGTAGGTCACCTCGCCGGCCTCCAGGTCGAAGGTCGCGTTGAGCGCCGGGTGCGACTTCAGCGCGTCGACCGCCGCCTTGGCGAAGAACGGCAGGTAGGACAGCTTGACGCCCTCGCGGGCCAGGAAGTCGGCCTTCTCCTTGTCGCGCAGCCGCGCGATGTTGGTGACGTCGACCTCGACGACCTGGGTCAGCTGCGCGGAGGTCTGGAGCGACTCGCGCATCCGGGTGGCGATCACCTTGCGCAGCCGGGAGACCTTCTCGGTCTTGCCGCGCAGCGGGCTGGGGGTCGACTCCGAGGCGGCCGGGGCCGACTCGGCGGCCGGCTCCTCCGCGGCCGGGGCAGCGCTGGCCTGCTTGGCCGACTCGGCCGCCGCGAGGACGTCCTGCTTGCGGATCCGACCGCCCACGCCGGTGCCGGTGATGGAGGAGAGGTCCACCCCGTGCTCGGCGGCCATCTTGCGCACCAGCGGCGTGACGTAGGTGCCGCCCTCGGACGAGGACTGCCCGCCCGACGAGCCGCCCGACGACTGCGCGCCCGACGACGAGCCGCCCGAGGGCTGCTCCTGCTTGTCCTGCTTGGTCGGCGCGGGGGTCTCCTCGGCCGCCGGCTCGGCCTTGACCGGGTCCTCGCGCTTCTCCGGCTCCGGCTCGGCGGCCGGCTCCTCCTGCTCGGGCTCCTTCTGGGCCTCGGGCTCGGGCTCCGGCTCCTTCTCGGCCTCGGGCTCCTTCTCGGGCTCCGGCTCGTCGTCGGAGTCGGAGGCCGCGGAGCCGTCGCCGACCACGCAGAGCTCGGCACCGACCTCGACGGTCTCGTCCTCCTCGACGGAGATGGACTGGAGCGTGCCGGCCACGGGGGAGGGGATCTCGGTGTCGACCTTGTCGGTGGAGACCTCGAGCAGCGGCTCGTCGACGGCGACCTCGTCGCCGACCGACTTCAGCCAGCGGGTGACGGTGCCCTCGGTGACCGACTCGCCCAGGGCGGGGAGCGTGACGGGGGTGCCGCCACCGCCGCTCGACTTCTTCGGGGCCGGCTCGTCGTCGGACGCCGCCTGCTCGGCGGCGGGCTCGTCCTCGGCGCGGGCGTCGTCCTTCTCGGACTCGGGGGTCTCGTCACCGTCGGGGAGCTCGCCGGTCTCCGCGGCGTGCTCCTCCTCCTGAGCGGCCTTCTTCTCCGACTCGGCCTCGTCCTTGGGCTGGGCCTCGGGCTCCGCGGCGCCGGACTCGTCCCCGCCGCCCTCGCCCTCGTCGCCGACGACGCACAGCTCGGCGCCGACCTCGACGGTCTCGTCCTCCTCGGCCTTGATCTCCAGCAGCGTGCCGGCGACCGGGGAGGGGATCTCGGTGTCGACCTTGTCGGTCGAGACCTCGAGCAACGGCTCGTCGACCTCGACGGCGTCACCGACCGACTTCAGCCAGCGGGTGATCGTGCCTTCGGTGACGGACTCGCCCAGTGCGGGGAGGTTCACGGGAGTCGACATCGGGTTCCTTTGCTCGTGGTGCGAAACGGGTGCTGAACGGGGTGGGGACGGATGCGGGTGGGGCGGGGTGGTCCAGGGCTATCAGGTCAGGAGTGGGCGTGCAACGGCTTGCCCGCCAGGGCGAGGTGGGCCTCGCCGAGCGCCTCGTCCTGGGTCGGGTGGGCGTGCAGGAAGGGGGCGACGTCCTCGGGGTGGGCGTCCCAGCCGACGATCAGCTGTGCCTCCCCGATGAGCTCGCCGACGCGGGAGCCGACCAGGTGGACGCCGAGGACGGGGCCGTCGGTGCGGCGCACGAGCTTGACGAAGCCCTGGGTCTTGAGGATCTGGCTCTTGCCGTTGCCGCCGAGGTCGTAGGTCAGCGTCTCGACCTCGTCGCCGTGGCGCTCGCGCGCCTGTGCCTCGGTGAGGCCGACGGAGGCGACCTCGGGCTCGGAGTAGGTCACCCGCGGGATGGTCGACTCCTCGACCGGGCGCGGGTCGAGGCCGGCGACCTGCTCGGCGACCAGGACGCCCTGGGCGAACCCGCGGTGGGCGAGCTGGAGGCCGGGGACGATGTCGCCGACGGCGTACACGCCCTCGACGGAGGTGCGGCAGCGCTCGTCGGTGACGACGAAGCCGCGGTCGAGGGTGACGCCCTGCTCGGCGTACCCCAGGCCGTCGGTGACCGGGCCGCGGCCGACCGCGACCAGCAGCAGGTCGGCCTCGTGGGTGGCGCCGCCCTCGACGGTGACCACGACGCCGGCGTCAGTGGCCTTGACCGACTCGACGCGGGTGCCGAGGTGGAAGCGGATGCCGCGCTTGCGGAACGCCCGCTCGAGCGACTTGGAGGACTGCTCGTCCTCGCTCGGCACGAGGTGGGGAAGCGCCTCGAGGATGGTGACCTCGGCGCCGAAGGAGCGCCACACGCTGGCGAACTCCACGCCGATCACGCCCCCGCCGAGCACGACCACCGAGCGCGGCACCTCGGTCAGCCCGAGCGCCTGCTCGGAGGTCAGCACGCGGGTGCCGTCGACCTCGACGCCGGGCAGGGTGCGGGAGAAGGAGCCGGAGGCGAGCACCACGCTCCTCCCGGTGTACGACGCCCCGTCGACCTCGACCGTGCGCGGACCGGTGAGGCGCCCGGTGCCCTGGACGACGGTGATGCCGCGGCTGGACACCAGGCCGGTGAGGCCCTTGTGCAGCCGGGACACGACGCCGTCCTTGTAGGCGTTGACGCCGGCCATGTCGATGCCTTCGAGCGTGGCGCGGACTCCGAACTGCTCGGACTCCCGCGCGGAGTCGGCGACCTCGGCGGCGTGGAGCAGGGCCTTGGTGGGGATGCAGCCGACGTGCAGGCAGGTGCCGCCGACCTTGTCCTTCTCGACGAGGGCGACGCTCAGGCCGAGCTGGGCTGCGCGCAGCGCACAGGCGTAGCCGCCCGAGCCAGCCCCGAGCACGACGACGTCGAACTCACCCGAGCCCTCTGGCACGTCGAACCTCCCCTGTCGCATGTCCGCGTCCATCCAACCACCTCGCCCCGACGGCGCGGAGGAGCCCTGGTGACCCGTCGGTAGCCGCCGACCCCGAGTCGCGCCGTCTGCCCGCGCGGTCACCGGCGATGCCGCACACTGTGCGGCATGAGGTTGCGCGACCGCTTCCGACGTGGCCGGCGCCGGGTCTCCGGTGACGGTCCCGTGGTGCGTGCCTCCGACGCCGCCGACGAGCAGCACCTGCGCGAGTTCATCGCGGCCCGCCGTGGCGTCGAGGGCTTCGTCGAGCCGCGGACGACGGTCACCGACGTGACCCTGCTCCTCGTGGCCCACGACGGGGAGTGGACCCGGCGACGGGTGCCGAGCGTGCGCTGGGCGCACGACTTCTGCAACCGCCACGGCGTCCCGTCGTACGACGCGGGGCTGGTCGGCATCCCGCAGCGGATGCGGGAGTGGAACCACCGGCAGTCGCAGGCCCGCAAGGACCTGCTGCGGCGCAGCGTCCAGGACGACGACGCCGGTCGCTGAGCCGGCTCAGTCGGTCGACGGCTCCGCGGGCACGAGTCCGGCGGCGTACTCCACCAGCGTGGTGACGGCGTAGCCGGTCGCCCCCGTCGGCACGTGTCCCGAGGCGCCGCCGCCGTTCCAGGCCGGCCCGGCGATGTCGAGGTGCGCCCACGGGACGTCGCCGGTGAAGCGCTCCAGGAACGCCGCGGCGTACAGCGTGCCGCCCCAGCGCACCCAGTTGGCCTGCAGCACGTCGGCGATCTCGGTGTCGACGACCGCCTTGCGCGACTCCTCGGGGATCGGGAGCCGCCACAGCTTCTCGCCGCTGCGGCCGGCCGCCTCGGTGAGGGCCGCGGTGGTGGCGTCGTCGCCCATCAGGCCCGCGACCTTCTCGCCGAGCGCGACGACGCACCCGCCGGTCAGGGTGGCGACGTCGAGCAGCACGTCGGGCGACTGCTCGACCGCCAGCGCCAGCGCGTCGGCCATCACCAGCCGGCCCTCGGCGTCGGTGTTGGTGACCTCGACGGTCTGGCCGTCGCGCATCGTCAGCACGTCGCCGGGGCGCATCGCGCCGCCGCCGGGCATGTTCTCGGCCATCGGGGCGTACGCCGTGACCGCGACGGGCAGCCCGAGGGCGCCGATCGCCAGCGTCGCGGCGATCACGGCCGCCGCCCCGCCCATGTCGTTCTTCATCGTCGCCATGCCGGCGCCGGACTTGATGGTGAGGCCGCCGGAGTCGTAGGTGATGCCCTTGCCGACCAGGGCCACGTGGGAGGTCGCGCCGGGCGGTGCCCAGGTCAGCCGCACCAGCCGCGGCGGCCGGTGGGAGCCCTGGCCGACGCCCAGGATGCCGCCGCAGCCCAGCTCGGCGAGCTCGTCGGGGCCGAGCACCTCGACCTCGACCCGGGGGCCCTTGCCCCGGCGGCCCTCGACCAGCTCGACGACACGATCGGCGAACGTCTCGGGGTAGAGGTCGTTGGGCGGGGTGTTGACCCAGTCGCGGGCCTGGTCGACGTGCTCGGCGACGGTGCGGGCCCGCTCGAGGGCCGCGACGGCGTCCTCGTCGCGGGCGACCGGGCTCAGCAGCAGCACGTCGGAGACCGCGGTCGGCTCCGACCCGGACTTGTAGGTGGTGAAGGAGTAGAGGCCGGAGATGAATCCCTCCGCGACCGCCGCGACCAGCGTCGGGTCGTCGGCCGGCAGCGCGAGCGCGACGGAGGCGGCGTTGCCCAGCGAGCGGGCGGCGGTCCCCGCGGCCCGGCGTACGACGTGGGCGTCGACGGCGTCCTCGGCTCCCAGGCCCACCAGCAGCAGCTGGCCGGCGCGGACGCCGTCGGGGCTCGGCACCCGCAGCGTCTCGCCGGGCTCGCCGCGGAAGGTCATCGAGCTGAGCAGCGGCTTGAAGCGACGGCCGTACGCCGCGGCGACGTCCTCGCCGCCCGACGCGACCCTGACGTCACCCCCGGCGGAGCGCACCGCTCCGACGACGACCACGTCGGTCCGGGTCTTGGCGGGGCTTCCCTTGCGCAGCGTGTACGTCGTCACCCTGGGCATCGTAGGGGCAGCCGGTGAGCCACTCGCGCTGCGGTAACTTGCCGACCATGCCCGCCTCGCCGTCCGCCTCGCTCCAGCACTCGCCCCTGCACGAGCGCCACGTCGCCCTCGGCGCCAAGCTGGCCGAGTTCGGCGGGTGGGAGATGCCCCTGGAGTACACCGGCGTCCTCAAGGAGCACGCGGCCGTGCGCGAGGCCGTCGGCGTCTTCGACGTCAGCCACCTCGGCAAGATCGACGTGCGCGGCCCCGGTGCGCTGGAGCTGCTCAACCGCTGCCTGACCAACGACCTGCGCCGGATCGGGCCCGGCCAGGCGCAGTACACCCTGGTCTGCGACGACGCGACCGGTGGCGTGGTCGACGACCTGATCGCCTACGTCCACGACGACGACCACGTGCTGCTGGTGCCCAACGCCGCCAACACCGCCGAGATCCTGCGCCGCCTCCGGGCGGCCGCCCCGGCCGGAGTCGAGGTCACCGACCAGCACACGACCCACGCGGTGCTGGCCGTGCAGGGTCCGCTCGCGGACCAGGTGCTCGAGGCCGTGGGCCTGCCGACCGGCCACGACTACATGTCCTTCCGCGTCGCTCGCCTCGACGGGGTCGAGGGTGCCGAGGTGGTGGTCTGCCGCACGGGCTACACCGGCGAGCGCGGCTACGAGCTCGTCGCGCCGGCCGAGGTCGCCCCGGCCCTGTGGGACGCCCTGCTAGCCGCGGGAGGACCGGTCGGGCTGGTGCCCTGCGGGCTCGGCGCCCGCGACACGCTGCGCACCGAGATGGGCTACCCGCTCCACGGCCAGGACATCTCCCTCGACGTCACCCCGGTGCAGGCCCGGCTCGGCTGGGCCGTGGGCTGGGACAAGCCGGAGTTCTGGGGTCGCGAGGTGCTCACCGAGCAGCGTGCGGCCAGGCCCCGGGTCGTGCTCCGCGGCCTCGTGGCCACCGGGCGCGGCATCGCCCGCCCCGGCATGAGCGTCAAGATCACCCGCGACCTGCCCGTCGGGCACGTCACCTCGGGCACCTTCAGCCCGACGCTGCGCAAGGGCATTGCCCTGGCCCTGGTCAACGCGCAGGTCCAGCTGGGCGCGGAGGTCCTGGTCGACGTCCGCGGCCGCGGCGAGGTCTTCGTCGTCACCAAGCCGCCGTTCGTCGAGGCCGGCGTACGCAGCTCCTAGAGGCACCCGGACCACCCCACCCCCCGAGAGGCACGACATGAGCGAGACCCACGAGAACGCCTTCGCCTCCACCGCGAGCGCCGACACCGTCCCGTGGTGGTGGCAGCTGCTCGACGCCGACGGCCGGGTGGTGACGGGCGAGCGGCGCGAGTTCCCGACGCGCAGCGACGCCGAGAGCTGGGTGGGCGAGGCCTACCCCGACCTCGCCGAGGACGGGGTCGCCTCGGTGACCCTCTTCGAGGGCGACCGCGAGGTCTACGGCCCGATGTCGCTCGCTGCGGAGTGACGCAGCGGTAGGGCGAGCGGCTACTTCGGCCGGCCGCCGATGCGCACCTGGGGCTTGGGGGAGCGCAGCGGACGCACCTGCAGCGCGCGCAGCACGGCGTAGAACACGGTGCCGCGCTGGCTCTCCTCGGGGAAGCGCTCGCGCAGCGCCCGCTTGAGGCGGAAGACCAGCCACAGGGTGTCGATGAGGACCACGAGGATCGTGGTCGTCCACAGCGCGCCGCCGAAGCGGACCAGCGCCGCGTTGCCCGAGGCCTGCAGCACGAAGGTCAGCAGCAGCAGCGGGAGCAGGAACTCCGCGATCGAGACCCGGGCGTCGACGAAGTCGCGGACGAACCGCTTGACCGGGCCCTTGTCGCGGCTCATCAGGTAGCGCTCGTCGCCGTTCTTCATGCCCTCGCGCATCCGGCGGCTCTCCGCGGCGCGCTTGTCCCGGGCCTGGCGACGGGCCTCCTTACTGTCCGTCACCGCGCGGGCCCGCGCCTTGGCGGCTGCCTCGGCCTCGCGCCGCGTCGGCGTCGGGCGTCCCTTGCCGGAGCCGGTGGTGGTGCCGGAGGGGGAGGCGGCAGAGGAGGCGGTGGGCTGGGTGGCGGGCTCGTCGGCCTTGCTGCGGCGGAACACGGGGCGATCCCCTCGGAAGGTGGCGGTGGGCGGTCAGCGTACCCGTCGGCCCGTGTCCCTCGGCCGTGGCTCTGCGCGGGACCCTCGTCCTCGGTGGTGGGGGCCGGTACCGTTGCTCCATGAGCCTCATGAAGCGGATCAGCACGGTCTTCCGGGCCAAGGCCAACAGCGCCCTGGACAAGGCGGAGGACCCGCGCGAGACCCTCGACTACAGCTACCAGCGCCAGCTCGAGATGCTCACGAAGGTACGCCGCGGCGTGGCCGACGTCGCCACGAGCCGCAAGCGCGTGGAGCTGCAGATGAACCAGCTGCAGAACCAGAGCGACAAGCTCACCTCCCAGGCGCAGAAGGCCCTCGACATGGGCCGTGAGGACCTCGCCCGCGAGGCGCTCACCCGCAAGTCGGCCCTCACCGGGCAGCTCAACGACCTGCAGGCACAGCACGCCCAGCTCCAGGGCGAGGAGGAGAAGCTGACGCTCGCCTCGCAGCGCCTGCAGGCCAAGGTCGAGTCCTTCCGGACCCGCAAGGAGACCATCAAGGCCACCTACACCGCCGCCGAGGCCCAGACCCGGATCGGCGAGGCCTTCTCCGGCATCTCCGAGGAGATGGGCGACGTCGGCATGGCGATCCAGCGGGCCGAGGACAAGACGCTGCAGATGCAGGCCCGGGCCGGTGCCGTGGACGAGCTCATCGCCTCCGGTGCGCTCGACGACGCCAGCTCCATCAACCGAGGCGACGACATCTCGCGCGAGCTCGAGGCCATGAGCAGCCAGTCCGACGTCGAGTCCGAGCTCGCCGCGCTCAAGGGCGGCAGCAGCAGCGCCCCGACGCCCCAGCTCGACGCGCCCGACGCCGCGCCCGCCCCCGGGGCCCAGGCCCAGGGCCAGGCGGCGCCCCGGACCGAGGGGGAGCAGCGGTGATCGTCCGCATCCTCACCGAGGGCCAGCTCGAGGTCGCCGACGACCGCGTCGAGGCGCTCAACGCCCTCGACGCCGCCGTCGAGCAGGCCGTGGAGGCCGGTGACCACGAGGCCTTCGCCGACGCCCTTGCGGCCCTCCTCGAGGGCGTGCGCTCTTCCGGCAGCCCGCTGCCGGCCGACGTGCTGCACGACTCCGACCTGATCCTCCCGCCCGCGGACGCGACGTTGGAGGAGGTCCGCGAGATGCTGGGTGACGAGGGCCTCATCCCGGGGTGAGCGGGAACGACGCATGACCGTCCGCGCGTTCACCTGACATGGCCCGCACCCGCTTCGTCAACGACTCCGGACTGACCGTCCGGATGACCGCCGTCATGTTCATCCTCGGCGCGCTGTTCGTCGCCCTGGTCGTCGGACTGATGTACGCCGTCGGCGGGGGCCTGGCCATCGTGATCGGCCTCGCGGGCATCGGCATCGCGTTCTTCCAGTGGTGGCGCTCGGACACCGTGGCGCTGCGCGCGATGGGGGCCCGGATCGTCACCCCCGAGCAGGCGCCCGAGCTGCACGGCATGATCGACCGGCTCTGCGCCATGGCCGACATGCCCAAGCCCCGCGTCGCCATCGCCGACACCCACATCCCCAACGCGTTCGCCACCGGCCGCTCCCCGGAGCGCTCCGCGGTCTGCGTCACGACCGGCATCCTGCAGCTGCTCACCGTCGAGGAGCTCGAGGGCGTCCTGGCCCACGAGCTCTCCCACGTCGCCCACCGCGACGTGCTGGTGATGACCGTGGCCTCCTCGGCCGGCATCGTCGCCGGCATGGTGACCCAGGGCGCCCAGTTCGGCGGCTTCGGCCTGGCACGCTCGCGCGGCAACAACGACAACGGGGGCGGCGCCGCCGCCCTGGTGCTGGCCCTGGTCGTCTCCCTGGTCGTGTACGCCGTCAGCTTCGTGGCGCTGCGGCTGCTCTCCCGCTACCGCGAGCTGTGCGCCGACCGGTCGGGTGCCTACCTGACCCAGAAGCCCAACGCACTGGCCTCGGCGCTGACCAAGATCAGCGGCCAGATGAACGCCGTGCCCGAGCGCGACCTGCGCGCCGCCCAGTCGATGAACGCCTTCTTCATTACCCCCGCCGTGCGCGGCGTCTCGATGAGCACCCTGACCGCGACCCACCCGCCGCTCGAGCAGCGCCTCGACCAGCTCGCGAAGATCGCCACCACGCTCGGCAAGACGTACTGACCGTGGGCTTCTGGGACGCCCTCCGCGGCCGCACCACGCCCCGGGCGGCCACGCTGGACGCCCTCTTCGCCCTGCCGTCGGCCGCACTGACGCTGGAGGCCGGGCTCGGGCTGCGCCCGACCGGCGCCGGCTCGGTGTGCTTCCGGGCCGCCGAGGGGGCGGCCTCGGTGCGCAGCCAGACCGAGGCGGCCGAGCTGGTCGGCCACGACGGCGGCCCGCCGACCGAGTCCACCGTCGACGACTACGGCTACACCTGGCTGACGGTGCGCACCGACCCGCCCGACCCGTCGACGCTGGTGACCGACCTGCACGCCGTCAACTCCGCGCTCGAGGCGCAGGGGTTCTCCTCGAGCCTGCTGTGCTCGGTCATCGCCTTCGTCGACGACCAGGGGGCGCGGGCCTACCTCGTCTACCTCTACAAGCAGGGCACCTTCTACCCGTTCGTGCCCTCGGGTCCCTCGACGCGGGACGCGCTGCGCGAGCGCCAGCTGCGCGACGAGGTGGCCTCCGACCTGCCGTTCGAGCCCGACCCGGGCCGGTGGATGCCGATCTGGGGACTCCCCGTCTAGCGCCGAAATCGAGCCCACCCCGCGACGAAGCGCCTAGAATGCCCGATATGGGAGTTGCGGAGCGGATGCGTGACGCCGAGATCGCGGCGTTGGACCTCGTCGACAACCACCCCCCGGGTGTGCTGGACCACCTCGTGAGGACGGCGGCGCTCGTAACGGGCGCGGCCGGGGCCCGCATCAACGTGCTGACCTCCTCGGCCCAGCACACCATCGCCGACTCCAACGGTGCCGTGGGTCGTTCCGACATCGAGGCCTCGTTGTGCGCCCGGGTGATCGGCACCAGCCCCACCGGTCGTCACGTCGTGCCGGACGCCACGGTGGACCCGCGGTTGCGCGACAGCGAGTGGGTCACCTCGGGGGCCGTGACGACCTACGCCTCGACCGAGCTCGTCAGCTCCCACGGCGTCGCGGTCGGCACCCTGTGCATCTTCGCCCCGCAGCCGGTCGAGGTGGCCGAGAGCACGATGCTCGCGCTGCAGGAGCTCGGGGCCGCCGCCATGGAGGCGCTCGAGACGCACCGTCGCGACGTCGACATGCAGCGCCTGCTCTCCGAGCTCGCCGGCGGCAGCCGCGAGCTGCGCCGCTCCAACGAGCACCTGGCCGCCTTCGCGGGGCAGGTGAGCCACGACGTGCAGGGCCCCCTGGCCGCCGTGCAGATGTCGCTCCAGCTGCTCGAGGAGGAGGTCGCCACCGACGGCGAACCCGTCCAGGACCCCGACGCGGTGGCCATGCTGATGCGCAGGGCGATGTCGGGCGCGCAGCGGATGCGGGCCACCGTGGCCGGACTGATGGACTTCGCCGTCCTCGGCGGCCGGCTCGAGGTCGCGAGGCTCGACACCGGCGTCCTCGTCGAGGAGGTGCTGCAGGACCTCTCCGCCCGGCGCGGCCGCACCGAGGTGGTCGTCGAGGACCTGCCGCCGGTGCACGGCGACGGGGTGCAGGTCCGGGCGGTGCTGCAGAACCTGTTGGCCAACGCGATGAAGTACGCCGTGGCGGAGCGCCCGGTCGTCCGGGTCAGCGGCCGCACCGTGGACGGCGTGACGCGCGTGAGCATCACCGACAACGGCCCCGGCGTGCCCGTGGCCCAGCGGAGCCGGGTCTTCGACCTGATGGTCCGCGGCGACGGGGTGAGCCAGACCGGGGTCGAGGGCCTCGGCATCGGGCTGGCGACGTGCCGCCGTGTGGTGGAGTCCCACGGCGGCCGGATCGGCGTGGGCGAGGCCCCCGGTGGCGGGGCGGACTTCTGGTTCGAGCTGCCTGACCAAACCGACCAAGCGGACCAACCGGGCGCGGTCGCCTGATCGGACCGCGTCGTCCGGGTGCGCGGTCGCCGGACGTGGGTCACACTGCTTCCTGACCAGGTCAGGGGGCCCGATGAGCGAAGCCGACGAGGCGTCGTCCCGCTCCGCTCTCGACCGGGTCCGCGACGCCCAGGTCGACGCCTATCGGGTGGCAGGCCTGCCGCAGGCGGAGCTGACCGACCTCGCCCGGCTGGCGGCCCAGATCGCCGGGGTCCCGGCGGCCGCGGTCAACCTGATGCGCTCGGGCGACCAGACCACCGTCGCGGCGTACGGCACGGAGACCGAGGTGTGCGCCCAGGAGGACGCGATGTGCGCCGCGATCCTCTACGACGGCCACCCGGTGCGCGTCGCGGACGCGTCCACCGATCCCCGGTGGGCCGACAATCCCTACGTCTCGGGGGAGCGCAACGTCTTCCGGTTCTACTGCGCCCACCAGCTGGTCACCCCCGGCGGCGTGGTCTTCGGGACGCTGTGCGTCTTCGACCACGAGCCGCGCGAGATCACCGACGAGGTCGACGACCTGCTCGGCGACCTCGCCCACCGGGTGGTCGACCTGCTGGAGCTGCGGGTGCGCACCCGGCAGCTCGAGGACGCGGTCCGCGACCTGACCCAGACCCGCGGCCAGCTCGAGCGCTCCAACGAGCGGCTCAGCCTCTTCGCCGCCCAGGTCGCGCACGACCTCAAGGGTCCGCTGGCCTCGCTCTCCTTCGCCCTCGGCGTGCTCGACGACCACGACGGGTCGGTCGCCCCGGAGGACGCCTGGCTGGTCGCGCGCGCCCGCGGCAGCGTCGACCGGATGGACGCGCTGATCGGTGACATCCTGCGGTTCGCCACGGTCCAGGGCGGCGTCGTGCTCGACGAGGTGGACCTCGCCGGCCTCGTGCGCGAGGTCTGCGAGGACCTGCAGCTGCAGCTGCAGCGGGTCGAGGTCGTGCTGGGCGAGCTGCCGGCCGTGAGCGGTGACCGCACCCAGCTGCGCCTGGTGGTGCAGAACCTCGTCGCCAACGCCGCCCGCTTCACCCGCGACCGCCGGCACGCCCTGGTGCGGGTCTCCGCCGGGCTCGGCGACGACGTCGGCCGGGCGGGACGACGCGGCTGGTGGCTCGAGGTCGGCGACAACGGCCCCGGAGTGCCGGAGCAGGACCGCGACCGCGTCTTCGAGCTCATGGTGCAGGGCACCGCCTCCGACGGGCTGGGCATCGGCCTGGCCACGGCCCGGCGGCTCGTCGAGGCCCACGGCGGCACGGTCCGCATCGGTGACGCACCCGAGGGCGGTGCGCTGCTGCGCATCGACGTCCCCGCGGGCTGAGCCGCCCGCGGGCGACGCGGGCTAGGGTCCGGGCATGCGCGTCGTCATCGCTCCCGACAAGTTCGCCGGCACGCTGAGCGCGGTCGAGGCGGCCGCCGCGATCGCGGAGGGCTGGTCGCGACGTGCCCCCGACGACGAGCTGGTGCAGGTGCCGATGTCCGACGGCGGCCCGGGGTTCGTCGACGTGCTCCACGCCGCGCTCGGCGGCGAGCTCCAGGCCGTGACCGTCGACGACCCGTACGGCGCCCCCGTCCCCGCCGCGGTGCTGCGCGTGGGCGACACCGCCTACCTCGAGTGCGCGCAGGCCGTCGGCCTGCACCTGACCGAGCCCGACCGGCGGCGGCCCGAGGACGGCACCACCGTCGGCCTCGGACAGCTGCTCGCCGCGGCGGTCGAGGGCGGTGCGCGCCGGGTGGTGGTCGGCCTCGGCGGCTCGGCCACCAACGACGCCGGCGCCGGCCTGCTGGCCGCCCTCGGGGCCACCGCCGGGGCGGGCTCGCTCACGCAGGGTGCCACCGGGCTCGCCGAGGTCGGCGACGTCGACGTGAGCGCCGCCCGGGCCGCGGTGGAGGGGGTCGAGCTGGTCGTGGCCAGCGACGTCGACAACCCGCTGCTCGGCATCACCGGCGCCACCAAGATCTTCGGTCCCCAGAAGGGGCTCCCCGACGAGCGCCTGGTCGTCGTCGACGGCTGGCTGCAGCGCTTCGCCGAGCAGACCGACCGCAAGCTGGCCGCCCGCAAGGGCACCGGCGCCGCCGGCGGGCTCGGCTTCGCCCTCCAGCTCCTCGGCGCCGAGCAGACCAGCGGGGTGGTGGTGGTCGCCGAGGCCGTCGGGCTCGCCGACCTGGTGCGCGGCTCCGGGCTGGTGCTCACCGGCGAGGGCGCCTTCGACTTCCAGTCCCGCTCCGGCAAGGTGCCCTACGGCGTGGCCGAGGTGGCGGCCGCGGCGACGGTGCCGTGCGTGGCGCTGGCCGGCCAGGTGCTGGTGGGGTCCCGCGAGATGCGCGCCCTCGGCGTGGAGTCGGCGTACTCCCTCGTCGACCTGGTGGGGGAGGAGCGCGCCTTCGCCGCGCCCGCGGACGCCCTGGCCGAGCTGGCCGAGCGCACCGCCCGCACGTGGTCGCGCTGATGGCTCGGAATATCCGGTCGTGTGCGACGATTGAGACGTCGTATCGCGCACCCGATCAGCACTGGAGAGCCACATGACCGAGCAGGTCGACACCGCTAGCGAGATCCGCACCGACGGCATCAACGTCACCGACACCGCGTCGAGCAAGGTCAAGAGCCTCCTGGAGCAGGAGGGTCGCGACGACCTCCAGCTGCGCATCGCCGTGCAGCCCGGCGGCTGCTCGGGGCTGCGCTACCAGCTCTTCTTCGACGAGCGCACCCTCGACGGCGACGTCGTCACCGACTTCGACGGCGTGTCCGTGGTGGTGGACCGCATGAGCGTCCCCTACCTCAACGGCGCCACCATCGACTTCATGGACTCGATCGAGAAGCAGGGCTTCACCATCGACAACCCCAACGCCACCGGCTCCTGCGCCTGCGGCGACAGCTTCCACTGAGCTGACGGCCCTCCGGGGCCACGGATTTCCAAGGCCGGTCCCCACCGGCGCCCCGCGCCCTGTCGGACGCGACGAGAGGCGGTTCCCCTCGAGGGAACCGCCTCTCGTGCTGTCCGGACCGGCGACCGGTCGCGGCTAGTCGAGGTGCAGGTGCAGCCGCGAGGCCAGGTGGGCGGCCGCCTGGCTGACCGACACCTGCGGCTTGCGCACCTCGCGCGGCTGCGCGTCCCAGGCCAACGAGGGAGCCGGGCGCCCGAGGGCCCCGTCGAGGACCCGCTGCTCGGGGAGGCGGACGCGCTCCGCGCAGGCGGCGCAGTCGGTGGTCATCGTCGGGGCGGGGTCCTGGTCGGCGTAGGCGAGGCGCTCGTAGGTCATGTCCGCGACGCTAGGGGCTACTGGGGGGTACTCCGCGGTGTACCGCTGGGTAGTGTTCGGGGCGCGTCGCGCGGGTCCGTCCCAGCGTCCCCGGGGCGTCCGAGACCCGATCTCCCCACCCGCGAAGCCCTCCCCGAAGGACGCCCATGTCGCTGCTGATCGCCGGATCCATCGCCACCGACCACCTGATGAGCTTCGGGGGCAAGTTCGCCGACTCGCTCGTCGTCGACCAGCTCGACAAGCTGTCGGTGTCCTTCCTGGTCGACGACCTCGAGATCCGACGCGGCGGCTGCGCCGGCAACATCTCCTTCGGCCTGGGCCAGCTCGGGCTGCGGCCGGTGCTGGTGGGGGCGGCGGGGGAGGACTTCGCCGGCTACCGCTCCTGGCTGGAGCGTCACGGCGTGGACTGCGAGTCGGTCCGGATCTCCGAGGACAAGCACACCGCGCGGTTCGTCTGCACGACCGACACCACGATGGCGCAGTTCGCCAGCTTCTACCCCGGCGCGATGAGCGAGGCCCGGCTCATCGAGCTCGGGCCGATCGCCGCCCGGGTCGGTGAGCCCACCTTCGTGCTCGTCGGCCCCGACGACCCCGAGGGCATGGTCCGCCACACCCAGGAGTGCCGCCAGCGGGGCTACGCCTTCGTCGCCGACCCGAGCCAGCAGCTGGCCTTCGGCGAGGGCGACATGATCCGCGAGCTGGTCGACGGAGCGGCGTACCTGTTCTGCAACGAGTACGAGTCGCACATGATCGCCCAGAAGACGGGGTGGACGCCCGAGGAGATCCTGGCCCGGGTCGGCACCCAGGTGGTCACCCTCGGCAAGGACGGCGTCCGCGTGGAGTCCACCACGGCCGAGACCGTGACGGTCACGGCCGTCCCCGACGTCACCGCGGTGGAGCCCACCGGTGTCGGCGACGCGTTCCGGTCGGGCTTCCTGGCTGCGCTGGAGTGGGGCCTGGGCCACGAGCGGGCCGCTCAGGTCGGCTGCGTGCTCGCGGCGTACGTCGTGGAGCGGGTCGGCACGCAGGAGTACTCCTTCACCCACCAGCAGTTCGTCGACCGCGTCGCCACGGCGTACGGCGACGACGCGGCCGCCGAGGTGCGCCCGCACCTGCTGGGCTGAGGCCTCCCGCACCTCCGGGTGCGGGTTCACAGCGAGAACCCACCCACGACCCGGACGTCTCTCAGGAGGGGCGGGTAGTAGGCTCAAGGAGTCCGTAGTTGGCTCCGTCGACCACCGTGTCCGCCGGTCACCACACGAAAGGGCTCGTCCGTGAGTCTGCAGTTCCCCACCCGCCTGCGCCGGTCCTCGGCGACGGGTCTGCTGGTCGCCGTCGCGCTGGTGCTGAGCGGCTGCTCGGCCGAGACCGACACCCAGCTCAAGCGGCTCGCGATGCCCGAGGCGGCCACCGCCGAGGCACCGGCCGTGCACACGTTGTGGATCTGGGCCTGGGTCGCCGCGATGATCACCGGCGTCCTGGTCTGGGGCCTCATCCTCTACGCCTCCTTCCGCTACCGCCGGCGCAACGAGTCCGAGATCCCCGTGCAGACGCGCTACAACCTGCCGATCGAGGTCATGTACACCATCGCGCCGGTCATCATGGTGCTGGTCTTCTTCGTCTTCACCCTCCGCGCGCAGGCCGACGTCCTCAAGGACGACGACAACGCCGACAACGTGGTGACCGTGGTCGGGCAGCAGTGGTCCTGGTCGTTCAACTACAACCTGGGCTACGACGAGGAGTCCGAGCAGTACGAGCCCCGTGACGGCGAGGACGTCGTCTACGACGTCGGCACCGCCGCGGAGCCGCCCACGCTGTGGCTCGTCAAGGACCAGTCGGTGCAGTTCAACCTCACCTCGCCCGACGTCATCCACTCGTTCTGGGTGCCGGCGTTCCTGTTCAAGATGGACGTCATCCCCGGCCGCCACAACAGCTTCAGCGTCACCCCGACCCGGACGGGCACCTTCGAGGGCAGGTGCGCCGAGCTGTGCGGCGTACGCCACACCCGGATGCTCTTCAACGTCAAGGTCGTCGACCAGCAGGAGTACGACGATCACCTGGCCTCGCTCGCCGAGCGCGGCAACACCGGCCCCGCCCTCGGTGGCGCCGAGGTCAACACCGTCACCGGCCTCGAGGCCGAGAGCAACGGAGGAGAAGAGTGACCGCCGTCTCCGACGCGCCCAGCACCACGCAGCGCGTCACCACCCCCCGCAAGCCCAGCCTGGGCCAGCAGGTCGTCCGGATCCTGACGACCACGGACCACAAGCTCATCGGCAAGCTCTACCTGACCACCAGCTTCGCGTGGTTCCTGGTCGGCGGCCTGCTCGCGCTCGTCATCCGCTCCGAGCTCGCGTTCCCGGGCTCCCAGGTGGTCAGCGACGAGGTCTACAACCAGCTGTTCACCATGCACGGCACGATCATGCTGCTGCTGTTCGCGACGCCACTGTTCTTCGGCTTCGCCAACGTGCTGGTCCCGCTGCAGATCGGTGCGCCCGACGTGGCGTTCCCGCGGCTGAACATGCTCGCCTACTGGTTCTACCTCTTCGGCGGCATCATCACCTTCTCCGGCTTCTTCACCCGTGAGGGCGCCGCAGACTTCGGCTGGACGGCGTACACCCCGCTCAGCGACGGCGTGCGCTCCCCGGGCGTCGGCGGCGACCTGTGGGTGATGGGCCTGTGGCTCGCCGGTCTGGGCACCATCCTCGGTGCGGTCAACTTCACCGTGACGATCATCTGCATGCGCGCGCCCGGCATGACGATGTTCCGGATGCCGATCTTCGTCTGGAACTCGCTGGTCACCAGCCTGCTGGTCCTGATCGCGTTCCCGATCTTCGCCGCCGCGCTGCTCGCGCTGGCCGCCGACCGCACGCTGGGGGCCCAGGTGTTCGCCCCGGAGCACGGAGGCGCCATCTTGTGGCAGCACCTGTTCTGGTTCTTCGGCCACCCCGAGGTCTACATCCTCGCGCTGCCGTTCTTCGGCATCATCACCGAGATCCTCCCGGTCTTCAGCCGCAAGCCGATCTTCGGCTACGTCGGCCTGGTGGCCGCCACCCTGGCCATCGCCGTGCTCTCCGTCGCCGTGTGGGCCCACCACATGTTCGTCACCGGGGCGGTCGACCTGGCGTTCTTCTCCGGCATGACCTTCCTGATCGCCGTGCCCACGGGCGTGAAGTTCTTCAACTGGATCGGCACGATGTGGGGCGGATCGATCAGCTTCGACACGCCCATGCTCTGGTCGGTCGGCTTCCTGACGACCTTCCTCTTCGGTGGTCTCACCGGCGTCATCCTGGCCTCGCCGCCGCTGGACTTCCACGTCTCGGACTCCTACTTCGTGGTGGCCCACTTCCACTACGTCGTCTTCGGCACCGTCGTGTTCGCGATGTTTGCCGGCTTCTACTTCTGGTGGCCCAAGATGACCGGCCGGATGCTCGACGAGACCCTCGGCAAGGTCCACTTCTGGCTGCTGTTCCTCGGGTTCCACACCACCTTCCTCGTCCAGCACTGGCTCGGCGTCGAGGGCATGCCGCGGCGGTACGCCGACTACGCCGCCGGCGACGGGTTCACCACCCTCAACCAGATCTCCACCATCGGTGCCTTCCTGCTGGCGTTCTCCACGCTGCCGTTCCTGTGGAACGTCTACGTCAGCTCGCGCTCGCCGAAGGTGTCGGTCGACGACCCGTGGGGCTGGGGCCGCTCCCTGGAGTGGGCCACCTCCTGCCCGCCGCCGCGCCACAACTTCGTGACGCTGCCCCGGATCCGCTCGGAGTCCCCGGCCTTCGACCTCCACCACCCGGAGATCGCCGCGCTGGAGTACGCCGACAACGACCTCAGCGGTGCCGCTGACGCGCCCGACATGGACGGCCGCTTCGGCAACCTCGCCGAGAACGACAAGGGGGAGGGTCGATGAAGGCCGAGACCTGGATGTTCGTCTTCTGCAGCGTCTTCTTCGTCCTGGTGACGCCGCTGTACTACCTCTCCAGCGGTGACCTGACCGGCACCACCGCCCTGGTGATGACGTTCCTGCTCACCACCCTGATCGCGTTCTACCTTGGCTTCCACGCCCGCAAGATGGAGCCGCGCCCGGAGGACCGCAAGGACGGCGAGATCGCGGAGGGCGCCGGAGAGCTGGGGTTCTTCCCGCCCTACAGCTGGTGGCCGCTGTGGTGCGCGCTGTGCCTCTCGGCGATGGTGCTCGGCGTCGCGATCGGGTGGTGGCTGTTCCTCATCGGTGCCGCGCTCGGTGCGATCGCCCTGTGCGGCCTGATCTTCGAGTACTACCGCGGCGAGTACGCCCACTGAGGTCGGCGTACGCCTGACGTCGTGTGACACGGCTCACGTCGGCAGCGAGACCTGGGAGTCTCGTAATGCGTGAGTTGCTAGCCTGAACGCGGTTCTGCCCGACGTTCTCTGGAGTCATGCGATGTCCTCACGGACACTTCGATCCCGTTCTGCCCTGGCCGGTGTGCTCGCCTCGGCCCTGGCCATCTCCGGCTGCTCGCTCACCGCGGGCGGCGGCTCCGACGACGCCGGTGCCCGCACCTCCAGCGGTGGTGAGGCGCCCTCGGCCCAGGAGGAGCGCGAGTCCGCCGCCGTCGTCGTCAGCAACATCCGGCGCGGCGCCCAGGACGTCGACCTCACCCGCAAGCTGCGGCTGAGCGTGCAGGACGGCACCTTCGAGGACGTCACCGTCACCACCCGGCGGGGCGAGCCCGTCGAGGGTCGGCTCTCGGCCGACAAGACCCGCTGGGTCTCCCAGCAGCTGCTGACCTCCGGCACCCGCTACCGGGTGGCCAGCACGGCCGTCGACGCCGACGGCTTGGCGAAGACGTTCGACTCCGGCTTCCGGGCCCGCACCCTGAGCCTCGACGAGCAGACCTACCCCAGCTTCGTGGGTGACGGTCAGACCGTCGGCGTGGGGATGCCCGTCATCGTCCGCTTCGACGTGCCGGTGAGCGACAAGGCCGCCATCGAGGAGCACCTCCAGGTGACCAGCAAGCCGGCCCAGGTCGGCTCGTTCCACTGGATCAGCGACAACGAGGTCCACTGGCGTCCGCGCACCTACTGGAAGCCCGGCACCCAGGTCGACGTGACCGCCGACGTGGGCGGCGTGCCCGCTGGCAACGGCATCTACGGCCAGGTCGACCGCAGCATGAACATGACCATCGGCAGCGCCATGGTCTCCAAGGTCGACATGAACTCCCACCAGATGAAGGTGTTCCGCGACGGTCGGCTGCTGCGCACCATCCCGATCACCACGGGGGAGCAGCCCAAGTTCACGACGCGCTCGGGCACCAAGGTCATCGTGGAGAAGTTCCGGCAGAAGCGGATGAACTCCGAGACCGTCGGCATCGACCCCGACAGCGCTGACGGCTACGACATCGACGACGTCGAGTACGCCATGCGCGTCACCTACTCCGGCGAGTTCATCCACGCCGCCCCGTGGTCGGTCGGCAGCCAAGGCTCCGCCAACGTCAGCCACGGCTGCACCGGCATGAGCACGGCCGACGCCGGCTGGCTCTACGAGAACTCCAAGGTGGGTGACGTCGTGGAGTACACCGGCACCGACCGCGGCACCGACCTCACCAACGGCTTCGGCGACTGGAACACCTCCTTCGCCGACTACAAGACGGGTTCCGCCCTCAGCTGACCCCGACGGTCGACCCAGGCTCCCCGACGCCCCCAGCACGGTCCCACGGTCGTCCTGGGGGCGTCGTACGTCCCTGGTTGGCGGCGGGTGCCGGGCTCGTCAGCCGCTCACCGCTCCGTCGACCCAGAACGGCCCGGCGAAGCCGACCAGGGTGCACGCCAGCGCCAGGCCGACGAGTCCCCACCCGCCCGGCCGTGGCTCGACTCCTCGCAGGACGTGGTCGACCCGCCGGAGTCGCCGCCGGAAGCCGAGGGTGAACAGCACGGCTCCGACGACGGTCAGCGGGACGCCCCATCCCATCGCGCGCCAGGCGTCGGCCGTCGCGAGCAGGTAGAGCTGGAACGGCACGAACCCGTAGAACAGCACGAAGAAGGGCGACACCCGGACGAGCAGCTGCCACCGCTCGGCGCGCGCCGCCGCGACCACCGCGGCCCGCTGCCCCCGGGCGCGCTCGAGGCCGACGTCCCCGTCGCCGGGACGGTCCCCTGCCCGTTGCCCGTCGCTCATGGACCGAGGGTAGGAGGGGGCGCTGCTCCGGGGGCCGGTTTGCCCGCAGTGCCGCCGCCCGGGACGGCGAAGGGCCCCGGGACGGTGTCCCGGGGCCCTTCGCGTCGTGCTGGTGTCAGCGGCTGCTGAGCTGGTTGTCGCTGACGGACTCGGCACGGCCGTCGAACTGGTGTCCGTCGGCGGCGTGGCCGCTCATGGCGACCTCGTGCGCGTGCTCGAGCTCGGCGTGGTGATGGGCCTCGTCGAGCTCCGCCCGGGTCGGCGCCTGCACGTTGTCGCCGTACCAGAGCTGCGAGAGACGGCCGCGCAGCTTGTCCTTGCGCGCGGTGGGGGAGGAGACCCCGTTGTCGTCGGTCGTCAGCTGCGGGACGAAGATATCGTCACGGTCGCGGGCGGTCAGCGTGTAGGCACGCTCCAGGGGCAGCGGCAGGTGACGCTCGCTGTAGCCGCCCTGGGCGTCCCGCATGATGATGCCGCTCTCGTAGCCGTGCAGCAGCTTCTCGTTGTCGTGACGCTGGAGCGAGATGCACCAGCGGCGCGTGATGATGAACGCGATCACCGGGCCGATGAAGACGGCGGCCCTGATGAAGTAGGTGATCTGGTTGATGCTGAGGTTCATCTTGATGGCGATGATGTCGTTGCCGCCGGCGGCCCAGAGCAGACCGATGAAGGTCATCAGCGCGACCATGGTGGCCGTGCGCGTCGGGGCGTTGCGGGGGCGCTGCAGCAGGTGGTGGTCCCGCTTGTCCTGGGTGATCCAGGACTCGATGAACGGCAGCATCAGCAGGATCGTGAACATCACGCCGGGCAGCACGATGATCGGCAGCAGCACGTTCCACGACAGCGTCAGGCCGAAGAAGTGCGACTCGATGCCGGGCATGATGCGCAGCGCGCCGTCGGGCCAGCCCATGTACCAGTCGGGCTGCGAGCCTGCCGTCACCTCGGCCGGGTTGTAGGGGCCGTAGGCCCACACCGGGTTGATGCTGATGATGCCGCCCATGAGGGTCAGCACGCCAAAGACGATGAAGAAGAACCCGCCGGCCTTGGCGGCGTACACCGGGAGCATCGGGAAGCCGACGACGTTGCCCTCGGTGCGGCCGGGGCCGGGCCACTGCGTGTGCTTGTGGTAGACGAGCAGCAGCATGTGGGCCGCGATCAGGGCCAGCAGCACACCCGGGATCAGCAGCACGTGGACGGTGTAGAGGCGCGGGATGATCGAGTCGCCGGGGAACTCGCCGCCGAAGAGGAAGAACGAGGCGTAGGTGCCGATGACGGGGATCGACTTCATGAACCCGTCGGCGGCGCGGATGCCGGTGCCCGAGAGCAGGTCGTCGGGCAGCGAGTAGCCGGTGAAGCCCTCGAGCGTGCCGAGGATGAGCAGCAGGCAGCCGATCACCCAGTTGAGCTCGCGGGGCTTGCGGAAGGCACCGGTGAAGTAGACGCGCATCATGTGCACGAACATCGAGGCGATGAAGATCATCGCGGCCCAGTGGTGGACCTGGCGCATCAGCAGGCCGCCACGGATGTCGAAGGAGATGTGCAGGGCCGACATGTAGGCCTCGGACATCTCGAGCCCGCGCAGCGGCGAGTAGGAGCCGTCGTAGACGACCTCGGCCATGCTCGGGCGGTACCACAGGGTCAGGAAGACGCCCGTGAGCAGCAGCACGACGAAGGACCACAGGGCGATCTCGCCGAGCATGAAGGACCAGTGGTCGGGGAAGACCTTGCGGAGGTTCTTCTTGGCCAGCCCGGCGAGGCCGAGCCGGTCGTCGGCCCAGGTGGCGGCGGCGCCGACCTTCGAGGGCTTCTCGGGCTTGGCGGCAGTCTTGCCGTTGGTGCGAGCGACGGTGTCAGCGCTCATCTCGGTCACTCATCTCCAGGCTCATCGTTGTTGCGCTCCCAGAAGGACGGGCCTACGGCCTCGGTGAAGTCGCGGGTGGCGACCAGGTAGCCCTCGTCGTCCACGGCCAAGGGTAGCTGCGGCAGGTGACGGGCCGCGGGGCCGAAGATGACCTTGCCGTTGTCGGCGAGGTCGAACGTGGACTGGTGGCAGGGGCACAGCAGGTGGTGCGTCTGCTGCTCCCACAGGGAGATCGGGCACCCGACGTGGGTGCAGATCTTGGAGTAGCACAGGATGCCGTCGACGCCCCAGTTCTCCCGACCGGGCCAGGGCTTGATGTCGTCGGGCTGCATGCGGACGATCACCACGGCGGCCTTGGCCTTCTCCTGCTGGAGCTCGATGCCGTGGTAGATCGGCTCGCCCTCGGCGTCCTCCTCGAAGAAGACCGCGGGCTCGCCGTTGACGAGCTGACCCACCTCCATGTCCTGGGGGCGGATCGGGGTGCCGCTGACGTCCTGGACGACGCGCATGCCGCGCTTCCAGACCGTCGTGTAGAGCTTGTCACCGGGCAGCGGACCGAGGTCGCGGAGCATGATGACGGCCGGGGCGCCGAGCAGCAGCACGGAGCCCAGGAGGCTGTTGCGGATCAGCGGGCGCCGGGCGATGCCCGACTCCTCGGTGCCCTGGCGCAGCGCCGCGAGCGTCTCGACCTTGTCCTCCTCCGAGGACGAGGCCGCGTGGCGGTACTCGACGATCTCGGTGTCGGCCATGAGCTTGCGGGCCCACTGGATTGTGCCGACGCCGATGAGGGTCAGCGCCAGGCCCAGGAACAGGCCCATCGTGAGGTTGGAGGCGCCGAAGCCGAGGAGCTCGGTGGGGTTGTCGCCGATCTCGAAGACGAAGTAGGAGACGCAGAACAGCACCGTGCACACGGCCGACAGCGCGAACATCAGCGCGACCTGGCGCTCGGCGCGCTTCTCGAGGTGGTCGTCGACGTCGGTGGGCCGCGGCTCGTGGGCCGGCAGACCCGGGTCGTCGAACAGGTCGTTCTCGACCCGCTCGAGCTCGCCCTTGGCCGTCATGCCGTGCCGCCCTTCTTCTTGGTCGATCGGGTGGAGTGCGCGGCGATCCACACCGCGAAGCCGACCAGCGCGCCCATGCCGACCAGCCAGGCCGCGAGGCCCTCGGTGACCGGTCCCAGGGAGCCGAGCTCGAAGCCGCCGTACTTGGGCGACTCCTCACGCTCGTTCAGGTAGGCGATGATGTTGCGCTTGTCCTCGGGGGTGAGGACCTCGTCGGAGAAGACCGGCATCTGCTGCGGGCCGGTGAGCATGGCCTCGTAGATGTGCTTGTTGGAGACGCCGTCCAGCGACGGGGCGAAGCGGCCGCGGGGGAGCGCCCCGCCGGCGCCGGCGAAGTTGTGGCAGGCGGTGCAGTTGGTGCGGAAGAACTCGCCGCCCTCGACCACGCCCTCCTCGTCGACGTCCTCGGTGCTGGTCTCGGACTCCGCGGGCACGGCCGGGCCGGGGCCGAGCGTGGCGACGTACGCCGCCAGCGCCTCGGTCTCCTCCTCGGAGTAGACGGGGGGCTTGCGCAGCGCCTGGGTGCCGGGCTGGGCCATCGGCATGCGGCCGGTGCCGACCTGGAAGTCGACCGAGGCGGCGCCGACGCCGACCAGGCTGGGGCCGTACTGGTTGCCCTGCTCGGTGGGGACGCCCTCGCCGTTCTTGCCGTGGCAGGACGAGCAGCCGACCAGGAACAGCGCGCGGCCCTTGGCCACGAGGTCCTCGTCGGCGGTCTTCTGCTCCGCCGAGGCGGGAGCGAGCAGCGAGAACATCCCGCCCGTGAGGATGAGCGCCAGCAGCACGACCACGGGGCCGGCGAGGCGGCTGCGGCGGTGTGCCGAGAGGCGGCCGGTGATCCGGCTGCCGAGCTTCTGCGTGAGTCGCACCAGGGAACCCTTCGGGGAAGTCAGGACTGCGGGGGAGCTACTTGATGAGGTAGACGGTCGCGAACAGACCGACCCAGACCACGTCGACGAAGTGCCAGTAGTAGGACACGACGATCGCGGTGACCGCCTGCTCGTGCGTGAACTTGCGGGCGAGGTAGGTGCGCCCGAGGACGAAGAGGAAGGCGACGAGGCCGCCGATGACGTGGATGCCGTGGAAGCCGGTCGCGAGGTAGAACACCGTGCCGTACGCCGAGGACGGGATCGTCAGGCCCTCGTGGACCAGCTCGGCGTACTCGAAGGCCTGGCCGCCGATGAACACGGCGCCCATGACGTAGGTGAGGATGAACCACTCCCGCAGGCCCCACTGCTTGAACTGCCACAGCTTGCCGGTGCGACCGACGATGCCGTCCTCGGCCTTGAAGACGCCGAGCTGGCAGGTCACCGAGGAGGCCACCAGGATGATCGTGTTCACCGTGGAGAACGGCACGTTGAGCAGCTCGGTCTCCTGGGCCCACAGCTCGGGGCTCACGGAGCGGATCGTGAAGTAGGCGGCGAAGAGGGCCGCGAAGAACATCAGCTCGCTCGAGAGCCACACGATCGTGCCCACGCTGACCATGCTGGGTCGGTCGTGGTGCCCGTGGAGTCGGGATGCCGGGATAGCCGTTGCTGTCGCCACCCGATCATTATTGCCCCACCCTGTGAATCGGCCATCCCTGACCCCGGTGTTTTGCTGAGAAGCACCACCTAACCTGGAGGAGTGCCGCCCTTCTCCCCGTCCGCCGTCGTCACCGAGTGGGGCCTCTCGCCCGTGCTGTTCGTGCTCGTCGTGTGGGCCGCGGGGCTCTACATGTACGCCGTGTGGCGGCTGCACGACCGGGGCGACCGGTGGCCGGTGGGGCGCACCCTCGCCTTCGTCGGTGGTGGTCTGGGGACGTTCTTCTTCGCGACCAGCTCGGGCCTCGCGGCGTACGACACGACGCTGCTGAGCGTGCACATGGTCCAGCACATGCTGCTCTCGATGGTCGTGCCGGTGATGTGCGCCCTGGGTGCGCCCGTGACGCTGGCGCTGCGCACGCTGCCCGCCCGGCCCCGCCGGGTCCTGCTGTCGGTGCTGCACTCCCGGTTCGCCCGGGTGCTGACCTTCGCGCCGCTGACCCTGGCGGTCTACGTGATCAGCCCCTGGGCGCTCTACTTCACCGGCTGGTACGACGCCACCCTGCGCTCGGACCTGCTGCACGAGCTGATGCACGTGCACCTGGTGGCCGTGGGTGCGTTGTTCTTCACACCGATCCTCGGCGTCGACCCCGTCCCCGGTCGCGTCAGCCACCCGTTCCGGCTGCTGATGCTGATGCTGACGCTGCCCTTCCACGCCTTCCTGGGCGTCACCGTGATGGGCCAGACCACGCTCATCGGCGGCGACTGGTACCCCTCGCTCAAGGCGCAGCTGCCGTGGCTGCCCGACCCGATGGCCGACCAGCACCTCGCCGGCGGGATCCTCTGGGGCTCGGGCGACCTGATCGCGCTCATGATGTTCGTCACGCTGTTCGTGCAGTGGGTCCGGGCCTCGCAGCAGGAGGCGCGACGCGAGGACCGACGGCTCGACCGGCTCGCGCGGGCCGAGGAGCGGACCCGGGACCGCGACGAGCAGGACGCGCACCCGCGGGAGCAGGCGAGCACCGCCCCGAGCGCCCCGAGCGCCCCCAGGCGGTAGCATCCGCGACGTGACCTCCGCCTCCTCCAGCGCCGGCAAGACCCTGAGGGTGCTCGTCTACAGCGACGACGTCGACACGCGGGAGCAGGTGATCCTCGCGCTCGGCCGTCGGCCGCACCCGGACCTGCCCGAGGTGGAGTACGTCGAGGTGGCGACCGAGCCCGTGGTGATCCAGCAGATGGACGCCGGCGGCGTCGACCTGGCCGTCCTCGACGGCGAGGCCGCCCCGGCCGGGGGCATGGGCATCGCCAAGCAGCTCAAGGACGAGATCTACCGGTGCCCGCCGCTGCTGGTGCTGACCGGCCGGGTCCAGGACAACTGGCTCGCGACCTGGTCGCGCGCCGACGCCGCGGTGTCCCACCCGCTGGACCCGATCGAGCTGGCCGAGGCCGTCATCCGGCTGCTGCGCTCGCGGGTCCCGGCCACGACGTGAGCCCGGCCCCGACGTCGACCGGCGGGACCGCACCCACCTGGCCATCGGTGCTCGGCGGCCTCGTCGCCGGCCGCGACCTGGACGCGGGGGAGACCGCGTGGGCGATGGGCGAGGTCCTGGCCGGCGCCGCGACCCCGGCCCAGGTGGCCGGCTTCGCGGTGGCGCTGCGCGCCAAGGGCGAGACGGTGGCCGAGATGGAGGGCCTCGTCGCCGCGATGTACGACGCCGCGACGCCGCTCTCGGTGCCCGGCCGCCTGCTCGACGTGGTCGGCACCGGCGGTGACCGCTCGTTCTCGGTCAACATCTCCACCATGGCCGCGATCGTGGCGGCCGGCGCGGGTGCGACCGTGGTCAAGCACGGCAACCGCTCGGCGTCGTCCAAGGCGGGCAGCGCCGACGTGCTCGAGCGGCTCGGCATCCGCCTCGACCTGCCGGCCGCCGACGTCGCGCGGGTCGCCGAGGAGGCCGGCATCACGTTCTGCTTCGCCGCGGCCTTCCACCCCGCCCTGCGCCACGCCGCCACCGCGCGCAGCGAGCTCGGCATCGGCACCACCTTCAACTTCCTCGGCCCGATCGCCAACCCGGCCAGGCCGGCCGCCCAGGCGATCGGGTGCGCCGACGTCCGGATGGCGCCGGTGATGGCCGGCGTCTTCGCGCGGCGGGGCGTCGACGCCTGGGTCTTCCGCGGCGACGACGGCCTCGACGAGCTCACCACGACCACGACGTCACGGGTGTGGCTGGTCCGCGACGGCGAGGTGACCGAGCACGTCCTCGACCCCGAGGCGCTCGGCCTGGCCCGCGGCACCGCGGAGGGGTTGCGCGGCGCCGACGCGGCGTACAACGCCGAGGTGGTGCGCCGGACCCTCGACGGCGAGGCGGGCCAGGTGCGCGACGCGGTGCTGCTCAACGCCGGCGCCGCCCTGGCCGTGCACGCGCGGGACGACGGCACCCTCGAGGAGCAGCTGGCCGCCGGTCTCGCCCGCGCCACCGAGGCCGTCGACTCCGGGGCCGCTCGGGCTGCGCTCGACCGCTGGGTGGCCGCGACCCGCTGAGGTCCCGGCTCACCGCCAGCTGGTCGCGGCCCTCACCGAGACGGGGAGACCGGCCCGGTCGCCGCGGCGCAGGGCTGCTGCGACGTTGGCCAGGGCATGGGCTCGGCTGGTCGGTCGCACGAGGGCGGCCCGGCGGGCACGACGCCAGCCCAGTTCAGCGCACGACCGTGCCACCTCCTGGGAGATCTGGCTCTCCTCCGCGAACCGGGCCGCGGTGCGAGCCGTCGACGACGACGCACTCGCCGCGTGCCGCCGGTAGCTGAAGGTGACGTGGTCGTCGACGACGAGCTGGTGGCCGGACAGCACCAAGCGCATCACCAGCTCGAGATCGAGCGCGGTCTCCAGGCCGGGCCGGAAGGACAGCGCGGCCGCCTCCCGACGCCAGAGCATCGATGGGAAGTACAGCCAGTTCCCCGTCATGAGGCTGCGTGCCAGCTCCTCGCCCCCCAGGTAGCGGGGCCCGCCGGCGGGCCGCAGGAGCATCTTCACCCGGTCGGCCAGGCCGGCGTGGGTCGCCCCCTGAGCGTCGATGACCTCGACGCCGGGCTGGTACATCGATGCCTGCGGGCAGGCCTCGACCATCGTCAGCAGGTGCGCCAGGTGGTCCGGTCGCATGAGGTCGTCGCACCCCATGAACGTCACGAACGGGGCCTGGCCGAGAGCGGCGCAGTGGCGGAACACGGCATTGACGCCCAGGCGTCGAGGACTGCGCCACACCGAGACCCGGGGGTCCTCGTGGTCGTGCAACCAGGCGTGGACCGAGGGATCGGGGTCGGCGTCGTCGACGACGTGGAGACGCCAGTCGTCGTGGGTCTGGTCCAGGACGCTGGTCACGGCGGCCCGCATCAGCCCCGCGTCTCCCCGGTAGGGCAGGACCACGTCGATCACGCGACCACCTCCCGGGCGTGCACCCGGGTGGGCGAGGACGGGCCCGCGTCGCGACGCCGTGTCGTCCCCCAGACGACCACCGACACCCCGGCCACGGCCAGCAGGACGGTGGTCGCCAGCCCCCCGGGCGCCGCGGCCGCCGTCCCCGGCCATCCGCTGCCCCGCTCCGTCCAGGCCACGTCGACCACCGAGGAGACGTGCACGAGAGCCATCAGGACCACCGCCGCCGCGGCGGCCGCCCGCGGTGGCGCCGCACCCCAACGGTCGAGGGCCAGGCCGCACAGCGCCGGGATCCCGACGGCCAGCGGCAGGGCGTAGCGACCCTGCCAGGCATACCCCTCGGAGGCGTACGACGCCGCGGTGAGCGCGAGAGGGACCGCGACCCAGAGCAGGGCGACGAGCAGCAGGGAGACCCGGGTACGTCGCTCGGCCGCGCGCACGCCGAGCCAGGCGACCATCCCGAGGAGACCCAGCCACACCGGGTAGATCCACGCCGGTGCCATCTCGTTGCGCAGCGGGAAGGCGGCGACGGTCTGCAGGAGCCAGGCGAGCTGTGAGGACGCCAGGCCCGCCGCGTCCATCGGAGGCATGGCCGGGCTGGGTGCCCCGAGCCGGTTCGTGTCGGCCACCAGGACCCAGCCCAGGCACGCCGACGCCACGAGTCCCGAACCCAGCACCGTGCGCAGCAGCGCCCGGTGGTGGTGGCGCGCCAGGGCGAGCCACTCGCCCCGCGACCGGAGGCTCAGCACGACGAGCACGATGCACACGCCCCAGAGCATCCCGGTGGTGTGCGTGACCAGCACCGTGCATGACCCCACCAGCAGGGGGGCCCACCAGCCGGGGTCGCTCGGGCGCCGGACGAGCCCGGTGGCGGCGGCCCAGACCAGGCAGCCCGCGGCGTACCCGACGGCGTTCGGCGCGGCGACACCGGCGCTCTGGACCAGGACGGGGGTGCACGCGACCGCGAGCGCGAGCAATGGCCACGACGTCGTCGCCCAACGGGTGATCACCAGGGCCGAGGTGGCGAGCAGCAGGCTGGTCAGCACCGCGGTCGCCACCCGCATGGCCATCAGTGCCGACACGCCCTCGAACGGGGCGGCGACAGTGCCTGCGACCACGTAGAAGGTGGGGTTGTAGGACGCGGCGGCGGAGGCCACGAGCACCCGGCCGGGGGCGGACGCCGCGACGGGGGTGCAGTTGTCCGGCCCGGTGTAGGGGTAGGAGGAGCACAGCGGCCCCGCGGCGTCCACGAGCGCGGAGTCCACGGCGAGCAGCTGCCCGCGACCGTCCTGGGCCTCGACGGTGCCCCGGAGCTGCCCGTGGGCGACGGCGTCGGCCTTGTAGGCGTGGTCGAACTCGTCGGCACCGCGGAACGCGGGAAGCGCGAGCACCCACGCGAGCTCCAGCAGCAGGGTGCCGGCGAGGACAGCCCAGAAGACGCGACGGGGGGACGTGGCCCGGGCCGGCTCAGCCATCGACCTGCTCGTGGCCGCCGACGCGCAGCTCGGGGGCGGATGCCGGGTGCGCGGGACGCACCGGGGCGGCGAGGGCGAGCTCGCGGACCACCACCGTCAGCTGGGACTGCAGCGACTGGACGCGCTGGTAGAGCGAGGCCGTGGTGAAGAGGAAGAACATGACCATGACGTAGAGCACGAGGTCGGTGCCGCGTCCGACGCCGACGAGGTGGGCGACCCAGGTGACGGCCGAGGGCCACAGCACGGCCACCACGCCACCGAGGGCCAGCGAGGCGCCGAGGAGTCGTCTGACGGCGAGCTGTCGGTGCCCGGCGCCTCCCCGGAGCACGAGACCGGCCAGGGCGAGGGTGGCGGCGACGAGCAGCACCTGGACGATCACAGGGCCACCCGCAACCGCTGGAGGACGAGGTCGAAGACGATGTTGACCGCGTTCGCGTTGCTCTGGCCCTTGGCGCGTGAGTAGTCGGTGTAGAGCACCGTCGTCGCCACCTCGGCCCACGGCAGGCCCGACCGGGCCACGCACGCCTCGAGCTCGCTCGCATAGGCCATCCCGGGGAACTCCAGCCGGATCGCCCGCAGGGCGGTGAGGCTGAGCACGCGCAGGCCGTTGTGGGTGTCGGTCAGGGGGAGCCCCGTCGAGCGCCGGGAGAACCAGACCGCCGCCCGGAGCAGGGCCAGCCGCGAGGCGGGGATCGACCGGCACTCGCCGAGGAAGCGTGAGGCGAGCACCACGTCGAGGTCGTGCGTCCGGGCGTGCTCGACCATCCGGACGGCATCGAGGGGGAGGTGCTGCCCGTCGGCGTCGAAGGTCACCACGTAGCGGGCCCCACCTGCGCGCAGGACGAGGTCGAACCCGGTCTGCAGGGCGGCCCCCTGGCCCCGGTTGAGGACGTGGCGCACCACGGTGGCACCGGCCGACCGGGCCAGTGACGCCGTGTCGTCGGTGCTGCCGTCGTCCACGCAGACGACGCGGTCGAAGTGGGCGAGCAGGGCCTGCACGACACCGACGATCGTCGAGGCCTCGTTGTACGCCGGAACCACCACCCACGTGTCCTGCACCGGCCCGCTCCCGCCCTCGTCCTTGGCGACCCAGACTGTCCTGCCGCGCCCGCCGCGACGGGCTTTTCGAGGAGAATGTCCGTTTTCAGGACCCAAATAGTCCGAACGGACTACGAGCCGGGCTACCTCGCCCGGTCGCGGTCAGTCGAGGCCGAGGGAGAACGCGGACTCGAGGTCGTGCTTGGAGTAGGTGCGGAAGGCGATGTGGGTCTCGGTCTCCTGGACGCCGGGCACCTTGTTGAGCTGGTCGGCCACGACCCGGGCGACGTCGTCGTGGCCGGCCACACGCACCATGGCGATCAGGTCGATCTGGCCGGTGACGCTGTAGACCTCGCTGATGCCGTCGAGCGCGGCGATGGCCTCGGCCACCTCGGGGATGCGCGCGACGTCGGCCTTCACGAACACGATGGCGGTGATCATGGGGTCAACGTACCGCCGGGGCGCCGCCGCGGCGCGTCAGCGCGTCGGCTGGTGCACCGTCGCGACCTGGCGACGGTCGTCGAAGGGGACCAGCTCGGAGCGCGAGGTGGCGACGGCGTCGTGGACCTCGAGGTGACGCCCGGCGCCGTGGAGCGGGCAGGTCCACTCGCCCTCGACGTGGACGAGGCGGACCCCCGGCTGCTCGAGCCAGCGCAGGATCAGCTCGGACTCCTCGGCGGTGGCCGCCGGCGTCGGGCCCGGGCCGCCGACGACCGTGTCGGCCGACTCGCGCAGGCCACGCACCCAGTCTCCCGCGTGGGCGTCGCTCGGGATGATGCCGGCGGCGGCCAGCCGACCGTGACGCACGACGTGGACGGCCCAGCGACGGTCGTCCTCACGGCGGGCCGCGACCAGCTCGCTGCAGCTCGCGAGCGACCCCAGTCGCTGGGTGCGTGAGGCGGCACGCACGAACGCCGCCAGCCGGTCGCGGTGCACCCCCGCCTCCTCGAAGCGCTCGCCCCCGGACAGGGTGGCCATCCGCTGGGTCAGGGTCTCGACCACGCGGTCGGCGTCCTGTCGGAGGGCGTCCCTCAGCCGGGCGACCTCGGAGGCGTAGGTGTCGACGTCGACACTGCCGTCGCAGGGGGACAGGCAGCGCTGCATCTCGGCCAGGACGCACGGGGTGCGGGTCGGCGTCAGCGGCAACCGGTCGGTGCACTGGCGAACGGGGAAGGTCTCGTGGAGGGCGGCGAGGCAGCGCTCGGCGGTGCGTCGCGAGGAGAAGGGGCCGAGGTAGTCGGCGCCGTCGTCGGCCACCTTGCGGACCAGGGAGAGGCGGGGCCAGGGCTCGACGGTGAGCTTGAGCCAGGTGACCTTGTCGGGGCGGCGGCTGCGGCGGTTGTAGCGCGGCCGGTGTGCGGCGATCAGCCGGAGCTCGCGGACCCCCGCCTCGAGCGGGGTCGCGCACTGGACGTGGTCGACCGAGCCGGCCAGGTTGACCATCTCGCCCATCCGGGCCCGGGACTCCGAGGCCGTGAAGTAGGACCGCACCCGGGTGCGGAGGTCGCGGGAGGTGCCGACGTAGAGCACCTCGTCGCGCTCGTCGCGGAACAGGTAGACCCCGGGGGCGTGGGGCAGGTGCTCGGCGAGGTGACGCTTGCGCCGCACGGCCGGGCTGACCCGGGAGCTGAAGGTGCTCAGCTCCTCCAGGGTGTGCACGCCGAGGCCGCCGAGCCGCTCCATCAGGCCGTGCAGCACGTCGACCGTGGCCCGCGCGTCGGACAGCGCCCGGTGGTCGGGCGTCGTGGTGGAGCCGAAGGCGACGGCGAGCGAGCTGAGCTTGCAGTTGGGGGCGTCGTCGCGGGTGATCACGCGGCGAGCGAGCCGGGCGGTGTCCAGCACCTCGAAGCGCGGCCACGGGCGTCCCTGCCGGGCCGCGAAGTGCTGGAGGAAGCCCACGTCGAAGGGCGCGTTGTGCGCGACGAGGACGCAGCCGTGCGCGAACTCCAGGAACGACGGCAACGCCGACTCGATGGACGGAGCCGTGGCCACCATCGAGTTGGTGATGCCGGTGAGCACGGCGATGAAGGGCGGGATGGCCGCGTGGGGGTTGACCAGGGTCTGGAACTCGCCGAGCACCTCGCCGCCACGCACCTTGACCGCGCCGATCTCGGTGATCATCGACCCCTGAGCGGCGGACCCTCCGGTGGTCTCGAGGTCGACGACGCAGAAGGTGGTCTCGCGCAGCGGGCGCCCGAGCTCGTCGAAGCTCATCTGGGTGTCCCACCTGCTCATGGGAGGGACGCTAGGCGGGGGCACCGACAAGGAGGTGCAGGGCGTCCCCGGCGTGGCGCGGGACAGGGCCGGGGGAGGGTGTCCCGCGACCGGGGTCGGTGGAGTTGTCGGTGGGGGGTGCTGGAGTGCTCGTGACCGGCCTTCCCCCGCTCTGCAAGGAGACCCCGATGAGCGTCCACATCGACTGCGACACCTGCCTGGTGCGCGGCCTGGCCTGCCACGACTGCGTGGTGACGGTGCTGCTGGGCCCGCCGCCCGAGCTCGGGTTCGACGCTGAGGAGGCCCAGGCGCTCGAGGTCCTGGCGGGGTCGGGGCTCGTCCCGCCGCTGCGCATGGTGACCCCGGTGAGCGGTCCGGAGATCGAGTCGGCGTGAACAACGCCACACCGCCCGTCCACAGCCTCGACTTGGACCCACAGCGGGCCCTGACCTAGGGTCGAGCGCTATTGGCCGTCGTCAGCGGGCACCGACCGGGTGCCCACGACGGCCGCGCCGAGTCCGGACTCGTCTCCTGGGGGGAGAGGGGTGGCCGGAGCCGGGGACCCATGTTCCTGGGGTGAATCCAGGCGCCGACAGCACCGATCGTGCCGTCACAGCCTGGTAGGGCGTTCTTTGGGCCCGAACCCGTCAGCTCACCTGGTAGGCGTCCAGACAAAGAGGAGACCGGCCGCTCGTGAACGACGGTTGGAAGTACCCCCATGCCCGCGCATCAGTAGGAGTGGCCCTGGCCCTGGGCCTCACCGGCCTCGGCGTCGTCCAGGCCGCTCCCGCCACCGCGGCACCCGACGACAAGCTCAAGACCCGCATCGACGCCGCGCAGGCCGCGGTCGACGACGTGGCGCCGGCGGCCGCCGCCGCCGAGCGCCGTCACGACCGGGCCCAGGCCCTGGTGACCCGCGACAGCAAGCGCGTCAAGGCGCTGACGAAGCGCATCGTCCGCGCCAAGACCCTGGCCGAGACCGTGCGCGAGCAGGTGGCGGCCGACGTGCTCGCCGAGCACCAGGTCACCGGTGGCGCCGCCGCTCCGGCGGCGCGGTCGCTCCCGGCCGACTCCGAGGTCCTGCTCAGCAACGTGAGCGTCGTGTCCGAGGACACCGACGGTCGCATCGAGCAGGTCGCGCAGTCGCTCGCCACGGCGCAGCAGCTCACGCAGCGCCGCGCCCATGTCCGTGAGGCGCTCGTGGACCAGCGGGCCACCGCCAAGAAGCTCGCCGCCCGGGAGGCCACGGCCGCCGGGGTGGTCGACCGTGCGCAAGGGGAGGTCGACGCCCTCGAGGCCGAGCTCGCGGAGCGCCAGGAGGAGCGGGAGGCCGAGCAGGCCGCCGCTGCTCCCGCGGCGCCCGACGGCTCCGCCAGCTCCGCGGTGTCCTACGCCATGGCGCAGGTCGGCAAGTCCTACGTCTGGGGTGCCTCCGGCCCGAGCTCCTTCGACTGCTCCGGGCTGACGATGGCCGCCTGGGCGACGCAGGGCGTCTCGCTGCCGCACAACTCCGGTGCCCAGTACGCTTCGGGCACGCCCGTCTCCGAGAGTGAGCTGCAGCCCGGTGACCTCGTCTTCTACTACAGCCCGATCAGCCACGTCGGCCTCTACGTCGGCAACGGCCAGGTCGTCAACGCGCTGAACCCCGGCTCCGGTGTCCAGGTCTCGGGTCTGCACGACATGCCCTACTCCGGCGCGGTCCGCCCTGGCTGACCGCCACCGCGTCGACGCCGCCCGTCCCCCCGCTGGGACGGGCGGCGTCGTGCGCTCCGGCGTCGTCACGTGCCGGCACCGCCGTGGTGCCGTCGTCGCAGCACTGGTCGCCGCGCTCGGGGTCCTCTCGATGAGCGCGTGCGAGCAGGAGGTGGACCTCGAGCCGCCGCGCGCGCAGCCCCGTGCGTCGCTGGACGCCGACCAGGCGCAGCGCGCCCTGGACGGACTGGTCGCGGCGCTCGACGGAGACCGGCGGGGGGACGCCACCGCCCTGGCGGCTCCGGCGGGTGCCGAGGCCGTCGGAGACGCGTGGGACAACGCCAGGTCGCTGCGGCTGGAGGACCTCGCGATGCGCTACGTCGACGACGCGGCCCCGCTGACCGCCGGCGAGCGCGAGCGCTGGGGGAGGACCGCCGTGCCCGTCACCGTCCGGCTGTCCTTCGCCTACGGTGGCGTCGACACCGGTCCGGCGGAGGTCGAGACGCGGGTGGCGCTCGTGCCTGACGGCGGCTCGGCGCGGGTGGCCGGTTTCGGCGGCGGCGGACGGACCCCGTTGTGGCTGGCGGAGCGGCTGAGCGTCGTACGCACTCCGGAGACGTTGACCGTGGTCGCGGGCCCGGTCGGGCGGTACCCGCGGCTGACCGAGCGTGCGGTCGCCCAGGTGCGCCGGGTGCTGCCGCGCTGGCGCGGACCGCTGGTCGTCGAGGTGCCCCGCACCCGCGCCGAGCTCGACGCCGCCCTGGACGCACCCGCGGACCGCTACGACGAGATCGCCGGCATCACCACCACCGTCGACGGCTCTACCGAGCGCGGAGCACCCGTGCGGGTCTACCTCAACCCGGAGGTCTTCGCCGACCTGTCCGGTGCGGGGGCCCAGGTCGTGGCCAGCCACGAGGCGGTGCACGTCGCGACCGACTCGAGCTCCACCTCGGTGCCGACCTGGCTGCTGGAGGGGTTCGCCGACTACGTCGCCCTCGACGACGCGGGCGTGCCGGTCGAACGTGCCGCGGCGCAGGCGCTCGGGCAGGTGCGGCGCGACGGGCCGCCCGACCGGCTGCCGACGTCGGCCGACCTCGACCCGACGGCGACCGGCCTCGGTGCGACCTACGAGCTGGCCTGGTTGGCGTGCCGGTTCCTCGTCCAGGAGCACGGCACCGGCCGGTTGGTCCGGCTCTACGACGCCGTGGCCGACGGGACGCCGGCGGCGGCCGCGTTCCGGGAGGTCCTGGGCACCACGGAGGGGGCGTTCCTCAGCGCCTGGCGTGCGGACCTGCGACGGTTGGCCCGCGTGGCAGGCTGAGGCCGTGTCGTCGGCCCGTCGTTCCGCTGCGGTCCTGCTGCTCGTCTCGGTCGTCGCCTTCGCGGTGGTGGCTGCACTGCTCGTTCCCTGGGACTGGGTGCCCGGTGGACGGGTGCTGCCGGTGCCGCCCGGTGAGCTGTTCACGGGCCGGGAGGTCGAGCGCGCCACGGCGTACTCCTCGGCGCAGCGGCACCTCGGCTGGGGATCGCTCGTGGTCTCGCTGCTGGTGGGCCTGGTGCTCGGCCTGACGCCGCTGGGCGCCCGCGTCGTACGCCGGCTCCATGGCTGGTGGTGGTGGCGCGTCCTGCTGGCGACGCTGCTCGTGCTGGTCGTGGGCGTCCTCGCGACCGCTCCGTTCGCGGTGCTGGTGCGGCGCAACGCGCTGGAGGCGGGGCTGAGCACGCAGCCGTGGTCGGGCTGGCTGCGCGACCAGGTGGTCTCGCTCGGCCTGTCCTGGGTGTACGCCGGCTTGGTGGTGCTGCTCGTCGTCGGGGTTGCCCGCCGGGTGCCGCGGCGGTGGCCGCTGGTCGTCGGGGCGGTGGCGGCGCTGCTCGTGGTGGTCGGGTCGTGGGTCTACCCGGTGGTCGTCGAGCCGCTGTTCAACCGGTTCACCTCGCTGCCCGACGGGCCGCTGCGCTCCGACGTGCTGGCGCTGGCCCGGGAGGAGGGGGTGCCTGTCTCCGACGTGCTGGTGGCGGACGCGTCGCGTCGTACGACCACGCTGAACGCCTACGTCTCCGGGTTGGGCAGCACCCGTCGGGTGGTGCTCTACGACAACCTCGTCGACGACGTGCCGCGGCGCGAGACCCTGGTGATCGTGGCGCACGAGCTGGGGCACGCCAAGAACCACGACGTGGCGGTGGGGACGACGCTGTCGGCTCTCGGGGTCGCCGCGGGGGTGGGCCTGCTGGGCCTGGTCGCGGGGCCGGTGCTGCTGCGGCGGTCGGGCGCGGACTCCCTCGGCGTGCCCGAGGTGGTGCCGCTGGTGCTGGCGCTCGTCACGGTCGGGACGCTGCTGGCGAGCCCGGTGGAGAGCACCATCAGCCGGGCGGTCGAGGCCAGGGCCGACCGGGAGTCGCTGGCGGCCACCGGCGACCGTGCCGCGTTCGAGCGCATCCACGCACGACTGGCCGTGCGGTCGCTGGCCGACCCGGAGCCGCCGGCGTGGAGCCAGCTGTGGTTCGGCTCGCACCCCACGGCCCTGCAGCGGATCGGGCTGGCACGGGGGCTGGAGCGGGTGCGGTGATGCGGAGGCGGTGGCCCGGGACGCAGCACGCGCCCGACCCGGTCAGCGAGTGACCGGATCGGGCGCGCGTGACGGCGGCTCACCACCCCCCGGCAGTGCGGGTGCGTTGCTCGGGCGCACCCGCTGAGAAGCCGCCGTCGGGCCCACGCGCGTGGTCGCGTGGGACGTCAGGCCGTCTCAGACGGTCGGTGCGTGTCCGAGGGTGCGGGAGTGGCTAGGCGCACGTGGCCGAGGTGGTGGCCTTCGAGGCGACGGTGGTGCAGGTGTCGGTGAAGACCTCCTTGATGACCCCGCCGAGCAGGAAGACGATGGCGACGACGAGGGCGGCGATGGCGGCGACGAGCAGGCCGTACTCCACAGCGGAGGCGCCCTCCTCGTCACGGCGCTCCTTGAGCATCTGCAGGGCGACGTAGAGCTTGATCATCGTGATCTCTTTTCGTGAGCAGCGAGTGTTGTCGTGCTGACCGGGAGGCCAGTGGGATAACTCTCCCAAATCGGACAGATCCGGACATCGTGCTCACGGACGATTCATCGTGACCATTATGGGTCATTTGCGGAGTAGTCCGGACGGACTACCCGACCCCGTGCCGGGATGGCCGTTCGGTCAGCCCGGCGGGGTCGCGTCGGCGATCAGGCCCATTCGCATCGCGGTGACCAGGGCCTGGGCCCGGTTGGCGGCGCCGAGCTTGTCGTAGATGCGGCCGATGTGGCTCTTGGCCGTGGACTCGCTGAGGTAGAGCTTGGCGGCGATCTGGCTGACCCCGAGCCCTTCGGCGAGCAGGTCGAGCACCTGCCGCTCGCGGTCGGTCAGGCGCGGGGCGCCGGAGCGCATCCGGCGCATCATCGCCTCGGCGAGCCCGGTGCAGGTGAAGGTCAGCGGTGCCACCGAGGCCTGCTTGGCGGCGGAGACGACCGTCGAGGTGGGGGCGTCCTTGCCGACGAAGGCCGACGCGCCGGCGTCCATGGCCGCGAACAGCTGCTCGTCGCCGGCGTACATCGTCAGGACCACCAGCCCGATCTGCTTGTCCTCCTTGCGCAGCGTGCGCACCACGTCGAGGCCGGAGCCGTCGGGGAGCCGCACGTCGGTGACCACGACGTCGGGCCGCAGCCGCTCGACCTGGGCGAGACCGTCGGCCACCGATCCGGCCTGGCCCACCACCTCGAAGCGGTCGTCCTGGGCGAACGCTCCGGCGAGACCCTGGCGGATCAGCTCGTGGTCGTCGATCAGCAGCACCGTGGTCATCGCTCACGCGGGCAGGGAGCCCGGCCTCCGGTCGAGACGCTACCGCGCGGGCGCCCCGACCCTGACCTGGACACGGGTGCCGGGGCGCTGCGGGGTCGGGGCCTCGATGCCCAGCTCGGCCCCGATCGCCACCGAGCGCTCGCGCATGATCTTCAGGCCCTGGGAGTCCGCGCGCGGTCGGTGGCCGCGGGTGCCGTCGTCGCGAACCTCGACCTCGGCGAACGGCGCCCGGACGGTGCACCGCAGCCACAGGTTGGCGGCGCCGGAGTGCTTGCGGGCGTTGTTCATCGCCTCCTGGGCGATCCGCATCAGCTCGAACTCCTGGTCGCGGGGGAGCCGAGGCCCCTCCTCGTCGAGGGTGACGTGCACGGTCATCGTCGAGGTCGTCCCGACCTGGTTGGCGTACGCCGAGAGGCTCTCGCCCAACCCGGAGCTGGCCGCCAGCTCGTGACGCAGGTCGAAGATCGAGTGGCGCAGCTCGGCCACCACCCGCGTCACCTCCTCGCGCAGCTCCACGATGCGGTCCAGCTGGTCGGGGTCGCGTGTCCCGGAGGCGAGGTTGTCGACGAGGTAGCCCAGCCCGGCGACGTCCTGGGCCACCCCGTCGTGGACCTCACGGGCGATGCGTTGCCGCTCCTGCGCGGTCGCGCTGTCACGCACCCGCCCGAAGAGCAGGGCGGCCTGGAGCTGGACGGCGAGCCGGGACAGGCGCGTGCGGAGGGCCAGGGCGTCCGCCGACTCCACGGGCCGCAGCGCCTCCACGACCAGCACCGCGATGGTCTCGTCGTTGGCGACGAGCGGCAGCGCCAGCCGTCGCTCGCGCAGCATCATCGCCTCGTACTCCCAGCACCGGGCCGAGAGCTCCTCGGCCCACATCATCGCGCCGGGCTCGGTGCCGGCGGTGTAGCGCAGCGGGACCATGGCCCCGGTGGCGGAACGGGTGAACACGCCGGCGGCGCGGAGCGGAACGGTCTCGTCGGCCTCCTCCATCACCTGCTCGGCGATGCCCACCGCGTCCAGGCCGCCGCTCAGCCTGCCGGCCAGCGCCTCGAGCCGACGGATCAGGCCCACGGCGCTGCGGTAGGACGAGTCGGTGTCGGTCGTCGCCTGGGCCGTGCGCAGGGTGCTGCCCAGCAGGCCGAGGCCGATGCCGGTCACGAGCCACATCAGCGCGTTGGTCGCGAACTCGGTGTTCCAGTCGCGGACCACACCCAGCCGGGCGAGCACCATGACGGCCAGCTCGAGGACCACCACGCGGGTGAGCCCCAGCCGGCCGCTGTCGAGCGCGGCGACGAGGGCGGGGACCACCAGGTAGGGCGTGACGGTGGCGTGGTCGGGGAAGACCAGTGCGGCCGTGACGGCGACGACAGCCGCCTCCAGCAGCGCGACGACCGTCTGCGACCAGCTCGTGCGGGTCCCGGCGAGGAGCGCCAGCACCGCGGTGGCCACGACCACGGCGACGCCGATCAGGTCCTCGGCACCAGCCAGGACCGTCAGCGGGATGAGCGCTGCCAGGGTGAAGACGCGAGCGGCCAGCGCCACGCGGCCGATGTCGGTCACGGGTCAGAGTCTGCCCGAGAACGTCCCCAGCATGGAGATGCCGGCCGGCCCGAGGACCGCGATGAACAGGCACGGCAGGATGCAGAAGATCAGCGGGACCAGGATCTTCACGGGCACCTTCTGTGCCGCGGCCTCGGCCCACTGCCGGCGCTTGACCCGCATCTCCGAGGACTGGACCCGCAGCACCTGGCCGACCGGGATGCCGAACGCATCGGCCTGCACCATGGCGCCGACGAAGGTGCGTACGTCGGGCAGGTCGGTGCGCTCGCCGACCGAGCGCAGCGCCTCGGCGCGCCCGCGCCCGATCTGCATCTCCTGCAGCATCCGGGCGAACTCGTCGGACAGCGGGCCCTCGGTGTTCTTGGCCACCTGGGCCACGGCCGCGTCGAAGCCGAGCCCGGACTCCACGGAGATGGTCAACAGGTCGATGGCGTCGGCCAGCGCCTTCTGCATCTGCTCGTTGCGGTCGTGGGCGCGCTGGTAGAGGTAGAGGTCGGGGGTGCTGTAGCCGATCAGCGCGAACACGACCACCAGGCCCAGGGTCACCGGGAACGACGTGCCCATCAGCACCAGCAGCAGCAGGGAGAGTGCGAGGGCGACGACGAATCCGACCACCTTGCCGGCGATCACCCGGTCGACGGTCCACCCGGCCGGGTTGCCCGCCTTCTCCAGCTTCTCGCGCACCCGCAGGTGGGCGTCGGCGGGGCTCATCCGGCGCCCGATCCCCTGGGTGCGGGCCAGCAGCGGGACGAGCACGCGCTCGGCGAACGAGGCGTCGCCCTCGGCGCGCATGTCGTCGGGCACCGAGGTCATCGCCTCGAGCACCTCGAGCGAGCGACCGACGCCGGTGGCCTCCTTCGTCAGTCCGCCGACGGCGCCGAGGACGAGGAACAGGCTGAGGAAGATCAGGCCGATGCCCGCGGCCAGCACGAGCGTCGTCATATGTCCACCTTCGCGACCTTCATCATCCAGGTGAAGCCCACGACGAGGAGCACTGCCATCAGCCCGATCAGGACGTAGCCGATGGGAGTCGTGTAGAGCACGCTCACGTAGTCGGGGTTGCTCAGGGAGAGGTAGAGCAGGAACATGGGCGGCAGCGCACCGAGGATCCAGGCCGAGAGCCGGCCCTCGGCGCTCAGGGCGAGGACGTGACGGCGGAGGTACTCCCTCTCACGCAGCGTGGCCGCGACCTGGAGCAGCAGCTCGGCCAGGTTGCCGCCCACCTGGCGCTGGATGCGGATGGCCATCACGACCCACTCGAAGTCCTTGCTCTCCATGCGCTCGGCGACACCGCCCAGCGACTCCTCCAGGGGCACGCCGAGCCGGCTCTCGACGATGACGCGTCGGAACTCGCCGGCGATGGGGTCGGCCCCCTCCTTGACGATGGTGTCGACCGACTGGGCCAGCGACAGACCCGCCGACAGGCTGCCCGACATCAGCTGGAGGGTGTCGGCGAGGCCGGACGAGAAGGCCTTGAGCCGTCGCGACTTCTTCAGCCCCAGGAACAGCCATCCGCCGACCGCCCCGAGTGCGAGGAAGACCAGCGCGACGAGGATGTTGCCGCGGCTGAGCAGCATCCCGAGCACGGCGGCCAGGACGGTCGTCCCGGCGTGGACGAGCAGCCACTCGGCGGGCTTCAGGGACATGCCGGCGGCGTCGAGGCGGGCCGCGATCCTGGCCTCGAGGCCCTCGTTGCCGGCCAGTGCCTTCTCGGCCACGCTGCGGGCCTGGGCACCGAGGCCCTGGTCGCCGGGCGCGGCCTGGTCGACCCGGGGTGCGCCGTACACGCCGTAGGCCTCGAGCTGCTTGCGCAGCTTCTCGTCCTTGGACGCGCCCGGGCGCACCAGGAACAACGCCGCCACGATGCCGAGCAGCCCGAGCCCGATGGCCCCGACACCGACGCCGACGGCGGAGGGGGGAAGGTCGATGCGCGGCCCGGCGGCCGCGACCGGGCCGGCGGCCGCGGGGGCCTCGACCGGCTCCGCCCGCGCCTCGGCCGACCCGACCGTCAGGTAGGCGCTGGCGATCACGGGCCGCCCGTCGACGGGCACGGTCACCGTCACGTCGGCCTGTTGCTCGGTGCCCTCGGGGAGGGTGACGTCGACGGCGAGCTGGCGTCGCAGTGCGTCGGCCTCGCCCGCGAAGGTGGCGCTCAACGAGGCCGGGTCGGCGTCCATGACCCGGCCCCCGCCGGCCTGGGCGATGAGCTGCAGCGGCTGGCTGGCCGCGTCGGCCTGCTGGAGCGAGACGACGTCGACGGACACGTCCTCCTCGGCCAGGGTCTTGAGCACCTGCGACAGCGGGGTGTCGGTGGTGTCCTTGCCGTCGGAGAGCACCAGCAGGCTGCGGGCGCCCTCGTCGCCGCTCGCCTCGACGGCGCCCAGCACCCCGTCGTAGAGCGCGGTGTCGCGGGTCAACGTCAGTCCGGCCACCGCGCGACGCAGGGCGGCGCGGTCGCGCGAGGGCTCCACGAGCACCTCGACGTCGTCGTCGAAGGAGACCAGTCCGACGGCGACGTCGGCCGGGGCGGAGTCGAGGAAGAGGGTCGCGGCCTGCTTGGCGGCGGCGATCCGCTCGCCCCGCATGCTGTTGCTGGTGTCGATCGCCAGCACCGTCGTACGCCGCACGTCGGTGTTGCCCGTCGCCGCGACGGCCGTCGCCCGGGCGGCCGTCCCGCCGACCTCCACGGCGACGCCGCTCGTCTCGACCTCGCCGTCGGCGGGCACCGAGACGAGCAGTCGCACCCCGCCCTGGCGGACCTCGGCGTGGTCGATGCTCGCTCCTGCGCCCGCGGCGTCGGCGGCCGAGGCGGGGGCGAGGCCGCCCAGCGCGAGCAGCGCCCCGCCCGCGACCGCGGCGAGGCCGACGCGCGGCCTCACCGGAACCCGCCGCCGGTGGAGAAGACCCGCGGGTCGACGGTGACGTTGTTGTGGGCCATCTTCTCGAGGAACTTCGGGCGCAGGCCGGTGCTGCGCAGCGTGCCGAGCGACTTGCCCTCGGAGTCGAAGCCCGCGGAGTTGTCGAACAGGAAGACGTCCTGCAGCGTGATCACGTCACCCTCCATGCGCTCCACCTCGGTGACGTGGGTGATCCGACGGGTGCCGTCCTTGAGCCGCGCCTGGTGCACGACGAGGTCGACGGCCGAGGCGATCTGCTCGCGGATGGCGCGCACCGGGAGGTCCATGCCCGCCATCAGCACCAGCGTCTCGAGACGGGAGCAGGTGTCGCGCGGCCCGTTGGAGTGGACGGTGCAGATGGAGCCGTCGTGACCGGTGTTCATCGCCTGCAGCATGTCGAGGGCCGAGGCGTCACGGACCTCGCCCACGACGATGCGGTCGGGTCGCATCCGCAGGGAGTTGCGGACCAGGTCGCGGATGGTCACCGCGCCCTTGCCCTCGATGTTGGCCGGCCGGGACTCCAGGCGGACGACGTGGTCCTGCTTGAGCTGCAGCTCGGCGGCGTCCTCGATGGTGACGATCCGCTCGTCGGACGGGATGAAGGACGACAGCACGTTGAGGGTGGTGGTCTTGCCCGCGCCGGTGCCGCCCGAGACCACGACGTTGAGCCGGCCGCGCACGCAGGCGTCGAGGAAGTCGGCCGTGCTCTCGGTCAGGGACCCGAAGCGGATCAGGTCGTTGACGGTCAGCGGGTCGGTGGCGAACTTGCGGATCGTCAGGGAGCTGCCGTCGATCGCCAGCGGCGGCACCACGGCGTTGACGCGGCTGCCGTCCTGGAGCCGCGCGTCGACCATCGGCGAGGCCTCGTCGACGCGGCGGCCGATGCGCGAGACGATCTTGTCGATGGTGCGGCGCAGGTGCGCCTCGTCCTTGAACGTGCCGTCGGTCTTGGTGAGCTTGCCCTTGCGCTCCACCCAGATGTCGTAGGGCCCGTTGACCATGACCTCGGCGACGTCCTCGTCGCGCAGGTAGGCCTCGATGGGCCCGTGGCCGAGGATGTCGTCGGAGATGTCCAGCGTGATCCGCTCGCGGTCGGCGCGGGTCAGCGGCCGGTTGGTCGCGGCCAGCACGTCGGCCAGGACCGCGTTGACCTTGGCCGCGAGGTCGGCGGGGGTCATGTCGCTGTCGTAGAGCTGGGGGCCGAGCTCCTGGAGCAGCTCGGAGTGGACGTGCTCCTTGAGGTCCTGGAACCGGTCCTCGGCACCGGATCTGGCGCCGTTGGCCTCGGCCATGGCGGTGAGCCGGGACGGCGTGGGTGCCGTCGGCGCGGCGGGGGCGGTGCCGTCGGCCACGGCCCGGTCGACGTCCGCGTGCCGCGTCGGCGCGGTCGCGGGGGGGACCGAAGCGGCCGGGCGGGTCTCCGCGGCCGGCGCGGCGGCGTCACCGGTCCGGCCGAGGGCGGCGATGCGGTCGCTGAGGCTGCTCACGACGACTCCTTCCGGCGGCGTCCGAAGAGGCCGCGTCGACCGTGGGTGCCCGGCGTCGAGGCCTGGGCGAGCTCCCCGGCGACGGCCGGGACGAAGGCCGTGATGGCCCGGGAGACCGGGTGCTCGGGCTTGGCGTGCACGATCGGGTCACCGTGGTTGGTGGCGCTGGCCACGGCCGTGGCGCTCGGCAGCGTCAGCGCGACCGGCATGCCGAGGATGCCCTCGACGTCGGAGGCGGTCAGCCCGACCTCGTCGTCGGCCCGGTTGAGCACGAGGTGGCGGCGCTCGACGAGGTGCAGCAGGTCGAGGGTCTCCAGGGCCACCTTGGCGTTCTTGACGGTGGGCACGTCCAGGGTGGCGACGATGATGCACTCGTCGGTCTCGTCGAAGGCGCCCAGCACCTGGTCGTCGAAGCCGGGCGGGGTGTCGATGAGGACGTGGTCGAAGCGGTGGCGCAGCGTGCTGATGATGCGGCGCACGAGCGCGGGGGTGATGCGGTCGCGTCCCTCGGGCTGGGTGGGGGCGGCGAGCAGCTGCAGCCCGCTGGGGTGGGAGGTCAGCAGGCCCTCGAGCAGCGCCCAGTCGAGCCGGTCCTCGAACCCGGCCGCGTCGGCGATGGTGTGCTGCGGGATGACCTGCACCGTGATGGCGACGTCGCCGAAGGCGAGGTCGAGGTCGACCACGCAGACCCGCGACCCCATCCGCGTGAGCGCGAGCGCGAGGTTGACGGTCATGGTGGTCTTGCCGACCCCGCCCTTGGGCGAGAAGACGGTGAGGACCCGACCCTCGTGCTCGGCGCCCTGGCCGCCGTGGATGGCCTGCCAGGTCTGCTTGGCGCGGGCGAGGGCGCTGGCCAGGGCGTCGGGGTCGTCGGCGGCGACGACCGCCCCGATCCCGGCCTGCAGGGCCTGCGCGTAGAGCTCGGGCTGCAGGTCGTGGCGCACGAGCACCACGCTCGTGGCCGGGTGGGTACGACGCACGCGCTCGGCGACCAGGGCGGCGTCGGCCATCGCGATGCTCGGACCCAGCACGACCGCCGGGTCGGCGCGACGGGCCAGGCAGGCGTCGACCTCGTCGGCGCGGGTCAGGACCTGTGCGCCGCTGCCCAGCGCCGTGGCCATGACGCCGGCGACGGCGGTGTCGAGCTCCAGCAGGAGGGTCATCGGGTGTCCTCGGGGGGAACGGTCACGGAGGGGGGCACGGGTCAGCCGAACAGGTTCTCGAGGTCGACGCCCTGCGAGGGAGCGACCTCGGAGTCGTCGTCGAGCAGGCCCAGGGCGAGGGAGCCGTTCTGGGAGGCGTACATGACGCGCTCGGCCTCGCGCTGGCTGACCGCCAGGGTCAGCAACGTCTGCGGCAGCGGCGCGGGGGCGGCGGCCGCGGCGTCCTCGGACTCGCCCTCGGCCGGAGGCGCGACGGGCTCGGTCGAGGTGTTGCCCAGCGCGAGCACCTGCACGTTGGGCAGCAGCAACCGGCTGAAGGGCCCCTTGTCGTCGTTGCCGGCCATGAAGACCGCGACCCGGTTGCCCGGCGCGAGGAAGCCCGCGACGCGGGAGGGGTCGTCGAGGTTGACCGAGATCGCGATCTTGCCCTCGGGGATGCTCAGGGTGGTCGCGGTGCCCTCGGCCGGGGCGCCGAACTTGGTCTCGACGATCTGCTCACCGGGCAGGATCTCGACCGTGGCCGCCATGGACTGCACGCTCTCGAGCGTGGTCAGGGCTCCCGGCAGGACGTCCTGGGAGGACACCTGGCCGGTCGCGATCTTGCCCGCGGCCTGGGCGGCCTCGACGGTCTCGCCGACGGCGATCGGCTTGGTCGCCCGCAGCACCTGCACGGCGGAGTAGCGCTCGTCGGCGCGGCTGTCGGCGCCCTTGACGTAGAGGAAGACCAGCAACGTGCCCAGGGCGGCGACGAGCGCCGCCACCAGCAGCAGCACTTTCCTGCGATCCATGACTTCGACCTGCCTCGAGGTGCCGGGGAGGAGCAGGCCACGCCGGCCCTGCTCGTACGCCGGGCGCGGGGGTCGCGCCGACACGAGACAGCGTGCCCGAGTTGAGTCCGTTTTGTCCGTGAAATACGGACTCCGCGATGCGAAGCCGCGGGCCGACTAGACCAGTGGCCCGCAGGCCCCCGTCGTCAGCGGCGGTACAGCGCGTCGATGTCGTCGCCGTGCTCGCGCGTGACGACCGCGCGACGCAGCTTCAGGCTGGGGGTGAGCTGCCCGCCCTCCTCGGTCCAGGTGTCGGGCAGCACCCGGAAGGCGCGGATCGACTCGGCGCGCGAGACCGCGTCGTTGGCGGCGTCGACGCCGCGCTGCAGGTCGGCGAGCAGGTCGGGGTGGTCGAGCAGGTCGGCGACGCGGGGCGAGGTGTCGTGCTGCTCGGCCCAGGCGGGGAGGGCCTCCTCGTCGAGGGTGACCAGGGCCGCGATGAAGGGCCGGCCGTCGCCCACCACCAGGCACTGGTCGACGAGCGGGTGGGCCCGGACGAGGTCCTCCAGCACGGTGGGGGAGACGTTCTTGCCGCCGGCGGTGACCAGGATCTCCTTCTTGCGACCGGTGATGCGGACGAAGCCCTCGTCGTCGATCTCCCCGATGTCGCCGGTGTGGAACCAGCCGTGGTCGTCGACGACCGGGTCCGTGGCGGCCTCGCTGCCGGGCGCCTCGCCCTGCCAGTAGCCGGCGAAGACCTGGCCCCCGCGGAAGAGCAGCTCGCCGTCGTCGGCGACGCGCACGCTGGCGCCGGGCAGGGGTCGCCCGACGGTGCCGATCTTCTGGGCCTCGGGGGTGTTGACGGTCAGGGCGGCGGTGGTCTCGGTGAGGCCGTAGCCCTCCAGGACCGTCACGCCGATGCCGCGGTAGAAGTGACCGAGCCGCTCGCCGAGGGGCGCGCCCCCGCTCACAGCGTAGGCGCAGCGGCCGCCGAGAGCCTCGCGCAGCCGGCCGTAGACGAGCCGGTCGAAGAGCCGGTGCCGCATCCGCAGCGTCACCGGCACGCGACCCGCGTCCTGGGCGCGCGACCACGCGATGGCGGTCTCGGCCGCGCGGTCGAAGATGCCGCCCCGGCCGTCGGCCACGGCCCGCTGCGAGGCGGTGTTGAAGACCTTCTCGAACACCCGCGGGACCGCCAGCACGAAGGTCGGGCGGAAGGCGCCGAGGTCGTCGACGAGGTGCTTGATGTCGGCGGAGTGGCCCAGCCGGACGCCGGCCCGGACGCAGCCCACCTGGATCACCCGGGCGAAGACGTGCGCGAGCGGCAGGAAGAGCAGCGTCGAGGCCGCCCGGTCGGCGGCGGTGTCGCCCGCGACGTCGCCGTCGCCCGGGGCGGGGTCGAAGAGGGCGTCGAGCTCGCTGACGGCCACGGTGAGCTCGTGGAGGAAGTTGCCGTGGGTCAGCCGGCAGCCCTTGGGGCGTCCCGTGGTGCCGGAGGTGTAGATCAGCGTGGCCAGGTCGTCCGGCCCCGCCGTCGTGCGCCGCGCCTCGAGCTCGGCGTCGGCGACGTCCTCGCCGAGGGTGCGCAGCACGCCGACCGCGTCGCCGTCGAAGGACCACAGGTGGTGCAGGTGGGGCAGGTCGCCCCGCAGCCGGGAGACCCGCGACCGGTGCTCGGGGGACTCCACGACGGCCGCGACGGCACCGGAGTCGCGCAGGATCCAGCCCACCTGCTCGTCGCTGGAGGTCTCGTAGACGGGCACGGTGACCGCGCCGGCGAACCAGATGGCGTAGTCGAGCAGCGTCCACTCGTAGCGGGTGCGGGAGAGCAGCACGACCCGGTCGCCGGGCGCGACGCCCGCCGCCACCAGGCCCTTGGCGACCCCGCGGACCTGGGCGAGGAACTCGGCGGCGGTCACGTCCTGCCAGGCGTCGTCGACGGGCCGGGCGAACGCGACCCGGTCGGGGTGCAGCTCGCCGTTGCGGACCACGTCGTCGGTCAGGTTGCCGACCGGGACCTCGACCTCCAGGGCCGTGGAGTACTCACGCAACGCCGGACCTCTTCCTCGATGACTGCTCGACCACGCCGGACGCACGTTACTCGGGGCCACCGACCGTGCGACGGCAGCGTGCGAGGGCCCCGGGCAGGTCGGCTAGCCTGACGAGCCCGCACCCCCCGAACCACCCAGGACGGACCATGGCCGAGCAGACCACCTCCAGCATCGTCGTCGCGGCCCCGCCCGCCGACGTCATGGCCGTCATCGCCGACTTCCCGCACTACCCCGAGTGGGCCCAGGGCATGAAGCGCGCCGAGGTGGTCGAGCAGGGCGCCGACGGCCGCGCCGACCAGGTCTTCTTCGAGCTCGACGTGACCCCGATCAAGGACTCCTACACCCTCGCCTACGAGTGGCGCGGCGACGAGCAGGTGACCTGGAGGCTCGTCGAGGGCAAGGTGCTCAAGGCGATGCAGGGCGCCTACGAGCTGCGCCCCGTCGACGGTGGCACCGAGGTGACCTACCGGCTGGCGGTCGAGCTGAGCATCCCGCTCATCGGCATGCTCCGGCGCCGCGCCGAGAAGGTCATCATCGACACCGCGCTGAAGGGCCTGAAGAAGCGCGTCGAGTCCCTGGGCTGAGCGCCGGTGGACGTGCGCACCATCCTGTTCACGGGCAAGGGCGGCGTCGGCAAGACCACGTCGGCGGCCGGGACGGCCGTGCTGGCGGCCCGCGCCGGGCGCCGCACGCTGGTGGTCTCGACCGACGCCGCGCACTCCCTGGGTGACGCCTTCGGCGTGCCGGCCGGCGCCGAGCCGGTGGAGGTCGACCCCGGACTGTGGGTCCAGCAGGTCGACGCGCAGCGGCGCTTCGAGCGTTCGTGGGCCGAGATCCAGGGCTACCTGCTCTCCGTGCTCGACAGTGCGGGCGTCGACCCGATCACGGCCGAGGAGCTCACCGTGCTGCCGGGCGCCGAGGAGGTGCTGGCCCTGCTGGAGCTGCGCAACCAGGTGGTCAGCGGGCGCTGGGACGTGGTCGTGGTCGACTGCGCGCCCACCGCGGAGACGCTGCGGCTGCTCGCGCTGCCCGAGGCCCTCGGCTGGTACATGACGCGCGTCTTCGGGGTGCAGCGCCGCATGGTCCGGGCGCTGCGTCCCGTGCTGACCCGCGCCGCCGGGGTGCCGATGCCGGAGGACTCGGTCTTCGAGGCGGTCGAGCGGCTGCACCGCGACCTCGAGCAGGTGCAGCAGCTGCTCTCGGGGCCGGGCGCCACGGTGCGGCTCGTGCTGACCCCGGAGACGGTCGTGGTGGCCGAGGCGCGGCGCTCGTTGACGACGCTGTCGCTCTACGGCTACCGCGTCGACGGGGTGCTGGCCAACCGCGTCTTCCCCGACGGCGGTGGCGACACCTGGCGGGAGGGCTGGGTGGCCTCGCAGCAGCAGGTGCTCGCCGAGGTGCGGCAGTCCTTCGCCGGGTTGCCGGTGTGGCGCTCGGCGTACTCCTGGGGGGAGCCGGTGGGCGTCGAGTCGCTCGCCGACTTCGCCCGTGCGGCGTACGACGGCCAGGACCCGCTCGCCGAGCCCGCCGGCGACGGCCCGATGACGATCACCCGCACCACCACCGGGGCCGAGCTGCGGATCGCGCTGCCGTTCGCGCAGCGCGACGACGTCGACCTGGCAAGGCACGGCGACGAGCTGGTCGTGACGGTCGGGTCCTACCGCCGGTTGCTGGCCCTTCCAGCCGCGCTGCGCCGCCACCGTGTCGCCGCCGCGCGCGTCGAGGACGGGGTCCTGCGAGTACGGTTCCGCTTCGAGCAGGAGGAGCAGGTGTGAGCGACGCGAACGAGCCCCCCACCGGCCCCGGCGACGGCCCGGGCGGACCCTCCGGCGACCCCTCCCGCGACCCCGCTGGCGAGCCCGTGGGCAGCGTGGGCGAGGAGGCCGCCAAGCTCTTCGGCGCGCTCTCGGACTGGGCCCGCGACCAGGGCGCGGACCACCTCGGCGGTCTCGGGGGCGTCGCCGGGATGGGCCAGGGCATCGGGGCCGCGGCCCGCAGTGCCGAGGAGCACCTCGCGACCGGGGGCGCGGACTGCCGCTGGTGTCCCGTGTGCCAGCTGATCTCGGTGGTGCGGCAGACCAGCCCGGAGGTGCGGACCCACCTCACCGCCGCCGCGGGCTCGCTGGTGCAGGCCGCGGCGGCGCTGCTGGCGACACCGCCGCACGGCCAGGGACAGCAGGTGGAGAAGATCGACCTCGACGACGAGTCGGTCTGGGACGAGCAGGAGTGGGACGGGGAGCGATGACGCTGACGGTGGGGGTCGACATCGGGGGGACCAAGATCGCCGCGGGCGTCGTCGGCGAGGGCGGTCAGGTGCTGGCCCGGTCGCGGACGCGCTCCCCGGCGACGGACCCGCCCGAGATCGTGCGGACGATCGGTGAGCTCGTGCGCGGCCTGGTGGCCGGGCTGCCGGACGGTGCCGAGGTCGAGGCGGTCGGCGCCTCGGCGGCCGGCTTCGTGGACAAGCAGCGCTCCACGCTGGTCTTCGCCCCCAACCTGGCCTGGCGCGACGAGCCGCTCCGCGCCCACCTCGAGCGCGAGCTCGACCTGCCGGTCGTGATCGAGAACGACGCCAACGCCGCGGCGTGGGGCGAGTTCCGGTTCGGCGCGGGCGAGGACGTCGACAACCTGTTGATGCTGACCATCGGCACCGGCGTGGGCGGCGGTGTCGTCCTCGACGGGGAGCTCGGTCGCGGCGGCTTCGGCATGGGTGGCGAGGTCGGCCACATCACGATGGTCCCCGAGGGCGTCCGGTGCGGCTGCGGCAACCTCGGCTGCCTGGAGTCCTACGGCTCGGGGTCCGCGCTGGTGCGGATGACCCGTGAGCACGCGGCCGACGATCCTGGCGCGGCGGCGCTGCTGGAGGAGGCCGGTGGCGACGTCGCCGGGATCACCGGTCCCATGGTCACCGCGGCCGCCGCGGCCGGTGACGCGTTCGCCATCGCTCGCCTGGTCGAGCTGGGCGAGTGGATCGGCCGTGGTGTCGCGACGCTGACGGCGGTGCTCGACCCCAACGTGGTCGTCATCGGCGGCGGCGTCAGCGAGGCCGGTGACCTCCTGCTCGAGCCGGTCCGCGACAGCTTCGCCCGGCACGTCACCGGCCGGGGGCACCGGCCGCTGGCCGAGGTGCGGGGCGCACGGCTCGGCAACGCCGGCGGCATCGTCGGGGTCGCCGACCTCGCCCGCCGGCGCTGATGGCGACCCCTGCCGTCGGCGTCCCCTCCATCGGGGTCGACATCGGCGGCACCAAGGTGCTCGCGGCCGTGGTCGACGAGGCCGGGCGGGTCGTCGACACGGCCACGACGGCGACCCCGGGCAAGGGGTCGGGCATCGACGACGCCACTGCCGAGGAGGTCGAGGACGCCCTGGTCTCGGTCATCCACGCCCTGACCCGCGAGCACGGCCGCTGCACCGTGGGCGTCGCCGCCGCGGGCTTCGTGGACGCGGTGGGGGAGCGGGTGCGGTTCGCCCCCCACCTGCCGTGGCGCGACGAGCCCCTGGCCGACCGGCTCACCGAGCGCCTCGGTCACCGGGTCGTCGGCGAGGTCCACGTCGACAACGACGCCAACGCGGCGCTGTGGGCCGAGGTGCGCTTCGGGGTGGCGGGCGACGCCGAGCACGTCGTGATGATCACCCTGGGCACCGGCATCGGGGGCGCGCTGCTCCTCGGGGGCGCGCTGCACCGGGGGCGCAACGGCATGGCCGGCGAGCTCGGCCACATGCAGGTGGTCCCGGACGGCCGGCTGTGCGAGTGCGGCGGCCGGGGCTGCTGGGAGCAGTACTGCTCGGGGCGCGCGCTCGGCCGGGCCGCTGCCGCCGCCGGGTCGGAGCTGTCCGGCCCGCTGCTCACCGAGGCGGCGCAGTCCGGGGACCCGGCGGCCGTCGCGGCGTACGACGAGGTGGGGCGGTGGCTCGGTGTCGGAGCCGCCAACGTGGCCGCCGCGGTCGACCCCGAGCTGGTCGTCGTCGGGGGAGGGGTCTCCGCGGCGGGCGAGCTGCTGCTGGCCCCGGCCCGTCGGGCCCTGGCCGGCAGCCTGGTCGGGGCCGGGCACCGCGACCTGCCCGACCTGGTCGGGGCGCGGCTGGGTCCGCTCGCCGGGGTGGTCGGCGTGGCCGACCTCGCCCGCGACATGCTCTGACCCGCGGACAGACCGGCCGCGGGTCAGGCGTCCGCGGCCTGGCGCCGGTAGCCCGGCACGAGCTCCATCGCGAGCTGCTCGAGGAACAGCCCCACGTCGGTGACGATGCCGCGGGCCTGCGAGGAGCCACGGTCGGCCAGCTTGGTCACCGTGGCGGGGTTGATGTCGACGCACACCAGCGGCACCGAGGCGGGCAGCAGGTTGCCGGTGGCCACGGAGTGCAGCATGGTCGCGACCATCAGGCAGAAGCCCGCACCGTCGAGCTGGGCCCGCATCGCGCGCTGGCCGTCGATCACGTCGGTGTGGACGTCGGGCAGCGGGCCGTCGTCGCGGACCGAGCCGACGAGGACGAACTCCTTGCCGTGGGTCACCAGCGCGTGCATCACCCCGCTGGTCAGCACGCCCTGCTCCACCGCGGCCCGGATCGAGCCGGCCTTGCGGATGGTGTTGATGGCACGGATGTGGTGCTCGTGGCCGTGCTCGACGCCCTGCCCGCGGGCGAGGTCGATGCCCAGCGAGGTGCCGTAGAGCGCGGACTCGATGTCGTGGGTGGCCAGCGCGTTGCCGGCGAACAGCACGTCGACGTACCCCGCCTCCACGAGCGCCACCATCGCCGGCGCGGCGCCGGTGTGGACGACGCCGGGACCACCGACCCACAGCACCTTCTGGCCGGCCTCCTTGGCCTCGCGCATGCCGTCCGCGACCTGGCGCACCAGCACCGCCTGGGGCTTCTCGCTGGACACGTCGGACTCCATGAACCCGAACGACCCGCCGCTGCGCTCCGAGACCGGCACCGTGACACGGACTCCGGCGGCCCCGCAGACCACCCGCATCCCGGCGCGCACGTCGGCCATGGGGACCGTCCGGACGGCGACGTCGCCCGCACCGGCACCCTCGGCGGCCGGGGCGTCGCCCTCGACGACCAGCCCGCAGTCCATCTCGGGGTTCTCCACCGTCCACCAGCGCCCGCCGACCCGCACCTGCGTCTCGAGGTTGGTGCTGGAGTAGAAGCCGTCGGGGAAGACGCCGTCCTGCGCGGCGGGGACGACCTCGGCCTCGCCGGGCTCGACCTGGTTGACGCCGTGGGTCTGCAGCCGCATCAGGATCCGCTGGAGCGTCTCCTCGTCGGCCGCCGACACCTCGAGGCGGGCGTACGACGGGTCGGCGGTGCCGTGGCCGATGTCGAACTGGTGCACCACGTAGTCGCCGCCGTACTCCCCGACGTCGTTGAGCACCCGCGACAGCGAGCCCTCGTCGATCAGGTGGCCGGTGATCTCGACGCTCTCCTGGTGGGACCGCTGCGACACGGGCGTGCTCCTCGCTGTGGGGGACCGCGGCCGGCCGGGGCCGGGTGCGCGGTGGGTGCGGTGGTGGTGCGGGCGCCGCGCCCTAGAGCACCGCGCCGTCGTCGTGGCCGTCGCGCGGACCCGACCGCATCGAGGCGACCAGGAAGACGAACCCGCCGACGAACCAGGCCATGAATAGCACGCTCAGCCACTGCGGGAACGACGCCCCGACGACGATCGCGACGAGGGTCAGCAGCGGCACGCCGAACAGGCCCAGCCAGGCCAGCAGCCGGGGCGGGGTGGCCAGCGCGACCCGGGGCGGCGGGGGCGGCACGAAGTGGTCGTCCGGGTCGTCTGGCTCCTGCCGACCCTCGTCGTCCCGCGGCCGTCGTCCCGCGTCGGCCAGGGAGCCGGCCGAGCCGTCGTCGAGGTCGATGCGCTCGGGGCCCCGGCGGGCCGGCGGGCGTGCCGCGGGGGGCGCCGCGGCGGGGCCGGGGTCGTCGAAGGAGGGGTGGTCGCCGTAGTTGTCGACGATGGCCTGCCATGCCGCGGCCTCGCGGGCGGCGGCGTCCTGGGGCCCGTCGGGCGTCGCGGCCGGGGCGTGGTCGGTCGCATGGCCCGGGGCGTGGTCGGGGGCGTGGTCGCGGGCTGCGTCGGAGGCCGGGTCAGCCGCCGGGTCGGTCTCGGCCGACCGCTCGTCATCGGCGTCGGAGGGGTTCACGGCCGCTCCTCCGGTGCGCCGGTGGGCTCACTCACGTGTCTACCTCCGCAGGGTCCGGGACGACCCCCGGAGCGTGGCCCCCATCGTGTCACGTGGCCCCGCGGTGGACCAGCGACCGGAGGTCGGTCGAGGGTTCGGCCCCGGGGGCACCCATGCCCTAGTGTTCGAACGGCAGGCAGGGAGGTCGGCTGAGTTGTTCTACTGGTTCTTGCGGTACATCGCCCTCGGGCCGGTGCTGCGCGTGGTCTTCCGGCCGCGGGTCATGGGAGGGGAGCACGTCCCCGAGGACGGCCCGGCGATCCTGGCGAGCAACCACCTGTCGTACGCCGACTGGCTCTTCATGCCGCTCACCATCTCGCGCAAGGTGACCTTCGTGGCCAAGGCGGAGTACTTCAACTCCCCGGGCGTGAAGGGCTGGCTGCAGAAGAAGTTCTTCTCCGGCGCCGGCCAGGTGCCGATCGACCGCTCGGGCGCCAACGCCGCCGAGGGGGCGTTGCGGACCGCCAAGCGCGTGCTGGCCTCCGGCGAGCTGTTCGGCATCTACCCCGAAGGCACCCGCTCGCACGACGGTCGCCTCTACCGCGGCAAGACCGGCGTCGCGCGGCTCGCGCTCGAGACCGGCGTCCCGGTGGTCCCCGTGGCCGTCGTGGGCACCGACGTCGTCGCCCCGCCCGGCAAGAAGTTCGGGCAGTTCACGCGGCCCGACGTGCGCTACGGCCGCCCGCTCGACTTCAGCCGCTACGAGGGCATGGAGAACGACCGCTACATCCTGCGGTCGATCACCGACGAGATCATGTACGAGATCATGCGGCTCTCCGGCCAGGAGTACGTCGACACCTACGCCGCCGTCGCCAAGGAGACCGCCCGCGCCGAGCGGGCCTCCAGGCGCGAGGCCGCCGAGGCTGCGGAGTCGGCCGCCGGCTCCGCCCAGGACGGCACGGACGGCACGGACGGCTCGGAGATGACCCCGCTGCCCGGTGGCCGGACGGAGCCCGACGCGAGGGCCTCCTGAGGGTGGTCGGCACGCCTGGCGTCGCCCGCGAGGGCGAGCCCGGGCCCGCCGCTCGTGCCGACGAGCACGGGCCGGTGCAGGCCACGCTGCTCCGCGCCCTCGGGGTGCTGCGGTTCGTGGTGCTGGCCAACGCGCTGGTGCTCTACGCCCTGCGCTCGGGCGACTACGCCCACCCCCGGCTGGGCTGGGTCGTCGTGGCGGTGCTCGCCGGCTGGACCGTGGTCGCGGTCTGGGCCTACGGCAGGCGCAGCTGGCGGCGGGCACCGTTGCTGGTGGCCGACCTCGCCGTCGGTCTGGGGGCGATCGCCCTGACGCCGTACGTCAAGGGCGAGGGGTTCAGCGCGACCCTGCCCGGCTTCTGGGTGATGGGCGTGGTGCTCGCCTGGGCCGTGGTCTGGCGCGCCCCCGGTGGTCTCGCGGCCGCCGCCGCGGTGAGCGTGACCGACGTCAGCATCCGCGACGACTTCACCCAGGCCAACTACGGCAACATCTTCCTGCTAGTGCTGGGCGGCGCCGTGGTCGGCTTCTTGTCGATCCTGCTGCAGCAGACCGCCTCGCAGCGCGACCGGGCCGAGCGGGCCGCGGCCGCCGCGGGGGAACGGCAGCGGCTGGCCCGGGTGGTGCACGACGGCGTGCTCCAGGTGCTGGCGCTGGTGCAGCGACGGGGTCCCGAGCTCGGACCCGAGGGCGCCGAGCTCGGCCGGCTCGCGGGGGAGCAGGAGGTGCGGCTGCGCGGGCTGGTGCAGACCGGCTCGAGCGAGCTCGTGGCCCCGCTGGGCGAGCGAGACCTGGCCCGGCTGCTGGCGGAGCTGCAGGCCGCCCACGTGCAGGTGGTCGTGCCCGGGACGCCGGCGGTGCTGCCGGCCGAGACGGCCGGCGAGGTGGTCTCGGCCGTCGAGTCGTGCCTGAGCAACGTCCGCCACCACGTCGGTCGCGACGCCCCGGCCTGGGTGCTGCTCGAGGAGCTGCCCGACGCCTGGGTCGTCACCGTGCGCGACGAGGGCCCCGGCATCCCCGAGGGACGGCTGGAGGAGTCCGCGGCCCAGGGCCGGCTCGGGGTCCACCAGTCGGTCGTGGGACGGTTGCGCGACCTCGGCGGCGAGGCGACCGTGCGGTCGGCGCCGGGCGAGGGCACCGAGTGGGAGCTCCGCGTCCCGCGCCACCCCGGCCGGCGGGAGCCCGCGTGACCATCCACACCGAGCACCCCTTCGCCGACCCCGACCCCGATCCCGTACGCCGACTGCGCGGCCGCCTCGGCGGGGCGGTGACCCTCTGGACGGCGGGCGACCTCGACGGCACCCACGCTGGGCTGACCGTGTCCTCGGTGGTCGTGGGTCGCGGCGAGCCCGGTCACGTGCTCGGCCTGGTCGACCCCGACTCGGACTTCCGCGACGTGCTGGAGACGACCGGACGGGCGGTGGTGCACCTGCTGCAGTGGCGCCACCGCGACCTGGCCGAGGCCTTCGCGGGCCTGCTGCCCTCACCCGGGGGTCCGTTCCGCGGGGCCGAGTGGCAGCAGGGGAGCCACGGGCCGGTGCTGCTGCCCGCCACCAGCCACGCGCTGGTCGAGGTGGCCGACGTCCGTGAGGTCGGCTGGTCCGACCTCGTCGACGCCCGGGTCGTCGACGTGGTGCTGCACGACGACCCCGACCCGCTGGAGCACCGTCGGGGACGCTACGCGCGGCCCGCGGGCCGCTAGGGTCACGCGCGTGGGCCAGGGGGAGAACGACCAGCCGGACCAGCCGGACCAGCCGGACGTGTCCGACGCGCTCCGGGTGATGGTCGTCGACGACCACCCGATGTGGCGCGAGGGCGTCGCGCGCGACCTGACCGAGGACGGCATGCGGGTGGTCGCGACCGCGGCCGACGGTCGCGAGGCGCTGGCCCGGTTCCCGGCCGCACGACCTCAGGTGCTCGTGCTCGACCTGCAGATCCCCGAGCCCCGCGGCGTCGAGGTGACCGCGCGGGTGGTCGCGCTCGACCCGTCGGTGCGGGTGCTCATCCTCTCCGCCAGCGGTGAGCAGCAGGACGTCCTCGACGCCGTCAAGGCCGGGGCGACCGGCTACCTGGTCAAGTCGGCCTCGCGCGCCGAGCTCCTCGAGGCCGTACGACGCGTCGCGCTGGGCGACACCGTGTTCACCCCCGGTCTCGCCGGGCTGGTGCTCGGGGAGTACCGCCGGCTCTCCGACACCCCGACGACGGCTGGTGACGACACCCCGCGGCTGACCGACCGCGAGACCGAGGTGCTCCGCCTCGTGGCCAAGGGGCTGTCCTACAAGCAGATCGCCGAGCGGCTGGTGCTCTCCCACCGGACCGTGCAGAACCACGTCCAGAACACGCTGCGCAAGCTGCAGCTGCACAACCGGGTCCAGCTGGTCCGCTACGCCATCGAGCAGGGGCTGGACGACGAGCCGCTCGGCTGAGGCCGTGCGCACGCAGGTGCGTCCCGACCGACCGGCCGACCGGCCCGATCGGCGAACCGTCCCACGGGAAGCATGGGCGGACCGGTAGCGTTGTGCAGCACAGCCGAAGGGAGCCCCACATGGGTCAGGGCACGTTGTTGTTCCGTGCGTCGCTGGGTGCGGTGCTGCGCGCCGAGCGGATGCGCCAGTCCATGACCCTGCGCGACCTCTCGGCCCGGGCGCGCGTCAGCCTCGGCTACATCTCCGAGATCGAGCGCGGCCAGAAGGAGGCGTCCTCCGAGCTGCTCGCAGCGCTGTGCGAGGCCCTCGACCTGCCGCTGTCGAGCGTGCTGCGCGACGTGAGCGACCACGTCGAGACCCAGGAGCTGGCGCTGCTGCCGGTGCCCGGCCTCGTCGAGCGCGACCTCCGCGCCGGCGACGGCGACGTCGTCGCCTCCGCCGCCTGAGCGCGGCTCAGGCCACCCCGACCGCCTTCTCCAGCGCGCCCAGCTCGTCGTCGAGGTGGGTCAGCAGCCGCTGCAGCGACGGCACGCTCCGCCGGCAGCCGGTCAGGCCGAAGCACATGTCGTCGACGTAGCTGTTGCAGGTGATGTTGAGCGCCATGCCGTTGATCGGGATCGACAGCGGGTAGGTGCCGACCATCCGTGCGCCGTTGAGGTACTGCGTCTTCCGCGGCCCCGGCACGTTGCTGATGATCAGGTTGAACGGCGGGCGCAGCAGGCCGTGGAGCCGCAGCGTGGGGATCACGATCGAGGGGGCCATGCCCAGCGCCGTCATGGCGGTGATCTGGAGCGGCGTCATCGAGCTCAGTGCCTGCTTGCCGGTGACCATCGAGGCGTGGATCGAGGACAACCGGTCGGCGGCGTCGGGCAGCTCGGTGCCGAGCTTGACCATGACCGCGCCCACCGCGTTGCCGCCGTCGCCCGAGGCCTCGCCGGCCTTCTTGGCGTTGAGCCCGACCGGGACCATCGCGACCAGGCCGGTGTCCGGCAGCGCCTGACGCTCCATGAGGTAGCTGCGGATCGCGCCCGAGCACATCGCGAGCACGACGTCGTTGAGCGTGGTGCCGCTGGCCTTGCCGACCGCCCGCAGCCGCTCGAGCGGCCAGCCCTGCGCCGCGAAGCGGCGTGAGCCCGTGATGGTCGTGTTGAACATGGTGCGCGGGGCGTAGAGCGACAGCGCCGAGGTCTCGTTGCGGACGCCGTGCAGCAGGGTCTTGACCAGTGCCCCGGGCAGGCCCGCCGCGTCGGCGGTGATGCCGAGGGCGGCGCGGAACGCGTCGACCGGCACGCCGGCGATGCTCCGCTCGGCCTCCTCGCGCGCCTTCCGGGTGCGCGCCTTCGGTCGCGCCGCCCACATCGGGGCCATGCCGCGCTCGTCCGGGTCGGTCGACATCACGCTCTGCAGCAGCCGCATCGCCGAGACGCCGTCGACCAGCGAGTGGTGCAGCTTGGTGTAGAGCGCCACCCGGCCGTCGTGGAGCCCCTCGATGAGGTGTGCCTCCCACAGCGGCCGCTCCCGGGCGAGGCGGGTGCTGTGCAGCCGGGAGCACAGCTCGAGCAGCTCGCGGACCCGGCCGGGCTCGGGCAGCGCGCTGTGGCGGAAGTGGTACTCCAGGTCGAAGTCGTCGTCCTCGGTCCAGACCCACTGCCCGGCGGTGGTGATGCCTCGCGTCGGGCGCCGCAGGAACAGGGGAGCGATGTCCCCGGCCTCGCTCATCGACTCGTAGATCTGCCGGGCGTAGTCCTCGGGCGCGCCCTCGGGGCGCTCGAAGAGCTGGAGACCGCCGACGTGCATCGGCATCTGTCGGTTCTCGGCGAACAGGAACGCCGCCGAGGTCGGGTCGATCGGAACCACCACAGGTATGGCCTCTCTTGTCTTGGCCTGATCCTCGCGTGTCGTGACGCCCGACACAACCGGCGGGTAACCTCGGCTCCCGTCGAGCAGCCGCGGACCGTGGTCGGGCGCTTGGATAGGTTCACCGGGTGGACCAGCCCCGTCGCCGCGTCGCCGGTGCCTCGCCGATGATGGGCACCGCCCTGGCCGCGGGCCGGCTGAGCATGCGGCAGCGGCGCGCGCGGCTGCGGGCCAAGTCGTGGCAGGTGGCGCAGTGCGCCGTCGCGGCGGGCGTCGCGTGGTTCGTCGCGCGCGACCTGCTGCAGCACCCCACCCCGTTCTTCGCCCCGGTCGCGGCGGTGGTCAGCCTCGGCACCAGCTACGGCCAGCGGCTGCGGCGGGTCGCGGAGGTCACCGTGGGCGTCGCGGTGGGCGTCCTGCTCGGCGACGTCATCACCTACACCCTCGGCAACGGTCCGCTGCAGATCGTGCTGCTCGTGGCGTTGGCCATGACCGCGGCGCTCCTGCTCGACGCCGGCACGCTCCTGGTCACCCAGGCCGCGGTGCAGGCGATCATCGTGGCCACCCTGGCGCCCGCCCCCGGCGCCTCCCTGCTGCGGTGGACCGACGCCCTGGTCGGCGGCGCGGTCGCCCTGGTGGCGGCCACCGTCGTGCCCCGGGCGCCGCTGCGGCGCCCGCGCGAGCAGGCGGCCGTGGTGGTCCGCAAGATCTCGGGGTTGCTGCGCGCGGCCGCCGAGGGGGTCCTCGACGGCGACGCCGAGCGCTCGATGGAGGTGCTGCGCGACGCCCGCACCACCGACGGGCTGGTGGAGGAGCTGCGCGCGGCCTCGGCCGAGGGGCTGTCGGTGGTGGCGTCCTCGCCCTTCCGGCTGCGGCACCGCGGCGGCGTACGGGCGATGGCGGAGCTGGTCGAGCCGCTCGACTTCGCGCTGCGCAACACCCGGGTGCTCGTACGCCGCGTGGCCGTGGCCGGCATGCGCGACGAGCCCGTCCCCGCGTCGTACGCCGCCCTGCTGCGCGAGCTCGCCGAGTGCAGCGACGCCGTCGCCGAGGAGCTCGCCGCGGGCCGGCTGCCCGGGTCGGTGCGGGCCCGGCTGACCGAGCTGGGCCGGGCGACCTCGCGGGCCGAGCGGGTCCACGACCTCTCCGCCGAGGTGGTGCTGGCCCAGGTCCGCTCGATCGTGGCCGACCTGCTCGCCGTGAGCGGCATGGACCCCGTGGTCGCGACCAACCAGATCCCGCGGCTGCCCGACTGAGGACCGGCTACAGCTCGCCGACGACCGACTCGACGACCGCGACCAGGTCGCCGCCGGTGCGCTCGGCGACGCGCCGCTGGCGCTGGTACGACGCCCCCTGCCGGGGGATGTCGGCGACCGAGGCGAGCTCCTCGACGCAGTCCAGTCGCTCGGCGACGGGGGCCAGCTCGACCAGCAGGTCGGCCAGGTCGTCGCGCAGCAGCCGCTCGGCGGAGGTGTCGTCGAGGATGATCCAGGCGTCGAGGCCGTAGCGCGCGGCCCGCCACTTGTTCTCCTGCACGTGCCACGGCGGCAGCGTGGGCAGCGTCTCGCCGCGCTCGAGCCGCTCGACCAGGTGGACCACCAGGCAGTGGGTCAGCGCGACCAGGGCCCGCATCTCGCGCAGCGTCGAGACGCCGTCGCAGATGCGGACCTCGACGGTGCCCAGGGTCGGCGCGGGTCGGACGTCCCAGCGGATCTCGTCGATGTGCTCGATCACGCCGGTGGTGAGCAGGTCGTCGGCGTAGCGCTCGAAGCCCGCCCAGTCCTCGAAGGCGAAGGGGAGGCCGGCCGTGGGCAGCTGCTGGAACATCATCGCCCGGTTGCTGGCGTAGCCGGTGTCGGTGCCGGCCCAGATGGGGGAGGAGGCCGACAGCGCCTGGAGGTGGGGGTACCACTTGAGCAGCGCCGAGACGACCGGCATCGCGTGCTCGCCCTTGACGCCGACGTGGACGTGGACGCCCCAGATCAGCATCTGGCGGCCCCACCACTGGGTGCGCGCGATCAGCTCCTCGTAGCGCTGGCCGGCGGTGAGCTGCTGACGGGACCACTCCGCGAAGGGGTGGGTGCCGGCGGAGTAGAGGTCGACGCCCAGCTCGGCGGCGAGCGGCCGGACCAGGTCGACCAGCTCGGCGAGCTGGTCGACGGCCTCGCCGGTGGTGCGGCAGATGCCGGTGGTCAGCTCGACGGTGTTGCGCAGCAACTCGCGGTGGATGCGGGGCTGCTCGCCGTGGCGCTCGGCCACCAGGTCGAAGAGCTGGGAGGCGGCGTTGACGAGGTCGCGGGAGTGCCGGTCGACGAGCCCGAACTCCCACTCGACCCCGAGGCTGGGGGTGGGGGAGTCGTGGAAGTCGATGGGCACCGGCTCATCGTTCCACGACCCGCCCTCAGCGCTGCGTGCGGCGCAGCCGGTCCAGCCAGCCGAGGTGGGTGCCGTCGAACGCGCCGGTGCGATCGGTGACGGCGGCGAGCACCTCCTGGCAGCTGCGCACCGCTCCCTCGACGACCTCGTCGGGGTAGTCCAGCTCCACCCGGTGGGCGGCGAACTCGTCCTCGTCGTCGACCCAGACCCGGCCCGTGGTGCCCCGGATGACGTCGAGGTCGAGGTCCACGGCGCGCACCAGGTGGTCGTCGTGCCAGGTCGCGGGGGTCGCGATGTCGACGTAGACGTCGAAGGGGCGGCGGGCGTCGTCGCCGTAGAACGTGGCCAGCCACCAGGCGTCGTGGGGCACCAGCGTCACGTGGTCGGCGGCGGCGTGGAAGGCGCGGGTGGGACTGGCCAGCAGGGTGCCCTCGGTGATGCCCACCCAGGTGCCGTGGCCGTCCTGGCCCAGGCGCACGGCGTCGAACTCCCAGTGCGGGGAGTCGGGCCACTTGCGGCACTCCACCCGCACGGCGGCGGCCGTGCGGGTGGGGTCGGGTGCGGGAGGCATGCGGGCGAGGATACGACCCGTCGGGCCGGTCGTCCCGGAGCCCGTCAGACGATCTTCTTGCCGGGGTTCATCCGGCCGGCGACCCGGGCCACGACGTCCTGGTAGCGGGCGCCCGCGATGCGGCCGAACTGGTGCAGCGCGTGGGCGTCGAGGCCCACCAGCTGGCGCGGCTTGCCGGCCATCGCGCCCTCCAGGATGATCCGGGCGGCCTTGTCGGCCGTCATCTTGGCCAGCTTCTGGTCGAAGAAGTCGTCGGTGGCCTGCACGTTGGTGCCGGCGACCTTGCGGCCGTTGCGGGCGATGCCGGTCTTGATGCCGCCGGGGTGCACGCAGGTGACCTTGACCGGGTGGCGGTTGACGATCATCTCCTCGCGCACCGCCTCGGTGAAGCCGCGGACGGCGAACTTGGTGGCGTTGTAGGCGCTCTGGCCGGGGATGCTGATCAGGCCGAAGAGGCTGGAGATGTTGACCAGGTGGCCGTCGCCGGAGGCGATCAGGTGGGGCAGGAACTCCTTGGTGCCGTGCACGACGCCCATGAAGTTGATGCCGACGATCCAGTCGAAGTCGTCGTACGGCATCTCCTCGAAGTCACCGGCGTAGCTGACGCCCGCGTTGTTGACGACCACGTGGACGGTGCCGAACTGCTCGGCCACGGCGGCCGCCCAGTCGACGACCTCCTGGCGGGCGGCGACGTCGACGCGGTCGCTGCGCACCTCGGCGGCACCGGCGTGCTTGAGCAGGTCGACGGTCTCGGCCAGGCCCTGCTCGTTGACGTCGCTGACGGCGACGCGGGCGCCGTGGCGGGCGGCGAGCAGCGCCACCTCGCGGCCCATGCCGGAGCCGGCGCCGGTGACGACGACGACCTTGCCCTGGAGTCGGTCCAGTCGTGAGCTCATGCTGCGTTCTCCTCGGTGTCGGTGGTGCGCTGCTGGGGGGTGGCGACGTACGCCGCGGGGTCGAAGCCGGCGAGCTGGCGCCGCAGCGTGAACAGGCTGCGCGGCCAGAGCGTGGTGTTGCGGCCGTGCTCGTCGAGGTACCAGCTGGCGCAGCCGCCCTGGTGCCACACGGTGTGCTGCATCCGGCGCTGGAGCCGCTTGTTCCAGCGGCGCTGGGCCTCCGGTCGCGGCTCCACCGTGGCCACGGCGTGCTGCTCGAGGTGCGCCAGCGCGGCCCGGATGTAGCGGATCTGGCTCTCGATGACGAAGACCATCGAGGAGTGGCCCAGCCCGGTGTTGGGGCCGACGATCTGGAACAGGTTGGGGAACCCGGCGATCGTGGTGCCCTTGTACGCCGTCATGCCGTGCTCGCGCCACACGTCGGCCAGGGTGCGGCCGTCGCGGCCCTTGATGTGGTGGGCGATCGGCTGGTCGGTGGTGTGGAAGCCGGTGGCCACGACGAGCACGTCGATCTCGCGCTCGGTGCCGTCGGCGGTGACGATGCCGGTCGGGGTGACCCGGGCGATCCGGTCGGTGACCAGCTCGACGTGGTCCTGGGCCAGCGCGGGGTAGTACTCGTTGGAGATGAGCACCCGCTTGCAGCCGAGCTTGAAGTCCGGCGTCACGGCCTCGCGCAGCGCCGGGTCGGAGATGCCCCTGCGGATGTTGGCCCGGGCCATCAGCTCGGCCGGCTTGGCGATGTCGGGGGCGGCGGTGAAGGCCGGCACGTAGGTCTCGCGGGTCAGGAACACGCCGAGCCGGTAGAGCCGCTGCAGGCCCGGCACGTGCCGCAGCGCCGCGCGCTCCAGGGCGGGGTAGGCACGGTCCTGCCGCGGCACGATCCAGGGCGCGGTGCGCTGGTAGACGTCGAGGTGCCCGACGGTCTCGGCGAGCCGCGGCACGATCTGGATGGCCGAGGCCCCGGTGCCGATCACGGCGACGCGCTTGCCGGCGAGGTCGGTGTCGTGGTCCCAGCGGGCCGAGTGGAAGATCCGGCCGTCGAAGGACTCGATGCCCTCGATGTCGGGCAGCCGGGGCTCGGACAGCCCGCCCGAGCCGGTCACCAGGACCTCGGCGGTCACGGTCCCGTGGTCGGTCACGACCTGCCACACCCGGTCGGTCTCGTCCCAGGTGGCGTCCTCGACGGTCACGCCGAAGGCGAACCGGTCGAGCACGCCGGCCTCGCGCGCCGTGCGCTCGAGGTAGGCGTGGATCTCCGGCTGCTGGGAGAACGAGCGCGTCCAGTCGGGGTTGGGCGCGAAGCTGAAGCTGTAGAGCTGGCTGGGCACGTCGCACGCGGCGCCGGGGTAGGTGTTGTCGCGCCAGGTGCCGCCGACGGTCGCGCCCTTGTCGACGACCACGAAGTCCGTGACGCCGTCCTCGTCGAGCTTGATCGCGGTGCCCAGCCCGGCGAACCCGGCGCCGACCACCAGGACCCGCACCCGGGAGGGGAGCGAGGGGCCGTCGGTCTGCTGCGCGTCGGTCGTGCTGGTCTGCTGCTGGCTCATGCCGTCTACGGTCCCAGCCTGTTGAACGCGCGTCAACAAGCCTGTTGAAAGAAGTTCAGTAAGATGGCCCACATGACGTCGTCACGGGTCCGCATGTCCCCGGACGCCCGCCGCGAGCAGCTGCTCGAGCTGGGCGTGCGGCTGCTGGGGTCCCGGTCGCTGGAGGACCTCTCGATCGAGGTGCTGGCCGAGGAGGCCGGCATCTCGCGCGGGCTGCTCTACCACTACTTCGGCGGCAAGCAGGAGTTCCACGTGGCCGTCGTACGCCGCGCCGCGGACGACCTGTTCGCCGTCACCGCCCCCGACGGCGTCGGCACCCAGCTCGAGCAGCTCGCCGGCTCGTTGGAGCGCTACGTCGACTACGTGGCGGCCAACTACCGCGGCTACGTCTCCCTGGTCCGCGGCGCCGCCGGCGGCAGCGCTGAGCTGCAGCAGATCTACGAGCAGTCACGCAACGCGCTCACCGACCGGCTGTTCGACGGGGCGGTGGCCCAGGAGGCCCGGCAGCTCGGGCTCACCGACACCCCCGCCGTCCGGCTGCTGGTGCGCGGCTGGGCGGCCTTCATGGAGGAGGTCGTCGTGGAGTGGGTGCGCGACGACCGCGGTGTGTCCCGCGCCGAGCTCCTCGACCACCTCGCCGCCTCCCTCCCCGGCATCCTGGCCCCGCTGCGCCCCTGAGGGGTGGCCCGGTCTGCCCGGTCTGCCCGGCCTGCTTGCCCGGGAGTCCTGTTGCTGTGCCGGGGTCGTGGTCCCGGAGCAGCGACGGTTTCCCAGGCGACCTCGGGAAACCGGGTTCTCCGAACAGCGGGTCCGCGACACGCCGTACGGGAGGGTCCGGGTGTTCGGAAATCGGCCCGGGACCGGCGGCGTCGCCTGCTTGCCCGGGAGTCCTGCTGCTGTGCCGGGGTCGTGGTCCCGGCGCAGCGACGGTTTCCCAGGCGACCTCGGGAAGCCGGG
>NZ_LMRF01000001.1:1298034-1298191 GCF_001424755.1 Marmoricola sp. Leaf446
GACAGCAGGCACGCGACACGCCTCACGGGAGGGTCCGGGTGTTCGGGGATCGTCCCGGGACCGGCGGTTGGCCCTGCTCGGCCGAGAGTCCTGTTGCTGTGCCGGGGTCGTGGTCCCGGCGCAGCGACGGTTTCCCAGGCGACCTCGGGAAGCCGGG
>NZ_LMRF01000001.1:1298204-1367935 GCF_001424755.1 Marmoricola sp. Leaf446
AACAGCGGGTTCGCGACACGCCTCACGGGAGGGTCCGGGTGTTCGGGGATCGTCCTGGGACCGGCGGTTGGCCCTGCTTGCCCGGGAGTCCTGTTGCTGTGCCGGGGTCGTGGTCCCGGCGCAGCGTCGGTTTCCCAAGCGACCTTGGGAAACCGCCGCCGGCCGCCGCCCCCCTCACCGCCGCACGAACACCCACAGCCGCAGGGCCACGAACCGCAGCACCGTGACGGCGAGGTTGGCGGCGGTGAGCACGACGACCTCCGCGGTCGGGCCGGGGTCGGAGACGCCGTGGAGGAGGTGGAGCGCGCCGGTGGTGACCGCGAGGCCGACGGCGAGGACGACCAGCCCCTGCACCTGGTGGCGTACGACGTCACGGCGACCGCGCACCCCGAAGGTGAACCGCCGGTTGGCGGCCGTGTTGGCCACCGCGGTGGCGAGCAGCGCCAGGGCGTTGGCCCACCACGGCGACATCGTGGTGCGCAGCAGCACGAACAGCAGGGCGTAGGCCAGGGTCGAGGCGACGCCCACCAGCACGAACATGCCCAGCTGGAGGCCCAACCGACCCCGGCCCGCCTCGGCGCTGGTGCGGCCGAGCCGCTCGCCGACCTCGCGCAGCGGCAGCGTGCCGCGCAGCAGGGCGGTGCCGAGCCGGGCCACCCCGCGCAGGTCCTCGAGCGCGGTGCGGACGAGGTCCACGCTGCTGTCCGGGTCGTCGACCCAGTCGACCGGCACCTCGTGGATCCGCAGCCCGGCGCGCTCGGCCACCACCAGCAGCTCGGTGTCGAAGAACCAGGCGTCGTCGCGCACCAGCGGCAGCAGCTCGCGGGCGGCGTCCTGGCGGATCGCCTTGAACCCGCACTGCGCGTCGCTGAACCGTGCCCGCAGCGCCTGCCGCAGGACCAGGTTGTAGCCGCGCGAGATCAGCTCCCGCTTGGCGCCGCGCTGCACCCGCGAGGTGCGGGCGAGCCGGGAGCCGATCGCGAGGTCGGAGTGGCCACTGACCAGCGGGGCGACCAGGGGGAGCAGCGCCGCCAGGTCGGTGGACAGGTCGACGTCCATGTAGACGAGGACGTCGCTGGTCGAGGCGTGCCACACCCGCTTCAGCGCTCGGCCCCGGCCCTTCTCGGCCAGGTGCACCACCTCGACGTCGGCGTGGGCGTGGGCCAGGCGCCGGGCGATCAGCGCGGTCTGGTCGGTGCTGGCGTTGTCGGCGATCGTGACGCGGGCGCTCCAGGGCAGCGTCCGCAGGTGCTCCAGCACGCGGGTGACGGACGCCTCGAGCTGCGCCTCCTCGTCGTAGACCGGGATGACCACGTCGAGCACGGTCGCCACAGCCGTGCGGTCCGATCCGGTGGGGAGCGGTCCCCCCACCGGCTCGAGCAGGGCGCTCACCGGATCCCGGCCGCGAGGTCGTAGACGACCGTGCCGTCCACGGTCTGCGAGGCGAAGTTCTCGCTCACCCAGGTGGTGATCGCGTCGCTGCCGTCCCCACCGGGCCCGCCGCCGCTGCTCGCGATGAACCAGTGGACCTGCCCGTCGGCGACGTACTGCTGGAACTGCGCCAGCGTCGGGCTCGGGTCGCTGCCGTTGAACCCGCCGATCGCCATCACCGGCTCCTCGCTGGCCAGCTGGTAGCCCGAGGCGTTGTTGGCGCCCACCGTGGCCGCGGCCCAGGTGTAGGCGTCGGCGTCGGTCCGGAGCAGCGCGGTCATCGCGGCCGAGGACTCGCTGGCCTCGAGCAGCCCGCCCGTGCCGCCGCCGGCCGCACCGCCGCCGGGGGTCCCGGTCGGAGCGCCAGCCGTGCCGCCGCCGGGGGTGCCGCCGGGCATCCCACCGGGCATCCCACCGGGCATCCCACCGGGCCCACCGCGGCCGCCGGGGCCGGTCGACGAGGCGGGGCCGGCGCTGGGGATCGAGCCGGTGTGGGGCGTGGCGGCGGTGCTCACGGCGTACGCCGCGGGGCCGGCCAGGCCGACGACCAGCGCGACCGAGGCGACGACGAGCGCGATCGTGCGGGGGAGCTGGCCCAGCGCCGACAGCGCCAGCGCGGCGACCAGGCCGAGGACCAGCACGACCCACCTCAGCCACGGGACGAAGTCGCTGGTGCGGTCGAGCAGCACGAAGGCGAGCACCGAGGTCATCGCCGTCGTGGCCGAGAGCACGCCCGCGGCGACGAGCGAGGCGCGGTGCTGCCACAGCACCCACGTGCCGGTGCCGACGAGCGCCGCGATCGCGGGGGCCAGGGCGACGGTGTAGTAGGCGTGGAAGATGCCGGCCATCAGGCTGAACGTCAGGCCGGTGACGACCAGCCAGCCGCCCCACAGCACGAGCGAGGCGAGCACCGGGGGCCGCCGGCGCACGAACCACGCCGCCGCGAGGCCGAGGACGACGGCGGCGGGGAGCAGCCAGGCCACCTGGCCGCCGACCTCGCTGCCGAACAGCCGGAACAGCCCGGTCGAGCCCCAGCCGCCACCGCCGCCGACCGACCCGGTCTCCTCGCCGTTGAGCCGGCCGAGGCCGTTGTAGCCCAGGGTGAGCTCGAGGATCGAGTTGGTCTGCGAGCCGCCGATGTAGGGACGGCTCGAGGCGGGCCACAGCTCCACGATCGCGATCCACCAGCCGCCGGCCAGCAGCATCGCGCCGAAGGCGACCAGCAGGTGCCCGACCCGCTTGCCCCACGAGGTGCGGGCGAAGAGCAGGTAGACCAGCGCCAGCGCGGGCAGCACCAGGAACGCCTGCAGCATCTTGGCCAGGAAGGCCAGGCCGACCAGGGCGCCGCCGAGGGCGACCCAGCGGACCGGACGGCCGGTGGCCCCGGCCCGGGTCTCCTCCACGGCGCGCAGGGTGGCCCCGGCGGAGCCGACGAGCAGCAGCACCAGCAGCGCGTCGGGGTTGTCGAACCGGAACATCAGCACCGCGACCGGCGTCAGCGCCATCGTGGCGCCGGCGACGAGGCCGGCGGCCGCCGATCCCGTCGTACGCCGGACCAGCCGGTGCAGCAGCGCGATGGTGGCCACCCCCATCAGGGCCTGCGGCACCAGGATGCTCCAGCTGGAGAGCCCGAAGACCCGCACCGAGAGCGCCATCGGCCACAGCGCGAGCGGGGTCTTGTCGACGGTGATCGAGCTCGCCGCGTCGCTGGAGCCGAAGAAGAACGCCTTCCACGACTCCGACCCGGCCTGCACGGCGGCGGCGTAGAACGAGTTGGCCCAGCCGCTGGCGCCCAGGTCCCACAGGTAGAGCAGCGCGGTGAGGCCGAGCAGCGCCAGCAGGGCCGGTCGGGCCCAGACGGGGTCGGCGTCGGGTCCGCGCCAGGCGCGGCGCAGGGCCGGGCCGGCGTCGCCGGCGCGCGGCGCGGTGCGGGAGCCCGCGGTGTCGGGCGGGGGGAGCGAGGGGGCCGGCGGGGTCGGGGCGGTCGACCGCGACAGCGTGCTGGTGGTGTCCATGGGGCCACCGTGCCGAGCGGGACTGCGAGGGCCGTGTGGCTCCTCTGTGCAGGTCCTGTGAGGCCCGGCGCGGGGACGTCAGCGGGGGAGCGACACCACGAAGGTCGTGCTCCCGGGACGCGACTCCACCTCGACGGTGCCGTGGTGGGCCTCCGCGATGGCCGCGACGAGCGAGAGCCCGAGCCCGGCGCCGCCGGAGGACCGGGTGCGCGAGGAGTCACCGCGGGTGAACCGCTCGAACGCCTGCGACACCAGCGCGGGCGGGAGCCCGGGCCCGTCGTCGTGCACCGTGACCCGCACCCGGTCGCCGGCCACCGCGGCCCCGACGGTCACGGTCGTGCCCGGCGGGGTGTGGGCGCGGGCGTTGCCCAGCAGGTTGCGCACCACCTGGTGCAGCCGGTCGACGTCGCCGGTCAGGGTCACCGGCTCGTCGGGCAGGTCGAGGCGCCAGTGGTGGTCGGGGGCGAGCACCCGGGCGTCGGTGACCGACTCCAGCAGCAGCAGCGTCACGTCGACCTCGGCGCGCTCCAGCGGGCGCCCGGAGTCGAGCCGGGCCAGCAGCAGCAGGTCCTCGACCAGGGCGGACATCCGGTCGGTCTCGGTCTCGACCTTGGTCAGCGCCCCGGAGAGCGCGACCGGGTCGTCCGGCGTGCGGCGCGACAGCTCGGCGTACCCGTGGATCGTGGCCAGCGGCGTCCGCAGCTCGTGCGAGGCGTCGGCGACGAACTGCCGCACCTGCTGCTCGCTGCGGTGCCGCGCGCCCAGCGAGGACTCCACGTGCACCAGGAGGCTGTTGAGCGCCGCCCCGACCCGGCCGACCTCGGTGCGCTCGTCGGTCAGGTGGGTGGGGACCCGGTCGTCGAGCGCGATCTCGCCCGAGGACAGCGGCAGGTGCGAGACCCGGTCGGCGGTGGCGGCGACCTCGTTGAGCGGGCGCAGCTGGCGGCGTACGACGACGGTGCCGAGGCCCGCGGCCAGCCCGAGGCCGAGCAGGATCAGCAGCGCCTCGTAGCCCACGAGCGTGGCGACCGTCTCGTCGACCTCGCGGGTGGGCAACCCGTTGACCGCGGTGGTGCCGTCGGCCTGCGTCGAGGCCGCGACCCGGTAGGACCCGACGCCGGGGAGGTCGACGTGGTGCACCTCCCCGTCGGCGGGCACGTCGCCGAGGATGCCAAGCGCACGGGTCGAGAGCTCCCGCCGGCCGCCCAGCTCCCGGGTCAGCACCGCCCCGAAGGAGCCCGTCGGGCTGTCGAGGACCGACACGAGGGTGCCGGGCGCCTGGTTGCGCTGGTCGGGCCCCGGTCCCGGGCCGCCTCCGTCGCCGTCCCGGTCGGCGTAGGGACCGGGCCCGAGCCGCTGCACCGACGCGCGGACGTCGCCGTCGAGACGGTCCAGCAGCGAGGACCGGATCGCCAGCGTGGTGATCGCGGCGATGAGCAACGACACCGCCGCCACGAGGGCGACGGCGGTGACGACGAGGCGGGCGGTGAGCGTCCGCGGCGTACGCATCTCAGCCGGCGTCCGCGGCGGCGGCCTCGACCGGCTTCAGGACGTAGCCGGCGCCCCGCATGGTGTGGATCATCGGGGCCCGACCGGCGTCGATCTTCTTGCGCAGGTAGGAGATGTAGAGCTCGACCACGTTGGCCTGGCCGCCGAAGTCGTAGTTCCACACCCGGTCGAGGATCTGGGCCTTGCTCAGCACGCGGCGCGGGTTGCGCATCAGGAACCGCAGCAGCTCGAACTCGGTGGCCGTCAGGCTGATCTCGGTGCCGCCGCGGCTGACCTCGTGGCTGTCCTCGTCGAGGCTGAGGTCGCCGACGGTCAGCGTCGAGTCGCTGCGCGCCTGCTGCGCGCCGGCGCGCCGCATCAGCGCCCGCAGCCGGGCCACCACCTCCTCCAGCGAGAACGGCTTGGTGACGTAGTCGTCGCCGCCCGCCGTGAGCCCGGCGACGCGGTCCTCCACCGAGTCGCGGGCGGTCAGGAACAGCACGGGCACGTCGGCCGCGTCGGTGCGCATCCGGCGCAGCACCTCCATGCCGTCGAAGTCGGGCAGCATCATGTCCAGCACCACCGAGTCGGGGCGGAACCGCTTGGCCGCCGCGACGGCCCTGGAGCCGGTCAGGGCGACCTCGACGTCCCAGCCCTCGTAGCGCAACGCCATCCGGAGCAGCTCGGCGATGTTCTCCTCGTCGTCGACGACGAGCACCCGCAGCGGCGAGCCGTCGGGACGGGTGAGGTCGGGGGAGCCGTTCTTCATGACTCCACTGTGAAGGGGCTGTCCGGCGTGAGTCCATGAACACGCTGTGCATCACCTGTGAACGTCGGCCAGGACCCGCAGGTCGCGGCCAGCGTCGTCACAGTGCCCTGACAGGTAGGGCGGCGACGGTGCCTGGCATGAACGACGACACCCAGCCCCAGCGTCCTGTCCCCCCGGGCGAGCGACCCGGCCCCGCGTCCGCCGGGCCCGACCCGACCGTCTCGCTCCCCGCAGGCAGCTATCCCGCCGACGAGCGACCGACCGCCCCCGCGGCCCGTGCGGGGCGGCTGCAGCAGCTCAAGGGCTGGCGCGGCGCGGCCGTCGTCGGCGCCGCGGCGGTGATCCTCGGCTCCGCCGGCGGCGTCGCCATCGCGGCGGCCGGCAACGGTGCGGACGGAGCCGACGGCACCGGCGCCCGGGGCGGCCCCGGTCAGGGCCAGGGCCTCGGCGGGTACGGCGCTCCGGGCTACGGCACCGACGGTCGGCCCGGAGCCGGTCCCGGCCAGGGCGCCGGAGGCGGCCCGGAGGGTGCCGACGGCTGTAACGGGGACGGCGACGGGGACGGGGACGGGGACGGCGACCACGGTCACGGCCCACGTGGGGACGGGGACGGCGACGGCCCGCCGGCGCCCCCGCAGGGAGCGCCGGACGGACCCCGGGGCGAGGCCCCCGACGGCACGCCCCAGCCGCCGAGCGAGCCGCCGAGCGGGTCGCCGAGCGGGGCGTCCGACCCGACCACCTAGGCCTTCACGACGACGGGCACGGCCTCCCGGTTGGGCCTGGGAGGCCGCGCCCGTCAGACTGGTGGGGCTGTGCGCCTCCACTTCCCTCCCGACCTCCCCGTCTCGGGCCGACGCGACGACATCGCGGCCGCGATCCGCGACCACCAGGTCGTCGTGGTCGCCGGCGAGACCGGATCGGGCAAGACCACCCAGCTGCCCAAGATCGCGCTGGCGCTCGGCCGTGGCGACCCCTCGGCGAAGGGCGGTGGCCTGATCGGCCACACCCAGCCGCGGCGGATCGCCGCGCGCAGCGTCGCCGAGCGAATCGCCGAGGAGCTCGGCACCGAGCTCGGCGAGACCGTGGGCTACCAGGTCCGGTTCACCGACAAGACCTCGAAGCAGAGCCGGGTCAAGGTGATGACCGACGGCATCCTGCTGGCCGAGCTGCAGCACGACCGCGACCTGCGCCGCTACGACACCCTGATCATCGACGAGGCGCACGAGCGCAGCCTCAACATCGACTTCATCCTCGGCTACCTCCGACGGCTGCTCCCGCGCCGACCGGACCTCAAGGTCGTCATCACCTCGGCGACCATCGACCCCGAGCGGTTCGCGCAGCACTTCGCCGCCGTCGACGGCACCCCGGCCCCGATCATCGAGGTCTCGGGCCGCACCTACCCCGTCGAGGTCCGCTACCAGCCCCTGGTCGAGGAGTCCTACGACGACGACGAGGGTGAGCCCGTCCAGCGCGACCAGACCGAGGCGATCCGCGACGCCGTCTCCGAGCTGGTCCGCGACACCCCCGGCGACGTGCTGGTCTTCCTGCCCGGCGAGCGCGAGATCCGCGACACCGCGGACGCGCTCGCCGACCTCGCCGAGGGGCCGCGCGCGGTGCGGGGCGGCTTCGACGTGGTCCCGCTCTACTCCCGCCTCTCCGGCGCCGAGCAGCACCGCGTGTTCGAGCGGCACACCCGCCGGCGCGTGGTGCTCTCGACCAACGTCGCCGAGACCTCCCTGACCGTGCCCGGCATCACCGGGGTCGTCGACACCGGCCTCGCGCGCATCAGCCGGTGGTCGACCCGCACCAAGGTGCAGCGGCTGCCCATCGAGGCGATCAGCCAGGCGAGCGCCCAGCAGCGCTCCGGCCGGTGCGGCCGCGTCGAGGCGGGCGTGGCGATCCGGCTCTACAGCCAGGAGGACTTCGAGTCGCGCCCGGAGTTCACCGAGCCCGAGATCCTGCGCACCTCGCTGGCGAGCGTGATCCTGCAGATGACCTCGCTGGGGCTGGGCCAGGTCGAGCGGTTCCCGTTCGTGGAGCCACCCGACACGAGGGCGGTGCGGGCCGGCGTACAGCTGCTGGAGGAGCTCGGGGCGCTGGTCCCGACGGGCTCGACCGGCGGGGGAGGGGGCCGCGGGGGGCGCGGACCGCGGCTGACCCGGACCGGGCGGTCGCTGGCACGGCTGCCGATCGACCCGCGGCTGGCGCGGATGATCCTGGAGGCCGACCGGCTCGGCTGCCTGCGGGAGGTGCTGGTCATCACCGCCGCGCTGTCCATCCAGGACCCGCGCGAGCGGCCGGTCGAGCACCGTGCCCACGCCGACCAGCTGCACGCCCGGTTCCGCGACCCGCGCTCGGACTTCCTGACCTGGCTGAACCTGTGGCGCCACCTCAAGGCGCGGCAGGCCGAGATGGGCTCGAGCGCGTTCCGGCGGCTGTGCCGCGAGGAGCACCTCAACTACCTGCGGGTGCGCGAGTGGCAGGACTTCGAGTCACAGCTGCGCCAGGTCGCCAAGCAGGTCGGTCTGACCCCCGGCCGGGCGGCGGGCCCCGACGACCCCGTCGACGACGACGCCGTCCACCAGGCGCTGCTGTCCGGGCTGCTGAGCCACATCGGGCTGCGGGACTCCGAGAAGCGCGACTACCTGGGCGCACGCGGCACGCGGTTCTCGATCTTCCCCGGCTCGGGACTGTTCAAGAAGCAGCCCGACCTCGTGATGGCGGCCGAGCTGGTCGAGACCTCGCGGCTCTACGCCCGCCAGAACGCCGCGATCGATCCCGTGTGGGCCGAGCGGCTGGCCGGCGACCTGGTGTCGCGCCAGCTCGGCGAGCCGCACTGGTCGAGCAAGCGGGAGGCGGCGATGGCCCACGAGCGGGTCACGCTGTACGGCGTACCGCTCGTCGCCGACCGGCTCGTGGCCCTCGGCACCCGCGACCCCGTGCACGCCCGGGAGCTGTTCATCCGGCACGCGCTCGTGCAGGACGAGTGGCGCTCGCGGCACAAGTTCTTCGAGACCAACCGGCAGCTGCTCGACGAGGCGGCCGAGCTGGAGAACCGTGCCCGCCGGCGCGACATCGTGGTCGACGAGGACACCCTCTACGACTTCTACGACGCCCGGATCCCGGCCGAGGTCGTCTCGGGCGGCCACTTCGACGGCTGGTGGAAGCAGGAGCGGCGGCGCCGTCCCGACCTGCTGACCTTCGACCCCGACATGCTCGTCCACGACACCGCCGGCGAGGTGACCGGCCGCGACTTCCCCGACGCGTGGCAGGAGGGTCCGCTGACCTTCTCGCTGAGCTACCACTTCGAGCCCGGCTCCGACGACGACGGCGTCACCGTCGACGTGCCCCTGGCCACCCTCAACGCCGTGGGTCCGGCGCCCTTCACCTGGAACGTCCCCGGCCTGCGCCACGAGCTGGTGACCGCGCTGATCCGCTCGCTGCCCAAGCAGCTGCGGGTCAACTTCGTGCCGGCGCCCGACTTCGCGCGGCGGTTCCTCGACGCGGCGCCGCCCGGCGAGGAGGACCTGCTCGACGCGCTGTCGCGGCAGCTGCGGTCGATGACCGGGGTGCACGTGCCCCGCGACGCCTGGGACCTCGCCAAGGTGCCCGCCCACCTGCGACCCACCTTCCGGGTGCTCGACGAGGACGCCCGCGAGGTCGCCGTCGGCAAGGACCTCGAGGCGCTCAAGACGCCGCTCCGGCCGTCCTTCGACGCCGCCGTCCAGCAGGTCGCGTCGGAGTCCGGCATCAACGCGACCGGCCGGACCCGCTGGAGCTTCGGCACCGTCGAGACGTCGTTCACCCAGTCGCGCGCCGGCCACGAGGTGCGGGCCTACCCGACCCTGGTCGACGAGGGCAGCACCGTGGGGCTCCAGGTGGTGGCCTCGGCGGCGGAGCAGGAGGCCCACCACCGCCTCGGCGTACGCCGGCTGCTGCTGCTCGCCGTGCCCTCGCCCGTGTCCTCGATGGTCGAGGGGCTCGACAACGCCGCCAAGCTCGGCCTGGCCGCCTCGCCGTACCCCGGCGCCCGCGCCCTCGTCGAGGACTGCGTCGTCGCCGCGGCCGGCTCGCTCGTCGACGAGGGCAGTCCGGTGCGCGACGAGGCCGGCTTCGACGCCCTGGTCGCCCGTGCCCGGCAGGAGCTGCCCGACCGGGCCGCCGGCGTGCTGCACCAGGTGCTGCGCGTGCTCACGGCCTGGCGACCGGTCGACAAGGCGCTGCGCGGGCGCGTCGAGATGGCCGCCCTCCCGGCCATGAACGACCTCCGCGCCCAGCTCGGCCGCCTGGTCGGCCCCGGCTTCGTCGCCGACGCGGGGGCCGAGGCGCTGCGGCACCACCCGCGCTACCTCCAGGCGATGCTGCTGCGCGTCGAGCGGCTCGGCGACCTCGTCCGAGACCGGCAGCTGATGGACTCCGTCTCGCCGCTCCAGCAGGCGTGGGAGCACCGCCTCGCCGCACTGCCGTCCGGCGTACCCCCGACGGAGCCGGTGCGCCGCGTCCGCTGGATGCTCGAGGAGTACCGCGTCAGCCTCTGGGCCCAGCACCTCGGCACCGCCCAGCCCGTCTCCGACGCCCGGATCCGCAAGGCGCTCGACGCCTGACGGTCGTCGTTCCGTGGGCCCGACCGCCTCCGGGATCAGCACGGCTCGGGCGCGCTCGGGAGACCGTGGCACCCGCCACCCTCTCCCGAGTCCTCGCGCAGTCCGCCGGCCACGCCCCTCAGCGGTGTACGCCGCGCCGGTGGACCCCCCACCCGACGACGACGAACAGCAGCCCGGAGGCGAGGAAGCCGAGGTCCCAGGAGAGCGGGGCGCCGAGGTCGTCGCGGACGTGGTGGACGCCGAGCAGCTGGTGGTTCACCAGACCCTCGACGAGGTTGAACAGTCCCCAGCCGGCGAGCAGCAGGCCGAGGTGGAACGACCAGGTCGGTGCGATCCGGTCCTGCCGCCAGGCCGACACCGTGGCCAGGGAGCCCGCCAGCACCAGCACCCAGGTGAGCACGTGGAAGAAGCCGTCGGCCAGCGTGTTGGCCTCCAGGCCGGCGACGGTCGTCGTGGGGCTGCCGGGCACGGAGCTGATCATGTGGTGCCACTGCAGCACCTGGTGCAGCACGATGCCGTCGACGAAGCCGCCGAAGCCGATCCCGAGCAGCAGGCCGGGCACGCGGCTCGGGGGGAGCCGGGTGGATGCGGGGGAGCGGGTGCTGGTCACACCGGCTCGTACCCGTTGGTCGTGCCTACAGCCAGGGCCGGGCGGCCTCGACGACCGCGTCGAAGGTGGCGCGGTCGACAGCGGCGCCCTCGCGGCGCACCGAGGCGGGGTCGAGGTGGAGCAACCGGTTGAGCCGGACCTCGCTGGGCCGGCGCTGCGCGTCCCAGTCACCGGTGCCGACGTCCATCCAGACCCGGCCGGCCCGGCGCTCCTGCTCGGCGTCGCGGTCGTGGTCCTGCGAGGTCAGCTGCAGCGCGAGCAGCGAGGCGCCCTGAGCGCCGATGACCAGCACCGGACGGTCCTTGCCCTGCGAGGCGTCCTCCTCGTAGGGCACCCACGCCCAGCACACCTCGCCCGGGTCGGGCCGCCCGTCCGCGCGGGCGTCCCAGCCGATCACGCGGTCGCCGGCCCCCGAGGAAGGTCCCGAGGCGGACCCCGGAGCAGACCCAGGAGCAGACCCGGGGACCGGACGTCGCGGCGACGTGCGACCGGACCGACGTGGGGAAGCCGGACGACGACCCGCACGGGTGACCTGCTCGAGCGCGTCGCGGACGGCGCCGCGGGGGATGAGCGGGGTGATCGCCCGGAGGTCGGAGAGCCGGAGCCTCATCGTCACCCGCCTTCGAAGTAGGGCGTCGGGCCGGGAGCGCCTCACGGCGCGTGGCCGCTCGTAGCGGCTAAATGTGGGACCCGGGGCTGCCGCGGCCCGACGCACTGCTCACCCTACAAGCGGACCCCGTGTCGCACACGTGCATCGCGGGCGACGATCTTCACACCGTGCCGGGGGAATGGCCACAGGGAACGGCCGGGCTCAGCCGAGCTGGCCCGCGAGCTCGAGGCGGCCGGCCCGCTCGAGCTGGTCGGACAGCGTGAGCAGCCGCGAGGCCGCCACGTCCGTGGCGTACGACGCCCCGCCGCGCGAGTCGTCGACCCGGCCGGCGGCGGCCACGCGGGCGAACGCCGCGGCGCGGAACAGCGTGTCGGCGAGGTCGCCCTCGACGACGCCGCCGAGCACCTGGTCGACCAGCGCGCGCACCTCGTCGGGCCCGGGCGGCTCGACCACCCCGGAGATGACCTCGGCCACGGGCACGTGCCGGCGGCCGCGGTCGAACTCGGCGGCGGCGGTCGCCGGGTCGGCGTACACCCAGGTGCGGAGCAGGTAGAGCCGCCACAGCGCCCCGGCGAGCGAGTCGGCCGCCGCGCCCGACCACAGCTCGGCGAGCGTCTCGAGGCCCTCGGTGTCGGCCAGGCGCACGACGCGCGCCACCAGCTCGGCGTCACCGGCCTGGCGCGCGCCGCGCACCAGTGCGGTCGCGGCCCGCTCGGCCGCCTCGGTCATCGTCGCCGGGTCGACCCGGCCCTCGATGGCCTCGAAGTGGCGGGCGCCCGGCAGCGACGGACGGTGGTGGGGTCGCTCGGTCACCCGCCCATCCTGGCCGCTGCGACCACGCGAGCGCCCGGAGGGGTCACGCCGCGGCGGTGGCCCGGGCCGATATCGTGGCGGCCGCGCAGCCGTCTGGCCGCGCCGGGGAAGGGGACTCGCAGATGGTGGACGCGTCGTCGGTACGCCGCTCGGTCGCCGGCGTGGTGGCCCTCGTCGCCGTGGCGGCGTTCGCGGGCGGCTGCACCTCGGAGGAGCAGGAGCCGCCGCAGGCCGACCCCAGCCCCAGCGCCAGTGCCAGCGACGACGGCGTCCTCGACTTCACCGTCTACGGCCCCGAGGCGGTCACCGACGCCTACCGCGGGCTCGCCGACCAGTGGAACGCCGACCACCCCGACACCCAGGTGGAGGTCACCGCCTACCCCGACCGCGAGCGCGCCGCCGCAGCGGTGGCGAAGGCGCGGGAGGCCGGCCAGGCCCCCGACCTGTTCCTCGCCGACCGGCAGGACCTCGGCACCCTCGTCGAGGACGAGGCGCTGCGCCGCGTCGACGACCTGCTCGCCGCTCGCGAGGTCGACTTCGGCGACGGCTTCTCCCGCGTCGGCCTGGCCGCCTTCAGCGACGAGGCCGCGCTGCAGTGCATGCCGGTCGACGTCTCGCCGCTGGTCGTCTACTACAACCCGCAGCTGATCGAGCTCGACCAGATCGCCGACGAGGGCCGGGCCGAGATCACCGCCGAGCGCGGCTGGACGATCGGCGAGTTCGGCCGGGCCGCGGCGCAGCCGCGCCGTCCCGGCGTGCGGGGGCTCTACGTCGAGCCCTCGCTGGAGCAGGTCGCGCCGTTCGTGTGGTCCGGAGGTGGGCAGGTCGTCGACGACCAGGTCGACCCGACGACCCTGACGCTGTCCGACGATGCCAGCCGCGACGCCCTGGAGCGGCTGCTCGAGGTCGTGCGCGACCCGGGGCTGACCTTCGGCCAGGACGCGCTGGAGCGGCGCTCGGCGCTGGCCCGGTTCAAGGCCGGCAGGCTCGGCATGCTGCTGGGCTACCGCGACCTCACCGCGGAGCTGCGCCGTGACCCGCGCCTGACCTTCGACGTCATGCCGCTGCCCGTGGTCAACAGCGGCGCGACCATCGCCCGCATCACCGGCGCCTGCATCTCGGCGGACTCCACCGACGAGTCCGGGGCGGCCGACTTCCTCGCCGCGCTCACCTCGCAGTCCGCCCAGGACGCGCTGGCCGCCACCGGCTACGTGATGCCGGCCAACACCGCGAGCCTCGACGACGAGGCCTTCCTCCAGGCGGGGCAGCGGCCGCTGCACTCGCAGGTCTTCCTGCGCGAGCTGCGCGACGTGCAGCTGCTGCCCGCGACGTCGTCGTGGAACGACCTGGAGTCCTCGCTGACCGGGGCGCTCGACGACCTGTTCTACCTGCCCGTGATCGACCCGCTCGAGGAGCGGCTGACCGCGATCGACGACTCGTCGGTGCCGTTCCTCGACCCGGAGGCGGCCTCGGAGAGCCCCTCGGTCGACCCGTCGCCCAGCTCGTCGCCCAGCTCGTCGCCCAGCGACTGAGCTACTCCGCGGGTGCGGTCACGGGTGCGGTCTCGGGCGTGGCCGCCGGGCGCGGGTCCAGCACCGCCTCGGCGAGCATCGGGGCGGTGATCTCGACCTGCCAGGCGCGGGCGCCGAGACGGTGCAGCTCCTCGGCGACGGCGGCCTGCACGGTCGCGGGGTCGCCCTCGGTCACCGGCGGCTTCCACATCACCCGCCGCAGGAAGTCCGGGGTCAGCAGGTTCTCGATCGGCACCCGGTGCTCCTCGGCGTACGCCGAGACCAGGTCGCGCGCCCGAGCCAGGCGTCCGGCCGCGACCGGGTCGCGCTCGGCCCACACCCGGGGCGCCGGGGGAGCGTCGCTGCGCATCGTCAGCGGCGGCAGCTGCTGGTCGGGGATCTGGCGGGCGGCCTCGAGCGCGGCCAGCCAGCGATCGGCGAAGCGGCGCGCCCCGCGGCCGTGGAAGCCCGGGGTGTCGAGCAGCGCCGAGCGGGTGGCGGGCATGGCGTTGGCCGCGGCGATCATCGCGGCGTCGGGGATCAGCCGGCCGGGCGTGGTGTCGCGCTGCTCGGCGATCTGGTCGCGCACCGTCCACAGCTCGCGGACGGCGGCCAGGCCGCGGCGTCCCTTGGCCTTGTGGATGCCGGACGTGCGGCGCCACGGCTCGGCGCGCGGCGCCGGCACGTGGTCGACGAGGTGCTGGAACTCCTCGGCCGCCCAGCGCTCCTTGCCCTGCTCCACCAGCTCGGCAGCCATCACCTCGCGCAGCTCGACCAGCACCTCGACGTCGAGGGCGGCGTACTCCAGCCACGGCGTGGGCAGTGGCCGCTTGGACCAGTCGACCGCCGAGTGCTCCTTGCGCATCGTGCGGCCCATGATCACCTCGACCAGCGTGGCCAGGCCGACGCGCGGGTAGCCCAGCAGCCGGGCGGCGAGCTCGGTGTCGAACAGCGCCCGCGGCTCCAGGCCGAGCTCGCGCAGGCACGGCAGGTCCTGGCTGGCGGCGTGCAGGATCCACTCGGCGTCGCCGATGGCGGCGTCGAGGTCGGCGAGGTCGTCGAAAGCGATCGGGTCGATCAGCGCGCTCCCGCTGCCCTCGCGGCGCAGCTGGATCAGGTAGGCGCGCGAGGAGTAGCGGTAGCCGGACGCACGCTCGGCGTCGAGCGCGACCGGGCCGGTGCCGGCGGCCACCCGGGCCACGACGTCGGCGAGCGCGTCGGGGGTCTCGGTGATGTCGGGCAGGCCGTCGCGCAGCGTGAGCAGCGGGGGAGGCTCGGGCGGGGGAGTCGTCGCGGCCTCGTCGGCGGGGGCGGTCTGGGGCTCCGTCGGCATCAGGCGGGGCCACGCTGTCCGCGGCGCGAGGGCATCACGGTGATGCCCTCCGGCACCGGCGGGAGCCCGACCGCGGTGCACAGCAGCTCGCCCCAGGCCTCGACGTGGGGGGTGAGGTCGCCGCTGGGCGACCAGGACGCACGGATCTCCAGCTGCGCGGTGGCCGGCTCGTCGGCCATGCCGCCGAAGCTCTCCGAGGACACGCAGGTGACGCTGCCCGAGGGAGCGGAGTACGTCGCCCCGTGGGCGTCGAGGGCCTCGACCAGCCAGCTCCAGCCGACCTCGGCGAGCAGCGGGTCGGTGACCAGCTCGGGGTCGATCTCGGCGCGGGCGTAGACCACGCACCGGAAGGTGCCGTCCCAGGCGTCGTTGCCGGCGGGGTCGTGGAGCACCACGAGGCGCCCGGAGCCGACGTCCTCGCCGGCGACGGTGACGTCGGCGGACAGCGCGGAGGCGTGGGGCGCGATGCGCTGGGGGGCGGGCATCTGCTCGACGAACAGCTCGGGGCGGAAGCGCGCAGCCTGGAGCTGGGTCACGGCCCGCCGGAACTCCGGGGGCGCCGCGGCCGGCTCGAGGCGTGGGTGGTCGGGTGCCGCCATGGCCTCAGGGTAGGCCGAGAGTCCGCGACCCGTGTCCCGACTCGCCGCCTGACCTGGGAGGATCGGACCATGCCCGCTGCCTCCACGACCGACCCCGCCGTGCACGACTCCGCCTTCCTCCGGGCGGCGCGTCGCGAGCCGGTCCCGCACACCCCGGTGTGGTTCATGCGGCAGGCGGGTCGGTCGCTGCCGGAGTACCGCAAGCTGCGCGAGGGCACCACCATGCTGGAGTCCTGCATGGAGCCCGACCTGGTCGTCGAGATCACCCTCCAGCCCGTACGCCGCTACGGCGTCGACGCGGCCATCTTCTTCTCCGACATCGTGCTGCCGCTCAAGGCCGTCGGCGTCGACCTCGACATCACCCCCGGCGTCGGCCCGGTCGTCGCGCACCCGGTCGAGACGCTGGCCGACGTCGAGGCGATCCCCGACCTCACCCCCGAGCACGTCGACTTCGTCACCGCCTCGGTGCGGCGGCTGGTGGGCGAACTGGGCACGACGCCGCTGATCGGGTTCGCGGGCGCGCCGTTCACCGTCGCGTCGTACCTCGTGGAGGGCGGGCCGTCCAAGGACCACGCCCGCACCAAGGCGATGATGTTCGGCGCCCCCGAGGTCTGGGAGGCGCTGATGCGCAAGATCTCCGGGATCGCGGCGGCCTACCTCGAGGTGCAGGTCGACGCGGGCGCCTCCGCGGTGCAGCTGTTCGACTCGTGGGCCGGCGCGCTGTCGCGCGCCGACTACGCCCGGCACGTGCTGCCGTGGTCGACCCAGGTGCTGGAGCGCATCGGCGCCACCGGTGTGCCGCGCATCCACTTCGGGGTCGGCACCGGCGAGATCCTCGACCTGATGGGCGAGGCCGGCGCCGACGTCGTGGGCGTCGACTGGCGGGTGCCGCTCGAGGCGGGCATCGCCCGCGCCGGCGGGCGGGCCGTGCAGGGCAACCTCGACCCGACGCTGGTCTTCGCCCCCACCGAGGTCATGCTCGACCGTGCCCGTGAGGTCGTCGAGGTCGGCCGCACGGCGCCGGGCCACGTGTTCAACCTCGGCCACGGCGTCATCCCCGCCACCGACCCCGACCAGCTGGCCCGGCTCACCGACTTCGTGCACGAGGTCTCCGCGCGCTGACCCCGGTCGGACAGACCCCGCTGCCGGGCTAGGCGGCCGGGGTCGGGCCGGCCGTCACGCCCCGGCGACGACGCACCACCAGCGCGACCGGCAGCCCGACCAGCGCGAGCAGCGCGGCGAACGGCAGCACCGCCCCGACGACGGTGGCCAGGGCCACGGCGGAGCCGGTCATCGCGTCCCAGCCGGCGCCCAGTCCGGCGAGGAACCCGCGCGCGTCCTCGCGGGCCGGCTCGTCCGCGGACGGGCGCTGGAGGTGCAGCGTGATCGTGCTGAGCGAGGTCTGGTCGGCGAGGTAGGCCTGCTGCTGCTTCAGCGAGTCGAGGTCGGCCTGGCGCCGGGCGAGGTCGGACTCGATGCGGATCACCTCGCCCAGCTGCTCGGCCCGGGACAGCAGCCGCTCGATGCTGCGGATGCTGCGCTCGGCGGCCCGCACCCGCGCCTCGGTGTCGACCACCTGGGTGGTGACGTCCTCGGCGCTGCGGGTCTGGTCGACCGCGCGGCCCAGACCGGCGAGCGCGTCGAGGGCGTCGGCGAACCGGGGCGTGGGCACCCGCAGCACCAGCGTGGAGTCCGTGGGGCGGCCGCGGTCGTCGCTGCTGGTCTGCTCGTCGGCGACCAGGCCGCCCCAGCCGCGGGTCAGCCGCAGCGCCTCCTCACGGGCGGTCCTCACGTCGTCGGCGACGACGCTCACCTCGCCCGTCGCCACCACCGCACGCTGCAGGGCCGGCTGCGCCGCGGCGGCGCCCACGACCGAGCGGCTGTCGTCCGACCCGTCGGGCGCCACCTCCTCGGTCGTGGTGCCGGCACCGTTGTCGGTGGAGGACGAGGAGGCGCCGGAGCCCGCGTCGGAGGTCGACCCCGCGTCGCCGCCAGGCCCGCAGCCGGTGAGCACCAGGAGCAGCAGCGCCAGGGGCGCCAGGCCGAGGAGGCGGGAGACGGGGGCGGTAGCGCGGGTGCGGGTCATGCCGGTGTGACGCAGCCGACGCCCCACCGGTTCCCGGCCCGGTGCGCGGGGCGTCGTACGCCGCGGGTGTGCCACGCTGGCGAGGTGCCCGACCGTCCCACCGAAGCCCGCGGGACCCGACCCCACGTGGTCGTCGTCGGCGGCGGCATCGCCGGGCTGGCGGCCGCGTACCGGCTGCGCACGCTGCGCCCCGGCGTGGACGTGACGGTGCTGGAGTCGTCCTCGCGCCTGGGCGGCAGCCTGCGGGTCGAGGAGGTCGGCGGCGTCGCGGTCGACGTCGGCGCCGAGGCGGTGCTGCACCGGCGGCCCGAGGCCACCGGCCTGGCCCGCGAGGTCGGTCTGGGCGAGGACCTCGTGCACCCGGCCACGACCACGGCCCACCTGTGGAACCGCGGCCGGCTGGTGCGGATGCCGCGCACCCTGATGGGGGTGCCCACCGACCTCCGGGCGCTGGACGGCGTGCTCTCGGCCGCCGGCGTCGCCCGGGCCGCGCTCGACCCCGTGCTGCCCGCCACCGAGCTCGGCGAGGAGGACCTCAGCGTCGGCCGGCTGGTCGAGGACCGGCTCGGGGCCGAGGTCGTCGACCGTCTCGTCGAGCCGCTCCTCGGCGGGGTGTACGCCGGCCACGCCCGCGAGATCTCCGCCCGTGCCGCGGTGCCCCAGGTCGTCGCCCTGCTCGGCCGCGACCGGGCGCTGTCCCGGGCCGCCCGTGACGCGCTGCCCCCGGCCGACCAGCCGCAGGCGGCCCCCGTCTTCGCCGGCGTCCGCGGGGGAGTGGGTCGGCTGCCCCTCGCGGTGGCCGAGGCCGCCACCGCCGCCGGGGTCGTGGTGCGCACGGGGGCCACCGTCCGCGACCTCGCCCGTCGCGCGGGCGGTGACTGGCACCTCGTCGTCGGCTCGGCCCACGACCCCGAGCTGCTCCGGGCCGACGCCGTGGTCCTGGCCACCCCGGCCCGCGCGACCGCCCGCCTGCTCAGCGACGTCGCGCCGACGGCGGCGCTGACCCTGGCCCGGTTGGAGTACGCCTCGGTCGCCATCGTCACCCTCGCCGTGCGCGAGACCGAGCTCCCGGCCGTGGCCGGCTCGGGCTTCCTGGTGCCCCCGGTCGACGGTCACCGGATCAAGGCGGCCACCTTCTCGTTCGCGAAGTGGTCGTGGGTCCGCGATGCGGGAGCCCACGACGGCCTGCTGCTGCTGCGGTGCTCGCTGGGGCGCCACCGGGAGGAGCAGGTGCTGCAGCGGCCCGACGAGGAGCTGGCCGCGCTGGCGGTCGCCGACCTGGGCGCCGCGATCGGCACGACCGTGCACCCGGTGGACGCCCACGTGCAGCGCTGGGGCGGCGCGCTGCCGCAGTACGCCGTGGGCCACCTCGACCGGGTGGCGTCGGTGCGGCGCGAGGTCGGCCGGGTGCCCGGGCTGGCGGTGTGCGGCTCGGCGTACGACGGGGTCGGCGTGCCGGCCTGCATCGCCTCCGCCGAGCTGGCGGTGGCCGAGGTGCTTCTGCGGCTTGACACAATGGAGACATGACCGAGGAGCAGAAGTCGCAGGGCAAGAAGGCGCGCGAGCTGAACGACACGATCCGCTACACGATGTGGTCGGTGTTCTCGCTGCGCGACCTGCTCGGCGCGGAGGCCGACCGCGAGGTCGAGGCCCGCGAGCTCGACGAGCTGGTGGCCAAGCTCGGGTCCGGCGACGTCGTCGTCCGCGGCCTGTACGACGTGGCCGGGCTGCGCGCCGACGCCGACGTCATGGTCTGGTGGCACGCCGAGACCGTCGAGCAGCTGCAGGCGGCCTACCACCAGCTGCGCGGCACCCGCTTCGGCCGTCGGCTGGACCCGGTCTGGTCGCAGGTCGCGCTGCACCGCCCGGCGGAGTTCAACAAGAGCCACATCCCGGCGTTCCTGGCCGGCGAGGAGGCGCGCGACTACGTCTGCGTCTACCCGTTCGTGCGCTCCTACGAGTGGTACCTCCTGGAGGACTCCGAGCGTCGCGCCATGCTCGCCGAGCACGGCCAGATGGCCCGCGGCTTCCCCGACGTGCGGGCCAACACCGTCGCCAGCTTCGCGCTCGGCGACTACGAGTGGCTGCTGGCCTTCGAGGCCGACGAGCTGCACCGCATCGTCGACCTGATGCGTCACCTGCGCGGCTCGACCGCGCGGCGGCACGTGCGCGAGGAGCTGCCCTTCTACACCGGCCGCCGGCGCACCCCGACCGAGCTGGTCACCGCGCTCCCCTGACGCGCCCGGCCCTGACGCACGACGACCCCCGACCGGACGGCCGGGGGTCGTGCTGCGTGCGTGGGGGAGTGCCGTTCAGGCGTCCTCGGGACCCGGCTCGGCGTCGAGGGTCATGCTGACCGAGTTGATGCAGTAGCGCTGGTCGGTCGGGGTGCCGTAGCCCTCGCCGGAGAACACGTGGCCCAGGTGCGAGCCGCAGGTCGCGCAGCGCACCTCGGTGCGCACGCTGCCGAAGGAGCGGTCCTCGAGGTACTCCACGCGGTCCTCGGCGAGCGGGGCGTAGAACGACGGCCAGCCGCAGTGCGAGTCGAACTTGGTCTCGGACCGGAACAGCTCCGCCGAGCACGCGCGGCAGCGGTAGACGCCGACGGTCTTGGTGTCGGTGTACTCCCCGACGTACGGCGCCTCGGTGCCCGCCTGGCGCAGCACGCGGAACTCCTCGGGGGTGAGCTCGGCCCTCCAGTCGGCATCGCTCTTGTTCACCTGATAAGTCATGGCGCCAACGATAATCTCGGCGACCAAGCGGTGAAATGCACCACACAGGGTATTGACCTCAGCAGTGGACATCTGTTCACTCAAACGGACACCCAGGGCCCAGGAAGAGGACGTCGTAGATGGTGGCTGAACGAGTGCCCGAGAAGGTGGCGGGGGCGACCCGCAAGCTCCCGTGGACCAACATCCGCAGGATCGGTGCCGGACTGACCACCCCGCTGCACCCGGACGACTACCTGTCGCTGATCAACCCGCTGTGGACCGCGCGCGAGCTGCGCGGGCGCATCGAAAAGGTCATCCCCGAGACCGACGACGCGGCGACGATCGTGATCCGTCCCGGGTGGGGCTGGCACTACGACCACGTCCCGGGCCAGTACGTCGGCATCGGCATCCAGGTCGAGGGCAAGTTCCACTGGCGCTCCTACTCGGTGTCCTCGCCGCCCAAGCGCACCGGCCGCACCATCGCGATCACGGTGCGCGCGATGCCGGAGGGCTTTCTCTCCGAGCACCTCGTCTCGGGCCTGGAGCCCGGCACGATCCTGCGCCTCGCGGCCCCCAACGGCGACTTCGTGCTGCCCGACCCGCCGCCCGCCAAGCTGTTCTTCCTCGTCGGCGGCAGCGGCATCACCCCGGTGATGTCGATGCTGCGCACGCTGGACCGCCGCGGCACCATGCCCGACGTCGTGCTCGCCTACAGCTCGCCGACCCAGGACCGCATGATCTTCCGCGACGAGCTCCAGGCGCTCCAGGACAAGCACGAGGGCCTGCGGCTGCACGAGCAGTACACCGACGACGACGGCATCCTCGAGATGTCCGACCTCGACCGGGTCTGCCCCGACTGGCGCGAGCGCGAGACCTACGCCTGTGGTCCCGCCCCGATGCTCGACGCCTGCGAGGAGCACTGGGAGCAGGCCGACCTCGAGGACCACCTGCACCTCGAGCGCTTCTCCCTCGACCTCGGCGGCGACGGCGCCGAGGGCGGCACCCTGACCTTCACCAACTCCCACAAGGAGATCGAGGTCGACGGGGCCAAGACGGTGCTCGAGGCGGGCGAGGAGGCCGGCCTCGGCCTGCCCTACGGCTGCCGCATGGGCATCTGCCACACCTGCACCCTCACCCTCGCCGAGGGCACCGTGCGCGACCTGCGCAACGGCGACGAGTACAACGGGCCCAACGTCTCGATCCAGACCTGCGTCACGGCCCTGGCCGGCGACTGCACGCTCGACTACTAGCCCGCACCCGCACCCAGCTCGACCCGTCCCACCACCCGAGCAGCACCCAGCAGCACCGACAAGGAGTCGCACGCATGGCCATCGCCGATGTGAAGGAGTACACCCACCTCTCCCCCGAGGAGGTGGAGGAGCTCGGTCGCGAGCTCGACCAGATCCGCGCCGACATCGAGGAGTCGCGCAACAGCGACGACGCGGCGTACATCAACCGGATGATCACCATCCAGCGCCGCCTGGCCACGGCCGGCCGCATCACGCTGTTCGCCAGCAAGTGGAAGCCGGCCTTCTTCGCCGGTGCCGCGATGCTCGGCGTGGCCAAGATCCTCGAGAACATGGAGATCGGCCACAACGTCATGCACGGCCAGTGGGACTGGATGAACGACCCCGAGATCCACTCCAGCACCTGGGACTGGGACACCGCCCAGCCGGCCGAGCAGTGGAAGCACAGCCACAACTACGTGCACCACCAGTTCACCAACGTGCTGGGCCACGACAACGACATCGGCTACGGCATCCTGCGGATGGCGCGCGAGCAGAAGTGGAACGTCTTCAACCTCGGCCAGCCGATCTACAACGCCCTGCTCGCCTCGCTCTTCCAGTGGGGCGTCGCGCTCCACGACCTCGACATCGAGTCCATCCGCAAGATGGAGAAGGACCCCGAGGTGATGAAGAAGCAGCTCAAGCAGATCGGGGTCAAGGTCCGCCGCCAGGTCGGCAAGGACTACATCTTCTTCCCGCTGCTGACCGGTCCCGCGGCGATCCAGACCGCCAAGGCCAACGCGCTGGCCAACCTGACCCGCAACCTGTGGTCCTACATGATCATCTTCTGCGGGCACTTCCCCGACGGTGCGCTGCACTTCTCCGAGGAGGAGATCGAGGACGAGACCCGCGCGGAGTGGTACCTCCGCCAGATGCTCGGCTCCGCCAACTTCACGGGCAGCCGGACGCTGCACATCATGTCCGGCAACCTGGGCTACCAGATCGAGCACCACCTGTTCCCCGACCTCCCCAGCAACCGCTACGAGGAGATCAGCAACCGGGTGCGGCCGCTGTGCGAGAAGTACGGCGTGCCCTACACCACCGGCCCGCTGCACCGTCAGTACGGCCAGGCGCTGCGCACGATCATGAAGCTCTCGCTGCCCAACAAGTTCACCAAGCCGGCCCGCCACGACTCGGCGGACTCGGTCGAGGTGCCGCGGGGCCGCAAGAAGGACTCCGAGCGGCCGACGCGTCGTACCGAAACCGGCACCTGGACCAGCCGGGCGTCTGCATGATCGATCAGCCCCGCACCGGGATCGGCGAGCTGCCGTTCGCGAGCATGGGGGACCTGGGCCTGGACAAGAAGCGGGTGACGCAGTGCGCGCTCAGCCGCATCTGCGGTGTCTGTGCCCAGTCGTTGGACCGTCCCGTGGCCTTCGTGGGCAGCGGCGAGGAGCTGGAGCGCAACGCGTTCCACTTCCCGCCGACCCACCGGGCGTGCGCCGAGCACGCGCTGGAGCACTGGGCGCCGAGCTGGAGCGCCTCCCTGGGGCACCCCTCGCAGCCCGAGAGCTGGGTGATGGTGACGACCTCGGGTTTCGAGTTCGTGCGCCAGAACGCCGACGCGGCCGACCGCCGCCCGGTGTTCTCGCCCAACTCGATCCTCGAGGAGAAGCGGACCCCGGCGCTCCGGAGCACCTGAGCAGGGGACCGACCGGCACGACACGCGCAGCGGGTGTCGCCGTGGCTGGCTAGATTGCAGCCATGGCGACACCCGCTGCGCACGTCCAGGCCGACGACCACGAGGTGCGGGTGACCAGCCCCGACCGGGTGATCTACCCGGCGACCGACCGCACGCCCGAGGTCACCAAGCTCCAGGTGGTGGAGTACTACGTCGCGGTCCGCGAGGGCATCATGCGCGCGCTCACCGACCGGCCGGTCGCCCTGGAGCGGTGGACCACCGGCGTCCACGAGGGGATCACGCTGGCCACCGGTCGCGGCGACAAGAGCGACGCCTTCTACTCCAAGCGGGTGCCCAAGGGCGCCCCGCCGTACGTCGGCACCGCCCGCGTCGCCTTCCCCAGCGGCCGCCCCGCCGAGGAGGTGTGCGTGACCAACCTCGCCACCGTCGGCTGGTGCGCCCAGATGGGCACCATCACCTTCCACCCGTGGCCCACGCGCAGCGGCGACAACGACCACCCCGACGAGCTGCGCATCGACCTCGACCCCCAACCGGGCACCACCTTCACCGACGCCGTCCGGGTCGCCGGCGTGGCCTGCGAGCTCCTCGAGGAGCTCGGCATCACCGGCTACCCCAAGACCAGCGGCAACCGCGGCGTGCACGTCTACGTCCGCATCGAGCCGCGCTGGGACTTCGTCGACGTCCGCCACGCCGCCATCGGCTTCGGGCGGGCCCTGGAGCAGCGCGACGAGGGCGTCACCACCCGCTGGTGGAAGGAGGAGCGCGGCGAGCGCATCTTCGTCGACTTCAACCAGAACGCCCGCGACCGCACCATCGCCTCGGCGTACTCCCTGCGGCCGCGGCCCGGTGCGCCGGTCTCGACGCCGGTGACCTGGGAGGAGCTCGCCGGCCTCACCGACCCGCGCGACTTCCACCTGTTCTCGGTGCCCGACCGGCTCGCCGATGGCGACCCCTGGGCGGGCATCGACGACACCGCCCACTCCCTCGAGCCGCTGCTGCGCCTCTACGAGGAGTCGGGGGAGGGGGAGGCCAACTACCCGCCCGACTACCCCAAGATGCCGGGCGAGCCGCCGCGGGTGCAGCCGTCGAAGAAGGTCGCCTCGCACTGGGACGACGAGGGCAACCGCGTCGAGGGCTGAGCCCCGGGGTGCGGCTCAGGCGGTGAGGCTCTCCACGAAGGAGCGCAGCGCCGGGAGGCCGAAGCTGTCGATGGGCGTGTGGGTGGCCGGGACGACCTCGGCCACCACCTGGGCGGCGAGCGGCAGCCCGAGCGTCGCGGCGAGGACGGCCTTGGCCGCCTCGTCGCGATGGTCGGGACCGAGGTCGGCGAAGACCGGGTGGTGGACCTCGACGCCGAGCCGGCCGCGGTCGACGCGGGCGCCGACGACCACGTCGCGCAGCGCGAGGTCGTGGCCCGCGACGACCACGGAGGCGGTCTCGAGGTCCTCGACGGCCGGTTGGACCTCGGGCTTCCTGCGGAACAGTGCCATCAGAACCCCGAGATCCCCTCGCCGTCGCCGGCCTGCTCGTCGAAGCTCTCGTGCTCGAGCAGGTGCAGCACCGGCACGCCGAGCTTGCGGCGGGCTCGCGAGGTCCAGTCGACGTGGAACAGCTCGGCCACGACGTGCGGCCGGGTGAGCACGATGACCTCGCGGGCGTCGACCTCGCGGGCTCGCTGCACCAGCGCGTCGACGGGCTCGCCGGTCACGGCCAGGCCGAGCGCCTGTGCCCCGGTGGCCTCCAGCGCCGTCACGGCCGCGGCGACGTCGGCGTCGCAGCGCTCCCGGACGTCGTGCCGCAGCTCCTCGGCGGCCTCGGCGTCGACGAGCACGGGCGGCGTGGTCAGCAGCTCGCCGGTGCCCAACGACCCGATGGCGCCCTCGACGCGGGCGGCGGGGTCCTCGACGGGGAGCAGCACGTGGTAGCGGACGGACTCGTCCACGCCCTCGTGGAGCGCGACCAGGTTGGTGACGTCGGTGGGGCTCAGCGGCTGCTCGACCAGCACCACCACGTCGTACGACGCACCGGGCCGGCGTGCGTCGGGGTCGGGGGTCTGGTCGGTCATGCGGTGCTCCTCACGGTCGGGTCCCCAACACCCTAGTGAGGTCGTAGCCCACGGGCTCCTCGAGCTGCTCGTAGCCGCACGACGCCGGGTCGCGGTCGGGGCGCCAGCGCTTGAACTGGGCCGTGTGCCGGAACCGGCTGCCCTCCATGTGCTCGTAGCCGACCTCGAGCACCCGCTCGGGCCGCAGCGGGGTGAACGACAGGTCCTTGCCGACGCTCCAGCGGCTCTGGGTGCCGGGCACCCGGTCGGGGTTGGCGATCGCGTCGCCGGCCCAGGCCGACCACGGGTGGTCCTCGATCGAGCACTCCAGGGGGGCGAGCTCCTCGACGAGCTCGGCGCGACGGGTCTCGGTGAAGGAGGCGGCCACACCGACGTGCTGCAGCCGTCCGGAGCCGTCGTGCAGGCCGAGCAGCAGCGAGCCGAGCAACGGCCGCTCCGGTGTCGAGTTCTTGTGGAGCCGGTAGCCCGCGACCACGACGTCGGCGGTGCGGGCGTGCTTGACCTTGAACATGGTGCGGCCGTTCTCGACGTACGCCGATGCGAGCGGCTTGGCCATCACCCCGTCGAGCCCGGCACCCTCGAACTGCTCGAACCACCGCTCGGCCTCGGCGGGGTCGGTGGTGGTGCGGGTCAGGTGGATCGACCCGGCGACGCCGTCGAGGTGGGCGAGCTCGGCCTCGAGCCGGGCCCGGCGCTCGGACAGCGGCCGGTCGACGAGCGACTCGTCGCCGATCGCCAGCAGGTCGAAGGCGACGTAGGACGCGGGGGTCTTCTCCGAGAGCATCGTGATGCGCGACTCCGCGGGGTGGATGCGCTCCTGCAGCACCTCGAACTCCAGCCGCGGCCCGACCGCCACGAACAGCTCGCCGTCGAGCACGCACCGCTCGGGCAGCTGCTCCAGCACGGCCGCCACCACCTCGGGGAAGTAGCGGGTCAGCGGCTTGGTGTTGCGCGAGGCCAGCTCGACCTCGTCGCCGTCGCGGAAGACCAGGCAGCGGAAGCCGTCCCACTTGGGCTCGAACAGCAGCCCGCCCTCGTGCTTGGCCGGGTCGGGCACGCCCTTGACCGACTTGGCGAGCATCGGTCGGACGGGCGGCATCACGGGGAGGTCCACACCGGTGAGCCTAGGAGCCGCCACCGACGACGTCGTCGTCACCGGGCGCTGGCTCCGCCATACTCGGCCCATGAGCGACGACCGCTACGCCCTCGCCGACCAGCTGCGCCTGCCCCCGGGCCCCGTGCGGCTGGCCGACCTGCCCACCGACGCCACCCCCGTGCTGGAGGGCGACAAGGCTGCCGGGCAGCGGGCGCTCGCGGTGCTGGGCGAGGAGCTGGCCGAGCTGCAGGAGCGGATGTACGCCCACGCCTACACCGGGGGTGCGCGCCGCGTCCTCGTCGTGCTGCAGGGTATGGACACCTCGGGCAAGGGCGGGGTGGTGGAGAAGGCGATCGGCCTGCTCAGCCCCAACGGGCTGCGGATCACCTCCTTCAAGAAGCCCACCGAGGAGGAGCTCGAGCACGACTTCCTGTGGCGCATCGACCGCGCCCTGCCCGGGCCGGGCGTCGTGGGCGTCTTCGACCGGTCGCACTACGAGGACGTGCTCGTCCACAAGGTGCACGAGCTGGTCGAGGAGGACGAGCTCGAGCGGCGCTACGAGGCGATCAACGCCTGGGAGAAGGGCCTGGTCGAGGAGGGCACGCTGGTGCTCAAGTGCTTCCTGCACATCTCCGCCGACACCCAGCGCGAGCGGCTGCTGGCGCGTCTCGACGACCCCGACAAGCAGTGGAAGTTCAAGCCCGGCGACGTCGACGAGCGGCAGCACTGGGGCGACTACCAGCGGGCCTACGAGACCGCGCTGGAGCGCTGCGACACCGACGCCGCACCCTGGTACGTCGTCCCGGCCGACCGCAAGTGGTACCGCAACTGGGCCGTCGCCCGGCTGCTGCTCGACGCGCTGCGGGGCATGGAGCTCGCCTGGCCCGAGCCCGACTACGACGTGGCCGAGCAGCGCGCCCGGCTCGAGGCGGAGGCCGACGCGTGAGGCCGGCATGAGACCGGTCCGCGCCACCCGCTACGTCACCCCGCTCCGCGAGGGCGGCTCCCTGCCCGGTGTGGTCGAGGCCGACGACCTCGGCGTCTACGTCTGCAAGTTCCGCGGCGCCGGCCAGGGCGTCCGCGTCCTGGTCGCCGAGGTGGTGGTTGCCGGCCTGGCCGCGCTGGTCGACGTGCCGGTGCCGGAGCTCGTCACCGTCGACCTCGGTCGTGACATCGCCCGCTACGAGGCCGACGAGGAGGTCCAGGACCTGCTCACCGCCAGCCTGGGGCTCAACCTGGGGGTCGACCTGCTCCACCGCGCCTTCGGGTACGACGCGTCGTACGAGCCGGATCCCGACCTCGCCGGCCGCATCCTGTGGCTCGACGCGCTGACCGCCAACGTCGACCGCTCCTGGCGCAACCCCAACCTGCTGCTGTGGAGCGGGGCGCTGTGGGCCATCGACCACGGGGCGTCGCTCTACTTCCACCACAGCTGGCCCGGGGGCGGCGGCAGCCCGGAGCGGTTCGCCGGACAGGCCTACGACGCGAGCGAGCACATCATGCGCCGGTTCACCGCGCAGGCGCGCGCCCAGGACGCCGACCTGGCCTCCCGGGTCGACGAGGCGGCGCTGCGCCGGGTGCTGGGCGAGGTGCCCGACGCGTGGCTCGAACCGGTCCCGGGGGCCGAGGACCCCGAGGCGCTCCGTGAGCGCTACGTCGCCTTCCTGCTCGCCCGCGTGTCGGGGGAGCGGTCGTGGCTGCCGGGGCTGCCGGAGGACGGGGCGTGAACGGCTACCAGTACGTCGTGCTGCGCTGCGTCCCGCGCGTCGAGCGCGAGGAGTTCCTCAACGTCGGCGTCGTCCTCTACTCCGAGGCGGCGGGGTTCCTGGCCTGCGCCGGCCGGGTCGACGACCAGCGGCTGCGCGCCCTCGACGCAGGGCTCGACCCCGAGCTCGTCCGGAGGGCTCTCCAGGGGGTCGAGGAGGTGTGCCGCGGCGAGGGCCGCCTCGACCTCGCGGTGGGGGCACGGGCCACGGCGTACGGCACCCGCGAGGCCGCCGACACCCTCGGCACCCGCTTCGGGCTGCTCCGCGCGCCCCGCAGCACCGTGGTGCAGCCCGGCCCGGTCCACGGCGGCCTCACCGACGACCCCGCGGCCGAGCTGCCGCGCCTGCTGGCGGCCTACGTCGGGTAGTCCGAGACGAAAAGCACCACTAGGAGCCTCCCGGCGGTGCTCCTCGTCTCGGACTACCCGCAGGCGGGGTCAGACGGGGACGAGCTCGACCGCGCCGACGGCGTAGCGGGCGAGGACGGTGCGGGCCAGCTCGGGGTCGGCCCCCAGCGGCTCGGAGACGGCGACGGCGCCGGCCTCCAGGGCCAGCTCGGCGGCGCGGTCGGGCAGGAAGCCCGGGGCCAGGAACATCGAGGCCACGGCCACGTGGCGGCGGCCCTCGCGGCGGAACGCGCGCACCGCCTCGCCGGTGGCGGGCGGGGCCGAGGAGGCGAACGCCGCCGCGACGGGCAGGTGGTGCCGGGCGCCCCACACCCGGGCGAGCCGGGCGACGGCCTGGTTGGCCACGGGGTCCGAGGAGCCGGAGGCCGCGAGCACCAGCGCGTCGAGCTCGCGCACCCGGGCGCCGCGCAGGGCGTCGCGCAGGCGCTCGTCGAGCACGCCGAGGAAAGCCGGCTCCATGCCGAGGATGCGGGTCTGGCGCACCTGGAGCCCCACGTGCCGGTCCATCGCCTCCTGCACGACGCGGGGCACGTCGACCCCCGCGTGGTAGCCCTCGTTGAGCAGCAGCGGGACGACGACGACCTCGTCGTGGCCGGCGGCGACGAGGCGGTCGACGACCGCGTGGAAGCCGGGCTCGGCCAGCTCGAGGAAGGCCGCCTCGACACGCAGGTCGGGGCGCAGTCGACGGACCTCGGCGGTGAGCGACTCGATGGTGGCGGCCGACCGGGGGTCGCGGCTGCCGTGGGCGAGGGTGACGAGGGCTGGAGCGGTCACGTTCCGGCTCCCTTCGAGCTCGTGCGGCGGACGACGCTGTCCGGTGCGGGTGGTCGCCGGGGGACCGGCGGTGTGGGGTGACGCGGGCGGGCTACTGGTGGATGCCGCACTCGGTCTTGTTGCTGCCGGCCCAGCGGCCGCTGCGGGGGTCCTCCCCGGGGGCGACCCGGCGGGTGCAGGGCCAGCAGCCGATCGAGGGGTAGCCGTCGTACTGCAGCGGGTTGACGAGGATGCCGTTCTCGTCGATGTAGCGCTGCACGTCCTCGTCGGACCAGCGCGCCAGCGGCGAGACCTTGACCTTCTGCTTCTTCTCGTCCCAGCCCACGACGGGCGCGATCACGCGGTTGTGGGTCTCGGCCCGGCGCAGCCCGGTCGCCCAGGCGTCGTACGACGCGAGGCCCTCGGCCAGCGGCTGCACCTTGCGCAGCTTGCAGCACAGGTCGGGGTCGGTGCGGAACAGGTCCTTGCCGTACGTCGCGTCCTGCTCGGCCACCGACTGCACCGGCGTGATGTCGATCAGGTTGACCGGCATCGTCGCCTCGACGGCGTCGCGGGTGCCGATGGTCTCGGCGAAGTGGTAGCCGGTGTCGAGGAAGACGACGTCGACGCCCGGCGCGACCTTGGAGGCGAGGTGCGACAGCACGGCGTCGCTCATCGAGGAGGTGACGCAGAACCGGGAGCCGAAGGTGGCCGTGGCCCACTCGATGATGTCCTCGGCGGGCGCGAGCTCGAGCTCGGCACCGACGTGGAAGACGATGTCCTTGAGCTCCTCGGTGCTGCGGCCCTCGGTCTCCGAGCCCCGGTAGTCGCGGGCGGCCAGCGTGGTGGGGATGGTCATCGCGCGCCTCCTGTCGCGGTGCTGCTCGACGTGGCGGAGGCGGGGCGACGCAGCTGACCGATCATGCTGACCTTGAACGCCCGCAGGCAGGAGTGGCATTCCCACGAGCCGTGCGGGGAGGTGCCGTCCTCGGCCTCGTGGGGACGCAGGTCCTCCTCGCCGCAGAACGGGCAGTGGAACGGCACCGCCCGGGCGCTCACGAGGCCTCCCCGGCCAGCGACTTCTCGCCGCGCAGCAGGATCTCGTCGGCGCGGGTGGCCCAGGCGCCGAACGCCTCGCCGCCCTCGCGGTCGGCGAGGTAGTTGCCGACGACGGTGGTGACGTAGTCGTCGAGCCCGGCGCTGGTGACCTTGTGGGCGCGCAGCTTCTTGCCGAACTGCTCGGTCAGCCCCAGCGCGCCGCCGAGGTGGACCTGGAAGCCCTCGACCTGGTCACCGGCCTCGTCGAGCACGAGCATCCCCTTGAGGCCGATGTCGGCGACCTGGGTGCGGGCGCAGGCGTTGGGGCAGCCGTTGACGTTGACGGTGATCGGCACGTCGAGCGTGGGGAAGCGCTTCTCCAGCTCGGTGACCAGGTCGGTCGCCCGCTGCTTGGTGTCCACGATCGCGAGCTTGCAGAACTCGATGCCGGTGCAGGCCATCGTGTTGCGGCGCCAGTTGGACGGCTCGGCCTCCAGGCCGAGCTCGCGCAGGTCGCGCACCACGGCGTCGACGTCGGCCTCGGCGACCCCGAGGACGACGAGCTTCTGCTGCGCGGTCAGGCGGGCGCCGGCAGCGGCGTACCGCTCGACGACGTCGCCGACGCCGGTGAGCACCGCACCGTTGACGCGACCGGCGACCGGCGCGACCCCGACGTAGAACTTGCCGTCCTTCTGGGCGTGGACGCCGACGTGGTCGCCGCTGACGCCGGAGGCCTCGGGCGAGGGTCCGTCGAGGAGCGGCCGCCCGAGGTACTCGGTCTCGAGGACCTCGCGGAACTTCTCCTTGCCCCAGTCCGAGACGAGGAACTTCAACCGGGCGCGCGAGCGCAGCCGGCGGTAGCCGTAGTCGCGGAACACCGAGACCACGGCCTCCCAGGCGTCGGGGACCTCCTCGACCGGGATCCAGACGCCGAGCTTCTGGGCCAGCATCGGGTTGGTCGAGAGCCCGCCGCCGACCCACAGGTCGAAGCCGGGGCCGTGCTCGGGGTGCACCGTGCCCACGAAGGAGACGTCGTTGACCGACGGCACGCAGTCGAGGCTGGGGTGGCCGCTGGCGGAGGTCTTGAACTTGCGCGGCAGGTTGGAGTAGTCGCGGTTGCCGATGTAGCGGCGCTTGATCTCCTCCAGCGCCGGGGTGGCGTCGATGATCTCGTCGGCGGCGACACCGGCGACGGGGGAGCCGAGGAAGGGCCGTGGCGAGTCGCCGCACGCCTCGAGGCTGGTCATCCCGACGGCGTCGAGGCGGTCCCAGATCTCGGGGACGTTCTCCACCTCGATCCAGTGGTACTGGATGTTCTGGCGGTCGGTGATGTCGGCGGTGCCGCGGGCGAAGTCGGTGGAGATCGACCCGAGGGCGCGCAGCTTGGCGGCGTCGAGCAGCTCACCGTCGGAGCGCACCCGGAGCATGAAGAACTCGTCGTCGAGCTCCTCCTCCTCGAGCATGGCGGTCTTGCCGCCGTCGAAGCCCGGGGCGCGCTGGGTGTAGAGGCCCATCCAGCGGAACCGGCCGCGCAGGTCGGCGGGGTCGATGCTGGCGAAGCCGCGCTTGGAGTAGGTGTAGAGGATCCGGTCGCGGACGTTGAGCGGGTTGTCGTCCTTCTTGGACTGCTCGTTCTTGTTCAGCGGCTCGTTGTAGCCGAGCGCCCACTGGCCCTCGCCCTTCTTGCGGCGGGTGCGGCCGGAGCGGCCGACGCGGCCCTCGGAGGGTGCCGGGGACTGTGCCGGGGGGGTGCTGGAGGTCATCGTTACCTGTTCCTGGTCGGGAGGGACGCGGAGCGCGCGGCGCGGATCGGCGCGGCGGGCAGGCGTCCGGCGGGGCCGTGAGCTCGGCGGGTGGGGGCGGGGGCGGGGCTCGCGGCGCTCAGGAGGCGTGACGACACATCATGCTGCGGGTGCGACCGAGGTCCACGTGGCGGCGGGCCACGAGCCAGGTCGTCGATGCAGCGGTGATCACGAGGCCAAGTCTCACGTCGCGGACAGGCCGCCCACAAATCTCGGTCTCATGCAGTGAGACGCCTGTCCGCATGCCGGACACGGCGGTCCGCCCGCCGCGGGCCCGCGCGACGACCGCTCTAGGCTGGTCCCATGACTGACGAGCGCCTGGCCAAGACCGTCTCCTCGGCGTACGACGCCGCCCTCGAGGTCATCGCCTCGGTGGAGCCGCGTGTGGCGCAGGCCACACGTCAGGAGCTCGCCGACCAGCGGGGCTCGCTCAAGCTGATCGCCTCGGAGAACTACGCCTCGCCGGCCACGCTGCTCACGATGGGCACCTGGTTCAGCGACAAGTACGCCGAGGGCACCGTCGGACACCGCTTCTACGCCGCCTGCCAGAACGTCGACACCGTCGAGTCGCTGGCCGCCGAGCACGCCCGCGAGCTGTTCGGCGCGCCGTACGCCTACGCGCAGCCGCACTCCGGCATCGACGCCAACCTGGTCGCCTTCTGGTCGATCCTCGCCAACCGCGTCGAGACGCCCACGCTGCAGCGGCTCGGTGCCAAGAACGTCAACGAGCTGACCGAGGAGGACTGGGAGACGCTGCGCCACGAGTTCGGCAACCAGCGCCTGCTGGGCATGTCGCTCGACGCCGGCGGTCACCTGACCCACGGCTTCCGGCCCAACATCAGCGGCAAGATGTTCCACCAGCAGCAGTACGGCACCGACCCCGAGACCGGGCTGCTCGACTACGACGTGGTGCGGGCCAAGGCCCAGGAGTTCCGTCCCCTGGTGCTGGTGGCCGGCTACTCGGCGTACCCCCGGCGGGTGGACTTCGCGAAGATGCGCGAGATCGCCGACGAGGTCGGCGCGGTGCTCATGGTCGACATGGCCCACTTCGCCGGCCTGGTCGCCGGCAAGGTGTTCACCGGCGACGAGGACCCGGTGCCGCACGCCCACATCGTCACCACCACCACCCACAAGTCGCTGCGCGGCCCGCGCGGCGGCCTCGTGCTGGCGCAGGAGGAGTTCGCGGCCGACGTCGACCGCGGCTGCCCGATGGTGCTCGGCGGACCGCTGTCGCACGTGATGGCGGCCAAGGCCGTGGCCCTGGCCGAGGCGCGGCAGCCGGAGTTCCGCACCTACGCCCAGAACATCGCCGACAACGCCAAGTCGCTCGCCGAGGGGTTCCTGAGCCGCGGCGCCAGGCTCGTCACCGGCGGCACCGACAACCACCTCGTGCTGCTCGACGTCTCCGGCTTCGGCCTCACCGGCCGCCAGGCCGAGTCCGCGCTGCTCGACGCGGGCGTGGTCACCAACCGCAACTCCGTCCCCGGCGACCCCAACGGCGCGTGGTACACCTCCGGCATCCGCTTCGGCACCCCGGCGCTGACCACCCGCGGCTTCGGCCACGAGGAGTTCGACACCGTCGCCGACCTGGTGGTCGAGGTGCTGTCGAAGACCCAGCCCGGCACCACCAAGGCCGGTGGCCCGTCGAAGGCGACGTACGCCACCGAGGACGGCGTCGCCGACCGCGTCAAGGACCGCGCCTCGGAGATGCTCGACCGCCACCCGCTCTACCCGGGCCTCCAGCTCTCCTGACCGCGACCGGGCAGCTCTGCTGAGGCTCAGCGCTTCCAGCCGTAGGCCACCTCGGGGCGGCCCGCGCCGCCGTAGCGAGGTCGTCGCTCGACCGCGCCGTCGTCGGCGAGGTGCTCGAGGTAGCGGCGGGCGGTGACGCGGGAGACGCCGACGGCCTGGGCGACCTCGGAGGCCGACATCGGGGAGGGCGTACGCCGGAGCACGTCGGTCACCTGCCGCAGCGAGTCCGGGCTCATCCCCTTAGGCAGCGACGACCCGGTGCCCCGGGCGCGGAGAGCGCCGAAGAGCTGGTCGACGTCGTCCTGCACCACGTCGTCGGCGGTCTCGCGGAGCTGCTCGCGGTAGGCGGCGTACTGCTCCAGCTTGGTGCGGAACGCCGCGAACGAGAACGGCTTGAGCAGGTAGAGCACGACCCCCTGCGAGACCGCCCGCCGCACGACGTCGCTGTCGCGCGCCGAGGTGACCGCGATGACGTCGCACAGGTGGCCGGCCGCCCGGATCCGCTGGAGCAGCCCCAGGCCGTGGCCGTCGGGCAGGTGCATGTCGAGCAGCACGAGGTCGACCTCGCCGGGGCGGGAGTCGAGCAGCCGCATCGCCTCGCCGGCCGAGCGAGCGACGCCGGCGAGGTCGAACCCCGCCACCCTCCCGACGTACGCCGCGTGGGCCTCGGCCGCGATCTCCTCGTCCTCGACGACGAGCACCCGGACGCTCACGAGGGCGGCCCCAGCGTCACGGTGAACCGCGCCCCGCCCAGGTCGGAGGAGTCGACCTCGACGCGGCCGCCGTGGCGCCGCGCGACCTGGCCGACGAGCGCCAGCCCCAGCCCCCGGCCCTCGACCGCCTTGGTCGACCAGCCGCGCTCGAGCACCCGCTCCGCGTCCTGGGGAGGTACGCCGGGCCCGCTGTCGTCGACCTCCACGAGCAGCCCCGCCCCGCGGTCCTCCAGCCGCAGCCGCACCTGGCGGCGCTCGGACTCCGCCACCGCGTCGAGGGCGTTGTCGATCAGGTTGCCCACCACCGTGACCAGCTCGCGCGACGGCACGGCCACCTCGGCCCCCACGGACCCGGTGAGCCGCAGCTCGACGCCCTGCTCGGCGGCCTGGGCGGTCTTGCCGAGCAGCAGCGCCGCCAGCGCGGGCTCCTCCACCGCCCCGACCACCTCGTCGGCGAGCGCCTGGGCCACGGCGAGCTCCTCGGTGGCGAAGTCGACGGCCTCCTCGTGGCGGCCGAGCTCGATCAGGCCGACCACAGTGTGCAGCCGGTTGGCCGCCTCGTGGTTCTGCGCCCGCAGCGACGCGGTCAGGCCGCGCACCAGGTCGAGCTCGCCGGTGACCGACTGCAGCTCGGTGCGGTCGCGCACCGTCACGACCGCGCCGACCTCGGCGCCGCCCCAGTAGGCGGGGGCCGAGCTGATCACCAGCACCTGGTCGCGCAGCACGTAGAGGTGGTCGCTCTCGGCCACCCGGCCGCGCGCCGCCTCGACCATCGCCGGCGGGAGCCCGAGGTCGTCGAAGCGCCGGCCGACCACGTCGTCGGGCAGCCCGAGCAGCCGCCGCGCCTCGTCGTTGACCAGCTGCACCCGGCCGGCCTCGTCGAGCAGCACCAGCCCCTCGCGGACGGCGTGCAGCACGGCCCGGTAGTACTCGTACATCCGGGTGATCTCGCGCTCGCCCATCCCGTGGGTCTGGCGCCGCAGCCGCCGGGAGATCAGCCAGGCGCCGACCAGCCCCACCACCAGCGCCCCCAGCGCCGCGAGCCCGATCGAGGGCAGGTCGTCGAGCAGCTGCTGCTGGATCCGGTCGAGCGTGATGCCGACCGAGACCAGCGCGACCACGCGGCCGGCGTCCTCGACGGGCACGACCGCCCTCACCGAGGGGCCGAGCGTGCCGGCGTACTCCTGGGTGAAGGGGCGTCCCTCCGGCGCGGTGCCGAGGTCGCCGATGAACCTCTCCCCGATGCGGTCCGGGTCGGGGTGGGTGTAGCGGGTGCGGTCCAGGGCCATCACCACCACGAAGTCGGTGTCGGTGTCGGCGCGCACCTCCTCGGCGTACGGCTGCAGCGTCCGCGACGGGTCGGCCCCCACCACGGCCGTGCGCACGGTGGGGGAGTCCGCCAGCGACTCCGCGACCGCCAGGGCCTGGTCGCGGGACTCCGCCCGGACGTCGCGGCGGGCGTCGACCGCGGCGAGCGCGACCGCGCTCACCACCAGCACGACCACGACGAGCACCTGGAGCAGCAGGATCTGCCGGGCCACGGGGGAGTCCCGGGGACCGCCGCGCCGTGCCATGCGCCGCATCATGCCGTACGCCGCGCCCCACGCCGCCGCGCCAACCACGGCCGGGGTCCCACCCGGTGAACACAACCTACGAAAGGGTGACGGCAGTCACAGGGGGTCGCAGGATGTGGTGCAGGGCACACGCCTGTCACGCCGCACGACCGAGAGCCGGAGGACGCATGAGCAGCACGGACACCCAGGGGACGACGGTCAAGAAGGACCGCACCCACTACCTGTACATCGCGGTGATCGTCGCCGTGGTGCTCGGCGTCATCGTCGGCTTCGTCGCACCCGACTTCGCGGTGAAGCTGAAGTGGATCGGCGAGACCTTCGTGGCGCTGGTCAAGATGATGATCCAGCCGGTCATCTTCTGCACGCTCGTGATCGGCGTCGGCTCGGTCCGCAGCGCCGCCAGCGTCGGCAAGGTCGGCGGGCTCGCGCTGGCCTACTTCCTGACGATGTCGACCTTCGCCCTGGCCATCGGCCTGGTCGTCGGCAACCTCATCGACCCGGGCGAGGGCCTCAACCTGACCGACGAGACCGCGGGCGTCGGCGCCGAGCAGGCCGCGGGCGCCGGCTCCACCACGGAGTTCATCACCGGCATCGTGCCCGACTCGCTGTTCTCCTCGCTGACCTCCGGCGAGGTGCTGCAGACGCTGTTCGTCGCGCTGCTGGTCGGGTTCGCGCTGCAGGCCATGGGTCGCTCCGGCGAGCCCATCCTGCGGGGCATCGGCCACCTCCAGCGCCTGGTGTTCCGCGTGCTCGCGATGGTGATGTGGGTCGCGCCGATCGGTGCGTTCGGCGCCATCGCCGCCGTCGTCGGCGAGACCGGCCTCGACGCGCTGAAGAGCCTGGCCGTGCTGATGGGCGCGTTCTACCTGACCTGCTTCATCTTCGTCTTCGGCGTCCTCGGCACGATCCTCAAGCTGGTCACCGGGGTCAACATCCTGAGCCTGTTCAAGTACCTCGCCCGCGAGTTCCTCCTCATCGTCTCGACCTCCTCCTCGGAGTCCGCGCTGCCGCGGGTCATCGCCAAGATGGAGCACGCCGGCGTCGACAAGACCACGGTGGGCGTGGTCATCCCGACCGGCTACTCCTTCAACCTCGACGGCACCGCGATCTACCTGACGATGGCCTCGATCTTCATCGCCGACGCGCTCGGCAAGCCGCTGTCGATCGGCGAGCAGATCTCGCTGCTGGTCTTCATGGTCATCGCCTCCAAGGGCGCGGCGGGCGTCTCCGGCGCCGGTCTGGCCACCCTGGCCGGCGGCCTGTCCTCGCACCGGCCCGAGCTGCTCGACGGCGTCGGCCTCATCGTCGGCATCGACCGGTTCATGTCCGAGGCCCGCGCGGTCACCAACTTCGCCGGCAACGGCGTCGCCACGGTCCTGGTGGGCCACTGGACCGGCACGCTGAACCGCGAGCGGCTCGACCAGGTGCTCGCCGGCCACGCGCCGTTCGACGAGATGACGATGCTCGACGACGACCACTCCGAGGGCGACCGCGCCCGGGAGATCGACCCGGAGGGCACCACCGCGAGCACCACCGCGAGCACCACCAGCGGGAGCTCCACCACCACCCCCTGAGCACGGCACCGGCACCCCGGGCCCTGGTCCGCCGCGAGGCGGGTCAGGGCCCGTCGTGCGTCCCGGTGCGGTCCAGCAGGTCCAGGCTGTACGCCGCGAGCACGGCGCGCTGCCGGGCGAGGTCCACCAGCGCCGGGGTCGGCTCCGAGCCGAGGTGCTCGAACGGCAGCGACGACAGGCCGGCGTACAGCACCAGCTGCAGCGCGTGGGCGCGGCGCACCACCTCGGTGGGGGTGTCGTCGCCCTCGGCCCGCAGCCCGGTGACGTAGGCCGCGAGGCAGGCCTCGTCGCGCGTGGCCAGGGACTCCAGGTCCTCGGCGCAGTGGCCGGTCTGGACCTCGCCGACGAGGAGTTGGGCCAGGTCGAAGCCGACCGGTGCCGCGCCGAAGAAGCCGTAGTCGATGAGCACGAACCCCTCGACCCCCGGCGAGGTGAGCAGGTTGTGGGGGCAGGCGTCGCCGTGGGCGGCCAGCAGCGGCACGGCGGCCAGCTCGGCGGTCAGCGCCTCGGCCCGGCGGGCGGCGTCGCGCAGGCGCTCGCGCACCTCGTCGAAGGGTCCGGCCAGCAGCGGGTGCTCCCACAGCCCGTCGTCTAGGAGGGCGGGGAGCACCTGCCCCGCCAGGCGCCCGTGGAGGTAGCTCCACACCGACAGGCCGTGGCCGACCCGGGACGCGGCCTCGCGCACCGCGGGGCTCGCGGCCAGCCGGCCCAGCAGGTGGGCCGCGGACACGTAACGCTCCAGCCCCCAGGTCCCGAGGCGCGTCGCCACCTCCGGCAGCCAGACCGCGGCCGACAGCTCGTCGAGGTCCTCGACCAGCAGCGCGCGCGGCATCGCCAGACCCTCGGGCAGCCGGGCGCCGAGGTCGGAGCGGTAGGCGAGCGGCTCGGTGCGCCAGGGCAGCCCCGCCGCCGCCAGCTCCCGCATCTCCGGCGGCACGGCCGCGAAGGCGGGGTGCCGGCTCCAGCACTGCACCTGCTTGACGAAGACCGACCACGGCCGGACCGCGTCCGTGTCCGATCCGGGGCCCCCGTTAGTCGAGCCCGTCGAGACCACCGCCTCGCCCCGCACCCAGTGCCGGGCGGCGGTCGTGATCGCGTCCAGCTCGTAGTCCACCGGGTCGACCGTGACCCCGCGCAGCCGGACGTGGCCGGGCGGCTCGCCCAGCAGGGCGGCCACGAGCCCGGTCAGCGTGTCCGCGTCCACGGCGGCGGGGCCGAGGGCCTCCAGCGCGTCGGCAGCAGGGGCGGTGGTGTGGGCCATGACGACCTCCGATCGGCAGGCGGCTCTACCACCTCGAAGGTAAACTTGCTTTATGAACTCGGTCAAGGGCATTCCGCCGCGAGGGGAGTGGCACGCCGCGCTGCTCCTCGGTCAGCTGTTCCGGCGGCTGGGTGAGGCCTTCGGCGCGGGGCCGGGCCTGCGGCAGTCGCAGCTGCGCGTGGTCTCGGCCGTGCCGGCGGAGGGGATCAGCGTCACCGACCTCGCCCGGCGGGTGGGGATGACCAAGCAGGGCTGCGGGCAGTTCGTCAGCGTGCTCGTCGACTCCGGCCACCTGGTGGTCGATCCCCGCCAGGACGACCGGCGCGTCCGCGTGGTGCGGCGTACGACGGAGGGGGAGCGGGCGACGCACGCGGCCCGCGACCGCGTCCTGGAGCTGGAGGAGGCGTGGGCGGCCCAGGTCGGGCCGGAGCGCTACCGGGTCTTCCGCGAGGTGCTCGAGGAGGTCGCGACCGGCGTCTGGCGCGCCGACGCGGCGCCCGGTGCGGCAGCAGCCCCCGGGGCTCAGACCAGCGAGCGGTAGATCTCCAGCGTCCGTTCGGCGATCGCGGGCCAGCTGAAGTGCTCCTGCGCCCGGCGCCGCCCGGCGAGGCCGTACGCCGCCGCGCGCTCGGGGTCGCTCACGGCCTCGACCAGCGCGGCGGCGAGGTCCGCGACGTACTGCTCGGGCTGCAGCGGCGTGCCGGTGCCGTCGGTGGCCTGCTCGATCGGCACCAGCCAGCCCGTCTCCCCGTCGACCACGACCTCGGGGATGCCCCCGGTCGCGGTCGCCACCACGGCGGTCTCGCAGGCCATCGCCTCGAGGTTGACGATACCGAGCGGCTCGTAGATCGACGGGCACGCGAAGACGGTCGCCGCCGTCAGCAGCGCCACCACGTCGGGCCGGGGCAGCATCTCGGAGATCCAGACCACGCCCTCGCGCTCGGCGGCGAGCCGGTCGACCAGCCCGCGCACCTCGGCCTCGATCTCGGGGGTGTCCGGCGCTCCCGCGCACAGCACCAGCTGCACGTCGGGCGGCAGCTGGGCGGCGGCGCGCAGGAACAGCGGCAGTCCCTTCTGGCGGGTGATCCGGCCGACGAAGATCACGCTCGGCCGGTCGGGGTCGACGCCGAGCTCGCGGACGCGGTCGGGGTCGCTCACCGGCTGCCAGTCCTCGGTGTCGATGCCGTTGTGGACGACCTGGACCCGGGCAGGGTCGATCGCGGGGTAGGCGCGCAGCACGTCCTCGCGCATCGCGGCGCTCACGGCGATCACGGTGTCGGCGGCCTCGTACGCCGTCCGCTCGACCCAGCTCGACACGGCGTACCCGCCGCCCAGCTGCTCGGCCTTCCACGGCCGCATCGGCTCCAGGCTGTGCGCCGAGACCACGTGGGGGACGCCGTGCAGCAGCTTGGCGAGGTGACCGGCCAGGTTGGCGTACCAGGTGTGGGAGTGGACCAGGTCGGTGCCGACGCACCCGCCGACCATCTCCAGGTCGACGCCCAGCGTGCGGACCGCCGCGTTGGCGTCGGCGAGACCCGCCGGGTCGGCGTACGCCGTCGTGCCGGCCTCGGCGCGCTCCCCGCCGAAGCAGTGGACGCGGGCGTCGACCCCGTCGACGGCCCGCAGCGCCCGGACCAGCTCGGCCGCGTGGACGCCGGCGCCGCCGTACACCTCGGGCGGGTACTCCCTGGACAACACGTCGATGCGCATGGCAGCAACCTAGTGCGCGTCGGGCGGCGGCGCTCGCGCGTGACCGCGGTCACCCCTAGGGTCGAGGCATGAGTGCATCGTCGCGGCGCAAGAAGGTCCTGGCCATCGTGCTGGCGGGCGGTGAGGGCAAGCGGCTGATGCCGCTGACCGCCGACCGCGCCAAGCCCGCGGTGCCGTTCGGCGGCATCTACCGCCTGATCGACTTCGCGCTCTCCAACGTCGTCAACTCCGGCTACCTCCAGGTGGTCGTGCTGACGCAGTACAAGTCGCACAGCCTGGACCGCCACGTCACCACCACCTGGCGGATGTCGACGCTGCTCGGCAACTACGTCACGCCGGTGCCGGCGCAGCAGCGGGTCGGCAAGCGGTGGTACCTCGGCAGCGCCGACGCGATCTTCCAGTCCATGAACCTCCTCGACGACGAGAAGCCCGACATCGTCGTGGTGGTCGGAGCCGACCACGTCTACCGGATGGACTTCTCGCAGATGGTCGACGCCCACGTCGCCAGCGGCGCGGGCGCCACCGTCGCCGCCATCCGGCAGCCGATCTCGCTGGCCGACCAGTTCGGCGTCATCGACGTCGACCCCGCGCGCCCCGACCGGATCCGCGCGTTCCTGGAGAAGCCGACGGACCCCACCGGCCTGCCCGACTCGCCCGACGAGGTGCTCGCCTCGATGGGCAACTACGTCTTCGACGCCGAGGCGCTGCGCGAGGCGGTCACCCGCGACGCCGAGGACGAGGACTCCAAGCACGACATGGGCGGCGACATCGTCCCGGCCTTCGTCGCACGGGGCGAGGCGGCGGTCTACGACTACAAGGACAACGACGTGCCCGGCTCCAACGAGCGCGACCGGGGCTACTGGCGCGACGTCGGCACGATGGGCTCCTACTACGCCGCCCACATGGACCTCGTCGCCCACCTGCCGGTCTTCAACCTCTACAACCAGCAGTGGCCGATCTACACCACCTACGGCCCGCAGCCGCCCGCCAAGCTGGTCGAGGGCGACGGCATGACGCCCGTGACCGTCTACAACTCGATCCTGTCCCCGGGCGTCGTCGTGACCGGCGGCTCGGTCCGCGAGTCGGTGCTGTCGCCGTCGGTCCGCGTCGCCTCCGGCGCGCGCGTCGAGGGGTCGGTGCTGCTCAACGGCGTGAGCGTGGGGGAGGGGGCGATCGTCAAGAACGCCATCCTCGACAAGAACGTCGTGGTCCCGGCCGGGGCCCGGGTCGGCGTCGACCCCGAGGCCGACCGCGCCCGCGGCTTCGTGGTCGAGGACGGCCTGACCGTGCTCGCCAAGGGGCAGGAGGTCACCTGATGGCCGAGCAGAGCCGCGCCGGCACGCCGGCCCGCCCCGAGGACCTCGTCGACGTCGCGCACCTGGTCACGGCCTACTACACCGGTGAGCCCGACCCCGACGACGTCGACCAGCAGGTCGCCTTCGGCACCAGCGGCCACCGCGGGTCCTCGCTCAAGACGTCCTTCAACGAGACCCACATCGCCGCCACCACGCAGGCGATCGTCGACCACCGCCGCCAGCAGGGGTACGACGGCCCGCTGTTCGTCGGCCGTGACACCCACGGCCTCTCCGAGCCGGCGTGGGCGACCGCGCTGGAGGTGCTGGTCGCCAACGACGTGACCGTCCTGGTCGACGCCCGCGACGGCTACACCCCCACGCCGGCCGTCTCCCACGCGATCATCCGGGCCAACGGCGGCCGCACGTCCGGCTCGGGCCTGGCCGACGGCATCGTGGTCACCCCGTCGCACAACCCCCCGAGCGACGGCGGCTTCAAGTACAACCCGCCCCACGGCGGCCCCGCCGACTCCGACGCCACCAAGGCGATCGCCGCCCGCGCCAACGAGCTGATCCGAGGCGGCCTGTCCGGCGTGCAGCGGGTGCCGTTCGCCCGCGCCCGCGCCGCCGCCCAGGGCTACGACTTCCTCGGCACCTACGTCGACGACCTGCCCTCGGTGCTCGACGTCGACCGGGTCCGCGAGGCGGGCGTGCGGATCGGCGCCGACCCGCTCGGTGGGGCGGCGGTGCACTACTGGGGCGAGATCGCCGAGCGGCTGCGCCTCGACCTGACCGTGGTGAACCCGCTCGTCGACCCGACGTGGCGGTTCATGACGCTCGACTGGGACGAGAAGATCCGGATGGACTGCTCCTCCCCGTCCGCGATGGCCTCGCTCATCGGTCGCAAGGACGAGTACGACATCGCCACCGGCAACGACGCCGACGCCGACCGGCACGGCATCGTGACGCCCGACGGCGGGCTGATGAACCCCAACCACTTCCTGGCCGTCGCCATCGGCTACCTGTTCGGCGGCGCCCGGCCCGACTGGCCCGAGACCGCCCGGATCGGCAAGACCCTGGTGTCGAGCTCGATGATCGACCGCGTCGCCGCCTCGCTCGGCAAGCCGCTCGTCGAGGTGCCCGTCGGGTTCAAGTGGTTCGTGCCCGGCCTGATCGACGGCTCGTTCGGCTTCGGCGGCGAGGAGTCCGCGGGGGCTTCGTTCCTGCGTCGCGACGGGTCGACGTGGACCACCGACAAGGACGGCATCCTGCTGGCCCTGCTCGCGAGCGAGATCCTCGCCGCGACCGGTCGCACCCCCAGCCAGCACTACGCCGACCTGGTCGCACAGCACGGCGAGCCGGCGTACGCCCGGGTCGACGCGCCCGCCGACCGCGAGCAGAAGGCCGCCCTGGCCGCCCTCTCGCCCGACGCCGTCACCGCCACCTCGCTCGCCGGGGAGGAGATCACCGGCAAGCTCACCGAGGCCCCCGGCAACGGCGCCGCCATCGGCGGGCTCAAGGTCACCACCGGGTCGGCCTGGTTCGCCGCCCGCCCCAGCGGCACCGAGGACGTCTACAAGATCTACGCCGAGTCCTTCCGCGGCCCCGACCACCTCGCCGAGGTCCAGGCCGAAGCCAAGCAGGTCGTCTCCGCGGCCCTCGGTTCCTGATCGGTTCGCAGACGCGCGGACACAAGTCGGCGGATCGGTCCGGTTTCAGGCGGTTCGCCCACGTCCTCGCAGGACTTGTGTCCGCGCGTCCACGACTCGCTGCAGCACGTCGAGCACGTACGCCGGGTCGTGCATGACGTCCTCCCAGGAGAACCGCAGCACCGTCCAACCGTCGACGACCAGGAGGTTGTAGCGACGGGCATCGCGGCGCAGGGCCGACCGGTCGCCGTGCCACTCGAAGGAGTCGGCCTCGAGAATGATCCGCAGCCGGGTGTCGACGAGGTCGGGTCGCACCGTCGTCCTCGAGCCGACGACACGCAGCTGCGGGCTCACTTGGAGTCCCTCGACCTGCAGCGCGAGGGCACGCAGGCACGACTCGAACGGGTTGGCGGCGCTCCCGTCGGCGTGACGAGCGACGTGGCGCACGGCGGGGCGACCGCGGCCACGGATGGTTGCCGCGATGTCGGTCAGCACCTCGCGGCGTACGCCGTGGCGCAGCGCGGAGTCGCCGATCGCCAGCCCCTCGTCGACAGGGAGGGTCCGCAGGCAGTCGAGCAGCGTGCGGCGGGCCGACGTGCAGATGTCGTCGACGACCTCGTCCGACCCGAGGTCGGAACGGTGGGGGACCACCGTCGGCGGCGTGGCCAGACGCCGGCGACGTGGGACGGTGACGTGCGTCTTGTCGGGCAGGGTCTTCACCTCCCAGCCGTGCCACAGCGCGGCGCTGACGTGGCTGAGCACGCCGCGCAGCCCGTGCGCCGTCATCACGTCGAGGTCGAGGCCCGGCAGCCCGTAGCGGCCCCGCGACACCCACACGATGTGCCCGACCCTCACGGCTCGGTCGAACTCGCTCCGCCCGGTCGCCTCGACCAGCTCGCCCCAGGTCGCGAAGCCCCCTCGCTGGACGAGGAAGCGCACGGCATCGGACACGCCGACACCCTGACCCGACTCCGCTGCGTCGTCGAACGGCCGTCCACAGGACTCGCCGCCGGCGCGCAGACGCGCGGACACAAGTTCGTCGGAGCGTCCGGTTCGCCCACGTTCGTCTACCCCGGACGCGGACTTGTGTCCGCGCGTCTGCGAGAAACGCCCGACGCTCAGACGACGGGGGTGGCGCGGGTGACGATGGTGGCGAGGTCGGTGCCGACGGGCAGCGTGCCGAGGGTGCCGTTGTAGTCGCCGCCCAGGCGGGTGGCGCAGAAGGCGTCGGCGACGTCGGGGTCGGCGAGGCGGAGCAGGAGCGAGGCCTGGAGGCAGGCGGCCATCTGGCCGGCGAGGCGGCGGGCGGAGTGCTCGAGGGTCTCCACCTCGCCGAGCATGGTCAGGACGCCCTCGACGGCGCGGTCGAGGCGGGGGTCCTCGCCGCGGGCGAGACCGACCTCGGTCAGCCAGGCGGCCAGCGTCTCGGGCTCGCGCGTCAGGGCGCGCAGCACGTCCAGGGCGTTGACGTTGCCCGAGCCCTCCCACACCGAGTTCAGCGGCGACTCGCGGAACAGCAGCGGCAGCCCGGACTCCTCGACGTAGCCGTTGCCGCCCAGGCACTCCAGCGCCTCGGCCACCATCATCGGCGTGCGCTTGCACACCCAGAACTTCGCGAGCGGCAGCGCGATCCGGCGCAGCGCCGCCTCGTGGGGGTCCGTACGCCGGTCCACGGCGCTCGCCAGCCGCATGGCCAGCACCGTCGCCGCCTCGGACTCCACCGCCAGATCGGCCACCACGTTGCGCATCAGCGGCTTGTCGCCCAGCAGCCCGCCGAACGCCGACCGGTGCGCCACGTGCCACGACGCCTCGGCCAGCGCCTTGCGCATCAGCGAGGCCGACCCGATGACGCAGTCGAGGCGGGTGGCGGCGACCATCTCGATGATCGTGCGCACGCCGCGGCCCTCGTCGCCGAGCCGCTGCGCCCAGGTGCCCTCCAGCTCGAGCTCGGCCGAGGCGTTGGAGCGGTTGCCCAGCTTGTCCTTGAGCCGTACGACGTCGATGCGGTTGCGCTCGCCCGAGGGCAGCACCCGGGGCACCAGGAAGCACGACAGCCCGTCCGGGGCCTGGGCCAGCACCAGGAAGACGTCGTTCATCGGGGCGGAGGTGAACCACTTGTGGCCGTGCAGGGTGTACTCCCCGTCGACCGAGGTCGGCCGGGCCGCCGTCTCGTTGGCGCGCACGTCGGACCCGCCCTGCTTCTCGGTCATCCCCATCCCGGCCAGCGCGCCGCCCTTGTCGGCCAGCAGCCGCACGCCCGGGTCGTAGGAGGTCGCGGCCAGCTTGGGCGTCCACTCCTTGGCCAGCGCGTCGTCGACGCGCAGGGCGGGGACGGCGGCGTACGTCATCGAGATCGGGCAGCCGTGCCCCGGCTCGGTCTGCGACCAGGCGAAGAACCCGGCGGCGCGACGCAGGTGGGCGTGCGGGGCGCCGGACTCCTGCTGCTCCCAGGGCGCCGCCTGCAGCCCGTGGCCGACCGCGCGCTCCATCAGCCAGTGCCACGAGGGGTGGAAGCGGACCTCGTCGACGCGGTTGCCGTAGCGGTCGACGGTCACCAGCTCGGGGTGGTGCACGTTGGCCAGCCGGCCGTGCTCGCGGGCCTCCTCGGTGCCGGCCTCGCGGCCCAGGTCGCCCAGCGTCTCGACGACGCCGTCGGGGGCGTGGCTGCGCACCGCGTCGACCAGCGCGGTGTCGGAGGTCACGACGTCGTGGCCGACGAGCGGCGGGGCCTGGTTGCGGGCTACCCGGGAGTCGGCGCTCATGGCCTTACCGTAGTGCTCATGGCCGTCCAGAGCAGTCCGCGCCGCCAGGTGCGCGGGTTGTCGTGGGCCACGATGCGCACGTCGACCTGGCAGCTGGTCGTCAACACGGTCGGCACCTGCATGCGCCACCGGGTCACCGGGCTGGCGGCCGAGGCGGCGTTCTTCGCGGTGCTCTCGCTGCCGCCGCTGATCTTCGCGCTGGCGGGCTCGATCGGCTACATCTTCGCGCAGTTCAGCGACAGCCAGATCGCCGAGGTCCGCGACACCATCATCGCGCTGGCCAGCCAGGCGCTGACGCCGCAGACGGTCGACAGCATCATCCGGCCGACCCTCGACGAGGTGCTCTCGGGCGGCCGCTACGACGTGATCTCGATCGGCTTCGTGCTCGCGCTGTGGTCCGGCTCGCGGGCGCTCAACGTGTTCCTCGACACCATCACGATCATGTACGGCCTCGGCGGTCAGCGCGGCATCCTCAGCACGCGCGCGCTGTCCTTCGGGCTCTACCTGCTCGGCATGCTGATGGGGGTCGTGCTCGTGCCGCTCGTGGTGGCCGGGCCCACGCTGATCGGGCGCTGGCTGCCCGAGCGCCTGGAGTTCCTCGACCAGCTCTACTGGCCGGTCGTGCTGCTGCTCGGCATCGTGTTCCTGGCGCTGCTCTACCACCTGTCGGTGCCGGTCCGGACCCGCTGGCGCTGGAACCTCCCGGGCGCGGTGTTCACGATGTTCTGCTGGGTCTTCGGGTCGGCGTTGCTGCGCTGGGTCCTGGTCGGGACCGCGCAGGGCTCGACCTCGATCTACGGACCACTGGCCGCGCCGATCGCGGTGCTGCTGTGGCTCTACCTGCTCTCCATCGCCATCCTCATCGGCGCCGCGCTCAACGCCGCATTCGACCAGGTCTGGCCGCAGAAGGAGCTCACCACCGCCCGCGCGGAGCGGCTCAGCCGGATCTCGCTCGACAACGTGCTGCCCTGGCGGGCCGGCCCGACCACCGCCAGGACCGAGCCGGAGCCGGAGCCCGAGGCCGACGCCGAACCCGGGGCCGGGGCGACCGCGGGCGACACCCGAGGCACGGACGCCGTCGCGCCCGCCCAGCCCGTGGCGCCGGGCCGGGAGGCCTGAGGGTCGCTGCCGCGGGGCCCGCCGCGTGCGTGCCATGCTTCGGCCGTGGCCAACGTGACCCTGCCGACCCCGGTGGTCCTCGCCGGAGCCGGCCTGTGCCTGCTCGGGGGCTACCTCGTCGGCTCCGTGGCCGGCGCGACCGACCAGGTGGAGCGGCGTACGGCGCAGGTGGCCTCCTACGACGCGGACGACCAGCGGATCTGCCTCACCGGCGCCACCGTGGAGGACCTGCCCGGCTCCGACGACGAGGGCCGGCTGTGCGGCTCCCTGCGTCGTACGCCGTCCAGTGCCGTGCCCCGCGAGGGCGACACCCTGCGCTTCGTCTCCGTCGCCACCGCCGAGCAGGTCGACGGCGAGCCCCGGCAGTCGGTCGTCGTCATCGGCGACGTGGTCCGCTAGTCGTGGCGGCCGCCCCCCGCACGTTCGGGATGCTGACCCTGCCGGCCCGGCAGCGCTCCCCGTGGTGGGAGCTCGGCCGGCGGCTGCTGGCCGCCATCGGGATCCTGGTCTTCACGGTCGCGATCGTGTGGTTCGACCGCGACGGCTACGTCGACAACAGCGACCCGACCAACCAGGTCAGCCTGGTCGACGCGATGTACTACACGACCGTCACCCTGAGCACGACCGGCTACGGCGACATCGCCCCGGCCACGGACACGGCGCGGCTGGTCAACGCCTTCGTCGTCACGCCGCTGCGCATCGCCTTCCTGGTGCTGCTGATCGGCACGACGCTGGAGGTGCTGGCCGCGCAGGGCCGCGAGATGTTCCGGGTCGCCCGTTGGAGGAGGAAGATGAACCAGCACGTCGTCGTCATCGGCTACGGCACCAAGGGTCGCAGCGCCGTGCAGACCCTGGTCAGCAACGGCACCTCCCGCGACTCCGTCGTCGTGGTGGACCCCTCGACGGTCGGTCAGGAGGAGGCCAACGCCGACGGGCTGGCCGTCGTCACGGGCGACGCCACCCGGCGCGACGTGCTGCGGCGCGCCGGCGTCGAGCACGCCCAGCAGGTCATCATCACCACCGCCCGCGACGACACCACGGTGCTCGCGACGCTGACGGTGCGCCAGCTCAACCCCGACGCCTACATCGTCGCCGCGGTGCGCGAGCAGGACAACGTGCAGCTGGTGCGGCAGAGCGGTGCCGACTCGGTGATCACCTCCTCCGACGCGGTGGGCCGGTTGCTCGGCCTCGCGTCGTACTCGCCCAACCTCGGCGCGGTGATGGAGGACCTGCTCACCTACGGCGAGGGTCTGGAGGTGGCCCAGCGCGAGCTGCTGGTCGGCGAGGTCGGCCGGGCGCCGCAGTCGCTGCCCGACCAGGTGATCGCCGTGGTGCGCGACGAGAAGGTCTACCGCTACTTCGACCCGACGGTCACGCTGCTGGCGCGCGGCGACGAGCTGATCGTCGTACGCCCCTCCAAGGAGCTGCCCTGGGCACCCCGCCCGGGCACGCACAACGAGACGCTCGCCGACGAGGAGGAGTAGCACCGGGCTGCACCGGACGCGCGTAGCGGCTGCGCTCTGGGGTGCCGCCTCGTAGGATCAGGGGCGTGAAGGAAGCCGTGAAGGGCCTGGGGCTCAAGGTGCTGGGCTGGGTCCTGCTGGTGGCGGGCATCATCTTGATGCCGGCACCCGGACCCGGGGCGATGGTCATCCTGCTCGCGATGGTCGTGCTGGCCACGCAGTACGAGTGGGCCGACAAGCGGCTCGACAAGGTCAAGGTGTGGGCGCTCAAGGGCGCCGCCGACAGCGTGAAGACGTGGCCGCGCATCATCGCCTCGCTGCTGGGCGTCGCCTGGCTGGTCGGGCTCGGCATCTACTGGGGCATGCGGCCCCCGGCGCCCGACTGGTGGCCGCTGCGCGAGAGCTGGTGGCTGATCGGCGGCTGGGGCACCGGCTCCACGCTGATCTTCTCCGGCGTCGTGGCCTTCGGCCTGCTGGTCTACAGCTTCGTCAAGCTGCGCGGCGCGACCAAGGCCGACATCGAGGCCCAGGCCACCCGCGGCGGCGCGAGCGACAGTCCCGGGGTGCAGCACGACCAGGACGGCAACCGGCTCGACGGCGCCCGTCCGGCCGACACCGCCTCGCACTAGGCAGCCACGCCGTGACATCCCCGTCCTCGGAGATCGACGCCTGGCGCTCCGGCCACCGGCGTGTCTGCGACCTCGTCCTGCAGGCCAGCCCGGCCGAGCTCGAGCGCCACGTGCCCGCCACGCCCGACTGGACCGCGCGCGACCTGGTCTCTCACATGGTGGGGCTGGCCGCCGACGTGCTCGGCGGTGACGAGCCGGACGACCACAACCCCGGGTGGACGCAGGCGCAGGTCGACGCCCGTCGCGGGCGCTCCGGGGTCGAGCTGGTGGAGGAGTGGCGCGGGCTGGCCGACGACCTCGCCGCGTGGATGGCCGACCACGGCACCCGGCCCCTCAACGACGTGCTGATCCACGAGCAGGACCTCCGGGGCGCGCTCCGTCGGGCCGGTGCGCGCGACGCCCCCGGCGTCGACGTCGTACGACGGAGGATGGCCGGTCGCCTGGGCACCACCCTGGGCGAGGTGCCGGCCCTGGGCCTGGTCGGTCCCACGTGGCAGTGGGCCTCGCGCGGCGCGGCCGCCGACGCCGACACCGTGCTCGAGGCGTCCGACTTCGACCTGCTGCGGGCGCTGTGCAGCCGGCGCACGGCCGAGCAGCTGCGCGGCTGGACCACCCGCGGCGACGTCACGGCCTACCTGCCCGCCCTCGCCGGCCTCGGCGACCTGCCGACGCGGCCGCTGGCGGAGTAGTCGCCCCACGCGGCGCCGGTGCCCGCGGGGGTGTCGGTTCGTGCGTGCACGGGGGCCGGTGCGAGGCTGGTCCTCATGGACCAGTCCGGCGCGCCCACCCCCACCCCACCGTCGCAGGGCGACACCGTGCCCTCGCGCGAGAAGGTGATCGGCCGCGGTCTCGCGTGGGTGGCGACCTGGAGCGGCCGGCTCGTGCTGGTGACGCTGGCGGCGATCGTCGTCGGACTGATCATCAAGTACACCTGGACGATCCTGTTCCCCGTCGTCCTGGCGCTGGTGCTGGCGACCGTGCTCGCCCCGGTCTCCAAGCTCCTGCGCGAGCGGCTGCGGGTGCCCGGCGGCCTCGCGGCGGCCGGTACCCTGATCGGCTTCCTCGGGGTCTTCGTCGTCGCCGGCTTCCTGATCGCGCCGTCGGTGGCGGGCCAGAGCGGCGACATCGTCAAGAGCACCAACGCGGGTCTGCAGAAGCTGCAGGACTACGTGCAGGGGCTCGACTTCGTCTCCTCGGCGCAGATCGACAACGGGCTGCAGAAGCTGCAGGAGCAGATCAGCGGCTCGGCGTCCTCGATCGCCTCGGGCGTGCTCACCGGGGTCTCGGCGGTGACCAACGGACTGATCACGCTGATCATCACGCTGATCCTGACCTTCCTGTTCCTCAAGGACGGCCGCCGCTTCCTGCCGTGGCTGCGCCGGCTCGCCGGGCCCCGCGCGGGCGGCCACCTCCAGGAGGTCGGCAACCGGTCCTGGCGCACGCTGGGCGGCTTCATCCGCACCCAGGCGCTGGTCTCGCTCATCGACGCGGTGCTGATCGGCACGGCGCTGCTGTTCGTGGGGGTCCCGCTGGCGGTGCCGCTGGCCGTGCTGACCTTCTTCGCCGGCTTCATCCCCATCGTGGGTGCCGTGGTGGCGGGCTTCATCGCCGTCCTGGTCGCGCTGGTCTCCAACGGCCTGACCGGCGCGATCATCATCCTGGTCGTGATCTTGCTCGTGCAGCAGCTCGAGGGCAACGTGCTCTCGCCGTGGCTGCAGTCCAAGTCGATGCAGCTGCAGCCGGCGGTCGTGCTGCTGTCGGTGACGCTCGGTTCGACGCTGTTCGGCATCACCGGCGCCTTCCTGGCCGTGCCCGTCGTGGCGGTCGTCGCGGTCGTGCTGCGCTACCTCGACGACGTCGTGGAGGACAAGTCGACCCCGGGCGACAACCCGCCCTACCTGGCCGGGGGACCCTCCGGCGACGAGCCCGACGCCAGCACCCGCCAGGGCGAGGACGAGCTCACCCGCGCCCAGCGCGACCCCGACGACGACCGCGCGGTCGACGACGGCGAGGACGACCACCCGACCGCCCCGGCCGTGTCCTGATGGGCACCGGACCCACGACCAGCACCGGCCCCGTCGTCGTGGTGGGCGCCGGCATCGCCGGCATCGCGTGCGCCCGCCGGCTGCGGACGGCCGGCCTCGACGTCCACGTGCTCGACCGCGGCCGTCGGGTCGGCGGCCGGATGGCGACCCGGACCGTGGCGGGCCGCCCGGTCGACACCGGGGCGTCCTACTTCACCGTCTCGGACCGCCGCTTCGCCGCCGTGGTGCGCGAGTGGCGCTCCTCGGGGCTGGCCCACGAGTGGACCGACCGGTTCCACGTGCTCGGCTACGGCGAGCCCGAGGTCAAGGAGGGTCCCGTGCGGTGGGGCACCGCGCGCGGCAGCCGCTCGCTGGTGGAGGACCTCGCCCGCGGCATCGACGTGCGGCCGCGGCAGGTCAGGACGGTCCGCCGCCGCTCCGGGGGCCTGGAGGTCGACGGGGTGCCTGCGGCCGCGGTCGTGCTGGCGATGCCCGACGCCCAGGCCCGCCGGCTGCTGGGCCAGGACCTGCACGAGGTCCGGGGCGTCCTGACCCGGGAGAGCGAGCCCGTGCTGGCGCTCACCGCGGCGTACGACGCGCGCACGTGGGACCGCGGGGAGCGCTTCGACGGCGCCTTCGTCAACGGCAACGAGGTGCTGGCGTGGGTCGCCGACGACGGCCGCCGCCGCGGCGACGACGCGCCCGTGCTGGTGGCGCACTCCACGCCGGACTTCGCGGCCCGGCACCTGGGTGACCCGGCCGCGGCCGGCCCCGCGATGCTCGCGGCGCTGGGCCGCCACCTCGAGGTCGGCGACCCGGTGACGACCCGGGTGCAGCGGTGGTCGCTCGCGCGCCCGACCGGGCGGCGGCTGCCCACGCACCACCTCCGCGACGGGGTCGGCGTGTGCGGTGACGGCTGGGGTCCGGTCTCGAAGGTGGAGGGCGCCTGGATCTCCGGCGACGACCTCGGCACGGCCCTGGCCCGCGAGCTCCGGTCGGCTCGCGCGGGCCGCCCGGCCTAGAGCAGTTCCCGTCCCGCCGCATGGCCGGGCGCGCTTCGGGCACGTAGGGACCTCACGACGAAACGGGGAACCCGTGTCACCGCTCCAGCTGGACGAGGTCTTCGAGGAGCCCCCGTCCGTGGTCAGCACGATCCTGTGCACCGCGATCGAAGCCGCCGGCTGGACGCTGGTCGGCGTCTGGGACGCCGGGCAACGGCTCGTCTGGACCGTCGACGACGACCAGCTCTCGACCCCGGCCACGATCCAGGCCGTGATCAGCGACCACGCCGACGGCGGCTCCCGGGTGCACGTCTCCTCCCTCGACCAGCTCTGGCGCGGCGACGTGCAGGACCCGCGGCTGCGCAGCACACCGCGGCTCGACGACGCCGGGTCCGACGACCCCGGCACGCGCTGACGCAGGCGTCGGTCGCGGTGCACGTCCTGCCCGACGTCGTCGGCGACCGTCCGGTCGTGGTCTTCTGCGGCCGGGCCGGCGTGGACAGCTCCAAGGCGCGCGAGCACCGCTACGACGCGCCCGGCAACCGGTTCTGGTCGCTGCTGCACGACAGCTCCCTCACCCCGCGGCTGCTCCGCGCCGACGAGGAGGCCGCGCTGCCGTCGTACGGCCTCGGCAGCACCGACCTGGTCCGCACGGGCGAGGAGTGGACCCGGCCCTCGTCGTACGCCGTGGCGGAGCTGGTCGCCAAGGTCGAGGCGTGGCAGCCCGAGTGGCTGGCGTTCACGAGCAAGACCGTGGCCGCGCTGGTGGCCCGTGCCGAGGGACGACGGCCGCCCGGGCTGGGCCCGCAGGAGTGGTACGTCGGTGGCGCCCAGGTGTTCGTGCTCCCGGGCACCAGCGGGGCCAACCAGCGCAAGGACTACGACGGCCGGGTGGACCGGCTGTCGTGGTTCGCCGAGCTCGCCGCGCTGGCCGGCCGCCCGGGGCTCAGCGGCGCTTGCGGTCCTTCTTGACCCGCCGGCGCAGCTGCAGGATGCGCAGCGCCCCCGCCGAGGCGACCAGGAGCGCGCCCCCCGCGGCGGCGATCAGCAGCGTCGCCGACAGCGGTGCCTGGCCGGTCCAGCCGAAGTAGCTGACCTCCACCCGCTGGGTGTTCTGCAGGATGAAGACGGCGAGCAGGATCAGCACCACGATGAGCGCGACGGTGGCCGACCAGATGCCGCTCGTGCGCGAGCCGCGCAGCGGGTCCTTGCCGGACCCGGAGCCGGACCCGGAGCCGGACCCGGAGCCGGACCCGGACCCGGACCCGGGTCCCGTCGACCGGGTGGCGGGGGCCTCGTCGGTGGACGCGGAGGCGGGGGAGCCGGGCTCGGTGGGGGAAGGGTGCTCAGTGCTCACGGTCTGCTCCTGCGTGGGTGGGTCGATCTCGGGTCGATCTCGCTCCCGGTGTCGTACCCGGGGAGCCGCCGGCCACGCGTGCGCCGGCACCCCAGCCTAGGAGGCCCGGCTGGGTCGGGGTGTCAGGATCGGCACGTGTTCCTCCAGTGCTCGTGCGGCCAGCGTCACTGGGGCCGCTACGGCGCGGCGGGGCTGCTGCTGACCGACCCGGGGCGCACCGGTGTGCTGCTGCAGAAGCGCTCGGTGCACGTCCACAGCGGCGGCACCTGGAGCGTGCCGGGCGGCGCCATCGAGCGAGGCGAGGACCCGGTCGACGCGGCGCTGCGCGAGGCGCACGAGGAGGCGGGGCTGCGAGCCGGCGACCTGGCGGTCTCGCGCACCGTCGTGGGCACCGACCACGGCACCTGGTCCTACACCTACGTCATCGCCGAGGCGCCGCGCCCCGAGCTGGCCGAGCTGCGCAGCGCGGGCGCGACCAGCTGGGAGGCCGACCGCACCCTGTGGGTCGACCTCGACCGGGTCGGCTCCTACCGGCTCCACCCGGGCCTGCGCGAGGTGTGGCCGCGGCTGCGCGAGGAGCTGCTCCTGCCCTGAGGACGTCGGCTCCGAGGCGGGAGTTCATCTCGTCGTCGTGTCGAATACCCGCTAACTCCTATCTACTTTGTAGACTTTGGGGCATGACCCGCACGAGCACCCTCGCGAGCCTCCCCGGAGCCACGTCCCCGGGCGCCCCCCGACCCCTCGCCGACGTCGGCGTCGTGGTCCTCACCCAGGGCCGCCGGCCCGACGAGCTGGCCGCCGGGCTGGCGGCCGTGCTGGGCCAGCAGGGCGTCACGTGCGACGTCGTCGTCGTGGGCAACGGCTGGGAGCCGACCGGCCTGCCTGACGGGGTGCGCGGGGTCGCCCTGCCCGTCGACGACGGCATCCCGGCCGGTCGCAACGCCGGCGTGCCCCACGTCTCCGGCGGGCTGCTGCTGTTCCTCGACGACGACGCCCGCCCCGCGGGGCCGGACTACCTCGCCCGTGCGGTCGACCTTTTCGCCGCCGACCCGGGACTGGGGCTGGTGCACCCGCGGGTCGAGGCGACGTACGGCGAGGCGCCGACCCGCTGGGTGCCGCGGGTCCGCACCGGCGACCCGCGGCGCTCGTCGCCGGCCTTCGTGCTGTGGGAGGGCGCCACCGTCGTACGCCGGGACGCGCTGCTCGCCGCCGGTGGCTGGCCGGAGGTCTACCGCTACGCCCACGAGGGCATCGAGCTGGTCTGGCGGGTGTGGGACGCCGGGTTCAGCGTCCGCTACGTCGGTGACCTGGTCGCGCTGCACCCCCCGATCGACCCGGCCCGCCACGCGACGTACCACCGCTTCAACGCCCGCCACCGGGTGTGGCTGGCCCGTCGCAACCTGCGCTGGCCGTTCACCTGGGCCTACGTCGCGACCTGGACGCTGGTGCAGCTGCTCCGCTCGGTCGGGACCCCGCAGGGGCGCGCCTCGCTCCGACCGTGGACCGCCGGTTGGTGGGAGGGCTGGCGGGTCGACCCGGGCGGTCGCCGCCCGCTGCGCTGGCGCACCGTGTGGCGGATGACCCGTCTCGGCCGCCCGCCGGTGGTGTGAGGTGACGACCTTCCTCCCGCAGCCGGTGGTGCCGGCCCAGCGCCGACCCGGTCCGGCCGGCACCGACGTCCTCACCCCGCTGCCGGTCTCGGTGTTCATGGCGGTGCGCGACGAGCAGGCCGACCTGGCCGCCAGCGTGGCCCGGGTCCTCGAGCAGGACTACCCCGGCGAGCTCGAGGTCGTGCTCGCCGTCGCCCCCTCCACCGACGACACCTGGGGCGAGGCCCAGCGGCTGGCCGCCCGCGAGCCGCGGGTGCGCGTGGTGTGCAACCCCGCGGGCGCCACGCCGCACGGTCTCAACGCCGCGATCGCGCACGCGCGGCACGACGTGCTGGTGCGGGTCGACGGCCACGCCCACCTGCCGCCGGGCTACCTCGTCGACGTGGTCGCGCTGCTGGAGTCCACCGACGCCGCCAACGTCGGCGGCCGCATGGTGCCCGAGGGCGACACCCCGGTCTCGCAGGCCGTGGCCGTGACCATGAGCTCGCGGCTGGGGATCGGCGGCGGGGCGTTCCACGTCGGCGGCGAGGCCGGGCCGCAGCCGACCGTCTACCTCGGTGCGTTCCGGCGCGCGGCGCTCGTCGGGGTCGGGGGATACGACGAGCACTTCCTGCGCGCCCAGGACTGGGAGCTCAACCACCGGCTGCGGCTCGCCGGGCACACGGTGTGGTTCGACCCCGCGCTGGCCGTCACCTACCGGCCGCGGTCGAGCTGGCGCAGCTTCGCCCAGCAGCAGTTCCGCACCGGCGGCTGGCGGCGACGGGTCATCGAGACCCACCGCGGCACCGTCGACCCGCGCTACCTCGCGCCACCCGTCGCGGTGCTGGCGATCCTCGCCGGGCTGCTGGCCGGGCTGCTCGCCCCGGTGCTCGGCGCCTGGCTGGCGCTGGGCCTGCTGGTCCCGGCGGCCTACGTCGGCGGGGTCGCGGTGCTGGGCCTGGCCCTGGCCCGGGTGCGACGACTGCCGCGGGCGGTGGCGTGGCGGATGCCGCTGGCGCTGGCGGTGATGCACCTGTCGTGGGGGAGCGGGTTCGTGCTCCGGTCCCGCTGACCGGGCCCGAACCGGCCCGATACGGCCCGCACGGTCCCGACGGGTCAGGCCGGCAGGTCGGCGGGCACGTCCCGGGCCACCAGCTCGACGGCGTCCTCGAGCCGCCGCTGCACGGCGTCGAGGACCGCGGCGTCGACGACGCGGGTCTCCAGCAGGCTCTCCAGGTCGGTCCGGCGCAGGTCGGGGCCGAGCGGGTGCACGACGGGCTCGTCGAGACCAAGACCCAGGGCGAGGTCGCGCACCACGTGGGCGAGGTCGTCGCGCGGCTCCAGGGCGACCGTCGCGCAGGGCAGCGCGAGGGCCAGGCACAGGGCGAGCACGCCGGGGTCGCTGGTCACGACCCCGTCGTACGCCGTGAGGTCGGTCAGCAGTTCGGTCACGTCGTCGGGACGCGAGACCCGGGTGCTCACCTCGTCGACGCCGTCGGGGAGCGTGAGGGTCAGCCGGGACTGGCTGACGTGGCGGAGCAGCGCGAGGCGGCCGTGCGGGGCGGGGCGGGGCAGGGCGAGCAGCCGGCCGGCGAGCACCAGCGGGTCGCCGTACGCCGTGACGACAGGCCCGCCCGCGCGCCGCAGCGCCTCGGCGCTCAGCGGCCCGCGCACGCCGAGGTAGTGGGCGTCCGGGGCGGGACGTTCGTCGGGCCACGCCACCCCGGCCCCCACCACCACGCTGCTGCGCTGGGCGTGGGACAGCACCGACCCGGACACCAGCAGGTGCGGCCGCTCGGTGGCGACGGCGGGCTTCTGGTAGGTGACCGGGTGGCCACCGACGCGGCGCACCAGGAGCGGGGCGAGCCAGTTGTCGGCCGTGCCGGGGAAGGGGCGCGGCCACCACAGCACGGGCAGCGCCCCGGCGCGCTCGGCGGGGGCGGCGAGGTGGGCGAACGCCTCGGCTCCCTCCTGATCGTCGAGCTCCTGCTGCCGCGGGCGGGCCGTGGCGCGCAACCGGGCGGCGTACGCCTCGACCTGGGGGAGGTCCCCGCCCTGGCCCGCCTGGAGCATCTGCCGCACCAGCCGGGCACGGTGGGGGGTCGGGTTGGCGGGCGGCAGGTCGAACTCGGCGCGGGCGGCCTCGTCGTCGGCGTCCTCCTCGTCGTCCCCGTCGGTCTCGTCGTCCGGGTCGGGGTCCGCGTCCCCGCCCCGGCCGCCCGCGGTGAGCCGCGCCTCGACCCGGGCGAAGCGCATGGCGCTCGCGGAGAGGTGGCCGACCTGGCTGTACATCATCCGCAGCCCGATGAAGAGCACGATCGCGTCCGCCCCGGCGATCGACCCGGTCACGGCACGCAGCAGCACCAGGGCCAGGGCCAGGGCCATCGCGAGGCTGGCCAGCACCGCGCCGAGCTCGGCGTCGCGCAGCCGACGCCCCACCCGCTCGCCCACGCCGGTGGCGGTGTCGCGGCCCTCCGCGAGGTAGGCCAGCTGGCGGGCGAGCTGGCGGCGGTAGATCACGGCCACCAGCGCGAGCACGGCCGCGCCGATGCCGATGTTGACCACCCCGAACAGGGGGTCGAGCCAGACGAACAGCAGGCAGAACGCGACCACCTGGATCAGCGCGACGCTCGCGGTGGAGAGCTCGAAGGCGGACGCCCAGCTCCACGCCTCCTGGTGGCGGGGCCGGGCGGTCTGCGAGGACTCGAAGCCGCGCCGGAACACCCGTACCCGGTTGAGCCGGACCACGTGGTGCAGGGCCCGGCTGAGCGCAAAGGCCGCGAAGAAGCCCGCCCCGGCGAGGAGCAGCGCGGTGCGCCCGGTCTCCAGCCGCTCGGCGCCGTGCAGCACCAGCTGGGAGAACATCCGGGTGACGAGCAGCTCGGTGACCGGCAGCATCGCCATCGTCAGCAGCAGCGCCGCGACCTCCAGGCGGCTGCGCCGCTCGGTGAACAGCCCGGTGAAGGCACCCAGGAGGTCGCGGAACACGCGCTCAGGCCCGGCGTCCGTCGTACGCCGCGATGCCCGCGGCCACGGCGGCCTGCACCTCGTCGAGCTTGTCCTCGCCGATCCGGACCTCGCGGAGCAGGTCGTCCAGACGGGTGCGTCGCAGGTCGAGGTCGACCACGACGGGCTCCCAGTCCCCGGAGAGGCCGGCGCCGAGGGCGTAGTCGCGGTACTTGATGCCGGTGCCGTGGACGAGGTCCTCGAAGCCGCGGAAGCCGACCAGCGCGCACGGGATGCCGTAGCTGTGGCACGCGATCATCACGTGCATGGCGCTGGTCACGACGGCACGGTAGCCCGCGAGCCGCTCGAGGAAGGCGCGGATCTCCTCGGGGTGGGAGACCAGGACGCTGAGCTCGTCCATGTCGTCGGGCAGCGTCAGCGGCAGGCCGGCGTGCTTGAAGTGACGCACCAGGGCGACGCGGCCGTTGTGGGGGCCACGCTCGATCGGCAGCACCCGGGAGAGCAGCACGCCGGGGTCGCCCAGGCTGGCGACCGCGGGGCCGCCCTGCCGTCGCAGCAGGTCGGCCGTGACGGGGCCGCGCAGGGAGACGTAGTGCGCGCGGCCGTCGAGCTCGATCTCCTCCGAGGAGATCCCGGTCCCGACCACGACCGAGCGCGAGCGCACGAAGCGCCCGATCGATCCCACCATCACGAGGTGGGGCTGCAGCGTGGGTGCGGTGGGGGAGAGGAAGGTGACCGGGCGCTGCGAGACCGACTGCAGCACCAGCGGGCTCAGCCAGTCGCCGAAGTTGCCGGGGAACGGCCACACCCACCAGCTCAGCGGCAGGGGGTCGCCCGTTCCGGCGCCCGCGGCGAGGTGCGCGAAGGACTCCGCCGCACGCTGCGCGCCCGCCTCGGCCGGGGTGGGGGTGCCGGCCGCGTCGAGCCGGGACACGAGCGCACGCACGCCCTCGAGGTCACCGCGCTGTCCCTGGACCACCATCTGGTTGACCAGGCCCTGCCGGTGCCGCGAGCTGCCCGCGGGGCGGTGGGCGCCCTGGGTGAGGACGTGGGTCAGGCCCGAGCGGTCGGCGACCACCCGCAGCCGGTCCGTGAGCCGCCCGGACCGGCTGCTCAGCCGCCGCTCGGCGGCCTTGGCGGCGCGCAGCGCCCACCGTCGCGAGGCCTCGGTGCGGCGCGAGGGGCCCTGCACCGCGGCGTGCTGCACCACCTTGGTCCGGAACTCCGCGACGTTGCCGCTGGAACCGAAGGTGAAGAAGGTCGACACCCCGGTGGCCCCGGCCCGACCGACCACCGCGGCGGAGGGGATCACCTGGAAGCTCAGCGACCCGGCGTTGCGGCGCCAGGACTCCTCGAAGAAGTAGTCGTCGGTCGCCTTGAGCGTCGAGGAGGCCTCCAGCGCCACGGCGTCGGCGACGAACCTGCGGGCGGCGGGGCTGGTGCCGATCCCGAAGAAGCAGGGCTCCCAGAAGCGGGTGCGGTTGCCGTAGCCGATCGTCGTCGGAGCGCTGAAGCCGCGCTGGAAGCCCACGAGGTCGGCGGTGGCGTCCCGGACGTACGCCGGCAGGTCGTGCAGCCGACAGTCCACGTCGATCCAGAAGACCCGGGCGTCGGGGTGCTGGTCGCAGACGCGGCCGAGGAAGGCGATCTTGCGCCGGCAGATGTCGGCCCAGTCCTCCCCGGGGGCCTTGACGACCTCCTCGAGCTCGCAGCGGACACCGAGGTCGGCGAGGTTCTTGCGGAGCTTCTCGGCGTGGTCGCGGTAGTAGTCGTCAGCGGTGTAGAACGAGCAGACGACGACGTCGGTGTGGCCCATGGTTCCCTCACGTGGACTGCCCCGGTCCCGGGTCGGACCAAAGTGCAGTGGTCCAGTCTACATTCAGAGGAGGGGCCGGGACGACGCCGACACGGCGGTTCGGCACCGCCCACGTGGTCCGGTCAGGCGGGTCGCAGGGCCGCCTCGTCGGTGGATCGCCCCGCGGGGCGGTGGAGGGCGACCAGCCGGGCGGCCACCTCGACGAGGTCGGTGCGGTGCTCCTCGGCGTACGACGTGAGCAGGGTGGCGGCGGCCGCGAGGTCGAGCCGCTCGTGCTCGACCAGCAGCTCGAGCGCGTCGGTGACGACCGTGTCGGGCGAGCCGATCACCCACGACGCGTCGAAGTCGGCGTGGCGCCGGTGGACCAGCGCGAGCCGGCGGAACCGCGCGATCACGCTGCCGCGTCGCTCCGGGTGCGTCCGCGCCTCGGCCTGCCCGAGCTGGAGCTGCCGCAGCGTGCGCAGCTCGGCCAGGCGTCCCTCGGTGCCACCGACGTCGGCGGTGCCGACCTGGTCGCGGACCCGCTGGCGCAGGAACAGCGTGAGCTGGTCGAGCAGCTGCGTCTCGTGCCGGGTGTCGCTGAGTCTCATGCCGGGCCGCCTGGGGAAGCTGGTGGTGCGCCCGGAATGCCCGGTTGCGTGGTGTCGGCTGGTGCGTACCCAACGCCGCGCCTCCCACGCGGGGCCGACCGCCCCGCCGCTGTGACCACCGTCTCGCCGCGGCGGGCGCCGGGCTAGCGTGCAGTCATGAGCGAGCAGACGTCCCCGGCGGACGACCAGCAGGAGTGGCCCGAGAACTGCCCGACGTGCGGGACCCGGCTGCAGCAGGTCGCGGTCGACTTCGCCGCCGACTCGCCCGACGAGGTAGGCGCCACGGCCGACGTCGCGGCGGCGGTCTTCGAGGACCGGTGCCCCGACCCGGAGTGCCCCGCCCACCAGGCGGCGACGGGTGCAGGGGAGGGCACGGGCAGCTCGCTCGGCGACCGCCAGCCCGACCAGCCGACGACCCCGGGCTCGCTCGGCGGCGACAACGGCGGCGCCTGAGCTTCCTCAGGTCATCGGGTCAGTAGCAGCACCAGCACCAGGGTCACGACGGCGGACAGCACCAGGGAGCCGAAGCAGCCGAGGCGGTTGCTGAAGAACAGGAACACGGGGACTCCGGGGGATCGGCGGGCGGCGCGTCGGTGGACGGCCGGGACACCGATACCCCCGGCAGTCCACCTCAGACGGGCGCGGGCTGCGTCTCCGGCGCGGTGTCCGGGTCGGCGCCGGGCTCCGGCACGACCTGCGGGCCCGACGGCACGACCTCGGGGTCGCTCTGCGGGGTGGCGCCCGGGTCCTCGCCGGGGGCGACGGGGCTGACCTCGGGAGTGCGCTCGGGCTCGTCGTCGGGCACGGCTCCGGGGTCGGTCACCGGCTCGACGGGTGCGGTGGTCATCGCTGGGGGTCCAGGTCGGGGTCGCCGGTGCCCGGCGTCGTGTCGGGCTGCGACGGCTCGTCGGGCTGGATGATCGGCTGCTGGTCCGGGTCCTGCACGGGTTCGGCTGGTGTGGTGGTCATGTGTGCGTCGTACCCACCTGGGGAGCCGGCGTACGCCGCCCCGCCGTGGGAGGCGCAGCTCGTGAGGTCGTCCGCCATGTGAGACCAGTTCCCGAAGGTCCGGTGGCGGGTCCACGCCAGCACGACCGACCGAAGAGCCGGTTGAAGCATCAATTGTCCGATTCGGCATGTGGCTCAGTCCGTGACGTACGGGATGCCAGTGGCCGGTGCGACCAGAGTTGTTCCTACCCGCTGAAGCATGGACGGGCACGTAGATACATAGCGAAATCGGGTCATAGCACCGCTCGGCCGGGTGTCCCTACCTTCGGCTGGGTCGTCGGACCGCCGGGGTCCGACGAGGGAGTGGAGGAGATGCAGATAAACCGCAGGATCCGTGGAGCAGTGTTCGCCGTCGTCGTGGCTGCCGCCGTGGCGGCCGTCCCCGCGGCCGGAGGGGCCGCCGACGCCGGCCCGAAGGAGGGCAACCGCGCCATCCTGAAGGCCATCCTCTAGGAGGCACTGCACGCCGGTGGGGCGTGGCGACCGGGGGAAGGTCGCCGCGTCCCACGGCTGTGCCGCGACCGGCAGGCCGACCCCGGCCGGTGGCAGGAGCCCGGGCCGTCGAGCAGGCTCGGAGCCCAGCGAGGCGGGGCAGCGACGCCGGACATGGAAAAAGGCCCCCGTGGGAGCCTCTGACCTGCGTCGTTGCTGGTGGGCGATACTGGGTTTGAACCAGTGACCTCTTCCGTGTCAAGGAAGCGCGCTACCACTGCGCCAATCGCCCCGGGTGGTGCTGGTTGTTCAGTTCGAGGTGGGTACGGGATTCGAACCCGTGTTCACGGATTTGCAGTCCGTTGCCTCGCCTCTCGGCCAACCCACCGTGGAGTCCCGGCAAGACGGGGTGTTCCCGAGCGGACGACGAGGCTCGAACTCGCGACCTCAACCTTGGCAAGGTTGCGCTCTACCAACTGAGCTACGTCCGCTTGCGACCGCCGGTCTCCCTGCGGTGCGAACAGAACCATAGCCGAACCCGACGGGAGCACAAACTCGGGGGGTCCCCCCGCGTCCACGAGCGCTCCGCAGGCCGATCCCGGGCAGTTCGGACACGCGGCCCGACGCCGCCGTGCGGGGCCCGGGGGTGCCGCCGCGACTAGGGTCCGAGGCATGCAGGTGTGGGTGGACGGCAGGGTCCTCGACGATCCGGAGGCCCCCGCGGTGCGGGTGGCCGACCACGGCTTCACCGTCGGCGACGGGGTGTTCGAGGCCGTCAAGGTGGTGCGGGGCCAGCCGTTCGCGCTGACCCGCCACCTCGAGCGGCTGCAGCGGTCCGCGGCGTCGCTCGCGCTGCCCGAGCCCGACCTCGACCGGGTGCGGGGAGCGATCGGCGAGGTGCTGGCGCGCGAGGAGCTCGCGCTGGGCAAGCTGCGCATCACCTGGACCGCGGGACCCGCGCCGTTCGGGTCGGGACGGGGGAGCGGGCAACCGACGCTCGTGGTGGTCGCGACCGCGATGGACCCGACGCCGCGGACGACCTCGTTGCACCTCGTGCCGTGGCCGCGCAACGAGCGCGGCGTGCTCGCCGGCGTCAAGTCCACGTCGTACGCCGAGAACGTGCTCGCGCTCGCCGAGGCACAGCGCCACGACGCGACCGAGGCGCTGTTCGCCAACCTCGCCGGCCACGTCTGCGAGGGCACTGGCTCCAACGTGGCCTACGTCGTGGACGGGGAGCTGCGCACGCCGACGCTCGGGTCGGGCTGCCTGGCCGGCATCACGCGGGCGCTCCTGCTCGAGTGGGCCGACGTGACCGAGGTCGACGAGCCGGTCGAGGTGCTGATGCGTGCGGACGAGATCGTGCTGCTCTCCACGACCCGCGACGTGCAGGGGGTGCACCGCTACGGGACGCGCGAGCTGACGTCGCCGGGGCCGACCACGCGGATGCTGATGGAGACGTGGGCGGCGCGTGAGGCCGAGCACCTGGACCCCTGAGGGTCCCCGAGAGGGTGCCGACCGCCGGGCGGGCGGGAGCCGTCAGTCGGCGAGGATGCGGGCGAGCTCGCCGTCGAAGTCGACGAACGCGGACTCGTGGCCGTCCGGCACCGCGGCGAGCATCTTGCCCACGAAGGTGTTGACCGCGCGGGAGCCGGCCTGGACGAGCAGCTCGCCGTCGGGGGAGCAGAGCTCGACGATGACGACGGCGGAGCCGTTGGAGCTCAGGCAGGGCCACACGTGGACGTCGCCGTCGCCGGTGGGCTCGTAGAGACCCTCGACCAGCAGCTCGCGGCCGAAGGTCCAGCGGACCTCCTGCACGCCGGTGCGGAACACCATGGTGACCGCGAACGGGTCGGCCGGGTCGAAGACCAGGTCGGCCTCCAGTGCGGTGGACTCGCCCTGCGGGTCCACGAACTCCAGCTCGACGCTCTCGGTGATGACCTGAGCGGTCTTGGTCTGCTTCATGATGCTTCCCCTTGATGTCCTGCGAGGCCCCCTCCACGGGACCTCTTCGCGCCCTCAACGCGATGTGCTGAGTTTGCTGAATACCGAGCCTGACTGACAGGCGTTCCTCCGAAATGTGGCTTTTGTCCAGGGGGTGGTCTACACATTTTCTGCGACTGGTCTATTTCCGTGGTGCATTGGTCTAGTCAGGTTGTCGGTGGGGCTGGCCAGGTGGGCGGGGGCGGGGTAACGCAAAGGGACTAGGCGTCCTGCGCCAGGTGGACTACCCGCGTCGGGACCGCCTCCGCCGCGGCCCGCGGAGGGCCCGGAGGACGCCGGGTGAGGAGGGCGTCGCGGGTGCGCTAATGTGTGCCGCGCACCGGTCAGGCCGGATGCGCTCGGGCGATTGGCGCAGTGGTAGCGCGCTTCGTTCACACCGAAGAGGTCACTGGTTCGAACCCAGTATCGCCCACCGAGCACCACCCCCTCCTGGCGTACGCCGCCCGCGCGCGGCCGTCGCCGACGCGCCGATACGATCGCCCGGTCCGCCGTACCCGCGCCCCAGGAGCTGTTGTGCCCGACATCAAGGTCGTCCTCGTCCACGCCGACGCGCGTCAGGACCAGACGGTGACCGCGGGCACCAAGGCCTGGGAGCTGTTCCGCGACGACCCCGACGTGATCGCGGCGCGGGTGACCGGCACCGACGGCGAGGCGGCGCTGCGTGACCTGGCCACCGAGCTCGCCGACGGTGACGTCGTGGAGCCGGTGCGCATCGACAGCCGCGACGGCCACGACATCCTGCGCCACTCCACCGCCCACGTGATGGCGCAGGCGGTGCAGGAGCTCTTCCCCGACGCGCGGCTGGGCATCGGGCCGCCGATCGAGAACGGCTTCTACTACGACTTCGACGTCGAGACGCCCTTCGTCCCGGAGGACCTCGAGAAGATCGAGACCCGGATGCGCAAGATCGTCAAGGCCAACCAGCGGTTCTCCCGCCGGGTCGTCTCCGACGCCGACGCCCAGGTCGAGCTGGCCGACGAGCCCTACAAGCTCGAGCTGATCGGGCTCAAGGGCGGCGCGTCGGCCGGCGAGATCGCCGAGGGCGCCGACGCCGAGGTGGGCGGCGGCGAGCTGACCATCTACGACAACCTCGGCCGCAACGGCGAGGTCGTCTGGAAGGACCTCTGCCGTGGTCCCCACCTGCCCACCACCAAGCGGATCCCGGCCTTCAAGCTGATGCGCTCCGCCGCGGCGTACTGGCGCGGGGACGAGAAGAAGAAGCAGCTGCAGCGCCTGTACGGCACCGCCTGGGAGTCCAAGGAAGCGCTCGACGCCCACCTGCACCGGATCGAGGAGGCCGAGCGCCGCGACCACCGCCGCCTGGGTCGCGACCTCGACCTGTTCAGCTTCCCCGACGAGATCGGTTCCGGCCTGCCCGTCTTCCACCCCAAGGGCGGGGTGATCAAGCGGGTGATGGAGGACTACGTCCGGCAGCGGCACATCGAGGAGGGCTTCGAGTACGTCGGGACGCCGCACATCTCCAAGGAGCAGACCTTCCACCTCTCGGGCCACCTGCCCTACTACGCCGACGGCATGTTCCCGCCCATGGAGATGGAGGGGTCGACGTACTACCTCAAGGCCATGAACTGCCCGATGCACAACCTGATCTTCCGCTCTCGCGGCCGGTCCTACCGCGAGCTGCCGCTGCGCCTCTTCGAGTTCGGGCACGTCTACCGCAACGAGAAGTCCGGCGTGATCCACGGCCTCACCCGGGTGCGCGGGTTCGCCCAGGACGACTCGCACTCCTACGTCACCCCCGAGCAGGCGCCCGGCGAGATCAAGCACCTGCTCGACTTCGTGCTGGGCCTGCTGCGCGACTTCGGGCTCGACGACTTCTACCTCGAGATCTCGACGCGCGACGACTCCAAGCCCGACAAGTTCGTGGGCAGCGACGAGGACTGGGCCGAGGCCACCGCGGTGCTGGAGCGGGTGTGCACCGAGTCGGGCCTCGAGCTGGTGCCCGACCCGGGCGGCGCGGCGTTCTACGGCCCCAAGGTCTCGGTGCAGGCGCGCGACGCCATCGGCCGCACCTGGCAGATGTCGACCATCCAGTACGACTTCAACCAGCCCCGCGGCTTCGACCTGCAGTACCAGGCCGCCGACGGCAGCCGGCAGCAGCCGGTGATGATCCACTCCGCCAAGTTCGGCTCGATCGAGCGGTTCGTCGGCGTGCTCGTCGAGCACTACGCCGGCGCCTTCCCGCCCTGGCTCGCGCCGGTGCAGGTGCAGGGCATCCCGATCGCCGAGCGGCACGGCGACTACCTCGCCGACGTGGCGCGGCGGATGAAGGCCCAGGGCGTCCGCGTCGAGGTCGACCACTCCGACGACCGGATGCAGAAGAAGATCCGCAACGCCCAGCTGCAGAAGGTGCCGTTCATGGTCATCGCCGGCGACCAGGACGTCGAGGCCGGTGCGGTCAGCTTCCGCTACCGCGACGGCCGCCAGGACAACGGCGTCCCGGTCGAGGAGGCCATCGCCCGCGTCACCCAGGCGGTCGCCTCCCGCGAGCAGGTCTGAGCGTGAGCCACACCTCGGGCGAGCCGCGCGACGGCTTCGAGGGCTTCGACCGCCTCTGGACCCCCCACCGGATGGCGTACGTCGCCCCGTCGGCACCGACCGACGACGGCTGCCCGTTCTGCGCGCTCCAGCACCGGCCGCCCGAGGAGAGCCTGGTCGTGGCGACGGGGGAGCGGTGCTTCACCGTGCTCAACCTGCACCCCTACAACCCCGGTCACCTCATGGTGCTGCCGCTGCGCCACGTCGCCGACCTCGAGGACCTCGACGACGCCGAGGCCGCCGAGCTGATGACGACCACGCAGCGCGCCATCCGCGTGCTGCGCGAGGTGAGCGGGCCGCACGCCTTCAACGTCGGCCTCAACCTCGGCGGCGTGGCCGGTGGGTCGCTCTCGCAGCACCTGCACCAGCACGTCGTGCCGCGGTGGTCGGGCGACGCCAACTTCATCACCGTGGTGGGCGGCACCAAGACGCTGCCGCAGCTGCTCGCGGACACCCGCGAGCTGCTGGCCGCCGCCTGGTGACCCGCGGCCCGGGCGCAGCGCCCGGGCCGGCCGGCCTCAGCGCTTCTTGCCCTTGGCCTCTTCCTTGGCCAGGAGCGTCGTCTGCTCGGCGGCGCCGCGCTTGTCGGCGCGCTTCTCCTTGATGGACTTGCTGGTCTTCTTGGTCATGCCCTGCCGCGGCGACTTGTCGCTCATGTGGCGTCCTCGAGGATCGGATTGCCTGGCTGGCTCCGTGCTGCGACCGTACGCCCCTGCCCGCCGCGGGACGTGCCCACCGGTAGCCTCTCGACCCGAGATGTTGGACCGGTTCAAGAACTTCTGGCAGGGCGTCGTGCTGGCGCCCGTGATCGACCTCCTCGTCCGCCTCGGCGTCAGCCCCGACGTGGTCACGCTGGTGGGCACGCTCGGCGTGAGCGCCGGGGCGCTGATCTTCTTCCCGCAGGGGATGCTGCTGACCGGCGTCCTGGTGATCACGGCCTTCGTCTTCAGCGACCTCGTCGACGGGGCGATGGCGCGCAAGACGGGCCGGGTCTCGGTGTTCGGCAACTTCTTCGACTCCACCCTGGACCGCATCGGCGACGGCGCGATCTTCGGCGGGCTGGTGCTCTACTTCGCCGGGCCCGGCGACAGCGTGCTCTACACCTCGCTGACGCTCTACTGCCTGGTCATGGGCGCGGTGACCTCCTACGCCCGCGCCAAGGCGGAGTCGCTCGGGCTGCAGGCCAAGGGCGGCCTGGCCGAGCGCGCCGACCGCCTGGTCGCGATCCTGGTGATGACCGGGCTGGGCGCGATCTTCGGGCTGCCGTGGCTGATGCAGCTCACGATCTGGGTGCTCGCCGCGGCCAGCACCGAGACCGTCGTACGCCGGGTGCTGATGGTCCGACGGCAGGCGCTCGCGCTCGACCAGGAGCCGCGGCCCGGCGTGTCGTGAACCCGCCGTAGCCTGGGTCCCATGGACGCACGCCCCGAGCAGACCCCCCAGCAGACCCCCGAGACCGCCGGACAGCCCACCGGCACCGCCACCGTCAAGCGCGGCATGGCCGAGATGCTCAAGGGCGGTGTCATCATGGACGTCGTCACCGCCGAGCAGGCCAAGATCGCCGAGGACGCCGGCGCCGTCGCGGTGATGGCGCTGGAGCGCGTGCCCGCGGACATCCGCGCCCAGGGCGGCGTGGCCCGGATGAGCGACCCGGACATGATCGACGGCATCATCGAGGCCGTCTCGATCCCGGTCATGGCCAAGGCGCGGATCGGCCACTTCGCCGAGGCGCAGGTGCTGCAGAGCCTCGGGGTCGACTACGTCGACGAGTCCGAGGTGCTGACGCCGGCCGACTACGCCCACCACATCGACAAGTGGCGCTTCACGGTGCCCTTCGTGTGCGGCGCGACCAACCTGGGCGAGGCGCTGCGACGCATCACCGAGGGCGCGGCGATGATCCGCTCCAAGGGCGAGGCCGGCACCGGCGACGTCTCCAACGCGGTCACCCACATGCGCACCATCAACGGTGAGCTCCGGCGGCTGGCGGCGCTGTCGGCCGACGAGCTCTACCTGGCGGCCAAGGAGCTGCAGGCGCCGTACGAGCTGGTGCGTGAGGTGGCCGCGACCGGCAAGCTGCCCGTCGTGCTGTTCACCGCGGGCGGCATCGCCACCCCCGCCGACGCCGCGATGATGATGCAGCTCGGAGCCGAGGGCGTGTTCGTGGGCTCGGGCATCTTCAAGTCGGGCAACCCCGCCGAGCGCGCCGCCGCGGTCGTCGCCGCCACCACGTTCCACGACGACCCCGACATGGTGGCCAAGGTCAGCCGCGGGCTCGGCGAGGCCATGGTCGGGATCAACGTCGAGGACCTGCCGCAGCCGCACCGGCTGGCCGAGCGCGGCTGGTAGCTCGGGTCCGGTATAGCCCACTCCTGCGGAATTGCCCGATCTGTCGGTGGTGACGGGTCGGCTCCGCCATGCTTCGAGCACATCGCCACCGCGCGAGGACCTGGTCCCGGC
>NZ_LMRF01000001.1:1367960-1368062 GCF_001424755.1 Marmoricola sp. Leaf446
GTGACGCATCGGGGGACGCGTCACGCCGGGACCTGTGGTTCCCGGCCGCACGGCCCGCCCTAGGGTGTGCCGGTGCCCGCACCCGCTCCCGTCATCGGCGTG
>NZ_LMRF01000001.1:1368099-1408505 GCF_001424755.1 Marmoricola sp. Leaf446
CTGGCCCTGCAGGGCGACGTGCGCGAGCACCTCGCGGCGCTGCGCCGGCTCGGCTGCGACCCGCGCGTCGTACGCCGCCCCGAGGAGCTGGACGCGGTCGAGGCCCTCGTCGTCCCCGGGGGCGAGTCCACGACGATGGTGCGGCTGGCCCGCACCTTCGGGCTGCTGGAGCCGCTCCGGTCCCGCATCCGGGCGGGGATGCCCACCCTGGGGACCTGCGCCGGGATGGTGCTGCTGGCCGACCGGCTGCTCGACGCCGCGCCCGGCCAGGAGACGCTCGGCGGCCTCGACGTCACCGTCCGCCGCAACGCCTTCGGTCGGCAGGTGGCCTCGTTCGAGGACGAGGTCTCGCTCGCCGGGGTCGCGGGCCCGGTGCCCGCGGTGTTCATCCGTGCGCCGTGGGTGGAGCAGGCGGGGCCCGGCGTCGAGGTGCTCGGCCGGGTCGCCCGGGGGCCGGCCGCGGGTAGGATCGTCGCGGTTCGGCAGGGCCCGCTCATGGCGACGTCGTTCCACCCCGAGGTGGGTGGGGACGACCGTGTCCACGAACTGTTCCGAGACCTGGTCTCGGCCACCGCACGCGAGGGAAGGAACCACTGATGTCAGGCCACTCCAAGTGGGCGACCACCAAGCACAAGAAGGCCGTCATCGACGCCCGCCGCGGCAAGATGTTCGCCAAGCTGATCAAGAACATCGAGGTCGCGGCCCGGATGGGCGGCGGGGACGTGTCGGGCAACCCGACGCTCTACGACGCGATCCAGAAGGCCAAGAAGTCCTCGGTCCCCAACGACAACATCGACCGGGCCGTCAAGCGCGGCTCCGGCGCCGAGGCCGGCGGGGCGGAGTACAGCACGATCATGTACGAGGGCTACGGCCCCAACGGTGTCGCGTTCCTCATCGAGTGCCTCACCGACAACAAGAACCGCGCCGCGATGGAGGTCCGCACCGCGATGACGCGCAACGGCGGCTCGCTCGCCGACCCCGGCTCGGTGTCCTACCTGTTCCACCGCAAGGGCGTCGTCGTGGTGCCGTCGGCCCAGGAGGCCAGGGCGGTCAGCGAGGACGACCTCGTCGAGGCCACGCTCGAGGCCGGCGCCGAGGACGTCCACGACCTGGGGGAGTCCTTCGAGGTCGTCAGCGAGGCCACCGACCTGGTCGCCGTGCGCACCGCGCTGCAGGACGCCGGCATCGACTACGACTCCGCCGACGCCGCCTTCGTGCCCTCGATGCAGGTCGAGCTCGACGCCGACGGCGCCGGCAAGGTCTTCCGCCTGGTCGAGGCCCTCGAGGACCTCGACGACGTGCAGAACGTCTACGCCAACTTCGACGTCTCCGACGACGTGATGGCGACCGTCGACGCCTGACCCGGCTCGTGTCGCTCCCGTCCCCGGGGAGGCCGTCGGGCTAGCGTGGTGCGAACACGTGTTCGGACGGCGACAGGAGCAAGGATGCGCGTCCTGGGGATCGACCCCGGCCTGACCCGCTGCGGCGTCGGCGTGGTCGAGGGCGCGATCGGGCGCCCCCTGTCGCTGGTCGACGTGGGCGTCGTACGCACCTCCACCGAGCTGCACGTCGCCCACCGGCTGCGCGAGCTCGAGGTCGGGCTCGAGGAGTGGCTCGACCGCACCCGCCCCGACGCCGTCGCGGTGGAGCGGGTCTTCAGCCGCAGCGCCGTCAGCACCGTCATGGGCACCGCCCAGGCCAGCGGCGTCGCGATGCTCGTGGCCGCACGCCGCGGCCTGCCGATCGCGCTGCACACCCCCAGCGAGGTCAAGGCCGCCGTCACCGGCAACGGCCGCGCCGACAAGGCGCAGGTCGGCGCCATGGTGACCCGGCTGCTGCGCCTGGACGCCGTGCCCAAGCCGGCCGACGCCGCCGACTCGCTCGCCCTGGCCATCTGCCACGTCTGGCGCGGAGGCGCCTCCGACCGCATCGCCGCCGCCCTGGAGAAGCAGGTCGCGGCCCGAACCCGAGGAGTCCGCCCGTGATCGCCTTCGTCCGCGGCCGCGTGGCCGGCATCAGCCTCACCTCCGCCGTGCTCGAGGTCGGTGGCGTCGGCCTGGAGCTGCAGTGCACCCCCGACACCATCGCCGGGCTGCGGCACGGCGCCGAGGTCTCGCTGCCCACCAGCATGGTGGTCCGCGAGGACTCCCTGACGCTCTTCGGGTTCGCCGACGACGACGAGAAGCAGATGTTCGAGCTCGTGCAGACCGCCAGCGGCGTCGGCCCCAAGCTCGCCCAGGCCATGCTCGCGGTGCTCCGGCCCGAGACGCTGCGCCGCGCGGTGGCCGGCGACGACGTCAAGACGCTGACCACCGTGCCCGGCATCGGCCAGAAGGGGGCGCAGCGCATCATCCTCGAGCTGCGCGACCGCATCGGCACGCCGGGCTCCTACGTCGAGCCGGGCACCACGGCGCCCGCCGCACCCGGCACGGCCGACTGGCAGGCGCAGGTGCAGACCGGCCTGGTGGGCCTGGGGTGGAGCGCCAAGGAGGCCGACCGCGCGATCACCGCCGTGGCGCCGGAGGCCGACCAGATGGCCACCCCCGACGTCGCCCGGCTGCTGCGGCTGGCGCTGCGCGCGCTGAGCAAGGCCTAGGCGGCCGGCGTGGACGAGTCGCAGCTCGAGGCCGCCGAGGCGGCGTACGTCACCGGACGGGCGCTGGTGGCCGCCGACGCCGACGGCGACGAGCGCGTGGTGGAGGCGGCGCTGCGCCCCCGCACGCTCGACGAGGTGGTCGGTCAGGAGCGGGTCCGCGAGCAGCTCTCGCTGCTGCTGGAGGCCGCGCGCCGCCGCGAGCGGGTGCCGGACCACGTGCTGCTCAGCGGTCCGCCCGGGTTGGGCAAGACCACGCTGGCGATGATCATCGCCGCCGAGATGAGCTCGCCGCTGCGGCTGACCAGCGGTCCCGCGATCACCCACGCCGGCGACCTCGCGGCGATCCTCTCGGGCCTCAACGAGGGCGACGTCCTCTTCGTCGACGAGATCCACCGGATGTCGCGACCGGCGGAGGAGATGCTCTACATGGCCATGGAGGACTTCCGCGTCGACGTGGTCATCGGCAAGGGCCCCGGCGCCACCGCGATCCCGCTCGAGATCCCGCCCTTCACCATGGTGGGGGCGACCACCCGTGCGGGGCTGCTGCCGAGCCCGCTGCGCGACCGGTTCGGGTTCACCGCCCACCTCGAGTTCTACGAGCCCGCCGAGCTCGAGCGGATCGTGCGACGGTCGGCCCGGCTGCTCGAGGTCGAGCTCGGCACCGACGGTGCGGGGGAGATCTCGGGTCGCTCCCGGGGCACGCCGCGCATCGCCAACCGGCTGCTGCGCCGGGTCCGCGACTACGCCCAGGTGCGTGCCGACGGCGTGGTGACCCGCTCCCTGGCGCGGGCGGCGCTCGACCTGTTCGAGGTCGACGAGTCCGGCCTCGACCGGCTCGACCGGGCCGTGCTCGACGTGCTCTGCCGCCGGTTCGGCGGGGGGCCGGTGGGGGTGAGCACCCTCGCGGTCGCCGTGGGGGAGGAGCGCGAGACCGTCGAGGAGGTCGCCGAGCCGTTCCTGGTGCGCCTGGGGCTGCTCGCCCGCACCCCGCGCGGCCGCGTCGCGACCCGCGCCGCCTGGCACCACCTCGGCCTCACTGCCCCGGAGACGGTCGACGCCACGCTGTTCGGGTCGGACACCGAGCTGCCCCGGTAGCCCGGTTACACTGCCTCGTCGGTGCCCCGGCGACGCGCGCGCTCCGACCTGCCCCCGGGCGGGTCCCGTGCCCCGGAGGTGCCACTCGGCCTCTTTCCCCCCGTTCTTGGAGTTGGTGTCGTCGTGCCTCCCGCTGCACAGCTGCTGGTCGTCGTGGTGGCGCTGGCGGCCTTCTGGTTCGTCGTGATGCGTCCCGCCCGGGTGCAGCAGCGCAAGGTCGTCGAGCTGCAGCAGGCGTTGCAGGTCGGTGACGAGGTCGTGCTGTCCGCGGGGATCTTCGGCACCGTCCGTTCGTTGTCCGACGCGCGGGTGGACATCGAGATCGCTCCCGGCACCGTCATCACGGTGGCCCGCCAGGTCGTCGTACGCCGGGTGCAGGACTTGCCCGACCAGGACCGTCCCGCCGAGCCCGGCAGCGCGTCCGAGCACCCCACCGACCCCGACCACGGCCAGGACCCCCGCGCCCCGCGCGGCCCGGCCGACCCGACCCAGGACTGAGGCAGCAGTGGCCAGCACCCAGCGCGTGCCCCGTCCGGTCCGCACGCTCCTCGTCTTCGGCATCACGATCCTCGTGCTGTTCGGCCTCGCCGGTGCCGGTGGCACCTGGAAGCCGCGCCTCGGGCTCGACCTCGAGGGCGGCACCCGGATCACCCTCTCCGCCCTCGACCAGGGCGGCGCCGTGACGGCGACCAAGCTGCAGCAGGCGGCGGGCATCGTCGACCAGCGCGTGAACGGCAGCGGCGTCTCCGAGGCCGAGGTCTCGACCCAGGGCGACCGCAACATCATCGTGGAGATCCCCGGGGACAACCGCTCCGACCTCGTCGACGCGGTCACCCGCACCGCCCAGCTGCGGTTCCGGCTCGTCGCCGGCGCCCCGCAGCCCGGTCGTGCGGCCGAGGAGCCCAGCGGCTCGCCCAGCGCCTCGCCGAGCGGGTCGCCCAGCGCGTCCCCCGGGGCCTCGTCGAGCGCCTCCCCGAGCGCCCGACCCAGCCCGTCGGCCACCGCCGGGCAGGGCGAGGCCACCCCGGCCGGCCGGCCGGCGCCCTTCGCCGACCCCAGCGACGCGCCCAGCGGGTCGCCCAGCGGGTCGCCCAGCGCCAGCCCCTCCGCCTCGCCGAGCGCGCCGGCGTCGGAGCCGGCGGCGCCCGCCGACCCGCAGCAGCCCCAGGTCACCGAGGAGGGCGCGTCGGTCGACGACCCGCTCGCCTGGTCGACCAACCCGGGTGTGAAGTGGCTGCAGGACTTCCAGCAGTTCGAGTGCCCCGCCGCCGGTTCCGCGGCCAAGCCCGAGGCCGACGACCCGGACGAGCCGCTGGTCGCCTGCGACGAGGACGGCAACAAGTTCCTGCTGTCCAAGGCGGTCGTCGAGGGCACCGAGCTCCGCTCGGCGTCGTACGGCATCCCGCAGAACGGCACCGGCTACGCCGTGCAGCTCGGCTTCAAGGCCAGCGCGCGCGGCACCTTCGGCGACGTCACCACCGCGCTGCAGCGCAACGGCGGCAGCTTCGCGATCGTGCTCGACGGCACCGTGCTCTCCGCGCCCGGCGTCAACGAGCCGATCCTGGACGGCAACGCCCAGATCACCGGTGACTTCACCGAGTCCGAGGCGCGCTCGCTGTCCAACTCCCTGAAGTACGGCGCGCTGCCGATCCGCTTCGCCGAGCCCACGGTCGAGACGATCGGCCCCTCGCTGGCCGGCAATCAGCTCTCGGCCGGTGTGCTCGCGGGCGTCGTGGGCCTCGCGATCGTGATGATCTACTGCCTGTTCTACTACCGCGGCCTCGGCCTGGTGGTGATCGCGTCGTTGGTCGTGGCGGCGCTGATCACCTACGGAGCCGTGCTGGTGCTCTCGGCGTCCGCCGGGTTCACCCTCACCCTGCCCGGCATCGCGGGACTGATCGTCGGCGTGGGCATCACGGCCGACTCGTTCATCGTCTACTTCGAACGCATCCGCGACGAGATGCGTGACGGCAGGTCGATGCGGGTCGCCGTCGAGACCGGCTGGGCCCGGGCCCGCAACACCGCCCTCGCGGCGGACGCCGTCTCGCTGCTCGCGGCGGTCGTGCTCTACATCTTCGCCGTCGGCGTCGTCCGCGGGTTCGCCTTCGCCCTCGGCGTCAGCACGCTGATCGACATCGCCGTGTTCTTCTTCTTCACCAAGCCGGTGATGACCCTGCTCGCACGGCGTAGGTTCTTCAACACCGGCTCCCGCTTCTCGGGTCTCTCCCGGGAGACGCTCGGGGTCGACGAGGCGCCACCCGCCCGCACGGGCCTGGCCGGAGGGAGTGCCTGATGGGCCGGATGAGCCGCCTGGGCAACAGGCTCTACGAGGGGGACACCTCGATCGACTTCGTCGGTCGCAAGTGGCTCTGGTACGCCGTCTCCGCCGTCATCATGGGCATCGCCGTCACCGGGCTGCTGGTGCGTGGCCTCAACTTCGGCATCGAGTTCGAGGGCGGCGTCGAGTACCAGGTCAACCTCCCCGCCAACGAGGTGACCCAGGAGAACGCCGACGTCATCCGCTCCGCGGTGGCCGACACCGGCCTGGACGCCGCGTCCGCGCCCATCGTCAACACCTCCGGCACCGACTCGATCCGGGTCCAGACCGAGGAGATGAGCAACGACGACGCGACCGAGGTCCGCGACGCCATCGCGGAGGCGGTCGGCGTCGACGCGCGCACCGACATCTCCACCCAGGAGGTCGGCGCCAGCTGGGGCCAGCAGGTCGCCGAGCGCGCGCTGCTGGGTCTCGTGGTGTTCCTCGTGCTGGTGGTGCTCTTCATCTGGGCCTACATGCGCGAGTGGAAGATGTCGGTGGCAGCGCTGGTCGCGCTCGCCCACGACCTCGTCATCACCATCGGCATCTACGCCATCTCGGGCTTCGAGGTCACGCCCGCCACCGTCACCGGCGTGCTGACCATCCTCGGCTTCTCGCTCTACGACACCGTCGTGGTCTTCGACAAGGTCAAGGAGAACACCCGCACCACCAAGGGCTCCCGTCGGACGTACGCCGAGCAGGCCAACCTGGCGGTCAACCAGACCCTGGTGCGCTCGATCAACACCTCGATCGTCGCCCTGCTCCCGGTGGGCGCGATCCTCTACGTCGGTGTCGCCACCCTCGGCACCGGGGCGCTCAAGGACCTCGCGCTGTCGCTGTTCGTCGGCATGGCGGCGGGTGCCTACTCCTCGATCTTCATCGCCACCCCGCTGGCGGTGCACCTCAAGCAGGGGGAGAAGGAGATCAAGGTCTCCGACGCCCGCGCCAAGGCGCGGTCGCGGCGCAACGCCGACCGCTACGCCGAGGTGCCCGTCTTCCACGAGGGGATGCCCGTGGTCGACGAGGACGCGGCGTACGACGACCCGGACGACCCGGACGCCGAGCCCCGGGACGACCGTGCCCCGGCGGGCCCGGTGCGCGCGCCCGCCCGTCGTCCCGAGGCCTCCGGCTCCGGCCGGATCGCACCCGAGGCGCACTCCGCGCTGCGTGACGGCGGCGCCGCCAAGCGCAGCCAGCCCACCCGTCAGCCGCGCTCCAAGCGGCAGAAGTAGGAGCCACGTGACCTCCCAGCCTGCGACGGGCGCGCTGTCCGCCGAGATCGACCGCCTCGTCCGTGACGTCGAGGGGTTCCCCAAGCCGGGCGTGACGTTCAAGGACATCACCCCGCTGCTCGACGACCACGCGGCCTTCACCGCGGTGGTGCAGGCGCTGGCCGACGCGGGCCGCGACGCCGAGGGTCGGGTCGTGGTCGACAAGGTGGTCGGCATGGAGGCGCGCGGCTTCATCCTGGCCGCACCCGTGGCGCTGGCGCTGGGCGTGGGCTTCGTGCCGGTGCGCAAGCCCGGCAAGCTGCCGCACCGGACCCGGGCGGTCTCCTACGAGCTGGAGTACGGCGAGGAGACCCTCGAGATGCACCTCGACGCGCTCGACGAGGGCGACCGCGTCCTGGTCGTCGACGACGTGCTGGCCACGGGCGGCACCGCCGCGGCCACCGTCGCGCTCGTGGAGCAGGGCGGGGGCACCGTCGCCGGTCTCGCCGTGCTCATGGAGCTCAGCTTCCTGCCCGGGCGCGCGGCCGTGGGCGAGCTGCCGCTCACCGTGCTCCACACCGTCTGAGCGACCGCCCGGCCGCCACGACCTAGACTGGACCGCAGAGGTCCGCACCGCACGGAGGGAGGCCTCGTGGCCGAGGAGCCGGTGGTCACCGACCACCCCGTCGACGAGGGGCCTGCGCCCGCCCGCGACGCCACGCCCGCGCCCTCCTCGGGTCCCGCACCGCTGCCCACGGCACCCCGACCCGCCGCCCGGGCGCCCGAGCGCGCTCCGGCCCTGTCGGGTCGCGGCGTCCGCGCCCGGCTGGCCCGCATCGGCACCAGCAAGCAGGTCGGCAACCCCGTCCTGGAGCCCTTGTTCCGGACCGTCCGCGCCAACCACCCCAAGGCCGACCTCGCGCTCATCGAGCGGGCCTACGACGTGGCCGAGCTCCACCACCGCGGCCAGAACCGCAAGAGCGGCGACCCCTACATCACCCACCCGCTCGCGGTCACCACGATCCTCGCCGACATCGGCATGACCGAGCCGACGCTCGTGGCGGCCCTGCTCCACGACACGGTCGAGGACACGCCCTACACGCTGGACCAGCTGCGCAAGGACTTCGGCGACGAGGTCGCGCTGCTGGTCGACGGCGTCACCAAGCTCGACAAGGTCAAGTACGGCGACTCCGCCCAGGCCGAGACCATCCGCAAGATGATCGTGGCGATGAGCAAGGACATCCGCGTCCTGGTCATCAAGCTCGCCGACCGGCTGCACAACATGCGCACCCTGCGCTACGTCAAGCAGGAGACGCAGGAGCGCAAGTCCCGCGAGACGCTCGAGATCTACGCCCCGCTGGCGCACCGGCTGGGCATGAACACCCTCAAGTGGGAGCTCGAGGACCTCGCGTTCGCCACGATGCACCCCAAGATCTACGACGAGATCGTGCGGCTCGTCGCCGAGCGCGCGCCCTCGCGCGACCAGTTCCTCACCGAGGTGACCGGCCAGGTCGACCGCGACCTCAAGACCGCGCGCATCAACGCCCGCGTCACCGGCCGGCCCAAGCACTACTACTCGATCTACCAGAAGATGATCAACGGGGGCCGCGAGTTCTCCGACATCTACGACCTCGTCGGCATCCGCATCCTGGTCGACACCGACCAGGAGTGCTACGGCGTCCTCGGCGTGCTGCACAACCGCTGGAACCCCCTGCCCGGGCGGTTCAAGGACTACGTCGCGATGCCGAAGTTCAACATGTACCAGTCGCTGCACACCACGGTGATCGGTCCCTCCGGCAAGCCGGTGGAGATGCAGATCCGCACCGTCGCGATGCACCGCCGCGCGGAGTACGGCGTCGCCGCCCACTGGAAGTACAAGGAGGACTCCCGCAACGGGGTCGACACCGAGCGGGCCGCCGGGTCCGACGGCGACCTGCAGTGGCTGCGGCAGCTCCTGGACTGGCAGAACGAGGTCGAGGACCCGGGGGAGTTCCTCGACTCGCTGCGCTTCGAGATCAACAGCGCCGAGGTGTTCGTCTTCACCCCGCGTGGAGACGTGATCGGGCTGCCGATCGGCTCCACGCCCGTCGACTTCGCCTACGCCATCCACACCGAGGTCGGGCACCACACCATCGGCGCCCGGGTCAACGGCCGGCTGGTGCCGCTGGAGTCCGCGCTCGAGCACGGCGACGTCGTCGAGGTCTTCACCTCCAAGTCGCCCAACGCCGGACCCTCGCGCGACTGGCTGCAGTTCGTCACCTCACCGCGGGCCAAGAGCAAGATCCGCCACTGGTTCACCAAGGAGCGGCGCGAGGAGGCGATCGAGCAGGGCAAGGAGCAGATCGGCCGGCTGCTGCGCAAGGAGGGCCTGCCCCTCAAGCGCGTGATGACGCACGACTCGCTGACCCAGGTGGCCAACGAGCTGCGGCTGCCCGACGTCTCGGCGCTCTACGCCGCGGTCGGCGAGGGCAACCTCGGCGCCCAGACCGTCGTCCGCAAGGTGATCGAGGTCGCCGGCGGCAAGGAGGGCGCCGCGGAGGACCTGGCCGAAGCGGTGACGATCACCCGGCCCCGGCGTACGTCCTCGGCGGGGGTGGACTCCGGCATCGTCGTCAAGGGCGTCAGCGACGTCCTGGTCAAGCTGGCCCGATGTTGCACGCCGGTCCCCGGCGACGAGATCCTCGGCTTCGTCACCCGCGGCGACGGCATCTCGGTGCACCGTCGCGACTGCACCAACGCCACCTCGCTGCTCAGCCAGCCCGAGCGTCTCGTCGACGTCGAGTGGGCCCCGACCTCGCAATCGACCTTCCTGGTCCAGATCATGGTGGAGGCCCTCGACCGGGCCCGGCTGCTCTCCGACATCACGATGGTGCTCTCCGACCAGCACGTGAACATCCTCTCGGCCAGCCTCTCCACCAGCCGCGACCGCGTCGCCAAGAGCCGCTTCGCCTTCGAGATGGGCGACCCCAAGCACCTCGGCGCGATCCTGAAGTCCGTCCGCCAGGTCGACGGCGTCTTCGACGCCTACCGCGTCACGCACTGATCCCGGTCAGGAGAAGTCGGAGGCTGCCTGGCGGGCCATGTCGAGGAACTGCTGGCGCGACGCGAGCTGGGCCTCGACGTCCTTGACCTTGCGGTCGTCCCCGGCGGCGCGGGCCTTCTCCAGGTCGGCCTCGAGCCCGGCGACGGCGCGCTCGAGCTGTCCCAGCATGTCGTCGGCGCGGGCCGACTTCTCCGGGTCGCTGCGCTTCCACTGGTCGTCCTCGACCTGCCGGATCGCCTGCTCGACCTTGCGCATCCGGCCCTCGAGGGTCTTGATCTGGTCGCGCGGCACCTTGCCCGCCGCGTCCCACCGGTCGGCCAGGTCGCGGAAGGCCCGCTTGGTGGCGTCGAGGTCCTTCACGGGCAGCAGCGCCTCGGCCTCGACGAGCAGCGCCTTCTTGGTCTCGGCGTTCTCCGCGAACTCCTTGTCCTGCTCGGCGTTGGCGGCGTCGCGGGCACCGAAGAAGACGTCCTGGGCGGCGCGGAAGCGCTGCCACAGCGGCTCCTCGACGTCGCGGGGCGCGGGGCCGGCGGACTTCCAGTCCTGCATCAGCGACCGGTAGCGCGTCGAGGTCGGTCCCCACTCGGTCGAGCCGCTGAGCGACTCGGCCTCGGTGACCAGCCGCTCCTTGACGACTCGGGCCGACTCGCGCTTCTCGTTGAGCTCGTTGAAGTGCGCCTTGCGGCGTCGGGTGTACGCCGTCCGCGCACTCGAGAACCGGTGCCACAGCTCGTCGTCCTGGCGCTTGTCCAGACGAGGCAGCGCCTTCCACTCCTCCAGCAGGTCGCGCAGCCGGTTGACGCCGTTGCGCCAGTCCTGGCCGGTCGAGACCGACTCGGCCTCGACGACGATCTGCTCCTTGCGCGCCCGCGACTCCTCCTGCTTGCGGGCACGGTCGGCGCGGCGCTGGCCGCGCTGGACGCCCAGCAGCGGCCGCAGCGCGTCGAGACGGGCCGACAGGCCGACCAGGTCGCCGACCGCGCGGGGCTCGACCAGCAGGTCGGCGACCTTGGCCAGCGAGGTCGAGGCCTCGTCGGGCGACATCGCGCCGTTGCGGATGCGCTGCTCGAGCAGCTGCACCTCGAAGGCGAGCGCGTCGTAGCGCTGGGTGAAGAACGCCAGCGCCTCCTCGGGCGTGCCCTCGGGGAACTGCCCGACCTCGCGCTCGCCGTCGGGGGTGAAGACGAACACGGTGCCGTCCTGGCGCACCCGGCCGTGCTCGGTCTCCAGCGCGGAGTCGGCCGCGGGGGTGCGCTCCGGCCTCGGCGGTGCGGGCGTGGCAGGGGCTGCGACCGGAGCCTGCGGCGCGGCGGGGCGAGGAGGCGCGGGGACCGGCGGAGCCGGGGCCGGAGGAGCGGCCGGGGAGGTCTCGGACGGTCGCGGACCGTCGGGTCCGGGGGAGTTGCCCTGCGCGGTCACGTTCGCCACACCTGCTTCGCTCGAGTCGTTGGCGGTCCAGCGCTGCAATCGTAGCCATGCCCGGGGCACCGTCCCGTGGCCAGTAGGCTGGCTCGGTCCACGACCCGACCCCGCAGGAGACAGACAGGTGCTGATCGCAGGCTTCCCGGCCGGGCCCTGGGGCACCAACTGCTACGTCGCCGCTACCGGCGCCGGCCAGGAGTGCGTCGTCATCGACCCCGGCAAGGACGCGGCCGACGGCGTCGCCGACGTGGTGCGCGAGCACGGCCTCAAGCCCGTCGCGGTGCTGGTGACCCACGGCCACGTCGACCACATGTGGTGCGTGGCTCCGGTGGCCGGCACCTACGACGCGACCGCGTGGATCCACCCCGCCGACCGTCACCTGCTGAGCAACCCCATGGCGGGGATGTCGCGGGAGACGACCGCCATGCTGCTGGGCGGCAAGTACGAGTTCGCCGAGCCCGACTCCGTCGAGGAGCTGGCCGACGGTCGCACCCTGGAGCTGGCCGGGCTGTCGTTCGTCGTCGACCACACCCCGGGCCACACCGAGGGCTCGGTCACCTTCCGTACGCCGTACGCCGACGCCGACGTGTCCGAGGTGATGTTCTCCGGCGACCTGCTGTTCGCGGGCTCGATCGGGCGCACCGACCTGCCCGGCGGCGACCACCCGACGATGCTGCGCAGCCTGCGCGAGAAGGTGCTGACCCTGCCCGACGACATCGTGGTCCTGCCCGGCCACGGCGAGCAGACCAGCATCGCCCGCGAGCGTGCCACCAACCCCTACCTGCTCGACCTGGCCGACGACGCCCCCACCACGCCGCCGACCCGGGGGCTCTGAGGTGGCCCGCACCGCCCCGCTGAGCGGGTTCCCCGAGCTGCTGCCCGCCCAGCGCCACGTCGAGCAGCAGGTGCTGGCGCGGCTGTCCCGCACCTTCGAGCTGCACGGCTTCGCCAACCTCGAGACCCGCGCCGTCGAGCCGCTCGACCAGCTGCTGCGCAAGGGCGAGACCTCCAAGGAGGTCTACGTGCTGCGCCGGCTGCAGGCGGCCGAGGAGGGCAACGACTCCGGTCTGGGGCTGCACTTCGACCTCACCGTGCCGTTCGCGCGCTACGTGCTCGAGCACGCCGGCAAGCTGGAGTTCCCGTTCCGCCGCTACCAGGTCCAGAAGGTGTGGCGCGGCGAGCGGCCCCAGGAGGGTCGCTTCCGCGAGTTCACGCAGGCCGACATCGACGTGATCGGCCGCGACACCCTCGCCTTCCACCACGACGTCGAGGTCGCCCGCGTGATGCTCGCGGCCCTCGGGTCGCTGGCCGAGCCCGGGGGGATCGGGCTGCCCGGCTTCCGGCTCCAGGTCAACAACCGCAAGCTCATCCAGGGCTTCTACGCCGGCCTCGGGGCGCCCGACGTCGAGGCCGTGATGCGGGTCGTCGACAAGCTCGACAAGCTGCCGCGCGAGCGGGTGCACGCGCTGCTGCAGGACGACGCCGGCCTCACGGGGGAGCAGGCCGACGCCTGCCTGGCACTGGCCTCGATCACCACGACCGACACCTCCTTCGTGGAGCGGGTGCGGGCCCTCGGGGTCGAGCACGAGCTGCTCGACGAGGGGCTGGCCGAGCTGGCCGCGGTCGTCGAGGGCTGCGCCGGGCTGGTCACCGACCGGGTCGAGATCGTCGCCGACCTCACCATCGCCCGCGGACTCGACTACTACACCGGCACGGTGTTCGAGACCCGGCTGCACGGCCACGAGTCGCTGGGCTCGATCTGCAGCGGCGGCCGCTACGACGCCCTCGCCACCGACGGCCGCACCACCTACCCCGGCGTCGGGATCTCGCTGGGCGTCAGCCGGTTGCTCGTGCCGCTGCTCAGCCGCGGCGTGGTCGTCGCCGACCGCTCGGTGCCCAGCGCCGTGCTGGTCGCCGTCGTCGACGAGGACCGCCGCGCCGAGAGCGACGCGCTGGCCGACGGGCTCCGCGCCCGGGACGTGGCCTGCGAGGTCGCCCCGTCGGCGGCCAAGTTCGGCAAGCAGATCCGCCACGCCGAGCGCCGCGGCATCCCGTTCGTGCTCTTCCCCGGGAGCGACGGGGAGCACCCCCAGGTCAAGGACATCCGCAGCGGCGACCAGACCACGGTCGACCCCACCAGCTGGACGCCACCGGTGGAGGACCTCCACCCCCGCGTCCGGTTCGACGAACAGGAGCAGCAGTGATCCGCACGCATGACGCCGGCAGCCTTCGGGCCGAGCACGTCGACACCGAGGTCGTCCTCGCCGGGTGGGTGGCCCGCCGCCGCGACCACGGCGGGGTGGCGTTCATCGACCTGCGCGAGGCCAGCGGCGTCGTGCAGGTGGTGATCCGCGACGAGGCGGTGGCCCACCAGCTGCGCAGCGAGTACTGCCTCAAGGTCACCGGCACCGTCTCGCAGCGCCCCGAGGGCAACCAGAACCCCTCGCTGCCCACCGGCGAGGTCGAGGTCATCGCGACCGACGTCGAGGTGCTCAGCGAAGCGGCCACCCTGCCCTTCCCCATCGACGACGCGGCGACGCACAGCGGTGGCGCCGTGGGCGAGGAGGCGCGGCTGCGGCACCGCTACCTCGACCTGCGCCGCAGTGGTCCGGCCGCGGCGCTGCGGCTGCGCAGCAAGGTCAACAAGGCGGCGCGCGACGTCCTCGACGGGCGCGCGTTCGTGGAGATCGAGACGCCGACGCTGACCCGCTCGACCCCCGAGGGCGCCCGTGACTTCCTGGTGCCCGCCCGGCTGCAGCCCGGCAGCTGGTACGCCCTGCCGCAGAGCCCGCAGCTGTTCAAGCAGCTGCTCATGGTCGCCGGCATGGAGCGCTACTACCAGATCGCGCGCTGCTACCGCGACGAGGACTTCCGCGCCGACCGGCAGCCGGAGTTCACCCAGCTCGACATCGAGATGAGCTTCGTCGAGCAGGACGACGTGATGGAGCTGATGGAGGACGTCCTGGCCGCCATGTGGCGTCTGGTCGACGTCGAGATCCCGCGCCCGATCCCGCGGATGACGTACGCCGAGGCGATGCGTCGCTTCGGGTCCGACAAGCCCGACCTGCGGATGGGCCTCGAGCTCGTCGAGTGCACCGACTTCTTCGCCGGCACCCCGTTCCGCGTCTTCCAGGCCGACTACGTCGGCGCCGTCGTGATGCCCGGGGGAGCGGGCCAGCCCCGCAAGCAGCTCGACGCTTGGCAGGAGTGGGCCAAGCAGCGCGGCGCCCGCGGCCTCGCCTACCTGCTCGTCAAGGACGACGGCGAGCTGACCGGGCCCGTGGCCAAGAACATCAGCGACGAGGAGAAGGCCGGGATCGCCGCCCACGTGGGCGCCGCCCCGGGCGACTGCATCTTCTTCGCGGCGGGGGAGCCGAAGCCCAGCCGTGCGCTGCTCGGCGCGGCGCGCCTGGAGATCGGCCGCCGCGGCGACCTCATCGACACCAGTGCCTTCGCCTTCACCTGGGTGGTCGACGCCCCCATGTTCGAGCCCGCCTCCGACGCCGTCGCCAGCGGCGACGTCGCCGTCGGGTCCGGAGCCTGGACCGCGGTGCACCACGCCTTCACCGGCCCCAAGCCGGAGTTCGCCGACACCTTCGACACCGACCCCGGCAGCGCCCTGGCCTACGCCTACGACATCGTCTGCAACGGCAACGAGCTCGGTGGCGGCTCCATCCGGATCCACCGCGAGGACGTCCAGAAGCGCGTCTTCGCGGTCATGGGCCTCAGCGAGGAGCAGGCGCAGGAGAAGTTCGGCTTCCTGCTCGACGCCTTCAAGTTCGGCGCCCCGCCGCACGGCGGCATCGCCGTCGGCATGGACCGGATCTGCGCGATGCTGGCCGGCAGCGACTCGATCCGCGACGTCATCGCCTTCCCCAAGAGCGGGGGCGGCTACGACCCGCTGACGCAGGCGCCGGCGCCCATCACGCCGGCCCAGCGCAAGGAGGCCGGCGTGGACGCTCGTCCGACGCCGGAGGCCGCACCGGCGGCGCCGGCGGGACAGTCCCCGTCCTGAGGAGCGTCCTGCGGCCGGTCCCGAGGTTCGTCCTCCGGACGATCCGTGACGGCAGCGCCGCTGAGACGGAATCGTTACTGCCTCCGGCCCGGTGAGGGCCGAGATGTCACATAGTGTCTCGGCGAGCGCCCGGTCGGGGTGCGATTCTTCGTGAAAGGAAACCCAAACTCATGCGAAGTGCCCCACGTTCCATAACCGCGGTCTTCGCGGTCACAGCGCTGGGTCTCGGACTCGCAGCGTGTGGCGGCAGCGGCAGCGGTGACGGCGAGAGCAGCTCGTCGGGCTCGGCCCCGAGCGACCTGGTCGTCCGCGGCTGCAACCCCGAGAACCCGCTCGTCCCCGGCAACACGGCCGAGACCTGTGGTGGCGACATCCTCGACACCACGACCTCGAAGCTCATCCACTACGCCCTCAAGGACGCCGCTCCCGAGATGGACATCGCGGAGTCCATCGAGACCGACGACAACCAGACCTTCACCGTGAAGATCAAGTCCGACCGGAAGTTCTCCGACGGCACCCCGGTGACCTCGAGCAGCTTCGTGGACGCCTGGAACTACACGGCGTACGGCCCCAACGCGCAGCAGGGCTCCTACTTCTACGAGCCCATCGAGGGCTTCGCCGACGTCTCGTGCACCGGTGAGGTCGTCGAGGAGACCGACGACCCGTGCGCCGGCGCCGGCGCGCCGAAGGCCGAGACCATGAAGGGCCTCAAGGTCGTCGACGACACCACCTTCACGATCCGCACCACGCAGCCGGTCTCGAACCTGCCGATCCGCCTGGGCTACTCCGCCTTCGCGCCGCTGCCCGAGTCGTTCTTCGAGGACCCCAAGGGCTACGAGTCCGACCCGGTCTCCGCCGGTCCCTACCGCGTGACCGAGCAGAACCCCAACGAGTCGGTCGTGGTGGAGAAGAACCCCGAGTACACCGGTGACTACGAGGGCAAGGCCGAGAAGATCACCTTCCGGATCTTCACCGACGCCAGCGCCGCCTACTCCGAGCTGCAGTCCGGCGAGCTCGACGTCCTCAACGAGATCCCGACCGACGTGCTGCCCGACGAGCGCTGGAAGCAGGAGCTCGACGGTCGCGGCAAGTCGCGCGAGGTCGGCATCATCCAGACGATGGGCATCAACCCGACCGTCGACGACCGCCTCGAGGACCCGCGCCTGCGCGCCGCCATCTCGATGTCGGTCGACCGCCAGTCGATCATCGACGCCGTCTTCGCCGGCACCCGTGAGCCCGCCACCGGCTGGGTCTCGCCCGTCGTCGACGGCTACCGCGCCGACGCCTGCGGCCAGAACTGCGTCTTCGACCCCGAGGCCGCCAAGAAGCTGTGGGACGAGGCCGGTGGCATCGAGGGCGACCTGACCCTCACCATCAACGGTGACGCCGACCACGGCCCGTGGGCCGAGGCCGCGTGCAACTCGATCCGGCAGACCCTCGAGGTGGAGTGCAAGGTCAAGCCGACCGTCGACTTCGCCACCTTCCTCACCGACCTGAACGAGAAGAAGGTCAACGGGCTGTTCCGCCAGGGATGGCAGATGGACTACCCGTCCATCGAGAACTTCCTGGTGCCGCTGTACTCCAAGAACGCTGCGTCGAACTACTACAGCTACGACAACCCGCAGTTCGAGGAGCTGACCCGCCAGGCGGCGGCCGCCTCCAACCTGGACGAGGCCAACAGCCTCTACCAGCAGGCCGAGGCCCAGCTGGCCGAGGACATGCGGATCATCCCGCTGTGGTACTCGGTCGGCAACGTCGGTTGGTCCGACCGCGTCGACGATGTCGAGATCAACGCCTTCGGCGTCCCCGACTACGGCAACGTCACCTTCAAGTGATCCACGTGGGGGCCGGTCGCCGAGGCGGCCGGCCCCCACGCATGGGTCGAACCCCCACCTCGGGTCGTGACCTCGGGTCGCGGCCCCCTCGAAGAGCGGAGGCACGGTGAGCAAGTACGCACTGCGCCGGTTGATCCAGATGATCCCGGTCGTGCTCGGCGTGACGTTCCTGATCTACGCCCTCGTCTACGCCCTCCCGGGCGACCCGACCGCGGGCAAGTGCGGTGAACGCCCCTGCAGCCCGGCCTACGTCGCGGAGTTCCGCAAGACCTACAACCTCAACGACCCGCTGCCGCTGCAGTACGTCAAGTACCTCGGCAACGTGGTCCAGGGTGACCTCGGCGAGAGCCAGTACGGCCAGCCGATCCGCGACGAGCTCGCGGAGCGCTTCGGCACCACCTTCAAGCTCGGGGTCGTGGCCCTGGTCTTCGAGGTCGTCGTGGGCCTGCTCGCCGGAGTGCTCGCGGCCCTGCGCCGCGGCGGCTTCCTGGACAACCTGGTCCTGGTCAGCACCCTGTTCGTCATCGCCATCCCGGTCTTCGTCACCGGTCGTGCCCTGCAGCTCTACCTCGGGGTGCGGGCCGGGCTCTTCCCGGCGACCGTGTCCTTCGAGCCGACCTGGTTCGAGCTGCTGCTGCCCGGCTTCGTGCTGGGGTCGACGTCGTTGGCCTACCTGGCGCGACTGATGCGCACCAACCTGGGGGACAACCTCTCCGCGGACTACGTGCGCACCGCCCACGCCAAGGGCCTGAGCACCCGCAGGGTGGTGGGCGTCCACGCGCTGCGCAACTCGATGATCCCGGTCGTCACCTTCATCGGCTACGACTTCGGTGCGTTGCTGGGAGGCGCGATCATCACCGAGGGCATCTTCAACGTCCCCGGGGTCGGCCAGTACGTCTTCCGCGCCATCAACGACCGCGACGGCCAGGTGGTGGTGGGCACGGTCACCGCGCTCGTGCTCGTCTACCTGGTCGCCAACCTGGTCGTCGACCTGCTCTACGCCTACCTCGACCCGAGGATCTCCCATGACTGAGTCCACGAACAGCCGACCGGACAGCGGCGCCGACCTGCGTCACCCGGGCGAGCTGGAGGCCGTGGCCGGCGGCAGCGCCGTGGCCGTCGCCGGTGCCGACGGGGACCGGGTGCGGTCGGTCACGGGCGACGCGTGGCGCGAGCTCCGGCGCAAGCCGCTGTTCTGGGTCTCGGCCGTGATCATCGTGGTCTTCGTCGTGATGGCCGTGGCGCCCGGGCTGTTCACCAGCGTCGACCCGCGGGAGGCGGTCCTCTCGGAGGCCTCCAAGACCCCGGACGGCCAGAACATCTTCGGCCGGGACCGCCAGGGCTACGACATCTACTCCCGCTGCATCTACGGCGCCCGCGCCTCGATCCTGGTGGGCCTGCTCGCCGTCATCGGCACGGTCATCATCGGCACCCTGCTGGGCCTGGTGGCCGGCTACCGCGGGGGACTCATCGACTCGGTGCTCGGACGCGTGGCCGAGGTCTTCTTCGCGCTGCCGCTGCTGCTCGGCGCCGTGATCATCCTGTACACGATCCAGGGCGAGGACGACGGCTACTTCACCATCGTGCTGCAGGTGTCCCTGGTGCTGGTCGTCCTGGGGTGGCCCAACATCTTCCGGCTGCTCCGGTCCTCGGTCCTCCAGGTCAAGCCCAACGACTACGTGCAGGCCGCGCGGGCGCTCGGCGCCTCGCCGACCCGGATCTCGTTCTCGCACATCCTGCCCAACGCCATCGGCCCGGTGATCGTGGTCTCGACCATCAACCTCGGCGTCTACATCTCCTCCGAGGCGGCGCTGTCGTTCCTCGGCATCGGGCTGCGCCCCCCGACGGTGTCGTGGGGCGTGATGATCTCGCAGGCGACCGACTCGATGCGCTCGGCACCGCACACGCTGCTGTTCCCGGCGCTCTTCCTGAGCCTCGCCGTGCTCGGCTTCATCATGCTCGGCGACGCCGTGCGTGACGCCCTCGACCCCAAGTCCAAGTCGCGCTGACCCGCGCCTGACGACTCAGGAGACACAGATGACGACGTCCATGGACAGCCGGGCCGACCGGCCCCGTCCGGGTGAGACCGACCGGCTCCTCGAGGTCAAGGACCTCCACGTGGAGTTCCACAGCCGCGAGGGCGTGGCGCACGCCATCAACGGCGTGGACCTCCACCTCGACCGGGGCGAGACGCTGGCGGTGCTCGGCGAGTCCGGCTCGGGCAAGTCCGTGACCGCCCAGGCGATCATGGGGATCCTCGACATGCCCCCGGCGGTCATCCCCCGCGGCCAGATCCTGTTCCAGGGCCGCGACCTGCTCACCATGAAGCCCCGGGAGCGGCGGGCGGTCCGCGGCGCCGAGATCGCGATGATCTTCCAGGACGCCCTGTCCTCCCTGAACCCCGTCTTCCCGGTCGGGTGGCAGATCGCCGAGATGTTCCGGCAGCACCGCGGCCTGAACCGCTCCGACGCCAAGGCCCAGGCGATCCGGCTGATGGAGCTGGTCAACATCCCGGCGGCCAAGGAGCGGGTCAACGCCTACCCGCACCAGTTCTCCGGGGGGATGCGCCAGCGCATCATGATCGCGATGGCGGTGGCGCTGGACCCCAAGGTGCTCATCGCCGACGAGCCCACCACGGCCCTCGACGTCACCGTCCAGGCCCAGGTGATGGACCTCCTCAAGGAGCTGCAGGCGCAGTTCCACATGGGCCTGATCCTGATCACCCACGACCTGGGCGTCGTGGCCGACATCGCCGACCGGATCAACGTGATGTACGGCGGCTCCATCATGGAGAGCGCCGACGTGCGGGACCTCTACGCCCACCCCGGCCACCCCTACACCCAGGGACTGCTGGACTCCATCCCGCGCCTGGACATGAAGGGCCAGGAGCTCTACGCCATCAAGGGGCTGCCGCCCAGCCTGATGCGGATGCCCTCCGGCTGCCCGTTCCACCCCCGCTGTGCCCACGCCCAGGACGTGTGCCGCTCGGAGTTCCCCCCGCGGGTGGAGCTCGGACCCCGGCACGAGAGCGCCTGCCACTTCGCCCAGGAGGTCGTCCGTGGCTGACCCCACCGGATCCACCACGTCCACCGCGCCCACGAGCCACGACGACGCCCCGGTCATCCTGCGCGCCCAGAACCTCACCAAGCACTACCCGATCAAGGGCGGGGTGCTGCGGCGCACCGTCGGTCACGTCCGCGCGCTGGAGGACGTCTCCTTCGACCTGCGGGCCGGTGAGACCCTCGGCGTGGTCGGGGAGTCGGGGTGCGGCAAGTCGACCCTCGGCCGGATGCTGATGCGCCTGGAGGAGCCCACGGGCGGTCGCCTGGAGTTCGACGGCGTCGACCTGTACTCCCTGGGGCGCCGCGAGATGCGCCGCAAGCGCCGCGACATCCAGATCGTGTTCCAGGACCCCTACACCTCGCTGAACCCCCGCAAGACCGTCGCCGACCTGATCGGGGAGCCGTTCGACGTCCACCCCGACGCCGTCCCGCGCGCCGGCCGCCGCCGGCGCGTGCAGGAGCTGATGGAGCTGGTGGGGCTCTCGCCCGAGCACATCAACCGCTACCCGCACCAGTTCTCCGGCGGCCAGCGCCAGCGCATCGGCATCGCACGCGGCATCGCGCTCAACCCCAAGATCCTGGTGTGCGACGAGCCGGTGTCCGCGCTCGACGTCTCGGTGCAGGCGCAGGTCATCAACGTGATGGAGCGGCTGCAGCGCGAGCTGGGCCTGGCCTACGTCTTCATCGCCCACGACCTCTCGGTGGTGCGCCACATCGCTGACCGCGTGGCGGTGATGTACCTCGGGCGGATCGTGGAGCTCGGCACCGAGGACGAGATCTACGAGCGGCCCACGCACCCCTACACGCGGGCGCTGCTGTCGGCCGTGCCGGTGCCGGACCCGCTGGCCCGGGGCACCCGCCAGGAGATCAAGCTCCAGGGCGACGTCCCCTCGCCGGCCAACCCGCCGTCGGGCTGCCGGTTCCACACCCGGTGCTGGCTGGCGCGCGACGTCTGCTCCACCGACGAGCCGCAGCTGGTCGAGCGCAACGACGGACGGGGCGAGCACCGGTCCGCCTGCCACTTCACCGAGGAGTCGGTGTCGGGTCGCACCACCCCGTGAGGTGCCGATGAGCGGCGACGGCCTGTTCGAGCTCGACGACGCGGCCGCCCCGGCCAACCGGCCGGGGGGCACGGCGGGGTCGCTGGCCGGCAACGCCCACGCCTCGGCGCCGCTCGCGGTCCGGATGCGGCCGCGGACCCTCGACGACCTCGTCGGCCAGCAGCACCTGCTGCGGCCCGGCTCGCCGCTGCGGCGGCTGATCGAGGGCGACCAGCCGATGTCGCTGCTGCTCTGGGGACCGCCCGGGACGGGCAAGACCACGATCGCCTCGATCGTCTCGGGCCAGACCAACCGGGAGTTCGTCGAGGTCTCGGCGGTCTCGGCGGGCGTCAAGGAGGTCCGCGCGGCCATCGACACCGCCCGCAACCGGCTGGTCCGCACCGGCGGCGAGACGGTGCTGTTCGTCGACGAGGTGCACCGCTTCAGCAAGGCCCAGCAGGACGCGCTGCTGCCGGGCGTGGAGAACCGCTGGGTCACGCTCGTCGCGGCCACCACGGAGAACCCCTTCTTCTCCGTGATCTCCCCGCTGCTCTCGCGCTCGCTGCTGCTCACCCTCGAGCCGCTGACCGACGCCGACGTCCGCGGCGTGATCGAGCGGGCGCTGGCCGACGAGCGGGGGCTGGGCGGTCGGCTCACCCTCGAGCCCGACGCGCTGGACCACCTGGTGCGGCTGGCCGGGGGAGACGCGCGACGGTCGCTGACCTACCTCGAGGCCGCCGCCGGTGCCGCCGAGAGCCCCGAGGCCGGTGACGACGGTGAGGGCGCGGCCGAGCCGGGGACCATCACGCTGGCGACGACCGAGCGGGCCGTGGACCGCGCGGCGGTGCGCTACGACCGGCAGGGCGACCAGCACTACGACGTCACCAGCGCCTTCATCAAGTCGATCCGCGGCTCCGACGCCGACGCCGCCATGCACTACCTCGCCCGGATGGTCGAGGCGGGCGAGGACCCGCGCTTCATCGCCCGGCGGCTGGTCGTGCTGGCCAGCGAGGACGTCGGGCTGGCCGACCCGACCGCGCTGACCGTGGCGGTGGCCGCGGCCCAGTCGGTGCAGCTGATCGGGATGCCCGAGGCCCGGCTCAACCTGGCGCAGGCCGTCCTCCACCTCGCGCTCGCCCCCAAGTCCAACGCCGTGATCAAGGCCATGGACGCCGCCTCCGCCGACGTGCGTGCCGGCAAGATCGGTCCGGTGCCCGCCCACCTGCGCGACGCGCACTACGGCGGGTCCAAGCAGCTGGGTCACGGCCAGGGCTACCGCTACTCCCACGACGCGCCCTACGGGATCGCCGAGCAGCAGTACGCCCCCGACGTCGTCGCCGACGCGACCTACTACCGCCCCACGTCGCTGGGCGCGGAGGCCTCGCTCAAGGAGCGCTGGGAGCGCGTCCGCCGTCTCGTCCGCGGCAGGTAGGGTCGGGCGCCATGGACTCGCCGCTCACCCTGGGACTCGCGCTGGCCCTCGGCGCCGCCCTCGTGGCGGTCGTCGTGCTGGCCGTGCAGGTGCGCCGCGCCCGGCGGAGCACCGAGGCCGAGCTGCTCGCCACCCGCGCCGAGTCCGAGGCGCTGCGCGAGCGGGTCGACGGGCTGGCCGCGCGGCTGGACCGTCGTGACGACGGCGTCCGGTCGACCGCCGACGGGGCGGCGTACGTCATCACCGACGCGGGCGCCCACGAGCCGGCCCCTTTGGTCGACGCGCGGCCGATGGTCGCCGACCGCGTGGTCCTCAACGCCGCGCTGGGCGAGCCGCTGGTGCGGGCCGTCGCGCTGGGCCACGGCGTACGCCGGGCGCTGGGCGCCGAGTCGCGCAACCGGATCCGCTTCGAGATGCGCCGCGAGGCCAAGCGGGCCCGCAAGCAGCGCCGCCGCGAGATGCGCGACGCCTACCGCGAGGCCCGGGTGGCCCGCCGGCCCCCCGAGGGGCCGGGGGCCCGCGCCGCATGAGGGCCGAGCGGTGAACCGGGGCTGGTGGTTCGTCGCGGGTGCCGGTGCCGGGGTGTACGCCGCGGCCCGCGCCCGCCGCGTGGCCGAGTCGCTGACCCCGCAGGGACTCCGCGACCGGGTCGCCGGACTGAGCCTGGGCGCCCAGCTGCTGGCCGAGGAGGTCCGCACCGGAGCCGCCGAGAAGGAGGCCGAGCTGCGCGAGCGGCTCGGGCTGGTCGCCCCCGAGACCGGTCCGCCGGCCGTGCACCCCACACCCCCGACGCACCCCACCCCGCTCCAGATCCCCGAGGAAGGCACCACCTGATGGACAGCGCCGACATCCGCCGCCGCTTCGTGGCGCACTTCGAGGCGGCCGGCCACACGGCCGTCCCCTCGGCGTCGCTGCTCGTGCCCGACCCCAACCTGTTGTTCGTCAACGCCGGGATGGTGCCCTTCAAGCCCTACTTCCTGGGCCAGGAGACCCCGCCGTGGCCGCGGGCCACCAGCGTCCAGAAGTGCGTGCGCACCCCCGACATCGAGGACGTCGGCAAGACCACCCGGCACGGCACCTTCTTCGAGATGTGCGGCAACTTCAGCTTCGGCGACTACTTCAAGGAAGGCGCCATCGAGCTGGCCTGGGACCTGGTCACCAAGCCGCTGGCCGACGGCGGTTGGGGCCTGGAGGAGAGCCGGCTCCACCCGAGCGTCTACGAGGACGACGCCGAGGCGGTCGAGCTGTGGCGCAAGGTCACCGGCCTGCCCGACCACCGGATCGTCCGGCTGGGCCGCAAGGAGAACTACTGGTCGATGGGTGTGCCGGGTCCGGGCGGCCCGTGCTCGGAGATCCTCTACGACCGCGGGCCGGCGTACGGCCCCGACGCCGACCTGTCGACCATCGGGCCCGACATGCCGACCGAGCTCGAGGACCGGTTCCTGGAGATCTGGAACCTGGTGTTCATGCAGGACGAGCTCTCGGCCGTGCGCTCGAAGTCCGACTTCGACATCGCCGGCTCGTTGCCCCAGCGCAACATCGACACCGGGATGGGCCTGGAGCGTGTCGCACTGCTGCTGCAGGACAAGCCCAACATGTACGAGACCGACGTGGTCTTCCCCGTGATCCAGCGGGTCGAGGAGCTGACCGGCCGCCGCTACGGCGCCGACCCGGCCGACGACGTCCGGTTCCGGGTCGTGGCCGACCACGTCCGCAGCTCGATGATGCTCATCGGCGACGGCGTGACCCCGGGCAACGAGTCGCGCGGCTACGTGCTGCGGCGGCTGCTGCGCCGCGCGGTCCGCTCGGTGCGGCTGCTGGGCTTCGAGGACCGGGCGCTGCCCGAGCTGTTCCCGGTCAGCCGCGACAAGATGGGCGAGACCTACGGCGAGCTGCTCACCGACTGGGACCGGATCTCGACGGTCGCGTACGCCGAGGAGGACGCCTTCCGGCAGACCCTGCGCACCGGCACCACCATCTTCGACACCGCCGCGACGCGGGTGAAGGACAGCGGCGGTTCGACCCTGCCCGGTGACCAGGCCTTCGCGCTGCACGACACCTACGGCTTCCCCATCGACCTGACCCTGGAGATGGCCTCCGAGGCCGGCCTCGAGGTCGACGAGGCAGGCTTCCGCTCGCTGATGGCCGAGCAGCGCGAGCGCGCGAAGGCCGACGCCCGCTCGCGCAAGGGCGGCCACGCCGACACCGGCGCCTACCGGGACGTCCTGGGCGAGCACGGGCCCACCGAGTGGCTGGCCTACGAGACCCTCGAGACCGAGTCCCGCCTGCAGGCCGTGCTCAGCGGCGGCCGACGGGTCACCAGCCTGGCAGCGGGCGAGGTCGGCGAGGTGGTCCTGGACCGCACCCCCTTCTACGCCGAGTCCGGTGGTCAGGCGGCCGACGCCGGCACCATCGACTTCGCGGGCGGCACCCTGGAGGTGCTCGACGTGCAGCGGCCGGTCAAGGGGCTGGTCGTCCACCAGGTGCGGGTCGTCGACGGTGAGCTGCCCCCGGGTGCGGTGCTGCACGCCCGCGTCGACCCCGAGTGGCGCACCGGCGCGCGCCAGGCGCACTCCGGCACCCACGTCGTCCACGCCGCCCTGCGCGAGGTGCTCGGCCCGCAGGCGCTGCAGTCCGGCTCCTACAACCGGCCGGGCTACCTGCGCCTCGACTTCGGCTGGACCGGCGGCCTGTCGCCGGCCCAGGTGCACGACGTGGAGGAGGTCGCCAACCGTGCGCTGCGCGCCGACCTGCCGGTGGGCTGGCAGTACATGACCCTGCCCGAGGCCAGGGAGTGGGGCGCGCTGGCGCTGTTCGGCGAGACCTACGACGTCGGGCAGGTGCGGGTGGTGGAGATCGGTGGGCCGTGGTCGCGCGAGCTCTGCGGCGGCACGCACGTCGACCACTCCAGCCAGATCGGCACCATCGTGGTGACCGGGGAGTCCTCGGTCGGCTCGGGCAACCGACGGATCGAGGCGTTCACCGGCGTCGAGGGCTTCGCCTACCTCGCCCGTGAGCGCGACGTGGTGGGCGAGCTGTCCACGCTGCTCAAGACCCGGCCCGACGACCTCGTCGGGCGCGTCTCGGACCTCGTGGAGCGCCTGCGCCACGCCGAGAAGGAGATCGAGAAGGCACGCGTGGCGCAGCTGCTCGCCTCGGCCGGCGACCTGGCCGCGGCCGCCGAGGACCTCGACGGCGTCGCCCTGGCCGGGCAGGTCGTGGCGGGTGCGGGGGGCGGCGACGTACGTACGCTCGCGCTGGACGTGCGCGCCCGGCTGGCGCCGGAGCGTCCCGGCGCCGCGGTCGTGATCGGCACCGGCGGCGGCAAGCCGTCGGTCGTGGTCGCGGTCAACGACGCCGGCCGCGCGGCCGGGCTCTCGGCCAACACGCTGGTCCGCGTGGCCACCCAGGTCCTCGGCGGCAAGGGCGGCGGCAAGGACGACGTGGCCCAGGGCGGCGGCGCGGACGCGAGCAAGGCCGACGAGGCGCTGCGGGCGGTCCGCGACCACCTCGCCCAGGGCCGCCCCACCGCGTGAGCACCGCACCGGGGGTGCGGCTGGGCATCGACCCGGGCGAGGCCCGGATCGGCGTCGCGAGCAGCGACCCGCACGGCATCCTCGCGACGCCGCTGGAGACCGTCGCCCGGGCCAGGGGCGACCTCGACCGGCTGGCGGCGCTGGTGGAGGAGCACGACGCCCGCCTGGTCTACCTCGGCCTGCCCCGCTCGATGTCCGGGGGAGAAGGACCCTCGGCGGGTAGGGTTCGAGCGTTCGCGCGCGACCTGGCGGCCCGGATCCATCCGGTGCCGGTGCGGCTGTGCGACGAGCGCCTGAGCACCGTGACCGCCGAGGGGCAGCTGCGGGCGCAGGGACGCAAGGGCAAGAAGCGCCGCGCGGTGGTCGACATGGCCGCGGCAGTGGTGATCTTGCAGGGGGCTCTGGAGAGGGAACGACAGACGGGCGCCGCGGCCGGCGAGCTGGTCCGGGCCGACGCCCCGGACCAGTAGGAACGGACGACACGTGAGCCACACCGACTACAGCGGGGACGAGCCCCTGCTCGAGGACGGGTACGACGACCCCCGCGACTCCGACGACTGGAGCTACGAGGAGCCGCGCAAGCGGCGCGCCCGCAGCTGCCTGCCGGTCCTGCTCGTGCTGGTGATCCTCGGGTCCGGGCTCTACTTCGGTGGCCGGTGGGCCTACGACGAGCTCAGCACCCGGCTCGCCTCGGCCCCTGACTACGAGGGGCCCGGCAGCGGCGAGGTCGTCTACCAGGTGGAGGAGGGCGTCACCTCCGCGCAGATCGGCCGTGACCTCAAGGAGGCGGGCGTCGTGGCCAGCGTCGACGCCTTCACCGAGGCCGCCAACCTCGACGAGGACTCCCGCAGCATCCAGGTCGGCTACTACCAGCTCCAGCAGAAGATGAAGGCGAGCGACGCCCTCGACGTGCTCGTCGACCCCGCCAACCTGGTGCAGGCACTCGTGACCGTGCCCGAGGGCGCCCGGGTCCGCCAGGTGGTGGACTCCATCGCGGAGAACACCGACATCCGGCGCCGTGCCGTGGTCCGGGCCCTGGCCGACGCCGAGGCCATCGGGCTGCCCGCCGACGCCGCGGGCAACCCCGAGGGCTACCTGTTCCCCGCCACCTACACCGTGCCGCCGAAGATGACGGCGGTCGAGCTGATCAGCCAGATGGTGGCCAAGACCAAGGCCGTCGAGACCGACCTGGACATCGAGGCCCGCGCCGCCGACCTCGGGCTCACCCCCGAGCAGGTGCTCACGGTGGCCAGCATCCTGGAGTACGAGGCCAACAAGTCCGAGGACTACCCGCGCGTGGCCCGGGTGCTCTACAACCGGCTCGACGACGACATGGCGCTGCAGCTGGACTCGACGGTGTCCTACGTCAGCGGCCGCTCCGGCGACGTGTGGACCACCTCGGCCGAGCGCGACTCCGACTCGCAGTACAACACCTACAAGTACACCGGCCTCCCGCCCGGCCCGATCGGCTCGCCCGGCCAAGAGACCATCGAGGCGGCTCTGGAGCCGGCCCAGGGCGACTGGCTGTTCTTCGTGCCCGACTACGAGGCCGACACCACCCGCTTCTCCGAGACGCTGGCGGAGCACAACAGGTGGGTGGAGAAGCTCCGCGAGTACTGCCGCACCAACGAGGACTGCTAGGCCCGTGCGCTGCGCCGTGGTGGGCACCCCCGTGGCCCACTCCCTCTCACCTGCCATGCACCGGGCGGCGTACGCCGAGCTGGGGCTCGACTGGACCTACGACGCCGTCGAGCTCGCCTCGGACGACCTGCCGGCCCACCTGGCCTCGCTCGACCGCAGCTGGCGGGGGCTGTCGCTGACGATGCCGCTCAAGCGCACCGTGGTGCCGCTGGTGGACTCCCTCGACGACTGGGCCCGCGTCTCGGGGGCAGTCAACACGCTCCTGCTCGGCGACCGCCGGCGGCTGGGGTTCAACACCGACGTGCCCGGCGCGATGGCGGCCCTGGTCGAGCGGGTCCACGACCCGGTGCGCGAGGTGGTCGTGCTGGGCGGCGGCGCGACCGCCACCTCGGTGCTGCTCGGGCTGGTCGAGCTCGGCTGCACCCGGGCCCACGTGCTGGTGCGCTTGCCCGCCCGCGCCGCCGAGACCGTGGAGACCGTCCGCCGGCACCGACGGGCCCCGCAGGTCACCGTCGGCAGCCTGCCCGAGGCGGTGGCGCGCGGCGACCTGGGCGAGGGGTCCGGGGCCGACCTCCTCGTGTCGACCATCCCCGGACGGGCCCAGACCCCGGAGGTGCTCGCCGCGGCCGCGGGCGTGCCACGGGTCTTCGAGGTCGTCTACGACCCCTGGCCGACCCCCCTCGCCCGCGCCGCGGAGGAGTCCGGCCGGCCCCTGGTCAGCGGCCTCGACCTGCTCGCGCACCAGGCCGTGCTGCAGCTGCAGGTGATGGCCGGGCGCTCGGTGCCCGTCGAGCTGCTGCGCGTCGCCGCGCTGCGCGAGCTGCACCGGCGCGGCCACACCACCTACGGCGCCGTCGACGGCCCCGGCCCTGTGGACGACGGCCCCGCCGTCGCCCCGAGGGCCTAGCGTCCCGGGGATGCCCTGGACCGAGGCCTCGCTGCTGCCCACCCTGGTGGTCGGCCTGGCGTGCGGCCTGCTCGCGCTGCCCGCGCCGGCGCTGCTGGCCCGGCTCCCCGAGCCCGAGCCCGAGCCCGGCGCCCCGGCGGCGCCCGAGCCGACGCTCGCGGGGGAGCCGCTCGTCGAGACGCCGCCCGTCGCGGTCGCCGCCTCGCCGCTGGGTCCGCCACCCCCCAAGGAGCCGTACGCCGCCATCGCGGCGCTCCCCGGCCTGCGCCTCGGGCTGGTGCTGGCCTGCGCCCTGGTGGGGGCGATGTTCGGGGCGGCCCTCGGCTGGACCGGCGCGCTGCTCTACCTCGTGCCGCTGGTCCCGGTCGGCGCGGTGCTGCTGGTGGTCGACTGGCGGACCACCCTGCTCCCGACGCGCGTCCTGCACCCGACGTACGCCGGGCTCGCGGTGCTGCTGCCCCTGGCCGCCCTGCTCGACGGTGACTGGGGCGGGCTGCTGCGCGCGGGCGGCGGCTGGCTGGTGGTGGGCGGCTGGTTCTGGGTCTTCTGGGCCGTGCTGCACGCCTGGGGGTTCGGCGACGTCCGGCTCGCGCGCGTGCTGGGGCCGGCGCTGGGCTACCTCGGCTGGTCGCACGCCCTGGTCGGGCTGGGGCTGATGGTGTTCCTCGGTGGGATCGGCGGCGTGGTGCTCTCGCTGCTGCGGCGCAGCCTCCGGCGCCGCTACCCCTACGGCCCGTTCATGCTGGTCGGGGCGGCGGTCGCGGTGGTCGCGGCGCCCGTGATCGCGGCGGGTCTCGGCTACTAGGGAGGGGCCGGGAGGGCCCCGGGCCCCGTGGGAGACTGGCGCCATGTTGCGCTGGCTCACCGCGGGGGAGTCCCACGGACCCTCCCTCACCGCGATCCTCGAGGGCCTCCCCGCCCACGTCCGGGTCACCTCCGAGGACATCTCCGACGCCCTGGCCCGTCGCCGGCTGGGCTACGGCCGCGGCGCCCGGATGAAGTTCGAGCAGGACCAGGTGCGCGTCACCGGCGGCGTCCGCCACGGCGAGACGCAGGGCGGTCCGGTGGCGATCGAGGTCGGCAACACCGAGTGGCCCAAGTGGGAGAAGGTGATGTCGGCCGACCCCGTCGACGCCGCCGAGCTCGAGGCGCTGGCCCGCAACGCCCCGCTGACGCGACCCCGCCCGGGCCACGCCGACCTGGTCGGCATGCAGAAGTACGACTTCACCGAGTCGCGCCCGGTGCTCGAGCGGGCCTCGGCCCGCGAGACCGCGGCCCGCGTGGCGCTCGGCCGCGTCGCCTCGGCCTTCCTCGAGCAGGCCACCGGCGCCCGGCTGGTCTCCCACGTCGTCGAGCTCGGCGGCGTGCCCGCCCCGGCCGGCTCGGTGCCCGGCCCGGACGACGTCGCGCGGCTCGACGAGGACCCGGTGCGGTGCCTGGACCCGGACGCCTCCAAGCAGATGGTCGAGCGGATCGACCAGGCCCACAAGGACGGCGACACCCTCGGCGGGGTCGTCGAGGTCGTGGTCCACGGCCTGCCGCCGGGCCTGGGCTCCCACGTGCACTGGGACCGGCGCCTCGACGCCCGCCTGGCCGGCGCGCTGATGGGCATCCAGGCCATCAAGGGCGTCGAGGTCGGCGACGGCTTCGAGCTCGCGGCCACCCCCGGGTCGCTCGCGCACGACGAGATCGTCACCGAGGACGGCGCGCTGCGGCGTACGTCGGGACGCTCGGGCGGCACCGAGGGCGGGATGTCGACCGGCGAGGTGCTGCGGGTGCGCGCCGCGATGAAGCCGATCGCGACCGTGCCCCGTGCGCTGCGGACGGTCGACGTCGCCACCGGCGAGGCCACCGTCGCCGACCACCAGCGCTCCGACGTCTGCGCGGTCCCGGCCGCCGGCATCGTGGCCGAGGCGATGGTGGCGCTGGTGCTGGCCGACGCGGTCGTGGAGAAGTTCGGCGGCGACAGCGTGGGGGAGACCCGGCGCAACGTCGGGAGCTACCTCGACACGCTGCGGTTCCGGTGAGCACCGGCGGCAGCGGCAGCGCCGGGGCCACCCGGCCGCGGGTCGTCCTCGTCGGCACCATGGGCGCCGGGAAGACCACGGTCGGCCGTCGACTGGCCGCGCACTGGGGCGTGCCGTTCCGCGACTCCGACCTCGACGTGGAGGAGCGCGAGGGCCGGTCGGTCTCCGACATCTTCGTCGACTCCGGCGAGGCGCACTTCCGCCGGCTCGAGCGCGAGGCGGTGGCCGAGGCCCTCGCGGGCCACGACGGCGTGCTCGCGCTGGGTGGCGGCGCGGTGACCGACGAAGCGACCCGCGCCCTGCTGGCCGGCCACGAGGTCGTGTTCCTCCGCGTGGGGCTCGGCGACGCCGCCTCGCGCGTCGGCCTGGGAGTCTCCCGGCCGATGCTGCTGGGCAACGTCCGCGGCCGGATCAAGCAGCTGATCGACGAGCGCACCCCGGTCTACGAGTCGGTCGCGGTCCACGTCGTGGAGACCGACGGCCTCGACGTCGACCAGGTCGTCGAGCAGGTGCTGGCCCGGCTGGAGGCTCCCCGTGGCTGAGGCGAGGGTGGTCCACGTCGGTGGCGCGTCGCCCTACGACGTGGTGATCGGCCACGACGTGCTCGACCGGTTGCCCGGCCTGCTCGGTCCCGGCGTACGACGGGTGGCGCTGTGCCACGCGCCCGGCCTCGGCGACCTCGTCGACCGCGTGCGCGACCAGCTCGACGGTCTCGAGGTGCTCGACCTGCCGCTGCCCGACGGCGAGCACGCTAAGACGGCCGTGGTGGCCGCCGAGGCGTGGGAGGCGCTGGGCGAGGCCGGGTTCACCCGCTCCGACGCGGTGGTGACCGTCGGCGGCGGCGCGACCACCGACATGGGCGGGTTCATCGCCGCGACCTGGCTGCGCGGCGTCCCCGTCGTCCACGTGCCCACCACGCTGCTGGCCATGGTCGACGCGGCCGTCGGGGGCAAGACCGGCATGAACACCGGTGCTGGCAAGAACCTCGTGGGCAGCTTCCACGAGCCGGCCGGCGTGCTGTGCGACCTCGACGCCCTGGCCACGCTGCCGCGGCCCGAGCTGGTCGCCGGGCTGGCCGAGGTGGTCAAGTGCGGCTTCATCGCCGACCCCGGGATCCTGGCGCTGGTCGAGGCCGATCCGGCCGCCGCGCTCGACCCCGCCTCGCCCGCGCTCCGCGAGCTGGTGGAGCGCGCGGTCGCGGTCAAGGTCGACGTCGTGGTCGACGACCTGCGCGAGACGGGCGGCCGCGACGGCCACCCGGGTCGCGAGGCGCTCAACTACGGCCACACCCTGGCCCACGCCGTCGAACGGGGCACCGGCTACCGCGTCCGTCACGGCGAGGCGGTGGCGCTGGGCATGGTCTACGTCGCCGAGCTCGCCCGCCGGGTCGGGCGCCTCGACGACGCCACGGCCGACCGGCACGAGGCGGTGCTGCGGTCCGTCGGGCTCCCGGTGCGGCTCGCCGACGTCGACGCCGACGACCTCGGCTTCGAGGACCTGCTGACCACGATGCGGGTCGACAAGAAGGCCCGCGGCGACCGGCTGCGGTTCCTCGTGCTCGACGGCCTGGGCCGGCCGACGGTGCTGGCCGGGCCCGAGGAGGACGCGCTGCGCGCCGCCTACGACCACGTCCGGAGGGGGACACCATGACCGAGCCCACGACCGTGCTGGTGCTCAACGGGCCCAACCTGGGCCGGCTGGGCAAGCGGCAGCCGGAGATCTACGGCCACACGACGTACGCCGACCTGGTCGGCCTGTGCGAGCAGTGGGGCCACGACCTGGGGCTGGCCGTCGAGGTCCGGCAGACCAACCACGAGGGCGAGCTGCTCGACTGGCTCAACCAGGCGGCCGACGACGGCACGCCGGTGGTGCTCAACGCCGCGGCCTGGACGCACTACTCGCTGGCGCTCTACGACGCGTGCGCGCAGCTGACGGCGCCGCTGGTCGAGGTCCACATCAGCGACCCGAAGAACCGGCCGGAGGAGTTCCGCCACACCTCCTACGTCACGCCGCACGCGGCGCACGAGGTGGTCGGGCAGGGCGTCGACGGCTATCGCGTCGCGCTGGAGCACCTGGCCGGCGACCGGACCTAGCGGGTCCCGGTGACCGCGCCCGGCGGGTCGAGGACGGTGCGGGTCTCGTCGGGGTTGAACCCGTGGCGCACGGCCCACAGCACCGCCTGGCTGCGCCGCTGCACGCCGATCTTGCGGTAGGCCGAGCGGATGTAGGTCTTGACCGAGTTGATGGAGAGGTAGGCGCGGGCGGCCACCTCCTGGTTGGACAGGCCCTGCGCGATCAGGGCCAGCACCTCGGACTCGCGAGCGCTCAGGCCGAGCCCGCGGCCGGGCCAGTCGCCGGCGCTGATCGTGGCCTCGGCGTCCTCGGGGGCCTGGCTGACCACCACCGAGCCGGCGGCGACCTTCTCGAGCGCGTCGACGACCTCCTCGGCCGCGGAGGTCTTGCTGAGGCAGCCGGCCACGCCCAGGTCGAGGCACTCCTGGACGAGCTGCGGGTCGAGGTGCCAGGTGTAGATCACCACGGGGGCGGCCGTGGTGGCGAGCACCTCGGCGACCGGGCCGACGGCCCGCTCGCGGGTGAACGCGTCGTAGAGCAGCACGTCGACGGGGCTGCTGACGGGGACGCCGCTGTCGAGCTCGACGACCTGCACGCGCGAGGCGAACGGCTCCAGCATGCGGCGCACGCCCTGCACCACGACCTCGTAGTCGTTCATGATCGCGACGCGGACGACGTCGCTCCCGGGGGTGCGCTCCGGAGCCGGCGTGGACATGGGGGCCAGGATAGACGAGGGGGGTGACGGCCGCTGTCGGACGGCGTACGGCCACCCCTGTGGGGGAGGTCGGGCCAGGTGGTCACGGCTAGCGTCGGGACGTCGTGCGTCCGTGCGACACCCCAGCCCGAGGAGCGACCCGGTGCCCCCCACCCCCGTCCGGCTGCGCCAGGGGCGAGCCGCGTCACCCGTGCTGGGCCCGCTCGTCGAGGACGCCGTGCGAGCGGCGTACGCCGACGCGGCCGGCCCGGACCTCGCCGCGGCCCTCGACCTGGCCGTGCTGCTGGGCCGCACGCTGCCGCTGCCGGCCGGGGGCGACACCGTCGGGCTGTGGGAGGCGCTGGCCACCCTCGGCGCGGTGGACCTCACCGTCGCCCGGGTCGTCGAGCCCCACCTCGACGCCCTCGCGGTGCTCGCCGAGGCGGCCGCCGCGGGCTCGGTCGCGCCCGACGCCCCCGACGACGCCACCTGGGGCGTGTACGCCGCGGAGGGTCCTCACCGGCTGCAGGCGCGGCAGACCCCCGACGGGTGGGTGCTCGACGGCGAGAAGTCGTGGTGCTCCCTGGCCGACCACGTCGACCACGCCCTGGTGACCGCCTGGGTCGACGAGACCCGCCGCGGGCTCTTCGCCGTCGACCTGGGCGCCGCCGGGGTGGCCCGGCAGGCCACCGGCGGCTGGGTGGCGCGCGGCCTCGCCGCCGTGCGCAGCACCGGCCTGCGCCTCGACGCGGTGCCGGCGACCCCGGTCGGGGACCCCGACTGGTACCTCACCCGCCCCGGCTTCGCCTGGGGCGGCGCCGGCGTCGCCGCGGTGTGGTTCGGCGGGGCCGTGGGCGTGGCCCGCCGGCTGCGCGAGTCGGCCGGGCGACGCGAGCCCGACCAGCTCGCGCTGACCCACCTCGGCGCCGTCGACGCCGTCCTGGACGGTGCCCGCGGCGCGCTGGCGGCGGCCGCCGACCTCGCCGACACCCGTCCCGACGCCGCCCGCGCGGACCTGGTCGCCACCCGGGTGCGCCAGCAGGTCGCCGACGCGACGACCGAGGTGCTCGACCGGACCGGTCGCGCGCTCGGACCGGGCCCGCTCGCCACCGAGGAGCCGCACGCGCGGCGGGTGGCCGACCTCGGTCTCTACCTGCGCCAGCACCACGCCGAGCGCGACCTGGCCCGGCTGGGCTCGCTGGTGCTGGCCGCGGCCCCCGACGTCGAGCGGTGGTGGTGAGGGTGCCGACCCCGCACGAGTTCACCCACGTCGGTCCGGGCACCTCGGCCCGCGACTGGCGCGCCCACCCCGCGTGGGCGGCGGGCGAGCCGCTGGACCTCCGCGGCGTGCACCACCTCGTGGTCGTCGCCGCGCACCCCGACGACGAGTCGCTGGGCGCCGGGGGCCTGGTGGCCGCGGCCCGCGACGCCGGCGTGTGCGTGCACCTGGTGTGCGCCACCGACGGGGAGGGCAGCCACCCCGGCTCGCCGACCACGACCCCGCAGCAGCTCGCGGCGGTGCGGGCCCACGAGGCCCGGGCCGCAGCGCTCGAGCTGGGGGTCGGGGAGGGGCAGCTGGTGCGGCTGCAGCTCCCCGACGGCGACCTGGCCGAGCACCAGGAGCGCCTGACGCGGCGCCTGGTCGAGCTCGTCGTCGCCGGGGGAGCGGGCGAGCGGACGGTCCTCGCCGCACCCTGGCGCGAGGACGGCCACCCCGACCACGAGGCCGCGGGACGGGCGGCGGCGGCGGCGGCGCGGCGTACGGACGCGACGCTGTGGGAGTACCCCGTCTGGTTCTGGCACTGGGGCACGCCCGCCGAGGCACCGTGGTCGCGGCTGCGGCCGCTCACGCTCACCGGACCCGCGGCGCAGGCCAAGCAGCGCGCCATCGCCAGCCACCGCAGCCAGGTGGCGCCGCTGTCCGACGAGCCGGGCGACGGCACCCTGCTGGGCCCCGAGCTGCTGGAGCACTTCGCCGGCACCGTCGAGCACCTGCTGGTGACCCCGCCGACCGAGTGCCCCGACGACGCGCTCGACAGCGTGCACGAGCAGGACGCCGACCCCTGGGGCGTGGAGAGCCGGTGGTACGAGAAGCGCAAGCGCGACCTCGTGCTCGCCGCCCTGCCGCGGGCACGATTCCGACGCGCCCTCGAGGTCGGTTGCTCGACCGGGTCGCTGGCGCAGAGCCTGGCGACGCGGACCTCCACCCTGGTCGCCGTCGACCGCTCGCCGGCCGCGCTGCGCGCCGCCCGCACCCGCCTCGCCGACGCGTCCGGCACCGACGTGCTGGGCCTCGACGTGCCCGCGCGCTGGCCGAGCGGGCGATTCGACCTCGTCGTGGTCTCCGAGGTCGGCTACTTCCTCTCCCCGTTGGCGCTGGACCGCCTCGTCGACCGGGTGACCGACAGCCTCGACCCCGACGGCGTGGTCGTGCTCTGCCACTGGCGGCACCCGATCGAGGGGTGGCCGCTCGACGGTCCGGCCGTCCACGAGCGGGTGGCGGCGCGGCTCGAGGTGCCGCTGCAGGCGACGTACGCCGACCGCGACGTCGAGATCCGCGTCCACAGCGCCGACGCGTCCTGGCCGGACCCCGGTCGGTGACCGTCGCGGACGTCCGCCCCGGCCCGCTGGCCGTCCACGTCGTGGTGCCGGCGCGCGACGAGGAGCTGCTCCTGGGCGGTCACCTGGTAGCGCTGGCGCGCGCGGTGGCCGGGCTGCGCCGTGCCCGGCCCGCGGTGCGGGTGGCGGCCACCCTGGTGCTGGACGCGTGCACCGACGGGTCGGCCGACCTGGTGCGTCGTACGGCTGCGGGGTGGGGGTGGCTGGAGGCCGTCGAGGTCGAGCTGGGCTGCGTCGGACGGGCCCGGGCGGCCGGCGTGGACCGGGCCCGGGTCGTCCACCACGACCTGCCGCCCGAGCGGGTGTGGGTGGCCTCGACCGATGCCGACTCCGTGGTGCCGCCGGACTGGCTGCGGCACCACGCGCAGGTCGCGGCCGACGGCGCGGCGCTGCTGACCGGCACGGTGCGTCCCGTCGGCCTCTCCGCGGCCCGGCTCGACCGCTGGCACGCGGCTCACCAGCTGGGCGAGGGCCACGAGCACGTCCACGGGGCCAACCTCGGGTTCACCCTGGCCGCGAACGACGCGGTGGGCGGGTTCGCCCCGCTGTCGACCGGCGAGGACGTCGACCTCGTGGCCCGGCTGCGATCCACCGGCGTGCCGTGGGTGGCCTCCGCGGCGGCGCCGGTGCTCACCTCGGGCCGTGCGGTGTCACGGGCACCGGAGGGCTTCGCGGAGTTCGTCGCGGACCTCTAGGTGCGCAGCTTGTCCTCGAAGAAGGCGAGCACCCGGTCGACGCCCTCCTGCTGGCGGTGCAACGTCAGCGTGGAGTGCTTGCGGCCCTCGAACTCGACCTTGAGGAACGCCTCGCCCAGCTCGCGGGTCAGGGTCTCGAAGCGTCGGCCCACCGCAGGGTCCTGGCGGTAGCGCAGCCCCAGCACCTGGCAGCCCGCGGCGGCGCGCTCCTTGACGACGGCGAGGTCCTCGGGGCTGGGGTTGACGTCGCGCGAGCGGCGCGGGCCGACCGGGAACGGCGCGCTCGGCTGGGCCAGCACGGGTGCCGCGACCGAGGTGTCGACCATCATCGCCAGCGCGAAGCCGCCGGTGAAGCACATCCCCAGGGCCCCGACACCGGGACCGCCCAGCTCCTCGTGGAGCTCGCGGGCCAGGCTGCGCAGCCACCCGGCGATCGGCGTGGTCACCCCCGTGGCGAGGGTCGTGAACTCCCGGCTGACGCAGACCCGCCGCAGGGTGTCGAGCGCGTAGGGGACGCCGACCGGCTTGCCCGGCGTACCGAACAGGTGGGGGAGGACGACGGTGAACCCGGCCGCCACGACCTCGTCGGCGAAGGCGATCACCTCCGGCGTCATCCCGGGGATCTCGTGGACCACGATCACGCCGGGGCCGCTCCCGCGCCGGTAGACCGGGTGCGTGGTGCCGTCGTGGGAGTGCTCGCCGCGCGTCCAGTCGGCCAGGGGGTCCGGGGTGCTCACCGCGTCAGTCAAGCAGCCTGTGCCGCGCGCCACGTCCCGCGGGCGCGTGACGCGGGGTGGTGTGGGAACGTGCACCGGGTGAGGTCGTACCGCTGCCGGGTGTGCGAGAACCCGCTCCACTTCGAGAACTCCCAGTGCGTGTCCTGCGGGACCCGGCTGGCCTTCTCCCGCGACGAGCGCGAGATCGTGCCGGTCGACGAGGAGGGCCGCTACGCCGGGCCCGACGGCGCCACGTGGTCGGTCTGCCGCAACCTCGGGCTGTCGGGGTGCACCTGGCTGGCGTCCTCGGACGGGGCGCAGTGCTCGGCCTGCGACCTGACCCGCACCCGCCCCCACGACTCCGACGCGGTCGGGCTGCGGCAGTTCTGGGACGCCGAGCGCGCCAAGCGCCACCTCGTCGCCGAGCTGGACGCCCTGGGCTTCCCGGTCGTCGACAAGCACGCCGACCCCGAGAACGGCCTCGCCTTCGACCTGCTCAGCAGCGTCGCGGAGTCGGTCACCATCGGCCACGCCGACGGCGTGATCACCATCGACCTCGCCGAGACCGAGGCCTCGCACCGCGAGAAGCTGCGGGCCCAGCTCGCCGAGCCCTACCGGACCATGCTCGGCCACTTCCGCCACGAGTCGGGCCACTACTTCGAGTGGCAGCTGGTGCGGGGCCAGGAGCGGATCGCCCGGTCGCGGGAGCTGTTCGGCGACGAGAGCGCCGACTACCAGGTCGAGCTCGACCGGCACTACGCCGAGGGGCCGCCGGAGGACTGGGCGTCGTCGTACATCTCGGCGTACGCCACGATGCACCCGTTCGAGGACTTCGCCGAGACCTGGGCGCACTACCTGCACATCTGCGACACCATCGAGACGGCGTCGCAGTACGGCCTGGCACTGCCCGGTGGCGACGCCGCCCCCGACTCGTTCCGCGACGTGGTGGTCGGCACCTGGGTGCCGCTCGCCATCGCGCTCAACATGATCAACCGGAGCATGGGCCAGGACGACCTCTACCCCTTCGTCATCCCCGGCCCCGTGCTCGACAAGCTCGAGTTCGTCGCCTCGCTGTCGGGCGAGCGGCGCGATGGGTGACCCGGTGGACGGCCCGGGTGCGACGGGCGGGGACGACTTCGGGCTGTGGCTCGGCGACCACACGCCGGTGCCCGGCGACGACCGCGGCGCCGTGCACGCCCGTCACCAGCGCGACGTGCTCGGTCGGTTCGCCACCGGCGTGACCGTCGTGACCGCCGTGCACGAGGGCGAGCCGGTCGGCCTGACGTGCCAGTCGTTCAGCAGCGTCTCGCTCGAGCCGCCGCTGGTGCTGTTCTGCGTCTCCCGCACCTCCAGCACCTGGCCGCGCGTGCGGTCCGCGGGTCACTTCTGCGTCAATGTCCTCGCCGCCGACCAGCAGCCGCTGGCGGAGGCGATGGCGGTCCGCGGGCCCCACAAGTTCACCGGCGTCGACTGGCGTCCCGGCGTCACCGGCTCGCCGGTCGTCGCCGGCACCCTGGCCCACGTCGACTGCCGCATCGAGGCCGTCCACCCCGCCGGCGATCACGACGTCGTGATCGGCCACGTCCTCGACCTCGGCCTCGGCTCGCCCACCACCCCCGCCCCCCTCCTCTTCCACCGGGGTGGGTACCTCACCGAGGGATGAGCCGCTGCTGGTCACCCGGACGTCCGGGTGACTGGGGGCGTGTCACAGGTGACGGAGGAGTGGTACTGGGGGTGGTCGAGGAGGGACGAAGTCCCGTCACGAGACCCGGCACCGCGATTCGTCCGCACTGCGAACACGTGTTCGATACTGTCGGTTCAGCCACCTAGAATCAATTCATGAACCCGGCACCCCGTTCCGCCAAGGCGCGTCTGGTCGACGCTGCCTGGGAGGCGCGGGCCGAGGAGCACGAGGCCCAGCTGCGGCAGCTCCGGGTCGCGCTGCAGTGGGCGCTGCTCCACCCCGCGCCGGTCGACGCCGACGGGGTGGTCGACCACGCCGGGTGGGGCGAGATCCGCCTGGTCGGCGACCCGGCACCGCTGCGCCCCCTGGCCGGTGAGGGTGCGCCGCTGGTCGCGCCCGAGGCGCCGGTCGAGCTGGCTGCGGCGCTGGGGGTGCCGGCGCTGCACGCGCAGCAGCTGATGGCCGACGCCCTCGAGCTGGCGTTCCGGCTCCCGCGGCTGTGGACCCTGCTCGACGATGCCACCCTGCTCTCGGGGCCAGGGGTGTGGCAGGCCCGGATGATCTCGCGCGAGACCCACGACCTGTCCCTCGACGCCGCGCTGCACGCCGACCGGCTGATCTGCGCGGTCCCCGACAAGATCGGGCTGGTCGACGCCCGCCGGCTGGCCCACGAGGCCCGGCTGCACGCCGATCCCGACCGCGCGGTCGCCGAGGAGGACGAAGCCCTCGCACGACGTGGGGTGTGG
>NZ_LMRF01000001.1:1408543-1497383 GCF_001424755.1 Marmoricola sp. Leaf446
CGACACCGACCCCCTCGACGTACGCCGCGCCCGCGCCGTCGGCGTGCTGGCCGACCCCCAGCACGCCCTGGACCTCCTGTCCGGCCGACCCGACGCCGCACCCTCGACCGGCGGCACCGGGTCGCTCGACCTGGTCGTCCACCTCACCCCCGCCGACCTCACCGACCAGCACGGCGTCGCGACCGTCGAAGGCCTCGGTGCGGTCTCGGCCGGGCTGCTGGCCGACTGGCTCGGCCGCCACCGCCTCGCGGACGGCCGCATCTCGGTCCGGGCCGTGGTCGACCTGGGCGACACCCGCGCGGTCGACGCCCACGACCCGCCACCCCTGATGCGCGAGCGGGTGGTGCTGCGCGACGGCCACTGCGTGTTCCCCGGCTGCCGGGTCGACTCCCGGCGCTGCGACCTCGACCACGTCGTCCCCTACCTCGCCCCGTCCGAGGGCGGTCCGCCCGGCCAGACGACGGCTGCGAACCTCGCGCCGTTGTGCCGGCGTCACCACAACGCCAAGACCCACGGCGGCTGGGACTACGAGCGCCGCACCGACGGGTCCTACACCTGGACCTCACCCACCCAGCACCCTTACGACGTCATCCCGGTCCGGCGCGCCCCTCTCGCCGCGCCAGCGCGAAGAGCCTGACCGCCCACCACCCGGACCCCATCCCCGGCCCGGGCCACAGGCACGCCCACAGGTGCGGCCGCGCCTGTGGATCGTCGTTCGACGTCGCGGCCGGTCGCGCGCAGGCTGATCGTCGTGGACCTGCACCCCGATCACCGCCCGGCGGCGGCCCCTCGCGACCAGCCGCTCGACCTGCCCGCCGTGCCCAGCGCGCTGCCGCTCGACCGCCCGTTCACCCGCGAGGCGGCGCGACGGGCGGGGGTGGAGCGGCGCGCTCTCGAACGACTGCTGGAGCGGGGCGAGCTCGTCCGCCTGGTCCGAGGGGTGTACGCCGCCGCAGCGCTCGTCGACGTGCCCGCGGTGCGGGTGGCGGCCGTCGCGCTGGCGGCGGGGGACGCGCGGGACGACGTGGTCGCGGTCGACCGGACGGCCGCCTGGCTGCACGGGGTGGACGTCGCGGGGTGGGAGCAGGGGCCGGTGCCGCTGGACCTGCGCCGCCGTACGCCGACCCCCGGCGCCCGACGCCGGGGCGCGCCGGCGTGGGAGGACCGCGACCTGGTGCGCCTGGGGCCGGTGGTCGCCACGTCGGCGCTGCGCACGGCCGTCGACGTCGGGCGGGGCGGACCCGAGGCGTTCGCGGCGGTGGTGCTCGACCGGCTGCTGCGCACCGGGACCCTGCGCCACACCGAGCTGCTCGCCGAGCTGGCCCGCTGGTCGGGGCGGACGGGCGCGGTGCGGCTGCGCGAGCTGGCCGCCGCGGCCGACGGACGGGCGGTGACGGCGGGGGAGTCGGTGCTGCGGCTCGGCTGGCACCGGGCCGCGCTGCCGACGCCCACGCCGGGGCTGCTGGTGCGGGCCGGTGACCGGCTGGTCCGGCTCGCGCTCGGGGTGGCAGAACGGCAGTTCGCGGCCGTGCTGTCGGGGCAGCTCGACCGGGGCGAGGTCGCGACCGACGACCTCGCCCGGCTCACCGACGCGGGCTGGCGGGTGGTCCTGCTGTGCGAGGACCGGGTGCTGCGCGAGGACCCGTCGCTGTGGGGCGCCCACCTGGTGCGGGAGTTCCACCAGCAGCTGCTGGCCCAGGTGGGCTGAGGGCCTCAGCCCTCGAGGGCCTGGATCGCCTCGTGCATGGTCAGGGTGCGGTTGGCCGACTCGACGTGGAGGTTCTCCACCATCTTGCCGCGGTAGGTCACCACGCCCGACCCCTTGCCGTCCTCCCACGCCTGCAGCACGCCCCGGGCGTCCTCGACGGCCGACTCGCTGGGGGCGAAGGCGCCGTTGGCGCCCTCGACCTGGCCGGGGTGGATCAGCGTCTTGCCGTCGAAGCCCATCTCGCGACCCTGGCGGCACTCGGCCAGGAAGCCGTCGGTGTCCTTCACGTCGTTGTAGACGCCGTCGAGGATCGCCTTGCCGGTCGCGCGGGCGGCGAGCAGGGCGAGCGAGAGGCCGGTCAGCAGGGGGGCGCGGCCGGGCACGTGCTCGGCGTACAGCTCCTTGACGAGGTCGTTGGTGCCCATCACCAGCACGGTGAGCCGCTCGGAGGCCGCGGCGATCTCCTCGGCGTGCAGCATGGCGTACGGCGTCTCGACCATCGCCCACAGCGACGTGCGGTCGGGGGCGCCGTGGCGCTCGAGCGCGTCGACGAGCGCGTGGACCGCCCGGGCGGAGCCGACCTTGGGCACCACGATCGCGTCGGGGCCGGCCTCGCAGGCGGCGCGCAGGTCGTCGTCGTGCCACTCGGTGTCGGCGCCGTTGACGCGGATGGTGAGCTCGCGTCGGCCGTACTCGCCCGAGGCGGCGGCCGCGGCGGCCGCCTCGCGGGCCGACGCCTTGGCGTCGGGGGCCACGGCGTCCTCGAGGTCGAGGATCAGTCCGTCGCAGGGGATCGACTTGGCCTTCTCCAGCGCCCGCTCGTTGGAGGAGGGCATGTAGAGCACGGAGCGGCGGGGCCGGAACTGCTCGGTGGCGTCGGTCATCGCGAGGACTCCGTCCCGGTGGTGCCGATCGCGTCGTACTGCTCCTTGAGCGCGGGGTCGATCGCGGCCAGCTGCTCGGCGAGCTCGACCATCACGAGGCACTGCTTGAGCGAGGCGTCGTCCTCCATCTTGCCGTCGAGCATCACCGCGCCGGTGCCGTCGCCCATCGCCTCGACGACGCGGCGCGCGTGGGCGACGTCCTCGGGGGCGGGGGAGAAGACCTTGTTCGCGATGGCGATCTGCTTGGGGTGCAGCGACCAGGTGCCGACGCAGCCGAGCAGGAAGGCGTTGCGGAACTGGTCCTCGCACGCCACCACGTCGGTGATGTCGCCGAACGGCCCGTAGTAGGGGTAGATGCCGTGCATCGCGCAGGCGTCGACCATGCGGGCGATCGTGTAGTGCCACAGGTCCTGCTGGTACGTCGGCCGCGACCCGTCGATGTCGCCGTCGACGGGGTCCTGGCGGACGAGGTAGCCGGGGTGACCGCCACCCACGCGCGTGGTCTTCATCCGCCGGTCGGCGGCGAGGTCGGCGGGGCCGAGCGAGAGGCCCTGCATCCGCGGCGAGGCGCCGCAGATCTCCTCGACGTTGACCATGCCGCGGGCGGTCTCGAGGATGGCGTGCACCAGGATCGGCCGGTCGAGGCCGGCCTTGGCCTCGAGCTGGGCGAGCAGCCGGTCGACGTAGTGGATGTCCTCGGCGCCCTGCACCTTCGGCACCATGACGACGTCGAGCCGGTCGCCGATCTCGGTGACCAGCGTGGTCAGGTCGTCCAGGCCCCAGGGGGAGTCCAGCGCGTTGACCCGGGTCCACAGCTGGGTCGGCCCCTGCCCGCCGCCGAGGTCGGGGGTGGCGCGGGCGATGTCGACCAGGCCCTGGCGGGCGGCGAGCTTGTTGTCGGCCTTGACGGCGTCCTCGAGGTTGCCGAGCAGCACGTCGACCGAGCCGACCATGTCGGGGACCTTGGCGGCCATCTTGGGGTTGCTCGGGTCGAAGAAGTGGATGGCCCGGCTCGGGCGGGCGGGGATCTCGCGCAGCGGCGCCGGGGCACCGACCGCGAGCGGGGCGAAGAAGTCCTTGGCGCTGCGCATGCGCGGACGCTAGCAGCGCCTCACGGGGCGGTGGGTATGACGAATCCCACGCCGCTCAGCCCCGCGGGAGGGCGAAGGGCCCGAGGTGGAGCAGGTCGTCGGCGACGGCGAGCGGGGTGCTGCCCGGCGGCTCGCCGACCACGTCGAAGGTGTTGCCGCCGAGCCGCTCGAGCGTCAACGGGTCGGCGACGCCGAACGCCTGGGCGTGGAGGCCTAGGTGGTCGTCGTCGAGTGCCTCGAGGAGCAGCGGTCCGAAGCCGCCGGCCAGCTCGGCGGCAGGACGTGGCGGTGCGTCGTACGACGGGGGAGGGAGCGGCGGGACGTCGAGCAGGTCGAGCAGGTCGGGCAGCAGCGTGTCGAACAGGGCGCTGCCGCCCGGGGGACCGAAGAGCGGTCCGGCGGCGTTGGCGAGCAGCACGAGCGCGGCGTCCTGGTCGGGGAAGCAGCGCAGGAAGGCGCGGTGCCCTCCGGTGTACCCGGCCCAGCCGAATGCTCGGTGCTCGCCCCGGTCCCACGTGGCCCAGCCCAGCCCCCAGGCGTCGAAGACGGTGCGACCGGGCAGCTCGGCGGTCGGCGTCCGGACCGCGCGGACGTCGTCGGGGTGCAGCCGCCCCTGGCCGTCGTGCAGGTGCAGCAGGGCGTGGTCGAGGAGCTGGTCGGCGGTCGCCCACCAGCGGGAGCCCGCCGCGGAGGCCGCGGGGGCGTACGTCGCCGGGACGGGCCGTGGGTCCGTCCCGGGGCCCACCTCGTGGCCCTCCGCGCCGTGCTCGGGCATGCCGAAGGTGGTGCTCGGGCCGAGCAGCCGCGTGGCCAGGTCCTCGAAGCTGCTGCCGGTGGTCCGTCGCAGCAGCAGGTCCAGCGCGGACCATCCGGCGTTGCAGTAGGAGAACCGGCCGGGAGGGTGCACGCGGGGCAGGGCCGCGGCCCGGGAGACGAAGGCGGCGAGCTCCTCGTCGGCCTCGGGGAGCACGTTGGCGCGGCCGCTGGTCTGGGAGAGCAGCGTGCGGGCCGACTCCGGCCACAGCCCGGGGCCGTGTGCGTCCCCGGGGGCGTCGAGGTCGAGGTGTCCGGCCCGGGCGGCGTCGAGCACCACGAGGCCCGTCAGTGCCTTGGCCAGGGACCCCGCGTGGAACGACGTCGCGACGGTCACCGGCGGGCCGCCGATGCTCGTCGACCCGCTGCACACCGTCACCCGGTCGTCACCGCGCAGCAGGCCGAGCTGGGCCCCGGGCACGCCCCAGGTCCGGATCCCCTCGTCGAGGAGCTGGGTGGCGGCGCGCCCGTCCATCGACCCAGGCTAGTGCGGCCGGACCGGCTGGGGCAGGGGACGATCCGGACGTTCTTCGGCCGCCGAACCGGAGAACTGAACGGGTCAAGATTGAACGTCTGGGTACACAGGGATCTCACCGACGAACGCGTGGAAGGAACTGTCGTGCCCGACATCAGCTACACCACCCCCGGCCTGGACACCGACCAGAGCACCCGGGTCATCGACCTGCTGCAGTACCGCCTGGCGGCGTACAACGACCTCCACCTGACGCTCAAGCACGTGCACTGGAACGTCGTCGGCCCCAACTTCATCGCCGTCCACGAGATGATCGACCCGCAGGTCGAGCTCGTCCGCGGCTTCGCCGACGAGGTGGCCGAGCGGATCGCCACCATGGGCGGCTCGCCCGGCGGCACCACCGGCGACATCGCCCGCGTGCGCGACTGGGACGACTACGCCCTGCGCCGCGACACGGTGGCCGCGCACCTCGGCGCGCTGGACCTCGTCTACCGCGGCGTGGTGACCTCCAACCGCGACGCGATCGCCGAGCTCGGCGACCTCGACCCGATCACCGAGGACATGGTGATCGCGCACACCGCCGAGCTGGAGAAGTTCCAGTGGTTCGTGCGGGCGCACCTCGAGAACGCCGCCGGCGAGATCACCACCACCGGCAGCACGAGCGAGACCGGTGCGGCGGACGCCTCGCGCTAGTCCGACCGGGAGCCTGCTCCCCCTGACGAGACCCGGTGGGCCCGGTGGCCCGCCGGGTCTCGTCGTACGTCCACACCGACGGCCATGGGCGGTCTAGCGTGGCCGCGACGGGGCCACCCGTCGGTCCCCCGAGGAGCCCGCCGTGCCCGTGACCCGCCGTCCTGCCGTGCCACTCCGGCCCGGAGTGATCGCCCTGGTGCTGTCCGCGGTGGTGGCGGCCGTCGTCGCCGGGGTCGCCCAGCCCGCCGCGGCGGCGAGCACCCCGTCCCGCGCGACCTGGGTCTGGGGCCGGCCCGCGCCGGGACCGCTGGTCACCTGGGCGACCAAGCAGCGTGTCGGCGAGCTGTTCGTGGCCGTGCCCCGGTCGCTGTCGACCTCGACCGACCTCGGCTGGGTGCGCGACGTGTCGCGCCGGGCCCACAGGGCGGGCATGCGGGTGGCGGCCCTGGGCTCGGCCACGGAGTGGATCGACCGTCCGGCCGAGGCGGTGGCCTGGCAGCGCGACGCGCTGGCCACCGGGCTCTTCGACGGCGTGCACCTCGACGTCGAGCCGTGGCTCCACCCGGCGTGGGACAGCGACCGTGCCGGGGTCGTCGCCGGCTACCTGCGGCTGCTGGACGAGCTGGGGTCCGCCACCACGTCGCCGCTCGAGGTCGACGTGGCGTTCTGGCTGCACACCGTGCCCACCGCCGAGGGCGTCGCGCTCGACGCCGCGGTCGCGCGACGCGTCGACGGGCTCACCGCGATGACCTACCGCGACACGGTCACCGGGCCCGACAGCATCACCGACCTCGGCGGCCAGGTGCTGGCCACCGCGGCCGCCGCGGGCAAGCCGTGCCGGCTGGCCGTCGAAACACGCTTCCTCGGCACCGACCCCGTGTCCCAGAAGCAGACCTTCTGGGGCCAGGGGTCGGCCGCCCTCGCCGCGGCCCTCGCCGGGGTGGACGCCGCCCTGGCCGGCCAGCCGGCGTACGCCGGGACCGCGGTCCACGACGAGGCCGGCTGGCGCGCCCTCTAGGTCAGGCCTCGACCTCGGAGCGGTCGCCGGCCCACAGCGTGTGGAAGCTGCCCTCGCGGTCGGTGCGGGCGTAGGTGTGGGCGCCGAAGTTGTCGCGCAGGGCCTGGATCAGCGCGGCCGGCAACCGGTCTCGCCGCAGCGCGTCGAAGTAGGACAGCGACGAGGCGAACGCCGGCACCGGGATGCCGGCCTGGGTGGCGGCCACGACGACCCGGCGCCAGCCGGCCTCGCCGTCCTTGAGCGCCTGGGCGAAGTACTCCTGGGTCATCAGGGTGGTCAGGTCGGGCTCGGCCTCGTAGGCCTCGCGGATCCGGTCGAGGAACTTGGCCCGGATGATGCAGCCGCCGCGCCAGATGGTGGCCAGGTCGCCGGGGGAGACGTCCCAGCCGTGCACGTTGCTGCCCTCGACGATCTGGTCGAAGCCCTGGGCGTAGGCGACCACCTTGGCGGCGTACAGCGCGGCGCGGACGTCCTCGACGAACCCGGCCTCGTCCTCGACCCCCGGGGTGTCGCTGGTCTGCGAGAAGACCGCACGGGCGGCCTCGCGCTGCTCCACGTGGCCCGAGACGCTGCGGGCGAAGGTGGCCTCGGCGATGCCGGTGACGGGGACGCCGAGGTCGAGCGCGCTCTGCACGGTCCAGCGGCCGGTGCCCTTCTGCTCGGCCGCGTCGACGACCACGTCGACGAACGGCTGACCGGTGGCACCGTCGGTGTGCGACAGCACGTCGGCGGTCATCTCGATCAGGAAGGAGTCGAGGTCGCCCTCGTTCCACTGCGAGAACACCTCGGCGAGCTGGGCGGGCTCCTTGCCGAGCACGTTGCGCAGCACGTCGTAGGCCTCGGCGATGAGCTGCATGTCGGCGTACTCGATGCCGTTGTGCACCATCTTGACGAAGTGGCCGGCGCCGTCGGGACCGACGTGGGTGGCGCACGGGGTGCCGTCGACCTGGGCGGCGATGTCCTCGACCACCGGGCCGAGGGACTCGTAGGCGTGGTCGGAGCCGCCGACCATGATCGAGGGCCCGTTGAGCGCGCCCTCCTCGCCGCCGGAGACGCCCATGCCGACGAAGTGCAGGCCCTTCTCCTCCAGGGCCTGCTGGCGCCGCAGCGTGTCGGCGAAGTGGGCGTTGCCCCCGTCGACGACGATGTCGCCCTCGTCGAGCAGCGGGACCAGGTCGTCGATGACGGCGTCGGTGGCCTCGCCGGCCTTGACCATGATGATGATCGCGCGGGGCTGGCGGATGCTCGCGACGAAGTCCTCCAGCGACTCCGACCCGACGAAGTCGCCGTCGTCGCCGTGCTCCTCCAGGAGCCGCGTCATCTTCTCCGTCGACCGGTTGTGCACGGCGATGGTGTGGCCGTGGCGGGCGATGTTGCGGGCCAGGTTGCTGCCCATCACGGCCAGGCCGGTCAGGCCGATCTCGGCGGTCGGCTCGGGTGTGCTCACGTCTGCTCCTCGGTGCTGGGGTCGCTGGGTCCGGGGCCTCCCGGACCAGGCCGGTCGACGGGAGGAGGACCGTGGGCGACGTACCCCGGGTGGCGGCGGGTCACACCCGCCGCCACCCGGTCGCCGGGCTCAGCCGCGGAGCAGCCCCTCGCGGCGCAGCACGGGCTTGACGCCCTCGGCGAACCAGTACGCCTCCTCGACGTGCGGGTAGCCGGAGAGCACGAGCTCGTCGATGCCCAGGGCGGCGTACTCCGCGATGGACGAGGCGACCTCCTCGTGGCTGCCGACGAGCGCGGTGCCCGCCCCGCCGCGCACCAGGCCGACGCCGGCCCACAGGCCGGGGTGGATCTCCAGCTCGTGGGCGTCGGTGAAGCCGGTGCGCTCGGTCGAGGCGCCGTGCAGCGCCCGCATCCGCTGCTGGCCGACCGACTGGCTGGCGCCCAGCGCCTCCTGGGCCCTGGCCACGTCGGCGGGGTCGAGCTCGGAGAGCATCTGCTGCGCCACCGCCCACGCGGCCTCACTCGTGTCGCGGGTGATGACGTGCAGCCGGATCCCGAAGCGCAGCGTGCGGCCCTGCTCCTTGGCGAGGCCGCGGATCCAGTCGAGCTTCTCCGCCACCGCGCTCGGCGGCTCGCCCCAGGTCAGGTAGACGTCGACGTGCTTGGCCGCCACCGGTCCGGCGGGGGCCGAGGAGCCACCGAAGTAGAGCTGCGGCAGCGGGTCGGGCGCCTGCCGCACGCGGGCGTCGGTGACGTCGTAGAAGTCGCCGGCGAAGTCGACGCCCTGCTCCTGCCACGCCCCGCGCAGCACGGTGAGGAACTCGTCGGTGCGGGCGTACCGCTCCGCGGAGCCGAACGACGCGGGGTCGCCGAAGCGGCGCTGCTCCGCGGGCTCGCCGCCCGTGACGATGTTGAGCAGCAGCCGGCCCCCCGAGATCCGCTGGTACGTCGAGGCCATCTGGGCCGCCAACGTCGGGCTGAGCGAGCCCGGCCGGAACGCGACCAGGAACTTCAGCCGCTCGGTCTCCCGCAGCAGCGCGGCCGTGGTGAGCCACGCGTCCTCGCACCAGGTGCCGGTCGGGGTGAGCACGCCGTCGAAGTCGAGCAGCTCGGCGGTGCGGGCCACCTGGGCCAGGTAGTCGATGGTCGGCGGTCGGAACTGCGACGCGCTCCCCGCGGACCCCGGTCCCTGGCCGATGCCGCGGGGCACCGAGTGCCCGCCGCCGACCAGGGACCGGCTGTCGCCGGTCGTGGGCAGGAACCAGTGCAGCTTCAGGCTCACAGCTCCTCCTTCGCCTCGGCGGTGGCCTTCTCGATGACGTCGTTGAAGTCGGGGACGAACCACTCCTGCAGGTCGGGGTCGGCGCTGAGCTGGCCCTGCGCCTTGAACGCGTCGAACATCTCCTGCTCGCTGCTGACCACGTCCTCGTCGATGGGCAGCGGGGAGTAGGAGCGGCGCTCGACGGCGCTGTCGGTGACGGCGCGCGGGAGCCCGGTCTCCTCGGCCCAGGTCTTCGACCAGGCTGCCTTGTTGCCGGCGGCCCAGACCTGGGCGCGGGCGAGGCGGCCCAGGAAGTCCTCGAGGGCGGCGCGGGTCGCCTTGTCGCCCAGCGCCTCGTCGGAAGCGACCTGGAAGGCGAGGCCGTTGACCAGGCCCTGGCCGTCGGAGAGCACCCGGGCGCCGGTGTCGGCCTCGGCCTGGGAGGTGAAGGGGTCCCAGATCGCCCAGGCGTCCACCGACCCGCCCTTGAAGGCGGCCAGGCCCTCGGACGGCTGGAGGTAGACCGGCTCGATGTCCTTCCACGACAACCCGGCGTCGTCGAGCTGGGCGAGCAGGTTGTAGTTGGCCGAGCTGCCCTTGGCGACCGCGACCTTCTTGCCCTTCAGGTCCGCGACGTCCTCCAGCGTGGAGTCCTCCGGCACGATGATCGCGTCGCCGGTGGCGCCCTGGGAGTACGCCGAGACCACCTTGAGCTTCTTGCCCTGGTCGATGGCGAACAGCGGCGGGGTGTTGCCGACCCCGCCGACGTCGACGGCGCCGCTGCCGACGGCCTCGAGGAGCGGCGGGCCGGAGGTGAACGGCTTCCACTCCACGTCGTACGGCAGGTCCTCGAGGTCGCCGGCCGCGCTCAGCAGGGCCTCCGAGCCGCCCTTCTGGTCGCCCACGACGAGCGTCACCTGGGACAGGTCGACGGACCCGTCGTCGCGGACGGCGTCGGCGTTGCCGCTGCCGCCGCAGGCGGAGAGGGTCAGGGCCGCGGCGAGGGCGCCGACGGCGGCGCGGACGAGGGGGGAGGTGCGGGGGCGTCTCACGGGATCTCCTGGGGGGATGGTGGGTCGGGCGGGGTGGTGTCAGCTCGGGGTGGGGCCCTCGTGGACCCCCAGGACGGCGAGCAGCTCGGCGCGGAGGTCCTGCAGGCCGGCGAGGTCGCGGGGGCGCTCGGCGGTCACCCGGGTCTCGTGGCGGACGCGGCCCTCGTCGATGACGAGGACCCGGTCGGCGAGCTTGAGGGCCTCGTCGACGTCGTGGGTCACGAGCAGCACGGCAGGACGGTGCTCGCGCCACAGCGCCAGCACGAGGTCGTGCATCTCGATGCGGGTCAGGGCGTCGAGGGCGCTGAACGGCTCGTCGAGGAGCAGCAGCCCCGGCGCGCTGACGAGGGCCCGGGCGAGCGAGGCGCGCTGGGCCTGGCCGCCGGAGAGGGTGACGGGCCAGACGTCGTGCTTCTCCGCGAGGCCGACCTCCATGAGCGTCTGCCGGGCGCGAGCCCGGCGCGAGGCCCTGCTGCCGTGGCGCAGCGCCAGTGCGACGTTGTCGCCGACCCGGCGCCAGGGCAGCAGCCGGGGCTCCTGGAAGGCCACCGAGACGGTGCCGTCGATCTCGGCGGTGCCGTGGGTCACGGGGTCCAGGCCGGCCAGGGTCCGCAGCAGCGTCGACTTCCCCGAGCCGCTGCGGCCGAGCAGCGCGACGAGCTCGCCCGGCGCGATGTCGAGGTCGAGGTCGTCGAGCACCACGTGGTCGCCGAAGGCGCGGCGCAGGCCGCGCACCCGGACGGTGGGTGCCCCGGTGCCCGGGACGGGAGCGGTGGTGCGGGTGTCGGGGTGGATCAGCCGTGTCGCCATGCGAGGGCCTTCCTCTCGAGGGAGCGGACGAGGGCGTCGGTGGCCAGGCCGAGCAGGCTGTAGACCACGAGGCCGCCGACCACGACGTCGGTGCGGCCGAACGAGGCGGCGTCGGAGACCAGGTAGCCGATGCCGCTGGTGGCGTTGATCTGCTCGGCCACGATGAGCGAGAGCCAGGCGACGCCGAGGCTGAGCCGCAGGCCCACGAGCGCCGACGGCAGCGCACCGGGGGCGATGACGTGGCGCAGCCGCTCGGTCCACGAGAGCCGCATCGCGCGGGCCGCGTCCAGCATCTTGGGGTCGACCCCCCGGATGCCGGCCACGGTGTTGACGTAGAGCGGGAACGCCACGCCCAGGGCGATGAGCGCGACCTTGGGCGACTCGTCGATGCCGAGCCACAGCACCAGCAGCGGCAGCAACCCGAAGTGCGGCACCGTGCGCAGCATCTGCATCGGCGGGTCGACGGCGTCCTCACCGATCCGGGACAGGCCGGCCACGGTGGCCAGCACCAGCGCGACCGCGGCGCCGATGGCGAAGCCGATGGCCACGCGCTGCACCGAGATCACGGTGGCGTCCTGCAGCGTGCCCTTGCGCCACTCCTCGGTCATCGCCTCGAGGATCTGCAGCGGCGGGGCCAGCTTGTCCTCGGGCAGCACGCCGGTGGCGGAGGCCGCCTGCCACAGCGCGAGCAGCGCCAGCGGGCTGATCGCGCGGCGCAGGGCGGCAGCACCGCGGCGGGGTCGGGACCGGCGGGGGCCGGTCGTGATCACGGCTCCTGCGGCCGGTGCGGTGGAGGTCATGCCCCCAGCCTGCCTCAAAGTCTTGTAAAAACACCAACTGACTACACAATGAGACGGACGCAACACTCCCGTCGCGGGCTGCTACCGGGTCGCGGGGGTCAGGGCGCGACGAGGCGGCCGAGCGCCAGCCGCGCCAGCGGGGCGTACGCCGCCACGACGGGCAGCGCGCCGGTGACCACCAGCCAGGTCGCCGAGCCCGCGGCGGTGCCCTCGACCCCGTGCACGAGGTGCAGCCGCGGCAGGCCGGGCAGCGGGCCGAGGCGGACCTCCCAGGCCCAGGTGCGCGCGGCCTCGTCCACCTCCAGCACCGTGAAGGGGATCCCGACGGTGGGGTGGGGGAGCAGCCCGGCGCGGACGGTGCCGGTCGCCCCGGTGACCAGCCGCGGCACGTCGACGTCGACGCGCTGGATCTGGGGCGACCAGGTCGACCAGAGGGCCGGGTCGGCGTACCGCTCCCACGCGAGGTCGGCGGGGGCGGTTCCCGAGGCACGCAGCGTCACCGTGGTCATGTCCCGACGCTAGCCGTGGGTGCCTCCGGGGCCCGGCTAGGTTGGGGCGGACGGTCCGGTCGTCCGACCCCGCCGCCGACGACGAGGAGCACGATGACCCGCTTCACCGCCAGCAAGCAGTCCGCCGCCACGGTGCGGTCCTCCCCGAAGGAGGTCTGGGCGGCGCTGACCGACCCCGAGCTGCTGCCGCGCCTGACGCCGTACCTCCAGCGCATCGACGCCGACGGCGACACCTGGACCTGGCACGTGACCCGGGTCCCGGTGCTCGGCAAGTCGATCGGGTCGACCTTCGTGGAGCGGATGCACTTCGACGAGCCCGACCGGATCGCCTACGCGCCGCACCCGGACCACCCCGACCAGCAGACCCAGGTCCGCGGCGAGTACCACCTCGAGGGCCGCGACGGCGGCACCCGCCTGTCGATCGACATCGAGGTCAGCGTCGAGCTGCCGTTCCCGCGGGTGGCCCGCGTCCCGGTCGAGGGCGCGATGGTCACGGTGATGAGCGGCATGGGCGTGGCCTTCTCCCGCAACCTGCTGCGCCACCTGGGCGAGCGCTGATGCGCCTCCTGGTGATCGGTGCCTCCGGGTACGTCGGGTCGCGGCTCGTCCCCGCCTTCCTCGACGCCGGCCACGAGGTCGTGGCCGCGTCCTCCTCCGAGCCCCGCCCCGACCGCTTCGCCTGGGGCCACGACGTGGAGTGGCGGCGCTGCGACGTCACCGACGCCTACCAGGTCTCCGACGCGCTGGAGGGCGTCGACGGGGTCTGCTACCTGGTGCACTCCCTGGACCGCCGCTCCTTCGAGGACCGCGACCGGGTCGGTGCCGAGACGGTGCGCGACGCCGTCCTCGCGAGCGACGTCGTCACCCGCGTGGTCTATCTCTCCGGCCTGGTCCCCGACGTGCCCACCCAGGACCTGTCGGGCCACATCTCCTCGCGCCTGGAGGTCGAGGAGATCCTCGCCGAGGCCGCCTCCGCGACCTGCTCGGTGGTCTCGCTGCGCGCCGGCGTCGTGGTCGGCGCCGGGTCGACGTCCTTCGAGGTGATCCGTCAGCTCGCCACGCTGCTCGTGGTGCAGCCGGTGCCGACCTGGCTGGAGCACCGGGTGCAGCCCATCGCCGTCACCGACGTGCTCCGGGCGATGGTGGAGGCCTTCGAGGACGACCGGCTCACCGGTGCGGTCGACATCGGCGGCCCGAGCGTGCTGCCCTACGCCCGGCTGCTGGCCGAGTGCTCCCGCGCCGCCGGGCTGCTGCGGATCCGGATCCCGGTCGTCTCGGTGCCGTCCTCGCTGGTCAGCCTGGGCGCGGCCGCGATGGTCGCGGCGCCGTTCTGGACGGTCTCCTCGCTGGTGCAGAGCCTGCGCCACGACATGGTGTGCCGCCCCGGGCACACCTGGGAGCCGCGCGACGGACGACCGCTGCTGGGCGTACGCGAGTCGATGGCGCGGGCCTTCGGCGAACCGGGCAGCACCCCCGAGGCGCCGCTGCCCAGCGACGCCGACTGGACGCGCTCCCGCGCGCCCCTCCTGGACGAGCTGCACGCCCCGGCGACCGTGCGGGCCGGTGCCAGCCTGGTGCTCAAGCGCGCCCGGTCGGCGCTGTCGGTGCTGCCCGGCTTCTAGCCCTGGCAGGGTGGGGCCATGGACCTCGGACTGCAGCTGGGCTACTGGGGCGCGCAGCCCCCGACCGGGACGGCCGAGCTCGTCACCGCCGCCGAGGACGCGGGCTTCGACGCGCTGTTCACCGCCGAGGCGTGGGGCTCGGACGCCCTGACCCCACTGGCGTGGTGGGGCCGCGAGACGCAGCGGCTGCGGCTCGGCACCAGCATCGTGCAGCTCTCGGGACGCACCCCGACGAGCATCGCGATGCACGCCCTGACCCTCGACCACCTCTCCGGCGGCCGGGTGGTGCTGGGCATGGGCGTCAGCGGCCCCCAGGTCGTCGAGGGTTGGTACGGCGCGCCCTTCGCCAAGCCGCTCGCCCGCACCCGCGAGGTGGTCGACATCGTGCGGCAGGTGCTCGCCCGCGAGGCCCCGGTCACGAGCGACGGCCCCCACCACCCGCTGCCGTACGCCGGTGAGGGGTCGACCGGGCTGGGCAAGCCGCTGCGCTCCATCGTGCACCCGCTCCGCGCCGACCTGCCGATCTGGCTGGGGGCCGAGGGGCCGAGGAACGTCGCCCTCGCCGCCGAGATCGCCGACGGCTGGCTGCCGCTGTTCTTCTCGCCCGCCTCCGCGGACCTCTACCGCCCCTGGCTGGCCGAGGGGTTCGCCCGCCCCGGGGCGCGGCGTACGGCCGAGACGTTCGAGATCGCCGCGACCTGCCACCTCGAGGTCACCGACGACCCGGGCCCGGTGTACGCCGCCCTCAAGCCGTCCGTGGCGCTCTACATGGGCGGCATGGGCGCCAAGGGGCAGAACTTCCACCACGAGGTCTTCGTGCGGATGGGTCACGCCGACCTGGCCCGCGACGTGCAGGAGCTCTACCTCGACGGACGCAGGGACGAGGCGGCCGCGCTGGTGCCCGACGAGCTCGTCGACCAGCTGCACATCGTCGGCGACGCCGCCAAGGTGCGCGAGCGCGTCGCGGAGTGGGAGGCGGCCGGCGTCACGATGCTGCTGCTCAGCCTGACCTCGCCCGACGACGTGCGGCGGGTGGCCGAGACCCTGGCCTGAGGCCCGGTCTCAGTCGTCCCGGTCGTCCCGGTCGTCGGCGGGCGGCAGGCCGCGCTCCTCGCGGCGGGCCTTCTCCTCGAGCTGACGCTCGATCTGCCCGACCTGCCGCTCCCTGCCGTTGGCCAGCACGCCGATGGGTCCCATCGCGGTGCCCAGGGTGACGAACAGCGGCCACGGGAAACCTCCGCCCGCGAAGAACCACACGGCCCAGCAGATCAGCGTGGGGATCAGGAAGCTCGTCATGGCCCCCACCACCCGCTGCCGGTACGCCGCCTCGGCGTCGGCGCGGAACCGGCCCTCCACGGCGCCGCCGCCGGGCACCGCGGGGACGGCGTCGGAGACCAGGTCGGCCACCAACGGGGTCAGGTCGCCCAGCGTGCGGCCGGCCCGCAGCCGGTCCTGGCGCTCGTCGAGCTCCTCGCGGTCGAGCCGGCCGTCGGCGAAGGCCTCGGAGAGCACGTCGGTGACGACGTCGCGGTCGCGGTCGGAGGCCCGGAGGTGCTGGTGCTCGGGGACCCGTGGGTCGTGCCCGAACCGCTGCCACACGCTGAGCCCGTCCCCCGACATGGGGCCACCCTAGGTCGGGGGCAGCTCGTGGGGCAGCAGCGACCAGCACTCCAGGTCGACCCGCTCGTCGTCGCGGTGGTGCACCGAGCGCAGCACGCCCTCCCGGGTGAACCCGGCCCGGCGGGCGACGGCCGACGAGGCCGGGTTGCCCGTCGAGACCAGCGCGGTCACCCGCTGCAGGCCGGCCTCCTCGAAGGCCCAGCGGGCCATCGCTCGCAGCGCCGCCGTGGCCACTCCCCGGCGGCGGGCCGATGGCGCCACGGCGTACCCCAGCTCGGCCTCGCCGCCCTCGTGGTCGACGGGGCCGGTCACGGCGTACCCGAGGAAGGCGTCGTCGGGGTCGACCACGGCCCACGCCACCCGGTCGTGGCCGTCGAAGCGCTCGACCCAGCCGCGCACCCACTCCTCGGTGACCACGCGCGGCGTGCGGGTGAAGCGCAGCACGTCCGGGTCGGCCATCGCCGCCAGGAGGTCGGGCACGTGCGCGTCCGTCAGCGGCACCAGGCGGACGTCGACCACGTCGCGATGATGCCCCACGCCGGCGGGGCCGGGCGGTAGTTTCCCCCGCATGAGCCCGACCCCCGACCGTCCCGTCCCGCCCGCGGCGCCCACGCCCGTCGACCCGGAGGCCCTCGCATCGCGGCTGCGCGAGCAGGGCGTCCACGGCGTGCAGGTCGGCTGGGTCGACAACAACGGCATCGTCCGCTCCCGGATCGTGCCGGTGACCGACCTGGCGGGCGCCCTGCACCGCGGCGTCGGGGTCACCGCGGTGTTCGCGGTCTTCGACAGCCACGACGGCATCACCTTCGCCCACGAGGCGCTGGGCACCCCGTCCGGCGACGTGCGGCTGGTGCCCGACCTCGCCGCGGCCGACGACGTCGTCGCCCTCGCCGGCGAGCCGGGGCTGGCCTGGGCGCACGGCCGCCAGGTGGCGGCGGACGGCTCGCCGTGGCCCTACTGCCAGCGCAGCGTGCTGCGCCGTCAGGTGGAGCGGCTGGCCGAGGCGGGGTTCGAGGCGCGGGCCGGCTTCGAGGTCGAGCTGTTCCTCTCGCGGGAGGACCCCGACGGTGCCCTGGTGCCGGCCCACCGCGGCCCGGCGTACTCCGCCAACGCGGTGCGCGACGTCCACGAGTTCGTGGTGCGGCTGCTGGCCGACGTCGAGGGCAACGGGCTGCGCGTGGGCCAGGTGCACGCGGAGTACGGCGGCGCGCAGGTCGAGCTCGCCCTCGACGCCCGCGACCCGCTGGCCGCCGCCGACGCCCAGGTGCTCGTGCGCCAGACCGTGCACGCCGCCGCCCGGGCCCACGGCCTGCGCGCCAGCCTGGCGCCGCTGCCCTCGGCCGAGGTCGCGGGCAACGGCTGGCACCTGCACTCCTCGCTGGTGCGCGACGGGCGCAACGCCCTGACCGGCGACGACGAGCACGGCCTGTCCGGGGTGGGTCGGGGCTACCTCGCGGGCCTGCTGCGCGAGCTGCCCGGCGTGGTCGCCGTGACCGCACCCAGCACGGGCTCGCTGCTGCGCCGGCGTCCGCACTACTGGGCCGGGGCCTACGGCTTCTGGGGCGTGGAGAACCGCGAGGCGGCGCTGCGGCTGGTGCCGGGGTCGCCGCTCCTCGGGACCGAGCACACCAACGTCGAGCTCAAGGCCTGCGACGCCTCGGCCAACCCCTACCTCGCCCTGGCGGTGACGCTGGCGGCCGGGCTCTCCGGCGTCCAGGAGGGACTCGAGCCGCCGGCGCCGGTGCAGGAGGACGTCGGCGGCTGGGACGACGCGCGCCGGGCGGAGGCGGGGATCCAGGCGCTCGCGACCACCCACGAGGAGCAGCGCGAGCACCTGCTCGGCAGCCCGCTGGTGCGCGAGGTGCTGGGCGAGGACCTGCTCGGGGCCTTCGTGGCCTGCCGCGACGCCGACGCCGCCTGGGCGGCCGACCACACGTCCGACGAGGTGCTGGCGTCGCTGCGATGGATCTACTGAGGTTCCCGGGGGCCGACCGGGTCCTGGCGCGGCACCGCGGGGTGCTGCCCCAGCCCGACCAGCTCTGCGGCCCGTTCGCGGCGCACGTCGGGCTGCACGCGGTGCTCGACGCACCCCCGGGGGTCACCGACCTGGCGGTGGCCGCCGGCACCCGGGTGTGGCCCGAGGACGTCGCCGCGTGGCGCCCCGCCGGCGCCCCGCTGCTGCGCACCGGGTGGGACCGCCTGCCCGCGGCGTCGTCGGTGGACGCCAGCGGCACCGACGCGGCCGGGGTCGCGGCCGCCGTGCGCTCGACGACCGACGTCGACGTCGTCGGGGTGCCCGGGGACGGGCTGACGGTCGCGTCCCTGTCCGCCCTGCTGGTCTCGCTGCTCGCGGGCCCGCACGTCGGGGTCCTGGCCAACGTGCGCACCGGCGCGCTCGACCCGCGGGCGGGCTTCGACGTCGGTCACTTCGTGGTGCTGTTCGGGACGTCGGCGGACGGCTCGCTCGTGGGGGTGGGTGACACCTACGCCGAGCTCGGGGCCCCCGGTCAGCCACCGGGCTGCCGCGTGGTCGGCGTCGACGCCCTGCTCGCCGGCCTGACGGCCCCGCCCGGGCGGGGGCTGCTGCTGCTCGTCGACCGCCGCGACGGCGCGATCGTCCGCGACCTGCTGGCCGGGCTCGGCGTGGTGACGGGGGAGTGGGCGACCTAGGTCGGACGCGGGGTCACCAGCCGCGCTCGCGCCACTCCGCGAGGTGGGGCCGCTCGTCGCCGAGCGTGCCGTCGCTGCCGTGGCCGGGGTAGAACCACGTCTCGTCGGGGAGCCGGTCGAAGACCTTGGTCGTGACCTCGTCGAGGAGGGTGCGGAACGCGTCGGCGTCGCCGAAGGTGTTGCCCACACCACCCGGGAACAGGCTGTCGCCGGTCCACAGGTGGGGGGTGCCCTGCGGGTCGTCGTAGAGCAGCGCGATCGAGCCGGGGGTGTGCCCCACGAGGTGGATGACCTCGAGGCGGGCCTCGCCCACCTCGATGGTGTCGCCGTGGCGGACGCGGTCGTCGACGGTGACGCCCGTCTGCTCGGTGACGGCGTCGGCGTCGGGCTCGCCCGCCACCGTCACCGCCCCGGTCGCGGCCACGACGTCAGCCAGGGCCCGGTGGTGGTCCCAGTGCTGGTGGGTGGTGACCACCCGGGTGACCCCGGTGGTGCCGATCAGCTCGAGCAGCCGCTCGGGCTCCGCCGCGGCGTCGACGAGGAGCTGCTCGTCGGTGGCGCGGCAGCGCAGCAGGTAGCAGTTGTTGGACATCTTCTCGTCGACGGCCAGCTTGGTGACCACCAGGCCGGCCAGCTCCCGGGTGTCCGGCGGACCGCCGGGGGAGACGTCGCCGGAGTAGGGACCGCTGTCGCCGATGCTGCTCGCCATGACGCCCAGCCTAGGGGGCGGCCGCGGACCTCGGTGGGGGCTGTCGGTGGTGCGACGTACGGTGCTCGGGTGGCCGTGTTGAAGATGTCCGATAAGATCGCGAACACGTGTTCGAAGGCGTCCAGCTCACCGGCACGCACCGTCGCAGAGCCGTTTCCGAGTGTGAGCAGGGGTCTAGTTCGTGGCTGACAAGCTGGTGGTCCGGGGTGCTCGGGAGCACAACCTCAAGGACGTCTCCCTCGACCTTCCCCGCGACTCGCTCATCGTGTTCACCGGTCTGTCCGGGTCCGGCAAGTCGAGCCTGGCCTTCGACACCATCTTCGCCGAGGGCCAGCGGCGCTACGTCGAGTCGCTCTCGGCGTACGCCCGGCAGTTCCTGGGCCAGATGGACAAGCCCGACGTCGACTTCATCGAGGGCCTGAGCCCCGCGGTCTCGATCGACCAGAAGTCCACGTCGAAGAACCCCCGCTCGACCGTCGGCACCATCACCGAGGTCTACGACTACCTCCGGCTGCTCTACGCCCGCGCCGGCCGGCCGCACTGCCCGACCTGCCACGCGCCGATCGAGCGGCAGACGCCGCAGCAGATCGTCGACCGGATGATGCAGCTCGACGAGGGCACCCGCTTCCAGGTGCTGGCGCCGGTCATCCGCGGCCGCAAGGGGGAGTACCTCGAGCTGTTCCGCAGCCTGCAGTCCCAGGGCTTCAGCCGCGCCCGGGTCAACGGCGAGACGATCCAGCTCGCCGAGCCTCCCGTGCTGGAGAAGCAGCGCAAGCACACGATCGAGGTCGTGATCGACCGGCTGGCGGTCAAGGAGTCCAGCAAGCGGCGGCTGACCGACTCGGTCGAGACCGCGCTCAACCTGGCGTCCGGGCTCGTCCTCTTCGACCTCGTCGACCTGGCCGACGACGACCCGCGCAAGGAGCTCCGCTTCTCGGAGAAGATGTCGTGCCCCAACGAGCACACCATCGAGACCGACGAGCTCGAGCCCCGCTCGTTCTCCTTCAACTCGCCCTTCGGCGCCTGCCCCGAGTGCCACGGCCTGGGCACGCGCATGGAGGTCGACCCCGAGCTGGTGGTGAGCGACCCCGGCGCTACGCTCGGCGAGGGTGTGATCCAGCCCTGGTCCGGTGCCCACGTCGCCGACTACTTCACCCGGTTGATGGGCGCCCTGGGCGACGAGCTCGGCTTCGACCTCAACACCCCGTGGGAGAAGCTCCCCGCCAAGGGTCGCAAGGCCATCCTCGAGGGACACGCGACCAAGGTCCACGTGCGCCACACCAACCGCTACGGCCGCCAGCGGTCCTACTACACCGCCTTCGAGGGCGTGCGTCCCTACATCGAGCGCCGCCACCGCGAGGCCGAGTCCGACACCAGCCGGGACCGCTTCGAGGGCTACATGCGCGAGGTGCCCTGCCCGGCGTGCCGGGGCACCCGCCTCAAGCCGGTCGTGGTCTCGGTGACCCTCGGCGGTGCCATCGGCGAGGGCGGCAAGAGCATCGCCGAGGTGTGCGCCCTGCCGCTCAACGAGGCGGCCGCCTGGCTCGGCGACCTCGAGCTGAGCGCCCGCGAGCGGCAGATCGCCGAGCAGGTGCTCAAGGAGATCCAGGAGCGGCTCCGCTTCCTGCTCGACGTCGGGCTCGACTACCTCTCGCTCGACCGGCCCTCGGCCACGCTGTCGGGCGGCGAGGCGCAGCGGATCCGGCTCGCGACCCAGATCGGCGCCGGGCTCGTGGGCGTGCTCTACGTCCTCGACGAGCCGAGCATCGGCCTGCACCAGCGCGACAACAAGCGGCTCATCGAGACGCTGATCCGGCTCAAGGACCTCGGCAACACCCTGATCGTCGTCGAGCACGACGAGGACACCATCAACGTCGCCGACTGGGTCGTCGACATCGGGCCGGGCGCCGGCGAGCACGGCGGCCAGGTCGTCCACTCCGGCACGGTGAAGGAGCTGCTGGAGCACCGCGACTCCGAGACCGGGCTCTACCTCTCCGGTCGCAAGTCGATCCCGGTGCCGGCCGTCCGGCGCCCCCCGACCAAGGGCAAGCAGCTCACCGTGCACGGCGCGCGGGAGAACAACCTCAAGAACGTCGACGTCAGCTTCCCGTTGGGCTGCTTCGTGTCCGTCACCGGCGTCAGCGGGTCGGGCAAGTCGACCCTGGTCAACGACATCCTCTACACCTCGCTGGCCAAGCAGATCTACAACGCCCGCACCGTGCCCGGACGCCACCGCAAGATCACCGGCGTCGAGCAGGTCGACAAGGTCATCCACGTCGACCAGTCGCCGATCGGCCGCACGCCGCGGTCCAACCCGGCGACCTACACCGGGGTCTGGGACCACGTCCGCAAGCTCTTCGCCTCCACCCCGGAGGCCAAGATGCGCGGCTACCAGCAGGGCCGGTTCTCCTTCAACGTCAAGGGCGGTCGCTGCGAGGCGTGCTCGGGCGACGGGACGCTCAAGATCGAGATGAACTTCCTGCCCGACGTCTACGTGCCCTGCGAGGTGTGCCACGGCGCGCGCTACAACCGCGAGACGCTCGAGGTGCACTACAAGGGCAAGACCGTGGCCGACGTGCTCGACATGCCGATCGAGGAGGCGGTCGACTTCTTCGCCGCCATCCCGGCGATCGCGCGGCACCTGACGACCTTGGTGGAGGTGGGGCTCGGCTACGTCCGCCTCGGGCAGCCCGCGACCACCCTCTCGGGCGGCGAGGCGCAGCGCGTCAAGCTGGCCAGCGAGCTGCAGAAGCGGTCGACGGGCAGCACCGTCTACGTGCTCGACGAGCCCACCACGGGCCTGCACTTCGAGGACATCCGCAAGCTGCTGGGGGTGCTCTCGAGCCTGGTCGACAAGGGCAACACCGTGCTGGTCATCGAGCACAACCTCGACGTCATCAAGACCTCGGACTGGATCATCGACATGGGTCCGGCCGGCGGCAACCGCGGCGGGCAGGTCGTCGTGACGGGCACGCCCGAGCAGGTCGCGGAGCACCCCGACAGCTTCACCGGCGAGTACCTCAAGCCCCTGCTGGCCCGCTGAGCGGGTCCCAGCCGCCGCAGGGCCGATCCACAGCGCCGTGGGTCACCTTGGTCCCGTCCGTATCTTGTGCGGACGGGACACGCCCCCACCCCTGGAGGACCTGATGACGCCGCAGACCCCGACCGACGCCCTCGGCTCCGACGAGGCCGCCACCGCGCTGCCCCCGGGGTGCCCCCGGTCCGCGTCACGGCGCGCCCTGGTCGGGGGTGTCCTCGGCATCGGCGTCGGGGTCCCGCTCGTCGCCGCCTGTGGGTCGGGTGCCGACTCCGGCTCGTCGGGCTCCGACGAGGCCTCGGACAGCGCCTCGGGCGGAGGTGGCTCCACCACCAGCTCGGGTCCGATCACGACCACCGGCAAGGTGCCTGTCGGCGGCGGCCTCATCTTCGCGGGCGAGAAGGTCGTGGTGACCCAGCCGACCGAGGGCGAGTTCAAGGCGTTCACGGCCGTGTGCACCCACGCGCAGTGCGTGGTCACCTCGGTCGAGGACGACGAGATCGACTGCTCCTGCCACGGCAGCCGATTCTCGATCACCGACGGCTCGGTCGTCACCGGACCGGCCGACGAGCCGCTCTCCGAGCTGCAGGTCAGCGTCGAGGGCGAGGACATCAGCGTCAGCTGACGTGCCTCGGCTGCGTGCTCAGTCGGCCTTGACGGCGAGCACGGGGCAGGGAGCCTCGAAGAGGACCTCCTGCGCGGTGCTGCCGGTGATCATCTTGCCGACCGACGTGCGGCGGCGCAGACCGATGACGACCACGTCGGCCTGGTGGCGCACCGCGGCGGCGATGATCGCCTCGGCCGCGGAGCCGCCGTCGGTGGGCTGCTCCACCTCGTGGGCCACCCCGAGCTCGGCGAGCCGGGACGCGATCGCGTCGAGCTCCTGGGCCGGGGCGAAGTGCGGGTGGTTGTAGTTGCCGAAGTGGCCGGTGTTCACCACCACCAGGCGGGCACCGGCGGACGTCGCCCACGCCTCCGCCCGGGCCAGGGCCGCGAGGCCCTCCGGGGAGGGCAGGTAGCCCACGACGACGGTCTGGACGCTCGGGTCTGTCAGCTCGGCCACGGACCCACCCTAGGCCGGATCGGGTCGTCGGTGGTGGCTCGTAGGGTTGTCGCGTGGCCCACCCGTCGACCTACCGACCCCGCGCGGGGTCGATCCCCACCCAGCCGGGCGTCTACCGCTTCCGCGACAAGGACGGCCGGGTCGTCTACGTCGGCAAGGCCAAGAGCCTGCGGGCCCGGCTCTCGTCGTACTTCCAGGACATCACCGCCCTCCACCCGCGCACGGCCACGATGGTGACCACGGCCGCGTCGGTGGAGTGGACGGTGGTCGCGACCGAGGTCGAGGCGCTGCAGCTGGAGTACTCCTGGATCAAGGAGTTCGACCCGCGCTTCAACGTGAAGTACCGCGACGACAAGTCCTACCCGTGGCTCGCGATCACCATGGACGAGGAGTTCCCCCGGGTGATGGTGGGGCGTGGCGCCAAGCGCAAGGGCGTGAAGTACTTCGGCCCCTACAGCCACGCCTGGGCGATCCGCGAGACCGTCGACCTGCTGCTGCGCGTGTTCCCAATGCGCTCGTGCAGCAACGGCGTGTTCAAGCGCTCGGAGCAGATCGGCCGTCCCTGCCTGCTCGGCTACATCGAGAAGTGCTCGGCGCCGTGCGTGGGCCGGGTCGACGCCGAGGAGCACCGCGGCATCGCCGAGGACCTCGCCGACTTCATGGGCGGGCGCACCGACGCCTTCGTCAAGCGCGTCCAGACCCAGATGTACGCCGCCTCGGCCGAGCAGGACTACGAGCGCGCCGCCCGGCTGCGCGACGACCTGGGTGCCCTGACCAAGGCGCTGGAGAAGCAGGCGGTGGTCTTCGGCGACGGCACCGACGCCGACGTCATCGCGCTCGCCGAGGACCCCCTCGAGGTGGCGGTGCAGATCTTCCACGTCCGCGCCGGACGGATCCGCGGGCAGCGCGGCTGGGTCGCCGACCGGGTCGAGGACCTCGACACCGCCGGCCTGGTGGGCGAGTTCCTGCTCCAGCTCTACGCCGGCGAGGAGGGCGACGCGATCCCGCGCGAGGTGCTGGTGCCGGCCCTGCCGGAGGACGCCGAGACCTTCGAGCAGCTGCTGGGGGAGACCCGCGGCAGCAAGGTGCGGATCCGGGTGCCGCAGCGCGGCGACAAGCGGACTCTGCAGGAGACCGTCGCGCAGAACGCCAAACAGTCCCTGATGCTGCACAAGACCAAGCGCGCGAGCGACCTGACCGTGCGCAGCAAGGCGCTGGAGGAGATCCAGCAGGCGCTCGACCTGCCCGACGCCCCGCTGCGTATCGAGTGCTACGACATCTCCAACCTCCAGGGCACCGAGGTGGTGGCCTCGATGGTGGTCTTCGAGGACGGTCTGGCCCGCAAGGGCGAGTACCGCCGCTTCGTGATCCGCGGCGTGGACGGCCAGAACGACGTCGCCTCGATGCACGAGGTGATCACGCGTCGGTTCCGACGCCTGCTCGACGAGCGGATCGAGCACGGCGACCTCGCCGGGGGCGAGGTCGACCCCGAGGCCGGCCCGATGCTCGTCGACCCCGACACCGGCCGACCGCGCAAGTTCGCCTACACGCCCGGGCTGGTGGTCGTCGACGGCGGCCCGCCGCAGGTCGCCGCGGCGCAGCGGGCGCTCGACGAGCTCGGCATCGACGACGTCCCGCTCTGCGGGCTGGCCAAGCGCCTCGAGGAGGTGTGGGTGCCGGGCGAGCAGGACCCCGTGATCCTGCCGCGCTCCAGCGAGGGCCTCTACCTCCTCCAACGCATCCGGGACGAGGCCCACCGGTTCGCGATCTCCCACCACCGGTCGCGCCGGTCCAAGACCATGGTCGAGAGCCTGCTCGACGACGTGCCCGGCCTCGGCGAGGTCCGTCGCAAGACCCTGATCAAGCACTTCGGGTCGCTGAAGAAGCTCCGCACCGCCTCGGTCGAGGAGATCGCCCAGGTGCCCGGCATCGGCACCCGCACCGCGACCGCGATCAGCGAGGCCGTCACCACCGCGCCCCGCACGGTCGGGGTCAACACCGCCACCGGCGAGATCGAGGAGGGCTGATGACCCAGCCGACGCAGCCCGCGGATCCGAGCCGCCCCGAGCAGCAGGGCGAGCTGGTCGTCGTCACCGGCATGACCGGAGCGGGCCGCAGCACGGCCGCCAAGGAGCTCGAGGACCTCGGCTACTTCGTGGTCGACAACCTGCCGCCCGAGCTCGTGGGCGACGTGGTGCGGCTCGTCGACTCGCGCCAGGGCGTCTCGCAGCCCGTCGCTGCCGTGGTCGACGTCCGCGCCGGGGTGTTCTTCGACGCCCTGCGCGAGCAGCTGGCCGAGGACTTCCCCACCCGGCGGACCACGCTGCTCTACCTCGATGCCGACGACGACATCCTGGTCCGCAGGCAGGAGGCGGCCCGGCGGCCGCACCCGCTGCAGGCGGGCGGCCGTCTGCTCGAGGGCATCGTCGCCGAGCGGGCGGTGATGGCCGACCTGCGCAGCGAGGCCGACCTGGTCATCGACACCACGCCGCTCAACGTCCACCAGCTCAAGGCCCGGGTGGCACGCGACCTCGGCACCCCCGACACGGTGCGGCTGCGCGTCACCGTGGTCAGCTTCGGCTTCAAGTACGGCGTGCCGGTCGACGCCGACCTGCTGGCCGACATGCGCTTCATCCCCAACCCGTTCTGGGTGCCCGAGCTGCGGCCGCTGACCGGTCGCGACGCCCCCGTCGCGGCCTACGTCAAGGACCGGGACGACGCGCAGGAGTTCCTGGAGCGCTACCTGCCGGTCGTCGAGACCGTGGGACGCGGCTACCTGCGCGAGGGCAAGCGGTTCATGACGATCGCGATCGGCTGCACCGGCGGCAAGCACCGCAGCGTGGCGATGTCGGAGGAGATCGCCGCCCGGCTGCGGGAGCAGGGCCTCGAGGCCGAGGCCGTGCACCGCGACCTCGGACGGGAGTGACGTGACGACCGACCCCGGCCCGGGGCCCGTCGGCTGGGCGGCCGAGCCGGCCGTGGTGGCCCTCGGCGGCGGGCACGGCCTCGCGGCCTCCCTCACCGCGCTCCGGCAGCTGACCACCGACCTGACCGCGGTCGTCACGGTGGCCGACAACGGCGGCTCCTCGGGCCGGCTGCGCGAGGAGTTCGGGGTGCTGCCGCCGGGTGACCTCAGGATGGCGCTGGCGGCGCTGTGCGGCGACGACCGCTGGGGCCGGACCTGGGCGAGGGTGCTGCAGCACCGCTTCGACTCCGAGGGCGACATGGCCGGTCACTCCATGGGCAACCTGCTGATCGTCACGCTGTGGGAGCTGCTGCACGACCACGTCGACGGGCTCGACTGGGTCGCGGGCCTGCTCGGCGCCCGTGGCCGGGTGCTCCCGATGGCGCTGGCGCCGCTCGACATCACCGCCGAGGTCCGGACCGGGCAGGGGCCGGGTGGGCCGGGTGAGCCGGGTGAGGTGGTGACGGTGCGCGGCCAGGTCGCGGTCGCGACCGCCCCCGGCGAGGTCCTCTCCGTCAGCCTGGTGCCCGACGACGCCGCCGCCTGCCCGGAGGCGCTGGCCGCGATCACCGAGGCCGACTGGGTGGTGCTGGGGCCCGGGTCGTGGTTCTCCAGCGTCGTCCCGCACCTGCTGGTGCCCGAGCTGTGCGCGGCGTTGTGCACCACCCGGGCTCGGGTCGTGGTGGCGACCAACCTCGAGCCGCAGTCCGACGAGACCCGGGGCTACGACCTGGCCGACCACCTCGACGTGCTCGCCCGGCACGCCCCCGACCTGCGGGTCCACACCGTCCTGGTCGACCGCGGCGCGGTCCGTGACCGCGACCGTCTGGAGCAGGCCGCAGCGGCCCTCGGCGCGCGTGTCGCGGCCCACGACGTAGCCTCCGACACGCCGGGTGTCCACGACGCCCGCAAACTGGCCGCCGCGTATGCAGCGGTCTTCGACGCGAACTAGGGTGAACGCATGGCGATGACGGCGCAGGTGAAGGCAGAGCTGGCCAGCACGACGGTGACCAAGACCTGCTGCCGCAAGGCCGAGGTCTCCTCGATGCTCCGCTTCGCCGACGCCCTCCACCTCGTCAACGGCGGCATCGTGGTCGAGGTCGAGCTGGACACCGGTGCCGCGGCCCGCCGGGTGCGCCGCGACATCGCCGAGGTGTTCGGCCACCAGCCCGAGGTGGTCCTGCTCAAGGGGGCGGGCATCCGTCGCGGCTCGCGCTACATCGTCCGGGTCTCCCGCGAGGGAGAGTCGCTGGCCCGACAGGCCGGGCTGATCGACCAGCGCAACCGCCCCGTCCGCGGGCTGCCGCCCGTCGTCGTCAACGGTGCGGGATGCGACGCGGTCGCCGCTTGGCGCGGGGCGTTCCTGGCCCACGGCTCCCTCACCGAGCCGGGCCGCTCCAGCTCGCTCGAGGTCACCTGCCCCGGCCCCGAGGCCGCGCTCGCGCTCGTCGGCTCCGCCCGGCGCCTCGGCATCTCGGCCAAGGCCCGCGAGGTCCGCGGCGTGGACCGCGTCGTGATCCGCGACGGCGACGCCATCGGCCAGCTGCTCACCCGCCTCGGCGCCCACGAGTCGCTGCTGGCCTGGGAGGAGCGTCGGATGCGCCGCGAGGTGCGGGCCACGGCCAACCGTCTCGCCAACTTCGACGACGCCAACCTCCGCCGCTCGGCCCGCGCGGCCGTCGCCGCGGGTGCGCGCGTGGAGCGTGCCCTGGAGATCCTGGGCGAGGACATCCCCGACCACCTCTCGCAGGCCGGTCGGCTGCGGCTGGAGCACAAGCAGGCCTCGCTCGAGGAGCTCGGCCAGCTCAGCGAGCCGGTGCTGACCAAGGACGCGATCGCCGGCCGGATCCGGCGGCTGCTGGCGATGGCCGACAAGCGCGCCGAGGAGCTGGGCATCCCCGACACGGAGTCCTCGCTGACCCCGGAGATGCTGGCCGAGGAGGCCTGAAGCGGTCGCGTGGCGGGGGAGCGACCGGGTTACCGGTAGGTACTCCGGGCACGTGTTCCCGGTGGTCGGCGCGCCCCGATAGGGTCGGCGGCGTACATCACCCAGCCCTCCAGGAGTGCACCTCGTGACTGTTCGTGTAGGCATCAACGGCTTCGGCCGCATCGGCCGCAACTTCTTCCGCGCCGTGCGCGCCTCGGGCGCCGACATCGAGATCGTCGGCGTCAACGACCTGACCGACAACAAGTCCCTCGCGCACCTGCTGAAGTTCGACTCGATCCTCGGTCGGCTCGACGCCGACGTGACCTCGTCCGAGAGCGCCATCAAGGTCGGCGACCAGGAGATCGCGGCGTTCGCCGAGCGCGACCCGGCCAACCTGAAGTGGGGCGACCTCGGGGTCGACGTGGTCGTGGAGTCGACCGGCTTCTTCACCGACGCCACCAAGGCACGCGCCCACATCGACGGCGGCGCCAAGAAGGTCATCATCTCCGCGCCCGCCTCCAACGAGGACATCACCGTGGTGATGGGCGTCAACCACGAGGACTACGACCCCGCGCAGCACACGGTCATCTCCAACGCCTCGTGCACCACCAACTGCCTCGCGCCCATGGCCAAGGCGCTCAACGACGAGTTCGGCATCGTCAAGGGCCTGATGACCACGGTCCACGCCTACACGGCCGACCAGAACCTCCAGGACAACATCCACAAGGACCTGCGCCGCGCACGCGCCGCCGCGCTCAACGTGGTGCCGACCTCGACCGGGGCGGCCAAGGCGATCGGCCTGGTCATGCCCGAGCTCAAGGGCAAGCTCGACGGCTACGCGCTGCGCGTCCCGGTGCCGACCGGCTCGGCCACCGACCTGACCTTCGAGGCCGGCCGGGAGACCTCCGTGGAGGAGGTCAACGCCGCGGTCAAGGCCGCCGCCGACGGCCGCTTCCTGCGCTACTCCGAGGACCCGATCGTCTCCTCCGACATCGTCACCGACCCCGCGTCGTGCATCTTCGACGCGCCGCTGACCAAGGTCATCGGCAACCAGGTCAAGGTCGTCGGCTGGTACGACAACGAGTGGGGCTACTCCAACCGCCTCGCCGACCTGATCGTGCACGTCGGCGCCAGCCTCTGATGGGGCAGTACGCCGCGCTGGGCGACGTCGCCGGCAAGCGCGTCCTGGTCCGCTCGGACCTCAACGTCCCGCTCGACGGCGACCGGATCACCGACGACGGCCGCATCCGGGCCAGCGTGCCGACGATCCGCGAGCTGAGCGAGGCCGGGGCCCGGGTCGTCGTGACGGCCCACCTGGGCCGTCCGAAGGGCGAGCCCGACGCGGCGTACTCCCTGCGGCCGGTGGCCGCCCGCCTCGGCGAGCTGCTCGAGCGCGAGGTGGCCTTCGCCGAGGACACCGTGGGCGAGTCCGCCCGCGCCGTGGTCGACGGCCTGGCCGACGGCGACGTCGCCGTGCTGGAGAACGTCCGCTTCAACGCGGGCGAGACCAGCAAGGACGACGCCGAACGCGGCGCCTTCGCCGACCAGCTCGCGGGCCTGGCCGACGCGTTCGTCAGCGACGGCTTCGGCGTGGTGCACCGCAAGCAGGCGAGCGTCTACGACGTGGCCCAGCGGCTGCCCCACGCCATGGGCGGCCTGGTCTCGACCGAGATCGAGGTGCTGCAGCGACTGACCCGGGACGTGCAGCGGCCCTACGTCGTCGTGCTCGGCGGCTCGAAGGTCAGCGACAAGCTGGCCGTCATCGACAACCTGCTCGGCAAGGCCGACACCCTGCTGATCGGGGGCGGGATGGTGTTCACCTTCCTGGCCGCCGAGGGGCACGAGGTGGGCAAGAGCCTGCTGGAGCAGGACCAGGTCGAGACCTGCCGCGACTACCTGCGGCGCTCGCGGGAGTCGGGCGTGGAGATCGTGCTGCCCACCGACGTCGTGGTGGCGCCGGAGTTCAAGGCCGACGCCCCGCCCACCACGGTCGTGGTCGACGCGATCCCCGCCGACCAGATCGGCCTCGACATCGGGCCCGACTCCGCGACCGCGTTCGCCGAGCGCATCGCGGGCGCCACGACGGTGTTCTGGAACGGCCCGATGGGCGTCTTCGAGTTCGACGCCTTCGCCGGCGGCACCCGCGCCGTCGCCCAGGCGCTGACCGAGGTCGACGGGCTCTCCGTCGTCGGCGGTGGCGACTCGGCCGCGGCCGTGCGCCGGCTCGGCTTCGCCGACGACGCGTTCGGGCACATCTCGACCGGGGGAGGGGCCAGCCTGGAGTACCTCGAGGGCAAGGAGCTCCCCGGCATCACCGTCCTGGAGGACTGACATGGCACCCACGAAGACCCCGGCCACCGGGGGCCGCACGCCCCTGATGGCGGGCAACTGGAAGATGAACCTCAACCACCAGGAGGCCGTCGTCCTGGTGCAGAAGCTCGCCTGGACGCTCTCGGACAAGAAGCACGACTACGCCCGTGTCGAGGTCGTCGTGGTGCCGCCCTTCACCGACCTGCGCAGCGTGCAGACGATGGTCGACGGCGACCGGCTGCAGCTGCGCTACGGCGCCCAGGACGTGTCGGTGCACGACGACGGCGCCTACACCGGCGAGATCTCCGCCTCGATGCTGGCCAAGCTCGGCTGCGCCTACGTCGTGGTCGGCCACTCCGAGCGCCGCGAGCACCACGCGGAGGACGACGCGCTGGTCAACGCCAAGGCCCGCAAGGCCCACGCCGCGGGCATGACGCCGATCGTCTGCGTGGGCGAGGGGCTCGACGTGCGCCAGGAGGGTCGGCAGGTCGAGCACACGCTGGCCCAGGTCGACGGGTCCCTGGCCGGGTTCTCGGCCGAGGACGTCGCCGGCCTGGTGGTGGCCTACGAGCCGGTGTGGGCCATCGGCACCGGCGAGGTCGCCACCCCTGACGACGCCCAGGAGGTGTGCGGGGCGATCCGCGCGCGGATCGGCGAGGTGCACGGCGAGGCGGCTGCGTCCGGCGTACGCGTGCTCTACGGGGGTTCGGTCAAGGCGGCCAACGTCGCGGGCATCATGCAGCAGCCCGACGTCGACGGCGCGCTGGTCGGCGGAGCGAGCCTCCAGGCCGACGAGTTCGGCGGCATCTGCCGCTTCTACGACATGCCGGTTCTCTGAACCGCGCGCCTCATCGGTTAGGGTCGCGCTCGTGGTTATCGTCTTCGAGGTCTTGCTCGTCATCACGAGCCTGCTCCTGATCCTGCTGGTGCTCCTCCACAAGGGGCGCGGCGGCGGGATGTCGGACATGTTCGGCGGCGGCATGTCGAGTGGCCTGGGTGGCTCCTCGGTGGCCGAGCGAAACCTCGACCGGATCACCGTCGGCCTGCTGCTGGTGTGGTTCGCGTGCGTGGTCGGGCTCGGGCTGCTGCTCAAGACCAGCAACTGACCCAACCTCGACGAAGGAGACCAGCGTGGCAGGCGGAGGAAGCGCGATCCGGGGCAGCCGTATCGGCGCCGGACCCATGGGTGAGGCCGAGCGCGGCGAGGCCGCCCCCCGGCAGAACATCACCTACTTCTGCTCCCACGAGCACCGGACCCTGATCGCGTTCGCGATCGAGGCCGTGGTCCCCGAGTCCTGGGACTGCCCCCGCTGCGGGCTCCCGGCCAGCATGGACTCCGACAACCCGCCGCCGGCGCCCAAGATCGAGCCCTACAAGACGCACCTCGCCTACGTGAAGGAGCGCCGCTCCGACGCCGAGGCCAAGGACATCCTCAACGAGGCCCTGTCCACGCTGCGCCAGCGCCGCAAGTCCGGCGACCTGATCTTCTAGCGCGACCGGGCACTCGGCGTACGCCGGAGCGCGCCGAGTGGGCGTTCCGCGTCCGCCTGGGGGGACCGAGCGGGCACTCCGCGTACGGCGCGGGACGCGGTTCCCTGACCGCCTGTGGACGACGCCAGCGGTACGCGACCGGCTCGGGCAGGCTGCCCCGGTGCGCTCCGACTGGCTCGACGACACCGGCAGTCTCCTCGGGCCGCGCTGCCCGCTCCCGCTGTCGTGGCCCTTCACCCGGGGCCAGGCCGCGGGGTGGGGCGTGTCCCGCCGCCACTTCGACGCCCTGGTGCGCGACGGGCTCGTGCGTCCGGTCGTCCGTGGGGCGTACGTCGCGTCGCAGGCGCCGGACGACGTCGCGGTGCGTGCTGCGGCGCTCGCGCTCGTCGTGCCCGACCATGCGGTCGTGGCGGACCGCACCGCAGCCTGGCTGCACGGCGTCGACATCCTGCCCCGCTCGGCGGTGCACGCTCCACCGCCCTTGCAGGTCGTCAGTGACCTCGACACCCGGGTCAGGCGCCCGGAGACCGACGGGCATCGGCGCGGACTGGCGGCCCGCGACGTCGATACCGTGCACGGCGTCCGAGTGACCTCGCCCGCCCGCACGGCTCTCGACCTGGGCCGGCTGCTGTGGCGCTTCGACGCGCTCGCTGCGCTCGACGGCTTCCTGCGCGTCGGCGTACGTCGTGAGGAGCTGGTCGCCGAGTGTGCCAGGTTCCGAGGCTTCCGCGGGGTCCGGCAGCTGCGCGCGCTGGTGCCGCTGGCGGACGGACTCTCCGAGTCACCGGGCGAGTCGGCGCTGCGCCTGTGGTGGTACGACGCAGGCCTGGCCACCCCGGTGCCGCAGCACTGGCTGCAGGACGACCGGGGTGTGGACCGCTGCCGCCTCGACCTCGCCGACCCGCCGAGCCGCTTCGGCGCAGAGTACGACGGGGAGGAGCACCACACGAGCGAGGACGACCGTGCGCACGACCAGACGAGGAGGGACTGGGCGGCAGCGCGACACTGGCGCGTCGAGGTGTTCACCAAGCAGGACGTGTACGGCAGCGGCGCCGACCCGGTCCCGCGCCTGCAGGAGGCCCACGCCGCGGCCCGCCGCTCGATCAGCCGGTGGACCCCACGCCTGCGTTGACCCAGGTCGGTGTCCGTCGAACGCCCGGTGGGCCGTCTGCGGCGTACACAGAACGCCGGCTCGGCGGGCTCCGGCGCGCACCGAGTGCCCGGTCGGCGGGCTGGGGCGTGCGAGAAGTGCCCGGTCGCTAGAGCTTGCTGGCTGCTGGCTCGTCGAGCCACCAGGTCCGATCGGTCGCGGTGATGCCGCGGGCGGGGGTCTCGTGGACGGAGCCCTCGTCGGCCAGGGCGCGGGCCACGGCGTCGGCCTTGCCCTCGCCGCTGACCAGGAACCACACCGCGCGGGTGCGGTTGAGGGCGGGGAAGGTGAGGGTGATCCGCTCCGGCGGCGGCTTGGGGGAGTCGGTGACGCCCAGTGCGACCTCGTCGTCGCGGTCGAGCTGGGGGTGTCCGGGGAACAGGGAGGCGACGTGTCCGTCGGGGCCGAGCCCGAGCAGCACGAGGTCGAAGGCCCCGCCGCCGGTCGACCGGACCGCCTCGCCGTAGGCGGCGGCCGCCGCGTGGACGTCGGCGTGCGACTCGTCGGCGGCCGGCATGGCGTGCACGCGCAGGGCGTCGACGCCGACGACGTCGAGCAGGTCGCGCCCCACGCCCCGGTCGTTGCGGTCGGAGGAGTCGGCGGCGACGTAGCGCTCGTCGCCCCACCAGAAGTCGACCTGGGTCCAGTCGACGGCCGAGGAGTCGAGCGCTGCGACGGCGCGGTAGATCTCGTCGGCGATGGTGCCGCCGGTGAGCGCGACCGAGGGCACGCGGCCCTCGGCCTGCACCTCGGCCAGCCGGGCGACGAACGCCTCGGCGACGGCCGAGACCAGTCCGGCGGCGTCGGGGTAGCGCTTGAGGTCGGTCATCAGGACTCCTTCGTCAGGTGCCGCGCGACGGCGGCGTAGGTGTCGTCCTCGTCGAGCCGGCGCAGCTCCTCGGCCAGCAGCTCCGGGACCGTACGACGCTTCAGCGCGACGGGGCGGTCGGGCTGGCCGGGGGAGCGGAAGCTGGCCAGCAGGCCGTCGGGACGGGCGATGCTGACGTCGCCCTCGGCGGTGGTCATGGTGACCTCGGTCAGCCCGGGGCCCGCCGAGGTGTGACGGGACACCTCGACGCGCAAGCACAGCGAGAGCCACGCGACCAGCAGGTCGGCGCTGGGGCTGACCTTCTCGGCGCTGACGGAGGCGGCGGTGACCTTCGCCGGGTGCTGGTCGAGCGCGGCGGCGAGCAGCGCCCGCCACGGCGTCAGGCGGGTCCAGGCCAGGTCGGTGTTGCCCTTGGCGTACGCCGCGGCCTGGCGTCCGATGGCCTTGGTGCGCGCCGTGGTGGCACCGGCCGCGTCGGTGATCCGCCGCTGGGCCAGCCCGCCGAGCGGGTCGGCAGCCGGGTCGTGGGGCGCGTCGACGGGCCACCAGACGGCCACGGGAGAGTCGGGCAGCAGCAGCGGCAGCACCACCGACTCGGGGTGCTTGACGACCTCGCCGTGGAGCCGGATCAGCGCGGTCTCGCCGCTCCAGCCGGCGCCGGTGCCGACCTGGGCGTCGACCCGGCCGTGGCCGCGGCCGTCGCCGAGGATGACGCCCAGTACCCGGGCGGGGTGCTCGTGGGACGCCTCGCGCGCGCACTCCATCGCCTGGGTGGCGTGGTCCTCGTCGACCACCACGACGAGCGTCATGACCATGCCCATCGCCGGCGACCCGGCGCTGGTCCGGGCCTCGACGAGCGCGGCGGCGATGCCGGCGGCGCTGGTCCCGGTCAGCTCTCTCACGGTCGCCTCCAGGTGCGTCCGTCGCGGGCGAGCATCGCGTCGGCGCACTCGGGGCCCCACCGACCGGGGGCGTACTGGTCGATGCCGTCGGCCGTTGGGGCGGCGTCGCGACGGGCCCAGTGCTCGATCACGGGGTCGAGGATCTTCCAGCTCAGCTCCACCTCGGCGTTCTGCGGGAACAGCGGCGGGTCGCCGAGCAGGACGTCGAGGATGAGCCGCTCGTAGGCCTCGGGGCTGGACTCGGTGAACGAGCCGCCGTAGGCGAAGTCCATGTTGACGTCGCGGATCTCCATGGCGCCGCCGGGCACCTTGGAGCCGAACCGGATGGTGGCGCCCTCGTCGGGCTGGATGCGGAACACGATCGCGTTCTGGGTGAGGTCCTCGGTCGCGGTCTCGGTGAACGGTAGGTGGGGTGCCCGCTTGAGCACCACGGCGATCTCGGTGACGCGGCGGCCCAGGCGCTTGCCGTGGCGCAGGTAGAACGGCACCCCGGCCCAGCGACGGGTCTCGACGTCGACGCGGATCGCGGCGAACGTCTCGGTCGTCGAGCTGGCCTCGATGTCGTCCTCGTCGAGGTAGCCGATGACCTTCTCGCCGCCGGCCCAGCCCGCGGCGTACTGGCCCCGGGCGGTGTGCAGGTCGAGCCGCGAGGGCAGCACCACCGAGGAGAGCACCTTCTCCTTCTCGGCCCGCAGGTTGACGGCGTCGAAGGACAGCGGCTCCTCCATCGCCACCAGCGCCAGCAGCTGGAGCAGGTGGTTCTGGATCACGTCCCGGGCGGCGCCGATGCCGTCGTAGTAGCCGGCGCGGCCGCCGATGCCGATGTCCTCGGCCATGGTGATCTGCACGTGGTCGACGTAGTGGGAGTTCCAGATCGGCTCGAAGAGGTTGTTGGCGAAGCGCATCGCGAGGATGTTCTGCACCGTCTCCTTGCCGAGGTAGTGGTCGATCCGGAAGACCGACTCGGGCGGGAAGACGTCGTTGATGACGGCGTTGAGCTCCCGGGCCGAGGCCAGGTCGTGGCCGAAGGGCTTCTCCACCACCACGCGGCGCCACGAACCCTCGGGTCCCTCGGTCAGGCCGTGCTCCTGCAGCTGGCCGATGACGTCGCCGAAGAACTTCGGCGGGATCGAGAGGTAGAACGCGTGGTTGCCGCCGGTGCCGCGGGAGACGTCGAGCTCCTCGATCGTGCGGCGCAGCGCGTCGAACTGCACGTCGTCGCCGAAGTCGCCCTGGACGAAGCGGAAGCCCTCGGCGAGCTGCTTCCACACCTCCTCGCGGAACTCGGTGCGGGCGTGCTGGCGGACCGAGTCGTGCACGATCTGCGCGAAGTCCTGGTCGGCCCACTCGCGGCGGGCGTACCCGACCAGGCTGAAGCCCGGGGGCAGCAGGCCGCGGTTGGCGAGGTCGTAGACCGCCGGCATCACCTTCTTGCGGGCGAGGTCGCCGGTCACGCCGAACAGCACCAGGCCGCAGGGGCCGGCGATCCGGGGCAGCCGGCGGTCGGCCGGATCGCGCAGCGGGTTGGTCCAGCCCTCGTCCGTCGACGCTGCGGGGCTCACCGGCTGCGGTGCTCGCGGTAGTAGGCGATCAGGGCACGGGTCGACGCGTCCTGGGCCGCCAGGGCCTCCTCGTCGCCGGCGATGGCGGGGCCGACCTCCTGGGCCAGCTTCTTGCCCAGCTCGACGCCCCACTGGTCGAAGGAGTCGATGCCCCAGACCACGCCCTGGGTGAAGGTGACGTGCTCGTAGAGCGCGACCAGCTGCCCCAGGACCGACGGGGTCAGCGCCGGCGCCATGATCGAGGCGGTCGGCCGGTTGCCGGTGAACACGCGGGCGGGTACGACGGACTCCTCGGTGCCCTCGGCGCGGACCTCCTCGGCCGTCTTGCCGAACGCCAGCGCGCGGGTCTGCGCGAAGAAGTTGGCCAGGAACAGCTCGTGGACGTCGGTGTCCCCGTCCTTGAGGTCGTACGCCGGGTCGGCGAACGCGATGAAGTCGGCCGGGACGATGCGGGTGCCCTGGTGGATCAGCTGGTAGAAGGCGTGCTGGCCGTTGGTGCCGGGCTCGCCCCAGAAGATCTCACCGGTCTCGGTGGTGACCGGCGAGCCGTCCCACCGCACCCCCTTGCCGTTGGACTCCATCGTCAGCTGTTGGAGGTACGCCGGGAAGCGGTGCAGCAGCTGGGAGTAGGGCAGCACCGCGTGGCTCTCCGCGCCCAGGAAGTTGCCGTACCAGACGTTGAGCAGCCCCATCAGCAGCGGCACGTTGGCGGCCGGCTCGGTGGTGCGGAAGTGCTCGTCCATCGCGTGGAACCCGGCCAGCAGCTCGGCGAACCGCTCGGGACCGATGGCGACCACCAGCGAGGTCCCGATCGCGGAGTCCAGCGAGTAGCGGCCCCCGACCCAGTCCCAGAAGCCGAAGGCGTTGTCGGGGTCGATGCCGAAGTCGGCGACCTTGTCGAGCGCGGTGGAGACGGCCACGAAGTGCTTGGCCACGGCCTCCTCGGCGTCGGCGTCGGCCAGGCCGTCGAGGAGCCAGGCCTTGCAGAGCCGGGCGTTGGTCAGGGTCTCCAGGGTGCCGAAGGTCTTGCTGGAGACGATGAACAGCGTCGTGGCCGGGTCGAGGCCGGCCAGCGTCGTGGCCGCGTCGGTGGGGTCGATGTTGCTGATGAACCGGCACTCCAGACCCTCCTGGCGGTACGCCGCGAGGGCCTCGTAGGCCATCACGGGGCCGAGGTCGGACCCGCCGATGCCGATGTTGACGACCGTGCGGATGCGCTGGCCGGTGACCCCGGTCCACGACCCGTCGCGCACCGAGGTGGCGAACGCGTAGACCCGCTCGAGCACCTCGTGGACGTCGCGGACGACGTCCTGGCCGTCCACCGCGAGCCGGGCGTCGGCGGGCAGTCGCAGCGCGGTGTGCAGCACCGCGCGGTCCTCGGTCGCGTTGACGTGCTCGCCGGCGAGCATCGCGTCGCGACGCCGGGTGACGCCGACCTCCTCGGCCAGCGCGAGCAGCGCCTCGAGCACGTCGTCGTGCACCAGGGCCTTGGACAGGTCGACCCGCAGGTCGCCCGCCGTGTGGGTGTAGCGCTCGACCCGACCGGGATCGGTGTCGAACCACGTCCGGAGGTCGGGCTCGAGACGGTCGGCCAGCTCTTGGAGCCGACCCCACGCCCGGGTGGACGTCGGGTCGACGGGAGCGACCGGTGCGTCGTGCCCGGGCGTGGCGCTCACGCCTGGGTCGCCCCGTCGAGCTGCCCCTGGACCGTCTTGAGCAGGTCGTTCCAGGCCGACTCGAACTTCTCCACGCCCTCGCGCTCGATGGTGGCGATGACGTCGTCGTAGTCGACGCCGGCCCCGGCGAGGGCGTCCATCACCTGGCGGGCGTCGTCGTAGAACGGCCGGACCCGGTCGCCGGTGACCTCGGCGTGGTCGCGCGTGGCCTCGAGCGTCTTGCCCGGCATCGTGTTCACGGTGTTCTCGACGACCAGGTCGACGACGTACATCGTGTCGGAGTACTCCGGGTTCTTGACCCCGGTCGAGGCCCACAGCGGGCGCTGCTTGCGGGCGCCCTCGGCCTCGAGGGCCTCCCAGCGCTCGCCGGAGAAGAACTCCTCGTAGGCCTGGTAGGCCAGCCGCGCGTTGGCGACGCCCGCCTTGCCCTTGAGCGAGGTGTCGGCGCCGGACTTCTCGATCCGGTTGTCGATCTCGGTGTCGACACGGGAGACGAAGAAGGACGCCACCGAGTGGATCTTCGACAGGTCGTGGCCACCTGCCTTGGCCTTCTCGAGACCGGTGACGTAGGCCTCCATCACCGAGCGGTAGCGCTCGAGACCGAAGATCAGGGTGACGTTGACGCTGATGCCCTCGCCCAGGGTGTCGGAGATGGCGGGCGCGCCCTCGGTGGTGGCAGGGATCTTGATCAGCAGGTTCTCGCGGTCGACCTCGGCCCACAGCTCCTTCGCCGAGGCGAAGGTGGCGTCCTGGTCGTGGGCCAGCAGCGGCGAGACCTCGATGGAGACCCGGCCGTCGACGCCGTTGGTGGCGTCGAAGACCGGCTTGAGCACGTCGCAGGCGTTGCGCACGTCGGTCGTGGTCAGCGCGAACACGGTCTTGTCGACGTCGGCGCCCTCGGCGGCGAGCTCGCGCACCTGCGGGGTGTACTTCTCGCCCTTGGCGAGCGCGGAGGCGAAGATCGAGGGGTTGGTGGTGACGCCGACGACGTGGTCCTCGTCGATGAGGCGCTTCAGCTCGCCGTCCTCGATGAGCTCGCGCGAGAGGTCGTCGAGCCAGATGGAGACTCCGGCGTCGCTCAGGTCCTTGAGACGGTCGGTCATGGTGGGTTCCTCCCCAGTCGGGGCCTCGGGACCGAGACCCGGTGTGCGTGGTCGTGCGTGTCGTGCGTGGTCGTGCCTGACGTGCAGGGCCCGGGCGACGGCGCCGCCCGGGCCGGTGGCTCAGCCGGTGGCGACCCGGATGCTGTCCTCGGCCGCGGCGGCGACCGCCTCGGCGGTGATGCCGAACTCGCGGTAGAGGCGCTGGTAGTCGGCCGAGGCGCCGTAGTGCTCGAGCGAGACGATGCGGCCGTGGTCGCCCACGATCTCGCGCCACCCCATCGCGATGCCGGCCTCGACGGCGACCCGGGCCTTGAGCGTCGGCGGGATCACGGTCTCGCGGTACGCCGGCTCCTGCTGGTCGAACCACTCCCGGCACGGCATCGACACCACACGGGCCTGAACACCCTGCTCGGCCAGGATCTTCCGCGCCTCGACGGCGAGCTGGACCTCCGAGCCGGTGCCGACGAGCACGACGTCGGGGGTGCCGTCCTCAGCGTCGAGCAGCACATAGCCGCCCTTGCTGACGTCGTCGAGCCCGGCGTAGCCCTCCTCGCCTCGCGGGTAGGTCGGCACGTTCTGCCGGGTCAGGATGATGCCGGCGGGGCGGTCGTGGTGCTCGATGATCGCCTTCCAGCAGGCGGCGGTCTCGTTGGCGTCGGCCGGACGCACGACGTCGAGGCCCGGGATCGCGCGCAGCGCGGCGAGGTGCTCCACCGGCTGGTGGGTCGGGCCGTCCTCGCCGAGGCCGATCGAGTCGTGGGTCCACACGTAGGTGACGGGCAGCCGCATCAGTGCCGCGAGCCGGACGGCGCCGCGCATGTAGTCGGAGAAGGTGAGGAAGGTGCCGCCGAAGACGCGGGTGTCGCCGTGCGCGGCGATGCCGTTCATGATCGCGCCCATCCCGTGCTCGCGGATGCCGAAGTGGAGCACGCGACCGGCGTAGGGGTCGGCCTTCCACATCTTGGTGGCGCGCTCCTCGGGGATGAACGAGGCGGCCGCCTCGATGGTGGTGTTGTTGGACTCCGCGAGGTCGGCCGAGCCGCCCCAGAACTCCGGCAGCGCGGCGGCGATGGCCTGGATGACCGCGCCGGAGGCCTTGCGGGTGGCCACGCCCTTCTCGTCGGCCTCGAAGGTCGGGAGCTTCGCGTCCCACCCGTCGGGCAGGGTGCGGCTCTTCATCCGGTGCAGCAGCGCGGCGCGGTCGGGGTTCTTCGACGCCCACGTCTCGTACTTCGCGTCGAACTCGTTGCCGTGGGTGACGCCGCGGTCGCGCAGCGCGCGGGTGTGGGCGATGACGTCGGCGGGCACCTCGAAGGTCTGGTCGGGGTCGAAGCCGAGGATCTCCTTGGTGGCGCGCACCTCGTCCTCACCCAGGGCCGAGCCGTGGGCCTTGCCGGTGCCCTGGAGCTTCGGCGCGGGCCAGGCGATCACGGTCTTGAGCACGATGAAGCTGGGCCGGTCGGTGACCTTGTCGGCCGCCTCGAGGGCGCGGTGGAGGGCGTGGACGTCCTCCTTGTACTCCTTGCCGCCGTTGGTCCAGTCGACGGTCTGCACGTGCCAGCCGTAGGCCTCGTAGCGCTGCGCGACGTTCTCGGTGAACGCGATGTTGGTGTCGTCCTCGATCGAGATCGCGTTGTCGTCGTAGATCAGCGTCAGGTTGCCGAGCTTCTGGGTGCCGGCGATGGAGGAGGCCTCGGCGCTGACGCCCTCCTCGAGGTCGCCGTCGGAGCAGATCGCGTAGATGTGGTGGTCGAACGGCGAGGTGCCGGGGGCGGCCTCGGGGTCGAACATGCCGCGCTGGCGGCGGGCGGCCATGGCCATGCCGACGGCGTTGCCGACGCCCTGGCCCAGCGGCCCGGTGGTGGTCTCGACCCCGGCCGTGTGGCCGTACTCCGGGTGTCCCGGGGTCTTGCTGTCCCACGTGCGGAGCGCCTTGAGGTCCTCCAGCTCCAGGCCCCACCCGCCGAGGAACAGCTGGATGTAGAGGGTCAGGCTGGAGTGGCCGGCCGAGAGCACGAAGCGGTCGCGCGAGGTCCAGTCGGGGTCGGCGGGGTCGTGCCGCATCACCTTCTGGAACAGCAGGTACGCCGCGGGGGCGAGGCTCATCGCCGTCCCGGGGTGCCCGTTGCCGACCTTCTGCACGGCGTCCATCGCGAGGACCCGGACGGTGTCGACCGCCTTGTCGTCCAGCTCGGTCCAGTCAAGGCTCTTGCTCGTCGGCACGGTGTGCGTTTCCTCTCGTCGCGTGGATGCGGTTCGAGCCTAGTGCGGCGCTACGGTGCAGGTCACGTCCGCCGGGTTCGTGGCAGGCGGGGTGGCACCGATAGACTCGTGACGACCCGGTACCCGAACAGGTGCGACCCACCGTCGCCCCCAGGGGCTCCACCGGTGATAACGGTCACCGCTCCACCCCCGGTGCCCCACCTGCTCGTCGTCCGCTCCCCGTCCCGCACGCCCACCGAAGGCGAGGCCCCGTGACCGCCCTCCACTCCGAGGTGTCCGTCGACGGACACACCTCGGGACGGGCGACGCTGCGTGACGTGGTCGGCGCCTACGTCGGCCTCACCAAGCCGCGCGTCATCGAGCTGCTGCTCCTCACCACGGTCCCGGTGATGTTCTTCGCCCAGCGCGGCGTCCCGCCGCTGGGCCTGGTGCTGGCGACCGTCGTCGGCGGCACGCTCTCGGCCGGCGCGGCCAACTCGCTGAACTGCGTCTACGACCGCGACATCGACGAGCAGATGCGGCGGACCCGCCGTCGTGCGCTGCCGCGCCACATCGTCACCCCGACCTCGGCCCTGGTCTTCGGGCTGGTGCTGATGGTGGTCTCGACGCTGGTGCTCGGGTTCCTGGTCAACTGGCTCTCGGCCGGCCTCGCGCTGGCGGCCAACGCGTTCTACCTGTTCGGCTACACGATGCTGCTCAAGCGGCGTACGACGCAGAACGTGGTGTGGGGCGGCATCGCCGGGTGCTTCCCGACGCTGATCGGGTGGACCGCCGTCACCGGTGAGCTGGCGTGGACCCCGGTCGTGCTGTTCCTGGTCGTCTTCTTCTGGACGCCGCCGCACACCTGGGCGCTGGCCATGCGCTACCGCGAGGACTACGCGCGCGTCGACGTGCCGATGCTCCCGGTCCGCAAGGACGCCGAGGGCGTGGCCCGCCAGGTCGTGGCCTACTCCTGGGTGACCGTGGCCGTCTCGCTGGCGCTGTGGCCGGTGGCCGGCACCGGGCTGCTCTACCCGGTCGTGGCGCTCGCGCTCGGCACGGTCTTCCTCGTCGAGGCCCACCTGCTCTGGCGCCGGGCCCGCCGCAGCGACGACCTGACCGAGGTCCGGCCGATGCGGCTGTTCCACTGGTCCAACATGTATCTCTCGCTGCTCTTCGTGGCCGTCGCGCTCGACCCGCTGCTGCGCCGCTAGCGTCCAGCGAGCTCGCGGCGCTCCTAGCGGCCGGTGTCGATCTCGGCGAGGACGCCCTCGAGCAGCTGGCGCGAGCGCTCCAGCGCGGCCGGTCCGCCGCGGCTCTCCACCCGGGCGGTGAGCACCTCGCGCCCGCGGCGCACCGCGACGCTGGCGACGTCCTCGCCCCGGGCCTCGCGGCTGCCCGCGCAGGTCTGCGTGGCGCCCTCGACCGCGAAGCCCTGCGGGTCGTCGAGGCGGCTGCGGTCGATGGCGGCGCACTGGCTGCGGAGCACGACGTCGGCGGGGTTCTCCTCCTCCAGCTGCAGCCAGGTCACGACCGCACGCACCGCGGGTCCGGACGTGGAGCGCAGCGAGCAGACCGCGCGCGGGTCGCCCCGGTCGTCGCTGCTGGCACTGCTCTCCAGGCCCGTGGTCACGCCCTCGGGCACCAGGGCGCACAGGTCGGCCGGCGCGGGCGGGGGCACCGACTCGACCGCGGCGGGCGGATCGTCGGCGCCGCACCCGGCCACCAGGAACAGCGCGGCGAGGGTGAGCGCGGTGGCGCGGACGCCCATGGGCGGATACCTCCTGCGGACCGGTCGGACAGGCCACATCACACCACAGCGCACGCCGCGGCGTGGCCGCATCACGCGTGCTGCGCGTCGCCCTCCAGGACGCTCAGCAGCGCCCAGGTGACGACGGCCGCGATCACGGCCGCGCCGAGCAGGTGGATGCCGACCAGGATCTCGGGCAGGTCGGTGAAGTACTGCACGAACCCGACCACCCCCTGGGCCAGCTCGACGCCCAGCAGCGCGCCCACCGCGCGGCGGGGGCCGCGACCGGCCCCGGTGGCCGAGAGCGCGAGGAGCAGCCCGACCGTGAGACCGACCAGGAGGAAGACGACGTCGGCGTGCAGCTGGGACAGCTGGAGCGGGTCGAGACCGTTCCTCGGCACGTCGAGGTCGCCGGCGTGGGGGCCCGACCCGGTGACGACGGTGCCGACGTAGAGCACGACCCAGGACACGGCGTACGTCGTCCAGCCGAGCGCGGCGAGACCCCGTGGCGCCGGCCGCTGCTCCGGCCGGGGTCGGTCGATGCGCCACAGGTAGAGGACGGCGACGCTGATCATCGCCAGCGAGAGCAGCAGGTGGAGGGAGACCAGCCACGGGTTGAGGTCGGTCAGCACGGTGATGCCGCCGACCACCGCCTGCCCGGGCACGCCGAGCGCCAGGACCAGCCCGAGGCGGCGCAGCACGCGGCGCCGGGACTGCCAGGCGCTGACCAGGGTGGCGATCGCGATCGCCGCGAGCACGAAGGTCAGCAGCCGGTTGCCGAACTCGATGGCGCCGTGGAGGCCGAGCTCGCCGTGCGCGCGGAACGACTCCTCGGTGCAGCGCGGCCAGGTGGGGCAGCCGAGGCCCGAGGCGGTGAGCCTCACGGCGCCGCCGGTGACGACGATGCCGATGTTGGCCACCAGGCTGGCCCAGCCGAGGCGGCGCAGCCAGGCCCGCTGACCCAGGCGCCGCAGGCCCCGCGCCCCGCCGCCGGGCCCGTCGTCGGTGCGTGTGCGCGTGTCCTGCATCGTCTGCTCCGTCACTCCCACTGGAAGGTCCTCGCGGTCAGGGCCGCCCCGACGACGGCCCACACGGCCAGCACCAGCCACGCCCCCCAGGCGGCCTCGCCCGACCACAGCGCGCTGCGCAGCGCGTCGCCGAGGGCGCCCGAGGGCAGCAGCCGGGTGAACCCGCCCGCCGAGCCGTACGCCGAGGAGGGCAGCACGACCGCGCCGCCGGCGAGCAGCAGCAGGTAGACCAGGTTGGCGGCGGCCAGGGTCGCCTCGGCCCGCAGCACCCCGGCCACGAACAGCCCGAGCGAGGCGAAGGCGGCGGTGCCGAGCACCGTGCTCACCAGCGCCGCCGGGAGCGAGGCGTCGGGCCGCCACCCGAGGGCGAGCGCGACGGCGGCGATGACCACGACCTGCAGCGCCTCCACGAGCAGCAGGCCCAGCACCTTGCCGAGCAGGAGGCCGGTGCGGGGGAGCGGGGAGGCGCCGAGCCGCTTGATCACGCCGTAGCGGCGCTCGAACCCCGTGGCGATGGCCAGCGACGTGAACGACGTGGACATCACCGCCAGGGCCAGGACGCCGGGCGTGAACTCGTCGACGGCGCGCCGGGACAGGTCGAGGCCGATCCGGTCGGCGCCGAGCACGGCGCCCACCAGCACGACCACGGGGATCACGACGGCCAGCAGCAGCTGCTCGCCATTGCGCAGCAGCAGCCGGGTCTCCATGCCGGCCTGCGCGAGCACCTGCGAGCCCAGCGGCGCGCCCCCGGGACGGGGGCTGAGGTCCAGGGTCACGACAGGCCCCGCCCGGTCAGCTCCAGGAAGACGTCCTCGAGGGTCCGCTGGCCCAGGTTGAGCGACTCGGGCAGCACGCGCTGCTCCTCGCACCACGCCGAGACGACGGCCAGCGTCGTGCTGTCGGCGGGACCGGTGATGAGCAGGCTGACGTCGCTGATGGTGGTGACCTCCAGGTGGCCGCCCAGGGAGGCCTGCAGCGAGTCGGGGGCACCGGCGGGGAACGGCTTGGTGACGACCAGTCGGATGGTCGAGGTGCCGCCGCGGGTGAGCTGGAGCGGTGTGCCGCTGGCGATGACGCGCCCCCGGTCGATGATGTGGATCAGGTCGGCCAGCCGCTCGGCCTCGTCCATGTGGTGGGTGGTCAGCACGACGGTGACGCCGTCGGCGCGCAGCTGGCGCAGCAGCTCCCACGTCGTACGCCGGGCGGCGGGGTCCATGCCGGCGGTCGGCTCGTCCACGAAGACCAGCTCGGGCCGTCCGACCAGGGCGAGCGCCAGCTTGAGGCGCTGCTGCTGCCCGCCGGAGAGCCGCCGGTACGGCGTACGACCGCAGTCGCCGAGGCCCAGCCGGTCGGCCAGGGCGTCGACGTCGAGCGGATGGGCGTGCAGCCGGGCGACGTGGCGCAGCATCTCCAGGGCGCGCACGCCTGACCACGCGCCGCCGTCCTGCAGCATCACCCCGATGCGGGGGAGCAGGGCGCGACGCTCGCGCTGGGGGTCCAGCCCGAGCACCCGGACGGTGCCCTGCTGGGGGGCGCGGTAGCCCTCGCAGGTCTCCAGCGTCGTCGTCTTGCCGGCGCCGTTGGGCCCGAGGACGGCGGTGATGGTGCCGCGCTCGACCCGCAGGTCGAGGTGGTCGACGGCCGTCTTCTCGCCGTACCGCATCACCAGTCTCGTCACCTCCACGGCGGGGGAGGAGGCGGCGTCGGGCACGGGGAGGAGTCTACGAACCGGGGTCGTGAGGCTCAGAGCAGACCCTTGACGTACGCCGCCTGGCCGAGGTGCTGCAGGCAGTCGCCGATCACGCTCACCAGACGGACGCCGGCCGTCACCGGCGGGTCCCAGCCCTCGTCGACCACCCGGTCGAGCTCGTCGGGTCCGACCCCGGAGACCGGGTCCAGCCGACGCAGGTAGGACAGCGTCCGCTCGTGGACGGCCTCGTGGTAGGCCACCAGCAGGTCCAGGTCGGCGACGCGCACGGCCGCGACCTCCTCGGGACCGTGGCCGTAGCCGAAGTCCTCGATGTCGAGCGGCAGGTCGAACCGCGAGGCCCAGCCCGCCCAGGCCTGCGCGTCGCCGGAGAGGCCGGCGACGTGGTCGTCGAGCACCCGGGAGGTGTGCCACAGCAGCCACACGACCGGGTTGCCCCGGTCTAGCGGCCGCTGGTGGGCCTGCTCCAGGTCGAGCCCGTCGACGACGGAGACGACCAGCTCGCGGACGCGTCCGACGTGGTCGACCAGCAGCGCGTGGGGGTCCATGCCACCGACGCTACGCCCGGGTGCGTGACCGACCGGTCGGCCTACGGGGTGGGTGCGGTGGACGAGGTCGCCGGGGCGGACCTGCTGTCGGTCGGTGCGCTGCTGTCCGCCGGGGACGACGGCGCCGGCGCCTGCGTCGTGGTGCCGCTGGACGCGGAGGGCTCGGAGGAGGGCGAGCCGCTCGGAGCCGTGGATCCCGGGGCCTGCGGTGAGGTGCGGGGGGACTCCGGGGCGGCCGTGGCCGAGCTCGCGGAACTGCTCGAGGGGCTGGGTGAGCTGCTCGCGGTGGCCGACGCCGTCCCGGCCGCCACCGGTGGCGCGCTGCCCAGGATGGCGACGATCTCGGCCTTGAAGCCCTCGAGCCGCGCCGCGACCTCCGCGAGCGGGTAGGAGGTGATGGTGCGGCCGAGCTCGGTCAGCCGGCCCCAGACCTCGCCCAGGGCGAGCAGCTGCTCCTCGCCCGGCTCGCTCCCCACCGAGAGGACCAGCTGGTTGGCGATGGCCGCCGTGATGCAGCGGTAGCAGTCGTAGTTGGCGGCGACCGCGAGGTTCTGCGGGACGATCACCCGCGCGTCGTCCATCACCAGGACGACCTGGAAGGCGACGGCGACGGTCACGCAGTTGGAGCACGACGCGTAGGCGCGAGCCTCGTTGACCTGGAGCACCTCGTCGCCCTCGGCCCACACCAGGGCGAACGCCACGTCGTAGGACACGCTGTCGTCGCGCGTGTTGACGGCGAGGGCCTGGTTGTCGCCCTGTGACGGGGGGAGCGGCCGGTCGAAGGGGAACACCCACGGCTGCTCCGCGCCCTCGCCCGCCCCGCTCGCGTCGCCCGCGTCGCCCGTGTCGCTGGGCACGAGCACCATCGCCAGCCGCGGCTTCGCCTTGGTGGGCAGCCGCTCGCCCGTCCCGAAGGTCGCGGCCAGCGGGTCGGAGCCCGCCAGGCGCCGTTCGGCGGCGGCTCCCGTGACCGAGGCCGACGCAGCCGGGGCGGCTTCGACGGCCGGCCCGGTCGCCGCACCGGGCAGGGCGGCGGTCAGGAGGCCCTTCTCGTCGGGCCCGATGGGCCGGTAGGCGCCCGGGCGCGGGGCCCAGGCGAAGGACAGGAAGATCGCGACGGCGGCCACGAGCGCCACGGCCGCGGCCCGACGGCCGACGGAGCCGCGGCTCCAGGCCACCAGCCCGGTGCTCCAGCGCAGCACGAGGCGGCCGAGGATCATCCCCCCGGCCACGACGGGCAGGACGACGGCCAGCACCTGGACCACCTGGGCGGCGACGTCGACGGGGTCGCCCTGGGACCAGGCGGCGCCGACGGCCGAGGAGCTGTCGCCCACCGCGGACCAGGCGGAGCCGACCAGCCGGGGGAAGGCCTTGACGAGCGTGAACAGCATGAAGGCCATGAGCGGCACGGTCACCAGCACCCAGGCCGTGATGACGACCCGTGCCCAGGGCTTGAGCACGCGGTTCTCGTCGTCGCGCCAGTGGTGCGGCAGCAGGCCCAGGAGCGTGGGCCGGATGCGCTGGTAGAGGTCGGGGACACCGGTGAGGTCGGCGAGCACGTGGTAGCCGTCGAAGCGGAGCAGGGGCATCAGCTGCTGCACCATCTGCAGGACCTGCGTGGCCACGAGGAGCAGCAGGGCGTCCCAGCCGGTGGCCCGCCAACCGACGAACGTGAGCACCACCACGACCGCGTTGAAGTAGAGCCCCCCCAGGTCCGTGCGCAGCCGTCCTGCGCGGGGGAGGCGATAGCTGTCGGTCACGTCGGTGTAGAACGCCGGCCAGACCAGGTAGAGGCCGGCACCGATGACCCCGGGCACGGCACCGCCGTAGCGGGCGGCGGCCGCGTGGCCGAACTCGTGGAACCCGCCCGACAGCACGGTCACCACGAAGACCAGGAGCAGCAGGTGGGGCCGTTCGAAGGCGTCGTACGCCGCCGGGCCCAGCCCGTGCCGGAAGAAGACCCACCCGGTGACGGCGAGGAAGGCCAGCACCACCGCGCCCATGACGGTCGGGCGGAAGAGGATGCGGAACGGGTCGGTGATGCGGCGCGTGGAGGCAGGGTCGGTGACCTTGAACCGCATCTTCAGCCCGAGGAGGGGGTCGGAGCGCTTCAGGGCCGGCTCGCTGCCGTCGGCCAGCTTGAGCAGCCCCAGTGGCCGGAGCTGTTGGTCGACCAGCGTGGCGACGACCTCGGGGGTCACCTCACGTCGGACGCGCTCGCGCACCCGGGCGGCGACCTCCTCCGGGCTGCTGTGGCCGTCGATGGCGTCGAGGACGGCGTACAGCAGCGGGGTGAGCTGCAGGGTCTGTCCGTCACCACGGCGGACCAGGGCCGGTGGGGTCCGGTAGCCGGACCCCACCATGGTCCCGAGCAGCTGCAGGCCGTCGGCGCGCGCCGGCGCGTCGACGAGCGCGGTCACGGCGCCGTGGTGGTGGTGCCCTGGTCCGCGCCCCCGGCAGTGCCGTCGGTCGCGGGGGCGGGCTCAGGCGCGGGCTCGGGAGCCGACGCCACGGCCTCGGTCGTGGTGTCGGTGCCATCGGCCGAGGCGGTGTCGGTGTCCGGCGGCTCGATCGAGCCCTGGTCGATGGCCGAGGTCTGCTCCGAGGTGGCCTCGGCGGAACCGGTGATCGACTGGGTGATGATGGCGTCCTGCTGGGCGAGGGCCGTGGCTTCGGAGTTCTCCGAGAGGATGTTGGCCGCCACAGAGGCGTCGATGGGTGCCGCGACGTTGGCGTTGGCCGCCACCGCGCCGTTGATGGGCGCCGCGAGGTCGGCGTCGAGGTCGACGTTGACGTCCACGTTGAGCAGGTCGCCCTTGAGCAGGTCGCCGGTGTCGAGACCCTCGAGGGTGTCGGTGACGTCGTCGACCACGCCACCCACGGTGCCGACCAGGTTGCCGGCCGCGTCGAGCACCTGGCCGGTCAGCGGGTCGAGCGAGCCCACCACGTTGCCGGCGGAGTCGACGACGTTGCCGGTGGCGCCGTCGAGGACACCGACCACGTTGCCGGCCGAGTCCAGGACCTGCGTGCCGTCGACCAGCCCGGTCACCGTGCCGAGGACGTCGCCGGCGACCCCCGTGACCTGTCCTGTGACGGGGTCCAGCGTGCCGACCACGTTGCCGGCGGAGTCGACGACGTTGCCGGTGGCGCCGTCGAGGACACCGACCACGTCACCGGTCGGACCGGCGACGGACGCGCCGTCGACGAGCCCCGTGAGCGAGCCGACCACGGCGCCGGTGCTGTCGGTGACGAGCCCCGTGGCCTCGTTCAGGGTGCCGACGACGGTGCCGTCGGCACCCACCACGTCGCCCGTCGCCTCGTCGAGGGTGCCCAGCAGCTCGCCGGTGGAACCGACCACCAGGGCACCGTCGACCGGAGCCGCGGCGGAGGCGGCCTGGTCGGCGTCGGGAGCGGTGGCGTCGTCGACCGAGGTGGTGGCGGCCAGCGCGGGCTCGTCGCCGTCGGCGGTGCCGGTCTCCCCGGTGGCGGTGCCCGGGGTCGTGGTGTCGGACTGGTCGATGGTGCTGTCCTGGATGCCGGTCGCGGACGCATCGGCGTCGATGGTCTGCGTGACCTGCACGCCCTGGTCGGCCAGCGCCTGCGACGTCGAGCCGTCGGAGAGCAGGTTGGCGCTCACGGCAGCGTCGATCGGGGCCGCCACGTTCGCGTTCAGCGCGACGGCGAGGTCGATGGGTGCCGCACCGTCGATGGCGAGGTCGACGTCGGCGGCGAGGTCGAGGATCGAGACGACCTCCTTGTCCGGGAGGGCCGTCACCCCCTCGGACGCCAGGTCCTCGGCCGTGATGGGTGCGTACTCGTCGGTGCTCATGCGGTGTCCCTCTCCCTGGGTCGACCGGTGGGCGTGGACCGGTCGGACGGTTCTGTGTCGTGGGGACCCGTCCGCAGCCGGCGCGTGGGTCCTCGGTGGGGAGACGCGCCGACCCGTCGGTCGTGACGGCCCCCGGCCCTTCCTACCCTCGGAGAAGCGGATCCACACCGAGTTCCCGGGATCCCGACGCAGCGGCGACCGGGTAAGGGGAGCCTTATTTGAAAGGCCCCCATCATTAAGAGCACACTTGCGTTGTGGAAATCCCGAGCCAGAGCCTCGCCCCCGGCGCCACCGGCGTCGTGGACGGGCACGACCGGCCGACGCGTGAGCGCGTCGCCCGCTCGATCCTGGACAACGGGCCCTCCACCGCGGCCGTGCTGGCCCAGCGGCTCGGCCTCACGCCCGCCGCCGTGCGCCGCCACCTCGACCAGCTGATCGAGGAGGGCACGCTCGAGTCCCGCGAGGCCCGCAACGTCGGTGCCCGCGGCCGTGGCCGTCCCGCCCGGGCCTTCGCCCTGACCGAGACCGGCCGCGACCGGTTCGACCAGGCCTACGACGACCTCGCCGTCCAGGCGATGCGCTTCCTGGCCGAGACCGGCGGCGACGCGGCCGTGCGTGCCTTCGCCGAGCGACGTGCCTCGCAGATCGAGCGACGCTTCGCCGACCTCAGCGACGAGCACCCCGAGCTGGTGGCGAGCGAGGCCCTGGCGCGGGTGCTCTCCGAGGACGGCTACGCCGCCGCGGTCCGCGACGTGCCGGTGGGTGAGCAGCTGTGCCAGCAGCACTGCCCCGTGTCCCACGTCGCCCACGAGTTCCCCCAGCTGTGCGAGGCCGAGACCGAGGCCATCGGCCGCATGCTCGGCCGCCACGTCCAGCGCCTGGCCACCATCGCCCACGGCGACGGCGTCTGCACCACCTGCATCCCCTCGGCACCCGGCACGACCGGCGCCGAGTCCCGCACCACGACCGCATCGACCACCGCTCCCCAAGGCAAGGAGATCGTCACATGACGTCCATCGAGGAGCTCAACCCCGAGCTCAAGGGCATCGGCCGCTACGAGTTCGGCTGGTCCGACAAGAACGACGTCGGCGCCAACGCCACGCGCGGCCTCAACGAGGACGTCGTGCGCAACATCTCCGCGCTCAAGAGCGAGCCGCAGTGGATGCTCGACCTGCGCCTCAAGGGCCTCAAGCTCTTCGGCCGCAAGCCCATGCCGACCTGGGGCTCCGACCTCGACGGCATCGACTTCGACAACATCAAGTACTTCGTGCGGTCCACCGAGAAGCAGGCCCAGACCTGGGACGACCTGCCCGAGGACATCAAGAACACCTACGACAAGCTGGGCATCCCCGAGGCCGAGAAGGCCCGTCTGGTCTCCGGCGTCGCCGCGCAGTACGAGTCCGAGGTCGTCTACCACGCGATCAACGAGGAGCTCGAGGCCCAGGGAGTGCTGTTCCTGGACACCGACACCGCCCTCAAGGAGCACCCCGAGATCTTCGAGGAGTACTTCGGCACCGTCATCCCCGTCGGTGACAACAAGTTCTCCGCGCTGAACTCCGCGGTGTGGTCCGGCGGCTCGTTCATCTACGTGCCCAAGGGCGTCCACGTCGAGATCCCGCTGCAGGCCTACTTCCGGATCAACACCGAGAACATGGGCCAGTTCGAGCGCACGCTGATCATCGCCGACGAGGGCTCCTACGTGCACTACGTCGAGGGCTGCACCGCGCCGATCTACTCCTCGGACTCGCTGCACTCCGCGGTCGTGGAGATCATCGTCAAGAAGAACGCCCGGGTGCGCTACACGACCATCCAGAACTGGTCCAACAACGTCTACAACCTGGTGACCAAGCGCGCGACCTGCGAGGCCGGCGCCACCATGGAGTGGGTCGACGGCAACATCGGCTCCAAGGTGACGATGAAGTACCCCGCGGTCTACCTCATGGGCGAGCACGCCAAGGGCGAGACCCTGTCCATCGCCTTCGCCGGCGAGGGCCAGCACCAGGACGCCGGCGCCAAGATGGTGCACGCCGCGCCCAACACGTCCAGCTCGATCCTGAGCAAGTCGGTGGCGCGTGGTGGCGGCCGGACGTCCTACCGCGGCCTGATCCAGGTCAACGAGGGCGCCCACGGCTCCAAGAGCAACGTGCTGTGCGACGCGCTCCTGGTCGACCAGATCAGCCGCTCCGACACCTACCCCTACGTCGACATCCGCGAGGACGACGTCTCCATGGGCCACGAGGCGAGCGTCTCGAAGGTCTCCGACGACCAGCTGTTCTACCTGATGTCGCGGGGCATGGAGGAGGACGAGGCCATGGCGATGATCGTGCGCGGCTTCGTCGAGCCGATCGCCAAGGAGCTCCCCATGGAGTACGCCCTGGAGCTCAACCGCCTCATCGAGCTCCAGATGGAGGGCGCGGTCGGCTGAGCCGGCGGAGCCGGCACAGCCGACCAGCGGGGCTGCTCGTCCTCGCTGGCGCTCGTCCTCGGTGTGGTTGCCGCGCTGCCGGCCCTCACCCCGTCCACAGAACTACCGAAAGAGTCTCGTGACTGTTGCAACCGAATCCGTGCGCGACGCGCTCGAGGTGCCGGAGGGGTCCCAGGTGGTCTCCCACCTGAACCCCCCGGCGTCCTACGACCTGGCCGACCACCCGGCGCCCACCGGGCGCGAGGAGGTGTGGCGCTTCACCCCGTTGAAGCGGCTCCGCGGCATCCTCGACGGCGAGGCGTCCGACGCCTCGCTGACCTGGACGACCTCGCTGCCCGAGGGCGTCACGATGTCGACCATCACCGCGCAGGAGGCACGTGACCTCGGTGAGCTCGGGCCCAACGAGCGGCCCGCCGCGCTGGCCGTGGCCAACGCGGGCGGGGCCGTGCTCGTCGACGTGCCCGCCGAGCTGGTCGCCGACGAGCCGCTGGTCATCGACCTGTCCGGCACGTCGGCCGACGACCTCGTGTGGGGTCACCTGGTCTTCCGGGTCGGTCACCACGCCGAGGTGACGATCGTGGTGACCCACACCGGGTCCGCGCGCTACTGCGCCACCACGTCCTACCTCGTCGGCGAGGGCGCTCAGGTCGACGTCGTCAGCCTCCAGGACTGGGACGACGACGCGGTCCACCTGGGCCGCGACGCGATCAGCGTCGGTCGCGACGCGCGCGTCAAGCACACCTCGATCAGCTTCGGGGGCGACCTGGTGCGGATGCACGCCAACGTCTCGTACGCCGGCCCGGGCGGTGAGTCCGAGCTGCTCGGCCTCTACTTCGCCGACGAGGGCCAGCACCTCGAGCACCGGCTCTTCGTCGACCACGACGCCCCGCGCACCCAGAGCAACGTCCTCTACAAGGGCGCGCTGCAGGGCAAGGGCGCCCACACGGTGTGGATCGGCAACGTCCTGATCCGCAAGGTGGCCGAGGGCATCGAGACCTACGAGGAGAACCGCAACCTCGTCCTCACCGACGGCTGCCAGGCCGACTCCGTGCCCAACCTGGAGATCGAGACCGGCGAGATCGAGGGCGCCGGGCACGCCTCGGCGACGGCCCGGTTCGACGACCAGCAGCTGTTCTACCTCCGCTCGCGCGGGGTCACCGAGCAGGAGGCCCGCCGCCTCGTGCTGCACGGCTTCTTCCACGACCTGATCCGCAAGGTCGGCGTCCCGTCGCTCGAGGAGCGGCTGACCGCCACCGTCGAGGAGGAGCTGTCGAAGAACGTGTTCCGGGCCGACCACGTCGCGCCCGTGGACCAGCCGACGGTCGCCGCGGAGGCCGGCGCCTGATGGCCTTCCAGCGCGCCTGCGCCCTCGCGGACCTGACCCCCGACCGGCCCCTGCGGGTCGAGGTCGAGGGCGTCGACGTCGCCGTGGTGCGCCACGGCGAGGAGGTCTTCGCCATCGAGGACGAGTGCAGCCACGCCGCGGTCGCGCTCTCCGAGGGCGACGTGGAGGACTGCACCATCGAGTGCTGGCTGCACGGCTCGCGCTTCGACCTCCGCACCGGCAAGCCCACCGGCCTTCCGGCCACCGAACCCGTTCCCGTCTTCGCCGTCCGACTCGACGGCGACGACGTCCTCATCGACCCCGACACCACTCTGGGAGACAACTGACATGGCAACGCTCGAGATCAAGGACCTGCACGTCGCGGTCGCCGCGTCCGACGAGGACGGGGGCACCGAGGGGTTCAAGCAGATCCTCAAGGGCGTCGACCTCACCATCCGCGACGGTGAGACCCACGCGATCATGGGGCCCAACGGCTCCGGCAAGTCGACCCTGGCCTACTCCATCGCGGGGCACCCGAAGTACACCGTCACGCAGGGCTCGGTGACCCTCGACGGCGTCGACGTGCTCTCGATGAGCGTCGACGAGCGCGCCCGCGCCGGACTGTTCCTCGCGATGCAGTACCCCGTGGAGGTGCCCGGCGTGTCCGTCGCCAACTTCCTGCGCACCGCCAAGACGGCCATCGACGGCGAGGCGCCCAAGCTGCGCACGTGGGTCAAGGACGTCAACGCCGCCATGGAGCAGGTCAAGATGGACACCGCCTTCGCGCAGCGCTCGGTCAACGAGGGCTTCTCCGGCGGCGAGAAGAAGCGTCACGAGATCGTCCAGCTGGAGCTGCTCGACCCCAAGGTCGCGGTGCTCGACGAGACCGACTCCGGCCTCGACATCGACGCGCTCAAGATCGTCTCCGAGGGCGTGAACCGCTTCAAGGCCAACGCCGACAAGGGCGTGCTGCTGATCACGCACTACACCCGCATCCTGCGCTACATCACCCCCGACTTCGTGCACGTCTTCGTCGACGGCCGGATGGTCGAGCAGGGCGGGCCCGAGCTCGCCGACGAGCTCGAGGCGCACGGCTACGACAAGTACGTCACGGCGAAGGCCTGAGCCATGACCGCGACCGGCTCGAGCACCCTGCCGGGGCTGCTGCCCGACCTCGAGGTGATCCGCAAGGACTTCCCGATCCTCTCGCGGCGGCTGGCCGACGACCGGCCCCTGGTCTACCTCGACAGCGCCAACACCTCGCAGAAGCCGCAGTGCGTGATCGACGCGATGGTCGACCACCTCGAGCGCCACAACGCCAACGTGGCCCGGGCCATGCACCAGCTGGGCGCGGAGTCCAGCGAGGCCTTCGAGGCGGCGCGCGACAAGGTCGCGGCGTTCCTCAACGCGCCCTCGCGTGACGAGGTGATCTTCACCAAGAACGCCTCCGAGGCGCTCAACCTGGTGGCCAACACCCTCGCCTGGGCCCGCGGTCCGCTCGAGGTCGCCGAGGGCGACCGCGTGGTGATCACGCAGATGGAGCACCACTCCAACATCGTGCCGTGGCAGCTGCTGACGCAGCGCACGGGTGCCGACCTGCGCTGGTTCGGGCTGACCGACGACGGGCAGCTCGACCTGTCCGACATCGACGAGCTGATCACCGAGCGCACCAAGGTGGTCTCGCTGACCTGGGTGTCCAACATGCTCGGCACCATCAACCCGGTCGCCGAGATCGCCCGCCGGGCCCACGAGGTCGGCGCGATCGTGGTGGTCGACGCCTCGCAGGCGGCGCCCCAGCTGCCGGTCGACGTGCAGGCGTCGGGAGCCGACGTCGTGGTGTTCACCGGTCACAAGGTGACCGGGCCGACCGGGATCGGCGTGCTCTGGGGCAAGCGCGAGCTGCTCGACCAGCTGCCGCCCTTCCTCGGCGGCGGCGAGATGATCGAGACGGTCACCATGGAGCGGTCGACGTACGCCGGGATCCCGCACAAGTTCGAGGCCGGGACCCCGCCGATCGTCGAGGCCGTCGGCCTCGGTGCCGCCGTGGACTACCTCGGCGCGATCGGGCTGGACAACATCCACCGGCACGAGCAGGCGATCACCGGCTACCTCCTGGAGGGGCTCGCCACCGTCCCGGGCGTGACCGTGCTCGGCCCGCTCGACCCGACGCTGCGCGGGGGAGCGGTGTCCTTCGAGGTCGACGGGGTCCACCCCCACGACGTCTCGCAGCTGCTCGACAGCTTCGGCATCGCCGTGCGCGCCGGGCACCACTGCGCCAAGCCGGCCCACAAGCGGTTCGGGGTGCAGAGCTCGACCCGCGCCTCGTCCTACCTCTACACCACGCCGGCCGAGGTCGACGCCTTCGTGGAGGGAATCATCGCCACCCAGAAGTACTTCAAGGTGGCATGAGCGTGGACCTCGACAGCCTCTACCAGGAGATCATCCTGGACCACTACCGCAACCCGCACCACGCGGGCCTGCGGGACCCCTTCGAGTCCGAGGTCCACCACGTCAACCCGACGTGCGGCGACGAGATCACGCTGCGGGTGCACCTCGACGGCGAGCCCGGCCACGAGACCGTCTCCGACGTGTCCTACGACGCCGAGGGCTGCTCGATCAGCCAGGCGGCGGCGTCGGTCATGGCCGACCTCGTCATCGGCCAGCAGGTCGACGAGGCGCTGCGCAAGCACCAGGCCTTCCTGGAGCTGATGCAGTCGCGCGGCACGATCGAGCCCGACGAGGAGGTGCTGGAGGACGGCATCGCCTTCGCCGGCGTCTCCAAGTTCCCGGCCCGCGTCAAGTGCGCGTTGCTGGGCTGGATGGCCTTCAAGGACGCCACCTCGACCATCCTGGCCGGGACCGCGTCCACCACGACCCCCGAGGAGAACCGATGACCGCCGACCACAGCGACCTGCCCGACGTGCCCGAGGCCTCCGGCACCGGTGCCACCGGCACCGCCACGGTGAACCGTGAGGACGTCGTCGAGGCGATGAAGGACGTCGTCGACCCCGAGCTGGGGATCAACGTCGTCGACCTGGGCCTGGTCTACGACGTCCACATCGACGACGCGTCGGCCGCCGTGCTCGACATGACGCTGACGTCCGCGGCCTGCCCGCTCACCGACGTCATCCAGGACCAGACCAACCAGGCGCTCGAGGGCCTGGTCACCGACGTGACGATCAACTGGGTCTGGATGCCGCCGTGGGGCCCCGACAAGATCACCGAGGACGGCCGCGAGCAGCTGCGGGCGCTCGGCTTCAACGTCTGACGCGCTCGCCCGTCTCCCGCTGGCGGCGCAGGCCGTCGAGGTAGGCGTCGGTGTAGTACTCCCGCTCCAGGTAGACGGAGTACTGCAGGGTCTCGCCCTCGCTCTCCGGCGTGGTCCGCGCGGTGATCTCACCGACCAGCCCGGAGCGCGCGAGCCCGGTCCCGAAGCTGGTGCGGTGGGTGCTGTCGGGGTCGGCGAAGGGCCCGCTGGTGGCCAGGTCGACGCCCCCCTGCCAGTTCGCGACCGTGTTGTCCGGCAGGCCCCAGTGCGCCACCGCACGGGTCAGGGCCGCGTCGCCCTCGGCGCGGGTGTCGTAGGACTCGAACCAGGTCACCGAGGTCATCCGGCCACGGCTGCTGTTGAAGAACGGCAGGACCGTCGAGGTCCGCGCCCGCTCGGTGCCGCGGGGGCCCAGCAGCTCGAGCTCGAGGAGCCGGCCGCGCGGCGAGCCGACCTGCGGACCCAGGCGCCCGGGCTCGACGCCGACCTCCTGGCGGGTGACGCGGAGGTCACGCAGGTCGAACCTCATCCGGCCGGTCTCCTTGATGTGGTCGACGCCGGCCTCGGTCAGCAGCGAGAACCCGTCCGGGTCGACGCGCGGGCCCTCGGGCTCGGGCTCGGAGAGACAGCCCCCGGTCAGCCCCAGCGCCGCGAGGGCAGCCGCGAGGACGAGCGCACGGACCTGGGCTGGCATGCGGGCTAGTTTGGCACCCATGACCCGCTCCACGACGTACGTCGAGACGCCCGACGGCCAGCTGCCCGCCCACCTCTGGCTGCCCGAGGGCGGGACGGGCCCGGGGCTGCTCCTGCTCCAGGAGATCTTCGGCATCAGCCGCTACGTGCAGTCCCGCGCCCAGGACCTGGCCGACCTCGGCTACGTCGTGCTCGCCCCCGAGATCTACTGGCGGCTCGGGGTCAGCCGCGTCGAGGAGGGGCCGCAGGCGATGGACGAGGGGCTGGCGCTGATGGGCCGGGTCGACTGGGACGCCGCCGTGGGTGACGCGGCCAGCGCTCTCGCGGACCTGCGTGGTCGTCCCGAGGTGGACGCAGGCACCGGCGTCGTGGGCTTCTGCTTCGGCGGCGGCCTGGGCTTCCACCTCGCCGCCCTCGAGCAGCCCGACGCCCTGGTGGCCTACTACGGCTCCGCGATCCCGCAGCTCCTCGGGCTGGCGCCCCAGGTGACGTGCCCGTCGCTGCACCACCTCGGGCTCGCCGACGCCTACATCGCGGGCGACGCCCGGCAGGCCATGCTCGACGCGCCGCGGGCCCAGCCCGCCACCCGCGTCGAGACCTACGAGGGCGCCGACCACGCCTTCGACAACCCCGACCTGCCGCTGCACCACGCAGAGGCGTCGTCGGCGGCCTGGGAGCACACCGTGGCCTTCCTGGCCGAGCAGCTGCCCACCGCGTGAGTCCCGGCGGCGAGGTCCTCGTGCCGGCCGAGCGCCTGGTCCGCTGGACCGAGAACTTCGTCGCGCGCCACGGCGCCACGTCCCTCGTCGTCGACGGCGGGGCGCTGCGCGGCACCGCGACCGACGGCTCGGACTTCGTCGCCCGGCTGCCCTTCGACCTGGCGTACGCCGGCCCCGCGGCCGCCGACGCCCTGGTCGACGCCGTGGTGGCGCCCCCGGCCTGGGGGGTGCTGCTGGTGCGCAAGGGTGGCTTCGCGGTCGCGCACCTGGCCGGTGGCCGACTGGTCGGCTCCAAGACCGGGCAGCGTCACGTCCAGGGCCGCACCAAGGCGGGCGGGCAGAGCCAGCAGCGGTTCGCCCGCCGCCGCGACAACCAGGCCCGGGCGGCGTACGACGCGGCGGCCGACCACGCGGCCCGGGTGCTGGACGGCGTCCGGCTGCTCGTGACCGGCGGCGACCGGGACGCCGTCGAGGCCGTGCTCGCCGACCGCCGCCTGGCCGGTGCGAGCGTCGTCGGACCGTGGCTGGCGGTCCCCGACCCGCGTCGGGGCGTGCTCGAGCAGGCGGTCCGGGACGCGCAGGCGGTCCGGGTCGCGGTCCGCAACGCCTAGCGCCGACCCCCCGTCGAGGCGGGCTGCTCGCTGAGCTCGTCGGGCGAGACCGAGCCGCCGCGGGCCCGGGTGACGAGGTAGAGCACGACCACGACCGCGAAGGACAGCAGGCTGAGGAGCAGCTGCGAGCGGGTGTCCTTGGTGAGCCCCATCTGCACCAGGATCGCCAGGATCCCGACGATGGCGACGAGGGTCAGCCCGGGGAACAGCCACATCCTGACCACCAGCTGGTCGTCCGGCGTACGACGTCGGAGCACCAGCTGCGAGAGCGCGATCAGCAGGTAGACGAAGAGGATCACCGCGCCGGAGGAGTTGAGCAGGAACAGGAAGACGGTGTCGGGGGAGACGTAGGCCGCGATCACGCTCAGGAAGCCGATGACCGTGGAGAACAGGATCGCCCACACCGGGACGCCCCGGGAGCTCAGCGCGACGAGGCGGGCCGGTGCCTCGCGGCGCTCGGCGAGCACGAACAGCATCCGGGAGGCGGTGTAGAGCCCGGAGTTGAGGCAGGACAGCACGGCGGTCAGCACGACGGCGTTCATGATGTGGTCGGCGTACGGGATGCCCATCCGGCCGAAGGCGAGCACGAAGGGGGAGACCTCCGGCTCGTTCTCCTTCCAGGGGACGATCAGCACGAGGAGCACTGCGGAGCCCACGAAGAAGGTCGCGACGCGCAGGATCACCGACTGCGTGGCCTTGGCGATCGCACGCTCGGGGTCGTCGGACTCCGCGGCGGCGACGGTGGCGATCTCGGCGCCCACCATCGAGAAGACCACCACGACGATGCTCGAGAAGACCGCGCCGACCCCGAGCGGCAGGAAGCCGTCCTGGCTGGTCATCAGGCTGACGTCGAAGTCCTTGTCGGGCCACAGGCCGACGACGAACAGCGTGCCCAGCACCAGGAACGCGACGATCGCGACCACCTTGATGCCGGCGAACCAGTACTCGAACTCGCCGTAGGAGCCGACCGAGACCAGGTTGGTGGCGGTCATCAGCAGCATCAGGCCGAGCGACAGCAGCCACAGCGGGGCGTCGAACCAGAAGGTGAGGATGCCCGCCCCGGCGACGGCCTCGAAGCCGACGACGATGACCCAGAAGTACCAGTACAGCCAGGCCACCGAGAAGCCCGCCCAGCCGCCCAGCGCCCGCCGCGAGTAGTCGGCGAAGGAGCCCGTGGACGGGTTGGCCGTCGCCATCTCGCCGAGCATGCGCATCACCAGGATGATCAGCAGGCCGGTCAGCAGGTAGGACAGGAACGCCCCGGGCCCGGTGGTCTTGATGACCGAGCCGGACCCCACGAACAGCCCGGCGCCGATCACGCCGCCGATCGCGATCATGGTCAGGTGTCGCTGCTTGAGGCCCTTCTGCAGCTGAGCGGGAGCAGACATCAAACGATCCTCACGGCCGGGTGGCCGCACCCGAGCAGGCTCGACCGCTTGCCAGCATGGCACGGCTGGACCGCGGCGAGCGAGGGCCGCGAGCAGTTAGACGGTGAGCGAGGCCACACCCTCGAGCAGTCCCGCGACGGGTTCGCCGACGGCGCGGTCCAGCAGCGTCGCCACCGCGAAGTCGGCAGCGGCGCGCTCGAAGACCGAGCCCCTTCGCAGCATGGCGTGCTTGCCGTCCTGCACGTCCAGCCAGCCGAACGAGGCCGCGGTGCCCGCCACCTCCTGCCCGAGCCGTCGCGCCCGGCGGGGGTCGGCGACGCGGTCGGCGGTGCCGTGCACCATCAGCACTCGGCGACCGGCGAGGGTGGCGTGGTCGGCAGGCGCGATCCAGGCGTTCAGCGCGGCCACCCCCACGACCGGGGCAGCGGACCCCGCCAGCAGGGCCGCCCGGCCGCCCAGCGAGTGGCCCACCAGGCACGCGGGCAGCTCTCCGTGGCGCCGGGCCACCTCCTCGAGCGCCCACAGCGCGTCGTCGACCGGGGTGTGGCCGGTGTCCCAGCCGCGGGTGGAGTTGAGCACCCGGTAGACGGCCAGCCCGCGGCCGCCACCGGCCCGACCGACCCGGGCGATGCGACGTGCCACCGGCACCATCCGCAGCACCGACAGCTGGGCCGGGCTGACCTCGGCCCGGTCGCGGCGGGCGGCACCCCCGTGCAGCACCAGCACGACGCCCTCGGGACGGCGCGGCGCGCGGACGGGGACGAGGCGGGGCTGCGGCACGTGGGCCTCCTGGGCGTACGACGGGGAGGGTGCTCGTCGACCGGCGGGTCGACGGCGATCGCGGGGGGCTGCTGCCAGGATGACGGACGTGTGGGAGCCGGACCCCTCGTGGGAGGTGCTGCCCGGCGCGGCCGGCCCGGCGAGCGCCGGCGTGTGGCGCGCCCGGTCGGGCGGTCGGAGCTGGGTCGTCAAGCGGCTGCGCCCCCCGGCGTACGACGAGCCGGGCTCGCACCTCGCGCTCGACCCCGCCCACCCCGGCTACTGGCGCCGGGAGGCCGACGCCGCGCTGACCGGCTTCGGTGACGGCCCCGGGCTGGTGCGCGCGGGGGACGGCCCGGTGGAGGAGGACGACGAGGGCGTGACGCTGTGGAGCCCGGAGTCGGTGGGGGAGCCACCCACCGGGCTCCACGTCGCGCGCGCTCTCGGCAGCTTCGCCGCGGCGGCGTACGACGCCCCGCCGTGGGCCGCCCGCGACCAGCTGCGGCGGCGGCTCGAGCTGGTGGAGGCCCGGGGCGGGTGGCGCACCCTGGCGCGCACCACGCTGGCCGACGTCACCAGCCTGCTGTGGGAGCGGCGCGGTCACTGGCTGGCCCGGCTCGACGAGGGCCCCCAGGGGCGCGTCCACGGCGACGCGGTGCCGTCGAACTTCCTCACCACCGGTCGCGGCGGCGCGGTCGTGGCCGTGGACTGGCAGTGCCTGGGCGTGGGGCCGGTCGGCGCCGACCTCGGCTACTGGTCGCTGTCGAGCCGCGAGGAGTTCGGGGTGCTGCTCGAGGCGTTCCTCGCCGGGGTCGCGTCCGAGCCGGGGCACGCGCCCGACGCCGAGGCCGTGGCGCGCGCGGCGCAGGTGCACGCGGCGTACTCCGTGCTGTGCCGGGCCGAGTGGGCGCTGGCCCAGGCCGCCAAGGGCGAGGGGGCGCTCGCCGGCAAGTTCCGCCACCCGGCCGTGGCGCCCTACCTGCGTGCGGTCGAGCGGCAGTTCCCGCAGCTCGAGGCGCTGCTGCCGTGAGCCCCTGACCGACTGGTCTGCTCCGCGTCAGGGCGTGCGTTGACCCCCACGGGGGGCGGGCGGACAGTGCGAGTCATGCGCCGTACGCCGGCACCACCCGCGGTCCTGCTCCTCCTCGTGCTGACCCTGGCCCTCGCCGGGTGCGGGGGCGGGGACGGCCGGGCCGGCGCGGACGACGAGCCGTCCGCGTCCGCGCCCTCGGAGTCCGCGACCACCGAGGCGGCGGAGGGGACGCAGCAGGCGGGGGCGACGTACTTCGTGGAGGCCGACTCCGACGCCGTCAACGCGGTGGTCGCCGCGGCGCAGCGCTCGGGCGCGGCCACCACGGCCCCGGAGCGGATGGGCCGCTGCGGACGGATGGGCGAGCAGCAGGGCTACGCCGCGTGGCGCCGGTGCTGGCACGGGCTGCTGGACCCCTTCGTCCGCGACCTCGACGCGGTGGCGGCGACACTGGGCCGGATGGCCGGGCGGGACCTGCCCGCCGCCTGCACCCGCGAGCTGCGGGCCGGGCAACAGCGGTTCACCGGCTCCGGGAAGCGGGTCGACGGGCTGCTCACCGGCATCGACTCCGACGACCGGGCCGCGCAGGAACGGTCGATGGACACCTACCGGAAGGTGGTCGGGCGCGTGGGCGAGGGGTTCGCGCCGTACTTCCGCGCCCTGACCCGGGCCTGCTACTCGCCCAGCGACCTCGAGAGCATCGACGCGGCCGCGAAGGCCGACCCCAGCGCGTCAGCGGAGGGCTAGGCCCGACCTAGGCTGGCGCGGTGAGCGCTGCGCACCCCCTGGCCGACCCGCGGCGGCTGCTCGGCGGCTGGGTGCTGGAGCGCACCATCGAGGACCGCCGCGGCGACCTGGGCGGGGTGGTGACGGGCCGGCTCGAGCTGGTCGAGGAGGCCCCTGACCGGCTGCGGTGGGAGGAGCGGGCCACCTGGCAGCGACCCGGCGGCGAGGTGGCGGTGCGACGCACGCTGCGCGTCGTACGCCGCGACGCGGGGTGGTGGGTCCTGTTCGAGGACGGACGCGACTTCCACCCCTGGCGGACCGGTGTGCAGGTCGTCCACGACTGCCGGCCCGACACCTACCGCGGGCTCGTCACCGGGTCGCCGGACTCGTGGTCGGTGACGTGGGAGGTGACCGGGCCGGCGAAGGACTACCTCATGCGGACGCGGCTGCGGCCCGCCGCCCCCGAGGGGACGAGCGGGCCGCAGCCGTGACGCGGGCGAGGGGGACCCTCAGCGGTGCAGCTTGTCCACCAGGCGCCAGGCGACGGGCAGGCAGCCGGCGGCGAGCAGGATCTTGAGGCCGTCGCCGAGCAGGTAGTTCTTCATGCCGATGTCGAAGGCCTCGCCGAGACCGATGCCGAGCGAGGCGGCGAGGTAGGGCAGACCGACCGCGTAGACGACGGCGTTGCCGAGGACCATCGTGGCGATGGTGCGACCGGGCGAGCGGTCGCCGCCGCGGCTGGCGAGCAGGCCGACCACGCCGGCCGCGAGCACGAAGCCGATCACGTAGCCGAGGGAGGGCGCCACCACGCCGGAGCCGCCGTCGGCGTACCACGGCATCCCGGCCATGCCGGCGAGCAGGTAGACGAGCAGGGCGAGCGCGCCGCGCTGCCAGCCGAGCGCCGCACCGACGCCGAGGGCCGCGAACGTCTGGCCCGTCACCGGGACGGGCGAGCCCGCGACCGGGATGGCGACCTGGGCGGCCAGCCCGGTCAGCGCGGCACCGCCGAGGACCAGGGCGATGTCGCGGGCGAGCGCACCGGGGACGACGTCGGCCAGGACCAGCGGACGGCGCTGGTGCAGCGGGGCGGACAGGGCGGAGCTGGACATGGGGACCTCCGTGACGGGCGTGCGGTGCGGCTATCTCTACCAGAACGCGACGGTCCGCAGCCGCGGCGACGTCCTACCGGACGGTGCTACCGACGGGTCCCGTGCGAGAGGCGCGTCACAGCCGCCGTGCGGCGAAGGTGTCGCAGGCCTCCAGCGAGCCCTGCTCGAGGCCGATGTTGAACCACTTCACCCGCTGGGCCGCCGAGCCGTGGGTGAAGGAGTCGGTGTCGACCCTGCCCCCGGACCGCTGCTGGATCCGGTCGTCGCCGACCGCCTCGGCCGCGTCGATGGCGCGCGTGATGTCGTCCTGGGTCAGGTCGGAGATGATCGTCTGCCCGTCCTGGTCCTGGGTCCGGGTCGCGCTGCGGGCCCACATCCCGGCCAGGCAGTCGGCCTTGAGCTCCACCCGGACGGCGTCGCTCTGGGCGCCCTGCTGGGTGCGGATCCGGCCGAGGTCGCCCTGGAGGTCCTCGACGTGGTGGCCGTACTCGTGGGCGATGACGTAGCCGATCGCGAACGGCCCGCCCTGGGCCCCGAGCTGGCCGCGGAGCATGTCGTCGAAGAACGTGGTGTCGAGGTAGACCTGCTGGTCGTTGGGGCAGTAGAAGGGCCCCATCTCCGAGCTCGCCTGGCCGCAGCCGGACTGCGTCGAGCCCTCGAAGCGCACCGTCCTGATCGGCTGGTAGGCCTCGCCGGTCTGGTCGGGGTAGGCCTGGTCCCAGTAGTCCTGCACCGAGGTGGTGAACAGGTCGATGGCGCACGCGTCGGAGGAGTTGGCGTCGGCCCCGGTCCGGCACTCGTTGGACGCCTGCTGGTCACCGGCCCCCGACGTGGTGCCACCGCCACCCGGCCCACCACCCAGCCCGCCACCGCCGCCGACGCACTGGCTGAGCACGATGAACAGCACGATCACGATGATGCCGCCGATGCCGAGCCCGCCCTTGCCGCCCGTGGGGATGGGCAGCCGGCTCCCGCCGCCCCCGAAGCCCCCGCCGCCACCGCCGCGGCGTACCTCCACCTGGCTCTGGTCGATGCGGGCCTTGGGGTTGAAGCGCATGGGTGCTCCGCTCGGTCGGGGTGGCTCGTAGACTAGGGCCCGCGGGTCGGTCGTGTCGCAGCCCGGCTGCGGCCCGCGATCCACCGTGAGTACCCCGTCCCGGGGAGCCCAGCACGGTGGCCACCCCCGACGAAGGCCTGTCGTGATCACTGTCTCCCAGCTCGAGGTGCGCGCCGGCGCGCGCCTGCTCATGAGCGACTTCAACTTCCGCATCGGTGCCGGCGACCGCGTCGGGCTGGTGGGCCGCAACGGCGCCGGCAAGACCACGATGACCAAGATCCTGGCGGGGGAGGCGCTGCCGGCCGGCGGCACCGTCACCAACTCCGGCACCATCGGCTACCTGCCCCAGGACCCCCGCACCGGCGACCCCGAGGTGATCGCGCGCGACCGGATCCTCTCCGCCCGCGGCCTGGACGAGGTCGTACGCCGCCTCCGCGACGCCGAGGCCGACATGGGCAGCGACGACCCGACCACCCGCGACCGGGCGATGCGCCGCTACGAGAAGGCCGACGCCGCCCTGCACGCGGCCGGCGGCTACTCCGCCGAGGCCGAGGCGGCCCAGATCGCCTCCTCGATCGGCATCGCCGACCGGCTGATGGACCAGCCGCTGCGGACCCTGTCCGGTGGCCAGCGCCGCCGCGTCGAGCTCGCCCGCATCCTGTTCTCCGGGGCCGAGACGCTGCTGCTCGACGAGCCCACCAACCACCTCGACGCCGACTCGATCGTGTGGCTGCGCGACTACCTCCGCAACCACAAGGGCGGCCTCGTGGTGATCTCGCACGACGTCGGGCTGCTCGAGGCGTGCGTCAACAAGGTGCTGCACCTCGACGCCAACCGGGCCGTCATCGACGTCTACAACATCGGCTGGAAGGCCTACCTCGCCCAGCGCGAGACCGACGAGAAGCGCCGCAAGCGCGAGCGCACCAACGCCGAGAGCAAGGCCAAGACGCTCACCGACCAGGCCAACAAGATGCGCGCCAAGGCCACCAAGGCCCAGGCGGCGCAGTCGATGCTCAAGCGCGCCGAGAAGCTGATGGCCGGGGTCGAGGGCGAGCGACAGGCCGACCGCGTGGCCAAGATCAAGTTCCCGGAGCCCGCCCCCTGCGGCAAGACGCCGCTCACGGCCAAGGAGCTGTCGAAGAGCTACGGCTCGTTGGAGGTGTTCACCGACGTCGACCTCGCGGTCGACCGGGGGAGCCGCGTGGTGGTGCTCGGCCTCAACGGCGCAGGCAAGACCACCCTGATGCGGATCCTGGCCGGCGTCGACCAGTCCGACACCGGCGGCGTGGTGCCCGGGCACGGCCTCAAGATCGGTTACTACGCCCAGGAGCACGAGACGCTCGACACCGACCGGACGGTCCTGCAGAACCTCCAGTCGGCGGCGCAGCAGCTCACCGACACCGAGGCGCGCTCGGTGCTGGGGTCGTTCCTGTTCTCCGGCGACGACGCGACCAAGCCGGCCGGGGTGCTCTCCGGCGGCGAGAAGACCCGGCTCGCGCTGGCCATCCTGGTGGTCTCCAGCGCCAACGTGCTGCTGCTCGACGAGCCGACCAACAACCTCGACCCCGCCTCCCGCGAGGAGGTGCTGGCGGCGATCCGCACCTACGCCGGGGCGATCGTGCTGATCACCCACGACGAGGGCGCCGTGCACGCCCTGGAGCCCGACCGGGTGCTGATCCTGCCCGACGGCGTCGAGGACCTCTGGACCCCCGACTACGCCGACCTGGTCTCGCTGGCCTGACCCGGGCCCGGGTGTCGGAGGGGCGCACTAGCCTCGGGCCCATGTCCTCTCCCGACACCGCGTGGATCGACACCGACCGGCTGAGCGGGGTGGGCCTGCGGGCCGACCTCGACGGCGCCGTGCTGACCGTCACCCTCGACCGGCCGCAGCGCCGCAACAGCCAGACCCCGGGACAGTGGTACGCCCTGGGCGACCTCGGCGCCTCGCTGCCCGACGAGGTCCGGGTGGTGGTGGTGCGTGGCGAGGGGGCGACCTTCTCGGCCGGCATCGACACCCGGCTGCTCGGTCCCGACGGCGTGCCCGGCGAGGACTCGGTGCACGACCTGATGCGTGGCGACGACCAGCACGTGCTCGGCACCATCGACGCCTACCAGCGCGGCTTCACCTGGCTGGGCGACCCCCGCTTCGTCTCGGTCGCGCAGGTGCGCGGCCACGCCATCGGCGCCGGCTTCCAGCTGGCGCTGGCCTGCGACCTGCGGGTGGTGGCCGACGACACGCTGTTCTGCATGAAGGAGCCCGCCCTGGGCCTGGTGCCGGACCTCGCGGGAACAAAACCCCTGGTCGAGCTGGTTGGCTACTCGCGGGCGCTGGAGATCTGCGCCACGGCGCGGTTCGTGGGAGCCGAGGAGGCACGTCACCTCGGCCTGGCCACCGCGGTGGTGCCGGGCGACGACCTCGAGGCCACCACGGCCGACCTCGTCGAGGCCCTGCTCTCCAGCGACGCGGGAGCGGTCCGCGAGACCAAGGCCCTGCTGCAGTCGGCGGGCAGCCTCGGTCTGGAGGACCAGCGCCTGCGCGAGCGGCAGGCACAGCTGCGTCGGTTCCGGGCCCTCACCGCGAGGGCCTGAGCGGCCGGGCAGCCGGGAAGGAGACCCCATGAGCGGCATGAGTCCCTGGGCGATGCTCGGGTCGGCCCGGCGCGACCGGTCGGTGGTGGACCATCGGCTGAGCCGCGACACGGTGCGGCGCGTGCTCGGTTTCGCGCTGCCCCACCGGGCGCTGATCGCGGGGTTCCTGACCTTCGTGGTCCTCGACGCCGCCCTGGTGGTCGTCAACCCGCTGCTCGTCAAGCACCTGCTCGACGACGGGGTCCTGGCCCAGGACGTCTCGGTCGTGGTCTGGCTGGCCGTCGCGATGGGCGTCACCTCGATCCTGTCCGCCGGGCTCGGCGTGGGGTCGGGCTTCCTGTCCTCGCGCATCGGCGAGAGCCTGATCTTCGACCTGCGCACCCAGGTCTTCGCCCACGTGCAGCGGCTCAGCCTCGCCTTCTTCACCCGCACCCAGACCGGGGCGCTGGTCTCCCGGCTCAACAACGACGTCGTCGGGGCGCAGCGCGCCTTCACCTCGACGCTGTCCAGCGTGGTCTCCAACTCGATCAGCGTCGTCGTCGTAGGCATCACGATGTTCGCGCTGAGCTGGCAGGTCACGCTGGCCTGCCTGGCGCTGTTCCCGCTGCTCCTGCTGGCCTCGCGGTGGGTGGGTCGGCAGATCAGCGGCCTGACCCGACGCCAGATGGACGGCAACGCCGACCTCGGCAACATGATGACCGAGCGCTTCAACGTCGGCGGCGCGCTGCTGCTCAAGCTGTTCGGCCGCCGCGACGAGGAGGACGACCGCTACGCCGAGAAGGCCGGCGTGGTGCGCGACCTCGGCATCCGGATCGCCCTCGTGACCCGCATCTTCATGGCCTTCATGATGCTGATCCCGGCGCTGGCGACGGCGCTGGTCTACGGCATCGGCGGTTCCCTGGCCGTGAGCGGGGCGCTGACCATCGGCACCCTGACCGCGCTCGCGACGCTGCTGCTGCGGCTGCTCGGGCCGATGCAGGGCCTGTCCAACGTGCGCGTGGACGTGATGACGGCGCTGGTCAGCTTCGACCGCGTCTTCGAGGTGCTCGACCTGCCCTCGACGGTGGCCGAGAAGGACGACCCCGTCGAGGTCGACCCGCACCACGGCCGGGTGCAGTTCTCCCACGTCGGCTTCGGCTACCCCTCCGCCGAGGAGGTGTCGCTGGCCAGCCTCGAGACCGTCGCGCGGGTCGAGAGCCGCGACAACGGGCCGGTGCTGCACCACGTCGACTTCGTGGCCGAGCCCGGCCAGATGGTGGCCCTGGTGGGCCCCTCCGGTGCCGGCAAGACGACGATCACCCACCTCGTCGCCCGGCTCTACGACGTCACCAGCGGGGCCGTGCTGGTCGGTGGCCACGACGTCCGGGAGGTGTCCCTGCAGTCGCTGGAGGACTCCGTCGGCTACGTCACCCAGGACGCCCACATGTTCCACGACACCATCCGCGAGAACCTCCGCTACGCCCGCCCCGACGCCTCCGACGAGCAGGTCTGGTCGGCCCTCGAGGCGGCCCGGATCGCCACGCTCGTGCGTTCCATGCCCGACGGGCTCGACACCGTGGTGGGCGACCGCGGCTACCGGCTCTCCGGCGGCGAGCGGCAGCGGCTGGCCATCGCGCGGCTGCTGCTCAAGGCGCCGTCCATCGTGGTGCTCGACGAGGCCACCGCCCACCTCGACTCCGAGTCGGAGTTCGCGGTGCAGCAGGCGCTCGATTCCGCGCTGGAGGGACGCACCTCGCTGGTCATCGCCCACCGCCTGTCGACGGTCCGCAACGCCGACCTGATCCTCGTCGTCGACGGTGGCCGCATCGTGCAGCGCGGCACCCACGGCGAGCTGCTCGCCGCTGGCGGCCTGTACGCCGACCTGCACCGCACCCAGTTCGAGGAGGACGCCCCCGCCCCGCAGACGGTGGGCTGAGCCGCACCCGGGCCGGTCGGCGTCCCCTAGCGTGAGGGCATGGACCTCCAGCTGACCGACCATGTCTACCTCGTCACCGGAGGCGCCCGCGGCCTCGGGCGGGCCTCCGCCGAGCTGCTGGTGGCCGAGGGGGCGCGCGTGGTGCTGTCCGGGCGCAGCGAGAGCTCGCTCGGCGGGGCCGTCACGGCGCTGGGGGAGGACCGGGCCGAGGCCGTCGTCGCCGACAACGCCGACCCCGCCACCGCCGACCGGCTGGTCGAGGCGGCGCTGTCGCGGTGGGGCCGGCTCGACGGGGCCCTGGTCTCGGTCGGCGGACCGCCGCCCGGATCGGTGATGGAGACCGAGGACCGGGTCTGGTCCGAGGCGTTCGAGTCGATCGTCGTCGGCGGCCTGCGGGTCGCCCGCGCCACGGCCCGGGCCGTCGACGGGCCGGGGTCGATCGTGTTCGTGCTCTCCACGTCGGTGCGCGAGCCGGTCGCCGGCCTCGCCGTCTCCAACGGACTGCGTCCCGGGCTGGCGATGGCGGCCAAGGTGCTCGCGGGCGAGCTGGGGCCGCGCCAGGTGCGGGTCAACGGCCTGCTGCCGGGACGCATCTCGACCGACCGCGTGACCGAGCTCGACGAGGCGACGGGCAACGCCGAAGAGGCTCGCCGCCGGGCGGTGGCCTCGATCCCGCTGGGACGCTACGGCCGTCCCGAGGAGTTCGCCGCCGCGGCGGCGTTCCTGCTCAGCCCCGTCTCATCCTTCGTCACGGGCACGATGCTGCCCGTGGACGGAGGCCTGCTGCGCGGGCTCTGAGTCACGGCCGGGGCGGCGTCGCGCCTCCCCGGCGGGGGTGCCCTCGCGTCGCCGGCCGCGCAGCTCGTCGTAGGCCAGGTAGGCGAACCCGAAGACGGCCAGCGCCCCGAAGAACCACCACTGCAGGCCGTAGAAGAAGTGCGGGCCGTTGCTGCCCGCGTCCGGCAGCTCGGTGAGGGCGAGCTGCTGCTCCGGCTCGGGGCTCTCCTCGGCGAGGTCGAGGAAACCGCGGTAGAGCGGGTGGGGGACCGCCTCGGCGGCCGCCTGCGACGACACCGCGCGGGTGCTGAGGTCCTGCACCTGCGTCGCGCCGCCGGTGGCGTCCTGACGGACGTATCCGGTCACCGTGACCGTCCCCGCGGTCGCGGGCGGGAGGTCGGGGCGGGTGCGGCCCGAGTTGTCGGTGGCCAACCAGCCCCGGTCGACCAGCACGGCGGTGCCGTCGTCGGTGACCAGCGGGGTGACGACGTCGACCCCGGCGCCGCCCTCCCGGGTCTGGTACTTCAGCACGATGGTGTGCTCGTCGTCCCAGGTGCCGCGCGCGGTCACCCGCTGCCAGGCGGCCTCCGCCGGGGGCTGGCGATCGGTGGAGAGCACGTCCTCGACGGGCACGGGTGCGGCGCGCAGGTTGGTGCTGACGATGCGGTTCTCCTGCTTGCGGTCCTCCAGCCGGCCGAACTGCCACTGGCCCAGCAGCAGGGTCAGGTAGGCCAGGAGCGCGACCACGACGGCGAACACGACCCAGCGACGCGACAGCAGGAACCCCACGGCACGAGCGTAGTTCGGGGTTCCGTCCCTAGACTGGCCGGGTGAGCGCCCACGACGACATCCAGCCAGCCCCGGCAGGTGGCCTGCTCGACGGCTTCGGCCGGGTCGCCACCGACCTCCGCGTGTCCCTGACCGACCGGTGCAACCTGCGGTGCAACTACTGCATGCCGGCCGAGGGGCTCGACTGGATGCCGACCGACCAGACCCTCACCGACGACGAGGTGGTCCGCCTGGTGCGGATCGGCGTGGAGGATCTCGGCATCCGCGAGGTCCGCTTCACCGGCGGTGAGCCGCTGCTGCGCCGGGGGCTGACCGACATCGTCCGGCGTACGACGCAGCTGCGCCCGCGCCCGGAGGTGTCCCTCACCACCAACGCGCTCGGCCTCTCCCGCACGGCCGCCGCCCTCGCCGCGTCGGGCCTGGACCGCGTCAACGTCAGCCTCGACACCATTCGCGCCGACGTCTTCGCCCAGATCACCCGTCGCGACCGCCTCCACGACGTGGTCGCCGGTCTCGAGGCCGCCGACGCGGCCGGGATCGGCCCGATCAAGATCAACGCCGTGCTGCTGCGCGGCGTCAACGACCACCTGGCGCCGGAGCTGCTGGCCTGGTGCCTGGAGCGCGGCTACCAGCTGCGGATCATCGAGCAGATGCCCCTGGACGCCCAGCACGCCTGGTCGCGGGAGAGCATGGTCACCGCGGAGGAGATATTCGCCTCGCTCGCCACCGCCTTCACGTTGACGCCGGACCCCGACCACCGCGGCAGCGCCCCGGCCGAAACGTTCCTCGTCGACGGCGGGCCGGCCCGGGTCGGGGTGATCGCCTCGGTCACCCGCCCGTTCTGCGGCGACTGCGACCGGGTGCGGCTCACCGCCGACGGCCAGGTCCGCAACTGCCTGTTCGCTCGCGAGGAGTCCGACCTGCGTGCGGCCCTGCGCGGCGGTGCGAGCGACGACGAGATCGCCGACCGCTGGCGCCTGGCGATGATCACCAAGCGGCCCGGCCACGGCATCGACGACACCAGCTTCTTGCAGCCGACCCGTCCGATGTCCGCGATCGGCGGCTGACCCGGCCCCGTGGCCGGGACGGTCCCGTCCGCGTCAGGCGTGCGGGACGACGTCGCGCAGGAACTGCCGCGCGGCGAGGAAGTCGCCCAGCGATCCCCGGTGCTCGTCGCAAGCCAGCCAGACCTTGCGCCGGTCGGGCGTGTGCAGCTTGGGGTTGTTCCACAGCAGCTGGTGGGTGGCCGGAGCCTGGCAGCCCTTGGCCGAGCAGGTGGCCTCGACCTCGGCGGGGGCCTCGTCCGTGGAGCTCATCCGAGCTCCTTGTAGCCCCGCCCGGGCTGCACCAGGTCGGCACCGTCGGTGCGCGGCGCGGCGCTGTTGGCCACGATCACCGCGACGTAGGGCAGGAAGACCGCGCCGAAGATGAGGACCCAGCGGACCCAACCCGGACCGACGACCGCCGCGCCCACGAAGCAGAGGGTCCGGACGACCATCGAGATGATGTAGCGGCGCCGCCGCCGGTCGAGGTCGTCGCGGTGGCTCTGGGGTGCGGTCGTGATGCGGACCGGCTCGGTACCGCGCCGGTTGCTGCGTGTTCCTGCCACACCTCCCAGAGTACGGGCGGCCTCCCAGCCCCTCCGTCGGCCGAGCGAGGGGCAGTGCGACACTGGCGCCGTCATGGGGCCCCGAGCCCCCACCGCGCACCCAGGAGGACGTCGATGTCCGACCGCACCTACCGAGTCACCGAGATCGTCGGCACCTCCACCGAGGGCATCGACCAGGCCATCCGCAACGGCGTCGAGCGGGCCGCGCGCACGCTGCGCCACGTCGACTGGTTCGAGATGACGCAGGTCCGTGGACACGTCAAGGACGGCCAGGTCGAGCACTTCCAGGTCGGTCTCAAGGTCGGCTTCCGGCTCGAGGACGACTGAGGCGTTGGGCAGCTCGGCCGAGGGCACGTCCGGTTCGGCCCTGGTGGAGCTGAGGGTCCTCGAGGGGCCGAACCTCTACTTCCCCCGCGCCGCGGTCAAGCTCACCGTCGACGTCCACGCGCTGGCCGCGGCCGACGAGACCGAGTTGCGGTCGCTCGCCGCCGGGCTGGGCCTGCGCTCGGTGCGCGCGGGGGCACCGCTGAGCGGGTTCCGCCAGCGGGCGCTGGTCCGGGTCGTCACGGCCGTGGTGCGGCGGGTGGCGCGCGAGTCGGGCACCACCCGGCTCGGCGTACGCGTGCGGGCCACGGCCGACGCCGACCGGCTCGTGGTGGCCTTCCCGTGGCGTGACCGGGCCCGGGCGCGGGCGCTGGGGGAGCAGGTGGTCGCGGTGCTCGACGGCCTCGAGGGCGGCGGCTCCCTGGACGACCTCGTCGCCGCGGCTGCCGCGGCGGTGCGGGACACCCCGCGCGGCCCCGGCCCCACGACCGTGAGGCCCCGCGTCCCGCTCGTGGCGGTGACCGGCACCAACGGCAAGACCACGACCTCGCGCATGGTCGCCCACATCGCCCGCGAGGCCGGGCACCACGTGGGGTGGTCCAGCACCGACGGGGTGTACGTCGACGGCGTCCTCGTCGAGCCGGGCGACTACTCCGGCCCCTCGGGCGCCGGGCAGGTGCTGTCCCGCCCCGAGGTCGACTTCGCCGTGACCGAGACCGCCCGCGGCGGCATCCTGCTCAAGGGCATCGGCGTGACCAGCAACGACGTCTCGGTGGTCACCAACGTGACCGCCGACCACCTGGGCCTGCAGGGGATCGACACCGTCGACCAGCTGGCCGAGGTCAAGGCCGTCGTGCCCTCGATCACCCGCCGCGACGGGTGGGCCGTGCTGAACGCCGACGACCCGCGCACGCTGGCGATGCGCACCGTCACCAAGGCGCAGCCGTGGCTGTTCTCGCGCGACCCCGACTCGCCTGCGCTGCGCGAGGTGCTGGGTGCGGGCGGTCGCGCCACCACCGTCATAGACGGGTGGATCACGGTCCTGGAGGGCCGCTCCTCCGACCTGCTGGTCGAGCTGGTCGACGTGCCGATGACCCTGGGCGGGCTCTCCCGCTTCAACGTCGAGAACGCCCTCGCCGCGGCCTCGGCCGGTCTGGCCGCCGGTCTGGGGCGCGCGCACGTCGTGGCCGGGCTCCGCTCCTTCCGGCCCGACGCCGAGCACAACCCCGGCCGGATGAACTTCTTCACCGTCCCCACCGAGCGCGGCGACCTGTGCGTGGTGATGGACCTCGCCCACAACGAGGCCGGCCTCGAGGCCATGGTCGAGATCATGCGGGGCGTGCGCGCGCCGGGCGGGCGGCTGCTGCTCGGGCTGGGCGCGGTCGGCGACCGCACCGACGAGCTGCTCGAGGCGCTCGGCGAGATCGCCGCCCGCGACACCGACGTCGTCGCGATCGGGCACAAGCAGAAGTACCTCCGTGGTCGCACGGTCGAGGAGATGGACGCGCTGCTGCGTGCCGGCGCGGAGCGCGTCGGGGTCACCGACGTCGCGTCGTACCCCACCGAGCTGGCCTCGTTGCAGGCCCTCGTCGCCCAAGCCGGTCCCGACGACGTGGTCGGGCTGATGTGCCACGCCGAGCGCCAGGAGGTCTACGACTGGCTCGCCTCGCTCGGTGCGACGCCCGACTCCGCCGAGCGGCTCGCCGCGCGCGTGCGACGGGCGGCGGCGCCGGACTGAGCCGGGTTGGTGGAGACTGTCGGTCATGACCGACTCACGACGCCTCGCCGTCCTCATCGACGCCGACAACGTCTCCTCCAAGGTCTCCACCGACCTGTTCGCCGAGCTCGCGGGCTACGGCCTGCTGACCGTGAAGCGCGCGTACGGCGACTGGACGACCGACCAGCTCAACGGGTGGAAGAAGCGGCTCCACGAGCACGCCATCTCCCCGATGCAGCAGTTCGCCTACACGACCGGAAAGAACTCCAGCGACTCCGCGCTCATCATCGACGCGATGGACCTGCTGTACGCCGGCAACCTCGACGGCTTCGTCATCGTCTCCAGCGACAGCGACTTCACCCGGCTGGCCACGAGGCTGCGCGAGTCGGCGATGACCGTCTACGGCGTGGGCGCCGGCAAGACGCCCCGCGCCTTCCGTGACGCCTGCGACAAGTTCACCTTCCTCGAGGTGCTCGGGGCCGCCGGTGCCGAGGACGAGGAGGACGAGCCCGCGCCGCAGCGCAGTCGCCGGTCGTCATCCTCCCGCGGTGGTGGGGGAGGCGGTGGTGGCGGTGGCGCCGTGGCCGAGGCCCCCGACTCCGCCGAGCCCCGCGAGGCCAGCGACGCCAGTGCCCGGGACCAGGCCGCGGTGCTGCAGAGCGTGCTGTCCCGCAGCCTGAACAAGGCGGACTCCGACGACGAGGACTGGACGACGCTCGGATCACTCGGCACGCTGCTGATCCGCACCGACCCGTCCTTCGACGCCCGCACCCACGGGTTCGGCAAGCTCAGCGACCTGATCCGCGAGCAGCCCTTCCTCGAGACCCGCACCATCACCACGGCGGCGGGCACCGAGCAGCTGATGGTCCGGCTCAAGGGGCGCCGGCGCAACAACCGCGGCCCCGGTCGCCGCTCCCGCGGCGAGGGCACCCCTGAGGCGGCCCAGGAGCAGCCGCCCCAGGAGCAGGCGACCCAGGAGCAGGCCGCTCCGGAGGCGGCCCAGGAAGCGTCTGCGGAGTCGGCCCTGGAGCCTGCCGTGGCGCCGGGCGTCGTGGACGTCCCCGACGCCCCCGAGCCCGTGCCCGCGCAGGCCGAGGTGCCCGAGGTCGAGGCGATCACGCCCGTCGCCGAGGAACCGGCTGCCGAGGCCGACGAGGCCCCCGCGAAGAAGACCACCAAGAAGGCGGCCAAGAAGGCGCCGGCCAAGAAGACCGCGGCGAAGAAGGCGCCGGCCAAGAAGGCCGCCGCCAAGAAGACCGCGGCGAAGAAGTCGGCGACCACTCCGGTCGAGGAGACGTCCGAGCCCGAGTCCGAGCCGGAGACCGAGTCCAGGCCCGAGACGGCCCCCGGTGGTCACACCGTCACCGTCGGCCGCACCTCGCGCCGGGCCGCCAAGCGAGCGGCGGGGCCGTCGAAGGCGGTGGACGAGACCCCCTCACCCTCCTAGGCGCCGGTCGGGAGGGGACCGCTCCGGGTTGGTGACTCGATCGAGTCACCAAGGTGCGTTGGTGACTCGATCGGGTCACCAACGCGCAGACGTCCCGGAGACCGGGTGCGCCCGGTCTCCGGATCAGGCGGTGGGGTCCGCCGGCGGCGTCCAGTCGGGGTCGGCCACGGGCGCGTCGGTCGATCCCGCGCCGGCGCCGGCCTGGGCGTGGGGCGACCAGTTCTCCAGCTCGCTCATCACCAGCGGGTGCTGGTCGACGCAGACCACGACGAGGTCGCCGTAGTTGGCGCGGCTCATCGCGTGGTGGACGGCCTCGATCTCGTCGAGGATGACCTCGAGCTGCTTGCAGCGGCTGCCGGCGTCCATGGCGCGGCGTACGCCCTCGGCGACGAGCGTGGCGGTCTCGCCGCGCTCGCGGCGGCGCAGCGCCTTGTCCTCGCGGACGACGACGACGTCGAAGTGCTGGGCCGCGACCTCGCCGAGCTCGCGCATGTCCTCGTCGCGGCGGTCGCCGGCGGTGGCGATGACGCCGATGCGTGACGGCTTGCCGAGCTCGTGGCCGGAGTCGAGGCTCTCGCCGAGCCGGTCGACGAAGTCGCCGAGCGCACGCATGCCGGGCGCGTTGTGGCAGTAGTCGACGATGACGTTGACCCCGTTGACCTCGATCTCGTTGAGGCGGCCGGGGGAGAGGTAGTAGCTGGTGGAGAAGGTCCGCAGGCCCTGCCGGATGTCGTGCAGCGGCGCGCCCGCGGCGAAGGCGGCGGCCGCGGCGGCGAGGGTGTTCTGGACGTTCATGCGGGCGCGGCCCGAGAACGTGGCGGGGAGCAGGTGGGTGAAGGCGAGCTGCATCTGACGGGCGCCGTGCCGCACGACGATCATCTCGCCGCGCTCGGTGCGCTGGAGCACCAGCGCCTTGCCGCCGCGGCGGCAGTGGGCGTCGATGAGGTCGATCTCCTCCGAGCCGGGCTCGGCCATGGAGAACCACACCACCTGGCCCGAGCAGCGGCGCCGCATCTGGCGCACGAGCGGGTCGTCGGCGTTGAGCACGGCGTGGCCGTCGCGGGGGACTGCCTCGACGAGCACGGCCTTGACGTCGGCGAGCTGCTCGACGGTGTCGATGCCGCGCAGGCCGAGGTGGTCGGGCTGCACGTTGAGCACCACCGCGACGTCGTTGCGCTCGTAGCCCAGGCCCTCGCGCAGGATGCCGCCGCGGGCGACCTCGAAGACGGCGAAGTCGACGCGGGGGTTCTGCAGCACCATCCTCGCGCTGCGCGGGCCCGAGGCGTCTGAGCGGATCAGCAGCCGCTCGTCGATGACGACGCCGTCGGTGGAGGTCATCCCGACCTTGCGGCCCATGCCCTTGAAGATGTGGCTGATCATGCGGCTGGTGGTCGTCTTGCCGTTGGTGCCGGTGACGGCCACGATCGGGATCCGGCTCGGGGTGCCCGGCGGGATCAGCATGTCGACGACCGGCTTGGCGATGAACTGCGGCTCGCCGATGGTCGGGTGGGTGTGCATCCGGAAGCCCGGGGCGGCGTTGACCTCGCAGATCGCGCCACCGGTCTCGCGGACCGGCTGGGTGATGTCGGGGCAGATGAAGTCGATGCCGGCGATGTCGAGCCCGATCATCCGGGCCGCCTCCTCGGCGATCTCGACGTTCTCCGGGTGCGCCTCGAAGGTGCGGTCGATGGAGATGCCGCCGGTGGACATGTTGCCGGTCAGCGCGAGCTTGACCATCTCGCCCTCGGCGGGCACGGAGTCCAGGGTGTGGCCCTGGCCGGCCAGCACCTCCTCGGCGGCGGCGTCGACCTTGATCCGGGTCAGCACCTTCTCGTGGCCCAGCCCGCGGCGCGGGTCGGCGTTGGTGAGGTCGACCAGCGCCTGCACGGTGCTGGTGCCGTCGCCGGTGACCGAGGCCGGGACCCGCTCGGCGATGGCGGCCATCCGGCCGTCGATGATCAGGCAGCGGTAGTCCTTGCCGGTGACGAACGACTCCACGATCACGGTGCCGCGGCGCGACTGGGCACGGGCGACGTCGAAGGCCTCGCGGACGTCGGCGTCGGACTGCAGGTCGAGGCAGACGCCGCGGCCGTGGTTGCCGTCGAGGGGCTTCACGACGACCGGGAAGCCGATCCGGCGGGCCATGGCGACGGCCTGGTCCGCCGTGCGCACCGACTCCTGCTTGGGCACGGGCAACCCCGCGGCGCCGAGCAGGCGGGTGGTGAGGTCCTTGTCGGAGGCGATGTCGACCGCGATCGAGCTGGTCTCCGAGGTCATGGTGGCGCGGATCCGCTTGGCGTGGACGCCCTGGCCGAGCTGCACCAGCGAGTGCTGGTTGAGCCGGATCCAGGGGATGTCGCGCGAGACCGCCTCGTCGAGGATCGCCTGCGTCGAGGGCCCGAAGGCGGTGCGCTGGGCGCGGAGGATGAAGGCGTCGAGCTCGGCCTCGAAGTCGAGCTCGGGGTCGGCCTCGACGAGGTGGTTGACCAGGCGTACGGCGAGCCGGGCGGCCGCCAGCCCGACCTGCTCGTCGACGTAGCCGAAGATCACGTTGTAGTGGCCCGGGCGACCCTTGACCTGGCGGGTCTTGCCGCGCCGCACGTCGTGGCCGACGACCTGCTGGAGAGCCAGGGCACAGTGCTCGGCGACGTGGCCGAGCCAGGTGCCCTCGTGCAACCGCTCCACGAACCCGCCGCGCCGACCGCGCGAGCAGGAGTGCTCGCGCAGTCCGGGCAGGGCCTCGAGGAGGTGCTCGGTGAAGCCGGGGATCGTGTTGGTGGGGTACTCCTCGAGCACACCGAGGTCCACCACGAGGTGGATCGCCTTGTCGTAGGACCACACGTTGGCGCCGCGGTAGACGCGTGTCTCGACGATCGACAGGTCCGGGGTGGGACGGCCGCCGCCGCTCACCTGCGTCACGCCGCTGCGCGGCTCGGGGGAGTGGTCGTCACGGCGGTCCTGGGGGCTCTGGGTCACGGTCGGGCTCCTCTGCTCCGTCGGGCCACCCGGCGGCGGAGCACCGAGGGCGAGGCGTCGTCGGCGGCGATGTCGCGCGCCAGCTTGGACAGGTCGCGGTTGGCCACGGCCAGCTCGTCGGCCTCGGCCGCGTCGGTCAGCGCCGGGGCGGGCACCAGGACGCGGTCGGTGAGGTCGAAGCGGGACCCGGCGGGCAGCGCGTGCAGCACCACCCCCGAGGCCAGGATCGGCCGGTGCTCCTTGGCGGCGTGGGCGTCGGTGACCATCGTGCTGCCGTCGAGCAGCGTGACCACGCCGCGGCCGACCACCTCGAGCTGCTGGCGGCCGTCCTGGTCGGTCGTGACGACCGCGGCGGTGTCCTCGTCGACGCCGATCCCCAGCAGCTGCGGGCTCTGCGAGACGATCATCAGCAGCCGCCCGTAGCGGTTGCGCTGGGCGAAGTGCTGGTCCACGACGCAGTCGGCGAGCAGGCCCAGCCCGGCGGCGACCTGGGTCATCCGCTGCTTGGCCGTCGCCCCGCCCGGTCCGAAGGCGACCATGTGCGAGGACTGGATGCTGGCGCCGGCCGAGGTGCCGCCCACGGTCACGCCGCGTCGGTGGGCGTCGTGGAGCGCGTCGCCGAACGGCGTGCCCGCGACGACGGTGCCGAGCTTGAGCTGGTTGCCGCCGGTCATGAAGATCCCGGTCGCGCGGTCGAGCGCGCCGACGACGGCCGGGTCGGAGGCCTCGGCGCGGTCCTGGGGGCGGACGCCGTAGACCTCGGCGGCCCCCAGCTTGGTGAACACCGCGGCGTACACCTCGACGATCTCGTCGCCGAGCGAGGAGGCGGTGGGGACCACCGCGATCCGGGCCTGCTCACCGCCGGCGCGGCGCACGAAGTCGGCGAGGACGGCTCGCTTGCCGAGCTTGTCCTCGGCCCCGCCGATGACGACGAGGTCACCGCGAGAGGACCCCGGCACGGGCGTGGCACCGAATGGCATGACAGGCAGCCTAGGGGGTGGAAGATTGACGGGGTGACCCCCTCTTCCCCCGACGATCCTGCGGTCCGGCGGCGCCTCCTCGTGGTCCTGCGGCACGGCCGTGCCGAGTCCTTCGCCGAGGAGGACCACGTCCGGCGCCTCACCGCCCGGGGCCGTCGCGACGCCACCGCCGTGGGGGAGTGGCTGAGCGGCGCGGGGGTCCGTCCGGACGCCGCGCTGGTGTCCTCGGCCGCCCGCACCCGCGAGACCTGGGACCTCCTGGCCGCGGCCCTGCCCGAGGCCCCCGAGGCGCAGGTCCGCGACGACCTGTACTCCGCCTCGGCCGACACCGTGCTCGACGTCCTGCGGGCGGTGCCCGACGACGTCACGACCCTGGTGTACGTCGGCCACAACCCGGCCGTCGCGTCGCTGGCGCAGGCCCTCGAGGACGGCGAGCCCGACGTCGAGGCGTTCGTCGCCCTCAGCCGGGGCTTCCCACCCGGGGCGGCGGCCGTGCTGCAGGTGCCGGTCGCCTGGTCCGAGCTGGACGCCGCGGGCGCCCGGCTGGCCGACTTCCACGCCCCGGCCGGCTGATGTCGCTCGTCGTGCCCGGTCCGGGGTCGCCGGCCGCGTTCACCTACGCGCCCGTGGGCGGCACCCGCGAGGTCGGTCCGCCCCCGCCCGGCTACCGCGCCGTGCGCGAGCGGCGCCGTGTCGGCGCCACCGACGCCGACCTCGAGGCGGCGGCCGCCTTCGTGCTCGGCTTCGGGATGCAGCGGGCGCTGGGTCTCGACCCCGTCTCGGTCTCGCCGGTCGCGGTGGTGGGCGTCACGGTGGTGCTGACCGCCGGGGCCGGGCCGCTGCGGCTGCGGGCGCCGACGCGGGTGGTCTACGTGGTCGACGAGCCCGACCGACGCGGCTTCGCCTACGGCACCCTGCCCGGCCACCCCGAGAGCGGCGAGGAGCTCTTCGTTGTGGAGCGGACGGCCGAGGGGGTCGTCGCCGAGGTGCGGGCCTTCTCGCGTCCGGCCTGGGGCCTGCTGCGGGTGGCCGGACCGGCGGGCCGGCTGGCCCAGCGGCTGGCGGCCCGGCGCTACCTGGCGGCGTGCGCCCGGGCGTGCGCCGACGCCCGGGGCGACTCGGGGGGCGCCGACGCGGCCGGCTGAACGGGGCTCAGACCTCGGGCTCGGGGGTGGTGAAGCCGGCCTCGGCGTCGGCGGCGACGACCTCCTCACGGGTGATCCCGAGCAGGTAGAGGACGGCGTCCATGTAGGGCACGTTGACCGACGTCTGCGCCGCCTCCTGGACGACCGGCTTGGCGTTGAAGGCGATGCCCAGCCCGGCGGCGTTGAGCATGTCGAGGTCGTTGGCGCCGTCGCCGATGGCCACGGTGGAGGTGACGGGCACGCCGACCTCGCGCGCGAACCGGCGCAGCGCCTCGGCCTTCCCGGCCCGGTCGACGACGGGGCCGACCACGCGGCCGGTGAGCCTCCCGTCGACGACCTCGAGCTCGTTGGCGACCGCGAAGTCGATGCCGAGGTCGGCGGCGAGGCGGTCGGTGAGCTGGGAGAACCCGCCGCTGACGATCGCGAAGCGGTAGCCGAGCCGCTTGAGCACCCGGACGGTGGTCCGGGCCCCGGGGGTGAGCTGCAGCTCGTCGTACACCTCGTCGAGGGCGGTGGCCTTGAGCCCCTCCAGCAGGGCGACCCGGGAGCGCAGGCTCTCGGCGAAGTCGAGCTCGCCGCGCATCGCCTCCTCGGTGACGCGGGCGACCTCCTCCTCGCAGCCGGCCTTCGCGGCGAGCATCTCGATGACCTCGCCCTGGACCAGCGTGGAGTCGACGTCCATCACGATCAGCCGCATGCCGCGCCGCAGCAGGCTCGCGGGCTGCACCGCGATGTCGACGCCCTGGACGGCCGCCTCGCGGGCGAGCAGGTCGCGCAGCTCGTCGGGGTCGGTGCCGGACACGTGCAGGTCGATGGCGGTGATCGGGTAGCGCGCCATCCGTTCGATGCGGTCGATGTTGGCGCCGGTGTCGGCCACCCGTCCGGCGATGGCCGCGACGGCGGCGGCACGCAGCGGGCTGCCGAGCACGGTCACGTGGCTGCGGCCCTCGGGGCGCGGCCGGTTGTCGCCGGACCCCTGGACCACCTCGACGGTCATGTCGAGGTCGGCGGCCACCTGCTCCAGCGCGCTGCGCAGCGCCTGCCACTGCCGTGGCGAGGACACCAGCAGCCCGAGGACCAAACGCCGCCGCAGCACGATCTGCTCGATGTCGAGCACCTCGACGGAGAAGTCGGCCAGGGTGTCGAAGACCAGCGAGGTGACGCCGGGACGGTCACGGCCGGTGAGGGTGACCAGGAGGGTCCGCTCCCCGCCGGGCGGCTCGGGGGCGGGTCCAGCGGGGACGTCGGGCTGCTCCGGCACGCGGACGAGGCTAGCGGTCGTGGCGCCCGGTGCAGGCGCCGACCACGGCCCGACGGGCGGCGCGGTCGAGGTCGGCCAGCGCCTCGCGACGCCGCGCCACCTCGTGGGTCGACAGCGCACCGCCCTCGTCGGCCCGGGCGGCGTCGACGACGTCGAGGCAGAGCGCGGCCCGCTCGAGCGTCTCGCGGCGGCGCGGGTCGAGGACCGGCGGCAGCGGCAGCGGCGGACGGTGGCGCAGGTTGAGCAGCAGGTCGGGCACCTCGGGGCTCCACGACGCGACGTCGAGGTCCACCAGGCGCTGGGTCACCGTCGCGAGGGCGAGGCGCAGCTCGGAGGCGCTCTCGCGCTCGTCGACGTACGGCGCCGGGGCCGCCCGGTGCGCTCGCCACACCACGCTGCGGGCGTCGAGCTCGGGCACCAGCGCCACCGACCCCGCGAGCACGGCCTGCCCGGCCTCCAGGGCGGCGTGGTTGAGCTCCGGCGGGCCACCCAGCCCGGTCAGGTCGCCCGGCACCGGCAGCGCCAGCGAGACCGGGCCGCGCAGCGCACCGGGGAGCTCGACCAGCTCGGCCACCTCGCGGTCGGGCAGCCCGACCACCAGGTGCCGGGGGTCCTCGCCGCGCACGGCGTCGGCGAGGTCGTCGGGACCGACGTGGCCGGCGCGGACGGCGTCCAGCCAGGTCGCCAGGACGGCGGAGACGGGCAGCGAGCTCACCGGGGAATCGTAGGAGCCCGCGCCACGCCACGTCCCCGCCGCCCGGTAGGTTGACCCAGGTCCGTCGCCCCCGTCCCGCCGCGTGAGGTCCCCACCCGTGAACGCCGTCCTCGAGCTCGCCGACGTGACCGTCCGACGCGGGGAGTCCGTCCTCCTCGACGGCCTCGACTGGGCTGTGGAGGAGGACGAGCGCTGGGTCGTGCTGGGCCCCAACGGCGCCGGCAAGACCACGCTGCTCCAGCTCTGCTCGGCGCAGATCCACCCGACGTCCGGCGTCCTGGCCGTCCTCGGCGAGGTCGTCGGCACCGTCGACGTCTTCGAGCTGCGTCCCCGCATCGGCTGGACCAGCGCCGCCGTGGCCGACCGCATCCCGCGCCACGAGCTGGTCCGCGACGTCGTCGTGTCGGCGTCCTACGGCGTGGTGGGTCGCTGGCGCGAGCACTACGACGAGCTCGACCACGCCCGGGCCGCGGAGCTGCTCGTCGAGGTGGGCGCCGGCAGCCTGGTCGACCGCACCTTCGGCACCTTGTCCGAGGGCGAGCGCAAGCGGGTCCAGATCGCCCGGGCGCTGATGACCGACCCCGAGCTGCTGCTGCTCGACGAGCCGGCCGCCGGCCTCGACCTCGGCGGCCGCGAGGACCTCGTCTCGACGCTCTCGGTGCTGGCGATGGACGAGTACTCCCCGGCCACCGTGCTGGTCTCCCACCACGTCGAGGAGATCCCGCCCGGGTTCACCCACGCGCTGCTGCTGCGCGACGGCAGGGCCGTGGCCGCCGGGCCGCTGCCGCACGTGCTCACCGAGGAGCTGCTCTCGCGCACCTTCGGGCTGCCGCTGACGGTGCAGGAGGAGGACGGCCGCTGGGCCGCGCGGCGCAAGGCGGGCCGACGCGCCTGAGCGCGCGGAGCAGGTAAGGGCGCGCAGCCCCCGGATAGGGTTCGGCCATGGACTGGCTGCGTGACCACGCCTGGGAGAGCTGGATGGTGCTCGCCGTGGTCCTGGGCGCGCTGGAGATGCTCGGCCTCGAGCTGTTCCTGCTGATGCTGGCGGGCGGCGCGGTCGTCGGTGGCGTCACGGCGCTGCTCGGCGGCGACCCGCCCCTCCAGCTCATCCTCGCCCTGGTCACCTCGGTCGCGCTGCTCGGCCTGGTCCGGCCCAACATCGTCGGACGACTCCACTCCACGCCCAAGCTGGTGACCGGCCACCACTCGCTCATCGGCCGCCGCGCCACGGTGCTCCGGGAGCTGTCCGGCTCGGCGCCGGGCCGGGTCAAGGTCGAGGGCGAGGAGTGGACCGCGCTGCCGTACGACGAGGACGACGCCATCGAGGCCGGTGCCGTGGTCGACGTCGTGATGATCAAGGGTGCGACGGCCTACGTGCTGCGCACCCACCCGCCGACGACGTAGCCACGTCGCGGCGTTCCGTTGCTCGGGTGACAAGGGGGATAGCCAATGGGACTTCTCATCGTGCTGGTGGTGCTGCTGCTCTTCGTGGTGGTGCTGCTGGCCAAGTCCATCCAGATCGTGCCGCAGTCGCGGGTCGGCATCGTGGAGCGGCTGGGCAAGTACCAGCGCACGCTCACCGAGGGCCCCAACCTGCTGGTGCCGTTCATCGACCGGGTGCGCTACAAGATCGACCTGCGTGAGCAGGTGGTCTCGTTCCCGCCCGTGTCGGTGATCACCGAGGACAACCTGTCGGTCGACATCGACACCGTCATCTACTTCACGGTGACCGACCCGGTCGCGGCGACGTACGAGATCGTGAACTACATCCAGGGCGTCGAGCAGCTGACCATCACCACCACCCGCAACATCGTCGGCGGCATGACGCTGGAGGAGACGCTGACCTCCCGCGACCGCATCAACACCAGCCTCTCGGAGGTCCTCGACGACGCCACCGGTCGCTGGGGCATCAAGGTCAAGCGCGTCGAGATCAAGGCGATCGACCCGCCGGCGTCCATCAAGGACTCGATGGAGAAGCAGATGCGCGCCGACCGCGACAAGCGCGCCGCGATCCTCACCGCCGAGGGCCAGCGGCAGTCCGCGATCCTCACCGCCGAGGGTGGCAAGCAGGCCGCCATCCTCAACGCCGAGGGCGACCGCCAGTCGCTGATCCTGCGGGCCCAGGCCGAGCGGGAGTCCTCGATCCTCAAGGCCCAGGGTGAGGGCCAGGCCATCCAGACGGTGTTCCAGGCCATCCACGACGGGCAGCCCGACCAGGCGCTGCTCGCCTACCAGTACCTCCAGATGATGCCCAAGATCGCCGAGGGCTCGGCCAACAAGGTGTGGGTCGTGCCGTCGGAGATCACCAAGGCGCTCGAGGGCCTCGGCTCGGCGATGAACCAGGTGAGCGGCATCCCGAAGGACTCCGGCGGCCCGCGGGTGCGGGTCGACCCCGGTGCCCTGGACATCGAGATCCCCGAGGTGGACACCAGCAGCGCCGACGAGGCCGTGCGCGAGGCGCTACGCGCCGCCGAGGAGTCGGCGCGCACCGCGCCCGGCCAGGCGGCCGGATCGATCGGCGGGCTCGACTCCGCGACCGGCGTCCCCGACCCGTCGCTGGCGCCTCGGCCGGCCCAGGAGCGACCGGCCCAGGAGCGACCGGCCGAGGCCCCGCCGACCGGCACCGACGGCCCGCCCGACGACGGGGCGACCCGGGCCTAGTGGGTCCCTTCGAATCGGCGGCGATCCTCCTCGCGGGGGTCGCCGCCGGCACGATCAACACCGTCGTGGGCTCGGGCACGCTGATCACCTTCCCGACGCTGCTCGTCTTCGGCGTACCGCCCGTGACGGCCAACGTGTCCAACACCCTGGGCCTGGCGCCGGGCTCGCTGTCCGGGGCGATCGGCTACCGCGCCGAGCTGCGCGGCCAGCGCCGCCGGCTCGTGGTCCTCGGCTCGGCGTCGCTGCTCGGCGGGATCGTCGGCGCGCTGCTGCTGCTCTGGCTCCCGTCCTCGGCCTTCGACGCCGTGGTGCCCGTCCTGATCCTGCTCGGCTGCGCCCTGGTGATCGTCGGCCCCCGGCTCTCGCGCCGCGTCGCGGCCCGCGCGGCCACCCGGGGAGGGCTGGCCGAGCACGGCGCCTGGTGGGTGTGGCCGGCCGTCGGCCTGGCCGGGGTGTACGGCGGCTACTTCGGCGCCGCCCAGGGCGTGCTGCTGATGGCGATCCTCGGCATCGGCGTCGCCGACACCATGCAGCGCCACAACGCCGGCAAGAACGTGCTGGCGCTGATCGTCAACGGGATCGCGGCCGTGGTGTTCGTGCTGCTCGCCTTCGTCGACGTGCCGTTCGCCCCCTCGAGCTCGGCCGGCAGCATCGACTGGTCGGTCGCCGGCCTGATCGCGGTCGGCTCGGTGATCGGCGGCCAGATCGGCGCCAAGGTCGGCCGGCGGCTGCCGCCGCCGCTGCTGCGGGCGGTCATCGTGACCGTCGGCCTGGTCGCCGTCGCGGCGTTCGTGCTGCCGCTGTAGGTGCGGCCCGGCGTACGACGTGGGGCGCCACCCACGACGCACGACGCCCCCGACCGCACGGAGCGGACGGGGGCGTCGGGTGGAGCAGGTGGTGTGAGGTGGGTCAGGCCGAGCGGGCGTGGCTCTTGCTCGACTCGGTGATCACGCCCACGCGGTCGGTCGGGCCGGGGGCCGGCGCCTTCTCGTCCTGGCCGGCGTTGACGGCCTCCTCGATGCGCTTGCCGGTGTCGGCGTCGACGTTCTTCCAGTACTCGATGACGCGGGGGAGCGTCTCGGGCTTCACGCCGCCGAGGATGTGACCGGCGACGTTGCCGACGAAGCGCTCGCGCTGCTCGTCGTCCCAGACCTCGCGCACCAGGGTGCCGGCCTGGCCGAAGTCGTCGTCCTCGGAGCGCAGGGTGTAGGCCTCGCGGACCATGGCGCCGTCGACCTCCCAGCCGTCCTCGGCGACACCGGTCTCGTCGGAGAACCCGCGACCGTAGGAGTTCGGGGCGTAGACCGGGGCGTCACCGGAGTGCTGGTAGGCCATCGGGCCGTCGAAGGTGTAGGTGTTGTGGTCGGCCACGCGGTTCTGGTTGACCGGCAGCTGGTGGTAGTTCGGGCCGATCCGGTAGCGGTGCGTGTCGGCGTAGGAGAACACCCGTCCCTGCAGCATCTTGTCGGGGCTGAAGGAGATGCCCGGCACGATCGCGCTGGGCTCGAAGGCCGCCTGCTCGATCTGGGCGAAGAAGTTGTCGGGGTTCTTGTTCAGCGTCATCGTGCCGACCTTGATCAGCGGGTAGTCCGCGTGCGACCAGGTCTTGGTCAGGTCGAACGGGTTGAACCGGTAGGTCTTGGCGTCCTCGTAGGGCATCACCTGCACGTTCAGCGTCCAGGACGGGAAGTCGCCGTTGTCGATGGCCTCCTGGAGGTCGCGACGGTGGAAGTCGCTGTCCTCGCCGGCGATCTTGTTGGCCGCCTCCTGGGTCAGGTTGCGCACGCCCTGGTCGGAGTGGAAGTGGAACTTCACCCACGACTTCTCGCCGGCGGCGTTGATCCACATGTAGGTGTGCGAGCCGTAGCCATTCATCTCGCGCCACGACGCCGGGATGCCGCGGTCGCCCATCAGGTAGGTCACCTGGTGCGCCGACTCGGGGTTGAGGGTCCAGAAGTCCCACTGCATGTCGTTGTCGCGCAGGCCGGTGCCGCCGCGACGCTTCTGCGAGCGGATGAAGTGGGGGAACTTCATGGTGTCGCGCACGAAGAACACGGGGGTGTTGTTGCCGACGAGGTCCCAGTTGCCCTCGGTCGTGTAGAACTTCAGCGCGAAGCCGCGGGGGTCGCGCCAGGTGTCGGGGGAGCCCTGCTCGCCGGCGACGGTGGAGAAGCGGGCCAGCATGTCGGTGGTGACACCGGGCTGGAACAGCGCCGCCTTGGTGTACGCCGAGACGTCCTCGGTGGTCTCGAAGGTGCCGAACGCACCCGAGCCCTTGGCGTGGACGTTGCGCTCGGGCACACGCTCGCGGTTGAAGTGCGCCATCTGATTGATGAAGTGGTGGTCGTTGAGCAGGATCGGGCCGGTGTCGCCGACGGTCAGCGAGTTCTTCTCGCTGGGGGCCGGGGCACCCGACTCGGTCGTGGAGCCGCCCTGCGGGCGCGTGGTTTCACTCATCGGGGTCCTCCAAGGACGGGCTGCGGGTGGAACAGTGAGAAGGGGTGGGCCACCAGGGCCGCACAGAAGGCGCGTACCCCGAACCGGCGGGTCCGTTCAGCCGGACCCGCC
>NZ_LMRF01000001.1:1497401-1505525 GCF_001424755.1 Marmoricola sp. Leaf446
GCGCGGCCGGCGGTCTTGAAGGCCAGGTTGAAGCCGACGACGGCGGGGCTGGCGCTGGAGTCGACGCCCAGCTGCTCCTCGGTCACGGCGTGCACCACGAAGTAGTAGCGGTGGACCTGGTCGCCCTCCGGCGGGGCCGCCCCGGTGAAGGCGAGGGTGCCCGCGTCGTTGCGGCACATGAAGGCACCGCCCGGGAGCGAGGCGCCCTCGGCACCGGCTCCGGTGTCGAGCGAGGTGGTGTCGGCCGGGAGGTCGACGAGGACCCAGTGCCAGAAGCCCGACGGGGTCGGGGCGTCGGGGTCGAAGCAGGTGACGGTGAAGCTGCGGGTGCCCTCGGGCGCGCCGCTCCAGCTCAGCTGCGGGGAGGTGTCGCCGGCGGCGGCCACCTGGGCGTCGGCCAGCGGCTGGCCGTCGGCCACGTCCTCGCTGGTGACGGTGAAGGAGGGCACGCTGGGGAGCAGCTCGTAGGGGTCGGGGTGCACGGGTCGGTCCAGGCTCATGGCCCCGAACATAGTCCGCACGGTGGCGGGGGTCGGGGCGAACGACGGGACGCCTCACAATGGTGTGCGTGAACGGCTCCGTCACTCCAGCGACCACCCCACCGGCCGACCGTCCGACGTACGCCGTGGGGCTGCGGCTCGCGGGCCGCCGCGTCCTCGTCGTCGGCGGCGGCAACGTCGCGCAGCGCCGGGTACCGACGCTGATCGCGGCCGGGGCCGACGTCCACCTGGTCTCCCCGGAGGTGACCCCGGCGATCGAGGGGCTGGTGGGGTCGGGGGAGATCACCTGGTCCGAGCGCGGCTTCGACGACGGCGACCTCGACGGGGCGTGGTACGTCCTGGCCGCCACCGACGACGCGGCCGTCAACGCCCGCGTCTGCGAGATCGCTGAGCAGCAGCGGCTGTGGTGCGTGCGCGCCGACGACGCCGAGGAGGGCACCGCCTTCACCCCGGCCGTGGGCACCCACGACGGCGACCTCGTCGCCGTGATGGCCAGCACCGCGGCCGACCGCGATCCCCGCCACCACGCCGCCCTGCGGGACGAGATCGTCGCCGCGATGCGCCAGGGAGCCGTGGCCGCGCGCCACCACCGCGAGCGGGTGCCGGGCGTCGTGCTCGTCGGCGGCGGTCCGGGGGACCCCGAGCTGGTCACCATCGCCGGTCGCAAGGCGCTGATGGACGCCGACGTCGTCGTCGCCGACCGTCTCGCGCCGCGCGAGCTGCTGGCCGAGCTGCCCTCGAGCACCCGCATCGTCGACGTCGCCAAGCTGCCCCGCGGCCGCTCGGCGCTGCAGGAGGAGATCAACCGCGTCATCGTCGAGGAGGCGCTGGCCGGTCGCCGCGTGGCGCGGTTCAAGGGCGGCGACAACTTCGTCTTCGGCCGCGGCTACGAGGAGATCCAGGCCTGCGAGGCCGCCGGCGTGCCGGTCACGGTGATCCCCGGCATCAGCAGCCCGATCGCGGTCCCCGCCATCGCCGGCATCCCGGTCACCCACCGCGGCGTCACCCACGAGTTCACCGTGGTCAGCGGCCACCTGCCCCCCGGCCACCCCGAGTCGCTCGTCGAGTGGGAGGCGCTGGCCCGCCTCACCGGCACCGTCGTGCTGATGATGGCGGTCGAGAACGCGCCCCACATCGCGGCGGCCCTGCTCGAGGGCGGGCGACCCGCCGGCACCCCCGTGGCCGTGGTCTGCGACGGCTCGATGCCCACCGAGCGCACCGTGCTCACCACGCTCGGCGGCCTCGCCGACATGCTGGTGGCCGAGCGGGTGCGCCCGCCAGCGATCATCGTCGTCGGCGACGTGGTCGCCGTCGCCCGTCCCCAGCACTTCGCGGGCCACCTGCTCCCGGGCACGCAGGACGCCTGAGTGGCCTCCTTCACCGAGGTCACCGACGCTGCCGACCCGGTGCTGGCCGACTACCGCCACCTGCGCGACGTCCAGCTGCGGCAGTCGCTCGAGGCCGAGCACGGCCTGTTCCTCGCCGAGGGCGAGAAGGTCGTACGCCGCGCCGTGGAGGCCGGCTACCAGCCGCGGTCCTTCCTGATGGCGCCGCGCTGGCTCGACGGGCTGGCCGACGTGTTGGAGCAGACCGACGCGCCCTGCTACGTCGCCCCGGAGGCGCTGACCGAGGAGGTCACCGGCTTCCACGTCCACCGCGGCGCGCTGGCCTCGCTGCACCGCCGTCCGCTGCCGAGCGTCGCCGAGGTCCTCGCCGGCGCCCGCACCGTGGCGGTGCTCGAGGACGTCACCGACCACACCAACGTCGGGGCGGTGCTGCGCAGCGCGGCCGCGCTCGGCGTCGACGCGGTGCTGCTGGCCCCGCGGTGCGCCGACCCGCTCTACCGTCGCGCCGTCAAGGTCGCGATGGGGGCGGTGTTCAAGGTCCCCTGGACCCGCCTGCCCGACTGGCACGACGCCCTGCCGCAGCTGCACGACGCCGGGTTCACCACCGTCGCCCTGACCCTGGCCGACGACGCGGTCGAGCTGGAGGCCGCCGTCGCCGACCTCGACCGGGTGGCGCTCGTGCTCGGCTCGGAGGGCCACGGGCTGTCGGCGCGCTGGCAGGAGTCGGCCGACGTCCGGGCCGTGGTGCCGATGCGGGCCGGTGTCGACTCCCTCAACGTCGCGGCCGCGGCCGCCGTCGCCTGCTACGTCACCGTCCGCCGCTGAGCCGGTCCATCCCCGCGTAGTCCGAGACGAGACGCACCGTCCTGGGCCCGCGAACGGTGCGTTTCGTCTCGGACTACGCGGTCAGCCGCGCGCCAGGGAGGCGAGCTCGTCGAGCGAGGCGTTGCCGCCGCTGACGACGACCGCGGAGACGGCCGGGGCGGCGGGGCGGGCCAGGAGGGCTGCGAGCGACGCGGCGCCGGCGCCCTCGGCGAGGGTGTGGGCGTCGGTGGCCAGCACCCGGGCGGCGGCGTCGATCTGGTCGTCGGTGACCAGGACGAAGTCGTCGAGACCGGCGGCCAGCACCGACTGCGGCAGCGCGTAGCCCGCGCAGGTCGCCAGGCCGGCCACGCGGGTGCGGCACGGGGCGGTGACGAGGGAGCCGCTGCGCCAGGAGTCGTGGGCGGCCGGGGCGGCGGCGGACTGGACGCCGACGATCCGGCAGTGCGGCGCGACCGCGTCGCGGACCAGGCAGGCGCCGGCCGCGCTGGTGCCGCTTCCGATCGGCACGAACAGCACCTCGAGGTCGGGGTGGGCGCGGAACAGCTCGAGGTGGAGCGTGGCGTGGCCCAGCACGATCGCCGGGTCGTCGCCGGGGGAGACCCAGCGCAGCCCGTCGCGCTCGGCGAGCAGGCGGGCGTGGGCGGCCGAGGCGCCCAGGTCGGGGCCGTGGACGACCACCTCGGCGCCCAGGGCGGCGACCGCGTCGCGCTTGACGGCCGGGGCGGAGGTCGGCATCACGACCACGGCGCGGGTGCCGGCCAGCCGGGCGGCGTACGCCGTGGACTGGGCGTGGTTGCCGGTCGAGGCGGTGACCAGGCCGCGGCTCACCTCCGACGGGGTCAGCGACGCGGCGAGGTTGACCCCGCCGCGCACCTTGAAGGCGCCCGTCGGCTGCACGTTCTCGTGCTTGACCACCACGCGACCACCGACCCGGCGGTCCAGCACGGGGTAGGACCACGACGGCGTCGCCGGCAGGTGCCGGGCGACCACCTCGGCGGCCCGCAGCACACCGTCGAAGTCGATCGTCGAGGGGGCGAGCAGCGGGGTCGCGGTCATGCGACCAGTCTCGCGTCGTGGGCACTGATCGGTCCAATAGACGTGGTGGGCCCCAACCATCGCTGTCGTCGATAGGATGGCCACGTGCTGGACGTACGCCGCCTCGAGGCGCTGCTCGCCGTGGCCCGGACCGGGTCGGTCTCCCGGGCCGCCGAGGAGCTGCACTACGGCCAGCCGACGGTGTCGCACCACCTGCGCCGGCTCGAGGCCGAGACCGGGGCGGTGCTGCTGCAGAGGGTCGGTCGTGGCGTGCGCCTGACCGCCGAGGGCCGGCGCCTGGCCGACCGGGCCGAGGAGCTGCTGGGCCTGCTCCAGCGCGCCGAGACCGAGCTGGCCGACGCGACCACGCTGCGCCACGGCCGGGTGCGGCTCGCGGCGTTCCCCTCGGCCACCGCCACGCTGGTGCCCCGGCTGCTGGCCGCCCTGGCCGACGAGGCGCCCGGGCTGGTGCTGGAGCTGACCGAGGCCGAGCCGCCGGAGGGGATCGCGATGCTGCGCGCCGGCGAGGCCGACCTGGCGCTCGCGTTCAGCTACCCCGACCGCGAGGAGGACCCCCGGCTCGCGGTCACCGAGCTGCTCGACGACCCGCTCTTCCTGGTCACCGACGCCCGCCGGGCGCCCGACGGGCCGCTCCGCGACCTGGGGGCGTACGCCGGGGCGCGCTGGGTCACCGGGTGCGAGCGCTGTCGCAGCGAGCTGCTCGTGCTGTGCGAGGCGGCCGGCTTCGAGCCCGACGTGGTGTTCGCGACCGACGACTACGTGGCCGTCCAGGCGATGGTGGCGGCCGGGCTCGGGGTCAGCCTGCTGCCGGGCCTGGCGCTGCAGGCGCACCGCCACGCGGGCGTGGTCGTCACGCCGGTCCCCGACGCCCACCGACGGATCCACGTGCTGGGCTACGGCCAGCCGCCGCTCCCGCCGGCGGTGGCCCGGGTGGTCGCCGCGCTGGTGGCCGTGGCCCGGGAGCCCGCGGGGTCGGCCGGGGCGGGTCAGTCCTCGTCGGCCGCGGGGGAGGCCACGGCCGGCCAGCCCTCGGGGTAGTCCTCCGCCTCGGCCTCCATCTGCTTGCGCAGCCGCTTGCGCGCCTTGGCCGGCACCCGGTCGCCGAAGACGGTGCCCAGGGTGTGGTCGGTCTCGTGCTGCAGGCAGCGCGCCAGCAGGCCGTCGCCCTCGTAGGAGACCTCGGCGCCGTCCAGGCCGGTGCCGGTGACCCGGGCCCAGTCGGGCCGGGGGCACTCGACGAAGGCGCCGGGGTAGGACAGGCAGCCCTCGTCGCCGTCGTCGAGCCGGCGATCGCGCCCCACGGGCAGGCCGACCTCGGGGTTGCACACCACGCCGCGGTGGATGACGCCGTCCTCGTCGGGGCAGTCGAAGACGAAGACCGCGAGGTCCACCCCGATCTGGCAGGCGGCCAGCCCGACGCCGTCGGCGGCGTACATCGTCGCGGTCATGTCGGCCACGAGGCGGGCCAGCTCCTCGTCGTGGGCGGTGACGGGCTGCTGGCGGCGGTGCATCACCTCGGTGCCCCAGCGCACGATCGGGCGGACGGTCCCGCCGGTCGGCAGCTCGGCCGAGGTGGGGGCCACGGGCAGGTCGCTGGTGTCGCGCATGGGCCGGATCCTATGCGTGAGCCGCGACACGAGACGCAGGTGTGGCGCTGTGTGTAACTCGCAGTTACATTATCGGCATGGCCACCAGCAAGGACAAGCAAGCCCCCGCCCGCCCGAGCACCCGCCTCCCCTGGACGCTGCTGCGGGCCGGCGGCCGCCACGGCCTCGCCGAGAGCGAGACGCGCGACCCGATCGGCCTGGCCGTCGCCGCGCTCAACCGGCTCGCCTCCTCCGAGCTGCTCGACTCCCTCGGGCTCCGCAAGGCCAGCCAGCAGACCGTCTACCGGGTCACCAGCGCCGGGTTCCGCACCGCCGGCACCGTCGGGCGCCAGTTCGCCCGGGCCGGCAAGGCGACCCGCGGGCAGCGGGTGCCCGCCGCCGCCTCGACCGGCCAGTTCGACCTGACGCCGGGCGAGGACGAGCAGATGCTCGCCGACGTCGTCGCCGAGTTCGCCGCCGAGGTCGTCCGCCCGGCCGCCTCGGCGGCCAACGAGGAGTGCGCCGCGCCCGCGGAGCTGCTCAAGGCCACCCTCGAGATCGGCCTGCCGATCCTCGGCGTGCCCGAGGAGCTCGGCGGCATCGCCACCGAGCGCTCGGCCGTGGCCGGGGTGCTCGTCCACGAGGCGCTCGCCCACGGCGACATGGGCCTGGCCGTGGCGGCGCTGGCCCCCGGCGCCGTGGCCACCGCGCTCTCGCTCTACGGCACCGACGAGCAGCAGGCGACCTACCTCCCGGCCTTCACCGGCGACGAGGTCCCGGCCGCCGCGCTGGCGCTGGCCGAGCCCACCGCCCTGTACGACGCGATGGCGCCCGGCGCCACCGCCGAGCGGCGCGGCGACACGATCGTGCTCAACGGCGTGAAGTCCGGCGTCGTGCGCGGTGCCGAGGCCGAGCTGTTCGTCGTGGGCGCGACCCTCGACGGCGAGGCGCGGCTGTTCCTGGTCGAGTCGCGGACCGACGGCATCACCATCGAGTCCGACCCCTCGATGGGGCTGCGCGCCGCGAGCCTGTCGCGCCTGCTGCTCGACGACGTCGAGGTGGAGGAGATCGCGCTGCTCGGCGACGCCGAGGACTACCGCGCCTGCGTGCGGTCCTCCCGGCTGGCCTGGTGCGCCCTCGCGGTCGGCACCGCCCAGGCCGTGCTCGACTACGTCACCCCCTACGTCAAGGAGCGCGAGGCGTTCGGCGAGCCGATCGCCCACCGGCAGTCGGTGGCCTTCATGGTCGCCAACATCGCCATCGAGCTCCAGGGCATGCGACTGGTCACCTGGCGCGCCGCGAGCCGCGTCGCGCAGGGCGCGACCGCCGCGCGCGAGGTCGCCCTGGCCCGCAAGCTCTGCACCGAGCACGGCATGCGCATCGGCCTCGACGGCGTGCAGCTGCTCGGTGGCCACGGCTTCGTCAAGGAGCACCCCGTCGAGCGGTGGTACCGCGACCTGCGCGCCATCGGCGTGATGGAGGGAGCGGTGCTGGTCTGAGGCCCGCCCGCCCCCGACCCGCCGACCGACCCGCTCGCCGACCACCCCCGGACACCAGGAGAACCCCGTGATCAACCTCGAGACCCCCAAGAAGGTCCGCCCCCTCGTCGACCAGGCCCACCAGGTCGCGATGAACATGCTCCGGCCGATCTCGCGCAAGTACGACGAGGGCGAGCACCAGTACCCCAAGGAGCTGGACATGCTGGCCGCCATGATCGACGGCATCAGCGAGTCCGGCGCCACCGGCGGTGCCGGTGCGGCCGGCGTACGCCGCGACGAGAAGCCGCAGGAGAAGAAGGGCAACAAGAACGGCGCCAACCTCGCCTCGGTGCTCTCGGTGATGGAGATGTGCTGGGGCGACGTCGGGCTGCTGCTCTCGATGCCCCGCCAGGGTCTCGGCAACTCCGCCATCGCCTCGGTCGCCGACGACGAGCAGCAGGAGCGCTTCGCCGGCACCTGGGCCGCGATGGCCATCACCGAGCCCGGCGTCGGGTCCGACTCCGCCAACATCAGCACCACGGCGACCAAGGACGGCGACGAGTACGTCATCAACGGCGAGAAGATCTACGTCACCTCCGGCGAGCGCGCCGACAGCGTCGTGGTGTGGGCGACCCTCGACAAGTCGCTCGGCCGCGCCGCCATCAAGTCCTTCGTGGTGCAGAAAGGCACGCCCGGCATGCGGGTCGAGCGCCTCGAGCACAAGCTCGGCATCCGGGCCTCCGACACCGCGGTCATCATCTTCGAGGACTGCCGCGTCCCGGCCGCCAACCTGCTGGGCTCGCCCGAGGTCGACGTCAAGCAGGGCTTCGCCGGCGCCATGGCGACCTTCGACAACACCCGGCCGCTGGTCGCCGCGATGGCCGTGGGGTGTGCCCGCGCCTCGCTCGACCTGACCCGCAGCATCCTGGCCGACGCCGGGGTCGAGGTCGACTACGACAAGCCGGTCTGGCTGCAGCCCGCCGCCGCCGCGACCTTCCTGCAGCTCGAGGCCGAGTGGGAGTCGGCCTACCTGCTGACGCTGGAGTCGGCGTGGATGGCCGACAACCGCAAGCCCAACTCCAAGGAGGCCTCGATGGCCAAGGCCAAGGCCGGCCGGATGGGCTCCGAGGTCACGCTGCGCTGCGTCGAGCTGGCCGGCACCCTGGGCTACTCCGAGGCCGAGCTGCTGGAGAAGTGGGGCCGTGACTCCAAGATCCTCGACATCTTCGAGGGCACCCAGCAGATCCAGCAGCTGATCGTGGCCCGCCGCGTCCTGGGCCTGACCTCCGCGCAGCTGAAGTAGCGACCGAGCCGCGCGCGGCGGGGAACGGGG
>NZ_LMRF01000001.1:1505541-1583888 GCF_001424755.1 Marmoricola sp. Leaf446
CGTCCTGGTGTGGGTCTGGGTCTGGATCCAGGTGGCGGGCTCGGTCCGCGACGCGACCCTGGCGCTCGCCGGGCCGGGACGCCGCATCGACGCCTCGGCCACCGACCTCGCGGGCCGGCTGCGCGACGCCGGCGACACCGTCTCGGGCCTCCCGCTGGTGGGTGACGAGGTCCGCAGCCCCTTCGACGGCGCCGGGGGAGCGGCCGAGGGCATCGCCGGGGCGGGCCGCGACCAGGTCGCCGCGGTGGAGTCGCTCGCCCACTGGTTGGGGATCACCGTGGCCGTCGTACCGATCCTGCTGGTGCTGCTCCTCTGGCTGCCGGGCCGGGTCCGCTTCGTACGCCGCGCCACCGCCGGGCAGCGGTTCCTCGACGCCCGCGCCGACCTCGACCTGTTCGCGCTCCGGGCGATGGCCCACCAGCCGCTGCACGTCCTCGCCCGCGTCGACGACGACCCGGCCGGGGCCTGGCGCCGGGGCGACGCCACCGTCGTCGACCGGCTGGCCCGGCTCGAGCTGAGGTCGGTGGGGCTGAAGCGACCGGCCCCCGGGGCGGGGAGTGGCAGGGTGGGCGCGTGACCGATGCCACGACCGACGCCCGCGCCGACGAGCCCGCCGACCCCCAGGCCCGCACCGACCTCATCGTCTCGGTGTTCAAGGACGCCTTCGCCCCGCTGATGCAGGCCGACCCGCAGGCCTTCCGCTTCAAGTACCGCAAGATGGCCGCCAGCCCGCACGCCTTCTACCGCGGCTCCGCCTGCTTGTTCTACGCCGACATGACCGGCGTGGACGACGAGTGGGTCGACGAGCGCACCGGGGCGATCTGGATCCACGGCGACCTGCACGTGGAGAACTTCGGCACCTACCTCAACTCCGACGGCCGGCTCGTGTTCGACATCAACGACTTCGACGAGGCCTACATCGGCCACTACACGTGGGACCTGCGCCGGTTCGCCGCCAGCCTCGCCCTGATGGCGTGGCAGAAGGCGCTGCCCGCCGCCGACGTCGAGGCGCTCGTACGCCGCTTCCTGCGCGGCTACCTCTCCCAGGTCGACCACTACGCCTCGACCGAGGACGACGAGGACTTCGCGCTCCACCTCGACAACACCGAGGGCCCGATCCTCACCGCCCTGCTCAGCGCCCGGGCCATCAAGCGGGCCGACCTGCTCGACGGCATGACCCACATCGAGGACGGCGTGCGGGTCTTCACCCCCGACCACTCGATCCGGATGCTGCCCGACGACGAGCGCGCGGCCGTCGAGGCGGCGTTCGCGGCCTACCTCGACACGATCCCGGCCTCCAAGCGGTTCGACCGGTCGCTGTTCTACGACCTGCGCGACGCGGTGGGCAAGTCCGGCTTCGGCATCGGCAGCGCCGGGCTCCCGGCGTACAACCTGCTGGTGGAGGGCTACAGCCAGGCCCTCGACAACGACGTGGTGCTCTCGATGAAGCAGGCCAACGTGCCGGCGCTGAGCCGGTTCCAAGACTCCGCGACCATCGAGGGCTACTTCGAGCACGAGGGCCACCGCACCGTGGTGAGCCAGCGCGCGCTGCAGGTGCACACCGACCCGCTGCTGGGCCACACCGAGATGGCCGGCACCGGCTACGTCGTCTCGGAGATCTCGCCCTACGAGGTCGACCTCGACTGGGACGACATCACCGAGCCCGACGACATCGCCGCCGTGGTCGAGCTGCTCGGTCGGGCGACGGCCAAGATCCACTGCGCCTCCGACGAGGACAGCGACCAGGACCTCGTCGACTTCCAGGTCGAGCAGGCCATCGTGGCCTCGTTGAAGGGGCGGCGACGCGCGTTCGCCGACCACCTCGTGGAGTTCGCGGTGACCTACGCCGAGACGGTGCGCACCGACCACGCGCTGTTCGTCGACGCCTTCCGCAGCGGGCAGATCGGCGTCGCCGCCACCTGAGCGCCGTTCAGAGGACGCGGGCGCCGGGGCCGGGAGAGGCGTCGATGAAGTCCGGCTGGGTCCAGCCGCGCAGCACGAACGCGTGGGTGAGCGCCGAGCGCACGGCGGCGAGCCGCTCGACCGGGACCAGCGCGATCGCGGAGCCGCCGAAGCCGCCCCCGGTCATCCGGGCCCCCAGCGCGCCGGCCTCCCGGGCCACCTCGACCGCGACGTCGAGCTCCTCGCACGAGACCTCGTAGTCGTCGCGCAGCGAGGCGTGCGAGGCGTCCAGCAGCGGGCCCAGCAGGGTCCAGTCGTCGGCGCGCAGCGCCTCGACGAAGGCGTCGACGCGGCGGACCTCGGAGACGACGTGGCGGGCACGGCGCAGCAGGGTCTCGTCGAGGTCGGCCTGCTCCAGCGCGGCGGGGGAGGCCTCGGCCAGCGTGTCCACGCCCAGGAGGCGCGCGGCCTCCCAGGCCTGGTCGCGGCGCGCCTCGTAGCCGCCGTCGGTGAGCTCGTGGCTGACCCGGGTGTCGACCACCAGCACCCCGAGGTCGTGGGAGGCGGGGTCGAAGCGGACCTGCTCGCGGGCCCCGGTGCCGAAGTCGAGCAGCAGCGCGTGGTGCTCCTCGGCGTGCACCGAGACCGCCTGGTCGAGGCCGCCGGTCGGCGCCCCGACCGTGTCGGACTCCGCGCGGACGCCCGCCTGCTCCAGCTGCTCGGGGGTGCGGGCCAGGTCGAGCAGCGCGTCCACGGCGTACGCCACGCTGCACTCCAGCGCCGCGGAGCTCGACAGCCCGGCGCCGATCGGCACGTCGCTGCTGATCGCCACGTCGAGGCCCTCGGTCACCTCCAGCGCGAGCACCACGCCGGCGACGTACCTCACCCAGCCGGGGGCGTCGTCGAGCGCGTCGACCCGGCCCTCCCAGGCCTCGTCGCGGCTGGTGACGCGGAGCAGGTCGTCGTCGCGGCGGGTGACGCGGGCCGTGGTGGCCTGCCGCAGCGCGAACGGCAGGCACCGGCCGCCGTTGTAGTCGACGTGCTCGCCGATCAGGTTGACGCGGCCGGGGGCGACCCCCGTGGCTGCGGCGGGCGGGGCGGCGGGCTCGTGGTCGGACACCCGGACACCCTAGGGCGGACCCCGGCGGGTCGTCGGGGGCGGCGCGTAGATTGCGTGACCGTGCGCTTCCTCGACGACCACCGCCCGCCGTACGACCTGACCTACGACGACGTCTTCATGGTGCCGGCCCGCTCCGCGGTCGCCAGCCGCTACGACGTCGACCTGGCCCAACGGCCCGGTGACGGCACCGGCACCACCGTGCCGCTCGTGGTCGCCAACATGACGGCCGTCGCGGGTCGTCGGATGGCCGAGACCGTGGCCCGTCGCGGCGGGCTCGTCGTCGTGCCGCAGGACATCCCGCTCGACGTCGTGGCCGACGTGGTCGGCTGGGTCAAGGAGCGGCACACGGTCTTCGAGACCCCGATCGTGCTCGACCCGCACCACACCGTGAGCGACGCGCTGGCGCTGCTGCCCAAACGCGCTCACCGCGCCGCGGTCGTGCTCGAGGGCGGCCGCCCCGTGGGCGTCGTCACCGAGGCCGACTGCCTCGGGGTCGACCGCTTCACCCAGGTCGCCGACGTGATGACCACCGACATGACGACGCTCAAGGCGACGATGGAGCCGCGGGAGGCCTTCGACGTCCTGCACGCCTCGCGGCACCGGCTCGCTCCCGCCGTCGACGACGACGGCCGGCTGGTCGGCATCCTGACCCGCACCGGCGCGCTGCGTTCCACGATCTACGCCCCGGCCGTCGACGCGCAGGGCCGGCTGCGCATCGCCGCGGCGGTCGGCGTCAACGGTGACGTGGCCGGCAAGGCCGCACGGCTGCTCGGGCTCGGCGTCGACACCCTCGTGGTCGACACCGCCCACGGCCACCAGGAGCGGATGCTCGAGGCGCTGCGCGCCGTGCGCGCGCTCGACCCCGGCGTGCCCGTCGTGGCGGGCAACGTCGTCTCGGCCGACGGGGTCCGCGACCTCGTCGAGGCCGGGGCCGACATCATCAAGGTCGGCGTCGGCCCGGGCGCCATGTGCACCACCCGGATGATGACCGGGGTGGGTCGCCCGCAGCTGAGCGCGGTGCTGGAGTGCGCCGCGGCGGCTCGCGAGCTGGGCAAGCACGTCTGGGCCGACGGGGGAGTGCGCCACCCCCGCGACGTCGCCCTGGCCCTGGCCGCCGGCGCCTCGCAGGTGATGGTGGGCTCGTGGTTCGCCGGCACCCACGAGTCGCCCGGCGACCTCCACGTCGGCGCCGACGGCCGCGCCTACAAGGAGAGCTTCGGCATGGCCTCGGCCCGCGCCGTGGCCAACCGCACCTCGACCGAGACGGCGTTCGACCGTGCCCGCAAGGGGCTCTACGAGGAGGGCATCTCCTCCTCGCGGATGTTCCTCGACCCGGCGCGGCCCGGCGTGGAGGACCTGGTCGACGAGATCTGCTCCGGCGTCCGCTCCGCCGCGACGTACGCCGGGGCGCACGACCTCGCCGAGCTGCACGACCGTGCGGTGCTCGGCGTGCAGTCCGCCGCCGGCTTCGCCGAGGGGCGGCCGCTGCCCGGAGGCTGGTGAGGGGGTGCCCGATTGGGCGCCGGCCCGGGCTCCTTGGTAGTGTTCCCCTCGCTCGTCCGGGTGGCGGAATAGGCAGACGCGCTAGCTTGAGGTGCTAGTCCCCGTATAGGGGGTGGGGGTTCAAGTCCCCCCTCGGACACAGCACGATGGGCCCCGCACCGCGGGGCCCATCGTCATGTCCCGGACGTGTGGCGCCTGCCCCACCGGTCCAGGCCCGACCGCAGGGCTGCCGCCCGGCTGGTCTCCAGCTCGGTGACGACCTGTGCGGCCAGGTCGTCCAGCCGTGCGACCGTGGCGACGGGCAGCTCGCGGGGGTGGTCGTCGAACACGCAGAGCGTGCCGATGACGAAGCCCGAGGGCGCGACGAGCGGGTGCGCGCCGTAGAAGCGGACGTGGGCCCACCTGCCGTTGACGAACGGGTTGTCCGCCCAGCGCTCGTCGACCGACGCGTCGGCGACGTGGACGGTGCGACCGGCGTCGATGATCGCACCGCACATGGAGTCCCCGCGGTGGTGGAAGGTGACCTCCGCGCCCACCGCGGCCACGGTCCGCTGCGTGGTCGACCCCATCAGGTTGATCGCGGCAGCGGGCACGTCCGCGACACGGGCGGCCCGCAGCGCGAGGTCCTGCAACCAGGGGGCACCTTGCGGGACGTGGTTGTAACGGCCCACCTCCTGGTCCCGGTCGACCGTGGTCGCGAGCGGGACCAGGGGGACGGTCGGAGACGTCGCGCACTTCACTCTGATCACGGTGACTCCCAGCTGGCCTGGCCCGAGACCGGAGGGACCCGAGGACGGTGCGCGCGGCACCGACCCGGGTGTGACGGGGAGATCATGGCACCGGGATCGGACATCTCCGGGCGAATGCCGTGGTGGTCTAGTCGGTGGTCCAGGACCCGTGCCCGTCAGCCCGCGGCCTGCAGCTCGTCGGCGTCCTGCCGGGCGACGCCCGGCCAGCCGATGCTGGGGTCGTGGCCCCGGAAGTTGGACAGCCACCAGCCCCAGTCCTCGGGCACGAGGGTGAAGGGGTCGTCGTGCCCGAGCTCGCGCGCGGCCCAGACGGGCCAGTGTGGGTTGGCCAGGGCCGGACGTCCCAGCAGCACGAGGTCGACCTTGTCCTCCCGGATGGCCCGGTCGGCGTTCTGGGGGACGCCGAGGTTCCAGCTCACGGTGGCCGGGATGCCGACCTCCGCGCGGACGCGGGCGCCGCGCTCGACCCAGGCCGACGGGGTCGGGAAGAACGCGTCGCGCATGTCGTCGGTGTTGCCACCCATCGAGAGGTCGATCATGTCCAGGCCGTGGTCCTTGAGCCAGCGCACGACCTCGATCGACTCCTCGAACTGCGCGCCGTCGGGGTGGAAGTCGTCGCACCCGAGACGAGCGGTGAGGGGGAGGTCCTCGGGCCAGACCTCGCGCACCGCGTCGAGGGCTTCGAGGAGGAACCGGGCGCGGTTCTCCAGGCTGCCGCCGTAGGCGTCGGTGCGCTTGTTGGCCAGGGGGGAGTAGAAGCTCGCCCCGAGGTAGCCGTGGGCGAAGTGCATCTCCAGCCAGCGGTAGCCGGCCTCGTGGGCCCGTACCGCGGCCTCGGCGTACTGCCGGTGGATCGTCCTGATCTCGTCCACGCTGAGGGGGTGCACCGGGTAGGGCCGCTTCTCGAAGCCGTAGGGCACGTCCGAGGGCCCCACCACCTGCCAGCCCTCCGGGTGGTCGGGCGGGAGCTGGGAGCCGAGCATGCCGCCGACCCACGGCTTGAGCTCGCTGCCGTTGCGGCCGGTGTGGCCGAGCTGGATCCCCGCGACCGAACCCATCTCGTCGATGATGGAGGTGACCCGGCGGTGTCCCTCGACCTGGTCGTCCTTCCAGATGCCCGCACAGTGGGGCGTCGTACGTCCGTCCGGGGTGATGGCCACCTGCTCGGGGTAGATCAGCCCGAACCCGCCGGCGGCTCGGGCGCCGAGGTACATGACGTGGAAGTCGTCCATGTGGCCGTCGGTCGAGCGGTACATCGTCATGGGGGACATGGCGATGCGGTTGCGCAGCGTCACGCCCTTGAGCGTGTACGGCGAGAAGAGGTGGGGCATCGAGGGCCTCGGTTTCCGTCGGGGGCTGTGGCGCCAGTACAGGTCCACCCGGATTCCCCACCGTGTCATCGGGGTGACATCCGCGGAACATCGACCTCACGACCTCACGCCGTGACCGGCGCCACACGAGTGCTCGGCGGGCAGTGCGGGGGCTGCGCGGGGCGTGCGTGTGGCGGGACTCACGGGTCGACCACCCGGCCGCGACCCGGCGCCCGGTCGGTCCCCTGGTGGCTGCCAGCCTGGTGCCGTGATCGTCGATCCACGGTTGAGACCCACGCGCGCGGGCGCGAGCTTCCTGGTCACCATCGGGCTGGTGGTGCTCTGGGACGTCGCGGTGACGGCGACGTTCTTCGCGCGGCCGGGCTGGTTCAGCGACGGCGAGTTCCCCTTCGCGCTGTTCGGCAGCGCGATCGCGCTGTTCATCGGCGTGTCCATCAACGCGGCGTACGGCCGGTGGTGGGAGGCACGCACGCTGTGGGGCCAGGTGGTCAACTCCTCGCGGAGCCTGGGCAGGCAGGCGGTCACCACGATCGGGGACCAGGGCGCGGCTCGCGCGGTCGTCCAGGCCCAGATCGCCTACGTGCACGCGCTGCGCACGTCGCTGCGCGGGCAGGACCTCCCGCACGAGGCGTCCGTGCACCTGCCCGACGCCCCGGACCCCGACGACCCCCGGGTGGCCGACACGCCGACGGCCATCCTGGCGCGGTGCGGGGACATCCTCGCCCGGTCCCGGGCCCGGGACGACGTCTCGGAGCTGGCCCGGGTGCAGCTGGAGTCGACGCTGGTGGCGCTCACCGACGCCCAGGGAGGGTTGGAGCGGATCAAGAACACGCCGCTGCCGGTGCAGTACCGGGTCCTGCCCAGCCTGTTCGCGCGGCTGTTCTGCCTGGTGCTGCCGTTCGCGGTGGTGCACGACCTGATGTGGGCCACGCCCGTGGGGTCGGCGCTGATCAGCTTCATGTTCCTGATCACGGTCAAGGTCGGCACCGACCTGGCCGACCCCTTCACCGACGGGGTCCACGACGTGCCCATGACGACGCTGTGCCGCACCATCGAGATCGACCTGCTGCGCCTGATCCGTGAGGAGGCTCCTCCGCGGCTCACCCCGACCGACAGCGTCCTGTGGTGAGGTGGCCCCGCCGCCGGGTCAGCCCGTGATGGCGCGAGGCGTCCACGTCGAGGTGTAGGTCAGCCCGCTGCGACGGAACAGCTGGGTGACGGGGCAGCGACGCTCGAGCTCGGCCACGAAGTGGTCGAAGGTCTCGCCCTGCGCGTCGGTCTCCACGGTGGCCTGGACGGTCACCGAGGTGAAGTTGGCGTTGCCCTCGGCGCCGCCGACGAACACCGAGGGGTCGAGGTCGCCCTGGGCGGTGAAGCTGAAGGATCCGACCCGGATGCCGAGGTCCTTGGCCACCAGCTGGGCGCTGATCTGGTTGCACGAGGTCAGGGCGCCCAGGGTGTAGGCCAGCGGGCTGGGCGCGGAGTCCTCGCCCCCGAAGGCCGGGTAGGTGTCGGAGGTGAACCGGTGCGAGCGGTCGCCCTGGACGGTGATGTCCTGGGCGACGCCCGATCCGGTGCTGTCGACGGCGAAGGGGACGGTGGACATGAGGGCTCCGATCAGCATGTAAGTGGATCTACATACTACTGATTGCTGGTGGCGACCCCATTGCGGGTCCGGGTCCTCGGAGGCCTCAGCTCAGCTGGGTCGGGGCGACGTACCGCTTGGGCTCGGTGCCGCCGTCAGGCGACTCGTCGCTCGAGGTGCCCAGGGGACGCCCCTGCGACGGGGCGTCGACGGCCGACGGGACCAGGCGCACGATGATCGACTTGTACGCCGGCTGGTTGCTGCCGATCGCCTTGGAGTCCAGCGAGACCAGCGGGTTGGTCTCGGGGTAGTACGCCGCCGCGCAGCCGACGGGCGTGTCGTAGGAGACCACCCGGAACCGCTCGACCGTGCGGGTCGAGCCGTCCTCCCACTCGCTGACGATGTCCACGTGCTGGCCGTCTCGCAGGCCCTGCGACTCGATGTCGCGCGGGCTGAGGAAGACCACCTGCCGCCCGTCCTTGACGCCGCGGTAGCGGTCGTCGAGGCCGTAGATGACGGTGTTGAACTGGTCGTGGGAGCGCATCGTCTGCAGCAGCAGGCGGCCCTCGGGCACCTGGAGCACCTCGGTGGGGCTCACCGTGAAGACCGCGCGCTGCACGTCGGTCTCGAAGGTGCGGGTGTCCCGCGGCGGGTGCGGCATGACGAACCCGCCCGGCTGGTCGACCTTCTCCTCGTAGCCCGCGCAGCCCGGCACCATCCGACCGATGCGGCGCCGCAGCTGGCGGTAGTCGTCGCGGAACTCCGCCCACGGGATGCCGTGGCGGTCGCCCAGCGTCGCCATCGCGGTGGAGGCGATGATGTCGACCTCGGAGCGCAGGTGGGGGGAGGCGGGCTCGAGCGGCCCCTGGGAGGCGTGGACCGAGCACACCGAGTCCTCGACGGTCACCCGTTGCGGTCGCCCGCCGGTCAGGTCCTTCTCGCTGCGACCCAGCGGCGGCAGGATCAGCGCCACCTTGCCGTGCACGAGGTGGGACCGGTTGGGCTTGGTGGACACCTGCACCGTGAGGTCGGCCCGCCGCAGGGCGTCCTCGGTCACGGTGGTGTCCGACATGGCGCCGACGAAGTTGCCGCCGAGCCCGAAGAAGACCTTGGCCCGCCCGTCGCGGAAGGCCTTCACGGCCGCCACGGCGTCGAGGCCGTGCTCGCGCGGGGGCTCGAAGCCGAACTCGTCGCGCAGCGCGTCGAGGAAGTGCGCCGGCGGCCGCTCCCAGATCCCCATGGTGCGGTCGCCCTGCACGTTGGAGTGGCCGCGGACCGGGAAGAGCCCGGCGCCGGGCTTGCCGATGTTGCCCTGGAGGAAGGCGAGGTTGGAGATCTCCTTGACGTTGGCGACGCCGTTGCGGTGCTGGGTGATGCCCATCGCCCAGCAGTAGACCGTCCTGCGGGAGCCGGCGATCATGCGGGCGGCCTCCTCGATCTGCTCGCGGGGGAGTCCGGTCGCCTCCAGGACGAGGTCCCAGTCGAGCGCGCGCAGGTGCTCGGCGTACGCCTCGAAGCCGTGGGTGTGCTGCTCGATGAAGTCACGGTCGAGCGCGCCCCACTCCAGCAGCAACGAGGCGATCGCCTGGAACAGCGCCAGATCGCCGTTGATGCGCACCGGCAGGTAAAGATCGGCCATGGTGGTGCCGCGGCCGACCACGCCCCGGGGGTTCTGGGGGTTCTTGAAGCGGACCAGGCCCGCCTCCTTGAGCGGGTTGATCGCGATGATCCTGGCGCCGTTCTTCTTCGCGATCTCGAGAGCGCTGAGCATCCGCGGGTGGTTGGTGCCCGGGTTCTGCCCCGCGATCACCAGCACCTCGGCGTCGTGGACGTCGTCGAGGGTGACCGAGGCCTTGCCGATGCCGATCACCTCGGCCAGCCCGACCGAGGTCGACTCGTGGCACATGTTGGAGCAGTCGGGCAGGTTGTTGGTGCCGTAGGCGCGGACGAAGAGCTGGAACGCGAACGCCGCCTCGTTGGAGACCTTGCCCGAGGTGTAGAAGACCGCCTCGTCGGGGGAGTCGAGCCCGTTGAGGTGCTCACCGATCAGCCCGAACGCGTCGTCCCAGGCGATCGGCTCGTAGTGCGTGCCGCCCTCGCGCAGCACCATCGGCTCGGTGATGCGCCCCTGCTGGCCCAGCCAGTAGTCGGTGCGGCCCTCGAGCTCCGCGACCGGGTGGGCGGCCCAGAACTCCGGCCCGGCACGCCGCAGCATCACCTCGTCGGTGACGGCCTTGACGCCGTTCTCGCAGAACTCGGCGGTGTGGCGGTGCTCCGGCGACGGGTCGGGCCACGCGCAGCCCTGGCAGTCGAACCCGTCGGCCTGGTTGAGCTGGAGCAGGGTCTGCGCCGTACGGCGTACGCCCATCCCCTCGAGCGCACGCTTCATGCTGACCGCGACCGCGGTCGGGCCCGCCGCGTGGTCCTCGGGGTGGGTCACGGACAGCTCGGACTCGTCGATGTCGACCTGGGGTGCCTTGCGGCTCATGGGATGCGCCTCTCGTCGGGTGCACGCTGTACCCGCCGCGGCGCCCGACATGTCAGGTGCCGGGGTGAGCCATCCGACCCGGTCGGGCGGGGCGTCCTGCACACCGGAGGGTGGTCGGTGCGCTAGTTTCCGCGGACCGGCACCGACTCGGAGGCACCCCATGCGCAGGACCACGGCAGCACCCGCCCTGATCTGCCTCGCGCTGCTCGTCGGCGCCACCGGCTGTGGCGGCGAGGAGCCACCGGCGGCCGAGCCCTCGGGATCGCCGTCCACCCCCGGCGGGTCGGACGCGTCGTCGCCGTCCTCGTCCTCATCCTCGTCCCCGTCGGCCTCGTCGTCCGGCACCCCGTCGGCCTCGGCCAGCGCCTCGGCCAGCACCCCGCCCTTCACGGGCGACCTCCGGCCCGACGACGGCGGACCGGGCGAGGGCAACGGGCTCGGCGTCACCGGCGTGCGGGTCGGCCGGCAGGACGGGTTCGACCGGGTCGTGTTCGACCTCGGCGGCACCGGCACCCCCGGCTGGCGGGTGTCCTACGTCGCCCGGCCGGTCCAGGACGGGTCCGGCGACCCGGTGCGGATCGCCGGGTCGGCGTACCTCCAGGTCGACCTGCGCGGTCTGGGGATGCCCTCGGACACCGGCGTCCCGGAGTTCGGCGACAGCACGACCCGCGTCCGCGGCACCGGCGGCATCGCCGAGGTGGCCCCCGGGTCCGTCTTCGAGGGCCAGCAGCAGGCGTTCATCGGCCTGACCGGCTCCCGGCGCCCGTTCCGCGTCTTCGCGCTCACCGGTCCCACGCGGGTCGTCGTGGACGTCCGCTCGTGACCGCCCGCCGGACGGCGCCCCTGCTGGTCGCCGCCGCGGGGAGCCTCCTGCTGGCGGGCTGCGGCGGCGGCGGTGGGAGCGCCGAGGAGCCCGGCTCCACGGCATCCGACAGTCCCTCGGCCTCGGCGTCGTCGACGTCCGGACCCTCGGACGGTCCCGGGGCGCTGGCCCAGCTGGGCCGCGATACCGCTGCCGGGAGCCCGGAGGAGTTCGGCGAGCGGGACCGCTGCGTCAACGCGAGCGACTACGTCTACCTCACCGGCACGCTGGCGGGGGAGTCCGAGACCGATCCGGCCCTCGCCGCCACGGCCCTGCGCCGCATGGACGCGATCAACGCCGCCATGGTCGGGCAGGTGCCCGAGGACCAGACGGTCGACGCCCTGGCCACCCGCCGCACGATCCGGGTGCTGGGCGACGCGCTGCAGGCCGACCCCGGGCTCGACCTGGGCAGCCTGCCCCGCGACGTGGTGGAGAGGATCCTGCCGCTCCAGGACCGCGTCGCCGGCTTCGTCCAGGCCCAGCGGGCCGACTGCGAGGGCGAGGTCGAAGGCTTCGGCACGGGCCTGCGCCCGCCCGTCTAGCGAGCGCGCCCGTCGGACCTGCGCGTCAGGCGGCGAGCCCGCGGGCGCGCAGCCACTGGTCGGGGTCGACCGGGGTGTCGCCCGCGGGGTGCACCTCGAGGTGGAGGTGCGGACCGGTGACGTTGCCGGTGGAGCCCACGCGGCCGATCGGGGTCCCGGGCCCGACACGCTGACCCGGCTCGGCGACGAACGCGCTCTGGTGGCAGTACCACAGCTCGGTGCCGTCGTCGAGGCGTACGACGGTCTTGTTGCCGAAGGCGCCGTCGGACTCCGCGGAGACCACGGTGCCCGGCCCGATCGCGACCAGGGGGGTGCCCTCAGGGGCGGCGAAGTCGAGACCGGTGTGCGTGCTGGACCACAGCGAGCTGGAGGCACCGAAGCGCCCCGTGAGGTGGTACGCCGCGACGGGCAGCTGCCACGGCGGCGGCTTCTCGACCAGCTCGGCGCCCCGGACCACCCGGGCCGGCGGCACGAGGGCGGCCAGGCCGGCGGGCGACAGGGTCGGCTCGCCGACGCGGGTGCGGTCCGCGGCGCGGACGACGGCGGCGCCGGCGTCCCGCCCGGCCGCGTCCTCGGTGGCGGCGACGGCGGAGCCGGGGGCGGCGAGGAGCAGGAGGGAGGGAAGCGTCAACGGCAGCATCAGCAGACGTCGCCGCGTCCCGGGCATGACGGAGCTGGGGGGAACGGAGTTCAGGGGCATGGTGAGGGGGTGTCACCTCGAGGCGCCGCGGTGCACGGATGGGCGGCCGAGTCCGCCTGCCGTGGTGGCCCGTGTGGTCGGGGCGCACCGCTGCTCGTGGGAGGAGTCCTGGTGTCGGGGTCACCGCGGCCCGCACGAGCAGGTGGGGCGCATCTCGGGCGCACGGCTCTGGTCTGGTGCGACCCCGGCGCCCGAGGCGTCCGGCTCACCCGCACGGGTGTGTCGCCCGTCCAGTGAGACAGCCTCGGGCCCCAGGTGCAAACCCGGATGTCGGCCCCGTCACACCTCGGCGGCCGGTCCACGCTCAGCGGGTGAGCAAGGTCACCGGGGCCGAGCGCCGGGTGATCCGCGATTCCATGCCCGGCGGCTCCGGACGCAAACCTGCGCAGATGTGCGGGCTAGACAGGTCCAGGACGCGTACGCCGCGGGCTGGGCGCGGGCCCGGGGGCCGCTTAGCCTCGACCCCATGGACGACACGCACGCCCCGAGCTCGGGGGCCGGGATCGGCAGCACCGCCCTCGGGCGGCTGCAGCTGCGTGTCCCCGACGACGGTGGCTTCGAGGACGTGGTCGTCGAGCGCCGCTGGCCCGACATGGTCGCGGCCCGGGCCTGGTGCGAGCGCACCATCGCACGGGCCAGCGCCGGCACCACCGTGATGGAGGTGCAGGTCTTCGAGGAGTCGTGGCGGCACGCCAAGTCGTGGGAGACCACGCGGCACCGCCCGGTCGCCGAGGTGCTGCAGCTCGCGGTCGTCGCGGCCGACGGCACGCTGCGCTGGACCGAGCCGCGCTCCATGACGCCGCGCGCCGGCGCCCGCCACCTGCTCTGACCCCGGCTGGGGCACGATGGGGCGCATGACGACCCCTGCCTCCGAGCCGAGTCCCGTGTCGACGTACGACCCTGCGGCCGAGGTCGTGGAGATCTGCCGCGACCTGATCCGGATGGACACCACCAACCACGGCGACGGCGACGGGCCGGGGGAGCGCAAGGCCGCGGAGCACGTGGCCTCGCTGCTCGAGGACGTCGGCATCACCACCGAGCTGTGGGAGGCCGAGCCCGGCCGCACCAACGTCCTGGCCCGCTGGGGCGGAGACGGCAGCGACGGGGCCGAGCCGATGCTGCTGCACGGCCACCTCGACGTCGTCCCCGCCGACGCCGACGACTGGGCGGTCCACCCGTTCAGCGGCGAGGTGCAGGACGGCATGGTCTGGGGCCGCGGCGCGGTCGACATGAAGGACTTCGACGCGATGCTGCTCTCCGTCGTCCGGGCGAGGGCGGCGGCGGGCCAGGTGCCCTCCCGGCCGCTGGTGCTGGCGTTCACGGCCGACGAGGAGGCCGGCGGCCACCGCGGCGCCGGGCCGCTCGTGGAGGCCAAGCGGGAGTGGTTCGAGGGCTGCACCCACGCCGTGGGCGAGGTCGGCGGGTTCTCCACCACCGTCCGCGGACGTCGCCTCTACCTCGTCGAGGCCGCGGAGAAGGGGATGGCCTGGATGCGGCTGACCGCGACCGGCAACGCCGGCCACGGGTCGATGCGGCACCCGGACAACGCCGTCACCCACCTCGCCGAGGCGGTGGCCCGGATCGGTCGCCACCCCTGGCCGGTGCAGCTGACCCCCACGATGGAGGTGCTGATGGCGGTCGTCGGCGAGCTCGCCGGGGTGGAGGCCACGCCGGAGAACGCCGAGGAGCTGGTCGAGGAGTTCGGCAGCGCCTCGCGGATGCTGGCCGCGGTGCTCAAGCACACCACCAACCCGACGATGCTCCAGGCCGGCTACAAGGTCAACGTCGTGCCCGGCCAGGCGACCGCCCGCATCGACGGACGGTTCCTGCCCGGGCACCAGGAGGACTTCGTCGCGACGCTGCACGAGCTGGCCGGTCCCCACGTCGAGGTCAGTTTCGACAGCCTGCAGGCCGGCCTGGAGACGTCGTACGACGGGCCGGTGGCCGAGGCGATGACCGCCTCGCTGCTCGAGGAGGACCCGGACGCCCTCGTGGCGCCCTACCTGATGAGCGGCGGCACCGACGCCAAGCACTTCACCAAGCTGGGGATGCGCGCCTACGGCTTCGCGCCGCTGCGCCTGCCCGAGGACCTCGACTTCACCGGCCTCTTCCACGGGGTCGACGAGCGGGTGCCGGTCGACGCGCTGGAGTTCGGGGCGCGGGTCTTCGACCGGTTTCTCGGCAAGCTCTGAGCCCTCGGCAAGCTCTAGACGAACACCGTGCGCTGCCGGATGATCCGGCGGCGCAGCAGCACCCGGCGGGTGCCGTCGTGCTTGATCTGCACCCGGTCGAGCTCCCAGCCGCCGTGCTCGGCGCGCTCGACGAGCATGCGGGTGACGGCGGTGCGGGAGTGCTCGCGGGAGATGAGCAGCTTCTCGAACTCGTACTCCACGCCCGGGCGGAGCGCGCGGTGCTGCATCCGGCGGGCCTTGGCCGACGTCATCTGGTGGTCTCCTCCTCGGGTGTGGACGACACGTCCTCGAGCGCGGTGACGATCTCGGCGGGGAGGGTGCACTCCTCGACGCCGAGGGCGTCGCGCAGCTGGGCCGCGGTGCGGGCCCCCACGACCGGCGCCACGACGCCGGGGCGGTCCCGCACCCACGTCAACGCCACCTCGAGCGGAGTCCATCCCAGCCCGTCGGCGGCCTTGACGACCGCCTCGACGACGCGGGCCGAGCGCTCGTCGAGGTAGCGGCCCACGAAGCCGCCGAAGTGGGGGGAGGCGGCCCGGGAGTCCGCCGGGGTGCCGCCGCGGTACTTGCCGGTCAGCACGCCCCGGCCCAGCGGCGACCAGGGCAGCAGCCCCAGCCCCAGCGCCTGCGCCGCCGGCACGACCTCGGCCTCGACGGCGCGGTTGAGCAGGGAGTACTCCACCTGGTGGGAGGCCAGCGCCGCCCGACCCGGCACGGCGCGCTGCCAGGTCGCGGCCCGGGCCGACTGCCAGCCGGCGTAGTTGCTGATCCCGACGTACGCCGTCCGGCCGGTCGTCACGGCGAGGTCGAGCGCCGCCAGCGTCTCCTCCAGCGGCACCCGGTCGCTCCAGGTGTGCACCTGCCACAGGTCGACGTGGTCCACGCCGAGCCGCGTCAGCGAGGCGTCCAGCGAGGAGAGCAGGTGCCGGCGGGAGACGTCGACGTAGCGCTCACCGCGACGGCGCCCGACCCCGGCCTTGGTCGCGATGACGAGGTCGTCGCGGGCCACCACGTCGCCGACCAGGCGGCCCAGCAGCCGCTCGGAGTCGCCGTCGGTGTAGCCGGCGGCGGTGTCGACCAGGGTGCCGCCCGCGCCGGTGAAGGCGGCCAGCTGCTCGCGGGCCTCGTGCTCGTCGGTGTCCCGGCCCCAGGTCATCGTCCCCAGGGCGAGCCGGGAGACCGAGAGCCCGGTCTGCCCGACGTACCGCGTCCGCATGCCCCGCACGCTATCCAGGCCGCCCGCGCAGCCGGTCCGCGGCTCGCCGGGTGGGGTCGGGTGAGGTGCAGGTGGACGTTCCTAGACTGCTCCGGTGCTCGATCTCCTCAAGGCCGTCGTCCTGGGCCTCATCCAGGGACTCACCGAGTTCCTGCCCGTGTCCAGCAGCGCCCACCTGCGGATCTTCCCGGAGTGGTTCGGCTGGGGTGACCCGGGAGCGGCGTTCACCGCGGTCATCCAGATCGGCACCGAGCTCGCGGTGCTCATCTACTTCCGCAACGACATCTGGCGCATCGCCAGCACCTGGGTGCGGTCGCTGTTCCGCCCGGAGTACCGCGGCCACGCCGACGCCCGCATGGGCTGGTACGTCATCGTCGGCTCGCTGCCGATCGTGCTGCTCGGGGTGGCGCTCAAGGACGTCATCGAGCGCGACTTCCGCAACCTGTGGATCATCGCCACCGCGCTGATCGTGATGGGCGTCATCCTCGGCGTCGCCGACCGCACTGCGCGCCAGGACCGCGAGCTCAAGCAGGTCGGCCTCAAGCACGCGCTGCTGCTCGGCGGCGCGCAGGCGCTGGCGCTGGTGCCGGGCGTCTCGCGCTCCGGCGCGACCATCTCGATGGGGCTGTTCCTCGGCCTGACCCGCGAGGCGGCGACCCGGTTCGCCTTCCTGCTCGCCATCCCGGCCGTCGTCGGCGCCGGGCTGTTCGAGCTCAAGGAGATCCCCGACGGCGAGAACACCTACGGCTGGGGCCCCACCATCGTGGCCACGATCGTCTCCTTCGTGGTCGGGTACGCCGCGATCGCGTGGCTGCTCCGCTACGTCTCGACCCGGTCCTACGCGCCGTTCGTGCTCTACCGGATCGCGCTGGGCCTGCTCACCATGGGCCTGCTGGCCGCCGGGGTGCTGAGCGCCTGACCCCCCGGGTCCGGTTCACAGCCAGCCGGAGCGCTTGCTGATCAGGAACACCGTCAGCGAGCTGAGCAGCATCAGGCCGAGCGCCCACGGGTAGCCGTAGAGCCAGTGCAGCTCGGGCATGCGGTCGAAGTTCATGCCGTAGATGCCCGCGACCAGGGTGGGCGCCGCGATCAGGCCGATGGCGGCCGAGATGCGACGGGTGTCGTCGTTCTGCTGGATCGAGATCTGCGCGAGGTGCGCGTCGAAGGCCGTGGAGAGCAGCGAGTCGAGGGTGTCGATGGTGTCGGCCACCCGCGCGAGGTGGTCGGCGACGTCGCGGAAGTAGGGGCCGGCCTCGGTGTGGACGCCGCTGCCGGCGGCGAACCGGTTCATCGGCTCGCGCAGCGGCAGCACGGCCCGGCGCATCTCGGCCAGCTCGCGCTTGAGCACGTAGATCCGGGCGCTGTCGTTGGTGCGGTCGTCGGAGAACACCGACTCCTCGACCTCGTCGACGTCCTCCTGCAGCGAGTTGGCGACGTCCTCGTAGCGGTCCACCACGTCGTCGCACACGGCGTACAGCACCGCGGACGGGCCGTGGACGAGCACGTGGCTGTTGGCCTCGAGGCGACGCCGCGCCTCGGTGAGCGACGCGCCCTCGCCGTGGCGGACGGTGACGATGAAGCCGGGTCCGACGAAGAGGCTGATCTCCCCGGTCTCGACGGCGTCCTGCGCGTCGACGTACCACAGCGTCTTGAGCACGACGAACATCGAGTCGGCGTAGCGCTCCACCTTGGGTCGCTGGTGGGCCGAGAGGGCGTCCTCGACCGCCAGCTCGTGCAGGCCGTAGAGCTCCGCCACCCGCGCGAGCTCCTCGCCGGTCGGGTCGTGGAGCCCCACCCAGGTGAAGTCCTGCGGCTCCGAGACGCTGCCGCGCACGGCCGTCAGGTCACCCTGCTCGCAGCCCAGCTCGACCCGCTTGCCGTCGCGGTAGAGGGCGTTGTCGACGATCACCCGTGCAAGATACGACGGCTACGCTCCGGGCATGGCAACGGTGATCCTGGCGCGTCACGGTCGGACGGCGGCGAACGCGACCGGGGTGCTCGCCGGACGCACGCCGGGGGTCCACCTGGACGACACCGGGAAGCAGCAGGCACAACGCGCGGCCGAGCGACTCACCGGCCTCACCCTCGCCGGCGTGGTGAGCAGCCCGCTCCAGCGCTGCCGCGAGACGGCGCGGCTGCTGGCGCCCGACCACCGGCCCGTCACCGAGCAGCGGCTCTCGGAGTGCGACTACGGCGAGTGGACCAACCGGCCGCTGAAGTCGCTGGCCAAGGAGAAGCTCTGGCGCACCGTCCAGGCCCAGCCCTCGGCCGCGCGGTTCCCGGGCGGGGAGTCGCTGCAGGAGATGTCGGCGCGGGCCGTGGCCGCGGTCCGCGAACGCGACGCGGCGTACGACGCGGAGGCCGGTGGCGACGCGGTCTGGCTGGCCGTCTCCCACGGCGACGTGATCAAGGCCGTCCTGGCCGACGCCCTGGGGATGCACCTCGACGCCTTCCAGCGGATCATGGTCGACCCGGCCAGCCTCTCGGTGGTGCGCTACACCCCCGAGCGGGCCTTCGTGGTGACGATGAACTCCAGCTCGGGGCCGCTGGGCCACCTGGCCCCGCCACCGGGCCGCAAGCGGCGCCGCAGCTCCGACGCGGCGGTCGGCGGGGGAGCGGGCCCCGAGGCCGCTTCCGCGACGTCCTAGAGTCGAGCCCATGCCCGTCGTCCACAGCTTCGACCCGCCCGACCGCTTCGTGCCGGGGACGGTCGGCGAGCCCGGGTCGCGCACCTTCTTCCTGCAGGCCCGGTCGGGCGCCCAGCTCACCTCGGTGTCGCTGGAGAAGCAGCAGGTGCAGATCCTGGGCGAGCGCATCGCCGAGCTGCTCGACGAGCTGATCGCGAGCGCGGAGCCGCGCGACACGGTGCCGGCTGTCACTCCGGTGTCGATGATCGACAACGAGCCGCTCGACCAGCCGATCGAGGAGGAGTTCCGCGCCGGCACCATCACGCTGTCGTGGGACGCCGACGACGAGCGGGTCGTGGTCGAGGTGTTCCCCGTCGCCGAGGTCGAGGTCGAGGTGCCGGTCGAGGCGGCCGAGCAGGAGCTGATCGACCTGCCCATCGAGGAGCCCGAGCCCGACGAGCTGCTGCTGGTGCGGATGCCGGCCGCCATGGCCCGGGCGTTCGCCGCCCGCGCCGAGTCCGTCGTGGCCGCCGGCCGGGCCCCGTGCCCGCTGTGCGGCGGTCCGCTCGACCCCGAGGGGCACCTGTGCCCCCGGGCCAACGGCTACCGCCGCAGCGCCTGAGGCCGGCCGAGCCCTGCCGATGAACGCCGCTCCCGGTCCCGCCGCCCCGGGCCCCGACGCCGACGACCTGCTGCTCGGGGCCGAGCTGCACGTGCAGGGCCGGATCATGCCGGCGTCCAACCAGACCTTCCTGGCCACGCTGGGCGAGGACGGCCCGCGCTGCGTCTACAAGCCGGTCTCCGGCGAGCGGCCGCTGTGGGACTTCCCGCACGGCACCCTCGCCGAGCGCGAGTACGCCGCCTGGGTGGTCTCGGACCACCTCGGCTGGGACGTCGTGCCCCCGACCGTGCTACGCGAGGGCCCCGTCGGCCGCGGCATGGTGCAGCTGTGGCGCGAGCCCGTCGCCGGTCCCGACGACGTGCCCGACACCGTCGACGTGGTGCCCGAGGGCATCGTGCCCCGCGGCTGGCTGCACGTCCTGGACGCCTCCGGACCGCAGGACGAGCCGGTGATGCTGATCCACGAGGACTCCGCGCCGCTGCGCCGGATGGCGGTCTTCGACGTCGTCACCAACAACACCGACCGCAAGGGCGGCCACGTGCTGGCCATGGCCGACGGCCACCGCCACGGCGTCGACCACGGGGTCTGCTTCCACCACGAGGACAAGCTGCGCACCGTGCTGTGGGGGTGGGCCGGGCAGCAGCTCACCGACGAGGAGCGCGACGGCGTCGAGGACGTCCTGCTCGGTCTCCACGGGGAGCTCCGCGAGCGGCTCGAGGAGCTGCTGGCCGTCCACGAGGTCGACGCGACCGCCCGACGCTGCGAGCGGCTGCTGCGCGCCGGGAGCTTCCCGGTGCCGGCGGGTGGGTGGCCCTCCATCCCCTGGCCGCCCTTCTGAGGGCACCACATACCCTTCGGTCCATGCGTGCGTGGACCTCACCCGGACCGGGACAGCTGCCGGCGGGGGCCCGTGGACCCGAGGTCGCGGTGCACGACAGCGCGACCGGAGGGCTGCGCCCGAGCGTCCCGGAGTCGGGCACCGCGCGGCTCTACGTCTGCGGGATCACGCCGTACGACGCCACGCACCTCGGCCACGCCGCGACCTACGTCGCCTTCGACCTGCTCCAGCGTGCATGGCGCTCGGCCGGCCACGACGTGCGCTACGTGCAGAACGTCACCGACGTCGACGACCCGCTGCTCGAGCGGGCCACCGCGACCGGCGAGGACTGGACGGCCCTCGCCGAGCGCGAGACCGAGCTGTTCCGCACCGACATGGAGGCGCTGCGGGTGCTGCCGCCCGACGCCTACGTCGGCGCGGTCGAGGCCATCCCCCTCGTGCTCGCCATGGTCGAGCGGCTGCAGGAGGTCGGCGCGACCTACGACGTCGAGGTCGACGGCGGTCCCGGCGACGACCTCTACTTCCGCGTCACCGACGACCCCCGCTTCGGCGCGGTGTCGGGCTGGTCGCGCGAGCAGATGCTCGAGGTGTTCGCCGAGCGCGGCGGCGACCCCGAGCGCGCGGGCAAGCAGGACCCGCTCGACTGCCTCCTGTGGCAGGCCGAGCGCCCCGACGAGCCGGCGTGGGACAGCGCCCTGGGTCGCGGGCGCCCCGGCTGGCACGTCGAGTGCTCGGCCATCGCGCGCCACCACCTCGACACCGCCGCGCTCGGCCCGATCGACGTGCAGGGCGGCGGCAGCGACCTCGTCTTCCCCCACCACGAGATGAGCGCCTCGGAGGCGCAGGTCGCCGACGGCGGCACGGCGTTCGCGCACGCCTACGTCCACGCCGGCATGGTCGGCCTGGACGGCGCCAAGATGTCGAAGTCCAAGGGCAACCTCGTGCTGGTGTCCCGGCTGCGCGAGTCCGGGCTCGACCCGATGGTCGTCCGGCTGCTGCTGCTGGCCCACCACTACCGCAGCGACTGGATGTGGGACGCCGCGGACGTCGATGTCGCCCAGTCCCGGCTCGACGCGTGGCGCTCGGCGGCCTCGCGGTCGGGGGGCGCCCCGTCCGGCCCCGTCGTCGCCGAGGTGCTGGCCCGGCTCGCCGACGACCTCGACGCCCCCGCCGCCCTCGACGTCGTCGACTCCTGGGCCGAGGCCACCCTGACCGGCGAGGCGTCCGAGCCGGGTGCCGGCGAGGCGGTCACGTCCCTGGTCGACGCGGCCCTCGGCGTACGACTCTGACGCCGACCGGGCACTGCTGCTGACGCGGGAGTCGCCGACCGGGCACTTTCACCGTCGTACGACGCCCAGCCGGTCGGGGACCTACTCGGGCTTGTCGCGCCGCTTGAGGTAGCGCTCGAACTCGCGGGCGATGGCCTCGCCGCTCGCCTCGGGCAGCTCGGCGGCGTCCTGGCTCTCCTCGAGGTTGCGGACGTACTCCGCGACGTCCTCGTCCTCCTCGGCGAGCTCGGCGACGCCGCGCTCCCAGGCGCGGGCGTCCTCGGGCAGGTCGCCGAGCGGGATCCCGGTCTCGAGCAGGTCCTCGACCTGGCTGAGCAGGGCGAGCGTGGCCTTGGGGCAGGGCGGCTGCGGCAGGTAGTGCGGCACCGCGGCCCAGAACGACACGGCCGCGATGTCGAGGCGCTGGCAGGCGTCCTGGAAGACGCCGACGATCCCGGTCGGCCCCTCGTACGTCGCCGGCTCGAGCTTGAGCCGGTCCTCCAGGTCGAGCTCGGTGGCCGTGCCGCTGACCTGGATCGGGCGGGTGTGGGGCGTCTCGGCGAGCAGCGCCCCGAGCGTGGCCACGAGGCCGACGCCCAGGTCGTCGGCCGCCGCGAGCAGCTCGGCGCAGAACTGGCGCCACCGCATGTTGGGCTCGATGCCCCTCAGCAGCACCACGTCGCGGGCCGAGCCCGGCGGGCGGGCGACGTAGAGCTGGGTCGAGGGCCAGGTGATGTGGCGCATGCCCTCGTCGTTGGTGGCGATGAGGGGACGGTTGACCTGGAAGTCGTAGAACTCCTCGGGGTCGATGACCGCGACCACCTGGGCGTCCCAGACCTCGATGAGGTGGTCGACCACGCCGGTCGCGGCGCCCGCGGCGTCGTTCCAGCCCTCGAAGGCGGCGATCAGCACGGGGTCCACCAGCGGCGGGACGGACTCGATCTCGATCATCGCCCAACCCTAGTGGGGCCGGTGTGGTGTCAGGATGCGACGCTGCACGACCCCCGGTCGCCCGGCTCCGTACTCTTGTCGGGTGACACCCACGACGCACCACCGCCCCGACTGCACCGACGCCCTGACGACGGCCATGCGCGAGCGGATCCTGGTCATCGACGGGGCCATGGGCACCGCGATCCAGCGCGACCGCCCCGACGAGGCGGGCTACCGCGGCGAGCGCTTCGCCGAGTGGCACCTGGACGTGCAGGGCAACAACGACCTGCTGAGCATCACCGCGCCCGAGATCATCCGGTCGATCCACGAGGAGTACCTCGAGTCCGGCGCCGACCTCATCGAGACCAACACCTTCAACGCCAACGCCATCTCGCTGTCGGACTACGACATGTCCGAGCTGGCCTACGAGCTGTGCTTCGAGTCGGCCCGGCTGGCCCGCGAGGCCTGCGACGTGGTCACCGAGCGCACCCCGGAGCGGCCGCGCTACGTCGCCGGCGCCCTCGGCCCCACCAGCCGCACCGCCTCCATCAGCCCCGACGTCAACGACCCGGGCGCCCGCAACGTGAGCTTCGAGCAGCTCGTCACGGCGTACGTCGAGGCGACCCGCGGACTGCTCGACGGCGGCAGCGACGTGCTCGTCATCGAGACCATCTTCGACACCCTCAACGCCAAGGCCGCGATCTTCGCCGTCGAGACCGTCTTCGAGGAGCTGGGCCGCCGCTGGCCGGTGATCATCTCCGGCACCATCACCGACGCCTCGGGCCGCACCCTGTCCGGGCAGACCACCGAGGCGTTCTGGAACTCGATCCGCCACGCCCGCCCGATCCTGGTGGGTCTCAACTGTGCGCTCGGTGCCCGCGAGATGCGGCCGTTCCTGGCCGAGCTGTCGCGGGTGGCCGACACCTTCGTGCACGCCTACCCCAACGCCGGCCTGCCCAACGCCTTCGGGGAGTACGACGAGGCCGCCGCCGAGACCGCCGCGATCATCGAGGAGTTCGCCGAGGCCGGCCTGGTCAACCTCGTCGGCGGCTGCTGCGGCACCACGCCCGCCCACATCGCCGCGATCGCGGGCGCGGTCGAGGGGCGGGCCCCCCGCACCTGGGAGCCGGTCAAGCCGGCGATGCGGCTCTCGGGCCTCGAGCCCTTCTCGATCGACGCCGACTCGCTGTTCGTCAACGTGGGCGAGCGCACCAACATCACCGGCTCGGCGAAGTTCCGCAACCTGATCAAGGACAACGACTACGACGCCGCGCTGGCCGTCGCCGTCCAGCAGGTCGAGAACGGCGCGCAGGTCATCGACGTCAACATGGACGAGGGCATGATCGACGGGGTGGCGGCGATGGACCGCTTCCTCAAGCTGGTCGCCAGCGAGCCCGACATCAGCCGCGTGCCCGTGATGGTCGACTCCTCCAAGTGGGAGGTCATCGAGACCGGCCTGCGCTGCGTGCAGGGCAAGGCGATCGTCAACTCCATCTCCATGAAGGAGGGGGAGGAGCCGTTCCGCGAGCACGCCCGGCTGTGCCGCAAGTACGGCGCCGCCGTCGTGGTGATGGCCTTCGACGAGGACGGCCAGGCCGCCGACCTCGAGAGCCGCAAGCGGATCTGCGCCCGCGCCTACCAGATCCTGGTCGAGGAGGAGGGCTTCCCGGCCGAGGACGTCATCTTCGACCCCAACGTCTTCGCCCTCGCGACCGGCATCGAGGAGCACGCGGCGTACGGCATCGACTTCATCGAGGCCACCCGCTGGATCAAGCAGAACCTGCCCGGCGCCAAGGTCTCGGGCGGCATCTCCAACGTGTCGTTCTCCTTCCGCGGCAACAACCCGGTCCGTGAGGCGATCCACGCGGTGTTCCTGTTCCACGCCATCCAGGCCGGGCTCGACATGGGCATCGTCAACGCCGGCGCCCTGGTGGTCTACGACCAGGTCGACCCCGAGCTGCGCGAGCGCATCGAGGACGTCGTGCTCAACCGCCGCCCCGACGCCGCCGAGCGGCTGCTCGAGGTCGCCGAGGCCCACCGCGGCAGCGGCGAGCAGGCGGAGGCAGCCGTGCTGGAGTGGCGCTCGCTGCCGGTGGGGGAGCGCATCACCCACGCGCTGGTCAAGGGCATCGACGCCCACGTCACCGAGGACACCGAGGAGCTGCGCCAGGAGATCTCGGCCCGCGGTGGCCGCCCGATCGAGGTGATCGAGGGTCCGCTGATGGACGGCATGAACGTCGTCGGCGACCTGTTCGGCGCCGGCAAGATGTTCCTGCCCCAGGTGGTGAAGTCCGCGCGCGTGATGAAGAAGGCCGTGGCCTACCTGATCCCGTTCATCGAGGCCGAGAAGCAGCCCGGGGACGCGGAGACCAAGAAGGGCACCATCGTCATGGCGACGGTCAAGGGCGACGTCCACGACATCGGCAAGAACATCGTCGGCGTGGTGCTGCAGTGCAACAACTACGAGGTGATCGACCTCGGCGTGATGGTGCCGGCGCAGAAGATCCTCGACAAGGCCCGCGAGGTCGACGCCGACCTCATCGGGCTGTCCGGCCTGATCACGCCCTCGCTCGACGAGATGGTCACCTTCGCCACCGAGATGCAGCGCCAGGGGTTCACCATCCCGCTGCTGATCGGCGGCGCCACCACCTCGCGCGCCCACACCGCGGTCAAGGTGACCCCGCGCTACGAGGGCCCGGTGCTGTGGGTCAAGGACGCCTCCCGCTCGGTGCCGGTCGCCGCGGCCCTGCTCTCGGAGGACCGGCGCGGCAAGCTGCTGGCCGACACCGAGGCCGACTACGCCTCGTTGCGCGAGCGCCACGCCAACAAGCAGGACCGCAAGCTGGTCTCGATCGACACCGCCCGCGAGCGTCGTACGCCGCTGGAGTGGGACGGCTACACCCCGCCGGCCCCCGCCATGACCGCCGACGGGGCGCCCCGCACCCGCGTCTTCGAGGACTACGACCTCGCCGAGCTGCGCGACTACATCGACTGGCAGCCGTTCTTCAACGCCTGGGAGATGAAGGGGCGCTTCCCCGACATCCTCAACAACCCCGCCACCGGCGAGGTCGCGCGCAAGCTCTACGACGACGCGCAGGAGATGCTCGACCGGATGGTCGCCGAGAAGTGGGTGACCGCCAACGGGGTGGTCGGCTTCTTCCCGGCGGCCTCCGACGGCGACGACCTCGTGGTCTACGCCGACGACGAGCGCAGCGAGGTGCTGACCGTGCTGCACCAGCTCCGCCAGCAGGGCGAGCACCGCGACGGGGTGCCCAACCGGTCCCTGGCCGACTACGTCGCCCCGGTCGCCACCGGGCTCGCCGACCACGTCGGCGCCTTCGCCGTCACCGCCGGCCTGGGCAGCCAGGACCGGGTCGCGGCGTTCAAGGAGGAGCACGACGACTACAACGCGATCCTGCTCGAGTCGCTGGCCGACCGGCTCGCCGAGGCGTTCGCCGAGCGGATGCACGAGCGGGTCCGCACCGAGCTGTGGGGCTACGCCCCCGACGAGCAGCTCGACAACGACCAGCTGCTCAAGGAGCAGTACGCCGGCATCCGACCCGCCCCCGGCTACCCCGCCTGCCCCGAGCACACCGAGAAGCAGACGCTGTGGGAGCTGCTCGACGTCGAGAAGACGACCGGCATCACGCTGACCGAGTCGATGGCCATGTGGCCGGGTGCGGCGGTGAGCGGGTGGTACTTCTCGCACCCGCAGAGCCAGTACTTCGTGGTGGGCCGGCTCGGCCGCGACCAGGTCGCGTCGTACGCTGAGCGCAAGGGCTGGTCGCTGGCCGAGGCCGAGAAGTGGCTCTCGGCCAACCTCGGCTACGACCCCGAGGACTAGGACCGTGACGCTGCCCCCGTTGCCGGCGGCCGTGCTGTGGGACATGGACGGCACCCTGGTGGACACCGAGCCCTACTGGATGCGGTGCGAGCACGCCCTGGCCGCGAAGTACGGCGGCCGCTGGTCCGAGCAGGACGCCCTCGCCGTCGTCGGGGGCGACCTCGTCGACTCCGCGACCTACATGCGCGAGCACATGGGCATCGACCGCACGCCCTCGCAGATCGTCGAGGAGCTGCTCGACGGCGTCGTGGCGCTGGTGGAGCAGGAGGTGCCGTGGCGTCCCGGGGCCCGGGAGCTGCTGGCCGACCTCGCGGCCGCGAGCGTGCCGTGCGCGCTGGTGACGATGTCCTACCGGCGGTTCGCGGAGCCGGTGGTCAGTGCGCTGCCCGCCGGGTCGTTCGCCGCCCTGGTCGTCGGCGACGAGGTCAGCCGCGGCAAGCCCCACCCCGAGCCCTACCGCCGGGGGGCCGAGCTGCTCGGCGTGGCCCCCGAGCGCACCGTGGCCATCGAGGACTCACCCACGGGCGCCGCCTCGGCCGAGGCCGCCGGCTGCCGGGTCCTGGTGGTGCCCCACCACGTGCCCGTCCCCGACGGCCCCGGCCGGGTGCGCCGCGAGAGCCTGGCCGGGCTCACGCCCGCCGACCTCGGCGCCCTGCTCGACGGGCACGTCGTCCGCTGAGGCGACCGGCAGCGGGGGAGGGGTGCCGCCCCAGGCCGGGCAGATGTCACGGAACGAGCACCACGAGCAGGCCCGGCCGCGCTGCGGCTGCCAGTCGCCGGTCTCGCGGGCCTCGCGCACGGCCTCCCACACCGCCTGCACCAGCCGCTCGGTGAACAGCAGGTCGGCCTCGTCGGGGGCGTAGGACACCGTCTCGGCGGCGGCGAGGTAGACCAGCCGCAGCTCCCGGGGCACCACGCCGCGGCTGCGCCACAGCACCAGGGCGTAGAAGCGGAGCTGGAACAGCGCGCGCGCCTCGAAGCCCGGGGCCGGAGCCCGGCCGGTCTTGTAGTCGACGACCCGCAGCGCCCCGTCGGAGGCGACGTCGAGCCGGTCGACGAAGCCGCGCAGCAGCAGCCGCGACCCCAGCAGCGCCTCGACGTAGAGCTCGCGCTCGGCCGGCTCGAGCCGCCGGGGGTCCTCGAGCTCGAAGTAGGCCCGCACCGCGGCCCGGCACTGCTCGCGCCACGCCTGCGCCGGGACCTCGGCGCCGTCGGGGAACAGCGCGGCCAGCTCGGGCTCGCCCTCGAGCAGCGCCGCCCACGCGGGTCCGACCAGCGCCAGGGCGGCCTCGGGGGTGCGCTGCGGGGCGGGCAGGTCGAAGAGGTCCTCCAGCACCTTGTGGACGACGGTGCCGCGCACCGCCTCGGGCGACGGCGCCTCCGGCAACCGGTCCACGGTGCGGAAGCGGTAGAGCAGCGGGCAGGTGCGGAAGTCGGCGGCGCGGCTGGGGGAGAGCGACCCCACGACGAGCTCGCCGTCGACGGGGGTCCCGATCCGCGTGGTGTCCACGAGGGCCACCGTAGGCGGCGGGTCCGACAGCGGGGCGGCACGCTAGCGTTGGGGCGTGAGCGCCCCCTCGTCCCATCCTCCCGGCACGCTGCGGGTCGGACGGGTCGCCGGCGTGGACGTGCTCGTCCGCTCGTCGTGGCTGATCGTCGCGCTGCTGATCTCGCTGCTCCTCGCCCCCCGGGTCGAGCAGGTCCAGCCGGGTCTGGGCGCGCTGAAGTACGTCGCGGGCCTGGCCTTCGCCGTGCTGCTCTACCTCTCGGTGCTGCTGCACGAGATCTCGCACGCCGTGGTCGCCCAGCGGTTCGGGCTGGGTGTCCGCTCCATCACGCTGCACTTCCTGGGCGGGGCCACCGAGATCGACTCCGAGTCGCGCACGCCGGTGCAGGAGTTCACGATCGCGGTGGTCGGACCGTTGACCTCGATCGCGGTCGGGCTGGTGGCGCTGGTCGCCGTCCCCGTCACTCCCGACGGCCTGCTGCGGCTGGCCGTGGAGGGCCTGGCCGGCGCCAACCTCGTCGTCGGGGTGCTCAACCTCGTCCCGGGCCTGCCGCTCGACGGCGGTCGCGTGCTGCGCGCCCTGGTCTGGAAGGTGTCGGGCAACATGCACCGCGGCACCGTCGCCGCCGCGTGGGGCGGCCGGGTCGCGGCCTTCCTGGTGCTGCTGTGGCCGGCGCTGGCCCGCGAGCTGCTCGGCGTCCGGACCGACGTCCTCGACTACGTGATGGCCTTCATCATCGCGACCTTCCTGTGGTCGGGCTCGACCGCGTCGCTGGTCAGCGCGCGCGTGCGCCGCAGGCTCCCCGCCCTGCAGGCGCGTCCGCTCGCCCGCCGCATGGTCGCCGTCCCCGACGACGTCACCGTGGCCGAGGCCGTGCGCCGCGCCCAGGAGGCCGGCGCCGGCGGCATCGTCGTCCACGACCGCGACCACCGGCTGTCCGCCGTGGTCAGCGAGAAGGCCCTGTCCGCCACCCCCGAGGAGCGGCGGCCCTGGGTGCCGGTCACCTCGGTGTCGCGCACCCTCGAGGCCGGTCTCGTGCTGCCCGTCGAGCTGGTCGGCGAGGAGCTCGTCCGCGCCATGTCCCGCACCCCGGCCGAGGAGTACGTCCTCGTCGAGACCGGGGGAGATGTCTACGGCGTCCTGGCCACCGCCGACGTCGACCGTGCCTTCGAGGAGAGCGCCCGCACGTGACCCAGCAGACCCCGACCGACCCCGCCCCGGCCCCCACGGCGCCCGACCACGACTGGTCCGGCGTACGACGCGGTCCCCTCGTCCCCGGCGAGTGGGTGCGCCTGGTCGACGGCAAGGGACGCCGCCACAACATCTGCCTCGAGGCCGGCAAGACCTTCCACACCAACAAGGGAGGCCTGCTCCACGACGACATGATCGGTCGCGACGAGGGCTTCACCCTCACCTCGACCAACGGCGGCCAGTACCTCGTCTTCCGCCCGCTGCTCAGCGAGTTCGTGGTCTCGATGCCCCGCGGCGCGGCCGTCGTCTACCCCAAGGACGCGGCCCAGATCGTCGCCATGGCCGACATCTTCCCCGGCGCCCACGTCGTCGAGGCGGGCGCCGGGTCGGGCGCGCTGACGTGCTCGCTGCTGCGCGCGGTGGGTCCGACCGGGCGGCTGAGCTCTTTCGAGCGGCGCGAGGAGTTCGCGGCCGTCGCCCAGCGCAACGTCCGCCAGTTCTTCGGTGCCCCCGAGGGCGTCGACCACCCCGCGTGGCAGCTCACCGTCGGCGACCTCGTCGAGGAGCTGGGCCGGCTCGAGGCGCCCGGCACCGTCGACCGCGTCGTCCTCGACATGCTCGCGCCCTGGGAGTGCGTGGACGCCGTCGCCGAGGCGCTGGTGCCCGGCGGCATCGTGGTGGCCTACGTCGCGACCACCACGCAGCTCGGCCGGGTGGTGGAGACGCTGCGTGCCCATGGCGAGTTCACCGAGCCGCAGCCGTGGGAGACCCTGGTCCGCGACTGGCACGTCGAGGGCCTCGCGGTCCGCCCCGGCCACAAGATGAACGGCCACACCGGCTTCCTGGTCACCGCCCGCCGGATGGCCCGCGGCGAGAGCGCTCCGCAGAAGAAGCGGCGCCCGGCGCCCGGGGCCTACGGCGTCGACTACGACGGGCCCCGCCCGTCGGGCCTGGACCCCACCCTGGTCGGGCCCGACCCGGAGGCGATCCCCGGGTCCTGAGTCACGACTCGGTATCCGTCCGGGGCAGGCGCGTCGTACCCCTTGTCGGCGCGCGCGGGCACAGTAGGGTCGAGTTCCAGGACCCTCACGGAGGTGGTCGCGGTGTCCGAGCCGATCGATGGCAGCCCCAGCGCAGCCCAGCTGCGCAACCAGGTCGCGTTCCTCGAGGCCGAGGTGGTGGAGCTGCGCCGTCGGCTCCACGACGCCCCCGGCAGCAGCCGGGCGCTCGACCAGCGTCTGCTCGACACCCAGCGGTCGCTGGCCGCCGTGACCTCGCAGAACGAGCGGCTCGCCCAGACGCTGCGCGAGGCGCGCGACCAGATCCTCACGCTCAAGGAGGAGGTCGACCGGCTGGCGCAGCCGCCCACCGGGTTCGGCACCTTCTTGCAGCGCAACGACGACGACTCCGTCGACGTGTTCACCGGCGGCCGCAAGCTGCGGGTGACCGTCAGCCCGTCGGTCGAGCTCGACGCGCTGACCCGCGGCCAGGAGGTGATGCTCAACGAGGCCCTCAACGTCGTCGCCGCGCTCGAGTTCGAGCAGGTCGGCGAGGTCGTGATGTTCAAGGAGCTGCTCGCCGACGGCGACCGCGTCCTGGTCATCGCCAACGCCGACGAGGAGCGCGTCGTGCGCCTCGCGCAGCCCCTGCGCGAGACCACGCTGCGCGCCGGCGACTCGCTGCTGCTGGACGGCCGGTCGGGCTACGTCTACGAGAAGGTGCCCAAGTCGGAGGTCGAGGAGCTCGTCCTCGAGGAGGTGCCCGACATCGACTACACCGACATCGGCGGCCTGTTCGGGCAGATCGAGACCATCCGAGACGCCGTGGAGCTGCCCTACCTGCACCCCGACCTGTTCGTGGAGCACGAGCTCAAGCCGCCCAAGGGCGTGCTGCTCTACGGCCCGCCCGGCTGCGGCAAGACGCTGATCGCCAAGGCGGTGGCCAACAGCCTGGCCAAGAAGGTCGCGGCCAAGACGGGGCAGGAGGGCAAGTCCTACTTCCTCAACATCAAGGGCCCCGAGCTGCTCAACAAGTACGTCGGCGAGACCGAGCGCCACATCCGGCTGGTCTTCCAGCGGGCGCGCGAGAAGGCCTCCGAGGGCACCCCGGTGATCGTGTTCTTCGACGAGATGGACTCGCTGTTCCGCACCCGCGGCTCCGGGGTGTCCTCCGACGTGGAGAACACCATCGTGCCGCAGCTGCTCAGCGAGATCGACGGCGTCGAGCTGCTCGAGAACGTCCTGGTCATCGGCGCCTCCAACCGCGAGGACATGATCGACCCGGCGATCCTGCGCCCCGGCCGCCTCGACGTGAAGATCAAGATCGAGCGCCCCGACGCCGAGTCGGCCCGCGACATCTTCTCCAAGTACCTCACCGCGCGGCTGCCGCTGCACGCCGACGACCTCGCGGAGTTCTCCGGCGACCGCGACGCCTGCGTGGCCGGCATGATCCGGGCGACGGTCGAGCGGATGTACACCGAGACCGAGGAGAACCGCTTCCTCGAGGTGACCTACGCCAACGGCGACAAGGAGGTCCTCTACTTCAAGGACTTCAACTCCGGCGCGATGATCCAGAACATCGTCGACCGCGCCAAGAAGATGGCGATCAAGGACCTCCTCGACCTCGACCAGCGCGGCCTGCGCGTCCAGCACCTGCTCCAGGCCTGCGTCGACGAGTTCAAGGAGAACGAGGACCTGCCCAACACCACCAACCCCGACGACTGGGCGCGGATCTCGGGCAAGAAGGGCGAGCGGATCGTCTTCATCCGCACGCTCATCACCGGCAAGCAGGGCACCGAGCCCGGCCGGTCGATCGACACCGTCGCCAACACCGGCCAGTACCTGTAGGCCACCGTGGTGGGCGAGCACGACCCGCGACTGGAGTACGACGAGGCGCTGGTCGACTCGTCCGCTAGCGCCTCGAGCGGGCGGTCGCGCAGCGCGTCCGATCCTCCCGATCGACGCCGCCCACGCCCTCCAGTCGCGTCCGCGCGACTGAGCCGCCGCCGTCGGGGCCCGGGCTACCCGTAGGGTCGAAGGGTGAGCGTGCGCCGGGTCATGGGGACCGAGACCGAGTTCGGGATCTCGGTCCAGGGACACCCGCAGGCCAACCCGATGGTGGCCAGCACGCGGCTGGTCAACGCCTACGCCGGGGCGACCCTGAAGGCGCGCCGGGCGCGGTGGGACTTCGAGGAGGAGTCGCCGCTGCGCGACGCCCGGGGCTTCGACATGTCGCGCGAGGTGGCCGACCCGAGCCAGCTCACCGACGAGGACCTCGGCCTGGCCAACATCATCCTGACCAACGGCGCCCGCCTCTACGTCGACCACGCCCACCCGGAGTACTCCGCGCCCGAGTGCACCAACCCGATGGACGGCGTGCTGTGGGACAAGGCGGGGGAGCTGGTGGCGCTGGACGCCGCCCGGTTCGCCTCCAACGGCGGTGAGGGCGACCTGCTGCTCTACAAGAACAACACCGACGGCAAGGGTGCGAGCTACGGCGCCCACGAGAACTACCTGGTGCGCCGCAGCACCCCGTTCGGCGACATCGTGCGCCACCTCACCCCCTTCTTCGTCAGCCGGCAGGTCCTGTGCGGCGCCGGGCGCGTCGGCACCGGCCAGGACGGCCGCGGCGAGGGCTTCCAGCTCAGCCAGCGCGCGGACTTCTTCGAGGTCGAGGTCGGCCTGGAGACGACGCTGAAGCGGCCCATCATCAACACCCGCGACGAGCCGCACGCCGACCCCGAGAAGTACCGCCGCCTGCACGTCATCCTCGGCGACGCCAACCTCGCCGAGACCTCGACCTACCTCAAGCTCGGGACCACCGCGATGGTGCTCTCGATGATCGAGGACCGGTTCGTCACCACCGACCTGCGCGTCAGCCGGCCGGTGGCCTCGCTCAAGGCCGTCTCCCACGACCCCGGCCTGACCCACCTGCTCGAGGTGGGCGACGGCCGCCGGATGACCGCGGTGCAGCTGCAGTGGGAGTACCTCCACCTCGCCCACCGCTACGTCCAGGAGCGCCGCGGCGGCCAGCCGGACCAGCCCACCAAGGACCTGCTCGCCTGCTGGGAGCGGGTGCTCACCACCCTGGAGCGCGACCCCTTCGAGCTCGCCGACGAGCTCGACTGGGTGGCCAAGCTCAAGCTGCTGCAGTCCTACCGCGACCGCGACGGGCTCGCCTGGTCCCACGCCAAGCTGCACCTCATCGACCTGCAGTACGCCGACCTGCGCCCCGAGAAGGGCCTCTACCACCGGCTGGTGCGGCTGGGCCGGATGAAGCGGCTGACCGACGACGCCCAGGTCGAGCGGGCGATGCACGAGCCGCCGCTGGACACCCGCGCCTACTTCCGGGGCCGCTGCCTGGCGCAGTACCCCGACGAGATCGCCGCCGCGTCGTGGGACTCGGTCATCTTCGACCTCCCGGGCCACGAGTCGCTGCAGCGCGTGCCGACCCTGGACCCGCTGCGGGGCAGCAAGGCCCACGTCGGGGCGCTGCTCGACGAGCACGACACGGCGCTCGGCCTGTTCGAGGCCCTCACCGCGAGGTGAGGTGGATAGGGTCGGTGGCACGAGCCCGTCAGGCACCGGACACCGACCAGGAGGTCGTCATGGCGCAGGAGCACAAGCAGCCCCGCAGGTCGCACGAGGAGGAGGAGCCGGTCGACGCACCGGCCCCCGCCGAGAGCGCCACCGAGCGCAAGGACAAGCTCGACGACGACATCGACGCGATCCTCGAGGACATCGACGACGTGCTGGAGACCAACGCCGAGGACTTCGTGAAGTCCTTCATCCAGAAGGGCGGTCAGTGAGGCTCGATGACTGACGCCCGACTGCCCGACGCGTTCCTCACGCCCGGCACCTCCTCGTTCAGCGACTTCCTCGCCTCGGTCTCCCCGGAGCTGCTGCCCTCGCGCCGGGTGCTGCCGCCCGGCGACGCCGCCGCGCTGGCCCCGCACGGCACCACGATCGTCGCCGCCACCTTCCCCGGCGGTGTCGTGATCGCCGGCGACCGGCGCGCCACGATGGGCAACGTGATCGCCCAGCGCGACATCGAGAAGGTCTTCCCCGCCGACGAGTACTCCGCGGTCGGCATCGCCGGCACCGCCGGGCTCGCGGTCGAGATGGTGCGGCTGTTCCAGACCGAGCTCGAGCACTACGAGAAGATCGAGGGCACCACGCTCTCGATGGATGGCAAGGCCAACCGGCTCTCGGCGCTGATCCGCAACAACCTCGGCATGGCCATGCAGGGCCTGGCCGTGGTCCCGCTCTTCGCCGGCTACGACCTCAGCCAGGAGATCGGCCGGATCTTCTCCTACGACGTCACCGGCGGGCGCTACGAGGAGACCGCGTTCCACTCGGTCGGCTCCGGCTCGCTGTTCGCCCGCGGTGCGCTGAAGAAGCTCTACCGCGACGACCTCGACCAGGGCGGCACCGTCACCGCGGTCGTCCAGGCGCTGTACGACGCCGCCGACGACGACTCGGCGACCGGAGGCCCCGACCTGTTCCGCCGGATCTTCCCGATCGTCAGCGTCATCACCGCCGAGGGCCACACCCGGCTCGGCCAGGACGAGGTGGCGGCCGTGGCCGACGCGGTCGTGGCCAGCCGGATGCAGCGCCCCGACGGCCCGTCCGCCCCCCTGACCTAGGAGTCCTCCCGCATGAGCATGCCGTTCTACGTCTCGCCCGAGCAGCTGATGAAGGACCGGGCGGACTTCGCGCGCAAGGGCATCGCCCGGGGCCGCTCGGTCGCGGTGGTGCGCTACGCCGACGGGCTGCTGTTCGTCTCCGAGAACCCCTCGGCGGCGCTGCACAAGGTGAGCGAGATCTACGACCGGATCGCCTTCGCCGCGGTCGGTCGCTACAACGAGTTCGAGAACCTCCGCATCGCGGGGGTCCGGCTGGCCGACATGCGCGGCTACTCCTACGACCGGCGCGACGTCACCGGCCGGGGCCTGGCCAACGCCTACGCCCAGACGCTCGGCACGATCTTCTCCTCGGGCGGCGAGAAGCCCTACGAGATCGAGATCTTCGTGGCCGAGGTCGGCGACGGCGCCGCCGACGACCAGGTCTTCCGGCTCACCTTCGACGGCCAGGTCGTGGAGGAGAAGGACTACGCCGTGATGGGCGGGGCCGCCGACTCGGTGACCACCTACCTGCGCGAGCGCTACCGGCTCGGGCTCTCCCGCGACGAGGCGCTCCGGCTCGCCGTCGCGGCCCTGGGCCACAACGACACCGCCGACCGCACCATCCCGGCCGACGACCTCGAGGTGGCGGTGCTCGACCGGACCCGCTCCCAGGAGCGGAAGTTCAAGCGGCTGCTGCCCGCCGTGCTCCGCGACGTGCTCGGCGCCGCCCCGGCCGACGAGCCCGCCCAGGCCGACGAGCCCGCCCAGGCCTCCGGGCCGGCCGAGCCGGCCGCACCCACCCGGACCGATCCCTCGGTCTCGCCCGGTGAGGAACCGCCCGTCGCGCCCTGACGCCAACTCCCCACCTCCCCTCTAGGGTGGGTCACGTGGACCGGCGAATCTTCGGGATCGAGAACGAGTACGGCGTCACGTGCACGTTCAAGGGGCAGCGCCGCCTCTCGCCCGACGAGGTCGCCCGCTACCTGTTCCGCAAGGTCGTCAGCTGGGGCCGGTCGAGCAACGTCTTCCTGGCCAACGGAGCCCGGCTCTACCTCGACGTCGGGAGCCACCCGGAGTACGCCACCCCCGAGTGCGACGACATCGTCGACCTCGTCACCCACGACAAGGCCGGCGAGCGGGTCCTCGAGGGCCTGCTGGTCGACGCCGAGCGGCGGCTGCGCGACGAGGGCATCTCGGGCGACGTCTACCTGTTCAAGAACAACACCGACTCCGCCGGCAACTCCTACGGCTGCCACGAGAACTACCTCGTCAGCCGGCACGGCGAGTTCAGCCGCCTCGCCGACGTCCTGATCCCGTTCCTGGTGACGCGGCAGATCCTGGTCGGCGCGGGCAAGGTCACCCAGACGCCGCGGGGCGCGTCGTACTCCGTGAGCCAGCGGGCCGAGCACATCTGGGAGGGCGTCTCGAGCGCCACCACGCGCTCGCGGCCGATCATCAACACCCGCGACGAGCCCCACGCCGACGCCGAGCGGTTCCGCCGGCTCCACGTGATCGTGGGCGACTCCAACATGAGCGAGACCACCACGCTGCTCAAGGTGGCCTCCTGCGACCTGGTGCTGCGGATGATCGAGGAGGGCGTGGTGATGCGCGACCTCACCATGGAGAACCCCATCCGCGCGATCCGCGAGATCTCCCACGACATGACCGGCCAGCGCAAGGTCCGGCTGGCCAACGGCCGCGAGGCCAGCGTGCTCGACATCCAGGGGGAGTACCTCGCCCGGGTCCGCGACTTCGTCGACCGCCGCGAGCTGCACACCCCGGTCATCGACCAGGTCCTCGACCTGTGGGAGCGCGGCCTCAAGGCCGTCGACTCCGGCGACCTGTCGCTGGTCGACCGCGAGATCGACTGGGTCATCAAGTGGAAGCTCATCGAGCGCTACCGCGCCGCCCACGGCCTGCCGCTGGGCCACCCCCGCGTGGCGCAGCTCGACCTCGCCTACCACGACATCCACCGCGACCGCGGCCTCTACTACCTGCTGGAGAAGCGCGGCGCGGTCAAGCGGGTCACCGACGACCTCGCGATCTTCCGCGCCAAGTCGGTGCCGCCCCAGACCACCCGCGCCCGGCTGCGCGGGAGCTTCATCAAGAAGGCCCAGGAGCGACGGCGCGACTTCACCGTCGACTGGGTGCACCTCAAGCTCAACGACCAGGCCCAGCGCACGGTGCTGTGCAAGGACCCCTTCCGGGCCCACGACGAGCGCGTCGAACGACTGATCGAGGGAATGTGACCCCTGCACGACGAGCCGCAGCGCTGCTGTGCGCCCTGACCCTGACCGTGAGCGCCTGCGGGAGCTCGGAGCAACAGGAGGAGTCGGCCGACCTGCGCTCGCAGGTCGACGTCTCCGGTGACTTCGGGAAGGCACCCGAGGTCGACTTCTCGGCGCCTCTCGAGGTGACCGAGAGTGCTTCCTGGACCGAGGAGAAGGGCGACGGCGACCCCATCGGCCAGGCCTCGACCGCCGTGCTCCAGCTGACGCTGCTGGACGGCCGCACCGGCGAGAAGGCGATCAGCACCTTCGACCGGGGCCAGACCCCGCTCCAGGTCAGCCTCACCGAGCAGTTCCTGCCCTCGTTGGCCGAGGCGCTGGTCGGGGCTCGCGCGGGCAGCCGGCTGGTGGTGGCCTCGACGCCCGAGGACGCCTACGGCGCCGGCGGCTCGCCGCAGATCGGCATCAAGGGCGGCGACCCGGTCGTGATGGTGGCCGACGTGCTGGCCACGGACCCCACCGACGTGCTCGACGGCCCCACCGGCGACGAGGTCCAGCCGCCCACCGGCTCACCCACCCTGGTCGAGCGCGAGGGCGTGCCGACCGGCTTCGAGGTGCCGGCGAGGGCCAAGAAGCCGACGCGGCTCCAGGTCGTGCCGCTGCGCGAGGGCACCGGCGACGAGGTCGAGGACCCCGACCGGGTCACCGTCAACTACCTCGGCGCGGTCTGGAAGGGCGAGGAGCCGTTCGACCAGTCCTACGACAAGGAGCCGACGACGTTCTCGATCGGCCTCGGCGCGGTCATCAAGTGCTGGGACGAGGGCCTGGTGGGTCAGAAGGAGGGCGCGCGCGTGATGCTGGTCTGCCCGCCCGACACGGCGTACGGCAACACCGCCCAGGGCGACGACATCCCCGCCCGCTCGACCCTCGTCTTCGTCATCGACGTGCTCGGCGTGGGCTGACCCGACGACGATGGTGGCGGAGAAGGCCGAGCGGCTGCTCAACCTGGTGATCCTGCTGCTGGTGGCGCGCAACTACACCACCAAGGAGCAGATCCGGGCGCTCATGGAGCCCTACCGGACCAGCAGCAACGAGGCCTTCGACCGGATGTTCGAGCGCGACAAGGACGAGCTGCGCGCGCTCGGCATCCCGCTCGAGACCGGCTACGTCGACAAGTTCTTCGAGGACGAGCAGGGCTACCGCATCGAGCGCGACGCCTTCGAGCTCCCCGCGATCGACTTCACCGCCGACGAGGTCGCGGTGCTCGGCCTGGCCGCGAGGGTGTGGCGCCACGCCGGGCTGGCCGCGGCCACCTCCGACGCCCTGGTCAAGCTGCAGGCCGCCGGCCTGCGCTTCGACCGCGAGCAGCTCGAGCAGGTGCAGCCCACCCTGGCCGCCGAGGAGCCGGCCTTCGAGGCGATGTGGCGGGCCACCTCCGAGCGGGTCCCGGTGCGCTTCGACTACCGCCGGGCCGGCGAGCAGGAGGTCCGCGCCCGTCACCTGCAGCCCTGGGGCGTGGTGACGGCCCAGGGTCGCTGGTACGTCGTGGGCCAGGACACCGACCGGGCGGAGCCCCGGATGTTCCGGCTCAGCCGGATCGCCTCCGACGTGGTCACCGAGGGCGGTCCCGGCAGCTACACCGTGCCCGACGGCGTCGACCTCCGTGCCCTGTCCGGCGCGCTGGTGCGACCGCAGCCCGAGCACCGCGCCCGCGTGCTGGCGCGCGCCGGTGCCGCCGTCGGGCTGCGCCGTCGGGCCGAGGTGACCGCCACCGGGGTGACCGGACCCGACGGCTCGCTGGGCTGGGACCAGCTCGAGGTGCCGTTCGGCTCCACCGACGACGTGGCCGGGGAGCTGCTGGGGTACGCCGACGCGGTCGTCGTCGAGGAGCCCGCCGAGCTGCGCCGGCTGGTCCGCGAGCGGCTGCAGGGGCTGGCGTCGTGAGCAGCGCCCGCGACCAGGTCTCCCGGCTGCTGGCCCTGGTGCCCTACCTGCAGCGGCGCGACGACGTCTCGCTCGCCGAGGTGGCCGCCGACTTCGGGGTCACCGCGGAGCAGATCCGCCGCGACCTGCGGGTGCTGTGGATGTGCGGTCTGCCGGGGCTGACGCCCGACAAGATGATCGACGTCGACATGGAGGCGATCGAGGACGACCCCGACGGCGTGGTCCGCATCGACAACGCCGACTTCCTCTCCCGCCCGGTCCGCCTGGGCAGCTCCGAGGCGACCGCCCTGATCGTGGCGCTGCGGGCGCTGCGGGAGGGCAGCCCGGCCGCCTCCCGCGACGCCGTCGACCGGGTGCTGGCCAAGCTCGAGGAGGCCACCACCGTGGGCGCGACGCCCCCGGCCGTGGCCGTGCACCTCGCCGACGACGGCCGCACGGCCGGGCACGCGCGGCTCCTGGAGGAGGCCATCGCCCGCGACCGCCAGGCCCGGCTGGGCTACTACGTGCCGACCCGCGACGAGACCACCGACCGGCTCGTCGACCCCATCGCGCTGCTGACCCGCGACGGCCACGACTACCTCGACGCCTGGTGCCGCACCGTCGACGACCGCCGGCTGTTCCGGCTCGACCGGGTCGAGTCGGTCGAGGTCGTGGACCAGCCGCGCGGCCACCGCCGGCTGCCGCCACGCGACCTCGCGGGCAGCCTCTTCGAGCCCGGCCCGAGCGACCTGGAGGCGGTGCTGCACCTGGAGCGGCACGCCCGCTGGGTCGCCGACTACTACCCCGTGGACTCCGTCGAGGAGCTCGGCGAGGGCCGGCTCGCGGTCCGGCTGCGGGTCGGCGACCCTCGTTGGCTGGTGCGGCTGGCGCTGCGCCTCGGGCCGGCCGCCCGGGTGGTCGAGCCCGCCGGGTTGCGCGAGGAGGTCCGGCGTACGGCGGCCGCGGCGCTGTCGCTCTACGACGCCTGAGCACGGTCCGGTGGCCGGTCCGGGCCCCGCGGATCGACAGTCCCCGGATGTCGGGTTGACGGCTCGCGTTCATCTCCGCGGCGTACAGTGACAGGCATGAGTGCTGCTGTGGTGACCCCGATGTTCGCCGGTCTCGGGACGACGGAGCTCCTGATCATCGTCGGGATCATCGTCCTGCTCTTCGGCGCCTCCAAGCTGCCGGAGCTCGCCCGTGGCAGCGGCCGGGCGCTGCGGATCTTCAAGGCCGAGACCAAGGGCCTGATGGACGACGACGACAAGACCGACGCCCAGCGCGAGATCGACGCCCGCAACGCCGAGGCCGACGCCCGGCGCGACACCGACTTCGACGCCCAGCACCCGGTGCGGCGCACCGACGACCCGGGCACCCCCGGGTCCACCCGCTGACGCAGCCGTCTCGTTGTCCGTCGTCACCGGGGTCCTGGGCCTCTTCAGCGGCAAGCCCCGCAACCCCGTCGGCGAGGGCGGGCGAATGGCCCTGGCCGACCACTTCCGCGAGCTGCGCGCCCGCATCATGCGGATCGCGCTCTACCTCGTGCTCGGGACCACCGTCGCCTTCTTCTTCTACGACCAGCTCTACACGTTGATCATGCGTCCCTACGAGGAGGCACAGCTGCTGCTCGACGGTGACGTGCAGAGCGAGGCCGTCATCACCGGCCTCGCCAAGCCCCTGCTGCTGCAGATCAAGCTGTGCGCCACGGCCGGCGTGATCGCCACCGCTCCGCTGTGGCTCTACGAGATCTGGGCCTTCATCGTCCCGGGCCTGCACCGCCAGGAACGGCGCGCCACCCGGCTCTTCGCCCTGATCGCCGGACCGCTGTTCCTCGTCGGGGTGGGCACCGGCTACTGGGTGCTGCCGAAGGGCATCGCCACCCTGATCGGCTTCACCCAGTCCAACCTCGTCCAGCTGACCGACTTCGGCGACTACTTCAGCTTCACCGTGCGGATGCTGCTCATCTTCGGCATCGGCTTCGAGATCCCGCTGTTCGTCGTGCTGCTCAACCTGGCCGGTGTGGTCTCGGGCCGGGCACTGGGCCGCTACCGGCCCTGGATCATCGTCGGCACCTTCGTCTTCGCCGCCGTCGCGACGCCGTCGACGGACCCGTTCTCGATGCTCCTGCTGGCCATCCCGCTGCTCGTGCTGCTGATGATCTCCGAGGTCGTGTGCCGGGTCCTGGACCGCCGCAAGGGCCGGCACGCCCACGAGGACTGGGACGACGACACCGCCTCGCCGCTGTAGCCGGCGTGAGCCGCCGGTGCCGCTGCGGCGACTAGGGTCGAGCACGTGTCCCGCCGCATCGCCCTGCTCACCAACCCGAGCTCCGGAGGCGGACGGGGGCTGCGGATCGCCGCCGAGGCGGCGCCCCGGCTGCGCGACGCCGGCCACGAGGTGGAGGACCTGCGCGGACGCGACGCCGACGAGGCCGGTGACCTCGCCCGCGACTGCGTGGAGCGCGGGGTCGACACCCTCGTGGCGGTCGGCGGCGACGGCATGGTGCACGTCGCGATCCAGGCCCTGGCGGGGTCCACGACACGGCTCGGGCTGCTCCCGGCGGGCACCGGCAACGACGTCGCCCGCTACCTCGACGTGCCCCGGCGCGACACCGCCGCCGCCGTCGACGTCGTCATCGGGGCTCGCGAGCGCACCATCGACCTGGCGCGGGCCGGGGCGACGTACTTCCTGACGGTGCTGGCCGCCGGCTTCGACGCCGTGGTCAACGAGCGCGCCAACCGGATGCGCCGGCCCCGCGGCCAGATGCGCTACAACCTCGCCACCCTGGCCGAGCTGCGAGCGCTGCGCCCGATCGACTACGTGCTGGAGCTCGACGGCGAGGTGCAGCGGCTCGCCGCCACGGTGGTGGCGGTCGGCAACGGGCCGTCGTTCGGCGGCGGGCTGCGGATCACCGAGGGGGCCGAGCTCGACGACGGCCTGCTCGACGTCGTGGTCATCGAGCCGCTGAGCCGCCGCGAGCTGGTGCGGACCTACCCCAGGCTGTTCCGCGGCACCCACGTGCACCACCCCGGCTACCACCACCACCGGGTGCGCTCGGTGACGGTCGCGGCGGCCGGCATCACGGCGTACGCCGACGGCGAACGGGTCGGTCCGCTCCCGCTGACCGTCGACGTGGTCCCGGCGGCGTTGCGGGTACTGGTGGGCCGATGAGCAGCCGCCCCGACCGTCCCAGCGCCGCCGAGCGCTACTCCCGCTTCCGGGCCCACCAGGAGCACCCCATGCTGGCCGACTTCGCCTCCCGCCAGGCCTTCGCGCTCGACGACTTCCAGCTGCGCGCCTGCCGCGAGCTCGAGGACGGCCGCTCGGTCCTGGTCGCCGCCCCCACCGGCTCGGGCAAGACGATCGTGGGCGAGTTCGCGGTGCACCTGGCGCTGGAGTCGGGCCGCAAGGCGTTCTACACGACCCCGATCAAGGCGCTGTCCAACCAGAAGTTCCACGACCTGTCGATGCGCTACGGCCCCGAGAACGTCGGCCTGCTCACCGGCGACAACAGCATCAACGGCGAGGCGCCGGTGGTGGTGATGACCACCGAGGTCCTCCGCAACATGCTGTACGCCGGCTCACGGACCCTCGACACGCTCGGGTTCGTCGTCATGGACGAGGTGCACTACCTCGCCGACCGGATCCGCGGCGCGGTCTGGGAGGAGGTGATCATCCACCTGCCCGAGTCGGTGGCCGTCGCCTCGCTGTCGGCCACCGTCAGCAACGCCGAGGAGTTCGGCGAGTGGCTGGGCACCGTGCGCGGCGAGACCACCACGATCGTGGAGGAGCGCCGCCCCGTCCCGCTCTACCAGCACGTGATCGCCGGGCGACGGATGTACGACCTGTTCGCCGACGAGGAGACCGCCGACCCCACCCGCGACCGACAACCCCGGGTCAACCCGCAGCTGGAGAAGCTGGCCCGCGACGACTGGGCCCGTGGCCGGATGAAGGACCGTCGCGCCCCGCGCGGGGGCAAGCGCCCGCAGTCGGGCTCGAACGGCGCCCGTGGCGCCTGGACCCCCACCCGCGCCCAGGTCGTCGAGCAGCTCGACCGGGCTGGGCTGCTGCCGGCCATCGTGTTCATCTTCAGCCGGATCGGCTGCGACGCCGCGGTCCAGCAGTGCTTGGAGGCCAACCTGCGGCTGACCAGCCCCGCCGAGCGCGAGGAGATCTACGCCTTCGTGGAGGAGCGGTGTGCCGACCTCCCCGACGAGGACCTGCAGGCGCTGGGCTACCACGAGTTCCTCGACGGCCTCACCCGCGGCATCGCGGCCCACCACGCGGGGATGCTGCCGAAGTTCAAGGAGTGCGTCGAGGAGCTGTTCCTGCGGGGGCTGTGCCGCGTCGTGTTCGCCACCGAGACGCTGGCGCTGGGCATCAACATGCCCGCCCGGTCGGTAGTGATCGAGAAGCTGTCGAAGTGGAACGGCGAGACCCACGCCGACCTGTCGCCGGGGGAGTACACCCAGCTGACCGGTCGCGCAGGGCGCCGCGGCATCGACGTCGAGGGGCACGGCGTCGTGCTGTGGCAGCAGGGGCTCGACCCGTCGTCGGTGGCCGGTCTGGCCTCCACGCGCACCTACCCGCTGCGGTCGAGCTTCCGGCCGTCGTACAACATGGCGGTCAACCTGGTCCACCAGTTCGGCCGTGACCGGGCGCGCGAGCTGCTGGAGTCCTCCTTCGCGCAGTTCCAGGCCGACAAGGCCGTCGTGGGCCTGGCACGGCAGCTGCGCAAGAGCGACGACGCGCTCGCGGGGTACGCCGACGCCGCCGCCTGCGACCGCGGCGACTTCATGGAGTACGCCGGGCTGCGCCACCAGCTCTCCGACACCGAGCGCGACCTCGCCAAGTCGCGCCGCTTCGACCGTCGCCAGGAGGTGCTCGACTCGCTGGAGGCGCTGCGACCCGGCGACGTGATCGAGGTGCCGAGCGGCCGGTTCGCCGGCATCGCCGTCGTGATCGACCCCGGCACGCGGGCCGACCGGGACGGACCGCGTCCCTACGTGCTCACCGCCGACCGCCACGCCCGCCGGCTCAGCCTGACCGACTTCGCCACGCCGGTGGGGTCGATCACCCGGCTGAAGATCCCGCGCAGCTTCAACGGCCGCAACCCCCAGTCGCGCCGCGACCTGGCCAACGCGCTGAAGGAGCGGACCCACGGGTTCGCGCCGCCCCCGCCCGGCCGGGACGGGCGCTCCGGCCACGGCCCGGCGCGCTCCAGCACCGGTCGCTCCGGCATGGAGGACAGCCGCATCGAGGACCTGCGCCGGCGGCTGCGCGCCCACCCCTGCCACGAGTGCCCCGACCGCGAGGACCACGCCCGCTGGGCCGAGCGGTGGTTCAAGCTCGAGCGCGACTCTGCCACGCTGCGCCGCCGCATCGAGCAGCGCACCAACACCATCGCGCGCCGCTTCGACCGCGTCTGCGAGGTGCTGGCCACGCTCGGCTACCTCGAGGGCGAGGGTTCCGACCTGGTCGTGACCGACCGCGGCCGCACCCTGATGCGGATCTACAACGAGATGGACCTGCTCACCGCCGAGTCGCTGCGGGCCGGGCTGTGGGACGGCCTCGACGCCTCCGAGCTGGCCGCGGTGCTCTCGACCCTGGTCTACGAGTCCCGACGGCCCGACGACGCGGCCACCCCGAGGCTGCCGGCCTCGGGCCCGGTCCGCGAGGTGCTGGCCGAGATGGTCTCGACGTGGTCCGACCTCGACGCGCTCGAGCGCGAGCACCACCTCGACCAGCTCCACGAGCCCGACCTGGGGTTCGTCTGGGCGGCGTGGCGCTGGGCCGAGGGCGACGAGCTCGACGACATCCTGCGGGTCACCGACCTGTCCGCCGGAGACTTCGTGCGGTGGGTCAAGCAGCTGCTCGACCTCGCCGACCAGGTTGCCGACGCCGCGGGGTCCGGCGCGCTGCGGACCACCGCTCGTGAGACGGCCGGGCGGCTGCGGCGCGGCGTCGTGGCCTACTCCTCGGTCAGCAGCTAGGTCCGGCCGGAAACCGGCGGGTCAGCCGGCGGGGAGCAGCGCCGCCGCGAGCTCCTCCTCGATCAGCTCGGCGTGGATCATGGCACCGGCGGTGGTGCCCGCCGCTCCGCTCGCGCCGACCTGGGCGGTCAGGTCGCAGACGTTGCCGGCGAGGAAGACGCCCTCGACGCTGCTGTGCCCGGTCACCTCCGCCGGGTAGTGCTGGCCCATCCCCGTCGGGTGGGCCACCGGCTCCAGCCCGAGGTCGTCGAGCACGGCCGAGCGCGCCACCATGCGCGGGGCCACCACCACCGCGTCCAGCGGCAGCCTCGTCCCGTCCTCCAGTCGTACGCCGGACAGCCGGCCGGGCTCGCCCTCCAGCGCCGTCACCCGCCCGGTCACCACCGCCACGCCGGCAGCGCTGAGCCGCGGCAGGTCGGCCTCGTCCGGAGGGACCTCGTGGGCCAGCAGCACCACCCGGTCCGAGAGCCGGCTGAAGAGCACCGCCTGGTGGACCGCCATCGGGCCGGTGGCGAGCACCCCGATGCGCTGGTCGCGCACCTCCCAGCCGTGGCAGAACGGGCAGTGCAGCACCTGGTGGCCCCACCGCTCGGCCAGCCCCGGCAGGTCGGGCAGCTCGTCCACCAGGCCGGTCGTCACCAGCAGTCGCCGACCGGTCACGGCCGTCCCGTCGTCGAGGTCCACCTCGAAGCCGGTGCCGGCGCGACGGGCGCCGACGGCGCGGCCGCGGCGTACCTCCCCGCCGTAGGTCTCCAGGTCGGCCCGTCCCTGCGCCAGCAGGTCGAGGGGCGATACCCCCTCGCGACCCAGCAGGTTGTGCACCCCCTCGGCGGGGGCGTTGCGCGGGGAGCCGGCGTCGACCACCAGGACCCGCCGCCGCGACCGCGCCAGCGCGACCGCCCCGCTCAGCCCGGCGGCACCGCCACCCACCACCACCACGTCGTACCCGTCCCGCTGCTGCGCGGCCATGTCCGTCTCCTCTCGTCGGTGCCAACACCCTGCGACGCGGCCACGACCGACGGCAAATCGCGTTGCCGATGTGGCAACATAGGGGGCATGGACGAGCTCGAGACCGTGCTGGACTCCGTCGGCCCCCGGCTGCGGGCGCTGCGCCTGGAGGCCGGGCTGACCCTGGCGGACCTCGCCACCACGACCGGCATCTCGGTCAGCACGCTCTCGCGGCTGGAGTCCGGGGGGCGCCGGCCCACCCTGGAGCTGCTGCTCCCGCTCGCCCGCGCCCACGGCCTGGCCCTCGACGACCTCGTGGAGGCCAGCGGTGCGGCGGACCCGCGGGTCCCGCAGCGAGCGGTGACCCGCGGGGGCATGACGATGGTGCCGCTCAGCCGACGCGCCGGCGGGCTGCAGGCCTACAAGCTGACGATCCCGCCGGGGCGACGGCGCCGGGAGCCCGACCCGCAGACGCACGAGGGCTACGAGTGGCTCTACGTGCTCGACGGTCGGCTGCGGATGGTGCTCGGCGAGCACGACGTCGTGCTGGAGCCCGGCGAGGTCGCGGAGTTCGACACCCGGCTGCCGCACTGGTTCGGCGGGGCCGACGAGCGGCGCGTGGAGTTCCTGTCGATCTTCGGTCGCGAGGGCGAGCGGATGCACACCCGGGCCCGGTCGACCGACCGGGGCGACGCGCGCCCGGCGCCGGGCTAGGCGCGCGCGGCGAGGACCTCGCGCAGCCGCTCGACCGGGCTGCTCAGGCCCCACTGCTCGGCGATGGCGTCGAGCATCTCGGGGTCGGCGGGGGAGGCGGGCAGGGCGAGGTCGGGGCCGCCCAGGTCGAGGTCGCGCACCACGGCGACCACCCGAGGTGCCACCTCGAGGTAGTCCAGCGCCGCCTTCACCTTGCCCCGGGGGCCGGGACCCATCTCGGAGTCGGGGTCGGCGCCCTCGGGGTCGGTGGCGGCGGCGACGATCGCGTCGAGGTCGCCGAATCGCCCGAGCAGCACGGCCGCGGTCTTGTCGCCGATGCCGGCCACGCCGGGCAGGCCGTCGGAGGAGTCGCCGCGCAGGGTCGCGAAGGCGGCGTACTGCGCGGCCTCGACGCCGTAGCGCTCTCGCACCCAGGCCTCGTCGACCCGCTCGTGCTTGCCGACGCCACGGGCGGTGTAGAGCACCCGCACCTGCTGCTCGTCGTCGACGAGCTGGAACAGGTCGCGGTCGCCGGTGACCACGTCGACGGGCATGCCGGCCCCGGTCGCCAGCGTGCCGATGACGTCGTCGGCCTCGTGGTGGTCGGCGCCCACGACGGCGATCCCGAACGCCTCCAGCACCGCCTCGATGATCGGCACCTGCTTCTCCAGCGGGTCGGGCACCTCCTCGACGTCGGGGTCGGACTGCCGCTCGGCGACCACGCGGTGCGCCTTGTAGGTCGGGATCAGGTCGACGCGCCACTGCGGTCGCCAGTCGTTGTCCCAGCAGCAGGCCAGGTGCGTCGGCTCGTAGTCGGCCACCAGCCGGCTGATGAAGTCGAGCAGCCCGCGCACGGCGTTGACCGGGGTGCCGTCGGGTGCGGTGACCGAGTCGGGCACGCCGAAGAAGGCCCGGAAGTAGAGCGATGCGGTGTCGAGGAGCATCAGGCGCTGCGGTGCGGGCGGGGGAGCGGGCATGGCCGCAGCCTAGGCGCGACCGGGGACGGCCGCCCGGTGCGCCGCTCCCCGGCCCGACCGGCCGCTAGGGTCTCCCGCGTGGAGAACAAGGACCGGCAGATCCTGCGGCTGCTCGCCGACGACGGCCGGATGTCCTACACCGACCTCGGCAAGGCCACCGGCCTCTCGACCAGCGCCGTGCACCAGCGGGTCAAGCGGCTCGAGGAGCGCGGCCTGATCCTGGGGTACGGCGCGACGATCGACCACGCCGCCGCCGGCAAGCCGCTCACGGCGTTCGTCAGCATCACGCCGATCGACGTGTCGCGGCCCGACGACTACCCCGAGAAGCTCCGGGGCGTGGAGGAGATCGAGTCGTGCTGGTCGGTGGCCGGCGAGGAGTCCTACATCCTCAAGGTCCGCGTCGCGACCCCGGCCGACCTGGAGGACCTGCTCGCCCGGGTGCGCGCCGCCGCCCACGTCTCGACGCGCACGACCATCGTGCTGTCCACGCCGTTCGAGAACCGCGCGACGCACTAGGCCTTCACCGCGGCCTCGAGGTCGGCGATCGAGAACGGCACGCCGTCGAGCGTCATGAAGTAGGCCACTGCCCGCGGCGCCTTCTCCGGGTCGCCGAGGTGGTCGTCGAGCGCGGCGGGGTAGACCTGCCAGGCGAAGCCGAAGCGGTCCGAGAGCCACCCGCACGGGCCGCCCTTGCCCCCGTCGGTCAGGCCCGTCCAGAGGCGGTCGATCTCCTCCTGGGTGTCGCAGGGCACCGCCAGGGACACCGACTCGTTGGGCTCGAAGCGGGTGTCACCGCCGTTGATGGCGGTGTAGGCCTGTCCCTGCAGCTCGAACACGACGGCCATCGGCTGGCCCGCGAGCTCACCGGCCTCCTCGCCGTAGGCCATGGTCGACACCACCCGGGAGTCGGGGAAGAGCGAGACCCAGTGGTCGACGGCCTCCTGGATCCGGCCGTCGTTGATCCACAGGTTGACGTTGACAGGTCGCATGACGGGCTCCTCGGGGTGGATTGGTTCTCACCGGGTCAGACCGGCGCCGGGACCAGGACTCATCGGGGCGCGGCGCCGAGGCGGCGTACGACGGGAGCGCTGGACCCCGGCAGCACCGGGGAGCCGGGGTCGGGCAGCCGCAGCGTGGCCTCGACACCGGGGGAGAGGCGGTAGGGCCCCGAGAGCACCACGCTGCCGAGCAGCCGCCGCAGCCGCGAGAGCTCGGCACGGACGGTGACCACCCGGGTGGCGTCGTCGAAGAGGTCGGCGGCGAGGTCGGCGGCGGAGCGGCCCTCGGGTCCGGCCGCCAGCAGCGCGAGCAGGATCTCGGCGTGGCGCGGGGAGAGCCGCCGCGACCAGTCACCGCTCGGCGCGGCCACCTCGAGCGTCGGCGCGGTCCGCAGGTCGAGCACCAGCCGGGTGGCCGTCGACGTCGTGTCGCCCAGCCGCAGCAGCCAGCCGCCGGCGAGCGGCTCGGCGACCGCCTCGCCCAGCGTGGGCAGCCACAGCCGGCCGCCGGCGAGGTCGTGCGGCAGCGCGACGCGCTCGGGAGCCCGGGAGCCGACGGCCGCGGCGAGGTGGCCGAACCGGTCGACGGCGAGCACGTCGCCGCTCACGCCCGCCAGCACCGGCGCGGCGACCGCCCGCAACCGGTCGAGGTCGCTGCGGTGCTGCTCGACCACCTCGAGGCTGGTCATCCGCGCCGCGAGCTCCACCAGGGCGAGCTCGGCCGGGTGCATCCCGCGCGAGGGCCCGCTGACGTCGACCACCCCGAGGACGCGGCCCGACCAGGGGTCGCGGATCGGGGCGGCGGCGCAGCCCCAGCGGGTGTGGGACTCCACGAAGTGCTCGGGGCCCTGGATGTGGACGCCCTCGCCGAGCACCAGGCTGGTGCCGATGGCGTTGGTGCCGACGTTGCCCTCGGTCCACGACGAGCCGCCGACGAAGCCGAGGTCGTCCGCGGCACGGCGTACGCCCGAGGAGCCGGCGCGCCACAGCACCCGACCCTCGGGGTCGGCCACCACGACCATCTGGCCCGCGTCGATGACCGAGGCGAGGGTCTGCGTCAGCCGCGGGACGTACGCCGCGAGCCCGCTCTCGGCGCGCCGCCGCTCCAGCTCGGCGCCCCCGAGCGGGGCGACGTCCGGTTGCGAGCCGGGCTCGAGACCGCAGGCGGCCACCCGCCGCCAGGACGCCGCCACCGGTCCGCGCGGGGCGGGGACCGGCCCGGGGCCCCCGCCGAGCGCTACGTCGCGGAGGCGCTGCAGCCCGACGAGGTCGGGGCGGTCGTGACGCTGCGGCACGGGTCCTCCGAGGCGAGCCGGTCGGGTGAGGTGCAACGTCCTGCAACCCTGTCGCCCAGGGGTCGCGGCCGTGTGTGCTCGGTCACACCAGCCTAGGCGAAGGAGACGTACATGACCCAGGCCCCCGAGCGGGAGACCACCGCGAGCGACCCCACCACGACGCAGGACGGGCACCCCGGTGCGCAGGAGCGCACCGAGCGGTGGCTGGCCGCCTTCGAGGAGGCGCTCGCGGCGCGCGACGTGGAGCGGGTGAGCGGGCTGTTCGCGGCCGACAGCTACTGGCGCGACCTGATCGCCTTCACCTGGAACCTCCACACCTCCGAGGGACGCGAGGAGATCGCCGCCATGCTCGGCGAGGTCCTCGACGGGGTCGCGCCCAGCGGGTTCGGCACCGAGGAGCCCGCCGACGAGGCCGACGGTGTCGTCACCGCCTGGATCCGGTTCGAGACCGCCGTCGGCCGTGGCCGCGGGCTGGTGCGCCTGAAGCAGGAGGACGGCGAGGACCGGGCGTGGACGCTGCTGACCACCCTCTACGAGCTCAAGGGCCACGAGGAGCCGCGCGGCACCCACCGCCCGATGGGTGCCGAGCACGGCGCCAACAAGCAGCGCACCACCTGGAAGGAGCAGCGCCAGCAGGAGTCGGAGAGCCTGGGCAGTACCACCCAGCCCTACGTCCTCGTCGTCGGCGGCGGGCAGGGCGGCATCGCGCTCGGCGCGCGGCTGCGCCAGCTCGGCGTGCCGAGCCTGGTCATCGACAAGTACCCCCGTCCGGGTGACCAGTGGCGCGGTCGCTACAAGAGCCTGTGCCTGCACGACCCGGTCTGGTACGACCACCTGCCCTACCTGAAGTTCCCCGACAACTGGCCGGTCTTCGCGCCCAAGGACAAGATCGGCGACTGGCTGGAGTCCTACACGCGGATCATGGAGGTGCCGTACTGGTCGAGCACCACCGCGACCAGCGCCACCTGGTCCGAGGACGCGGGGGAGTGGACCGTCGAGGTCGAGCGCGAGGGCAAGCCGCTGACGCTGCGCCCGACGCACCTCGTCTTCGCCACCGGCATGTCGGGCAAGGCCAACGTGCCGGAGATCCCCGGCGCGGAGACCTTCCACGGTGACGTGCACCACTCCTCGGCCCACCCCGGCCCCGACGCGTACGCCGGGAAGAAGGCGGTCGTCATCGGCAGCAACAACTCCGCCTTCGACATCTGCGGGGCGCTGTGGGAGAACGACGTCGACGTCACGATGGTGCAGCGCTCCTCGACCCACATCGTCAAGAGCGACAGCCTGATGGAGTTCGGCCTGGGCGACCTCTACTCCGAGCGGGCCCTGGAGGCGGGGATGACGACCGAGAAGGCCGACATGGTCTTCGCCTCGCTGCCCTACCGGATCATGCACGAGTTCCAGATCCCGGCCTACGAGGCGATGGCCGAGAAGGACAAGGACTTCTACGACCGGCTCGAGGCCGCCGGCTTCCGGCACGACTGGGGCGACGACGGCTCGGGCCTGTTCATGAAGTACCTCCGCCGCGGCTCGGGCTACTACATCGACGTGGGCGCCGCCGAGCTCGTGGCCAACGGCGACGTCAAGCTCGCCCACGGCCAGGTCACCCACCTGACCGAGGACGCCGTCGTCCTCGAGGACGGCACCGAGCTGCCGGCCGACGTCGTCGTGCTGGCGACCGGCTACGGCTCGATGAACGGCTGGGTCGCCGACCTCATCGACGACGAGACCGCCGACCGGCTCGGGAAGGTGTGGGGCCTGGGCTCGGACACCACCAAGGACCCCGGCCCCTGGGAGGGCGAGCAGCGCAACATGTGGAAGCCGACCCAGGTGGAGAACCTGTGGATGCACGGCGGCAACCTCCACCAGTCGCGCCACTACTCGCTCTACCTCGCGCTGCAGCTCAAGGCGCGCTACGAGGAGATCCCGACCCCCGTGCACGGGCTGGCGGAGGTGCACCACACGGGGTAGGCGGTGGTCGGTGGTCGACCGGCGGCCGCGGGTTCCCAAGGTCGCTCGGGAGACCGCCGCTGCGCCGGAGCTGCGACCCCGGCGCAGTGGCAGGCTCTCCGGGGCAGCGAAGGTCTGGTCGTCGGGAAGGGGCCGGCGCTCACCTACCAGTGAGGCCTGGCGACTCCCTCCGCGACGCCGTGCCCTCAGCCGGCGCTGCGACCGAGCCCGGGGAGCGTCGCCCGGGCGATCGCGCCCGGGTCGGCGCCGACCTCGTCGAGGGCGGTGCCGTCGGCGGCGTACACCCCGGAGTGGCCGGCCGTGGTGGGGTACGCCGGGCCGCCAGGTCCGGCGCAGCTCGCGAGGACCACCGGCACCCCGGTCGCCCGGGCGATCCGCCCCGCACGGGCGCGCTGCTCCTCGAGCTCGTCGGGCCGGTGCACCAGGCCGGCGACGTAGAGGTCGGGACGCAGCACGGCGACGTCGCGCAGGTGCGCGGCGGTGCCGGTGTCCTTGCAGATGCCCAGCGCGACGCGGTGGCCGTCGACGTCGATCGCGACCGGCGCCGGTCCGGGCGTGAACCGCTCCTGCTCGGCCCGGCCCAGGTGTTGCTTGCGGTAGGCGACCGCGACACCGCCCTCGTCGACCCGGAGCGCGGCGATGGTCTCGACCCCGTCGGTCCGGGCGGGCGCCCCGACCAGGGCCACCGCACCCACCGCGGCGCAGGCCTCGACGAGCGGGACCAGCAGGGGGTCGCCGGGGTCGACCGCATCGGCTGCGAGGTCGTAGCCGGTCAGCGACAGCTCGGGGAAGACCACGAGACGGGCGCCGGCCCGGCGTACGGCCTCGACGTGGGTGGCGACGTTGCGCGTCAGGTCGTCGGCCACATGTGGCTGGCAGGCGGCGACGGTCAGCGGGTCGGGCATCGCCCCATCCTCGTCGTACGCCGGTCGGCCGCACTCCCCGGGTGAACCTGGTGCTTCCCGGGCGAAGTGTTCTCCGGGAAGCGTCGGTTTCACAGGGGACCCTGTGAAACCGACGACTCCCCACCCGCCCCACCTACCGCAGCAGCTCCAGCACCGCCGCCTCGAGCGCGCGCTGCTTGGCGGCGGGGGAGCGGTAGCGCTTGGTGACCAGCTCGGCGTCGATCGTGGTGCCGTTCTCGTAGAGGTCGATGACGCGCGGGTCGATGTAGGAGTTCTTGGCGATCGTGGGGGTGTTGCCGAGGTACTCGGAGACCTCGAGGACCGCCGCCTTCACGGCCCGTTGCCGTGAGCGCTTGGTGTCGCCGGGCTCCTCGGTCACCGCCAGGGAGGCGGCGGCCAGGACGGTGGCGTGCCAGGTGCGGAAGTCCTTGGCGGTGAGGTCCTCGAGCAGGCCGGAGAGGTAGGTGTTGACCGCCGTGCTGTCGAGGTCCTTCCAGGCCTTCTCGAGCTGGTAGGCCAGCAGCCGCTCGGTGCCGCCCCGCCGACGGCGCAGGCTGTCGAGGGCCTCGAGGATGTCGGGGTCGTCGATCTCGATGCTGTGCTCGATGCCGGACTTGCCCATGAACCGGAAGTGCAGCACGTCGCCCTTGCGGCGCACGTGCCGCTTCTCCAGCGTGGTGAGCCCGAAGGAGCCGTTGGTGTCGGCGTAGATGTCGCTCCCGACGCGGAAGTAGCCGAGGTCGAGCAGGCGTACGGCGACCGCGTCGGCCCGCTCCAGCGGCATCCCCTCCAGGCCGAGGTCGCGCTTGATCGCCCGCCGCNCGGCAGCTGCTCGGCCGCACGCAGCACCCGGTCGAACTTGAGCTTGTCGCGCTTGACCCGCCAGTCGGGGTGGTACTGGTACTGCCGGCGGCCGGCGTCGTCGGTGCCGACCGCCTGGATGTGGCCGTTGGGCCAGGGGCAGATCCACACGTCCCGCCAGGCCGGGGGGATGGCCAGCGACTTCAGCCGCTGCACCTCCTCGGGGTCGGTGATCCGCGCCCCGTCCTTGTCGAAGAAGGTCCAGCCCTTGCCCGCCCGACGGCGGGTCCCGCCGCGGGTGCTCGGGTAGACGGTGCGCAGACGTGGCATGGACCCTGTGTTCCCCCGCTAGCGTCGGCTCATGCCGCCCGTGACCTTCACCCAGAGCGCGACCTTCGCCACCTCGCCCGCCCACGCCCTCGCGACCGTCCTCCCGGCACCGCTGCCGGGCCTGTTCGACCGTCGGCACCTCGCCCTGCCGGCCATCCGCGAGGTCCGTGACCAGGACGGGGAGTGGGCCGAGCCGGGCCAGACCCGCACCATCGTGCTCGCCGACGGTGGCCGGATGCGCGAGCGGCTGGTCGCCGTCGAGGCGCCGCACCACTTCGACTACGAGCTGGGCGACCTCACCGGCCCGCTCGCGCTGCTGTCGCGCCGGGTCGAGGGTCGCTGGGCGTTCGAGGCGGCCGGGGGCGGCACCCGCGTCACCTGGAGCTGGCAGGTCCACCCGCGCACCCCGCTGGTGCGTCCGGCCGTGCTCGCGCTGCGCGTGATGTGGGCGGGCTACGCCCGGCTCGGCCTGCAGCGGGTGGGGCAGCTCCTGGCCGACTGACCCACCGCGCGCCGCCTCAGACCAAGCCGCCCCCAGACCGGCCGACCTCGGACCAGCCGCCTCAGACCGGGGCGCCCTGACGGGCCCACCACGCCTGGCCCTCGGCGGGGAGCGTGTGGATCGGGTCGAAGTAGGAGTAGGTGCGGGTCAGCGCCTCGGGGTCCTCGGCCTCGATCGAGGTCCGGTAGTTCTTGGTCCACTCCGAGATGCCCCGGACCCGGTCGTAGGAGGCGACCTGGTGCACCCAGCGCTTGCCGACGAACGGCACGTCGCACACGATCCGCGGCGTCGCGAAGCCCGGCAGGTAGCCCATGACGTGGTGCTGCAGCCGCTGCGCGTCGGCGACCGAGACCCGCCAGTGCTCCGAGGCCGGGATCATGTCGCACATGTAGAAGTAGTAGGGCAGGATCTGCGCCCCGTCGAGCAACCGGAAGCACAGGTCGAGCAGCGCGTGCGGGTCGGCGTTGACCCCGTCGAGCAGCACCCCCTGGTTGCGCACGTCGCGCACCCCGGCCTCGAACATCGCCCGCGTCGCGTCGGCGACCAGCGGGGTGACGGAGTTGGCGTGGTTGACGTGGGTGTGGATCGCCAGCGACACCCCACGGGCGCGCGCCTTGGTGGCGACCCGCTCCATGCCCCGGCGTACGTCGTCCTGGAGCCAGTGCTGGGGCAGGCCCATCAGCGCCTTGGTCGCGAGCCGGACGTCGCGGACGTTGTCGACGTCGAGCACCTGGGTGAGGAACTCCTCGAGGCGGGCCCACGGCATGTTGGCGACGTCGCCGCCGGAGACCACCACGTCGCGCACCGAGGGGGTGCGGCGCAGGTAGTCGAGCATCTCGGCGTGGCGGTCGACCGGCTTGCCGAGGAACTTCAGCTTCTCGACCGCGGGCGTGGAGTTGCCGACGAGGTCCATCCGCGTGCAGTGGCCGCAGTACTGCGGGCAGGTCGGCAGCAGCTCGGCCAGCACCTTGGTCGGGTAGCGGTGGGTCAGCCCCTCGACGGCCCACATGTCGTGCTCGTGCAGCGAGTCACGGCTGGCGTGGGGGTGCGAGGGCCAGTCCGTGCGGCGGTCGGAGAACACCGGGATCATGTAGTGCCGCACCGGGTCGGCGTAGAAGGCCTCGGTGAGCGAGCCCGGCCCGGCGGGGTCGACGTGGGGCGCCATCGTGTTCATCATCTGCGGCGGGACGAGCATCGACATCGTCGCCCGCTCGGCCTGGTCGCGCTCGAGGTCGGCGTAGAACCGCTCGTCCACGAGGTCGCCGAGCAGGGTGCGCAGCTGGCGCAGGTTCTTGATGCAGTGCGAGCGCTGCCACTGCGCGCTCTCCCACTCGGCCCGGGTGACGTCCTTCCACCCGGGGAAGCGCGTCCAGTCGGGCTCGACGAGCTCCACGCGCTGGTAGGGGTAGGGCTGACCGGTCTGCTGCTCGACCAGAGCCGCGATCGACGTCTCGATGCTCATGCGAGGAAGTATGGACACGATCCTTTCGGTGTCGCAAACACATCGCCGCAAGATCTACTGTTTCCTCCATGCGAGACAGGAAGGCGTGCTGACGTGGGACGGATGATGGGTGACCCGACCGGGCTGCACCGGGTGCTGGAGCCGCCCGGGGTGCTGCCGCAGGCGGCGACGCGGCTCGACACCGATCCGGAGCTGCGCCACGACGAGGTGCGGGTGCGGGTGGAGCGGCTCAACCTCGACGCCGCCTCGGCACGCCAGCTGCACGACAAGCACGGCGGCGACGGGGACGGCGTACGCCGCGAGGTGCTGGAGATCGTCCGGACCCGCGGCAAGATGCACAACCCCGTCACCGGCTCCGGCGGCATGCTCGTCGGCACCGTCGAGGAGGTCGCCGACGGCTCGCCGCTCGGGCTGCGCGTCGGCGACCGGATCGCCACCCTGGTCTCGCTGACCCTCACGCCGCTCGTGCTCACCGACGACCTCGCCCGGTGGGACGGGCTGAGCGAGCAGGTGCCGGCCGAGGGGTACGCCGTGCTCTTCGGCCGCAGCATCGCCGCCCGCCTGCCCGAGGACCTCTCGCCCGAGCTGGCGCTGTCGGTGATGGACGTCTGCGGCGCGCCGGCGCTGGTGGAGCGGCACGTGCGCAGCCACGTGGAGCTCGGGGTCTCGACAGGCTCGACCGGCGAGGTGGGTGTCGTGGTGATCGGCGGGGCCGGCAAGTCCGGGTCGTTGTGCCTGGCCGCGGCCCGGCGGGCAGGGGCGTCGCGCGTCGTCGCCGTCGTGCCGCACGACGCGGAGGCGGCGCTGCTGCGCGAGGGCGGCGTGGGTGCCGGCCTGGCCGACGGCGTGGTGGTCTGCGACGCCCGCGACCCGGTCGCGCTGCGCGACGCGGTGGGTGCCGCCGGCGGGCCGGCCGACGTCACCGTCGTCTGCGTCGACGTGCCCGGCTGCGAGGGCGGGGCGATCCTGGCCACCGCCGCCGGGGGCACGGTGGTGTTCTTCTCGATGGCCACCTCCTTCAGCGCGGCCGCGCTCGGCGCCGAGGGCCTCGCCGCCGACGTCACCATGCTGGTCGGCAACGGCTACGTGCCCGGTCACGCCGACCTGGCGCTGGAGATCGTGCGCAGCACCCCCGCGGTGCGCGCCCTGTTCGAGAGGCGGCTGTGATGGTCTCGACGCGCTCGACCAGCGGCGGGTCCGGGGGCAACCCCCACCGCCCCAAGCTCGACCTCGACCCGCGGACGGTGGCGCAGGCGCGCGCGCTCGCGGCCCAGGTGGGCGGCCCCATCGTCGACCTCGCCCGCCGCCACACGACGCTGTCGGTGGAGCGGGCCACGCTGCGCCTGGCCGGGCTCGGCGGCGCGGACCCCGACGGCGTGCCCTGGGTCAACCTGCTCGCCGACGCCGTCCGCGCCGACGTCGACCTCGGCCACGGGCTGGCGCTCCCCGTGTGGGACGCGCTGGCCCGGGGCGAGGCCGAGGACCTGCTGACGCTGGCGCAGAAGGCGGCGGCCGGCTCGGTGCGGTTCCGGCTGCCCGAGGGCGACGCGGCGCGGACCGCCCGGTCGGGCGCCCGGGCCGCGGTCGGCGACGGCATCGCCCGGATCGACGTACGCCGGGAGGAGCGGGAGCGGCTGGTCGCCGAGATCGGCGACGCGCCCCGCCAGCCCTGGATCTACCTGATCGTGGCGACCGGCGACATCTACGAGGACATCCCGCAGGCCCAGCAGGCCGCCCGCGAGGGCGCCGACGTGATCGCGGTGATCCGCTCCACGGGCCAGTCGCTGCTCGACTACGTGCCCGAGGGCGCGACCCGCGACGGGTTCGCCGGCACCTACGCCACGCAGGAGAACTTCCGGCTGATGCGGGCGGCGCTCGACGAGACCGGCCGCGAGCTGGGGCGCTACGTCCGGCTCACCAACTACGCGAGCGGGCTGTGCATGCCCGAGATCGCGGCGCTGGCGGGCCTGGAGCGGCTCGACATGATGCTCAACGACTCGATGTACGGCATCCTGTTCCGCGACATCAACCCGGTGCGGACCTTCGTCGACCAGCGCTTCAGCCGCCAGGTCCACGCCCGCGCCGGCATCATCATCAACACCGGCGAGGACAACTACCTCACCACCGCCGACGCGGTGGAGGCGGCGCACACCGTCACCACCAGCCAGCTGCTCAACGAGTACTTCGCCCACGAGGCCGGTCTCGAGGACTGGCAGCTGGGCCTGGGGCACGCGTTCGAGATCGACCCCGGCGTGCCGGACTCGTTCCGCCTCGAGCTCGCCCACGCGCTGCTGGCCCGCGAGCTGTTCCCCGACGCGCCGCTGAAGTGGATGCCGCCGACCCGGCACATGACCGGCGACGTGTTCCGCGGCTACCTGCTCGACGGCTTCTTCAACCTGGCGGGGGCACTGACCGGGCAGGGCATCCTGCTGGTCGGGATGATGACCGAGGCGGTGGTGACGCCGTGGCTCTCCGACCGCGACCTGGCGCTGCAGAACGTCCGCTACGTCATGGACGCCGCCGGCCGGCTGGCCGAGGACTTCCACCCCGCCCCCGACGGCGTCATCGCCGAGCGGGCGCGCACCGTGCTGGGGGAGTCGATCGACCTGCTGACCCGGATCGCCGACCGCGACCGGGGCCTGCTCGACGCCATCGCCGACGGCACCTTCGGGCTGATGAAGCGGCCGCCGGACGGCGGCCGCGGCCTCGACGGCGTGGCCGAGCACAGCGACGAGCACTACAACCCGGCGACGGAGATCCTGGAGGAGAACGCATGAGCGAGACGGTCCTGACGGGCGTGACGGGCTCGACCGGCGAGGTCGGCCCCACCGACGAGCACCGGCTGCTGCGGCCCTACGGCGACACCACCGGCGACGGGATGGTGCAGCTGTCGTTCACGCTGCCGATGCCGCACTCCAAGGTGGCTGAGGGGGCGGCGGCCCAGCTGGCCCACAAGATGGGCATGGACCCGGCGCTGGTGGTGCACGCGCGGCCGATGGGCGCGGCGTACACCTTCTTCGTGGTCTACGGCCGGGTCCACCACCTGGTCGACCCCAGCCAGGTGGAGGTGGTCGAGCGCGACTACGACCTGCTGACGCCGAAGGAGGTCAACGCCGCGGTCAAGGCCGGGCTGCGACGCCGGTTGACGGTCGTCGGGGCGTGCATCGGCACCGACGCGCACACCGTCGGCATCGACGCGATCCTCAACATCAAGGGCTTCGCCGGCGAGAAGGGCCTGGAGTACTACCGCGAGCTCAAGGTGGTCAACCTCGGCGCCCAGGTCTCGGTGCCCCAGCTGGTCGAGCGCGCGGTGGCCGAGCGGGCCGACGCGGTGCTGGTCTCCCAGGTGGTCACCCAGCGCGACGCCCACCTGCTCAACACCCGCGAGATGTCGGCCGCCTTCCGGGAGGCGTTCCCGCCCGCCCGGCGTCCGCTGCTGGTGGTCGGGGGCCCCCGGTTCGACGAGAAGATGGCCGGCGAGCTCGGGGTCGACCGGGTCTTCTCCCGCGGCACCACCCCGGGGGAGGTGGCCAGCTTCCTGGTCCACCGCCTGGTCCCGACGGCGGTGGCCTCGTGAGCGCCGGCACGCAGGACCCCCAGGACCCCCGGCTGGGCACCGAGGTGGTGCACCGGCGCTACGTCTCCCACGCCGAGGCGCACTACGCCGGCGCGCTGGTCGACGGCGCCTGGGGCCTCGGCCTGTTCGGCGACGTGGCCACCGAGCTGTGCATCGTCACCGACGGCGACGAGGGCCTGTTCGCCTCCTACGACGACGTGCAGTTCCGCAGCCCGGTGCGGGCCGGCGACGTCGTGGAGGCCCGCGGCACGCTGACCCGCGTGGGGCGTCGCTCGCGCCGGATCGAGTTCGCGCTGCTGGTCGTCGCGCGCGGTGAGGCCACCCCGGACCGCGACTCCGCGGCCCGGGTGCTGCCCCAGCCGCTGGTGGCCACCACGGCGGTCGGCACCGTGGTGGTGCCGCCCGTCCCCCCGCACGTCTAGACCGGCACGGCGTGTCCATTGCGACACGCCGACGAGGCCGGATAATCAGTGAAGATCCGACGCAACCGGGTACGCCTGCCTGACCTGCGGTTTCGAGGCGCGCCCACTGGTCAGCCGCGGGTTGACACCGTGCCGTGCCCCCGACAGGGTCGTCGAAGTTTCTCCGGGCAGCACGCCCGCACCACACGAGCGACTGATGCATCCGAGGGCCATCTCGCCAAGATGGACCCCAGGCTGCACTTGGCGGGTCGACCGGCGTGGTCGTGGGCGGGAGGACGCGGGGGGAGCGAGTCGACCAGTAGACAACGCTCGTGACGCTGGCACCCGGTCAGCGCGCGGACGGTCCGAAGGTCCTCGTCGTTCCCCCCGTCCTGCCCCTCCCGCAGCGGCGGCCGATAGGTTCTGCCGGTGAGCGCAGCACCTCGTGACGACCGACCCGCCCTCCCCGGCCGGGGTCGGGTCGTCATGGTGGTGCCCACCTACGACGAGGCCGACAACATCGTGCCGCTGCTGCGCCGTCTGCGCGCAGCCCAGCCCGACGTCGACGTGCTGGTCGTCGACGACGGGTCCCCCGACGGCACCGGGGCGCTGGCCGAGCAGTACGCCGCCTCCGACTCAGCCGTGAGCGTGCTGCACCGCACCGAGAAGCAGGGCCTGGGCGCGGCGTACCTCCACGGCTTCCGCGTCGCGCTGGAGCGCGGCTACGACGTGGTGGGGGAGATGGACGCCGACGGCTCCCACCAGCCCGAGCAGCTCGGTCGGCTGCTGGAGGCACTGCCCGGCGCCGACCTGGTGATCGGGTCGCGCTGGGTGCCGGGCGGGTCGATCGTGAACTGGCCGCGCCACCGCGAGCTGCTCTCGCGCGGCGGCAACCTCTACACCCGCACGCTGCTGGGCATCGGGGTGCGCGATGCCACGGCGGGCTTCCGGCTGTTCCGCCGCGAGACCCTGGAGCGGATCCACCTGGAGGAGACCGCCTCGCTCGGCTACGTCTTCCAGACCGACCTGGCGCACCGCACCCTGCGGGCGGGGCTGCGGGTGCGGGAGGTGCCGATCGAGTTCGTCGAGCGGGTGCGCGGGGAGTCCAAGATGAGCCGGGCGGTGGCGACCGAGTCGCTGCGGCGCATCACGGCCTGGGGGATCGAGGAGCGCGCCCAGCAGCTCCGGCGCGCCGTACGCCGCCTGCGGGCGCCCGGAACAGCGCCGCGCGACCGCACGTTGGGCAGGACATGAGCACCTCCACGCCCCCGACCCGCCGACGCCGCTTCCCCTGGTGGCTCCTGGGGGTGGCGTTCGTCGTCGTGCCGCTCGTGGAGATCTGGACGATCATCCAGGTCGGTCAGGTGATCGGTGCCTGGTGGACGCTCGGGCTGCTGGTGCTCAGCGGCGTGGTCGGGTCGTGGCTGGTCAAGCGCGAGGGGGCCCGCACGATGCGTGCCTTCCGCGACGCGCTGTCGGCCGGGCGGATGCCCCACCGCGAGCTGGCCGACGGCATCCTGATCCTGGTCGGCGGCACGCTGATGCTGACCCCCGGCTTCGTCTCCGACGTGCTGGGCATCCTGATGATCCTGCCCCTGACCCGGCCGCTGGGCCGCACCGTGCTCGCCGGGGCCATCAGCCGCCGGCTGGTCGCCTCGGGCGGACCGGGGCTCACCGGTGGCGGCGCCGGCTTCGGTCCCGGCCCGGGCACGGGACCGGTCACCGACCCCCGGGCACGACGACGCCCCGGACCCGGTGACGTGGTCCAGGGCGAGGTCGTCGACTGAGCAGGCTCCCCGAGGGGGTCGCCGCGGTCGTCAGGCCTTGGCGGCGCGCTTCTTGCGGGCGTTGGGCCGGTGGAGGTGGGCCGGGCCGATCTGGCCGCCACGGAGCAGGTCGATGCGCTCGGCGAGGATGTCCTCGAGCTCCTTCTCGGAGCGGCGCTCGAGCAGCATGTCCCAGTGGGTGCGGGCGGGCTTCTCGGCCTTCACCTCGGGCTCGATGCCGGAGGTGGCGCGGGCCTCGGCACCGCAGCGTGGGCACTCCCACAGCGCCGGGATGTCGGCCTCGACGGACATCGTGATCTCGAAGTCGTGGCCCTGCGAGCAGAGGTAGCCGACCTGCTGCCGGGCGGCGAACTCGATGCCGCGCTCGTCCTCGAAGCTCTGGCCGCCCAGACGGGCTCCTCGCAGCGTGCGCTCTCCCACGTGTCCTCCAACGGTGTGCACCGGTCGGGTCGCGACGGTGACTGACGGTCTGTGTGCTCGGACGGCGCGCAGCCGCTGCTGGGCGGCGCGTCAGGCCCGGGTGGGCCGAGGTCCTGAGTGCTCGGACGCCTTGGGCATCACGTCCGGCACAACGAACGACGTCTGACGAGCATTCCCCATCGGTCCCGGTTTCACACCATCCAGAGGGTCCCGAGCGGCGAGGATCACGCGATCTGGCCCCCATGGACTAGGCCAGCGGGTACGCCGGGCCCGGCACCGACGGGCCTACATGCTGCTGGGCACCCGGTTGCCGGCCTCGCGGATGCCGCGGGCGGGGTCGAGGCGGAGCAGGAAGAACGCACCGAGGACGAAGAACACGATCAGCGCGAGGATCGCGGGACGGTAGGACCCGGTCAGCTGGAAGACCACGCCGAAGAGCAGCGTGCCGAACCACGAGGTGCCCCGCTCCGCTGCGTTGTAGAGGCTGAAGTAGGCGCCCTCACGGCCGCGGGGGATGAGCAGGCTGAAGAACGAGCGCGAGAGGGCCTGGGTGCCACCCATCACCACTCCGATCGCCACGGCCACCGCGAGGAACAGCGCGATGTTGCCCGCGGGCAGGAGCAGGGCCGCGACCACGATCGCCATCCAGGCGAAGGTGCCCCACAGGATCAGCCGGTAGGCGCCGTGCCGCGCGGCCAGCCGCCCGAAGAACAGCGCGCCCCCGAAGGCGACGAACTGGATCAGCAGGATGGTCGCGATCAGCACCGACGTCTCGAACCCGAGCTGCTTCTGGCCGTAGGTGGACGCTGCGTAGATGACGGTCTGGATGCCGTCGTTGTAGAAGACGTAGGCCAGCAGGAAGGTCAGCGTCATGGGGTACTTGCGCATGTCCTTGAACGTGTCGGCGAGCTGGCCGAAGCTGCGCCGCAGCACCCCGCCCTCGACCGGCACCACGTCGAGCGGCGCGTGGTCGCGCAGCCGGACGAACGGGATGATCGTGAACCCGGCCCACCACACGGCGGCCGAGAGCAGCGAGAGCCGCACGGCGGTCTCGGTGTCGAGGCCGAACGTGTCCGGGAGCAGCACCAGCACGAGGTTGAGCAGCAGCAGCACCCCGCCGCCGAGGTAGCCGAAGGCCCAGCCGCGCGAGGAGACGTGGTCGCGCTCCTCCTCGGTGGAGATGTCGACCAGGATCGCGTAGTAGCTCACCATCGCGCAGCCGGCGAGCACGCTGCTCATCACGACCGCCACGGCCCCCAGCTGCCAGTTGTCGCCCTCCATGAGGAACAGCAGCGAGGCGAACGCCGCACCGGCCCAGGCGAAGAACGCCATGTGACGCTTCTTGTGGGCCGAGCGGTCCACCCACGCCCCGACCACGGGCAGCACGAAGGCTCCGGCGATGGTGGCGAAGCTGGTCAGGTAGCTCGGCAGCGACCCCGCCGCCAGGTCGAGCCCCAGCAGGCTGACGGTGCGGCTGCACGTCTCGTCGGCGTCGGTGCAGCCGGCGGCCCGGCCGGCCACGGTGATCATGTAGGGACCGAACAGCACGCTCAGCACGGTCGTGTAGTAGGCCGAGTTGGCCCAGTCGTACCAGTTCCACGCCCGCTGCTGGCGGCGCCGGTCGAGAGGGGAGAGGTCGGCGATGCCGACCGGGGCGGGGGTGCTCATGCGGGGTCCTCCCAGACGCCTCGGCGCCGCAGCACGTCCCGACAGACGTCGGTGCGGTCGGTGATCAGGCCGTCGACCCCGAGGTCGAGCAGCTCCTCCATCTCCTCGGCGTCGTCGACGGTCCAGACGTGCACCTGGGCGCGGGCGGCGTGGGCGCGGCGTACGAACCCCCGGGTGACGACCGGGACCGGCCCGCGCCGGTGTGGCACCTGCAGCGCCGCGACGCGGCCGCGGGTCAGCGCGCGGGCGAGGCGACCCGACAGCGTGCCCGCGAAGACGGCCACCTCGGCCGGGGAGGCCGACGTGGCGACGCGGCCACGGGTCAGGTCGCGGAACCGGTCGAGCCGGCGTTGGCCGAAGGAGCCGATGCAGACACGGTCGTGGGCACGGGTGCGCTCGATCAGCTCGACCAGGGGCTCGACCGCGCCGGCGGACTTGAGGTCGATGTTGAACCGCGCTCCGGGCAGCTCCTCGAGCAGCTCGGCCATCCGCGGGACGGCGTGCTCGCCCCCGATGCGCGCCCGCGCGACCTGGTCGGCCCGGAGCCGGTCGAGCCGGCCGGTGCCGTCGGTGACGCGGTCGAGCACCGCGTCGTGGAAGGCCAGCAGGGTGCCGTCGCTGGTCGCGTGCACGTCGGTCTCGAGGTAGGTGTAGCCCAGCGCGGCGGCGTGCCGGAACGCGTGGAGGGTGTTCTCGGCCCCCGGGATCTCGGGGTGACGCACGCCGCCGCGGTGCGCCATCGCGATCACGGCGCCCCCCGCCCGACCCTGGTCGAGGTAGGGGTACCCCGTGCGCGGCGGCGGGGGGTGGCTCACGGGGGAAGTATGGGCGGGCACCTGGTCATCGTGCCGGGCGCAACGCCGCCGGCACATCCGCCGGCGTACTCAGCCGACCGTGACCCGACCCGCCTCGACGTGCCACCGCTCGTCGAGCCGCACCGTGTCGAGCAGCCGGCGGTCGTGGGTGACCAGGAGCATCGCGCCCTCGTAGGACTCCAGCGCCTGCTCGAGCTGCTCGATCGCCGGCAGGTCGAGGTGGTTGGTGGGCTCGTCGAGCACCAGCAGGTTGACGCCGCGGGCCTGCAGCAGCGCCATCGCCGCCCGGGTGCGCTCGCCGGGGGAGAGGCGTCCCACCCGGCTGGTGACCTGGTCGGCCTTGAGACCGAACTTGGCGAGCAGCGTGCGGACCTCGGCCGGCGGCAGCTGCGGCAGCACCGCCTCGAACGCCTCGCCCAGCGGCAGCAGCTCGTCGAGGCCGGTGCGGGCCTGGTCGATCTCGCCGATCGCCACCGACGCCCCCAGGCTCGCCCGGCCGGTCGTGGGCTCGAGGCGCCCCAGCAGCAGCCGCAGCAGCATGGTCTTGCCCGCGCCGTTGGGCCCGGTGACGCCGATGCGCGTCCCGGCGCCGACCTGGAGCGAGACCGGGCCGAGGGTGAAGCTCCCCAGCGTGGCGGTCGCCGCGTCCAGGGTCGCCACGACCGAGCTCGAGCGGGACGCACGGCCGACGGTGAACTGCAGGACCCACTCCTTGCGCGGCTCCTCCACCTCCTCCAGGCGCGCGATCCGCGACTCCATCTGGCGCACCTTCTGCGCCTGCTTCTCCGAGGACTCGACGCTCGCCCTGCGACGGATCTTGTCGTTGTCGGGCGCCTTCCTGATCGCGTTGCGGACCCCCTGGGAGCTCCACTCGCGCTGGGTGCGGGCCCGTCCCACGAGGTCGGCCTTCTTGTCGGCGAACTCCTCGTAGGCCTCGCGGGCGTGACGTCTCGCGGTGGCCCGCTCCTCCAGGTAGGCGTCGTAGCCGCCGTCGTACACCGCGACCTGGTGCTGGGCGAGGTCGAGCTCGACCACGCGCGTCACCACCCGGGAGAGGAACTCGCGGTCGTGGGAGACCAGCACGACGCCCGACCGCAGGCCCTGCACGAACGCCTCCAGCCGGTCGAGGCCGGCGAGGTCGAGGTCGTTGGTCGGCTCGTCGAGCAGCACCGCGTCGAAGCGACTGAGCAGCAGTGCGGCGAGCGCCGCCCGGGCGGCCTGGCCCCCGGACAGCGAGGTCATCAGCGCCTCCGGTCCCACCTCGAGCCCGAGGTCGGCCAGGAGGGGAGGGAGCCGGTCGTCGAGGTCGGCGGCGCCGCTGGCCAGCCAGTGGTCCAGGGCGCGCGCATAGGCGTCCTCGGCCTCGCGGGTGCCCTCGCCCAGCGCCTCCGCGGCCTGTTCCATCGCCTCGGTCGCCGGGGCGGCGCCGGTGCGGCGACCGACGTACGCCGCGACGGTCTCGCCCGGCACCCGCTCGTGCTCCTGCGGCAACCAGCCGACGAAGGCGTCCGCAGGCGCCGTCGACAGGGTGCCGCCGAGCGGGGCGAGGTCACCGGCCAGGATCCGGAGCAGCGTGGTCTTCCCGGCCCCGTTGGCCCCGACCACGCCGACGACGTCGCCCGGCGCCACGGTCAGGTCGAGGTGCTCGAACAGGGTGCGGTGCGCGTGGCCCCCGGCGAGGTCCTTGGCGACGAGGTGGGCACTCACCGGGCGAGCGTAGTGGGGGTGGTGCGGTGCGTCGTGCGAGGTGGTCGTCCGGGTGACGAGGACGTACGACGCGTCACGCGTCCGCATCGGATCGGAGGCGCTGCGGTCGGGTACCGGCCCCGCATGAAGCTGATGCGCACCGCCGCCATGATCGGGATCGCCAAGAAGGTCTACGACGAGGCCCAGAAGCCGGAGAACCAGGCCAAGATCCAGGCTGCCGTCCAGCGGCTGCGTGACCGGAAGCAGCCGCGCCGCCACTGAGCCTCTTCAGGAGGGCGCAGCCTCGCCACCGGTGACGTCGGCCACCTTCTCCTGGCTGGTCCTGCTCTGGCAGGCGATGGCCCACCCGTTCCCGTACACGAAGAAAGCGTAGTCGGCCTTGCGACCCGTGATGTGGTTGATCACCTCTCCGGCGAGGTAGGCGTCGCGCGCCTGGTCATCCTCGAACTCACTGATCCGCAGCTTGCCGTATGCCGACTCACAGGCCCGCGTGTAGCTGGCGTGGCGGTCGGACTGGCGGCCGGGGAAGACCGTGCCGCCGACGCACCGCGTCATGTCCGTGAGCTCCGCCTCGGAGAACCGGAGCTTGCTGCCGCACGCACCCAGCGCCAAGCACGCGAGGACCATCACCGCGACGCTGCCCGAGCGGCGATGCGTGATGTGCCACATGGTGGTCATCGTTCCTGATCGAGGCTGCTGTGAGGCGGGAGTCCTGAGGGAGTCGGGTCGGCAGCACCGAGCTCCCAGGGCCGGGACGTCATACGAGGTGGTCGCTTGGACGGCCGGCTCGTATGACGTCCCACTGAGCGTCGGACGAGGTGGTCGCTCGGACGACCAGGTCGTATGACGCGCCGGGGTCTCGACGGACCTGAGCGGCACCGGCGCCCGAACAACGATCAGTTCGGCCATCACGGGGTGAACCTCAGGCGGTCCGACGTCGTCGGGCGGGCGAACTGATCGTCGTTTGGGTCGCGCAGCGCGATGGTCTCGACCCGCCCGGGCCGGCCTACAGGTCGTGGAAGGTCTCGATCTGGGCGCCGAGCTCGTTGAGGCGCTCGGCCAGGCCCTCGTAGCCGCGGTGGATGACGTACGTCGACCGCAGCACCGACGTGCCCTTGCTGGCGAGCATCGCCAGCAGGATGACCACGGCCGGCCGCAGCGCCGGGGGACAGACGACCTCGGTGCCCGACCAGCGGGTCGGGCCCTCGATCATCACCCGGTGGGGGTCCATCAGGGTGACCTTGCCGCCCAGCTTGTTCAGCTCGGTGAGGTAGATCGCGCGGTTCTCGTAGACCCAGTCGTGCAGCATCGTCTGGCCCTGCGCCACGGCCGCGATCACAGCGAAGAACGGCAGGTTGTCGATGTTGAGGCCCGGGAACGGCATCGGGTGGATCTTGTCGAGCGGCGCGTGCAGCACCGAGTGGTGGGTGGTGAGGTCGGCGAGCCGGGTGCGGCCGTTGGCCGCGACGTACTCCTCGGACAGGGTGTAGCGGAAGCCCATCTCCTCCAGCACCGACAGCTCGATCTCGAGGAACTCGATCGGGACCCGCTTGACGGTGATCTCGGAGTCGGTGACGATCGCGGCGGCCAGCAGCGACATCGCCTCGATCGGGTCCTCGCTGGGGGAGTAGTCGACGTCGACGTCGATCTCGGTGCAGCCGGTGACCGTCAGGGTCGTGGTGCCGATGCCCTCGACGACGACGCCGAGCTTCTGCAGGTAGAAGCAGAGGTCCTGGACCATGTAGTTGGACGAGGCGTTGCGGATCACCGTGGTCGAGTCGCACAGCGCGGCGGCCATGAGGGCGTTCTCGGTGACGGTGTCGCCGCGCTCGGTGAGCACGATCGGGCGCCGCGGGGTGATGCCGGGGGAGACGTTGGCGTGGTAGCTGCCCTCGGTCGCCTTGACCTGCAGGCCGAAGGGACGCAGCGCGGTCATGTGCGGCTCGACGGTGCGGGTGCCGAGGGAGCAGCCGCCGGCGTACGGCAGCTCGAAGTCGCTCATCCGGTGCATCAGCGGGCCGAGGAACATGATGATCGAGCGCGTACGTCGTGCCGCGACCTCGTCGATCGAGGCCAGGTCGAGGTTGGCGGGCGGGATGATCTCGAGGTCGTTCTCGGCGTTGAGCCAGCGCGTCCTCACGCCCAGGCTGTCGAGCACCTCGAGCAGCCGGTTGACCTCCTCGATCCGGGCGACCCGGCGCAACGTCGTGCGGCCGCGGTTGAGCAGTGCGGCGCACAGCAGCGCCACGCCGGCGTTCTTGGAGGTCTTGACCTCGATCGAGCCGCGGAGCGTGGTGGGGCCCTGGACCCGCAGGTGCGTGGGGCCCTGCCCGAGGTTCATCAGGGGCTGGTCGAGCGCCTCGCCGATGCGGGCGAGCATGTCGAGGGAGAGGTTCTGGTGGCCGCGCTCGATGCGGTTGACGGCGCTCTGGCTGGTGCCCAGCTCGTCGGCCAGCTGCTGCTGCGTCCAGCCACGGTGCTTGCGGGCGTCGCGGATCAGGTTGCCGATGCGCTTCAGGTAGTCCTCAGTCACGCCCGGCACGCTATCTCAGATATGAGATAGGTCTAGCGACGCCGTGCGGGGCGTGTCGGCCGGATCACGTCGGCATTCTCAGACAACGTTCGACCAGTTCGGCGTCGTCTCGACCGGCCAGCCGGTAGGGTCGGCGCCGAGGGGAGTACCCCACCAAGTCGCGCTCGGTCAGTACGGGACCACAGGTCCTCCGGTCGCGAGCCCGTCGGCACCAGTCCGTCGGGTGGGGGAGACCTCAGGCCATCGCACCTGACCTGAGGAGATCCTCCTGTGCTGATCCCGCACGCCGCCGCATCCGGCGGCCTCGAGACCATCGGGACGCCCACGCTGTGGGCCGCCACGATCGGCGCCGTCGTCGCGCTGCTGGCGCTCGACTTCGTCATCACCCGCAAGCCGCACGCCGTGTCGATGAAGGAGGCCGTCGGCTGGTCGGTCTTCTACGTCGCGCTCCCGCTCACCTTCGGCGCCTGGATCTGGTCGCAGTACGGCCAGGGCACCGGGGTGGAGTACCTCACCGGCTACCTCGTCGAGAAGTCGCTGAGCGTGGACAACCTGTTCGTCTTCATGCTGCTGCTCACCGCGTTCGCGGTGCCCAAGGAGCTGCAGCAGCGGGTGCTGCTCTACGGCATCATCGGCGCGCTGGTGCTGCGCGGCATCTTCATCGCGCTCGGCGCCGCCGCGCTCAACAGCTTCGACGCCGCTTTCCTCGTCTTCGGCGCCATCCTGCTGATCACCGGCATCAAGCTCCTCAAGGACGCGCTGAGCGACGAGGAGCACGAGATGGACGTCGACCAGATCAAGAGCGTCAGGTTCGTACGCCGCTTCATGCCGGTCACCAAGGACTACGAGGGTCCCAGGATGTTCGGCCGCATCGACGGCACGCGGGCGCTGACGCCGTTCGCGCTGGTCACCATCGCCGTGCTCGCCACCGACATCGTCTTCGCGGTCGACTCGGTGCCGGCCGTCTACGGCATCACCGGCGACCCCTACCTGGTCTTCGCCACGAACGCCTTCGCGCTGCTCGGCCTGCGGGCGCTCTACTTCGTGCTCGAGGCGGCGCTGAGCAAGCTGGTCCACCTGTCCTTCGGCCTGGCCGCGATCCTGTTCTTCATCGGCGCCAAGCTGGTCCTGCACTGGGGCCACCTCACCTGGCCGAGCGTCCCGGAGATCCCCACGGTGGCCTCGCTGTTCGTGATCGTCGGCATCCTGGCGATCACCACCGTGACCAGCCTGATGGCCTCCAAGAAGGCCGAGCAGCGGCAGGCCTCGGGCACCCAGGAGGACACGGAGGAGAGCACGGAGGAGGACTCCCGCGTCGCGCGGTGACCGGACCCGGAGCAGGATGGTCGCCATGACTCCTGGGAGGGAACAGGCCGAGCTGGTCCTCGGGCCGCTGCTGCGCTTCGTCGACCACACCGAGGCGGCCGTGTGGGTGGAGACCGACCGGGCGTGCACCGTCCGGGTCACCGCCGGCACGGCCGGGGGAGAGGCACGCACGTTCGGGGTGCACGGCCACCACTACGCGCTGGTGGAGGTCGGCGGCCTGGAGCCGGGCACCGTCACGGCGTACGACGTGGAGCTGGTCGTCGAGGACACCGTGACCCACGTCTGGCCGCCGGACCGCCACGTCGCGGTCGGCCCGACCGAGGACAGCGCGGCCGACGCGACCGAGCTCGACCTGCCGCCGTCGGTGATCAGCACGCTGCGCCGGGGCAAGCCGCCGCGGATCGCCTTCGGGTCGTGCCGCACCAGCGTCAGCCACGACCGCGAGGGCAACGCCACCCACGGCGTGGACGCGATGCGCGCCTACGCGCTGGCCATGGCGGGCGTGACCTCCGACGAGCAGCTGCGCTGGCCCGACCTGGTCGTCTTCCTCGGCGACCAGGTCTACGCCGACGAGACCACCGAGGCGATGCGGGAGTTCATCTCCTCGCGGCGCGACATCGACGAGCCGCCGGGCACCGAGCTCCAGGACTACGAGGAGTACGCCCACCTCTACCGGCTGGCCTGGAGCGACCCCGCCAACCGCTGGCTGCTCTCGACGCTGCCGAGCCTGATGATCTTCGACGACCACGACGTCCGCGACGACTGGAACACCTCCCACGCCTGGCGGCAGCAGATGGAGCAGACCGAGTGGTGGCACGGCCGGATCGTGGCCGGGCTGGCGTCGTACTGGGTCTACCAGCACGTCGGCAACCTCGCAGCCGAGGACCGGGCCAAGGACGAGGTCTGGCAGCAGGTCACGGCCCACGACGGGCCGGACGAGCTCGACCTGAGCAGCGTCCTCGACGGCTTCGCCGAGCGCGTGGACGCGGAGCCTGAGACCTACCGCTGGAGCTACGCGCGCGACCTCGAGGGCAGCCGCCTGGTGGTGGTCGACTCGCGGGCCGCGCGCGTGCTCGAGGCCGACGACCGGGCGCTGCTCGACGACGGCGAGCTGGCCTGGCTCGACGAGCAGCTGCAGGGCGACGTCGACCACCTCTTCATCGGCACCTCGCTGCCCTGGCTGCTGCCGCCGGGCCTGCAGCACCTCGAGGCCTTCAGCGAGGCGCTGGCCGGGGGTGCGTGGGGCGCGCGCGGCGCGAAGGCCGGCGAGTGGGCCCGCCAGACCGTCGACCTCGAGCACTGGGGCGCGTTCCAGGACACCTTCCGCAAGGTCGCCGAGATGGTCGTGCAGGTGGCCACGGGGGAGCGCGGCCGGGCGCCGCGGACGGTCACGTTCCTGTCAGGCGACGTGCACCACAGCTACGTCTCGGAGGTGACCCGGCTCGCCGACGGCGACACCCGGCGGCTGCAGAGCCGCGTGCTCCAGCTCGTCTGCTCGCCGATCCGCAACCCGCTGCCGCGCTCGATGCGGTACGCCACCGCCGTGCTGTCCTACGGGGTCGCGGGCGTGCTCGGACGGCTGGCGAGCCGGTCGGCCCACGTGGCGGAGCCGCCGTTCCGCTGGGAGCGGCTGCGCGGCCCGTGGTTCGACAACAACCTGGCGGTGGCCGAGGTCACCGACGACGGGCTGCTGCTGTCGTGGTCCAAGGGCGAGGTCGACGGCGGTGACGAGCACCTCCCGGTGCTGACCCGCGTGTGCGACGTACGGCTGGACGCGGCGGCGGTCACCCGCTGACGGCCCGACCGCCCCGACCGCCCCGACGGCCCGGCTGTGGGGCTCGGCTAGGTTCGGTGGCATGAGTGGCATGAGCGAGGACCAGCTCCAACCCGAGGACTCCCTGGACGACCGCGGCACCGCCGACGTGCTCGACGAGGGCTACAGCCCGCCCGAGCGCGAGCCCGACCACCTCAAGCACCCCGAGGGCGGCGAGTCCCTCGAGGACCGGCTCGACGACGAGGAGCCCGAGGTCTGGGAGGCCGCCGAGGCCGAGGCACAGGCCGGACCCGACGACATCGTCGACGGTGACGTCGGGGGAGAGGTCGGCGACGAGCGCACCGGGCGGCTGATGGCCCCCGACGAGGGCGCCCACGCCGACGTCGACAAGGACCTGACCGCCGAGGACGAGGGCATCGACGGCGCCGGCGCCAGCGCCGAGGAAGCCGCGATGCACACGATCGACGACGTCTAGGCACCACCACGTGCGACCCGGCGGGCGGGTACTCAGGGCGACCTGAGTACCCGCCCGCTCGTGCGTCCCGGTGCGGTCGCGGGAGGCTGCTGGACATGAGCCGCACCGTCACCGCCCCGTCCACCACGACCGCCTTCTACGCCCAGTCGGGCATCGCCTTCGCCGTGGCCCTGGCCGCGGTCACGCTGGGCATCTGGAACCTCCCCGTCGGGGCGTGGGAACGCGCCTTCCTCGCCATCGGGACGCTGTTCCTGGTCACCGCGACCTTCACGCTGGCCAAGTGCGTGCGTGACGCGCAGGAGACCTCCCAGGTGGTGCACCGTCTCGACCAGGCGCGCGTCGACAAGATCCTGGCCGAGCACGACCCCTTCAACGCACCCGTGTGAGGTGTGGCCGTGTGAGGTGTGGCCGGGTGAGGTGTGGCCCGGCCCGCCCCGGGGAACAGGCCACCCGTGAAGACACGAGAGATCGGCAACGAGACCACCGGGCGCGTGCAGGTCGGCGCGATCGGGCTGGGCCTGATGACCTTCGACCAGTCCGGCGCGCAGCCCCGGCAGCAGCTGCTCGACACCGTCACCGCGGCCCTCGAGGCCGGCGTGACGCTGTTCGACACCGCGGACGCCTACGGCTACGGCGACGACGGCGAGGACGCCCAGGGCCAGAACGAGCGACTGGTCGCCGGGCTCCTGGACGAGCTCGGGGTGCGTGACCGCGTGCTGCTCGCGACCAAGGGCGGCCACGTGCGGGGCGAGGGCGGGTCGTGGGACACCGACTCCTCGCGCGACCACCTCGTGGCCGCCGTCGACGCCTCGCTGGACCGGCTCGGCGTCGAGCAGCTCGCGCTGTGGCAGCACCACCGGCCCGACCCCGACGTGGCCTACGAGGACGTCGTCGCCACGCTGAAGGAGATCGCCGACGCCGGCAAGGTCCGGATGATCGGCCTCTCCAACGCCGACCCCGAGCAGATCCGACTCGCCCACTCGGTGCTGGGGGACCACCTGGTGAGCGTGCAGAACCAGTTCTCGCCCAAGTTCCGCTCGAGCCGCCCCGAGATCGAGGTCTGCGAGGAGCTCGGCCTGGCGTTCCTGCCGTGGAGCCCCCTGGGCGGGCTGGGCGACGCCAAGGAGCTGGCCGAGAAGCACCCGGCCTTCGCCGAGATCGCGCGCGATCGCGGGGTCAGCGCCCAGCAGGTCGCACTGGCGTGGGAGCTCGCGCAGTCCGACTGCGTGATCCCGATCCCCGGCGCCAAGCGGCCGTCGTCGGTCACCGACTCGGCCGCCGCGGCCGACCTCGAGCTGACTGCCGACGAGCTGGCCCGGCTCGACGCCGACTGAGGTCAGCCGCGGCCGAACACCTGCACCCAGTAGTAGCCGTAGCGGCTGCCCGGGACCACGGCGAGACCGACGCCCAGGTCCCGGGGGCCGCCGGTCATGATGTTGCGGCAGTGCCCCGCGGACGTGATCCAGGCCTGGACCACCGCGGCCGGGGTGCGCTGCCCGGCGGCGATGTTCTCGGCGTTGGCGTTCGGGTAGCCGGCCGCCCGGGCGCGGTCCCACGGTGACCTGCCGTCCAACGAGTCGTGGTCGAAGTAGCCCTGCTGGCCCATGTCCTGGGCGTGGGCGCGGCTGGCGAGGGTCAGGCGCGGCTCGGGGCGGAGCGGACCCACGGCGGGGTAGGTCGCGTCGCCGCAGGTGCGTGACACCGCCCGCGCCTGGTTGACCAGGCGCAGCACCTCGGCCTCCGGCGCGGACATGGTGCCGTCCTGGGCAGGCGCCGGGCTGGGGCTCGGGACGGGGGCCGGGCTGGGGGGCGGGGCGGGTGCCGGGCTGGTGCTGGGCAGCGGGGGAGCCGGGGTCGGCGGGCTCGGCGCCGGGGTGGCGGGATCCACGGCGCGGACGACGAGGGCACGGGGGCCGGTGACGACCCCGCGGGCGCGACGGGTCCCGCTGACGACGACGCGCAGCCACCCGTCGTACGCCCGGGCGGTGGGGAGGTCGAGCACCACGCCGCCACGGCGAATGCTGGTGGTGCGGTCCACGGTCGACCAGGCGGCCCCGCTGGTGCGCGCCTGCAGCGCCACCGACCGGCCCGCTCGCCAGGCGCCGCGCAGCTGCAGCCGCAGCGTCCGGTCGGTGCCGGCGTCGACCACCAGGCGCACGGTGCTCCAGCCGTCGACGCCGGTGCGTGCCGGGCCGCGGGCCTGCGCCGGCGACGCCGCGGAGAGGCTGCCGAGGACGACGGCGAGCAGGGTCAGCAACAGCCCCGCGGTCCGCGTCGTACGACGAGGGGGAGCGGTCATGCCCCCAGGGTCGCACCATTACGGACTATTCGGACACGAAACGGCCCGGGGGACTACCCCACGTCGGTGGCGAGCAGCTCCCGCAGGTGCTGGTCGACCTCGTCGAGGTAGGACGACTCGAACCCGAACAGGCCGAAGTGGCCGGCGATGCTGTGCAGCACCCGCAGCTCGGCTCCCGGGGTCAGCTCCTGCTCGGCCCGGCAGTCGCGCGGCGGGAAGAACATGTCCTCGTCGATCGGCATCACGAAGACCTTCGCGGTGACCCGCCCCAGGGCGGCCCCGAGGTCGCCGCCGGTGTGACGCGCGACGTCGCCGCGCTGCCACTTCCAGCCCATGCTCAGCAGGGCGTTGGGGTCCATCATCCCGAACAGCAGCCGGGTGAAGTTCTGCTGGAACTCCTCGAAGTCGTCCCACCCGAGCCCCTCGACCACCGGCGGGATGCCCTTCCAGAAGCCGCTGCGCCAGAACTCCGTGGAGAGCCCCATGATCGCCCAGATGTCGGCGTGGCGGGCGAGCCCGGCGGCGACGTCGGCGCTGCTGGCGTACTCCCCGCCGTTCCAGCCCGGGTCGGAGGTGATCGCGTCCATGAGGGTCTGGGTGAACAGGAAGTCGTGCGGCGTGTTCTGCGCGGTGCCGGCGATGGGCGCGGCGCGGAGCACCTTGTCCGGATAGCGCACCGCCCACTCCCAGGTCTGCTGAGCGCCCATGGACCCACCCACGACGAGCGCCAGCCGCTCGATGCCGAAATGATCGCGAAGCAGCTGCTCCTGGGCGCGGACGTCGTCACCGATCCGCACCTTCGGGAACTTCGACATCGCGATCGCGGGGTCGTCGGTCGTGTGCGGCGAGGTGGAGAGGCCGTTGCCGATCTGGTTGACCACGACGATGAAGTACTTCTCGGGGTCCAGCGCACGGCCGGCTCCGAGGTAGACCTGCCACCAGGTGGCGTGGGTGCCGGAGAACCAGGTCGGGACCAGGATGGCGTTGCCCTTGTCGGCGTCGAGCTCGCCGTACGTCGCGACGGCCAGCTGGAGGTCGTCGATGACGCCGCCCTCCTCGAGCTCGAAGCGGCCGAGCCCGACGAGCTCGTAGTCGCCCTGCATCTCGGCGGTGTAGAAGGGGTTCTCGAGCGGCACGTCGTCCTCCAGGGAGCGGGGCGTGACCCGCGTCACACCGGGGGTGCCAACCTAGCGAGGTCGACCACGCCGGGCACCTGCCCGGACGGAGGGGGCTCGGCGACGACCGACGGGCGGCCGTGCTCGGATGGGTGCGTGATCCGCGGACGCCGCGAGCAGGACCTCGCTCCGCTGTGCGAGGTGCTGAGGGTCCTGGGGCACCCCCGAGGCCGCGTCGTCGCCGCACGAGCGCCTCGACTGGCTCACCGGGCGCGAGGTCGAGCTCGCCTGGGTGTTCGACCAGGCGCCGGTGACCGTCGTGCCGACCGGCAGCGTCGTGGGCCACGTCGCGCTGCAGCGCTCGACTCGCATCCCGGCGCACGACGACGTGGTGGAGGTCGTCCAGCTGTTCGTGCGCCCGGGGCCGCTCCGTCGCGGGTTCGTGCCGGCCGCGGACCCGAGCGGGGCTGACGGCCTGTACGTCGCCCCCTGAGCCGTGGATATTCCGCCGATAAGCGACATTATGTCAACACACGTCGAGCGGACCTCCCCTCCCGGGCATCCGGTCCTGACGCGGGTCGTCCGGAATGCCCGCCCCTCGCCCCCTGTTGGCCAGGACGGAAGGAGCACCCCATGGACCACGACCGCCAGCACACCGCCCACGACAGCGACGAGCAAGCCGAGACCGTCGACCTCGGCCAGGAGCTGCGCGTCCCGGACCTGGTGTTCCCCGGCCAGCTCGCCGACCCGGCGTCGGCCCACCGGCTGGCCTGGGACCTGCTGGGGCGTCGCGCCCCGCGCGAGGCGCTCGAGGTGCTGGACGCCGCGCTCGCGCAGGACGAGCGCAACGTCGGCCTGCGCACGCTGCGGGCCTGGGCCTACCTGATGCAGGCCCGGCTGGGGCCGGCCGAGGCCGAGTTGCGCTGGCTGGTCGAGGCCGACCCCTCCGACGACTGGGCCCGCCACGCACTGGGACGCAGCCTGGAGCGGCAGTCGCGCTACGCCGACGCGCTGCCCCACCTGCGCCTCGCGGCCGCGATGACCGGCGACCCCGAGCACGAGACGGCGGTGCTGCGTGTGGAGCGCCGGCTGGCCGAGACCGGCGAGAGGCCCTACGACTCGCTGGGCTGACCGCTGGCCACGGCGCGCTGCGCACTCGTCGCGGCAGCCACCAGGGCGGCGGGGTCGTCGGCCCACAGCCGCACCGCGTCGACCTCCACCGTCCGCCGCCCGGGCAGCCGGACGGTGCGCGGACGGGCCAGCACGACCTCGACGTCGGTCTCCTGGGACACCGCGACGACCAGAACCCGGCTCCCCTGGTCCGCCAGCACCCGCGGCGGCTTGTCGGCGTAGCTGCGCCTGCGGGTCCGCACCATGTCGACCGCCTCCCACGGGAGCGTCACGTCGAGGTCCATGCCGTCACGGACCACCAGCCCGCCGGGGCCCACGGTGTGCGGTCGCACCAGGAGGCTGCACAGCAGGCCCACCATCCACACCAGTCCCCAGATCCCGAGCACCAGGAACGGGAACCGCACCAGGGGCCAGCGGTGCACCAGGACGTCGACGACCACCAGCTCGACCGCGGAGACCACGATGAAGACCACGACGAGCAGCCGCGTCGGGGCGTCGTAGCGGAACCCCGTCGCCCCCGCGGCGATCGCCGGACGTCGCAGCAGCAAGCGCAGGATGCTGTCGTACATCCGCACCTCCAGCACGAGCGCTCGTCCGGCCAGGCCGAGCAGCCGGGTCCGCAGCCGGACCGGCACGCCGTCTGCTCCCGTGGCGGTCACGACGCCGCTCCCCCGCCTTCCCGGCGCTCCTCGACGTCGAACCCGCCGTCGGCCGCGACCAGCCGGCCCAGCCGGGCGGCCACGGCGTCGAGACCCCGCGCGAAAGCCTCCCGGTCGGCCGGAGCGACGCTGTCGACCAGCGACGCCTCGACCGCGGCGTGCTCGGCCTGCATCTGCCGCATCAGCACCGTCGCCTCCTCGGTGAGCCTGAGCAGCACCGCGCGCCGGTCCGTCGGGTGCGGCGTACGACGGACGTGGCCGCTCGCCTCGAGCGCGTCGACCAGGGCCGAGACGTTGCGGGCGCTGACCTCGAGCGCCGCGGCGACCTGCTGCTGGGTCGAGGGCCCCGTGGTCTGCAGCACCCACAGCACGGCGACCCGGGCCTCGGTCAGCGGGGTGCCCTCAAAGGTGCGGGCGAGGTCGTGGCGCAGCAGGTGGGTCACCAGCAGCAGCGTGTCGAACAGACCTCGCGTCATGTCGTTACCCTAGCAGACTGTGAAGACAGGTAACGATCAATCGGGTTCGGCCCCCACCCACCGATTCCGCCCATGACCGGCGCCGGATCGGACTAGCCTCCCCGCAGCCAGCCCCGCACTCGGACCGAGGTCGACATGTCGCTCGAGCAGCCCACCACGCCCCCGCGGCCGCGTCGCCGGGTGCGCCGGCTGTGGATCGTCGTCGCGGTCGTCACGGTCCTGGCCCTCGTGGCCGCCGGGGTGACCGGCTACGCCTACGTCTCGGCCACCCGCGCGGCCGACGAGGCCGGTGCGGCGTACTCCCGGGACGTCGACGCCTACGTCGCACGCCTGGTGAAGGCGGAGAAGAGCATCAACGGCCTGACCCCGGCACTGGCCGACCCGCCCGCCCTCGCGCCGGCCCGGTTCGGGGACCGCAGCGCTGCGTACCGTGACGCCCGGGCCCGGCAGGCGGTGCTGCAGGTGCACCTCGACGAGGTGTTCGAGCGGATCCCGGACTTCGACCCGGACGCCACCT
>NZ_LMRF01000001.1:1583924-1608042 GCF_001424755.1 Marmoricola sp. Leaf446
GGACTACCTGGACTACATCGCCGAGTCCGACGACGTCGCGCAGCTCCGCAAGGACCTGCTGAAGAACACGCGCGAGGACCTGGCGGTGGTCGAGACGTACCGCGGTGCGCTCGAACGCCTGGACACCGGCAGCTACGGCCGGCAGTCGCAGCGGTTCCTCCTGGCCCAGGTCGACCGGTGGCGGGCCTCCATCGAGCAGACCGTCGCCGACCTCGAGGACGCGACCACCCTCGCAGCAGCCCGCGGGGCGCGCTACCGCAACCGGATCGCGAACAAGATGCCGGAGAACAACCCCAGCTACGGCCTCTTCGCGCTCGACACCCTCTGGCGCCAGTCGTGGCGGCTCAGCGACCCGACCGTGTCGTCGCTGGCGGAGTCGGTGGAGCGTGCTCGGGGCAAGACCGTCGCCGAGGCCCGGCTGCTGGCCTACGTCCACCTCTACGGCTACACGGCCGTCTACAACATGCCCACGACCGAGGACGACGAGGTGACCACCAAGCGCAAGCTCGGCGTCGTCGCCTACGCCCTCGACGCCCTGGGCGAGCGCCTGCGGGACGCCTCCCTCGGCCGGGGACGCGAGGCCCGCCTGGCCAGGCTCGCCGCGGCGCAGCAGGCGTTCGCCGAGCTCCCGTTCGGGCTGGATCGCACCAAGGAGCCGTCGGCGACCTCGCGCATCAAGGTGGCCTTCGAGCTCGTCTCCGGCACCTCCGACTACGACGGCTACAGCGACGTGCTGCGCAGCATCGAGGAGTCGTTGCGCTTCAGCGGCCCCGTCGAGGGAGGCGCCTTCGACGACGAGGCGTTCGCCGCCACGACCCGCTTCGCACGGGATCGCTACCCCACGGGCTACCTCGCCGCCGAGGTCGAGGACTACGACGCGGCCGCCCGGGCCTGCATCGAGATCCGCACGTCCTTCCACCAGGAGGTGCGGGCCGAGCTCGAGCGGCAGCAGGAGCTCGGCGAGGACATCTACGACCTGGCCTCGGCGACGTTCGCGCTGCGGGACCGGGCCGGCGACCGGCCCACGGCGAGCCAGCGTCGTCGCCTGGCGGCGAACGAGCGCGAGTTCCAGGCGGCCCGGGCCGAGATCCGCAGGCTCGACCGCACCGTCACGCGGGCCGAGACCCGGCAGACCAAGGACCTCGAGGCCTGCCAGCCGGCGCTGTCGGAGGCGCTCGGCGCGGCGTACGACCGCGCGGCGGACCGCAAGGCGCACCTGGAGTACGTGCTCGGACAGGCGCGCCGCATCTACCGCTAGCCGGTTGCGCTGCGGAGCCGGCCACCCACTGGCGACGTCGCTCAAGGCACGCCCACCGGTCCGGTGGGCTCGCCCTCGTGCCGGCCACGGCACCGGGGCGACCTGCTGGCGACGTCGGACGGCTCGCGGACCCCGACCCGCCGCCAGTGGCGGCACGGCCGCGCCGACGTGCGTCGTACGCCGGCGCACGGGGGCATCCGCTCGGGCAGCATCAGCTCGTCGGTGTGGACGTCGCGCACCAGCTGCTCGCGCACCAGGGTGTGACCCCGGTCGACCACCGTGCAGTCGCACTCCCCCGCGCCCTGCCGCAGCCGGCGCACCACCCCGGTCGCGGGCGGCACCCGCACGAGGACGAAGCGCTCGGCCCACCGCAGGGTGCCGTCGCACCCCAGCTCGTCGACGGCGCGCGCCACGAAGCACAGCACGCACTCCCCCTCCTGCGGGTCGAGCACGTGCTGCGCCCCGGACGCGTCGTCCACCACGGGACAGGTCTACCGGGGAGCACCGACAACAGGGTGGGCCCGGTCACCCTCCCGGGTGGGTCCGCATCGTGGGCGACCGGGTACAGGCCCGACATGTCCGTCGCCCCCACACCCCCGCTCGGGTGAGGGCGACCTGGTCGGCGGAGGTCCGCGAGCTGGTCGCGGGGGTGCGTCGCACGCTCTCGGGTCGTGACCTCGCCGCGGCGTCCGCGACCCTCACCTACTTCTCCGGGATCGCCGTCGTGCCGTGGCTGCTGGTGGGCGTCTGGACCCAGACCTGGTGGTACGGCGACGCCGGCGCCGCCGACCGGCTCGGCCGCCTCGACGTGCTGGTGCCGCCCGACATGGGCGGTCGCACGCCGTACGACGCCCTGGTCGCCGCCGGCACCGGCGTCGGCCTGCTCGGGGCCCTGGTGCTGCTGTTCCCCGCCTCCTTCTACGGCGAGGGCGTCCGCCGCGCCTGCCTGGCCGTCGAGCCCCGCGAGGACTCCTGGACCGGCTGGCGCGCCCGGCTCGCCATGACCGCGACCGTCGTGGCGGTGCCGCTCCTGGCCTGGGCCTGGTTCGCCGTGGGCCAGGCCCTGCGACCGCTCTCCCCCGAGGGCGGGGGCGGCGGTGCCGGCGACCTGGTGCTGCGGGTCCTGCTGGGGTTCACCGCCACCTGGCTGGCCCTGGCGGTGGTGCTGACCTGGGTCTTCCGCGCCGTCGCGCCGGGCCGCCCGCGCTGGTGGGTGGCCGTCCTCGGTGGCCTGGCCACGGGCTCGTTCCTGGCAGGGTTCCTGCAGGGGTTCTGGCTGTTCCTCTCCATCCCGATCGACGTCGGCCTGCCCTTCGCCGGCCTGGGCGTGGTCGGCGGGGTCGTGGCCGTCGGGCTGTGGCTCTACGTCCTCCACGTCTTCCTGCTGGTGGGGTGGACCACGACGCGCGTGCTCGACGACCGGGTTGGTCGGGCGGTGGCGTCGTGAGCGTCGTCGAGCTCCGCCTGTGGGGCACCGACCGCACCGGTCCGGCGCTGCTGCGGATGGCCACGGGCCGCCGTCGCCTCCGCAGCGTCCCGGGGCTGCGGTTCGCCAAGCTGCTCGGCACCGGCCACGGCCGCACCTTCACCCCCGGCGACGCCGACCCGCACCACTGGGGCCTGCTGAGCGTCTGGGACGACGGCACCGACCTCGACGCCACCCCGCGCGGCCACCGTGAGCTGGTCGCGGACTGGACGGCGGCGAGCCGCGAGCAGCTGGTGGTGCGGATGCGCCCCCTGGCCAGCCGCGGCCGGTGGTCGGGCCGGGAGCCCTTCGCGCCCGCGCCCGACGCCGCGGTGTACGACGGGCCGGTGGCGGTGCTGACCCGCGCCCGGCTGCGACCCAGCCGCGCGGTGTCGTTCTGGCGCGCGGTGCCACCGGTCGTGCCCGACCTGCACGACGCCGCCGGCCTGCGGCTGGCGCTCGGCATCGGCGAGGCGCCGGTGGCGCTGCAGGGCACCTTCTCGCTGTGGGACTCCCCCGCCGACGTGGTGCGCTACGCCCACGGCAGCGCCGCCCACCGCGACGTGGTGCGCCGCACCCGGCCCGAGCGCTGGTACGCCGAGGAGCTGTTCGCCCGCCTCGCCGTCACCTCGGTGACCGGGACCCACCGGGGGGTGACGCCGTGAGCGTCGTACGCCTGCACCCCGAGCGGCTGCACCTCGGCACCCCGCGCCGGCGGCTGCTGCCGTGGCTGCTCGCCGGGATGGGCATCCTGTCGCAAGTCATGTTCCCGCTCACCGGCGGCGGCACGCTGCCGCTGACGGTCGCTGCCGTGGTCTTCCTGGCCGGCGCCTCGGTGGCCCACGCCTGGGTGACCCGCGGCGGCGCCACGGCGCTGGCGCTGCTCGGCACGGCGGGCGGCCTGGGCCTGGTGGCCGAGGCGGTGGGGGTGAGCACCGGCTACCCGTTCGGCGGCTACGACTACACCGGCACGCTCGGTGCCGAGGTGCTCGGCGTCCCCGTGCTGGTGCCGCTGGCCTGGACGATGATGGCGTGGCCGGCCCTGGTCGTCGCCCGCGTCCTGGTGCCCTCGCCCCGCGGCCTGCCGGGCCGGATCGCCACCGTCGCGGTCGCCGCCTGGGCGCTGACGGCCTGGGACGTCTTCCTCGACCCGCAGATGGTCGACGCGGGCCACTGGGCCTGGGACTCGCCGGTGCCGCACCTGCCCGGCGTCGAGGGCATCCCGCTGACCAACTTCGCCGGCTGGCTCCTCGTCGCCGCGGTCATCACCGGGGTGCTCGACCTCGTGCTGCCCCGCGACCGGCGGCCGGCGCTGCGCCGCGACGCCGTGCCGCTGACGGTCTACCTCTGGACCTACTACTCCTCGGTGATGGCCAACGCCGTCTTCTTCGGACGGCCGAGCGTCGCGCTCGTCGGGGCCCTGGTGATGGGTGTGGTCGCGGTGCCGCTGACCCGCAGGCTGCTGCGGGAGCGGCGGTGACGCACGCGCTGGTGCGTACCGGCACCGTGCTCTCGCTGGCCTCGCTCGCCCTGACGGTCGACAACCTGCGCCGGCTGCGCGTGCCGCTGGAGACCGCCGGGCCGTCCCCCGAGGCGCTCGCCGTGCTGCTGCCGGTGCGCGACGAGGTCGCGGTGGTGGAGCGGTGCGTCGCGCACCTGCTGGCCGCGGCGCGTCGCTGGCCCGGACCTGCCCGGGTCGTCGTGCTCGACGACGGCTCGACCGACGGCACCGCCGAGGTGCTGGCGCGGCTCGCCCGCACCCACGACGGGCTCGAGGTGCTGACCGGCTCGCCCCCTCCCCCGGGCTGGCTGGGCAAGCCGTGGGCCTGCCACCAGCTCGCCGAGCAGGCGCTCGCGGACGACGCAGCGGTGCTGGCCTTCGTCGACGCCGACGTCACGGTGGAGCCGCACGCGCTGACCGCGTCCGTGGCGCTGCTGCGGGCCGCCGGGCTCGACCTGGTCTGCCCCTACCCACGCCAGGAGGCCGGCACGGCGGCCGAGCGCCTGGTGCAGCCGCTGCTGCAGTGGTCCTGGGCCAGCACGCTGCCGCTCGCCGCGGCCGAGCGCTCGCGACGCCCCTCGACCGCGGTCGCCAACGGTCAGCTGCTCGTCGTCGACGCCGCCGCCTACCGCCGGCTCGGCGGCCACGCCGCGGTGCGCGGCGAGGTGCTGGAGGACCTCGCGGTCGCCCGCGCCCTCAAGCGCGTCGGCGGCCGGGGCACCGTGGTCGACGGCACCGACGTCGCGTCCTGCCGGATGTACGCCGGCTGGCCGGCGCTGCGCCGCGGCTACACCAAGTCGCTGTGGGCCGCCTTCGGCTCGTCCGCCGGCGCCGCGGCGGCCCAGGGGACCCTGCTGCTGACCCACGTCGTGCCCGCCGTCGCGGCGCTCGGTGGCTCGCGCACCGGCCTCCTGGGGTACGCCGCGGGAGTCGCCTCCCGCGTGCTCGTCGCCCGCCGCACGGGCGGTCGCGCCTGGCCCGACGCCCTGGCGCACCCGGTCTCGGTGGCCACGCTCGCGGGCCTGACCGCCGACTCGTTCGCGGCCCGGCGCGGCGGCCGGCTGCGCTGGAAGGGCCGCGACGTCGAGGTGGGGGCGTGAGCCGCGTCGTCGTGGTGGGGGCAGGCGTCGGCGGGCTCGCCGCCGCCGTCCGGCTGGCCGCGACCGGCCACGACGTGACCGTGCTGGAGCAGGCCGACGTGGTGGGCGGCAAGCTCGGCACCCACGTCCACGACGGGTGGACCTTCGACACCGGGCCGTCGCTGCTGACGCTCCCCCACGTGCTCGACGACCTGTTCGCCGCGACCGGCGCGCCGCTCGAGGAGGTGCTGCTGGTGCAGCGGCTCGACGTCGCCTGCCGCTACCGCTTCCCCGACGGCACCGAGGTCGACCTGCCCGGCGACGCGACCGCCGTGCCGGCCGCGCTGGACGCCGCGCTGGGCCCTGGCCGCGGAGCGCAGTGGGCGGCGCTGATGGAGCGCGCCGGCCGCGTCTGGGACCTCACCCACGGCCCGTTCCTGGAGTCGCCCGTCGGCCCGGCCGACCTGCTGCGGCTGGCCCGCGACCCGCGCGACGTCGCCACCGTCGCGCCGTGGCGGTCGCTGCGCGGGCTGGGGTCGGCCTACCTCACCGACCCGCGTCTGCGGCTGCTGCTGGACCGCTACGCCACCTATACCGGCTCCGACCCGCGCCGGGCGCCGGCGGCGCTGCTGACGGTGCCGTACGCCGAGCAGGCGTTCGGCTCGTGGTACGTCCCCGGTGGCCTCGGCCGGATCGCCGTCGCGCTCACCGACCGGCTCGAGGCGCTCGGCGGTCGGCTGCGCACCGGCGCCCGGGTCGCGGAGGTGCTGGTCGCGGACGGCCGGGCGCGCGGCGTACGGCTGGCGGGGGGTGAGGTCGTCGCCGCCGACGTGGTGGTGGCCAACGCGGACGCGACCCGGCTCTACGGCGAGCTGCTGCCGGGGCGGGCCGGTCGGCGCGGACGCCGGCGGCTGCGTCGTACGACCCCCTCGCTGGCGGGCTTCGCGCTGCTGCTCGCGCTCGACGACCCACCGCCCGACCAGCCGCACCACCGGGTGCTGTTCGCCGAGGACTACGACGCGGAGTTCGACGCCGTCTTCGGCCGTCACGGACCGCCGCGGCCCGCGCACCGGCCGACGGTCTACGTCAGCGTGCCCGACGACCCGGCGGTGGTGCCGCACGCGCGCGCCGGCGCGTGGTTCGTGCTGGTCAACGCACCCCGCCACGACCCGGCGGGCGGGGTCGACTGGGACTCCCCCGGCCTGGCCGAGGCGCACGCCGACCACGTGCTCGAGGTCATGGCCGAGCGCGGCCTCGACGTCCGGAGGCGCGTCACCCACCGGACCGTGCTGACGCCCGCGGAGCTCGAACGGCGCACGCTGACCGCCGGCGGCTCGATCTACGGCACCTCGAGCAACGGTGCCCGGGCGGCGTTCCTGCGCCCGGCCAACCGCTCACCCGTGCCGGGCCTGTTCCTGGTGGGCGGGTCCTCGCACCCCGGCGGCGGGCTGCCGCTGGTGGTGATGTCGGCGCGGATCGTGGCCGATCTGGTGGGGCCTGCCGCGCGCTAGTCGACCAGCGCCCGGCGTACGGCCCGCAGGAGCACGGCGAGCCCCACCAGCGCCAGCGCCAGCGCGACCGCGGCCAGCACCGTCACCACCTCGGACCCGTCCACCGTCGGGAGCAGCTGCACCCCGAGGGCGCGGGCGGAGAGCACGGCGAGGTGCACCAGCACGGCCAGCACCGCCACGATCACCCGCGACGGACGCTCCCACGCCGTGACCGCGCCGGGCCCGGTCATGCCGGCGACCTGGGCCGAGGAGCGCACCGACTCCAGCAGCAGCGTCACCGCGCCGAGCAGCGCGACCAGCCAGAGCGGGGCACCGAGCACGACCAGCAGCACGAGCAGCAGCAGGTCGGAGACGCGGTCGGCGGCCGGGTCGAGCACCCGGCCCCACGCCGACGCCGCCCCGGTCTGCGCCGCCAGCGCGCCGTCGACCCCGTCGAGGACGGCGGCCAGCAGTACCGCGACGAGGGCCAGCAGCGGCCACGCGTCGGGCAGCGCAGCGAGCAGCGGCGCCAGCGCCGAGACCGCGACCCCGGCGAGGGTCACCGCGTCGGGGCCGGTGCCACGCCGGGCCAGCGGGCGGGCGCAGCGGTGCACCAGCCGGACCCAGCCCGCGACCCAGAACGAGTCCCGCGGGTCCAGGCCGTCGTGCAGCCCCGACCAGAGGTCGTACGCCGCCTCGTCGCCCTCCCGCCCGGAGCGAGACATCAGCGCGCCGTGAGCCGGGTCGTGAGCCGGGCCATCAGCCGGGCAGCACCACGACGCCGTCGTCGTCGCTGACCAGCTCGGCGCCGGGCACGAAGTCGACGCCGCCGAAGGCGACCACGACGTCACGCTCGCCGACCCCGTCCTTGGCGCTCTTGCGCGGGTTGGAGCCCAGCGCCTTGACGCCGAGGTCGAGCTCGCGCAGCGCGGCCACGTCGCGGACGGGGCCGTTGATGACCACGCCGCTCCAGCCGTTCGAGACCGCCGAGGCGGCGATCAGGTCACCCATCAGGGCGGTGTGCAGCGAGCCGCCGCCGTCGACGACCAGCACCCGGCCGTCCCCCGGCTCGTTGAGTGCCTGCTTGACCAGGGCGTTGTCCTGGTGGCACCGGACGGTGGCGATCGGGCCGCCGAAGACCGGGCGGCCGCCGTACTGCCGCAGCTGCAGGTCGCACGACTGCAGCGCCTCGCCGTGCCGGTCGACCAGGTCGGCCGTCGCCTCGGGCGTCCTGTCGGTCTCGCTCATCGCTCCCACTCCCCGGCCGCCTCGTGGGCGGCTCCTGATCGGTCCTGCCTAGTCTCGTCCGCGTGGACGCCCCCAGCATCCCCGACGACCCCCGGCCCACCGTGCTCGCCCTGCACGTCGCCCCCGAGCGGCACGCCCCGGTCCGGTCGGTGACGCAGGTGGAGGCCGAGGCTGGCGCGGGCCTGGTGGGCGACCGCTTCCACGGCAGCCGGCACCGCCACGTCAGCCTGCAGTCGGCCACCGACCTCGCCGCGGCCGCCGACGAGCTCGGCCGCCCCGTCGCCCCGGGCGGCACCCGGCGCAACGTCACGCTCTCCCACGGCGAGGTGCCGACCGAGCCGGGCGCCCGGGTGCGGATCGGCGACGTGGAGCTCGAGGTGGTGCGGCTCGCGGCCCCGTGCCGCCTGATGGAGGACTCGCTGGGCCCCGGTGGCCGCACGGCGCTGCGCCGCCGCGGTGGGGCGGTGCTGCGGGTACTGCACGGCGGCACGATCCGGGTGGGCGACCGCGTCGACCTACCCGTCATGCTGGCCCGGTGACCGACCCCGCGACCGACCGCGCGACCCACCCCGCGACCGAGACAGCTGCCTCCGCCGACCTGGCCGACCGCCTGCTCGACGCCCAGGTCGCCTGGGCGCTGGGCGAGCTGACCGGCGAGCGGTTCGCCGCCGTCGTCGCCGAGGACGTCGACCGGGTGCTCGAGGTGGCGGCCACGCTGCGGCTGGGAGACGTCGTGGCCCACGACGACCTGGTCGCCGTGGCGCAGCGGCTGGCCCGCGACGTCGTGACCAGCCCGGTGGTGCTCGGCCTGACCGAGCCCGAGGCCGGCGAGGTGCACCGCACCCTGCTGGCGGAGGAGGCGACGCTGGGCGAGGTCGTCGACCGCGCCGACGTCGAGGCGCTGGTGCAGCGGGTGGTCGCGATGCACGAGGTCCGCGACCGCGTCCTCGACGGGCTGGTGGAGAGCCCCGCCACCGCGCAGCTCACCGCTCGGCTGGTGAGCCGCATCGTGACCGACGTCCTCACCCAGCAGCGCTCGCGCGCCGAGAAGGTGCCCGGCGTCTCCTCGCTGCTCTCCCTCGGCAGCGGTGCGGTGTCGCGGGTCGGCAAGGTCGGGGTGGGCGACTACCAGCTCGACAAGCTGCTCGGCGACGCCGTGGGGGCGGGCGCGCAGTTCACGATGCGGCGTACGACGGCCATCGTGCGCGAGGTCGTCACCGACGCCGTGCTCCACGAGGTGGCCCTCGAGCTGTTCGACCTGCAGGCCGGCAGGCCGGTCGGCGAGCTGGTCGCCGTCGTCGGCGAGGACGACGTCGTCGACCTCGCCACCCGGGGCCGCGCCGTCCTCGACGGACTGCTGGACCGCGAGGCCGGCGCGGCTCTTGCGGACCGGCTGGTGGGTGCCACCGTGGCGCGCTTCCTCGCCGAGCACGCCACCACCGACCTCGCCACGCTCCTCGACGACCTGGGGGTGGGACGCGACCACCTCGTCGACCTGGTCCGCACGCTGGCGCCGCCGGTCCTCGACGCCGCCCGCGAGTCCGGGGTCCTGGAGCACGCGGTGCGCGAGCGGCTCGCGCCGTTCTGGGCGTCCGCGGAGGTCCGCGCCCTGCTCGGCGCCGCGGGGGGCCCTGCCTAGGATCGCGGCATGGTCGCGCGCGCAGGCATCGTCGTCACCGGCACCGAGGTCCTGACCGGCCGGGTGACCGACCGCAACGGTCCGTGGCTGGCCGAGGAGCTGCGCCGTCGCGGCGTCGACGTGGGCCAGGTCGTGGTCGTCGGCGACCGCCCCGACGACCTCCGCTCGGCGCTGGAGCTGCTGCTCGCACGGCACGACCTGGTGCTGACGACCGGCGGCCTCGGTCCCACCGCCGACGACCTCACCGCCGAGGTGGTGGCCGCGGTCCAGGGCCGGACCCCGCGCCTGGTGCCGGAGCTGGAGACCGAGATCGCCGCGATCGTGGAGCGGCTCTCCGCCGGCCGTGGCTGGCGCCGCGACCCCGAGGCCACGGCCGCCGGGGTGCGCAAGCAGGCGATGGTGCCCGAGGGCGCCAGCGTGCTCGCCCCCGTCGGCACCGCCCCCGGTCTGGTGGTGCCAGCCGCGTCCGGCCAGGGCGCCCCGGTCGTGGTGCTGCCCGGGCCGCCGCCCGAGCTGCAGGGGATGTGGCAGGACGCCCTCGCCGACGACCACGTGCAGCGCGCGCTGGCCGGCCGCGAGGAGCTGCGGCAGGCGACGATCCGGCTGTGGGGCACCCCCGAGTCCGAGCTCGCCGCGACGCTGCGCCGCCACGACGACGAGCTGGCCGGCCTCGAGGTCACCACCTGCCTGCGCCAGGGCGAGCTCGAGGTCGTCTCCCGCTTCTCCCCCGCCGCCGCGCCCGCCCAGGAGGCGCTGCTGGCCGTGCTCCGGGCCGACTTCCCCGACACGCTGTTCTCGCCCGACGGCGAGACGGTCGACGAGCTGGTCGCCACCGGCTTGCTCGAGCGGGGCTGGACCATCGGCACGGCGGAGTCCTGCACGGCCGGGCTGCTGGCGGGTCGTCTCGCCGACCGGCCCGGCTCCTCGGCGTACCTCCTGGGTGGGCTGGTGACCTACGCCGACGAGATCAAGCACGACCTGCTGGACGTGCCCGAAGAGCTCCTCGACACCGTCGGGGCGGTCAGCGCCGAGGTCGCCCGGGCGATGGCCGACGGCGCCCGCGCCCGGCTCGGCACCGACGTCGGCGTCGGCATCACCGGCGTGGCCGGCCCCGGCGGCGGCACGCCCGACAAGCCGGTCGGCCTCGTCCACCTCTGCGTGACCACCGCCGACGCGGTGCTCCCGCTCCGCGTGCAGCTCGGCGGCGACCGGGCCGCCGTACGCGAGCGCACCGTCGTCGTCGCCCTCCACCTGCTCCGCGAGCTGCTCGCCGGCCCATCCTGACGGGCCGCCGGAACGGAGACGCGCGGACACAAGTACGCCGCGGCGGCCGTTCTGTCCGGGTTCGCGGCTCTCGTGCGGGACTTGTGTCCGCGCGTCTCCGAGGTCGCGCCGCCGTGGGTCAGGCGTGCGCGACGCAGCGACGGGCGGTGGGACGGGCCTCGAGGCGGGCCGGGGCGATGGGCCCGCCGCACACCTCGCAGCGGCCGTAGGCGCCGGCGTCGAGCCTGGCGACCGCCGCGTCGACCTCGGCGAGGTGGTGCTCGGCCTGGCGCACGAGCGCCCCGGTCTGCGAGCGCTCGAAGGCGATGGTGTGGCCCTCGGGGTCGTGCTCGTCGTCGGCGTTGGTGTCCCGGCTGGCGTCGACGACGCCCGCGAAGTCCTCGCGGAGCGCCGCCAGCCGGGCGAGCGTCTCCGCCCGCTCGGCGGCGAGGAGGTCGCGGGGGTCCACGGGCGCGAGCCTACGGACCCCCGCGAGTCCTCAGGCGACCATGCCGTGCGGGTCGATGACGTACTTGGTGGCGGCGCCGGCGTCGAACTCCTGGTAGCCGCGGGGGGCGTCGTCGAGACCGATGGTCTGGGCGTTGACGGCCTTCGCGACGTGCGCCTTGTCGGCCAGGATGAGGTTCATCAGCTGGCGGTTGTACTTCTTCACCGGGCACTGGCCGGTGACGAAGGCGTGCGACTTGGCCCAGCCGAGGCCGAGCTTGACCCCGATCTGACCCTCCTTGGCGGCGTCGTCGACGGCGCCGGGGTCGCCGGTGACGTAGAGGCCCGGGATGCCGAGCGAGGCACCGGCGCGGGAGATCGTCATGATGTCGTTGAGCACGGTCGCCGGCGCCTCCGCAGCGCCCTCCCCGTGACCGCGGGCCTCGAAGCCGACGGCGTCGACGGCGGCGTCCACCTCGGGCTCGCCGAGGACCTGCTCGATCAGGTCGGGCAGGCTCGCACCCTGGCTCAGGTCGACGGTCTCGCAGCCGAAGCTCTGCGCCTGGGTGAGGCGGTCGGCGTTCATGTCGCCCACGATCACCACGGACGCGCCCAGCAGCTGGGCCGCGTGGGCGGCCGCGAGACCGACCGGCCCAGCACCCGCGACGTAGACGGTGGAGCCGGTGGTCACGCCGGCCGTGTAGGCACCGTGGTAGCCCGTCGGGAAGATGTCGGAGAGCATCGTCAGGTCGAGGATCTTCTCCAGCGCCTGGTCGCGGTCGGGGAAGCGCAGCAGGTTGAAGTCGGCGTACGGGATCAGGACGTACTCCGCCTGGCCACCGACCCAGCCGCCCATGTCGACGTAGCCGTACGCCGCGCCCGCGCGGGCCGGGTTGACGTTGAGGCAGATGCCGGTCTTGCCCTCGAAGCACATCCGGCAGCGGCCGCAGGCGATGTTGAACGGCACCGAGCAGATGTCGCCCTCCTTGACGAAGAGCACGTCGTCGCCGACCTCGACCACCTCACCGGTGATCTCGTGGCCCAGCGACTGGCCGACCGGGGCCGTCGTGCGGCCCCGCACCATGTGCTGGTCGGACCCGCAGATGTTGGTGGTGACCAGCTTGAGGATCACCGCGTGCGGGGCGGCCTGCTTGATGCCGAAGTGGTCCGCGACCTCCTTGGGGATCTCCAGCTTGGGGTAGTCCACCGACTCGACGGCGACCTCCCCGGGGCCCTTGTAGACGACCACACGGTTTCCGGACATGTGCACACTTCCCATCTGCTCCCCGCCAGCAGGAGCGGCAGGTCGGACGCGCGTGACGGACGTCACGCGACGTCACCACACAAGCATCCCCACCCTGGGCCGACAAGACCGCCCGGGGGCTGCCGCCGTCGGACGCGCTAGTTGGCGACGCTGTCCTCGATGCCGTCGCCCGGAGCGTCGGGGGCCGGCTCGACCGGTCGGTCGGAGGCGCGCGTCGCCGCGCGCCGCAGGCGTCGCGCCACGGCCTCGACCAGCTCCATCATCGGCGGCACCTGGCCGTCCCGTGCGGTGCCGGCCGTCATCGCGCGGGAGACGTGCTCGGCCAGGTCGTTGATCTTGACGTTGAAGCCGTTGGACTGCTTGCGCAGGATCGCGAAGGCGGTGACCTCGTCGATGCGGTAGCTGGCCATCAGCGCACCCTTGACCTGCTCGATGGCACGTCGGTGCCGCGTGGCGCCGTCGACGGCGTCGCGGGTCACGGTGCGGACCTCGGCGGTGACGTCGATCGACCAGCCGTCGAGGGAGACCGGTAGGCCGTCGTCGTCGTGGAGGACGTCACCGAGGAACGCGAAGACCCGCTCGCCGCGGGAGAAGGTGGACAGCCTGGCCTGGCCCGACATGGCGACGCCCTCGTCCACCGACCGCTGCACCGTGGCGCTGATCGCCTCGCGGTCGTCGGGGTGCAGGTGCCCGAGGACGTCAGCCACGTCGCCGTGCTCCTCCAGGCCGATGTCCCACATCGCGCGGAGGTCCTCGTCGAACGTCCACTGCCCGGTGGCGAAGTCGTAGGCCCACCGGCCCAGCGTCTCGGCGGTCGTCCCGCCGCTGCCCTTCGTGCTCACTGCTGCCTCTCGTCCACTGACCTCGCGTGCCGGGAGGCCGCACTTCCGGACCGATCAGCCCGCCGGCACCAAGGTGCGAGCGGGCTGCCCCGAGCAGATTCTGCCCTGTCCCCGAGGCGCGTGTGAAGCAGGGGCCGACGCTCCGGACGACTCGTGGGCAAATGTCGTTTACGCCGTAAGGTCTCCGTCAGTCGGCGTGGGCCGACGCGAGGGCGGCGGCGAGGGCAGCCGGGTCGGCGACCGTCAGCGTCACGCCCGGGTGCCGCAGCCTCCCGGTCGGCTCGATCCCAGGCACCGGAGCGGCCAGCTGCAGGCACAGCGCGCGGTCGCCGTTGGTGGCGAAGGTGATGCCACGGTCGCTGAAGGACAGGTGGGGCGGGCCCACGGTCTTGAGGAAGGCGAAGTCGCCGGTCTCCTCCCAGCCCGTGACGTTGGCGAGCCGCGTACGCAGGGACCAGGGGCCGAAGCGAACCTCGAGCCGCTCCTCGACCAGCCGGACCGACGTCGTACGCGGCGTGATGCCGAGCGGCAGCGCGACGAGGCGGTAGGGGCGGGTGAAGGCGAAGTCGAAGCGGGCCGGGGTCACCTCCTCACCCTCGCAGGTGTGCTCGCACGACGACGCCACCCGGGCAGGTGAGCCCGGGGCGCCCAGGGGCTGCGTAGGTTCTGCCCATGAGGTACTCCAAGCTGCTCTCGTCCCTGACCGCGGCGTACGGCGCCTTCGCCCTCGCCAAGCCGCGCCACCTCGCGGACGGCATCGAGGCGCCGGCGCTGCAGGCACCGGCGTACGACCGGATGGCCTACACCTACGCCGGGCGTGACCTGTCGATCTCGGGCGTGGCGCTCGCGTCGTCCAACCCGTCGGTGGTCACCGCGATGATGGTGCTGCGGATCCTGGGCGACCTCTCCGACGCCGCGATCCTGGCCACCGGCACCCACGACTCCAAGGTCCAGGGCAAGGTCCTGGGCGTGACGCTCGGCTGGGCGGCGCTCAACACCGCGGCACTGGTCGCCGACCGTCGCGCGCTGCGTTCGCGCTAGCGCCCCGGCCGGCGCCTGCGGTCAGCGCTTGCGGGCCAGCAGCATCCGCACCAGGAACGCGACGACGAGCACGACGACGATGATCAGCAGGATTCTTCCCATGGCTCGCATGCTAGGGGCCAGGACGCCCCGGCCCCTAGCGTTCGCCACATGAGTCCCTCCTCGACGTCGTCTGCGCGGCCCACCGCCCTGGTCACCGGCGCCTCCTCCGGCATCGGTCTCGCCGTCGCCCGGCTCCTGGTCGAGCGCGGCCACCGCGTCCTCGGCACCAGCCGCGACCCTGACCGGCTCCCGGCGCGTGACCGGGTGCCGGGGGTGGAGTACCGCGCGCTCGACCTGGACGACCTCGACGCCGTCGGGTGCTTCGGCGCCGACCTGCTGGCCGAGGGCGTGGAGGTCGACGTGCTCGTCAACAACGCCGGGGAGTCGCAGTGCGGGGCCCTGGAGGAGCTGCCGCTCGCCGCGCTCGAGCACTTGTTCCGCGTCAACGTGCTCGGGCCGGTGCACCTCACCCAGCTGCTGCTGCCGGGCATGCGGGAGCGCGGACATGGGCGGGTGGTGATGGTCGGCTCGATGCTGGCGACCTTCCCGCTGGCCTACCGCTCCTCCTACGTCGCCACCAAGGCGGCGATCAAGGGCTTCGCGGAGGCGGCGCGCTTCGAGCTGAGCCCGCACGGCGTCTGGCTGACGACCGTCGAGCCGGGGTCGGTGGCCACCGGGATCAGCGGGCGTCGCACCGTGCACTCCCGGGAGACCGGCCCGTACGCCGCCGGGCTGCGGCAAATGCTGCATCGGCTCGACGCCGCCGAGCGCGACGGGGTCGCCGCCGACCGGGTGGCGGCCACCGTGCTGCGGGCCGTGGAGGCCGACCCACCTGCTCCGACGTACGCCGTGGGGAGCGGAGCGCCCGCCGTGCACCTGGTGCGACGCGTGCTGCCGGGCAGGGTGGTCGAGCGCGTGGTGGCCCGCCGGTTCGGGCTGGGCCCGCGGGGCGTCCGCGGCTGAGGCTCCACCGGCCTCTCAGGGTCGGTGGCTACCATCCGCGGCGATGACTTCCCCACGCCGCTCGCTCGCCGCCCTGTCCGCCCCGCTGCTCCTCGCGCTCGCCGTCCTCGCCGGATGCGGGAGCGAGGAGACCACGACCCCCAGCTCGGCCGACGAGGGGCAGTGCTCCTACCCCGACTCCGCCTCCCCCGTCGAGACCAGGACGGTGGACAAGCCCCCGGCCGACCCGCCGGCCGACGAGGCCTCGCAGGTGACCATCGCGACCGACCGCGGCGACGTCAAGGTGAGCCTGGACCCCGACAAGGCGCCCTGCACGGTCAACTCCTTCCTCTCGCTGGCCGACCAGGGCTACTTCGACGACACCCCGTGCCACCGGCTCACCACCGGAGGCCTGAACGTGCTGCAGTGCGGCGACCCGAGCGGCACCGGTCAGGGCGGCCCCGGCTACTCGTTCGCCGACGAGCCCGTGGAGAACGACCCCCGGCTGCAGCCCTGCCTGGGCCAGGTCGACCAGGCGTCGGGCACCGAGGTCTGCACCTACCCCGCGGGCACGGTCGCGATGGCCAACGCCGGGCCGGACACCAACGGGTCGCAGTTCTTCCTCGTCTACGCCGACTCGCCCCTGCCTGCGGCGTACACGCCCTTCGGACGGATGAGCGCCGCCGGCGTCGACGTGGTCGAGAAGGTCGCAGCCCAGGGCATCGCCGCCGACGGGACGGCACCGAAGCAGTCGGTGACCATCGAGTCGGTGAAGTAGCCCGTCGGTCCCGGCGTGGGGCCGGTCGTAGGGTCGAGGTCATGGAATTCCGCTACCTCGGCCACTCCGGCCTGAAGATCTCCGAGATCACCTACGGCAACTGGCTCACCCACGGCTCCCAGGTCGAGAACGACGTCGCCACGCAGTGCGTGCGCGCCGCGCTCGACGAGGGCATCAGCACCTTCGACACCGCCGACGTCTACGCCAACACCGCCGCCGAGACGGTGCTGGGCGAGGCGCTCAAGGGCGAGCGTCGCGAGTCGCTCGAGATCTTCACCAAGGTCTACTTCCCGACCGGTCCGCGCGGCAAGAACGACACCGGGCTGTCGCGCAAGCACATCCTGGAGTCGATCGAGGCGTCGTTGACGCGGCTGCAGACCGACTACGTCGACCTCTATCAGGCCCACCGCTACGACACCGAGACCCCGCTCGAGGAGACGATGCAGGCCTTCGCCGACGTCGTCCGCCAGGGCAAGGCGCTCTACATCGGCGTCAGCGAGTGGACCGCCGAGCAGCTCCGCGAGGGCCACGCACTGGCCAAGGAGCTCGGCGTCCAGCTGATCTCCTCGCAGCCGCAGTACTCCATGCTGTGGCGCGTCATCGAGGACGAGGTGGTCCCCACCAGCCGCGACCTCGGCATCTCGCAGATCGTCTGGTCGCCGATCGCGCAGGGCGTGCTCACCGGCAAGTACAAGCCCGGCCAGGCCCCGCCCGAGGGCTCCCGCGCCGCCGACGAGAAGGGCGGCGCCGACATGATCAAGCGGTTCATGAACGACGACACCCTCACCCGGGTGCAGGACCTGCAGCCGGTCGCCGACGAGCTCGACCTGAGCATGGCCCAGCTGGCCGTCGCCTGGGTGCTCCAGAACGACAACGTCGCCGCGGCGCTCGTCGGGGCCTCGCGTCCCGAGCAGGTCACCGAGAACGTCCGCGCGGCCGGGGTGAGGATCCCCGCCGAGCTGATGACCCGCATCGACGAGGTCCTGGGCGACCTGCCCGAGACCGACGGCGCGAAGACCGCGGAGGGCATGCCCAAGCAGCGCCTGGCCTGACCCCCGCCCGACCGGACCGTCGGCCCGTCACGGCCGGCAGTCCGCCAGCACCTCCGCACGGGCCAGCTCCGGGAACCGCCCCCGGAGCTGGCCCGGCAGCACGTTGTCGGCGACCTCCTCCTGGCCGGTGCGCTCGGCGCGACCGTCGGTGACGGCGTACGTCGTGCGGCGGACGTCCCAGGTGAAGATCACGCCCGCCGGCTCGTGGGCGACCGCCTCGGTCACCGCGATCCCGTCGTCGGTGCAGGTCACCGAGACCGGCGCGGGCGGGGTGTCGGTGGCGACGAACGGCACCACCGGGTTGCCGTCGGGGTCCTGCAGCTCGGCAAGCGCCCCGTCGGCTGCGGCGTACACCCTCGTCTGGGTGCCGCCGCGCGGGTGCTGCTGCTGCGTGACGAGCAGGTCGGCGTCGGTACCCGGCAGCCGCACGGCGGAGGCCGAGGTCACGGCCGGCCCGTCGAGGCGGGGCGCGACCAGGAAGCCCTCACCCACCCGGGCGAAGACCGTGCTGGGGCAGCCGGCCGCGTCCGCCGCGGTCACCCGCACGTCGTCGGGGCTGCCGTCGCCGTCCAGGTCGGTGGAGGTCAGCCGGGTGGCGTCCTGCACGGCCGCTGCGTCCGCCGCGCACTCCCCCACCTTGGACGAGGCCGACGCAGCGGTCGGCGAGGCCGAAGGGGACCCCGGCTCGGACCCGGCGGACCCCGTGTCGTCGGAGGTGGTCGAGCCGCAGCCGAGGAGCAGCGCGAGCGCGACGGCGGTGCCGGTCGGGGCCAGGAGGTGCCTCATGACCCTGGGACGCACCGACCGCCCGCATGGTTCCACCATGGGGCCCACCGTAGGCGCCACGCGGCACCCGCGGCTTCGGCACCGTTCTAGAGTCGGGGGGTGAGCATCCTGGGCCAGCGCCGCCGACGTCCCGGACCCTCGGTCCGCGACCGCGTCACCGAGTTCCGCGACGGCGCCCGGCTGGTCCACGAGGACCGCGTCGTGACCGAGGAGCCGCTCGAGCTCCGCGTCGGCTGGCCCGGGGCCCCGGCGCAGCGCGTCGCGGTGACCATGCGCACGCCCGGCCACGACTTCGAGCTCGCGGCCGGCTGGCTGGTGCACGAGGGCGTCACCGTGCCCGAGGAGGTCCGCGCCGTCCGCTACTGCACCGACGAGACGCTGGGCGACCTCGAGGAGTTCAACGTCGTCACGGTCGACCTCGCCACGCAGCCGCGCACCCTGCCCGCGGCCCGGATGGTCTCGTCGGCCTGCGGCGTCTGCGGGACCGACACCGTGCACGACGTCCTGTCGCGCGCCGAGGCGGTGCCGCCGGTCTCGCTGTCCGTCGCCACCGTCCTGGGCCTACCCGACCGGCTCCGCGAGGAGCAGCCGGGCTTCGAGCGCACCGGCGGCATCCACGCGGCCGGGCTGTTCGAGGCCGACGGCACGGCGGTGGTCGTCCGCGAGGACGTCGGCCGCCACAACGCCGTCGACAAGGCGATCGGGTCCCGGATCCTGGGTCGTGCCTCCGTGCCGCCGGTGCTGGTGCTCAGCGGCCGGATCGGCTTCGAGCTGGTGCAGAAGGCCGTCGTCTCCGGTGTCGGCGCGCTCGTCGCGGTCGGGGCGCCCACCTCGTTGGCGGTCTCCCTGGCCCGCGAGGCCGACCTCGTGCTGGTCGGGTTCACCCGCGGACAGCGCTTCGTGGCGTACGCCGGGGCCGACCGCATCACCGACTGAGCCGACCTCGGACCGCCCGCCCCGGCGTGGGTGCCGGAGGCTGTCGGTGCTCGCTCCTAGCGTGGAGCCATGCGGCTGCTCCACACCTCCGACTGGCACCTCGGCCGGTCCTTCCACGGGGAGGGGCTGATCGCGGCGCAGGCCGCCCACGTCGACCACCTCGTCGAGACCGTGGTGGAGCAGCGCGTCGACGCCGTCCTCGTGTCGGGGGACGTCTACGACCGCGCGCTCCCCTCCGTCGACGCCGTGGCGCTGGCCGACGAGGCCTTCCACCGCCTCGCCGCCACCGGCGCCCGGGTCGTGGTGACCAGCGGCAACCACGACTCCGCCCGCCGCCTGGGGTTCAACTCCCGGCTGGTCGACCTGGCGGGCGTCCACCTGCGCACCTCGCTCGACCGGGTCGGCGAGCCCGTGCTCCTGGAGGACGAGCACGGGCCGGTCGCCGTCCACGGGCTGCCCTACCTCGACCCCGACGTGGCCCGGGTGGCCTGGGCGCTGCCGACCCGCTCGCACGCGGCGGCGCTGGGCCACGCGCTGGGCCGGGTGCGCGCCGACCTCGCGACCCGCTCGCCGGGCACCCGCTCGGTGGTGCTCGCGCACGCGTTCGTGACCGGGGGCGAGCCGAGCGACAGCGAGCGCGACATCGCCGTGGGCGGCGTCTCCTCGGTGGCGGCCGAGCTGTTCTCCGACCTCGACTACGTCGCCCTGGGCCACCTCCACGGCCGCGCGACCCTGACCGACTCCGTCCGCTACAGCGGGTCGCCGATCGCCTACTCCTTCTCGGAGGCCCGCCACCGCAAGGGCAGCTGGCTGGTCGAGCTGGGGGCGAGCGGGGTGGAGGCGTGCGAGTTCGTCGACGCCCCGGTCGCGCGCTCGCTGGCCCAGCTCTCCGGCACGATCGAGCAGCTGCTGCTCGACCCGGCTCTTGCCGCCCACGAGGGGTCGTGGGTCCAGGCCACGCTGACCGACGCGCGCCGCCCCGTGCGGGCGATGGAGCGGCTGCGGGCCCGGTTCCCCCACGCCCTGGCGCTGCGCTTCGCCCCCGAGGGCGGTGAGCAGCCGGTGTTGCGCACGCCGGTGGCGGGCCGGTCCGCCCACGCAGTCGCGCTCGACTTCGTCGACCACGTCCGGGGCGAGGCCGCGAGCGGCGAGGAGTCCGCACTGCTGCGCGAGGCGTTCGAGTGCTGTGGCGACGACCGCGACCTGGTGCGCGAGGCAGGTGCGTCGTGAGGCTCCACGAGCTCGAGGTGACCGCGTTCGGCCCGTTCGTGGACACGGCCGTCGTGGACTTCGACGCGCTCTCCGACGCGGGCCTGTTCCTGCTCACCGGCGCCACCGGGGCCGGCAAGACCAGCGTCCTCGACGCGGTCTGCTTCGGCCTCTACGGCGAGGTGCCCGGCGACCGCCACAGCGCGCGCCACCTGCGCAGCGACCAGGCTGGCGCCGACGCCGAGCCGCGCGTGGTGCTGCGCTTCAGCGTGGGGGGCCGCACCTTCCGCACCACCCGCTCCCCCGCGTGGGACCGGCCGCGGCGCCGCGGCGAGGGCACCCGGCGGATCCAGGCCCACGTCGTGGCCGAGGAGCTGCGCGAGGGCACCTGGACGGCCCTGACCACCCGTCTCGACGAGGCCGGGCTGCTCGTGACCGACCTGCTGGGGATGACGGTCGGGCAGTTCACCCAGGTCGCGATGCTGCCGCAGGGGCGCTTCCAGGCCTTCCTGCGCGCCGGGTCCGCCGAGCGCCACGACGTGCTGCAGCGGCTCTTCCGCACCCGCCGCTTCGAGGACGTCGAGCGGTGGCTGGTGGAGCGACGCACCGTCCTGCGGCGCGAGTCGACGCGGGGCCACGACGCGGTGCGCGACCTGCTCGGACGGGTCGAGGAGGCGACCGAGGTCGCCGTGCCCGACGACTGGGCCCTCGACGACCTCGAGGCCGTGGCCGGGCTGGTCGAGGCCGGCTCGCTCCGGTCCTGGCTCGCCGACGTGGGTGCCGGGCTGGCCGTGGCGGCGCGGGCCCAGGGCGAGCGGCTCGCCGCGGTCGACGCCGCCGCCCGGGCGGCCCGGCAGTCGCTCGACGTCGAGCGCACGGCCGCCTCCCACCGGGCTCGCGCGTCCCGGGCCGAGCAGCAGCTGGCGGCGCTGGAGACGGGGCGCACCGCCGCCGACGCCGACCGCGCCGCTCTTGCCGGCCACCGTCGGGCCGAGCCGCTGCTGCCCCTGCTGCGCCGGGTCGGTGCGGCCGGTCGCGAGACCGAGCGGGCGACCAGGTCCGCGGAGCGGCACCGCGCGGCGGCGACCGCGCTGCTCGGCGACCGCACGCAGGAGCCCACCCCCTCCCACCTCGCCGCGGCCACGGACGAGTGGCGTCAGGCTGCCGCCCAGGCGCGGGCCCGGCTCCCCCAGGAGCAGGAGCTGCGGGTCGCGCGGGACCGGCTCGTCGACCTGTCCGCGCGGTGCGAGCGCACCCGCGCCGAGCACGCACGGGCCCAGGTCCGTCTCGAGGAGGCCGAGCGCACCGCCGCCGAGCAGGAGGCGACCCGTCGCGACCTCGAGGTCGTCGCGGCCTCCCTGGAGACCGACGCCGCCGCGGAGGCCGGGGCCGCGCGCGTCCTGGCCGCCGCCGAGGAGCACGACGAGGTCACCGCCGAGCTCGCGGCAGCCCGCGACCGGCTGGCCGCCGCCACGGCCGCCGCGCAGGACCTGCGCGAGCGCTACCTCGACCTGCGCGAGCAGCGCATCTCCGGGATGGCGGCCGAGCTCGCCACCGGGCTGGCCGTCGGCTGCTCGTGCCCGGTCTGCGGCAGCGCCGACCACCCCTCCCCCGCCCGCGCGACCTCCACGGTCAGCCGCGCCGACGAGGAGTCCGCGCGACAGACCCACGAGACCGCCGACTTCACCCGCCAGGCCCTCGCCGAGTCGGTCGCGACGCTGTCGGCCCGCCTGACCTCCCTCGCCACGACCAGCGGCGGCCGTCCGGTGGCGGCGTGCCGCACCGACCTCGCCGACGCCACGTCCCGGCACCGTGCCAGCCGGGACGCCGCCCGGGCGCTCGGCTCGCTCGACGCCGGCCGCGACGACCGCCAGGCCGCGCTCACCCGGCTGACCGCCGACGTGGCGTCGCTCGAGGTGCGCGTCGCGGAACGCGACCGCGAGCGCGACCAGTGCCGCGACCGGGTCGAGCACCTCGCCACCGACCTCGACGACTGGCTGGGTCGGCACGACGCCGCCGGGTCCGACGTGGCCGCCCTCGTCGCGCACCTCGAGGCCGGGGTGCGGACGCTCGTGGCCGCGACCTCGGCCGCGGAGGAGCACCACCGGGCCGCCGCATCGCTCGAGGCGGTCAGGGCCGAGGCCCGGGAGGCGGCGACCGAGGCCGGCTTCGCCGACGGCGCCGCCGTGGGCGAGGCGCTCCTGTCCGACGACCGCGTGGCCGAGGTCGCGGAGCGGTTGCTGCGACAGGAGCGGACCCGCGCCGAGGCCGAGGGCGTGCTGGCCGACGCCGACGTCCGGGCCGCGGTCGCCGCACCCGCTCGCGACGTCACCGAGCTGGGGCGCGAGGTCGACCACGCCGAGCGGGTGCGCGACCACGTCGTGGCCGCCCGTCGTCACGCCGTGGGACGCTGCGACCGGCTCGAGGAGCTCCGCACGTCGCTCGACCAGGCACTGGCGACGTGGGAGCCCGTCCGGCGGTCCCACCAGGTGACGGCCCGGCTGGCGTCGCTGGTCGAGGGGACGAGCCTGGACAACCGGTGGCGGATGCGGCTCTCGGCGTACGTCCTCTCCGAGCGGCTGCGCCAGGTCGTCGCCGCGGCCAACGAGCGTCTCGCGGCGATGACCGACCAGCGGTTCACCCTGGAGCAGGTCGACGAGAAGGGCGCCGGCGAGCGTCGGGGCGGCCTGAGCCTGCGGGTGCGCGACGACTGGAGCGGCACGCGGCGCGACCCGGCGACCCTGTCGGGCGGCGAGACCTTCGTGGTCTCCCTGGCGCTGGCGCTCGGGCTGGCCGACACGGTCAGCCACGAGGCCGGTGGCACCTCGCTCGACACGCTGTTCATCGACGAGGGCTTCGGGTCGCTGGACGCCGAGACCCTCGACGGCGTCATGGACACCCTCGACCAGCTGCGCGACGGCGGCCGCGTCGTCGGCCTGGTCAGCCACGTCGCCGAGCTCCGCACCCGCGTGCCGAGCCAGCTCGAGGTCACCAAGGCCCGGCACGGCTCCTCGCTCCGCCCCGTCCTCGACGTCGGCTGACCGGCCAGGTCCCGGCACGTCGGCTCGTCGCAGCGGTGGTCGCGAGGAGCCTGGGTAGCGAGCAGGTCGTCGGGCACAGGTCGGGGGCCCCAACGGTCTGACCGGGTGGTCGAGGAGGTGGCTCGGCGACCGTGCCGCTCTGAGGAGCGCGAGGACGAGCGCGTCTCGAAGGGTCCTCGAGGCCTTCGTCCACAGGTCACGCGAACGCCCTCGACCCTGTCAGACCCCGCGACTAGAATCGCACACATGTTCGACATCCTGGTCCCGGGCTCGACGGCCCCCACCGCCGCCGACCTCGACCGCGTGCGCGAGCAGCTCGCCACTCTCACCGGCCACGGCGACACCGAAGCAGACCACATCTCGCTGATCGCCTCCCTCGAGCAGCTCAAGGGCGCGGTCGCTGCCGCCCAGGCCCGCGTCACCGACACCCTGATCCGCGCCCGCACCGCCAGCGAAGCGGCCCAGGGCGTTCCCGTCTCCCAGCGCGGCCGGGGCCTGGCCGCCGAGGTCGCCCTGGCGCGACGTAGCAGCCCCCGCCGCGGGTCGCGCGACCTCGGGCTGGCCCGGGCGCTGGTCCGGGAGATGCCCCGCACCCTGGACCTGCTCACCCGCGGCGAGATCAGCGAGTGGCGCGCCACCCTCGTGGTCCGCGAGACCGCGTTCCTCGCCGCGGAGCACCGCGGCCAGGTCGACACCGAGCTCGCCGACCGCCTCGCCACCCTGGGTGACCGGGAGGCCGCCGCGAGGGCCCGGGCCATCGGCTACCGGCTCGACGCCGGGTCCGCCATCCGACGC
>NZ_LMRF01000001.1:1608097-1608169 GCF_001424755.1 Marmoricola sp. Leaf446
AGCACCCGACACGATGAGCTACCTGACCGCGTTCCTGCCCGTCGAGCAGGGCGTCGCCTGCCTCGCCGCCCT
>NZ_LMRF01000001.1:1608293-1608435 GCF_001424755.1 Marmoricola sp. Leaf446
GAGGTCCACCTCGTGATGACCGACAGCACCCTGATCACCGACGACCCCACACCCGCCGAGGTCCTCCGCCACGGCCCGGTCCACGCCGCCCTGGCACGCGACATCGTCCGCGGCGCCCCGCACGCCTGGCTGCGGCGCCTGT
>NZ_LMRF01000001.1:1608467-1712284 GCF_001424755.1 Marmoricola sp. Leaf446
GTTCACCGGCGAGCTCCGCGAGCTCCTCGTCGTCCGCGACCAGGTCTGCCGCACCCCCTGGTGCGACGCCCCCGTCCGCCACGCCGACCACGTCACCCCCGCAGCCGACGGCGGCCCGACGTCCCTGGCCAACGGGCAAGGGCTGTGCGAGGCCTGCAACTACACCAAGCAGACCCCCGGCTGGCGGTGCGAAGCAGTCCCGGGTGACCGACACCAAGTCATCGTCACCACCCCTACCGGACAGACCCACGTCTCCACCTCACCCGACCCACCAGGATGGTCGGCGCCGCCGCACAACGTGGACGTCGGAGGCGTGCTCCGGTTCCCCTCCCTCGCGCGCGCCGCCCAGGCCGAGCTCCAGGGGCTCCTGACGTGAGCCCTGCCCGGCGTGGCCGCCGCGTCACCACACGTCCCCCGCCGCACCCGTTGGTGTCGGTCGGCCGCACTAGGGTGCTCGGCATGGCCGACGTCGACCCCAGCTTCCTCGCCCTGCCGCTCCAGCGGCTCGCCCAGGTGGCCCTCGGACGCGCCCGTGACTTCGGCGTCACGCACGCCGACTTCCGGCTCGAGCGCAACCGGTTGCAGCACCTCTCGGTGCGCGACGGGCAGCTCGAGGGGGCCCAGGACAGCGAGGACCTCGGCTTCGCGGTCCGGGTGCTGCTGGACGGGGCGTGGGGCTTCGCCTCCGGGGTCGGACTCACCGACGACGAGGCCGTGCGCGTGGCAGAGACCGCCGTCACCGTCGCCCGGGTGGCGGCCAAGATGACGACCGTCCCGGTGCAGCTCGCACCCGAGCCGGTCCACCGCGACGTCACCTGGGTCTCGGCCTACGACGTGAACCCGCTGGACGTGCCGCTCGCGGACAAGGTGGCCCTGCTCGGCGGCTGGACCCGCGAGCTCGTCGCCGGTGGGGCCGACCACGCCGCCGGCATGCTGCAGCAGGTTCAGGAGAACAAGTTCTACGCCGACCTCGCCGGGTCCTCGATCACCCAGCAGCGGGTCTGGCTAGAGCCGGTGCTGGAGGCCTACGCCTCCGACCCCGCGACCGGGGCCTTCGACTCGATGGCCTCGACCTGCCCGCCCTTCGGCGCCGGCTGGGAGGTGCTCACCGACGGCTCCTGGGACTTCGACGCCGAGCGGGCCGAGCTGCCGGGCCTGCTCCGGGCCAAGCTCGCCGCCCCGAGCGTCGACCCGGGTCGCTACGACCTCGTCATCGACGCCAACAACCTGATGCTCACCATCCACGAGTCGGTCGGCCACGCCACCGAGCTCGACCGGGCGCTGGGCTACGAGGCCAGCTACGCCGGCACCTCCTTCGCCACCCCCGACCACCTCGGCACGCTGCAGTACGGCTCGCCCGCCATGCACGTGACCGGCGACCGCACCGCGACCCGGGGACTGGCCACCGTGGGCTACGACGACGAGGGCGTCGAGGGCCAGTCGTGGGACATCGTGCGCGACGGGGTCCTGGTCGGCTACCAGCTCGACCGGTCGATGGCGCACACCCACGGCGCGGAGCTCAACGGCGGGCGCTCCAACGGCTGCGCCTACGCCGACTCCCCCGGCCACGTGCCGATCCAGCGGATGGCCAACGTCTCGCTGCAGCCCGACCCCGACGGCCCTGACACCGCGGGACTGATCGGCCGGGTCGAGCGCGGCATCCACGTGGTCGGGCACAAGTCGTGGTCCATCGACATGCAGCGCTACAACTTCCAGTTCACCGGCCAGCGCTTCTACGCCATCGAGGACGGCGAGCTGAAGGGTCAGCTGCGCGACGTCGCCTACCAGGCCACCACCACCGACTTCTGGGGGTCGCTGGAGGCCGTCGGCGGACCTCAGACCTACGTGCTGGGCGGCGTCCTCAACTGCGGCAAGGCCCAGCCCGGCCAGTCCGCCCCGGTCAGCCACGGCACGCCGTCGGCGCTGTTCCGCGACGTCAACGTCCTCAACACCTCCGAGGAGGGCACGGCCTGATGACCGTCCGACCCCAGCAGCTCGTCGAGCACGCGCTCGAGACCAGCACCAGCGACGCCTGCGTGGTGATCGTGGAGGACTCCACCAGCGCCAACCTGCGGTGGGCCAACAACACCCTCACCACCAACGGGGTGATGCGCTCGACCGACGTCACCGTGGTCGCGTTCGCGGCCGGCGGCAACGCCTCGGTCAGCGGCACCGCTGCCACCACCGCCCAGGTCGCCGCGCTCGTCGAGGCCGCCGACCGGGCCGCCGCCCTGGCCGGCGAGGCCGAGGACCGCGCCGACCTCGTGGCCGGCTCGGCCGCGCCCGACTTCGGCGACGCCCCCGCCGAGACCTCGATCGCGGTCTTCGACGAGGTGGCGGGCCAGCTCGGCGAGGAGTTCCGTCGTGCGGAGGCCGAGCAGCGCATCCTCTACGGCTTCGTCTTCCACGAGGTGACCACGACCTACGTCGGGTCCTCCACCGGGCTGCGGCTGCGCCACGTGCAGCCCACCGGCCACTACGGCTGCACCGGCAAGGACGCCGGCCTCACCGCCAGCGCCTGGGTGGGCGGGGCCACCCGCGACTTCAGCGACGTCTCGGCCACCCGCATGGCCGACGACCTCGCCACCCGGCTGGGCTGGGCCTCGCGCCGGCTCGACCTGCCCGCCGGTCGCTACGACACCGTGCTGCCGCCGACCGCCGTGGCCGACCTGATGATCGACGCCTACTGGAGCGCGGGAGCCCGCACCGCGGTCGACGGCCAGAGCGTGTTCTCCCGGCCTGGTGGCGGCGCGCGCTTCGGCGAGCAGGTCGTCTCCCCCGGCGTGCGGCTCGCCTCCGCCCCGTCGTACGCCGGCCTGGAGTGTGCGCCCTTCGTGCTGGCCGGGGCGTCGTCGGACCGCACCAGCGTCTACGACAACGGCCTCGCGCTCGCCCCGACCGCCTGGCTCGACGACGGCCGGCTGACCGCCCTGCAGCAGACCCGCCGCACCGCGGCCGAGACCGGCCAGCCGACCACGCCGCCCATCGACAACCTGGTGCTGGAGGTCGACGGCGGCGCCGGCTCGGACCTCGACCTGGCCGCAGGGATGGACGACGGGCTGCTGCTGACCTGCCTGTGGTACATCCGCGAGGTCGACCCGCAGACGATGCTGCTGACCGGGCTGACCCGCGACGGCGTCTACAAGGTCGAGGGCGGCGAGATCGTGGGCGCGGTGAACAACTTCCGCTGGAACGAGAGCCCCGTCGACCTGCTGCGCCGGTTCGGCCACGCGGGCACCACCGTGCCGGCGTTCTCGCGCGAGTGGGGCGAGGACATGTTCTCGCGCACTGCCATGCCGGCGCTGCGGGTGCCCGACTTCAACATGAGCTCGGTCAGCCAGGCGCTCTAGGTCGACCCACCACGGACGGGCTCAGCCGACCCACTGCGTCGGCGGACCGGCGGCCAGCAGGCCGCCGAAGACCACCACGAGCCCGACCAGCACCACCACGCCCGCGAGGACCGGGGCCCGCAGCGCAGCCGCCGCCACCCGCTCCAGCGGTCCGCGCCCCGGCTCCGCGCGCAGCCGCCACCGCTGCGCCAGCGTGCCGTCGACGCGACGCTCGAACGGGACCGTGGCGTAGGGCACGAACGCCGCGGCCAGGCCGAGCCCGATGCGCCCGACCGACCAGCGGGCGTCGACGCCGACCAGGACGGTGGCCACGCAGTAGGCCAGGAAGACGAACCCGTGCAGCCCGCCCCCGATCCTCACCCCCAGCTCGGTGACGTCGAGGACGTACTTGAGCACCATCCCGGCCAGCAGCAGGGTCCAGGTCACCGCCTCGGCCAGGGCCAGGGTGCGGTAGGTGCGGCGGGGGGTCATCGGGGCTCCTCGTCGGACGGTCAGGGACCGTCGGGGTAGGGGGTGCGGGTGTAGACGAAGGTCGCGCACTCGAGGCGGTCGGGCGTCCCGTCCTCGCGTCGTACGACGTGCAGGGTCTCGCCGTGGTGGTAGCCGGCCGTCCCCACCACCCGGCCGTCGTCGTGCTGGGCGAACTGCTCGGCCAGCGCCAGGCCGCGGGCCAGGTCGCGCCACTCGAGGCGCTCGTCGTGCCAGCGCACCTCGTAGGCGGAGTTGCCCCAGTGCCAGGTGCCGAGCAGCTCGGCGGCCCAGCCCGGAACGCGCTCGGCGGGCCGCCAGGGCGTGACGGGTCCCGGCGTGTGGTCGCCGAGCAGCGCCCGGGCCAGCTCGGACCCGGAGAACCCGGTGGTGGCGTTGGTCAGCGCCGCGACGCCGGTGCGGTGCACCGGGTCGACCAGCAGCACCGCCTGGAAGCCGGGCATCGAGCCGGTGTGGCCGGCCAGCACCCCCCCGGCGTACGGGAAGGTCCGCACCCCGAGGCCGTAGTCGCTGGCCGGCGGCACCGGTTGCCGCATGGCGCGCAGCGAGTCGGCGCCGAGCACGTCGGGGTGACCGTCGACGAGGAACCGGCCGAGCCGCGCCAGGTCGGCCAGGGTGCTCCAGGCCTGCCCGGCCGGGGCCATCGCCCCGGTGTCGTGGGCGGGCTCGGGCGTCAGGGTGCCGGCGAGGTGGTGGACCGAGAGACCGGGGGCGGCGTCCGCCTCGGGGGCGTACGACGTGCGCCGCATCCCCAACGGCACCAGGACCTGCTCCTCGACGAGCGCCCACCAGGGGCGGCCGTGCACCCGGGCGAGCACCTCGCCGAGCAGCCCGTAGCCGAGGTTGGAGTAGTGGTGGTGCTCGCCGGGGCCGAACACCGCCGCGCTGCCGTCGTTGGCCGCGAGCAGCTGCTCGACGGTGCCGCCGGGCGACCGCTCCCACCACGGCCCGGCCGGCTCGCTCTGCATCCCGGCGGTGTGCGAGAGCAGCGCGCGCAGCGACCGGTCGGCGTACGCCCCGGAGTCCGGCAGGTGCCGGCCCAGCGGGTCGTCCAGCGAGAGCAGCCCGGCCTCGTGGGCCCGCACCACCAGCACGGCCGTGAGGGTCTTGGTGATCGAGCCGATGCGGTACTGCCGGTCGACGGACGCGCCGTCACCGGCCGCACCGGTCCACGTGGTCCACGGGTCCTCGGAGTCGCCCAGCACCGCCGCCACCACGGTGGGCAGCCGGCGCTCGGCCTGGTAGCGGTCGAGCACCGCCTGGAAGTGGCCGGCCCGGGCGTCCGGACCGGCCGCCTCCGCTCGCGTCACTCGAAGGCCTCCAGCGGCGGGCAGGAGCAGGCCAGGTTGCGGTCGCCGTAGGCCTGGTCGATCCGGCTCACCGGCGGCCAGTACTTGTCGGGGTCGGGACCGGTCGGGAACAGCGCGACCTCGGCGGAGTAGGCGCGGCTGCCCTCGGAGGCGAGCACCGCCGCCGCGGTGTGCGGCGCGCCCCGGAGGGGGGACTCCTCGGGCGTCCACTCCCCCGCCTCGACCCGGGCGATCTCGCCCCGGATCGCGATCATGGCGTCGCAGAACCGGTCGAGCTCCGCGAGGTCCTCGCTCTCGGTCGGCTCCACCATGAGGGTGCCGGCGACCGGGAAGCTCATCGTCGGCGCGTGGAAGCCGTAGTCGACCAGCCGCTTGGCCACGTCGTCGATGGTGACGCCGCTGGCCTTGGTGATGCCGCGGACGTCGAGGATGCACTCGTGCGCCACGTGGGAGTGGTGGCCGCGGTAGAGCACCGGGAAGTGGTCCTCCAGCCGCGCGGCGACGTAGTTGGCCGCCAGCACCGCCACCGCGGTGGCGTGGGTGAGCCCCTCGGCGCCCATCATCCGCACATAGGCCCACGAGATCGGCAGGATCCCGGCCGAACCGTACGGCGCCGCGCTGATCGGCCCGATGCCGTCGCGGCGGTCGGCGACGGGGTGGGCCGGGTGGCTGGGCAGGTACGGCGCCAGGTGGGCGCGCACGCCGACCGGACCGACGCCCGGGCCGCCACCACCGTGGGGGATGCAGAACGTCTTGTGCAGGTTGAGGTGGGAGACGTCGCCGCCGAACTCACCGGGCTTGGCGTAGCCGAGCAGCGCGTTGAGGTTGGCCCCGTCGACGTAGACCTGGCCGCCCGCCTCGTGCACGACCTCGCAGAGCTCGGAGATGGTGTCCTCGTAGGCGCCGTGGGTCGAGGGGTAGGTGACCATGATCGCCGCGAGGTCGTCGCGGTGGGTCTCGCACTGCGCCCGCAGGTCGTCCATGTCGACGGCGCCGTCGGCGGCGGACTTCACCACCACCACCCGCATGCCGGCCATCACGGCCGACGCGGCGTTGGTGCCGTGCGCCGAGGACGGGATCAGGCAGACGTCGCGCTCGCCCTGGCCGTTGGCCTGGTGGAAGCCGCGGATCGCCATCAGCCCGGCGAGCTCACCCTGCGAGCCGGCGTTGGGTTGGATCGACACCTCGTCGTAGCCGGTGACGGCGGCCAGCCAGCCCTCGAGCTGGCCGATCAGGCGGTGGTAGCCGCGGGCGTCCTCGGGCGGCGCGAACGGGTGCAGGTCGGCGAACCCGGGCAGGCTCACCGGCTCCATCTCGGTGGTCGCGTTGAGCTTCATGGTGCACGAGCCCAGCGGGATCATGCCGCGGTCGAGCGCGTAGTCACGGGCCGAGAGCCGACGCAGGTAGCGCAGCATCGAGGTCTCGGAGCGGTGGCTGTGGAACACCTCGTGGGTGAGGAAGTCGGTCTCGCGCAGCAGCGCGGTCGGCAGCGCCGTGCCCACACGGGCGTCGGCCAGCGCTCCCTCCTCACCGGTCGAGCCCGTCGAGACCCCGAAGGCCCCCAGCACGCGCTCGAGCACGTCGACGTCGGTCACCTCGGAGGTCGAGAGCCCCACGTGGTCGGCGTCGACGTGGCGCACGTGCACGCCCGCCTCGCGGGCGGCGGCCACGACCTCGGCGGCACGGCCCGGCACCTCGGCCAGGACGGTGTCGAAGAACTCGGCGTGCACGACCCCGACCCCGCCCTCGCGCAGCGCGTCGGCCAGGGCGACGGCCTGGGCGTGGACCGACCGGGCGATGGAGCGCAGCCCGTCGGGGCCGTGGTGCACGGCGTACATCGCGGCGACGACGGCGAGCAGCACCTGCGCGGTGCAGATGTTGGAGGTCGCCCGGTCGCGGCGGATGTGCTGCTCGCGGGTCTGCAGCGCCAGCCGGTACGCCGGCCGGCCGGCCGCGTCGACCGAGACGCCGACCAGGCGCCCGGGCAGATGGCGCTCGAGACCCTCCCGCACGGCCATGAAGCCGGCGTGGGGGCCGCCGTAGAACAGCGGGACGCCAAAGCGCTGCGAGGACCCGACGGCGACGTCGGCCCCGAGCTCGCCGGGCGACTCCAGGAGCGTCAGCGCCAGCAGGTCGGCGGCGACCACGGCCAGCGCGCCCCGCTCGTGGGCGGCCTCGATGACCGGCCGGGGGTCGAGCACCCGGCCCGAGGCACCGGGGTACTGCACCAGCACGCCGGACAGCTCGCCCTCGGGCAGGGCCTGCGCCAGGTCGGCGACGACCACGTCGAGCCCCATCGCGGCGGCGCGGGTCTGCACCACGGCGATGGTCTGGGGCAGCGCGTCGGCGTCGACGACGAAGGGGCCGCTCGCCTTGCGGTCGGCGCGGCGCACGAGCGTCATCGCCTCGGCGGCGGCGGTGCCCTCGTCGAGCAGCGAGGCGTTGGACGTCTTCAGCCCGGTGAGGTCGGCCACCACGGTCTGGAAGTTGATCAGCGCCTCGAGCCGGCCCTGGCTGATCTCGGGCTGGTAGGGCGTGTAGGCGGTGTACCAGGAGGGGTCCTCCAGCACGTTGCGGCGTACGACGGGCGGGGTGACCGTGCCGTGGTAGCCCAGCCCGATCATCGGCACGAGCGGGTTGTTCTCGGCGGCGATCTCGCGCAGCTCGCGCGCCGTGTCGGCCTCGGAGGCGGCCGGCGGCAGGTCGAGAGCCCCGGCGCGGATCCGCTCGGGCACGGCGTCGTCCATCAGGGCCTCGAGGCTGCTGACCCCGAGGGCCTTGAGCATCTCGGTCAGCTGCTGGTCGTCGGGCCCGACGTGGCGCTCGGCGAAGGGCCGGGGGCGCAGCAGGTCGGTGAGGGTCTCGCGGTGCTCTGACATCTCGCTCCAGTCGTGAGGCGGCTCATCGGATGGTGGTGAGTGCGCCTCCCCCCAGTCGGGGGCCCGTGGTGGGGTCCCTCCTGGGTGCCAGCCCGTGCGGTCCTGGTGCCTGAGAGCTTGGTGGGAGGAGTTGCCCCTTCGGCGCCCCGGTGATGACCGAGGACTCTCCCGCACGGGATATGTCAGCAGGCCCCAAAATACCAGGCCCCGGCGCGCACTCGGTGCGCGTCGGGGCCTGGTGGGACCTGGAGGGGGGTGCGGCTCAGCCGGTCTGGCGGGCCTTGCGACGCTGGGCGAGCTCGTCGGCGGCGGTGTCCTCGACGCCCTCGTCGGCGGCGGTGCGCTCGGAGGGCAGCTCGGCGAGCGACCCCTCGATCTCGCGCCACACTCCCCCGATGGCGATGCCGAAGACGCCCTGGCCACCCTGGAGCAGGTCGATGACCTCGTCGTTGCTGGTGCACTCGTAGACGCTGGCGCCGTCGCTCATCAAGGTCACGCGGGTCAGGTCGTCGGTGCCGCGGGCCCGCAGGTGCGAGACCGCGGTGCGGATCTGCTGCAGGGAGATGCCGGCGTCGAGCAGGCGCTTGATGATCTTGAGGATCAGGATGTCGCGGAAGCTGTAGAGGCGCTGGGTGCCCGAGCCGGTGGCGCCGCGGACCGTGGGCTCGACCAGGCCGGTGCGGGCCCAGTAGTCGAGCTGGCGGTAGGTGATGCCGGCCGCGTTGCAGGCGGTGGGACCGCGGTAGCCGAGGTCCTTGTCGAGCGTGGAGACGTCGTCGTCGAAGAGCAGCCCCTGCTCGGTGGCGTCGAGCGCCGCTTCGAGGGCTGCCTGCTCGGCCTGCTGGTCGTGACCTGCGGTCGAACCGCCGTCTGACGTCGTGCCCACTGCTACCTCCGGAGTCCGGCTCCGCACGTCGTAGCTCCGGGGGGTGGGGCCGACCGGTCGTCCGTCCCGGTGCGGGACAGGAGTTGCAGCCGTGGAGTTACAGCGAAGACAGTCCCGAAGGTAGACCTCGGCTCGAGGGTTGGTCAAAGACTCCGGCGGCGTGTCGGAAGCAAGTCTCAAGTTGAGGTTGAAGGTGAGACCTGGGTCCGGGAAGGCCGTCGAGTCAGGCCTGGCCCTGCTCGAAGTCCTCGGGGGTGACGTGGTCGAGGAACTCGCGGAACTTCTCTACCTCGTCCTCCTGCTCGTCGGGCACGAGGATGCCGGCCTCGTCCAGCAGCTCCTCGGCGCACACGATGCGCGAGCCGGTGCGCAGCGCCAGGGCGATGGAGTCCGAGGGCCGGGCGGAGACCTCGACGCCGGAGGTCAGCACGAGCGTGGCGTAGAAGACGTTGTCCTGCATCTCGGTGATGCGGATCTCGTCGACCTCGTTGCCGGTCGCCTGCAGCACGTCGCGCAGCAGGTCGTGGGTCAGCGGGCGCGGCGGCACGACGCCCTGCTGGGCGAACGCGATCGCGGTGGCCTCGACCGCACCGATCCAGATCGGCAGGTAGCGCTCGCCGTCGGTCTCCCTGAGCAGGACGATGGGTGTGTTGGACGGCATCTCGACCCGGACCCCGACTACCTCGACCTCGCGCACCAGGTCACCCTAGCGCCCGACGTGGTCAGCGCAGGGAGCGGAGCCCGGCCTTGACCAGCGCCGCGTGGAAGCGCACCGAGAGCACCGCCAGCTCGTCCATGGTCTGGTGCGCCCGACCCTCCGCGCCGGCCTCGCGGCTGCGGCGGATCGGGGAGACCACCTGCTCGACCAGGCCGATCTCACGGTCGGCCGAGGTCTTGAAGGCACGCAGGTGCCGCGGCTCCAGGCCGTACGCCGCGAGCTCGCCCGCGACCTTGGCGATCACCAGCGCGTCGGCGTCGTAGTGCTTGGAGCCGGTGCGCGGCCTCACCAGGCCGAAGGTCTCGAGCTGGTCGAGCAGCTCCTCGGTGATGTCGGCGGTCTTGACCAGCTCGCGGCGCGAGATGCGGACGTCGTGCTGGTTGCCCAGCAGCGACTCCACGCCCGGCGCCGGGTTGGCCAGCAGCCCGACCGGGATGCTGGGCGAGCCGCCGGGGGTCGGGGGCTCCAGGCCGCGGTCGAGGGCGTCGAGGTGCTCGCGGATCACCTTGAGCGGGAGGTAGTGCTCGCGCTGCGCCCGGATGATGTAGCGCAGCTTCTCCATGTCCTCCACGGAGTACTTCCGGTAGCCGGAGGGGGTGCGCTCGGGCTCGACCAGGCCCTCGTTCTCGAGGTGCCGGATCTTCGACTCCTTGATGTCGACGTCCGGGAACTCCGCCTTGAGGTCGGCGACCGCCTGACCGATCGTGATGCGGGCCGTCTGCCGCACGGGGTCAGCCGACCCGGGTGTCGCCGGCGTCGCTGGCGAAGAAGATGAGCCGGAACTTGCCGATCCGGACCTCGTCGCCGTTCTGGAGCAGCGCGTCGTCGACCCGGTCGCCGTTGAGGTAGGTGCCGTTCAGGCTGCCGACGTCGTGCACCCGGAACCCCTCGCCGGTGCGACGGAACTCCACGTGACGACGCGACACGGTGATGTCGTCGAGGAAGATCTCGCTCTCCGGGTGCCGTCCGACCGTGGAGAGGTCGCGGTCGAGCAGGTAGCGCGACCCGGCGCCGGCGCCGCGCTGGACCACCAGCAGGGCGCTGCCCGCCGGGAGCGCGTCGACCGCGGCGGCGTCGGCCGGCGCGAGCGAGCCGCGCTCGTCGGCGTCGGGCTTGGGGGTCGGCCCGCCGAAGGTGATGGTCTGTGTCGAGTCGTGGGCGACGGGTTCGCCACCGGCGGGGCCGGACGAGCCGGCCGGGGTGGACGAGCCGGGCGCGGCGGCACCGGCCAGCGGCGTACCGCACTGCGAGCAGAACCGTGCGTTGGAGGAGTTCTCGCTCCCGCACTGCGAGCAGAAGGGCATGTCGTCGGTCTCCAGTCCGTCGTGCTCGCCCGGGGCGAGCGTCCGTGGTCCTGCGTGGTGCGTGTCCCCGCCCCCGTGACAACCCTGAAGCGTCACTGGAGGGTCAAGGTTGGCCACAACCTACCAGCGCCACCTGTGTCCGCCACCGCCGTCGGCGCGCCTCGGGCGACACGCCGGAGCCGGTCCGGACGAGGCCGGCGGAGGAGGGCCGAGGGGGATCAGCCCTCGAGCGTCTCCTGGTAGGCGGCGGCGTCCATGAGGTCGGCCGCGCCGGTGTCGTCGGCGCGGATCTCGAAGAGCCAGCCCTCGCCGTAGGGGTCGGTGTTGACCAGCTCGGGGGTGGCGTCGAGCGCCTCGTTGCGGGCCACGACCTCGCCGCCGAGCGGGGCGTAGACCTCGCTGACGGACTTGGTGGACTCCAGCTCCCCCACCACGGCGCCGGCGGTGACGGTCTCGCCCACCTCCGGCAGCTGCACGAAGACGATGTCCCCGAGGGCGTCCTGGGCGTACTCGGTGATGCCGACGCGGACCGAGCCCTCGCTCTGGCCGGGCTCGCGGAGCCACTCGTGCTCGGAGGTGTACTTCAGGTCATCGGGGTACAACGCTGCTCCTCGGGAGGCGACGTGGGTGAGTCGTGACCCAGGACCCTACTGCCCGGGGACCGGCTCGGCGTAGCGGGGAGCGGTGGGCGATCGGGTCACGCTGACGTCCACCTCGTCGACCTTCTCGACGCGCACGCTGCCCCCGTCGTCCTCGACGTCCTCGATGAACCCCTTGGAGAAGCTGAGGGCCCCGGCGAGGGTGTCCGGGCTGCCGATCGCGTCGATGACGTACGGCGCCCCGAGCACCACCCCGTCGACCCGGATGCCGTTGTCGTCGTCCTCGAAGCTGGTCTGCGCGACCACCCGCACCTGGTCGTTGATCTCGATGGCCTCGACCCCGGCGTTGCGCAGCTCCTCGATGCCGTCGAGCAGGTTGTCGAGGTCGAGGGTGCGCCGGGGGTCCTCGACGGTGACCCGGATGCCGGGGCCCGTCGCCGCGGTGGTGCCGGCCAGCACGCCGAGCGTCGCGATCTCGGTGCGGGCCTGCTCGAGGGCGGCGCTGCGCCGCTCCGAGGAGCTGTTGAGCCGGTCGCGGGTCTCCTCCAGGGAGGAGATGTCGCGCTCGGCGCGGCGCGAGGCGGCCTGCAGCCCGTTGAGGGCCTGCACCAGCTCGGCCTCGCGCAGCCCGTCGTAGTCGTCGTCCTGGCCGGCCACCCGCACCTGGGTGACCGCGGCGAAGCCCAGCAGGCCGACGAGCACCCCGGCGATGGCCTGGCCGCGGCTGGGCCGGCGCAGCGAGCCGAGCAACCGGTCGCGCCCGGTCTCGGGCCGGCTCGGCCCGGGCCGGCTCGACTCCGGTTCCTGGGGCCGGTCCTCAGGCATGGAACAGGTGCCGCCGGATGGCGGCGACGTTGGAGAAGATCCGGATGCCGAGCACGACCACGACACCGGTGGAGAGCTGGGCGCCGACGCCGAGCTGGTCGCCGAGGAAGACGATGACGGCCGCGATCAGCACGTTGCTGACGAAGGAGATCACGAAGACCTTGTCGTCGAAGATGCCGTCGAGGAAGGCACGGAAGGCACCGAAGACGGCGTCGAGCGCGGCCACGACCGCGATCGGCAGGTAGGGCTCGAAGGCGAGCGGGACGTCGGGGGTGAGCCACAGGCCGAGCAGCACCCCCACGACGAGTCCGAGGATCGCGATCACGGGGTTGCCTCCTGTCCGGCTCGTCGGCGCGCCTGCGCGACCTGGTCCACGTAGCGCAGCGTCACCTCGGTGGCGGGCAGCCGCAGGTCGTCCTGCGGCGTGATGGTCAGCTGCAGCCCCACCTGGCGCTCGAGGTCCAACCATGCCTGACCGCTCGTGGTCTCGGCGAACCGCGCGGGCAGCGTGTCGGGGTTCCCCACCACCTGCAGGACGTACGGCGGCCGCAGCGACCGTGCGTTGACCGTGATCGCGCCGCCGGCGATCCGGATGGTGCTCAGGTTGGTCAGCCGCTGCCCGTTGATCGCGATCGCCTCGGCGCCGGCCTCCCAGAACCCGTTGGCCAGCCGCTGCAGGTCGCTGTCGAGCACCGTGGTGCGGTCGCTGGTGCTGCCGGGGGCGTCGTCGGCGACCACGCGGACGCCGGGTCCGGTGACGGCGAGCGTGCCGGCCCGGGCCCCGAGGTCCTGGATGCGGGTGCGGATGCCCGTGGCGGACTCGTCGGAGGCCAGCTGGCGGGCCTGCAGCCGGTCGGTCTCGCGCTCCAGTGCCGCGAGCCGCACCCGCTCGGTCTCCAGCTGCTGCCGGGCCCGCGAGACCTGGCCCGCGAGCTCGCGCCGGTCGCTCTCGTCGGCGGCGGCGCTGCGAGAGTTCTGCACCCCGGCGGCGACCACGAGCACGGCCACCCCGGCGACGGCCACGGCCCCGAGCGGGCCGACGCGGCGCCGGCGGGCCGGGGTGTCGTCGCCGCCTGCGGCACGCGCAGCCCGGTCGCGCTCGGCGACGAAGGCGTAGTCCTCGTCGACGGCGTGGGAGGTCAGGTAGTCGAGCAGGCCCATCGTCGCCTGGGCCGGCAGCCGGGCGGGCTCCGCGGGGGGGACGGGGTCCTCGTGACGGTCCGCCATCACGGCTCCGAGAGGCTCGGCGCGCGACGGTCGCGGTCGGCCATCAGCAGCCGGACCTGCCAGGCGTAGAGCAGGCCCGCCCACCAGTACAGGCCCATCCCCCAGATCGCGAAGGCCCACCCGAAGACCAGCGACAGCGTGGCGACCGGGCCGTCGCCGTCGCCGAGGAACAGCAGCGGGAAGGCGTAGAGCAGGGCCGCGGTCGCGGCCTTGCCGAGGTAGTGGACCGGGAGCGCGGAGTAGCCACGCGTGCGCAGGAACGGCACGAGGCACCACAGGAACGCGTCGCGCGCGGGCAGGATGATCGCCACCCACCACGGGATGATGTCGCGGTAGAGCAGCCCGACCACCGCGGCGAGGATGTAGAGCCGGTCGGCGACGGGGTCGAGGATCTCCCCCAGCTTGGAGGTCTGGTCGAGCCGGCGGGCGAGATAGCCGTCGAGCCAGTCCGAGAAGCCGGAGACCATGAGCACGACCAGGGCCCAGACGTCGGCCTCGGGACCGATGACCAGCCACAGGAAGAGGGGCACACCGGCCAGCCGCACCATGCTGATCACGTTCGGCAGCGTCCACACTGCCGAGGTGCGCGCGCCACTGAGCTGCCGGGCCACCGCGATGCCTCCTGACGGGTCGTCGGAGGTCACCCTAGCGACGGGGTCGTTCAGTTCAGGCAGCAGCCGCACCGCGGGCAGTGGGCGCGTCGTACGCCGCTCAGCTCCTGCCCGCAGCCGCAGACCAGCGGACGCACGTCGGTGGCGTCCGTGGTGGTGGTCGGCGCGTACAGCGCCATGTCGGTGGTGATCATCGTCGGTGCCCCTCGTCGGTTCCTTCTGCACCATGGAACGCCCGATTTGTACGACCGACGCGCGCAACACGCCGATCTAGTCCGAACGGGCCATGCGAACCGCCCGCCCGGTGTGGACCAGTGGTGGCCCGCGGTCCTCGTGGTGGGACGGGTGGGGCGCAGGGGTTCACCCCTGCGGCCAGCCGGTGTACCCCTCGGCGAGGTAGGTCGAGCCGGCCGTCGAGGACACCAGCGAGGTCAGCTCGCCCTCCTGGCGGCGTACGTCGAAGTCGCTGGCGTCGGGCAGCCGGTGGAGCATCGTGGTCATCCAGTAGGAGAAGTGCTGCGCCTTCCAGACCCGCTCCAGCGCACGCTCGCCGTAGGCGTCGAGCAGCCCGAGGTCCTGCTTGGCCAGCGCCCGCTCGACCTCCTCGGCCAGGACCCGCACGTCGGCCAGGGCGAGGTTGAGCCCCTTGGCGCCGGTCGGCGGGACGGTGTGCGCCGCGTCGCCGGCGAGCACGAGGCGGCCGTGGCGCATCGGCTCCTGCACGAAGCTGCGGAACGGCAGCACCGTCTTCGAGGTGATCGGCCCCTGGCACAGCGTGTAGCCGTTGGCGCCGACCCGGGTCTGCAGCTCCTCCCAGATCCGGTCGTCGCTCCACTGCCGGACGTCCTCGCCGGCGTCGCACTGGAAGTACATCCGCTGGAGGGTCTCGGTGCGCTGGCTGATGAGCGCGAAGCCGCGGTCGGAGTGGTTGTAGATCAGCTCCGGGGCGCTGGGCGGGGCCTCGGCGAGGATCCCGAACCAGGCGTAGGGGTACTCGCGGAAGTACTGGCGCCGCTGCCCCTCGGGCACCGAGCCGCGGCACACGCCGCGCGACCCGTCCGCGCCGACGACCAGCTCGCAGCGCACCTCGTGCGCCGCCCCGTCGGCGTCGGTGAAGCGCACCCGGGGCTCGTCGGCGGTGAGGTCGTGGACCGAGACCTCGGTGACGCCGAACCGGACGTCGCCGCCGTCGCGCTCCCGGGCGTCGGCGAGGTCGACGAAGACGTCGGTCTGGGGGTAGAGCTGGGCCGCCGCCCCGACCAGGGCCTCGAAGTCGATCCGGTGCCCGGCGCCGGCGAAGGCCAGCTCGATCCCGCCGTGGCGGTAGCCGTCACGCAGCACGCGGTCGGAGACGCCGCTCTCCACGAGCATCCGGACGCTGTCCTGCTCCAGGATGCCGGCGCGGTGGGTCTGCTCGATCTCGCGGCGGGTGCGCACGTCGACGACGACGGAGTCGATGCCGGACAGCGCGAGCAGGTGGGACAGCATCAGGCCGGCGGGGCCGCCGCCGACGATGCCGACGCGGGTGCGGGTCAGCTGGGTCTGGGCCATGCGAGGAGCCTGCCGGTCCCGCGTGACCGCGACCACACCGTGCTTCCGCTGACCGGAACCGGGGTCGGGACGTGGGCGGGGCCGGCCTCAGGCCGGGCCGCCCGCGGCGGTGAGCGAGCGGCCGACGCCGTGCGCGGCCACCTGCAGGGCCGCCACCAGGCGGGGCGCGTCCTTGCGCAGGCTCGGGACCACGATGCCGAGCGCGGCCACCACGGCGCCGCCGGCACGGACCGGCACCGCGACCGAGCAGGCGCCCAGGCTCATCTCCTCGCTGGTGGTGGCGTGGTCCTCCTCCAGCACCGCCCGCAGCTGGCGCTGCAGGACGCCGGGCTGGCTCACGGTGTACGGCGTGATCCGGGTCAGGCCGGAGAGCACCTCCTGCTGCACGGCCGGAGGTGCGTGGGCGAGGAGCACCTTGCCCACGCCCGTCGCGTGCAACGGCAGCCGGGAGCCGATGGTGCTGACGACGGGCACCGAGGCGTTGCCGGACAGGCGGTCGACGTACAGCACCTGGACGCCGTCACGGACGGCCAGGTGGACGGTGGCGTGGGTCGCGCCGTAGAGGTCGTGCAGGTGCGGCGAGGCGACGTCGCGCAGCCCGGTCTGGACGGGGGCGAGCATGCCGACGTCCCACAGCCGCCGCCCGACGACGTAGTCGCCCGACGACGTGCGCCGCAGCGCGCCCCAGGCGACAAGCTCCCCCACCAGCCGGTGGGCCGTCGTCACCGGCAGCCCGGCCCGAGCGGCGAGGTCGGTCAGCGTGAGCCGTCGGTGCCGCTCGTCGAAGGCCCCCACCAGCGCCAGCGCACGCCCCGTCACGCTCGCCCCGGGCGTCGCGCTGTTCCCCGCCATGCCGGTCATCCTCCCACTGGGCGGAAGCAGACGGGTCCCGTCGCCGCTCAGGCGGCGACGGCCTCCTCGCGCCTCAGGTGCGCCGGGACGGTGGCCAGGGCACCGACGGCGAGCAGTGCGGCGACGGCGAAGGCGTAGAAGCCCCACGGGTAGGCGATGCCGGCGGTGACCAGGGCCCCACCGAGGAAGGGGCCGACGATGGCGCCGACGCGGCCGACGCCGGCGGCGAGGCCGAGCGCGGTGCCGCGGATCTCCGGCGGGTAGAGGTGGCCCACGAAGGCGTAGACGAGCACCTGGGCGCTGAAGACGAAGATGCCGGCCAGCAGCACCGCGCCGTACACCACCAGGGTGCTGTCCATCCGGATCGACAGCAGCGCCAGGAAGACCGCGGCGAGGCCGAACCACAGCAGCACGGTCGGCTTGTTGCCGCGCGAGTCCGAGATGCCGCCGGCCACCAGGAGACCGATCACGGCACCGACGTTGAGCACGAGCAGCAGCCCGGTGCCGGCCTCGATGGAGTAGCCCGCCTCGCCCATGATCGTCGGCAGCCAGGTGTTCAGGCCGTAGACCAGCAGCAGGCCCATGAAGGAGGCGACCCACAGCCCGATGCTCACCGCGAGGTAGCGGCCGCGGACGACGTCGCCGCTGCGGACCGCCACCGTGGCGCGGCCGGCGTCGCGGTCGGCCACGGCCCGCAGGTAGGTCTCGGACTCGGGGAGCCTGAGCCACATCACCGGGAGCGTGGCGAGGCCGAGCAGGCCGCCGACCACGAACATCGCGCGCCAGCCGAGCGGCTCGATGAGCACCAGGGCCAGCAGCGCGGTCAGCACCGCACCGACGTGGTAACCGGTCATCATCCGGGTGACGGCGGTGCCGCCGCGCCCGGTGGGGGCGTGCTCGGTCATGAACGCCAGCGCCGTCGGGAGGCAGGCGCCGAGACCCAGCCCGGCGAGGAAGCGCAGCGCGATGAACTGCGTGGTGTCCTGGGCGACCGCGATCGCGAGGGTGAGCACCGAGAACAGCGCGATGCAGCCGATCAGCGTCACGCGGCGGCCCACCCGGTCGGTCAGCGGGCCGACCGCGACGGCGCCGATCCCGACCCCCACCAGCCCCAGCGTCGAGGCGGCGGTCAGCGAGGAGGCGGTGAACCCGAGGTCGCCGCTCGCCTTGAGGGTCGGGATGACCGCGCCGAGGACGACGAGGTCGAAGCCGTCGAGCGCGACGGCGATCCAGCAGAGCCAGACCGGCCAGAGGTCGCGGCCGGCGCCGGACGACGGTGCGGGGGCAGGGGACGACGAGGTGCTCATGGGGTGACCGTGGCAGCCGGGCGTGACGACAGCCACATCGTGATTCCGCTCAGCGGAAGGGCGGCCCTCCGTCCGGCGGGCCGGCTCCCCTACGTTGCAGGGGTGACCCCCACCACCGACACGGCACCGGACGCCGCCCTGGCGACCCAGGCCCGGATCGACGCCGAGATCGCCGGCATCCGCGAGGAGTACGACGCGGCGGGGCGCGAGGAGACGCGCCCCCGGCTCGACTACGCGCCCTACCGGTCGAGCCTGCTGCGCCACCCCACCAAGGACCTCCACCACGCCGACCCCGAGGGCGTCGAGCTGGTCGCCCCCGTGTTCGGCCACCGCGACGTCGGGCCGGCCGAGGCCGACCTGACCATCCAGCACGGCGGCGACCCGGTCGGCGAGCGGATGGTCGTGACCGGCCGGGTGCTCGACGCCGACGGCCGGCCGGTGCGCCACCAGCTGGTCGAGGTCTGGCAGGCCAACGCCGCCGGCCGCTACATCCACCAGCGCGACCAGCACCCCGCCCCGGTCGACCCGCACTTCACCGGCGTCGGGCGCTGCCTGACCGATGCCGACGGCACCTACCGGTTCACCACGATCAAGCCCGGTCCCTACCCGTGGAAGAACCACCGCAACGCGTGGCGCCCGGCGCACATCCACTTCTCGCTCTTCGGCACCGAGTTCACGCAGCGGATGATCACGCAGATGTACTTCCCCGGCGACCCGCTGTTCGCGCTCGACCCGATCTACCAGGCGATCGTGGATCCCCGGGCGCGCGAGCGGCTCGTCGCGGCGTACGACCACGAGGTGACGCAGCACGAGTGGGCCACCGGCTACCGCTGGGACATCGTGCTGACCGGCACGCACCGCACCCCCATGGAGGCCGAGCAGTGAGCGACCCGACCACGCCCCTCGTGGCGACCCCGGGCCAGACCATCGGCCCGTTCTTCGGCTATGCCCTGCCCGTCGCCGGCGGCGAGCTGCTGGTCCCGGCGTCGCACCCGGGCGCCGTACGCCTGCGCGGCACGGTGTACGACGGCCACGGCGACCCGGTCCCCGACGCGTTGCTCGAGATCTGGCAGGCCGACGCCGAGGGGCGTGCCTCCACCGCCGAGGGGTCGCTGCGACGCGACCCGTTCGAGTTCACCGGCTTCGGACGTACGCCGGTCGACCCGGCCGGCCGCTACACCTTCACCACCGTCGTGCCGGGTGCGACCACCCCGGGGCGGGCGCCCTTCGTGGCGATGACGGTCTTCGCCCGCGGTCTGCTCGACCGCCTCCTGACCCGCGTCTACCTGCCGCTCGACGAGGATGCGCTCGCCGCCGACCCGTTCCTGGCCGGTGTGCCCGAGGACCGGCGGCACACCCTGGTGGCGACCCGCGACGAGCACGGCTTCGTCTTCGACGTCCGGCTCCAGGGCGAGGACGAGACGGTGTTCCTCGGCCACGGGTCGCCCGCCTGATGGCGGACCTGCTGTGGCCCGGTGACGAGCGCGCCGGCGAGGTCTTCACCGACTCCGCCCTGCTGCACGGCCTGGTCGCGGTGGAGCAGGCGTGGCTCGACGTGCTCGTCGACCGCGGCATCGCCCCGCCCGCGGCCCGTCGCGACCTCACCTCGCTCGTCACCTCGGCCGACGTCACCCTGGTCGCCTCGCGCGCGGAGTCCAGCGGCAACCCGTTGGTGCCGCTCCTCACGCTGCTGCGCGAACGCGGGGGCCGTCCGGTGGCCGACCCCGGCCGCTGGCTGCACCGGGGGCTGACCAGCCAGGACGTCGTCGACACCGCGCTCGTGCTGGGCGCCCGCACCACCACGCGCCAGCTGCTGGGCACGCTGGACCGCCAGGTCGCCGCGCTCGCGACGCTGGCCGAGCGGCACCGCGACGACCTCATGGCCGGCCGCACCCTGACCCAGCACGCCGTGCCCCTCACCTTCGGGCTCAAGGCGGCGCAGTGGCTGCGCGGGGTGCTCGACGCCCGCGACGCGCTGCGCGGCCTCCGCTTCCCGGTGCAGGTCGGCGGCGCCGCCGGCACCCTGGCCGCGGTGGCCGAGATCGCGGGCGGCCCCGACGCCGCCCTGGACGCGGCCGCCGACCTCGCCCGCGGGCTCGGCCTCGAGGCCTCGCCGCCGTGGCACACCGTCCGCACCCCGTTCACGGCGTACGCCGACGCGCTGGTCCGCACCACCGACGCGCTCGGCCACGTCGCCAACGACGTGCTGGTGCTGGCCCGCCCCGAGGTCGGGGAGCTCGCCGAGCCGGCGGTCGCCGGGCGCGGCGGCTCCTCGACCATGCCGCAGAAGGCCAACCCCGTGCTCAGCGTGCTCGTGCGCCGCGCGGCGCTGGCCGCGCCCGCCCTGGCGGCGCAGCTCCACCTGGCCGCCGCCGAGGCGGTCGACGAGCGGCCCGACGGCGGGTGGCACACCGAGTGGGCCACGCTGGCGACGCTGTCGCGCCGCACGCTCGTGGCCGCCTCGCAGGCCGCCGAGGTGCTCGAGGGCCTGCACGTCGACACCGGCGCCATGAGCGCCCTGGTCGCGCAGCGGTCCTCGGCCCTGCTGGCCGAGCGCCGCAGCATGCGCGAGCTGACCGCGCCGCCCGCGGGCTCCACCCGGCCCCGGCCCGAGGACGACTTCGACCCGGCGCACTACCTGGGCGCCACCGCGAGCATCATCGACGGCGTGCTCGCCCGCGCCCGTGAGGAGAACTAGATGGACGCCCCCACCGTGACCGCCGCGCGGCTGACCGGCGCCGCCCACCGCGAGCGGCTGCCGCTGCTCGTGCTGGGCCCCTCGCTCGGCACCTCCGCCGCGACCCTGTGGACCGGGTGCGCCCGGGCCGGGCTGACCGAGGTCTTCGACGTGCTGGCCTGGGACCTCCCCGGCCACGGCTACAACCACTCCGTGCCCGAGCAGCCGTTCACCGTGGCCGACCTCGCCGCGGGCGTGCTCCGCGTGGTCGAGGACGTCCTGGAGCAGCGCGGCGAGCTGGGCGGCGGCTTCGCCTACGCCGGCGACTCGGTCGGCGGCGCGGTCGGCCTGCAGCTGCTGCTCGACCACCCCGGCCGGGTCACCTCGGCGGTGCTGCTGTGCACCGGCGCGCAGATCGGCGAGCCCGCGATGTGGGAGGGCCGGGTCGGCCAGGTGAGCGTCTCCGGGACCGCCGTGATGGTGGCGGGGTCGGCCGAGCGCTGGTTCGCCCCGGGCTTCCTCGAGCGCTCCCTGGAGACCGGGTCGGCGCTGCTGCACGCGCTGGCCGAGGCCGACGACCGGGGGTACGCCCTGGTCTGCCAGGCGCTGGCCGGGTTCGACGTACGCCCCCGGCTGGGCGAGGTCGGCGCGCCCGTCCTCGCCGTGGCCGGCGTCCACGACGTGGCCACGCCCCCGGCGAAGCTCCAGGAGGTCGCCGACGGCGTCCGCGACGGCCGCTACGTCGAGCTCGCCGACACCGCCCACCTGGCACCGGCCGAGCAGCCCGAGCGGGTCGCGGCGCTGATCCGCCAGCACGTGCTGGGCGAGGACCCCGCGCCGGAGCCCGGCGCCGGCGACGACGCCGGTGACGACGGGCGCCACGCCGCCGGCATGGTCGTACGCCGGGAGGTGCTGGGCGACGCCCACGTCGACCGCGCGATCGCGGCCACCACCGACTTCACGGCCGACTTCCAGCGCTTCATCACCGAGTACGCCTGGGGCGGGGTCTGGACCCGCCCGGGCCTGGACCGCCGCAGCCGCTCGATGATCACCCTCACCGCCCTCGTCGCCCGGGGCCACCACGAGGAGCTCGCGATGCACGTGCGGGCCGCGATCACCAACGGCCTGACCGTCGCCGAGATCCGTGAGGTGCTCCTGCAGAGCGCGATCTACTGCGGCGTCCCGGACGCCAACTCCGCCTTCCGCGTCGCGCAGCAGGTCCTCACCGACCTGGGCGTCGACACCACCGACCTGGCCCCCACCGGAGGAACCCGATGAGCAACCCCACCCACGCCGCGTTCGTCTACGACGCGGTCCGCACCCCGTTCGGCAAGTTCGGCGGCGCGTACGCCGGCACCCGGCCCGACGACCTCGCCGCGACCGTCCTGAAGGCGGTCCTGGAGCGGACCCCCGGCCTCGACCCGGCGGCCGTCGACGAGGTCGTCCTCGGCAACGCCAACGGCGCCGGCGAGGAGAACCGGAACGTCGCCCGGATGGCCACGCTGCTGGCCGGGCTCCCGGTCTCGGTGCCGGGCGTGACCGTCAACCGGCTCTGCGGCTCCTCGCTCGACGCCGCGATGATCGGCTCCCGCCAGGTCGAGACCGGCGACGCCGAGGTCGTGCTGACCGGCGGCGTGGAGTCGATGACCCGCGCGCCCTGGGTGCTGCCCAAGCCCAGCCGCGCCTTCCCGGCCGGCAACCTCGAGGCCGTCTCGACCGCGCTGGGCTGGCGGTTCGTCAACCCCCAGATGCCCGAGGAGTGGACGGTCTCGCTGGGCGAGGCCAACGAGCAGCTGGTCGAGCGGTTCGGCATCTCGCGCGAGCGGCAGGACGAGTTCGCCGTCTCCTCGCACCGCCGCGCCCACCAGGCGTGGGAGGACGGCTTCTACGACGACCTCACCGTCGTCGTCGAGGGCAGCGAGCTGACCCGCGACGAGGGCGTCCGCGCGTCGGCCGACGTCGACTCGTTGGCGAGGCTGCGCCCGTCGTTCCGCAAGGACGGCACCATCACCCCCGGCAACGCCTCCCCGCTCTCCGACGGCGCCTCCGCGGTGCTGCTCGGCAGCGAGGCGGCCGCGGCCGCCCTCGGGCGCGACCCGCTGGCGCGCATCGCCGGCCGGGCCGCCCACGCGCTCGAGCCGCAGGCCTTCGGCTACGCCCCCGTCGAGGCGGCCGAGAAGGCACTCGCCCGGGCCGGCATCGGCTGGTCCGACGTCGGCGCCGTCGAGCTCAACGAGGCCTTCGCGGTGCAGTCGCTGGCCTGCCTGGACGCCTGGAAGGTCGACCCGGAGATCGTCAACACCCGCGGCGGCGCCATCGCCGTGGGTCACCCGCTGGGCGCCTCCGGCGGCCGCATCCTCGGCACGCTGGCCAAGGTGCTGCGCACCGAGGGCCGCCGCTGGGGCGTCGCCGCGATCTGCATCGGGGTCGGCCAGGGCCTGGCCGTGGTGCTGGAGAACCCCGGGGCGGCGTCGTGACCGACGTCCTCGAGGCGACCGACGCGACGGACGCCGCAGCAGTGGCCGACGCCGCGGTCGCCGACGTCCCGGATGGCGCGACCGTGCTGATCGGCGGCTTCGGCGCCGCCGGCCAGCCGGTGGAGCTGATCGACGCGCTGCGTCGCCGCGGCGCCCGCGACCTGACGGTGGTCAACAACAACGCCGGCAACGGCGACACCGGGCTCGCGGCGCTGCTGGCCTCCGGCGCGGTGCGCAAGATGGTCTGCTCGTTCCCCCGCCAGAGCGACTCGTGGGTCTTCGACGACCTCTACCGCGCCGGCAAGATCGAGCTCGAGGTGGTGCCGCAGGGCAACCTGGCCGAGCGGATGCGCGCGGCCGGCGCCGGGATCGGCGCGTTCTTCTCCCCCACCGGCGTCGGCACGCCGCTCGCGGAGGGCAAGGAGGAGCGCACCATCGACGGGCGCCGCTACGTCCTGGAGCTGCCGATCAGGGGCGACTACGCCCTGGTCAAGGCCCACGTGGCCGACCGGACGGGCAACCTCGTCTACCGCAAGACCGCCCGCAACTTCGGACCGGTGATGGCCACCGCGGCCACCACCACCGTGGTGCAGGTCAGCCGCGTCGTGGCGACCGGCGAGCTCGACCCGGAGGTCGTCGTGACCCCCGGCATCTACGTCGACCGAGTGGTGGTGACCCCGTGAGCGACCGCCTCACCAAGGACCAGATCGCGGCGATGATCGCCGACGACATCCCCACCGGCGCGTTCGTCAACCTCGGCATCGGTCAGCCCACGCTGGTCGCCGACCACCTCGACCTCGAGCGCGGCGTGGTGCTGCACACCGAGAACGGCATGCTCGGCATGGGCCGGGCCGCGGTGGGCGACGAGGTCGACCCCGACCTGATCAACGCCGGCAAGATCCCCGTGGTGGAGACGCCGGGGGCGTCGTACTTCCACCACGCCGACTCCTTCGCGATGATGCGCGGCGGTCACCTCGACGTCTGCGTGCTCGGCGCCTTCCAGGTCGCGGTCAACGGCGACCTGGCCAACTGGCACACCGGCGCGCCCGACGCGATCCCGGCCGTCGGCGGGGCGATGGACCTCGCCATCGGCGCCAAGGACGTGTTCGTGATGATGACGCTCTTCGGCAAGGACGGCGCGTCCAAGCTGGTGCGTGAGTGCACCTACCCGCTCACCGGCGTGGCCTGCGTCAGCCGGGTCTACACCGAACACGGCGTCTTCGAGATCACGCCGGCCGGCGTACGACTGAGGGAGCCGTACGGCGCGACCCTCGAGGAGCTCGAGGACCGCACCGGCCTCCCCCTCCGCTGACCGGGCACTCCCAGCACGTCCACGACCGCCGAGCGGGCACTCCTGGCACGTCCAGGAGCGCCGAGCGGGCGATCCGTGCTCAGTGCGCGGCGTACGTCGCGGCCATGTCCTCGTCGCCGTGGCCCGCGTCGACGGCGCGGGCGAGGTGGTCGCGGATGCCCGGCATCGCGGCCAGGTCGACCCCGGCGGACCCGGCCGCCGCCAGGATGAGGTCGACGTCCTTGAGCGCGCCCGACAGCGCGAAGGCCGGCTCGTAGCTGCCGGCGAGCATCGCCTTGCCCTTGAGCTGGACGTACGGCGCGTCCATCGCCCCGCCGCTGACAGCCTCGAGGAACAGCGCGGGGTCGAGACCCAGCTCGCGGGTCAGCGTCAACGAGTCGGCGACGCCCTCCAGCACGGTCACGACCCACGCGTTGGCGGCCAGCTTGAGCCGGCTGCCGCCGCCGGGCTCCTCGGCGACCCAGATGGTCCGGCTGCCGACGGCGTCGAGGACCGGCGCCACCCGGTCGCGCACGTCGCTCGGCCCGGCCGCGAGCACCACCAGGGCACCGTCCTCGGCCGGCTTCTTGGTGCCCAGCACGGGGGCGTCGACCAACATGACGCCCAGGTCGGCGGCCAGCGCCACCACGCGGTCGGAGCCCTCGACGCCGATGGTGCTCTGCTGCAGCCACACCGTGTCGGCACCGAGGTGGCCGCGCAGCTGCTCCATGGTGTCCACGACGCTGTCGGCGTCGTACAGCATGGTGACCACGACGTCGGCGCCCTCGACCGCGGAGACCAGGTCGTCGGCCACGGTGGCCACGTCGGCCAGCGGCCGTGCCTTCTCAGGACTGCGGTTCCAGACCGTCAGCGGCAGGCCGGCGGCGGCGATGTTGCGCGCCATCCCGGCGCCCATGGTGCCGGTGCCGAGCAGGGCGACGGACGGGGTGGAGCTGCTGGACATGCGGGGTCCTCTCGAGCGGGTCGGGCGGTCAGGGGGCCCGTACCCCGCACCGCGCGCGACAACTGCCCGCTCGGCGCCCCTGCGCGCGCGAGAGCTGCCCGGTCGGCGTGCTCGGGCGGGCGGCGATTGCCCGGTCGGCGTGGGCTAGAGGTTGCGGAGCCTCGGGAGGACGTCGCGGCCGAAGTCGCGCAGGAAGGTCTCCTGGTCGTGGCCGGGGGCGTGGAAGACGAGGTGCTCGAAGCCGGCCTCGAGGTAGGGGCGGACGTCCTCGACGACGGCGTCGGGGTCGGTCTCGACGATCCAGCGCTGGGCGACCTGCTCGATCGGCAGCTCGTCGGCCACGCGGGCCATCTCGACCGGGTCGTCGACGCCGTGCTTCTGCTCGGGGGTGAGCGACAGCGGCGCCCAGAAGCGGCAGTTCTCCAGCGCCTGCTCACGGGTCGCGGCGTACGACAGCTTGATCTCGATGGTGCGGTCGATGGTCGCGGGGTCGCGGTCCCCGGCCTCGGCGCCCTCGAGCACGGCCGGGAGCAGCTTGTCGGTGTAGAGCTCCATGCCCTTGCCGCTGGTGCAGATGAAGCCGTCGCCGGCGCGGCCGGCGTACTTCGCCACGACGGGTCCGCCTGCGGCGACGTAGACGGGCACGCCGCCCTCGGGCCGGTCGTAGACGGTCGCGTCGACGGTGCGGTAGTAGTCGCCGTCGAAGCTGACCCGCTCCCCCGCCCACAGCGCGCGCATCAGCCGCACCGACTCGCGCAGCCGCGCGAACCGCTCCTTGAACTCCGGCCACGCCGCGCCCGACACGGCCGTCTCGTTGAGCGCCTCGCCGGTGCCGACGCCGAGCAGCACGCGATCGGGGTAGAGCGAGCCCAGCGTGCCGAAGGCCTGGGCGAGCACGGCCGGGTTGTAGCGGAAGGTCGGGGTGAGCACCGAGGTACCCATCACGATCCGCTCGGTGCGCTCACCGAGCGCGGCCAGCAGCGACATGGCGTACGGCGCGTGGCCGTCGACGTGGCGCCACGGCTGGAAGTGGTCGGAGACCATCACGCTGTCGAGCCCCACCTCCTCGGCGAGGACGCCGAGCTCCACGAGCCGACGGGGGTCGAACTGCTCGGCCGAGGCCTTGTATCCGATGCGCACGCTCACGCCGGTCACTGTGCCACGGCGTCCCCCGACGGGGGCAGTGGCAGCCAGACCCGCAGGCACGTGCCTCCCTCGGGACCGGCCTCGACCTCGAGGTGACCGCCAGCCACCGCGGCGCGGTCGCGCATCCCGGCCAGGCCGAGGTGCCCGGGGCGCGACTCGTCGTGGCCGGCCTCGATGCCGCGCCCGTCGTCGACCACGCTCACCGCCACCCCGTGCTCGTCGGTCCGCACGTCGACGTGGACGTGGGTGGCGTCGGCGTGCTTGCGCGCGTTGACCAGCGCCTCCTTGGCCACGCGGTAGGCCGTGACGCGGGTGGCCTCGGGCAGCACGGCCGTCCGCTCGCCGTGGACGGTCCAGGTCACCCCGACCTCCCCCAGCACGTACGACGCGGCCTCCTCCAGCGCCGTCACCAGGTCCGTACGCCGGGCCGGCGACTCCAGGTCGAAGAGCAGGTGCCGCAACCGGGCGGTCGCCCCCGCCACCGTCTCCTGCACGGTCGCCAGCGACCGGCGCTGCTCGTCGTCGAGGTGCTCGTCGAGCTGGCGCTCCAGCAGCCCGAGCCGCAGCTGCACCGCGGCCAGCGCCTGCACCGAGTCGTCGTGGACGTCGGCGGCGATCCGGGCGCGCTCGTCGTCCTGCACCTCGACCAGCCGGGTCAGCAGCTGCTGGCGCTCGTCGGCGAGCCGCTGCAGCTGGCGCTGCGCCTCGTCCATCTCGGTGACGTCGCGCTGGATGCTGCCGAGCGCGAACGCCTGGCCGGTGCTGGGGCTGCGCATCACGAAGCTGTGGCTGAGCACCGGCACCGGCTCCTCGCCGCCCTGGTGCCGCAGCCAGGTGCGCGACTCGAAGTGGCCGGAGGAGCGCAGCCGCGGCATCGCCACCGACCGCGACCGCTCGAGCTCCTCGTCGGGACGGAACGCCTCGTAGCTCATCCCGCGCACGTCGGCCTCCGCCGGGATGCCGGTCAGCGCCCGCCCGGCCGGGTTGAGGTAGAGCAGCCGCCCGTCGAGGCCGGCGATGGCGATGAAGTCGTCGGAGGCCTCCACCAGCGCCGCGAACCGCTGCCGCTCCTGGGCGCTGAAGCCCAGCATCGTGTCGGTCTCCTGCTGGTCCTCGCGCAGCGTCAGCAGGCCGCGGCCCATGGCGACCACGACGGCGCTCGTCAGCAGCACCTGGGCGAGGACCGACGGGCGGTCGTCGACGACCTCGACGACCAGCAGCCCCACCAGCGAGAAGACGGCGAGCACGGCGGTCCAGGCGATCCCGGGGGCGGTGATGGACCGCGTCGTCTGGTCCGGCTCCGCGGCCACTCCTGGCTCGGGACGGTCCTGGAGGTCGGCCGCGGACGCCCAGGGGGCGAGGCAGACGAGCGCGGTGCCGACGTACGCCAGGGCGGAGACGGGGGTGCCGGGGCGCCACACGCCCTCGTTGACCATCAGCAGGTAGGTCACGTCGACCGCGGCGGAGACCACGATGCCGGCCAGCAGCACCAGGTCGGGCCGCTCCGCCCGGCAGCCGGCCGCCACGAGGGCCGCCACGAGGACGAGCGCCACCACGTCGAGCAGCGGGTAGGCCAGGTTGACCCCCACGGCCGCGGGCGGCGTGCCGGGGGCGTCGGCGGCGCGCAGCACCGGGACGACGACGGCCAGGGCCAGGCCCGCGGCCGCCAGCGCACCGACGAGCCCGTCGAGGAGGAGGAGCCGGGAGAGCGCGGACGCCCGACCGTGGCGGGCGCGCGAGGCGAGCGCCACGAGCAGGAGCAGCGCGCTGGTGATCCAGAAGCCGTCGCTGACCGAGGGGTACGGGATCGGCTGCTGCGTGCGGACCACGCTGAAGAACAGCAGGAAGGCGATGCTGCGGGCCGTCACGGCCGCCGCGACCAGCCCCCACAGCAGCCGGTCGCGGCGCACCAGCAGCGGACGCAGCACGGCCAGGGCCGCCATCAGGACGTACGCCGTGCCCTGCAGCCAGCCGTCGACCGGCACCCAGAAGCCGGGCCGGGACCGCACGCCGGGCACCGTGGTGGCGGCGAAGACGACGCCGACGAGCACGACGGCGGTGACCAGCACGCGCGCGGCGAGGGGACGGCGTACGACGGACACGGGACCCCCCTCGTGATCGTGCCCGTCCCGCGCGCGACCGCCCGGGACGTCGGCCCACGATATACGCCGCTCGGCCCGGCGCACCCGGCTCAGCCGCGCGGCGCCACCGCCCGCAGCAGCCGACCTCCGGCCAGGCCGACCAGCAGGGCGACCACCGCTCCGACCACCGTCTCCACGCCGCGGTCCAGCAGCAGCGACCCGACCGGGCGCGGCGCCGCCAGCTGGCCCATCAGCAGCGCCAGCGGGGTGATGAACAGCAACGCCAGCGCGTAGTGCCGCGTGACCACCAGCTCGGTCAGCAGCTGCAGCACCCCGACGGCGAGCACCGCCACCAACGGGTCGTCGACGACGACCAGCAGCCCGGCGGCGACCACGAGCCCGGCGAGGGTCCCGCCCACGCGGTGCAGCGCACGCTCCCAGCGGTGCCGGCGGTCGCGGCCGACCACGACGGCGACCGCGGCCACCATCGACCAGTAGGGGTGGCCGATGCCGAGCAGCGTCGAGAGGCCGCCCGCCAGCGCCACGGCCAGGCCCGCCAGCGCGGGGTGCCAGGTCAGCCGTCGCCGCAGCGGCACCGGCCGGTGCGGCGTGCGACGGAGCAGGGTGGCGCCGTTGCCGACCAGGAACGCGAACCCGGCACTCGCCGCGGACACCGCGAGCGCCACCGGCACCGACCCCGGCTCCTGGGGCACGCTCGCCACCGCGCCGAAGCCGAAGACCAGGAAGACCGGCCCAGGCGGGCGCCACTCCTCGAGCGCGACCACGGCGCTGCCGATCGCGGCCACCACGCCACCCCCGAGCACCAGCCACCAGTCGCGCTCGGCCAGCGTCCCGACCGCCGCCCCGGCCGTCACACAGGTCACCAGCAGCAGCGCGCCCAGCGCCTGTCTCCGCAGTCGCTCGGTGGGCGGCTGGCCGCGGCCGTAGGTCGCCGCGAAGGCGCCGAACGCGGCGTACGCCGTCCACGCGGTGCGGTCGAGCAGGACGACGAGCAGCACCGCCCCGGTCACCGAGACCGTCGCCTGCAGCGCGGCACGCCGGTCGTCGGGCCGGCGGGGGCCCATCGAGGGACGCCACGCCAGGGCCACCCGCTCCTCCTCCCGCCGCCGTCCGACAGGATGGCGGCATGACTGCCTACTGGATCAGCGTCTACCAGGAGATCACCGACGAGGCCAAGCTGGCGGCGTACGCCGAGCTGGCCGGGCCCGCCATCCGCGAGGCCGGGGGCCGCTTCATCGCCCGGGGCATGCCGGAGGAGGTCTACGAGGCCGGCCGGATGACCCGCACCGTGCTGGTGGAGTTCCCCTCGGTCGAGGTGGCCCGCGAGGCCCACGACAGCCCGGCCTACCAGGAGGCCCTCGCCGCCCTCGACGGCGGCGCGGTGCGCGACCTGAGGATCGTCCCCGGGGTCGAGTAGGGCGGTGAGGGGCCCCGTGCCCCGTCACCCCCGCGGCGGCGCCAGACGCTCGATCAGCTCGTCGGGGGTGAGCCGCATCTGGGCGGCGAGGAGCTCCAGGGCGCCCTCGACGTTGCGCTCCTCGAACTCGTAGCGCCGCACCAGCTCGGCCAGCGCGCGCTCGCGGCGCGAGGCGCGGGAGCCGTCGTCGGCGGCCGGTGGCGACGCGGGGGTGGCCCAGCCGCGGCACAGCGCGATCGCCTCGGCGGGGCCGGGGGCCCAGCCGTCGGCGCCCAGCGTCCGGGCCAGCTCGGGCTTGGCGTCGACGGCGCGCCCCCCGAGCAGCACGCGCACGTCGCGGCACGCGGGGTCGGCGCGGAGCAGCCCGATCGTCTCCCGGGCGGACGCCAGGGCGGCGGGCAGCGTCACCGACAGCGCCACCACCTCGGGCTCGACGGCGGCGACGAACGAGACGAGGTCGGGCCCGGGCACCCCGGCGCCGAGGAACTCGGTCTCCCAGCCCTCGTCCTGCAGCAGCTCGCACAGCATCCGCAGGCCGAGGTCGTGCCCCTCGGTGCCCACGGCCGAGGCCACCAGTCGCGAGGTCGCGCGCGCCGACACCTGGTCGGTGGAGGTGGCCACGAGCGCGAGGCAGGTCTGGGTCACCGCGCTGATGAAGTGCTCCTGGGCCACGGTGATGTGTCCCGCCTGCCAGAGCCGGCCGACCTCGACCTGGGCGGGCTGGAGGATGCCGAGGGTGACCTCCGCGGCGCTGGCCCCGCGGCGCAGCGCCTGCTCCACCACGCCGACCGCCTCGGTGCGGCGCAGCGTCAGCGCGGCGCGGAGGTACGCCGCGGCTCCCGCAGGCAGCTCCGGCCCGGTCGGCGCGACCGGGTCGGCCACGAGGTGGGCGACCTCCCCGTGCAGCAGCCGGACACGGCTCGTCGCCGGCGCGCTGAGGTGGGGCCCGAGGGCCCGCAGCACCGCGCGGCGCACGTCCAGCGCCTCGAGGTCCAGACCGAGTCCGCGCAGCCGCGTCGCCTCCCACCGCACCTGCTCGGCCAGCAGCTCGGGCGCCCCCAGCTCCAGGGCCGTGGTGAGCGCGTCCACGTGCAGGTGGACCAGGTCACGCAGCTGCACGTCGGCGTCGCCCAGACCGACGGCGACGTCACGGGCGAGGTCGTCGCGGGACACCGCCCTGATCTCGGCGACCGCTCCCGCCACTCCCGTCACACGGGCATCGTAGGCAGGCAGGGTGCGACCTGCAGGGGTTCAGCCGAACCGCCGGTGGTCGCCCGACCGGACCTCGGCGGCGACGCCCAGGTGGTCCGACCCGCCGAGCCGCGGCGTACCCCGGTCCCGCAGCGCCAGCGCCGTCCCGCCCGCGTCGAGCAGCACGTGGTCGAGCCGCCGTCGCGGCCGGTGGGAGGGATACGTCGGCGCCGACCCCGAGCCCAGCAGGCCGGTCACCCGGCCCGGCGTGCCCCCGGCGAGGTTGAGGTCGCCCAGCAGCACCAGCGGGCGGGGCAGGTCGGCGGCCCACGCCAGGAGGGTGCGGAGCTGGCGCCGGGCCTGCCAGGGGGCGAAGGACAGGTGCGTGGTGACCACGGTGACCGGGCCGGTCGGGGCGAGCAGCTCGGCCGCCAGTGCGACCCGCGGCTCGTCCGGCACCCACAGCACCCGCCGGTCGGCGCCGGGCGGCAGCGGCACCGGGACCTGCAGCCGCGAGGGCCCGAGGTGCAGGCGGTGGGTGGCCCGCACGGGCAGCCGTGAGTGCAGCGCCACGCCGTACGACGCAGCATCCGGATCCGGCCCCGTGGCCGGCCGGACACCACCCGGTGACCCCGGCTCCCCGAGCACGGCCGCCGCGAAGGTCGACGACCACGCCGTCGCGCCCCCCGAGAGCGCCGAGAGCGCCGAGCCCAGCTCCGCGGTCTGGTCGGTCCGCCCGGAGCGCGGCAGCCGGTGGTCGACCTCCTGCACCGCCCAGACGTCGGCGTCGAGCCCGTGCTGGGCCTCGGCGACCGCCCCCGCCCACCGCGCGTGGTCGATCCGGCCGCGGCGGTCGCGTCCGGACGCGGCGTTGGCCGTCACCACGCGCAGCACCAGCTCGTCACCGACCACCCCCGCATCCTCGCCGCCGCCCACCGGGCCGGCCGGGGCGGGGCGGCCCGGGACAGACTGGGGCCGTGACGACCACCTGGCCCGACGCCTCCCCTCCCCTGGTCCGCCGGTCGGCGGCCGAGGAGGGGCACTACCGCGACTTCCTCGCCGGTCCCGGTGACGAGCGTCGTCCGGTGCTCGTGGTCACCGGCAACTGCCAGGCCGAGTCGCTGCGGCTGCTCCTCGACGGCCACGACGTGCGCACGGTGCGGCTGCCGCCGCTGCACGACGTGCGGCCCCACGAGGTCGAGCCGCTGCACCGCTGGCTCGCGCGCACCGACCTGCTGGTCGCCCAGCCCGTGCGTGCCGACTACCGCGGGCTGCCGATCGGCACCGAGCAGCAGGTGGCGCAGCTGCCGCCCACGGCCGCGGTCGCCCCGGTCCCGATCATCCGCTACGCCGGGCTGCACCCGTGGCACCTCGTGATGCACCCGCCCGGCCTGGTCGACCCCGAGCCGCCGGTCGTGGCCTACCACGACGTCCGCCTCGTCACCGAGGCCGCGTTGCGTCGCGCCGGCCGCACCGCCCCGGACCCCGGCCCCGCCGCACCCGACCGGGTCCTCGCCGTCGCCGACGCCTCCGTGGCCGAGCTCGCCCGGCGGGAGGCCGCCGCGGGCGCGGTCCCCGTGAGCGACCTGCTGCGGCGCCCGGCCGGCGACACCGTCCGCACCGTCAACCACCCCGGCAACCGCCTCCTCGAGCCGGTCGCCGCGCGGGTCCGCGCGGCCCTGGGGCTGCAGGCGCGGGCCACCACCGGCGACCGGCCGCTGCTCACCTCGGTGGTCGCGCCGCTCGAGGCGGCCGTGGTCGCGGCCCACGGTCTCGACGACGCGCCTCGCCCCGACTGGCTCGTCGGCGGCCGCCCCGTCACCGCCGGCACGGTCGCACAGGCCCAGCTCGCGTGGTACGCCGCCCGCCCCGACGTCCTCGACCTCGCGCTCGCCCGCTCCGCCGCGGCCCGGGACCTGCTCGGCCTGACGGCCCCCGGCGACTGAGGGCCCACCCGGTGGCCCCCCACCTGTCGGTGGCACCTGGCACGCTGCGGAGCGTGATCGGACGACTGGCGTGGGTGACGACGCGGGCCGCGCGCGGCCGCGACGAGGACGAGCCGCTGGTGGTGCCGGCGCTGGAGCGCTCCGGCGTGGTGGTCGACGTCGTCGACTGGGACGACCCCCGGGTGGACTGGGCGGGCTACGACCGCGCGGTGCTGCGCTCGACGTGGGACTACCCCGAGCGGCTCGCGGAGTTCCTGCCGTGGCTGGACCGGGTGGCCGCGGCCACCGACCTGGTCAACCCGCCCGCGACGGTGCGCTGGAGCCTCGACAAGCACTACCTGCGCGACCTCGACGCGGCCGGCGTGCCGATCACGCCGACCACCTTCCTGCTCCCCGGCGAGCCCGCCGACCTCGACGGCCTCGACGGGGGTGACTTCGTGGTCAAGCCGGCGGTCGGCGCGGGCAGCCGCGACACCGCGACCTACGGCCCCGAGCACCACGACGTCGCGCTCGCCCACGTCGCCCGGCTGCACGCCGCCGACCGGGCCGTGCTGGTGCAGCCGTTCCTGGCCTCGGTCGCCACCGACGGCGAGTGGCCGCTCGTCTACCTGCAGGGGCGCTTCAGCCACGCCGCCAGCAAGCGCGTGGCGGTGCCACGTGCCGGGGCGGTCGAGGACCTGTTCGCCGCGGAGACCAACGCCCCGCACGAGGCCACGGCCGACCAGGTCGCCGTCGGCGACGCCGCGATGGAGGTGGTGGTGGGGCTGCTGGGCACCCCGGCCTACGCCCGGGTCGACGTCGTGCGCGACGACGACGGCGGCTGCTGCGTGCTCGAGGTCGAGCTCGTCGAGCCGTCGCTGTTCCTGGCCCAGGCCGAGCCGGCCGCCGTCGACCGCCTCGTCAGCGCCCTGGTCGCGGCTCCGGCGGGTGCGTGACCCGCGCGTCGAGGTGCAGCAGCCACAGCAGCAGCGCGACGAAGGCCGCGGCGAGGGCGGCGTAGATCGCGGCCGCCGACCCGTGGCCGCCGACCGCCGACCGCACGGCGACGTAGGCGAAGGCCCCGAAGCAGGCCGAGACCGGCCACAGCCGGGAGACCCGGTCGAGGCGGTCGAGGCTGCGCTGCGGGTCCGCGACGAAGCGGGCCAGGCGCACCGACCCGGAGGCCCGGGCGCGCGTGGCGCGTCGTGCGCCCACTAGACCGAGGCCCGCAGGGCGTCGAGCGCCACCCGGGCCAACGGGCTGGTGCCGACCGCGTCGGGACGCCGCCGGGAGAGGCGGTCCAGGCCCCGGACCCACTCCGCCGTGCGCCGCGAGGAGGCCGCCTGCACCGGGGGCACCGCGTCGGGGTCGAGGCAGGCGCGCACGTCCGTGGACCGGAGTCGCTCCCTGCTCGTCCTCGGCTCGCGCACCACGGTCATGACGGTTCCTCCTGCAGCTCGGTCAAAGTCAACTCAGTACACCGAAATACTAGACTAAGCGGAGGCGCCGGATCGGGGATCCCGCCCGTCGGACGGGTCAGGCCCGGACGTCGGCCCAGACGGTCTTGCCCTCGCCGTGGGGCTCCACGCCCCACCCCATCGACAGCGCGCCGACGACCAGCAGGCCGCGCCCGCCCGTCGCGTCGGAGTCGACCGCCCGGGGGCGGGGCACCTTGGACAGCGAGTCGCTCACCATCACGCGCACGGCGCCCTCGTGGCGTCGCAGCTCGAGCCGCGCCGGACCGTCGGTGTGCACCAGGGCGTTGGTGACCAGCTCGGTCACGAGCAGCGACACCGTGTCGTCGAGGTGCACCAGGCCCCAGCGCGTCAGGGTGCGGCGGCCGAACTCGCGCGCCGCCGTGACCTCGGGCAGCGTGGTCACCTGCAGCTCCTCGCGCCGGTAGCTCGCGGCCGGGCCGGCGTACTCGCAGGCCAGCACGGCGACGTCGTCGCGCGTGCGCATCCCCACCTGGGCGAGCACGGCGTCGACGTCGCCCTCCAGCCGCTCCTGACGGGCGTGGCCGGTGACCTCGCCTTCCCGCGCCGCGGCGTCGCGTGCCCCGGCGCCGGTCGAGGCCACGGCACGGAGCAGCGCCGCCACGCCGTCGTCGACGTCCTCGCCCGGCACCTCGACCAGGCCGTCGGTGTAGAGCAGCAGCCGGTCGCCCGCCCCGAGGTGGAGCTCGGTGGTGGGCCACTCCCACTCCGGCAGCACCCCGAGCGGGATGCCGCCGTCGCCCTCGAGCTCGGTCACCTCGCCGTCGGCCCGCCACAGCACCGGCAGGGTGTGCCCGGCCCGGACCACCGCCACGTGCCCGGTGGCGGGGTCGATGCGGACCAGGCAGCAGGTGGCGATCGCGTCGGTGCGCAGCGTCTCCATCACGCGGTTGACCCGCGACAGCGCGACGTGGGGCGGGTGGCTCTCGACGAGGTAGGCGTTGAGCGCCACCCGCAGCTGGCCCATCACCGCGGCCGCTCCGATGCTGTGGCCCTGCACGTCGCCGATCACCAGCACCACGGCCCCGTCGGGGGTGGCGATCACGTCGTACCAGTCACCGCCGACCTCGGCGTCGACCACCGACGGCACGTAGCGCACCGCCACGGCGAGCGACTCCACGTCCGGCAGCGCCGGGGGCAGCAGCGAGCGCTGCAGCGTCCGCGAGACCGAGATGGCGTACGCCGCGCTGTCGCGCAGGGCGGCCTGGGCCGCGGCCTCGGAGTCGCGCAGCTCGACCTGCACCAGCGCCAGGGAGAGCTGCTCGACCGCGCTGCGCAGCCACGCGAGCTCGACGGCGTCGAAGATCCGCGGCTCGCGCCACGCCAGCGCCAGGACGCCCAACGTCCGCTCCCCCACCACCAGCGGGAGCAGCACCGAGGCCTCCATGCCCGTCACCACCGCCGCCACCTCGGGGAACCGCTCGGCCAGGTCTGCCACCGAGCTGTGCACGAGGGGGCGACGCTCGGCCGCGCAGACGGCCACCGGGTTGTCCCCGTCGACCGGGAACTCCCCGTGCTGCGGGCGCTGCGGCGCCACGGCCGCGTCCCGGGCCGGCGCCGCGCCGACGCCGGCCGCCGCGCGGTAGACCGCCCCCTCGCGCAGGTAGACCCCCACCCGGCTCGCACCCAGCGGACCGACCAGGGCGTCGACGACCGCGACCAGCACCTGGTCGCGGTCGACGGCGCGCGCGAGGCGCGAGGTGATGGTCTGCAGCAGCGCGAGCCGCTCGGCGGCCTGCTCGGCGGCCCGCCGGGCCAGCTGCTCCTCGGCGTAGGAGCGGGCGTTCTCCACGGCCACGGCCGCCTGGGTCGCCACCAGCCGCACCACGTCCTCGCTGCGCTGGTCGAAGGCGGCGACCTCGGGGTGGCCGAACAGCAGCGCCCCGATGACCTCGCCGGAGCGGGCCACGACGGGGGTGCCGAGGTAGCTGCGCAGCGGTCGCCGGCCGCGGCGTACCTCCTCGGGCAGGTCGTCGCCGACGTCGTCGAGCCGCACCGTCTCGCGACCCGCGAAGGTGGCGGAGAACAGCTCGACCAGCCGGGTCACGGGCAGGTGCGCGAACTCGCGGCGGCCGTCGCCCGAGATCACCCGGAGCCCGCCGCGCTCGGCGCCGTCGTCGACCGAGCGATAGAAGAACGCACCGAAGCGGGCGGCGGAGAGCCGGGTGCCGGCGTCGGTCACCGACTGCAGCACCCGGTCGAGGTCGAGGTCGGAGGTGATCGCCTCGGTCATCTCGACGAAGACGTGCAGGTCGTCCAGGATCCGCTGCACCCTCGCCCCCGCTCGTGTCGTCGCAGCCCCGGGCGCCACGGCCCGGCAGGAGGAGCCTAGGTGCTGCCCCGCGACCAGGACGTGCCCCGGGCCGCCCACCTCACGGGGTCCGCGTCCGGGACTCCCCCAGACCGTCACGAACCGGGCAGGTCGATGGCTCCCGGGCCTCCGGACCACCCGACCGCGACCGATCGGGTACGGCCAGGGGGTGACTTCCACCGAGCGACCGGGCGTCGACCTCAGCCAGCCGCTGGCCCCCGACGTCGAGCCCCAGCCCCACAGCGCCAGCGGCGAGGCCGCCGTGGAGCGGGACCTCTCCGAGCTCGCCCCGCCCGCCCGGTCGGCCCGCCGGTGGACGCCGAAGCGCGTGGTCGTGACGCCGGCCGCGCTGGACGAGCCGCACGGGCAGCGGATCGTCGCCCGGGTCGAGGCGCTCGGGATCGAGGTCGAGCGGCTCACCGCCAACCGGCTCACCGGCGTGCGCGGCGAGACCGACCGGGAGACCTACGCCCGGGCCAAGTCCACCTTGGCCGTGGTGGTCAGCCCGCCGAGCAAGCGGCGGCTGCAGCCCATCTCCCCCAGCGCCGACTGGCGGGTCGACCTGGCCGAGGGCTGCCCGGCGCACTGCCAGTACTGCTACCTCGCCGGGTCGCTGTCCGGCCCCCCGGTCACCCGGGTGTACGCCGACCTCGACGGCATCCTGGCCAACCTCACGTCGTACGTCGGGACGGGCGAGGTGACGAGCCGGTCGGCCGCGCGCAGCCACGAGGGCACCACCTTCGAGGCCTCCTGCTACAGCGACCCGCTGGCGCTGGACCACCTGACCGGGAGCTGGCAGCGGGCGGTGGAGCACTTCGGCGCGTGGGACGCCCCGGTGCAGCTGCGGTGGACGACCAAGTTCGCCGACGTCGACCCGTTCCTCGCCATGGAGCACGGGGGCCGCACGCGGGTGCGGTTCAGCGTCAACTGCCTGCCGGTGACCCGCCGCTGGGAGGGCGGGACCAGCACGCTGGAGCAGCGCCTGGAGGCCGTGCGCCGGCTCGCGCTGGCGGGCTACCCGGTGGGGCTGACGATCGCGCCGATCATGCCGCTCGAGGATTGGCGCGAGCACTACGGCGAGCTGCTCGACCTGGTCGCTCGCGCCCTCGACGACGTGCCCGGCCTCGACCTGACCGCCGAGCTGATCACGCACCGCTTCACCGCCGGCAGCAAGGAGGTCCTGACCGGGTGGTACCCCCGCACCACCCTGGAGATGGACGAGGCGCGCCGCTCGGTCAAGCGCGGCAAGTTCGGCACCACCAAGCACGTCTACCCGCGCGAGGTGATGGCCGAGCTCCGGGGGTGGTTCACCACCGAGCTCGCCGAGCGGCTGCCCGCCTGCCGGGTCCTGTACTGGACCTGACCCGTGACCCGACCCGGCTCAGCGGGTGGCGCGGACGACGTAGAGCTTGGCCCCGCCCACGACCCGGTCGGCGTCGACCCGGGTCGTGCGCTCGCGGGCTGCCGCGCCGCGTCCGGCGAGCTGCAGCGAGGTGACCACCTCGTCGTTGGCGGGGGCGCTCGACAGCGACTTCAGCAGCGCCGGGAAGGTCGCCGCCGAGGGAGCCGGGCCGTCCTCGCCGAAGAACTCCTCCTCGTCCTCGAAGAAGTCCTCCGAGGAGTAGAGGTCCTCCCCGCCACCGCGGACGACGAGGAGTCCGGGCCGGCCGGCCGAGCGCGGCGGGACCGTGATGCTGGAGGAGACGACCCGCGACGCCGCCTCGCGCGAGGTCAGCGTGACCCGCAGCCTCACCGTCCGGCCCTGCGGCAGCGTGGCGCCCCGGCGGGGCAGGGTGACCCACTTCGCGCCGCGGAGGTACTGCACCGAGGCCAACCGGTAGGTCGCGTAGGTGTCCTCGACCGTGGTGGCCGCGTCGACGCCGGTGATCCGGACGACCTCGCCCGGGTTGTCCTGCAGCGCCAGCAGGTCCATCGCCAGCGCCGAGGCGGTGGTGGCGGAGATGTCCGCGGGGTCGGCGTAGCGGTTGGAGCGGGTGTAGGTGAACGGCGAGCCGTCCTTGCGGGTGCCGGTCACCCGCCAGCGGGTGGTGGCCTGGCCCCCGCCGACGCGGTCGAGCACGCGGTCCTGCGCGGCGATGGTGGTGCCGAACGCCATCTCGGGCACCAGCGAGCCGACCGTGACGTGGGTGAGGGCGGTGCGGGTGTCGGTGCCCTGGGTGGCGGTCGTGCGCACGTCGTGGCTGCGGGGCAGCGCGCCCTCGCGGCCACGGATGCCGGCCAACCGGTCGCGGTCGACGGTGCCGATCGGCGCCCCGATGTTGGCGACCTTGAAGCCGCCGAGGAGCGAGTCGTCCTGGATGTGCGTGGCCGAGGCGCCGTGCAGGCTGAGCGTGCTGGCGCCGGTGAAGTTCATGGGGTGCCCGAAGCCCAGCACCTCCTCGCCGCACACGGCGGTGGCGGTGCCGACCGCGGCGGCGGTCAGGGTGCCGTAGGCCATCGACGCGGCCAGGTTGCCGCCGGCCGTGACCGGGATGCGCTCGGCGGACGGCGCACCGGCCGCGGTGTCGGCGAGGTGCACGCCCTGGCTGTTCAGCGCGGGAGCGAGGCTGCGGACCCGCTCGGCGCCGAGGCCCGAGAGGCCGACGGGCACGCGCAGGCGGCGCATCGTGGTGGCCCCGGTGGCGGCACCCGCCCGGGCGACCGAGCGCTGCAGGTCGGCGGTCAGCGGCGCGGCGACGCGCGGGGCGGTGGTGGCGCCCTGCGCGGGCGTCAGCAGGCGGTACATCTCGGTCGCCGGGGTGACCCCGGCGACCGTCGAGGGGCCGGCGCCCAGGCTGTAGGCCACGGCGCCGATCAGCCGGCCGTCGGCGGCGTACACCGGCGAGCCCGACATGCCGCTCCAGATGCCGGCGCGGTCGACCGCCGTGGAGTGCAGGTCGACCAGCACCATGTCGACCCCCGAGGTGATGCCGTCCTCGAGGACGCCGAGCACCGTCCCGGTGAAGGCCTCGGGCGTGGTGCCGGAGGTGACGGTGCGCCCGGTGACGTCGTCGCCGCGGCGCAGGTCCTCGACAGGGACCGCGGCGGGGCACTGCTCGGGCGCCGCGGTGGGCTCGGCCTGCGCCGCGGGGCCGGCCAGGCCCACCCCGGCGAGGGCGGCCGAGGCGGCTGCGCCCGTGGCCAGCCACCTGCTCCAGGTCCTGCGGTCCGGTGTCGTGGTCATGGCGTCCCCCGAGTGAGTGCCGGAGCCCCGTGGTCCGGCGGTCTCGCGATCATCGGCCAGCACGGTCGGACGCGCACGCACCCGGGCCGGTGACGTGGCGGTGGACCAGACCACCCGGGCTGCCAGACGGTGACCGACCCGCCCGCGCGGCGCGAGCGCCGGTGCGCCCCCTCCCCGGCATGGTTGTTTGTGACTACAGTCCAGCGGGTAGTGAGCGTCGTCACGCTCGGCCCAGAGCGCGACCCCTCCGTGAGAGAGAACTTGCCCATGTCCAGTTCCACGACGACGCACGAGCGGCCGATCAAGAGCCTGATCCCGGCCCGGATGCACGACATGCCCTGGTCGCGCTTCCACTGGATGGTGATCTTCGGTCTCGGGACCGCCTGGATCCTCGACGGCCTCGAGGTCCAGATCGTCGCGGCCGGCGGCTTCGAGGAGACGCTCAGCATGAGCGCCGCCCAGGTCGGCCTGGCGGGCACGGTCTACCTCATCGGCGAGGTCGTGGGCGCGCTGGTCTTCGGCCGCCTCACCGACACGCTGGGCCGCAAGAAGATGTTCACGCTGACCCTGGCCGTCTACCTCGTGGGTGCGGCCCTCGCGGGCCTGGCGCCCACCATGGAGCTGTTCCTGGTGTGCCGGTTCATCTCGGGCATGGGCATCGGTGGCGAGTACTCCGCCATCAACTCCGCCATCGACGAGCTGATCCCCGGCAAGCACCGCGGCCGGGTCGACCTCGCCATCAACGGCACCTACTGGGCCGGCGCCGCGCTCGGTGCCGTGGCCAGCTCGATCCTGCTCGACACCGACCGCTTCGCGGTCGACCTCGGCTGGCGGATCGCGTTCTTCATCGGCCCCGTGCTGGGTCTCGGCATCATCTACCTGCGCCGCCACATCCCCGAGAGCCCGCGCTGGATGCTCACCCACGGCCGGGCCGAGGAGGCCGAGGTCATCGTCTCCTCGATCGAGGACCGGGTGCGACAGTCCGGCATCGAGCTGCCCCACCACGACGACTCCGAGGCCCGCTGGATCAAGGCGGGCAAGGGCCTGACGGGCAAGCAGCTGGCCTACGTGTTCTTCAAGCTCTACCCCACGCGGACGGTGCTGGGCCTGACGCTGATGGTGACCCAGAGCTTCCTCTACAACGCCATCTTCTTCACCTACGCGCTGGTGCTGAAGAACTTCTACGACCTGAGCGCCTCGCAGGCCGCGCTGTTCTTCTTCCCCTTCGCGATCGGCAACCTGCTCGGACCGCTGCTGCTGGGCCCACTGTTCGACACCGTGGGCCGGCGCAAGATGATCGGTGGCTGCTACGCCACGAGCGGCATCGTGCTCGGCATCTCGGCCTTCCTGTTCCAGGCCGACGTCCTCACCGCGGTGACGCACACGGCGTTCTGGTGCGTGGCGTTCTTCTTCGCCTCCGCCGGTGCGTCGGCGGGCTACCTCACCGTCTCCGAGACCTTCCCCCAGGAGGTCCGCGGCCAGGCGATCTCCTACTTCTTCTGCGTCGCGCAGGTCTTCGGCGCGCTCGGTCCGGTGCTCTACGGTGCCCTGATCGGCGACGGCACCGACCGCACGCCGATGTTCTGGGGCTACCTCCTCGCCACCGGCGTGATGCTCTTCGGCGCCCTGGTCGCGGCCGTGTGGGGCGTCGACGCCGAGGGCAAGTCGCTGGAGGAGATCGCGCCGCCCCTCACCGAGTTCGACGAGGACGGCAACCAGAAGACCCTCCTCCCGGTCTGAGCCACCACCCACCCGAGGAGCACGACATGGACGAGCAGCAGCAGCCCTACACCGTCGTCGTCGGCGTGAGCGCGACGTCGAAGTCACCCACGGCGCTCGTGTGGGCCCGGGCCCAGGCCGAGGCCAACGACGGGCGGCTGGTCGCCGTCCGGGTCTACCAGCCGACCCACGTCCCGGGTGCCCCGTCCGGCACCGCGTCCCGGATCCCCCAGGACCCGGCCGCGCTGCACGCCCAGCAGCAGGCGACGTTGGAGCGCGACGTCGCCGAGGTGCTCGGGGCCGACCACGAGGCCGAGCTCCGGGTGGTGCGCGGCGGCAAGCGTCGCGGGCTGCTGGACCAGGCCCGGGACGCGGACCTGCTGGTCATCGACGCGCCCCGCACGGCGTCGATGTCCCCGCTGCTGGCGCACCGGATCGTGTACGCCGCCTCCTGCCCCGTCGTGGTCATGCCCCCGTCGATCTCGGGTGCCCCCGAGTCGGCGCTGTCGCGCTCGGCCAAGGCCGTCGGCCGCGCCGCCCTGCGCTCGGCCGGCACCAGCGGACGCCCCGGCTACCGCCCTCCGGCGGGACCGGTCGACTAGGAACCGTCGCCGGGCGCGATGGGCTGGTCCTCGAGCACCCCGAGGGCCTCGAGGAGCGCATCGCCCCACTTCTCCAGCTTGCCGGCCCCGATGCCGGAGATGCCGGCCAGGGCCGCCTTGTCGGCGGGCACCTCGGCGGCCACCTGGCGGAGCGTGGCGTCGTGGAAGACGACGTACGCCGGGAGCCCGGCCTCCTTGGCCGTCGCGGCCCGCCAGCCACGCAGCCGCTCGAAGCGCGCCTCGCCCGCGGCGTCGAGCGGGGTGGCGTCCGCCGCGGCGCGGCTGCCGCCGCTCGAGCGGCGACGCGGCTTGGGCGCCTCGGTGCGCAGCGGCACCTGGCGTCCCGCGCGGAGCACCTCGTCGGACCCCGGGGTGAGCTGGAGGGTGCCGTAGCTGTCGGCCGAGACGGCGAGCAGCCGCCGCGCGAGCAGCTGCCTCACGACGCCCCGCCAGCCGGCGGCGTCGAGCTCGGTGCCGATGCCGAAGACGGTCAGGTCGGTGTGGCCGAGCTGGGTGACGCGCGGCGTGGCGTTGCCCAGCAGGATGTCGACGACGTGGCCGGCGCCGTAGCGCTGGCCGCGTTGGTGCAGCCGCACCACGGCCGAGAGCAGCTTCTGCGCGGCGACCGTGCCGTCCCAGGTCTGTGGCGGGCTGGTGCAGGTGTCGCAGTTGCCGCACGGGCCCGACTCCTGCCCGAAGTAGGCGAGCAGCTGTACGCGGCGGCACTCCACCGTCTCGCAGAGCGCGAGCATGGCGTCGAGGTTCTGGCCCAGCCGGCGACGGTGGGCGGCGTCGCCCTCGGAGGTGTCGATCATCCGCCGCTGCTGGACGACGTCGGCCAGGCCGTAGGCCAGCCAGGCGGTGGCCGGGGCGCCGTCGCGGCCCGCCCGTCCCGTCTCCTGGTAGTAGCCCTCGACCGACTTGGGCAGGTCGAGGTGGGCCACGAAGCGCACGTCGGGCTTGTCGATCCCCATGCCGAACGCGATGGTCGCGGTCATCACCAGACCGGGTTCGCGCAGGAACCGCGCCTGGTGCTCCGCGCGCACGGAGGCGTCCAGCCCCGCGTGGTAGGGCAGCGCGGTGATGCCGTTCTTGACCAGGAACGCGGCGGTCTCCTCGACCGACCTGCGCGAGAGGCAGTAGACGATGCCGGCGTCGCCCGCGTGCTCGGTGCGGAGCAGGTCGAGCAGCTGGGCGCGGGGGTTGGCCTTGGGCACGATGCGGTACTCGATGTTGGGCCGGTCGAAGCCCGCGACGAACGTGCGCGCCGAGCCCAGGTGGAGCCGCTCGACGATGTCGGCGGCCGTCGCCTGCGTCGCGGTCGCGGTCAGCGCGATCCGCGGGACGCCGGGCCACCGCTCCCCCAGCACGGCGAGCTGGAGGTAGTCGGGACGGAAGTCGTGGCCCCAGGAGGAGACGCAGTGGGCCTCGTCGATCGCGAACAGCGAGATCTCACCGCGGTCGAGCAGCTGCAGGGTCGAGGCCACCGAGAGCCGCTCGGGCGCCAGGTAGAGCAGGTCGAGCTCGCCGCCGACGTAGGCCGTCTCGACGCGCCGTCGCTCCTGCGGGTCCTGCGTGGAGTTGAGGAAGGCGGCGCGCACGCCGAGCGCGGCGAGGGCGTCGACCTGGTCCTGCATCAGCGCGATCAGCGGCGAGACGACGACGCCGGTGCCGGGCCGGACCAGCGCGGGCACCTGGTAGCACAGCGACTTGCCGCCGCCGGTCGGCATCAGCACCAGGGCGTCTCCCCCGGCCACCACGGTGTCGATGACGGCCGCCTGCTCCCCCCGGAACTCGGGGTAGCCGAAGACGGTGCGCAGCGTCTCCAGCGGGCTGGTCGGGGCCGCAGCCGTCACGTCGCGCATGGGCGCATCCTGCCCGACGGCACCGACGACCCCGTCGCGACCCGGCTGGCAGTCTGGGCGGGTGCCCACCCTCCCCCCGCTGCCGGACGTCGACGACACCGGGGCGGTGGTGGCGTGGGTCGCCGCCCACCTCGGCGACCTCACCCTGGAGGGACCCGACGGGGTCCGCGCCGGGGGCCACCGGGGCGGCCAGGCGGCGGCCGACCTCGCGCTGGCGACCATCGACGTGGCCGGCTACGCCCGGTCGAGGTCGACGGTGCTGCCGGAGTCGCGGCGCGGGGCGACCCGGCTCTCGCCGTACGTCCGGCACGGGCTGCTGAGCCTGCCCGAGGTGTGGGAGGCCGTCGCCGATGCCCCGTCCTCGGACCGACGGCGCTACCGCGACGAGCTGCTGTGGCAGGAGTACGCCCGCCACGTCTACGCCCGCGCCGGCACCGCCACGCGTGGCCCGCTGCGCTACGACCCCCCGCATCCGTCCGCTCCCCCGGAGTGGGACGAGGACATGGCGTGCACCTCGTGGCTGCGCGAGTCGCTCGAGGGCGAGGGCTGGCTGGTCAACCAGACGCGGATGTGGTGGGCCTCCCACTGGACGGTGCGGCACGGCCGCGACTGGCGCGAGGGCGAGGACGACTTCTTCCGGCACCTGCTCGACGGGTCGCGCGCGGCCAACCGGCTCGGCTGGCAGTGGACGGTCGGCAGCGGGACCGGCAAGCCCTACGGCTTCAGCCGCTGGCAGGTCGAGAAGCGCGCACCGCAGCTGTGCCGCTCCTGCCCGCTGCGCGACGCCTGCCCGATCCAGGGCTGGCCCGACGCCGAGCGCGGGCCGTCGGTCGCCCGGAGCCCCCTCGCGAGGTACGACGAGACGACCGGCCCGGGAGCCGGACCGGAGCGCGTCGAGCCCGGCGGCCAGCCGGCAGCGGTCTGGCTCACCGCGGAGTCGCTGGGCGACGCCGACCCGGCGCTGGCGGCCCACCCCGACCTCCCGGTCGTCTTCGTGTACGACGAGCCGCTGCTGCGCTCGCTGCGCCTGTCCGGCAAGCGCCTGGTGTTCCTGGCCGAGTGCCTCGCCGACCTGGCCGAGCGCCGTGAGGTCGACGTGCGTCGGGGCCGGGTGGGCGACGAGCTGGCCGGCACCCCCGTGGCCGCGACCTTCGCCCCGGTGCCCGGGTTCGCCCGCCGCTCCGCCGCGGTCGACGTCGCCGAGCTGCACCCCTGGCCGTGGCTGGCCCGTCCGGCCGGGCAGCGGCTCACCTCCTACAGCGCCTGGCGCAAGGGAGTGCCCGCCCGGGCGTGAACCGGTCGCCCCTCACCCGACGTCGGGACGACACGTGCGCCACACCCCGGCGAAGGCGACCGCGATCAGCACCGAGGCCAGGGGCGGGCCCCAGGGGAGGCCGAGCACCAGGCCGAGCACCCGCACCGGCTCCGAGGCGACCAGGGCCGCGCCCGCCCAGACCGGCACCGCGTCGCGCTGGCGCAGCATCGCGGCTCCGAGCAGCAGGCCGCCGCCGAGCGCGCCGAGGCCGAACACGGCGTACAGCGCGATGCTCGTGACCGGCAGGTGTGAGTTCATCGCCTCGGCGTAGGTCGCCGGGTCCTCGCCGCTGCGCGCCACGGCAAGCGCGACCGACGACTCCACGCTGAGCGCGATGCTGAAGACGTACCCGGTCGCCATGGCCCAGCCACCGAGGCCGGCCAGGCGCGGAGCCCGACGGCGCAGCACGGCGGTGACCGCCCAGATGCCGGGCACGAGCAGCGCCACCGCCAGCAGGCCGGTGGCCACGACGGCCTCGGTCAGCAGCCGGTGCTCGTCGACGACGCGCACCAGGTCGGTGGTCGAGCCGATGTCCTGCTGGCCGGGGGTGTAGCCCACCAGCGCGTTGCAGACCGCGAGCGCGAGCGCCCCGCCCACAGCGGCCGGGAGCCCCCACGGCACGGCGTCCGGGTAGGGCTCGTCGGTGGTGGTGGCCTCGCGGGTCGAGGTGGTGGTCATCGCTCCTCCTGGGTCCGGGGCAGCCGACGCTAGGCAGCCGACCTCCGGGTCTGCATCGGCGTTCTCGCCTATTCCCAGAGCGGGCGACCTGACCGACGATGAAGGGGTGCGCCGCACACGGGGGTTCCCGCCGCTGGTCTGGCTGCTGGTCGCGGCAGCCGGGCTGGTGGGCTTCGCGCTCAGCCTCGGTCTGCCGTGGCGCGACACCGAGCTCCGGCTGGACGTGACCACCCGGGCGGTGATGGCGCTCGCGGGGGCCCTGCTCCTGGGGTCGGTGGCGCGGGCGTCCGCCGACGCGTCGGCCCGGCACGCGTGGGCGGTCGGCGCCCTGGGTGCGTCCGTGCTCGCCTACCCCACGGTCCTCGCCGTGGCTGCAGCCGAGGTGGGCGGCTCCGCCACCCGGGTGCTCGCGAACGCCTGGCACGTCGTGCCGCTGACCCTCGTGCAGCTGGCTCCCCTCCTGGCCGGAGCCCACGCCGTGGGGCGCACGCACCGTCGGTGGGAACGGGCCGTGCTGGTCGTCGCGGGCGTCGGGGCGGCGGTCACCGCCGTCTCGCTCGCGGTCCCCGGCTCGGAGCTGCTCCTGCTGGTCGCCTCGGTGTCGTGGTTCGGCTCGTTCGCGATCGCGCCGGTCGGCACCTGGGCCGGCGTCCGCGGCACCAGCGGGGAGGTACGCCGCCGCGCGCTGGTGGCTGCCCTCGCCTCGCTGGTCCCGGTCGTCGTCATCACCGGGTGCGTCCTGCTCGGGCTGGTCGCCACCACCGTGGGCGGGACCGACGGCGTCACGCTGCTCATGCTGGGGTTCTCGGTGGGAACGCTGTCGTGCGGGCTGCTGTCGCTGGGCGCAGGGGCACCGCAGGGCTCACCGGTGCTGCACACCTCGACCGTCGTCGCGACCATGCACGCGCTGCTCGCGGCGCTGAGCCTCGTGGTCGGCGCGCTGGCCACGCTGGGCACGGCGGCCGCGGAGGCGGCTCCCGGCCCGGCGGTGATGGTGGGGATGGTGGTGGCACTCGCGACGGTGCTGCCCTGGTGGTGGCTGCACCGCTGGACGCTGCGTGTCGTGGACCCGGCGAGCGAGGTGCGCCACGAGCTCGCCCGGCTGGGGCCCGTCGGCGCGGGAGGGCAGCGGCTGGCCCTGCTCCACGTGCTCCGCCGCGTGGTGGGCGACGGTGACCTCGAGCTGGGCTACGACCCCGACGGGTCCGGCCCGACGCCGGACCCGGGGCGCCACGACGTCGTCGTCGCGCGTTCCGCGACCGGGTCGCCCACGGTCGTCGCCATCACCGCCGACCCGGCCGCGGCGCATCGGCTCCGAGAGCTCGGCGACGTCGACGTGCAGGTCGAGCCCGCGCTGCTCGAGGCGCGGGTCGAGCAGGCGTCGCTCCGGGCCGAGTCCGCCGCGCAGCGCGAGCGGACCAGGCTCAGCAACGACCTGCACGACGGGATCCAGGGCCGCCTGCTCGGACTGGCGCTCCAGCTCCAGCTGGGCGCCCGGGACCTCGGGGACCCCGCGGCGGCCCTGCTCGCCGAGGAGGCGGTCACCACGCTCCGCGCGGCGGTGGAGGACGTCCGGGCTCTGGGCGGCGGCCGGCTGCCCGACGTGCTCGTCCGCGACGGACTGGCTCCCGCCCTCGCCGAGCTGCTGCGCCCCCTGCACCCGCTGGTGGGCCTCGAGCTGCCGACGGCCCGCTTCGGGGCGGTCGCCGAGGCGGCGGCGTACTTCGTGGTCGCGGAGGCGGTGACCAACGCCGTCAAGCACGCCACCGCGCACCGGGTCGAGGTGCGGGTGCGGGTGCGCGACGACCACCGCGTGGAGGTCCTCGTCCGCGACGACGGCTGCGGGGGCGCAGACCCACGTCTGGGCCGAGGACTGCGCGGTCTCGCCGAGCGCGTGGCAGCGGTGGGCGGCGTGCTCGTCGTCCGGGACGCCGGTCCGGGCACGGCGGTGGAGGCCGTGGTCCCGTGCGCGTCGTGATCGCCGAGGACCAGGTGCTGCTGCGCGACGGCCTCGTGCGGCTGGTGGAGGGTGCCGGGCACCGCGTCGTGGCCGCGGTCGGCGACGCACGGCAGCTCGTCGCCGCGGTGAACGCGGGGAGACCCGACCTGGTGCTCACCGACGTCCGGATGCCCCCGGACAACACCGACGACGGGGCGCGCGCCGCGCTCCTCCTGCGGCAGCGCGTCCCCGGTCTCGCGGTGGTGGTGCTGACCCAGGGTGTCGACGCCCCCACCGCCGCGCGGCTCGCGGACGGTCGGGCCGACGCGTTCGGCTACCTGCTCAAGGACCGGGTCCTCGACACCGACACGTTCGTCGCCCAGCTCGAGGCGGTGGCCGCCGGGGGCACCGTCATCGACGACGCCGTGGGGGACGGCGTCCGCCGCGAGGACCACCGGCTCGACGCGCTCACCGAGCGCGAGCGCGAGGTCCTCGGCCGGCTCGCCTCGGGTCGGAGCAACCCCGGCATCGCCGCCGACCTGGTGATCTCGCGCCGCACCGTCGACGCGCACCTGCGCTCGATCTTCGCCAAGCTCGCCTTCGACGTGGGTGAGGACGACAACCAGCGGGTGCTGGCGGTGCTGCGGTGGCTGGCGGGCGCGAGCGGCCCGGGGCCGTGAGGCCGTGCACCGGCCCGCTGCTCGACCTCGCCGGCCAGCCAGGCGCAGTGGTCGGTGCCCACGGCGTGGTGGTGGGTGATGGTGCCGCCCGCCGCGAGCACCGCGTCGCTGGCCGCGGCCTCGGCGGCGAACCACCGACCCGGCGGGTCCTCGCCCTGGCGCGCCGCGACGGTGAAGTGGAGCGAGCACCCGGTCCCGTAGACGTGGGAGACGTGGCACAGCACGAGCGTGCCCTCCCCCAGGTCGTCCGTCAGCGCCGCGGTCACGGTCGAGTCCCTGACCCCGGGCCGACCTCGTGAGGTGAGAGGCCGTCGCGCCCGGTCGGGCGCGGAGGCTCGGCCTGCAGCGCCGCGGCCGCCCCCCGCGCAGCCAGGGCCACCCCCGCGGCGCGTGACTCGGTGCCTCGCCTGGTGCGGTCGGCGGCGACGCTCGCGGTGAGGAGCAGCTCACGGGCCGCGCGGGCCACCTCGTCGGCGTAGAGCACCTCCGCGGCCGCCGTCGTGCGCGCCGTGCGGGCCGCGGCGTCGGCCACCGCGGCCGCCACCACCACCGCGGCGCGCGCCACGTCGCGGGTCGTCGTGTCGGCCGCGCTCCGCGCCTGTGCGGCGAGGGCCGCCAGCCGCTCCCCGTCGACGTCCTCGCCGGCGGCGACCCGGGCGTCGAGGGCCGCCCCGGCCGCGGCCGCGACCTGCGAGGCGGCGACGTCGGCCCGGACCCTGACCCGGGTGGCGGTGCGGGCCGCGTCGCGGGCGAGGGTCCGGGCCGCCGTCTCGGCGGCGAACGCCCGGGCCCCGGCGGCCTTCGCGGCGGCGGAGGCCGCCCGCTCGGCGGCGTCGAGCGCCTCGGCCCGAAGCTGCTCGACGGCGAGGGCGGCGTCGTGGGCCTCGACCTCGAGGGCGACAGCCACGGCCTCGGCCACGACGGCCGCGGCCAGCGACTCGGCGGAGGCCCGAGGGACCGAGGTCGCGGCGTGCTCCTCCCGGGCGTGGTCGAGGCGCTCGTAGGCACCGGCTCGGATCGCCACGACGTCGGAGCTGCGGAACCGGTGGTGCCCGCCCGGCGTACGGATCGAGGCGAGCTTGACGGCCCGCACCCACCGGGCGACGGTCCTGCGGTCGACGTGGAGCAGGTCGGCCACCGCGCCGGGGGTCAGGAGCTGCTCGCCGGGCTGGTCGAGCCCCGTCCCCACACCACGGCGACCGGGCGCTCCGGTGGGGTTCACGCCGACCTCGCCCGACGGTCGGCGTCGTCGACCAGGTCGGCCGCGACCGCGCGGACCTTGGTGTTGCCGTGCGACGACGTCCGCCACAAGAAGGCCTGCGCCGCCTGCTCGGAGAGCACGTAGCGCTCCATCAGGATGCCGATGGCCTGCCCGATCAGCTGTCGGGTCGCCACGGCCTGGTTGAGCGACTCGACGTGGCGCGCCGTGCCCAGGGCCAGCGCGGCGTGGGTGGCGAAGAAGGCCGCGACGGCGACGTCCTCCTCGCTGATGTCGTCGCTGGTGGTGGAGTAGAGGTTGAGGCCCCCGATGGTGCCGTGGTCGTCGAGGTGGAGCCGCACCCCCAGCTGCGAGCGCAGCCCGAGCGCCAGCGCTCCGGGCAGGTAGTGGGGCCAGCGCTCGTCGCCGGCGATGCGCGGCGCGGGGACGACGTCGTCGCCGTCCATGCTCGCCACGCACGGGCCCTCGGCCAGCGAGTACTGCAGGTCGTCGAGCTCGAGCACCAGTGCGCTCGTGGAGGCGCGCGTGACGATCCGCCCGTCCTTCTCCACGGTGGAGACCCCGATGTGGTCGAAGGTGGGAAGCGCCTCGACGGCGCTGCGCACGATCACCTCGAGGGTGTCGTCGACCGTGGCCGGACGGTGCATCTGCTGGGCGGCGTGAGCGATGGCGCGGGCCATGGTGGTGTCCACGAGGGACCCCGTCTCTGATCGTCGTGCCTCACGAAGGGGCGGGGACACAGAGAGGCGTTCGCGGACGAGGCCCTGCGATCCGTCCCGAGGGACCCGGATCGGGAACCCTCGGTACTGCTCCGAGCCTACGCGCACCCGGCTGGCGCAGCGCGGAGCGCGGGTCTCAGGCGTCCAGGACGAGGTCCTCGCAGGGCGTCGAGCAGCACAGCAGGGCCTGACCCTGGGCGACCTCGCGCGGCCGGATGCCGCCCTGGTGCTCCATCTCGACGCGTCCGGCCAGCACCAGGGTCTTGCAGGTGCCGCAGACCCCCTCCTGGCACGAGGACGGCAGCGTGATGCCGGCGGCCGCGGCGGCCATGAGCACCGGGGTGTCCTCGGCGCACCGGAAGGACCGCCCGCTGCGGCGCAGCTTCACGGCGTACGACGTGCCGGTGCCGGCCCCGACGACGGTCGACGGCGCCTCGGGGCCGGCCAGGGAGAAGGACTCCTCGTGGCACCGCTCGGGCGCGGCGCCGGCCTCGGCGAGCAGGTCGCGCACGGCCGCCATGTAGGGCGCCGGGCCGCAGGTGAAGACCTCGCGCTCGGCGAGGTCGGGGGCCGCGTCGCGCAGCTGCTGCAGGGTGACGCGGCCGCGCGGACCGGTCCACGTCTCGTCCGCGGCGTCGGTCTCGCACACCACGACGACCCGGACCGAGGGGTGCTCGGCCTCGATGGTGCGCAGCTCGTCGCGGAAGACGATGTCGGCCGGGGTCCGCGCGTGGTGGACGAGGACGACGTCGACGTCCGCCCGGTCCTCGTGGACGGTGCGCAGCATCGACATCAGCGGCGTGATGCCGCTCCCCGCCGAGAGGAACAGGTAGCGCGCGGCGGGGTGGTGGGTGGTGCTGAAGCTCCCCAGCGGCCCGTCGGCGACCACGGTGTCGCCCGCCCGCAGGTGGTCGTGCAGCCAGTTCGACACCGGCCCGCCCGGCACCCGCTTGACGGTGATCGTGAGCTCCTCGGGGCGCCGCGGGCTGGAGGAGATCGTGTAGCAGCGGCTGACCGGCTCCCCGGCCACCGGCACGGTCAGCGTGAGGTGCTGGCCCGGCTCGAAGTCGTACGCCGCGGGCACGGCGGGCCGCAGCACGAAGCTGCGGACGTCGTGGGTGACGTCGACGACGCCGGTGCACAGCAGGGAGCCGGCGAGGCCGGACCCGGTCTCGGGACGGGCGATGGTGGCGGTCATCGGGCCAGGTGCTCCTTCACGCGGTCGAGGTACCAGGTGGTGAACGCGTCGACCTGGTACTCGCTGGCGGCGTACGGGCCGGGGAGGTAGGCCGGGCTGCTGACGCCCTGCTGGGCACGGGCGCAGAAGACGCTGTCCTGCTCGTTGGTCTCGCGCCACACGTGGGTGAGGTGGTCGACGTCGTAGTCGACGCCCTCCTCGGCGTCCTCGTGCACCAGCCAGGTGGTCCGCACCAACGTCCGTTCGGCCGAGAGCGGCAGCACGCTGAAGGTCACGGCGTGGTCGGCGAGGAAGTGGAACCACGCGTTGGGCTGGGTGTGCAGCGAGAGCCGCCCCAGTCGCGGGCTGTCGAGGTCGCCGAGCAGGCGGCCGCTCGCCGAGCGTCCGTCGAGGGTGTAGGACTCGCCGGCGCCGTCGAGCGCCTCGCGCTGCACCCGGAAGGCCGAGACGCGGTCCTGGAGGTCCTCGACCGCGCGGTAGGGCATCCCGCGCTCCTCGCAGGCCCGCTCGAGCTCGGCCTCGGCGCGGAGGTAGCGCTCGTGGGCGGGTCGCAGCCGGGCGGGGATCGCGTCCTCGGCGTACCCGTAGGTGGGGAAGAAGGTGCAGATCAGCTCGGGGTGCCCGCCCTCGCAGTGGTAGCACTCGCGGTTGTTCTCCATCACCAGCTTCCAGTTGGCCTCCTCGACCAGGTCGACCTGGGCGGCGACCTTGGTGCGGTGGAGCTGGTGCGGCAGGAGGTACGGCGCGACCACGGCGGCGACCTCCTCGAAGTCGGCCGGCGCCTCCGGGGCGAGGCAGACGAACACCAGCCCGGCGACGACCCGGAGGTGGACCGGCCGGAGCCCGAAGCAGCTCTTGTCGAAGCCGGCCGGCTGGTCGCCCGCGTGCAGCAGGGAGCCGTCGGCGGCATAGGTCCAGCGGTGGTAGCCGCACACGATGTTGCCGACCGAGCCCGCGCGCTCGGCCAGGATGCGCGCGCCGCGGTGGCGGCAGACGTTGTGGAAGGCCCGCACCACCTCGTCGTCGTCGCGGACCAGGATCACCGACCAGGTGCCCACCTCGACGGTGAGGAAGTCGCCGGGCTCCCGCAGCTCGGCCTCCGTGGCCACGAACAGCCAGGTATGGGCAAGCACGCCCGCGACGTCGGCGGCGAAGACGTCGGGGCTGGTGTAGAACGGCGACTCGAGCGGCCGGCCGGGCTCGCGACGGGCCACCAGAGCGGCCAGGTCGACCTGGCTGATCCGGTCGACCTGGTCGGGCCTCGTGCTCGGTGCGGTCGTGGTCATCGGGTGCTCCTCTCGGTGGGTCTCAGACGGCCGAGCAGAGCCGCAGCGCGTCGTAGACCGCGGCGTGGATGTTGCGGCTGGTGACGGCGTCACCGATGCGGAACAGCTGGAAGGTGCCGGCCGCGTCGGGCGCGACCGGCTGCGGGCGCACGCCCAGCAGGGCGGGGTGGTCGACGGCCCCGCGGTTGCTCGAGAGCGGCACCAGCTCGTGGTAGAGCTCGTCGTTGGGCAGCGTGCCGTGCTCGACGACGACGTGGTCGACGTGGCGCTCTACGACGAGGTCGGTGTAGCCGCTGCCGAGCCGCGCGACGAGCCCGCCCCCCTCCCGTCGTACGCCGACCAGCCGGCGCGCGAGGGTGAGGGTGACGTCGTGCTCGGCGAAGGCCCGGAGGTAGGCCGGGGAGTTCATGCTGCCGACGTCGGGGGCCAGCATCCGCTCGGGCGTGACCAGCTCGACGAGGGCACCCCGCGCCGCCAGCAGCTCGGTCGCGTCGAGGGCCGGCTCGGCGCCGTGGTCGTCGTAGACCAGCACCCGGCCCTGCGGGTGGACCGCGCCGGACATCACGTCCCAGGTGTCCAGGACGAGGTGCTCGCCCTCGCCGCCGAACGTCGGGTCGGGCAGGCCGCCGGTGGCCACCACGACGACGTCCGGCTCCTCGGCCAGGACCGTCGCGACGTCGGCCCAGGTGCCGCAGCGCAGGTCGACGCCGTGGTGCTTGGCCTCGGAGACGCGCCAGTCCACGATGCCGATCAGGTCGCGCCGTCGGACCGAGGCCGAGGCGAGCCGCACCTGCCCGCCCGGGTGGTCCGCGGCCTCCAGCAGCACCACCTGGTGGCCCCGCTCGCCCAGCACGCGCGCCGCCTCGAGCCCGGCCGGACCGGCGCCGACCACGACCGCCCGCCGACGCCGGGGCGCCGCCGGCTGCACGTGCAGCAGCGTCTGCTCCCGTCCGGTGGCCGCGTTGTGGATGCACGTGGCCTCGCCGGACCGGTAGATCGCGTCCAGGCAGTAGTTGGCGCCGACGCAGGGCCGGATCCGGTCCTCCTCGCCGGCCGCGACCTTGGCGACCAGGTGGGGGTCGGCCATCTGCGGGCGGGTCATGCCCACCAGGTCGAGCAGCCCCTCGCGGATCGCGTGGCGGGCGGTGGCGACGTCGGAGATCCGCGAGGCGTGCATCACCGGGACGCTGGTGGCCCGGCGGATCTCGCCGGCGAAGTCGAGGAAGGGGGCGCTCGGGGTGCCCATCGAGGGGATCACCCGGGCCAGGGTCGCGTCGCTGCCGATGCTCCCGCGGATCACGCTGAGGAAGTCGACGCCGTCGCCGACGTACAGGCCCAGGGCGCGGAGCGCCTCCTCGCGCCCGAGCCCGTCGGCCGAGTCCTCGTCCATCGACATCCGCAGCCCGACCACGAAGTCCGGCCCGACCGCCGCGCGCACGGCCTGCACGACGCGCCGCGGGAATGCCGTCCGCTCCTCGAAGCCACCGCCGAACGGGTCCTGGTCACGGTTGGTGGCCGGCGAGTGGAAGGCGTCGAAGAGGTGGCCGTAGGACTGCAGCTCGATGCCGTCGAGCCCCGCGTCCCGGCAGCGCTGCGCGGCGCTCGCGTAGTCGGCGACGATCCGGTCGAGGTCCCACGCCTCGGCGACCTTGGGGACGCTGCGGTGGGCGGGCTCGCGCAGCGGCGAGGGGTGGACCAGGGGCAGCCAGTCCCCCGTGAAGTTGCTGGTGCGCCGACCCAGGTGGGTGACCTGGCACATCACGGCGGCACCGGCCTCGTGGACGTCGTCGGCGAGGCGCCGCAGCCACGGCACGATCTCGTCGCGGTAGAGCAGCAGGTTGCCGAACGCCGGCGGGCTGTCCGGCGAGACCACCGCCGACCCACCGATCATGGTCAGGCCGACCCCGCCGACGGCCTTCTCGTGGTGGTAGAGGCGGTAGCGGTCCTTGGGCATCCCGTCCTCGGCGTACGCCGGTTCGTGGGAGGTGCTGACCACGCGGTTGCGCAGCGTCACGTGCTTGAGCCGGAACGGCTGGAGCAGCGGGTCGTGGGACGGCACGCTGCCAGTCTGCGAGCCGACCGGGGTCGGCGACCAGGCCGGGAAACTGCACCGGTTCGTGCACAATCCCTGCATGATCGATCGCCGGCTGCAGGTGCTCCGGATGGTAGCCGCCTGCGGCACCGTCACCGGCGCCGCGGAGGCGCTGCACTACACCCCCTCGGCGGTCTCCCAGCAGCTGCGGTCGCTGAGCCGCGACCTCGGGGTGGAGCTCGTGGTCCAGGACGGGCGCCGGATCCGGCTCACCCCGGCCGCCCGGGTCCTGGTGGAGCGGTCCGACGACCTGTTCACGGCCTGGGAGGAGGTCCGCGGCGACGTCGGCGCCGCGGACACCGGCGGCGTCGGCACGCTCCGGCTGTGCGGGTTCTCCACCGCGGCGTCGTCGCTGCTGCCGCAGGTGGCCCTGGCCGTCCGCGCCGCCCGCCCCCGCAGCCGGGTGCGCATCATCGAGGCCGACCCCGAGGAGTGCTTCGACCTGCTGCTGGCCGACGAGGCCGACGTGGCGGTGGTGGTGGCCACCGCCGGCGTCCCGGCCAGCACCGACCCGCGCTTCGAGCAGCACCACCTGCTCGAGGACCCCCTCGACCTGCTCGTGGCCACGACGCACCGGCTCGCCGGCGAGGAGTCCGTCCACCTCGGCGACCTGGCGCAGGAGACCTGGATCATGGACCGGCCCGGCCGGCCCTACCACCAGCTGCTGCAGGCCGCCTGCGTCGCGGCCGGCTTCTCCCCTGCCGCCGCCCACGTCGCCACCGAGTGGGACACCGGCGCGGCCCTGGTCGCCGCCGGGCTCGGGGTCTCCCTCGTCCCGCGCCTGGCCCACCTGCCGGCCGACCACGCCGTGGTCCGGATCCCGCTGCGCGGCGCCCCGGCGCCCTCGCGCCACATCCTCACCGGGGTGCGCCGCGGCAGCTCGCGGCAGCCGCTGATCGCGCTCGCGCTCGCCGAGCTGGCCGCACGCGCCCGGGCGCGCTAGGCGGAGCCGGGCTACCCCGCCTGGGCCGGGGCGAGACGGGGACTTCCGTCCCGGGTCGGCGGGGCGCAGGATCGTGGGGCCCACCCCGCCAGATCGGCTCCCCAGATGACGACCACGTCGCCCACCCTCCGAGACCGCCTGTCGGTCGGTCGCGCCCGGCTGGCCAGGACCGTGGCGACCTGGGGCCCGGCCCAGTCGCCGGCCCGGCGGGCGGCCGACGCCGCGTCGTACTGGAGCCGGGAGCGTGACCATCACTGGCGCAGCAACTCCCACTTCCGCGGCTCCCCCGCCTTCGCCGACGACCAGGACCTGTGGCGGCGCGTGGGGACCGAGCACCTCGAGATCGTGCGGACCGCCGCACGCGCCTGCGGGTGGACGTGGTCCTCGCCCCGCGTCGTGGACTGGGGCTGCGGCGGCGGCGCCAACGCCGTGGCCGTCGCCCCGCACGCGGGCGAGCTGGTGCTCGTCGACCTGTCGGCGCGGACGCTGGAGGAGTGCGCCCGCCAGGTGGCGGCGGTCAGCGAGGTCCCCGTGGTCCGCGTCGAGGTCCCGGTGGACCACCCGGAGGCTGCCCTCGACCGCATCGGGCGGTGCGACCTGTTCCTGTGCTTCTACGTCCTCGAGCTCGTGCCCAGCGCCGAGCACGGGGCCAGGATCCTGCAGGTGGCCGCCCGGGCCCTGGCCCCCGGCGGGATGGCGGTGGTCCAGTTCAAGTACGACGACGGGACCCCCGCCGCGGCACCGTTCCGCCGCGGCTACGTGCGCCACCTGGCCAACATGACCACCTACGCGATCCCCGACTTCTGGCAGCTCGCCGTCGACGCCGGGCTGGGGCCCCGCGTGCTGACGCTCGTGCCCGCCAACGACCTCGACCGGCGCTACGGCTACCTCGCGATGACCGGGCCCGCGACGGACCCGGCCTGACGCCTGGCCCCAGGAGGTCGACGCACCGCCTACAGCCGGAGCGCCACCACCCCGAGGAGGACGCAGAGCACCCCGCCGACCTGCACCCGGTTCATCCGGTCCCCGAACAGCGCGGCACCCGTGAGCACGGCGAGCGCGACCCCTGCGCCGGTCCACAGCCCGTACGCCACCGCCAGCGTCATCCCCCGGGCCAGCGCCACGGACACGCACCCGATCGAGGCCACCGTGGCGGCCAGCGCGAGCGCCGTCCACCCGACCCGGGTGAATCCGCCCGAGAGCCGGAGCGCGACCACGCTGGCCCACTGGGTCGCGACCGCCAGGGCGAGCCACCCCCACGCGCCGCTCACCCGGCCACCGCACCTGGGCGCCACTGCAGGGCCACCACGCCGACGACGAGCAGCACCATGCCCACGACGCCCGGACCCGACAGCGGCTCGTGGAACAGGGCGAGGCTCGCCAGCGTGGCGCACGCGAGCCCCACCCCGGTGAGCGTGGAGTACCCCACGCCCAGCGGCAGCCCCGCGGACAGGGCCCGCGCGAAGACGAACATCGAGGTGCCGTACGCCGCCACGACCGCCACCGTCCACGCCGGGTGCGCGAACCCGTCGGACGCCCGCAGGCACAACGTCCCGGTCACCTCGAGCGCGATGGCGACGGCCAGCAGCAGGGAGGGCCGGCGCGGGAGCATGCTGGACGGTAGCGCTAGCTGCTCGGCCGGGTCCCGAGGTAGTGCTTGCGGCACCCGGGCACCCGCTGTGGCGGGCCGCCCAGGGGGTCCGGCGACGACCCACCACCGCGGACAGCCGCGGCCGATGAGCGCCGCGCTTGACCTTGACCCGACGTCAGGGTCCCAGACTGCCGCCATGACCACGACACCCGCAGTCCGGACCGTCGGACTGACCAAGTCCTACGCCGACCTCGCCGTCCTGCGAGGCGTCGACCTGAGCGTGCCGGCGGGCTCGATCTGCGCGCTCCTGGGACGCAACGGGGCAGGCAAGACGACCCTTGTCCGCATCCTCTCGACCCTCCTCCAGCCCGACGGCGGCACGGCCACGGTCGCCGGCCACGACGTCGTGACCGCCCCCGGTCGGGTGCGGGAGCGCATCAGCCTCACCGGTCAGTTCGCGGCCGTCGACGACGTCCTCACCGGCCGCGAGAACCTGGTCCTGGTGGCCCGGCTGCGGCGCGTCGCGGCTCCCACCCGGGTGGCCGACGACCTCCTGGACCGGTTCTCCCTCACTGAGGCGGGGCGCCGGCGGGCGGCGACGTACTCCGGGGGGATGCGCCGCCGGCTCGACCTCGCCATGAGTCTCGTCGCCGACCCGCCGGTGGTGTTCCTCGACGAGCCCACCACCGGCCTCGACCCCCAGGGCCGCCACGAGGTCTGGGCGGCCGTCCGTGACCTCGCGCGGGGCGGCACGACCGTGCTGCTCACGACCCAGCACCTGGAGGAGGCCGAACGCCTCGCCGACCGGGTCGCCGTGCTGCACGAGGGCCGCGTCGTCGTCGACGGGACGCTGGCCGAGGTGCAGGCGCTGGCCCCGCCGACCACGGTCGAGCAGGTCCCGCGACCACCCTCGCTCGAGGACGTCTTCCTCGGCCTCACCGGCGCGCAGGAGTCACGGTGACCACCTTCGTCCGCGCCACCGCAGCGCTCACAGGACGCTCCCTCACCCACGTCCGGCGCAGCCCCGACACCATCATCACCACCGCCCTGACCCCGGTCGCGATGATGCTGCTCTTCGTCTACGTCTTCGGCAGCGCGATCCAGACCCCCTCACCCGGAAGGTACGTCGACTACCTGCTCCCGGGCATCCTGCTCATGACGGTCGCCTCGAGCATCGCCTACACCGCCTACCGTCTGTTCATGGACGTCGACGGCGGGATCTTCGAGCGGTTCCGCTCCCTGCCGATCGCCCGCTCCGCACTGCTGTGGAGCCACGTGCTCACCTCGGTCGTGGCCACCTCCGTCGCTCTGGCGCTCGTCGTGCTGGTGGCCGTGGTCATGGGGTTCCGCTCCGGAGCGGGCCCCCTGGCGTGGCTCGCCGTCGCCGGCATCCTGCTGCTGTTCACCCTCGCGCTGACCTGGCTGGCCCTGGTCCCCGGTCTCCTGGCGACCTCCGCCGACGCGGTCAGCGGGTTCGCGTTCCCGTTGATCTTCCTGCCCTTCGTCAGCTCGGCGTTCGTCCCGACGGACGGCATGCCGACCCCGGTGCGGTGGTTCGCCGAGCACCAGCCGGTCACCCCGATCGTGGAGGCCATGCGCAGCCTGTACGCCGAGCAGCCCGCCGGGTCCGACCTGACCCTCGCCGTCACCTGGTGCCTGGGGCTGCTGCTGGTGGCCTACCTGCTGGCCATGCGCACCTACCGACGCAGGTTCGGCTGAGGTCGACGTGCTGAGCATCGGCCAGCTCGCGGCGTACGCCGGGGTCACCATCCGCACCGTGCGGCACTACCACGCCACCGGGTTGCTTCCCGAGCCCGAGCGCGACCACTCCGGCTACCGGCGCTACGACGCCGGCGCCGTCGTGGAGTTGATCCGCATCCGCACCCTGGCCGACGCCGGCGTCCCGCTGGCCCAGGTGCAGGAGCTGCTGGCGGCCGACGACGACGCGTTCGCCGCGGCGGTCGCGGAGGTCGACCGCCGGCTGCGCGCGGAGATCCGCGAGCACCAGCGGCACCGGGAACGGATCAAGCAGCTGGCCGCCGGGGAGAGCCTCGCGCTCCCGCCCGGGGCCGTGGCCTACCTGGGGCGGCTGCGCGAGCTCGGCGTCTCCGAACGCATGGTCCGCGGCGAGCGCGACGCGTGGATCGTCGTCGCCGCCCGGCTCCCCGAACGCATGGACGCCTTCATCGCCAGCAAGCAGGCGCAGATCGACGACGCGTCCATCGCCGCGTTCTACCGCGACCTCGACGACGTGCTCGACTGGCAGCCGGGCGACCCGCGGCTCCCCGGGCTGGCCGACCAGCTCGTCGCCCAGCTCGACGCCCAGCTCGACGCGATCGCCGTCGACGGACACGGTGCGTCCACCGACGACGGCATGCCCGACGACCTCGCCGCACTCTTGGACTCCATGTTCTTCGACCAGGTCCCCATCGCCCGCGAGCTGGTCGCCCTCCTCGAGCAGCGTGGCTGGACCGGCTGGACCAAGAATCGACGCACCGACCCTCGCTAGGGGTCCGACGCGACGTACGGCCCAGCACCGCCGATCCCGTCACCTCAGCAGCCACGCCGTCATGGCGACAGCGGGCGCCCGGGGTACGGCAGCGATTCCGGTCGAGGTCCAGCGATCGCCATGTGGCTGCGGAGGCCGGCGTCGCAGATGGCGTAGCCCCAGTTGACGAGCAGCTCCTGCCGGTCCTCGGCCATGGCGTCGAGCCGGGTCGGGACGGCGGCCAGCTCGGCCGTCCTCGCCTCGTCGCACTCGAACGGATCGCTGACGGGGTAGTCGGCGACCCGGCTGCGGATGCCGACGTACGCCCCCGCCCGCTCGCCGCTGCGGTAGGCCTCGATCACCTCGCGCTTGCGCAGCGACCGCACCTGGTTGTCGATCACACCCAGCACCCTGACCAGGTGCCGGCCCCAGTCCGAGGCGGGCGTCGCATCGGGTGCGAACCGGCCACCGGCGTCACTGACGAGCACGGTGTGGTGCCGCTTCACCGCCTCCAGGCCCAGGTTGTCGTAGACGCCTCCGTCGCTCAGCGAGATCCGGCCGCGGTACGCCTCTGTGGCCAGGTCGTTGCCCTCGTCGTCGACCCAGTCCGCGTCCCGCAGGTCCAGCACGGCCGGTGAGAGGAAGGGCGGGAACGCCGAGTAGGCCGCGACGGCGGCAGCCAGGCCGACCCGCGGCGAGAGCACCCGTCCCACCCGGTAGTCGGCGAGGTAGCGCTTGCTGAAGCGCATCAGGGCTCCGGACTCCACGTTGGTCGCGTTGATCACGAACCTCGGCTCGTCAGGAAGGTCCTGGAGGGTCGCGTCGCCGAACAGGTGCCGTCGGTACGCGTCGACGACGCGCTCCGGCGCGGTGTCCCACGGAGACAGCGACCCGCCCAGGACCGAGGCGACGTCGATGTCCTGCCGGGCCAGTCGACGCACCGGCTCGACCACGTGCTCGACGAGACCCGACGCGTGCCCGGTCTCGTCGAACGCGAGGTCCCCCCACCGTGCGGCCAGGGCACCGGCGGTGACCGATCCACCGGAGACGCTGGAGACCGTGGTCAGCCGACCGAGCAGGCGCGCGTCGTTCAGCCTCCAGAGCACGCCGAGGTGGAACACCATCGCGCGGTAGCCGCCGCCCGAGAGGCAGAGCGCCACCCCGTCGTCCTCGTCCCCGGGTGTCGTCATGGAGTCCTCCCTCGGCGCGTCGGAGGACCGCCCCTCCCAGGATCACCCTGGCGCCGCAGAGCACAACAGCGGTCTAGGCCGCTGTCCGCGGACCGGTCTTAGCATGGAGGCCTGATTACGGACCCGGGGGTTCCGCATGGCCGAAGACGTCTTCGGCGACCTGGACCGCGGCCGCCGAGCAGCCCGGGCACGGGTGCTCGAGTCGGGCGCGACCACCGCCGCCCGATCCGGTGAGCAACGCCTCGCCTCGCGCGCCTTCGTGGGCCTGGAGGTGCTGCAGCACCTCGGGCCGTGGGTGCTGACGGCCCCGCCCGCACCCGTGGAGCGTGCGTCGGTCACCGTGCCGATCAGTCCCACGGGGCGCTTCGTCGACACGGTGACCTACGAGGACGCGGCCGACCCGACCCGCCGGTCCTGGCTCCCCCGCTACCGGCTCCGCACGACGTCGGACGACCACTACGAGATCGGCCACGAGCTCGTGGACGGGGTGTGGCTGGTCCGCCTCGGCTTCGAGACCTACCCCGCCGAGGAGGTCGCGGCCGAGGCCGCGACGGCCTCCGTCCTCCCGCACCAGCTGACGATGGTGGTGACGAGCGGGTCGAGCGTCGTACGCACCTACCCGGTGGGCGGGCTGGAGACCGACGAGCGGGGGTGGACGCTGACCCTGCGGCTGACCCTCGAGGAGCGCGACGCCCTGCTACGGGCGTTCACGAGCGACGACGAGCGGGCCTCTGTCGAGGTCAGGCGCGAGGTCACCGTCGCGGCGCCGGTGGTGCCGGCACCCCGGGCCGACGACGGCCCCATGGTGGGACCGTTCCTGCCGGGGAACCGCGAGGTGTCGGTCCTGCTGCCCGTGATCGACCCGCACGTCCTGCTGGGGCCGATCTTCGTGCCGATCGAGCACGTGGAGCCCCCGGTGGACCCGGTCGAGCCCGAGCCCGAGCCGGATCCCCTCGTCCGGGGTCCCCTGGTGGACACCGTGGTTCCCCAGGTCGAGCTGCTGCGCTTCGCCAGCCCCCTCGCGGACGTGCAGATGATGCGGCTGCAGGCCAGCCCCGAGCTGATGGCGGTGCAGCCCCGGACGCGCGTCCGCGACGTCGGGCGCCTGCACGGCCGGCGGCGCGACCGGGCGTTCGACCCGTTCGGCGAGCAGGTCGACGTCGTGGTCGCGACACCCTTCCCGTCCGTGCCGCCCCCACCGCCGCAGCTCTTCGCGACCACGACGACGACGCTCGCCCACCCGGTCCCCCTGCGCTTCGACGTCGCCACGCACCCCTACCTGTTCCCCAGCGGCCGCGCGGCGGAGGCAGCCGCGGAGTACCGGCTCGTGACGCTGCCGTGGGCGGGGGACGGACCCGGTGGGAGGCAGCACGTCTACTGCCAGGACCTCGCGCGCCCCGACCTGTTCCTCTACCTGCCCGACGTGTTCCTGCTCGGCACCCTGGCGCAGCCTCCCCACGGACCCGAGCTCGTGTTCAGCGTCGGCCGCGACGAGGCCGACCCCACCCGGTCGATCGCCGTGATGAGCGCCCACGCCGTGCCCCAGACCTCGCTGGCACGGCTCGCGGACGCCCGCGAGCAGCTCGCCGCGCACGTGCCGATCAGGTCGGGGGTGCGCGAGCGACCCCACCTCGAACCCATGCTGGTCGCCGCCCACGGCCACCTGCAGCTGCCCGGCGGCACCGAGGTCGACGACGACGACCTCGACCTGGTCAACGGCTGGTGGATCGCCGAGAGCTTCGACTACGACGCGCTCCAGGAGGCGTACGCCGTGCTCTCCACCACCGACGCCGCCAGTGCCCTGCTGCGGGGGCACGTCTCCGTGCAGGCCGACGACCAGCAGGTGTCCATCCCCCTGGAGGTGCGGCTGGACCGACCGGCGACCCCTGCCCTGACCTGGACCACCGCTCGTGGTGGACCCGGGACCGTGACGGTCGCGCTCCGCAACGTCGGGCCCGACCCCGTCGTCGTCCCGTCGGCCTCGGGCTGGCTGAGCCGCGGCGAGGAGGCCGTGCGCGCGACGGTCGACGACCCGGGCTGGCCGGTGACCCTGGCTCCCGGCGGCGGCCTCGACCTCGTCCTCCGGGCCGACGACCCCCCGGGCGCCGGCCCGGACGACCCGACGGCCACGCCGGCGCTCGACCTCACCGCCACCCGCGTGGTGGTCACGCCCGAGAGTGCCGTCGAGCGCACCCTGGACCGGCGGGTCGCGCGGCTCCCCCGCGGCGTACGCGTCATGACCGTCCTGGACACCCTCACGCACCGCGACCTGACCGCCGTGGCGCTCGAGTTCGAGGACGCCGAACCGGTCACCATCGACGCCACCCACCTGAGCGTGGACGTCCTGGTGCCGGTCCCCCTGGTGGACCTCCTGCTCCGCCGCAGTGCAGGGACCTACCGGTTCCGGCAGACCCTGTTCCCCCGTCAGGGCGACCCCGTCAGCGACGAGACCTGGCGCTCGACGGACCGCGGGCTGCTGGCGGTGCCCCTGTCATGAGCATGCGCGGACACCCGGACTGGGGCCGGCCGACACGGGTCGGCGACACCCCGGGCTGGGCCGCGTTCGAGGAGCCCGGCGTGGTGCTCGTCCCGTACGCCGCCGTCACCGCCGCCCCCGTGCTGCCCACCGCCGGGGTCACCGTCGACCTGTTCACCCAGGACCGGCACGACGCGGGCATCGTGGCCTTCGGCCTGGTGACCGCCGGCTTCGCGCTCCACCACCGCGTCCCCGGCGAGGTCGGGGACCTCCGTGCGCGGCTCGCGCCGTCGGGCCGGGGACTGGTGGCCCTCACGGCGCCGGCCGACCTGCACCTCGCCGAGGAGCGACTCACCACCGAGGAGTTCCTGCCCGCCAGCGGCCGCACCCTCACCACCACGCTCCGCCTGGGCGGGGTCGAGGCCGAGATCCTGGTGGCCGCCCTGCAGCGCGACCTGCAGGCCCTGGGGGCCGTGGTCTGGATCGAGGTGCCAGGCGTCGCCGAGCGTGCGCCGGGCACCCTGACGGTCGACGTCCCTCGCTTCCTCGTCGACGTGCGCGCTGCCCGGCCCGACGGGGTGCTGACGCGCGACGAGGTCGCCGCGCTCGTCGAGGGGGGTTCGCCCGCCGTCCGGCTCACGACCACGTCCGACGCGACCGACGCGGCCGCCGCACGTGCCCTCACCGGGGCCGTGGTCGACCGGATCGTGGGTCTGCTCGGGACCTTCGTGCCGCCACCCGACCCGGGCACCGCGGGCGCGTGGGCGTTCCCCCAGCCGGGAGCGGAGTCGACCTCGACCTTCGACCTGGCGCGCCCCCTCCTCGCACCACGCTCGGTCCGCCTCGCCACCGACCCCGTGATCGACGGCACCGCCACCGGCACGGCCGCCGTCGACGTACGCCGGCACGACGCGACCGGTCTGCCCGACGGCCGCCACCGCGTCGTCGTCCGTGCCACCGTGCCCGACTCCCCGGTCGGCGTGCTCGACGTCGGGGTGGACCTGCTCGCGGCCCCCCGGCCCCCGGACCGGCCCTTCTCGGTCCAGGCCGGGGTGCGCCTGGCCGACGTCTGGGCGTCCCCGACACGGACGGCCGAGGTGGAGCTCGCGCTCGGTCCCACCGAGCCCCTGGCCTACACGCTGCGCGCCACCAGCCTGCTGCCCACCACGTCCGGCCTGGTCCCGGTCGAGGGGCCGCCCCGCTCCGTCGTGGACGACAGCTCCCCCGTCGTGACCCCCGACGACCTGGCGCTGCGGTTCCTCCCGGTCCAGGCGACGGCGTCGCTGCTCGACCGCGCCGAGGTCGCGGTCACCCTCACCGCCGACGGCGCCGACGGGGCGACGTACGAGGCGACGGCACGTCTCGACGCCGCGGGCAGCGTTCCCCACCTGGCGCTCCCCACCTCGGCGGCCGCGCCCACCCTGGTGGCCGTCGCGGTGGACCACACGACGCGACGTGGGACGCAGCCGCTGTCCCTGCCCCTCGGCGGAGTCCTCCTCGACCTTTTCAGCTTCCCCGACGCGCCGTGGTCCGACGGCGCGGGAGCCACTCGCCCACCGGAGCCCACCATGACCTCCTTCGACACGGCCGGTCTGCGGCTGACCCCACGGAGCGCGACCGCGTGGGAGTTCGCGCCCCTCACCGCCGGGGTCGCGCGCACCGCGGAGGGAACGCCGCAGCTCACGGTGCTGAGCGCCGGCGGGCAGGGCCACCTCGCCGTCACGACCACCCTGCTCGCGAGCGACCACCAGCTCACCGAGGCACGGGACGCCCTGGCCTCCCGCCTCGGCGGTCCCGATCCGGCGCCGACCCTGGCCCCCGCGGACGTCGCCGCCCGCAGCGTCTCGCTGCAGCTGCGGGGCTCCGACGGCACGTGGACGGACCTGGCCGCGGGTCGTCCCTCGGGCACCTTCCTGCAGGAGTGCACCTTCTCAGTGGCCCTCGACGCCCACCAGCTGGAGGCCGTACGCCGCGCCACCAGCGGTGAGCAGGACCTGCTGCGCGTGACCTACGCCCTGCTCGGCCGAGGCGGCACCGCCACGTCGACGTCGGGCGGCACCACCTCGACGACGAGCTCCTCCACCACCACGTCTAGCACCACGTCCAGCACCACCTCCACGGTGACGACGACCCGGTCCTCCTCGGGGTCGCCGCCGGCCACCAGCACGACCGCACACCACGACGAGGAGTCCACGACGGCCGCGACCACGGCCGCCCACCCCGAGACCGCCTGGACGGTCACCAGCGACGCGTCGTCGTGGGACGCCGGGCCACCCGCCTGACCCCACCCCGCGCCGACCTCGGGAGTCGCACGACACCACCCTCCACAGGAGGCACGGCCCATGCTCAAGCTCGACAACGTCCGCATCATCAACGAGCACCAGGTGCACGGTGACGACACCAGCCCGGCGACGTTCTACATCCTCCCCCGGTTCCCACGGCTGGCGCGGCTGGAGAACGGCGGGCTGGGTCTGCGCTTCGTGGAGTACAGCGCCCTGCGCGAGGAGGGCGGCAACGTCTTCGGCGGGTTCGTCGCCTTCGACGTCGACCTCGCGATACCGCAACCCACCCTGGACGCCGTCACGGCAGCGCTCGACGACGAACTCGCACGGCAGTTCCCGGGAGGCCAGCCGCCGAAGGCCCAGCTCGCCCCCGTCCCCTGGTTGGGCGGCGCGGTCAAGCTGCTGCTGAGCCAGAACGACACGGTGGTCGAGAAGGTGTCGGGTGCCGCAACCCCCTCGTTGGCAGGGAACAACGTGGCCTGCTTCCTGATGGAGCTCAGCCAGCTGGGGACCACCATCTTCAAGGACACGCTCAGCACGGGGACCTCCTCCGGCATCCAGGTCGTCTACGACCTCGACTACTACTGCCGGCTGCCCGAGATGCACGCCACCGGCACCTGGAACGCCTCGGAGTTCTACTCCTTCTTCCAGGACGTCAACACCGAGGACAACTTCTGGAGCGAGGACAGCTACACCGAGGTCGTCTCCAGCTCCCGCTACAAGTCCGACGTCACCAAGACCGAGTTCTCCTTCGTCGCCGACCCCAACATCCCCCCGGAGCAGCAGGCCGACTTCGAGACCACGATCCGCAACACGATCAACACCCAGCTCGCGGAGGCGGTCAAGCGCAACCTGATGCAGGCCATCACCGACGTCGACCCGAACGTCAAGAACCTCAACGAGGACCAGGACATCGAGGACATCCGCCGCTCGGTCAACAAGACCCAGATCGCCAACGTCTCGGTCGAGTGGCGCGAGGCCAAGGCCGTGGTCATGGACGTCCACCCCCAGGGCTCCCTCCCCACGGTCACCAGCCTGAAGGACGCCGACGGCAACGCACTGAAGTGGGAGGACTACTACTCCAAGATCAGCGTCGACGAGTTCCTCAAGTCGATCCTGGTCAACGTCCGGGTCAACGCCGACTTCGACGACCTCCCGATCCACAGCGTCGAGGTGAAGTGCCGCTACGACCACGGCCCGGGCGCCAAGTCGGTCGAGAAGACCTTCACCCAGGCCGACGAGGTCCAGAAGATCGAGTTCCTGGCCCACCAGGGCAACCGCAAGTACGTCCGCTCCTACCAGGTGAACTTCGACAACTCCGCGTTCGTGCTGCAGAGCCCCGAGGAGGAGGTCGACGACAACGAGCTGACCATCAACGTCGACGACCTCGGTGTCCTCGGCCTGGACGTCGTCAACGGCGACATCAACTTCGAGCAGGTCGCCCGCGCCCACGTGCGGGTCCGGTACGCCGGGGACGGTGCCGCACCGATCGAGAAGTTCCTCAACCTCACCGCCACCGAGGGCGAGTTCAAGATCCGTGACGTGATCCAGGGCCGGCGCACGGCCCCGGTGACCTACCAGACGACGTACACGATGAAGGGCGACGGCCGCGAGATCACCGTGCCCGAGGAGACCCAGGACGCCAAGGTCATCGCGATCAACGACCCGTTCCGCGGCCTGCGCACGATCACCTTCCGCGCACTCGGTGACCTGGCGAACGCGATCTCCAGCATCAGCATCCAGGCGACCTGGAACGAGCCGACCAACGCCTACCGGCAGGAGACGGCCGTCGCCCTCAGCAGCGCCATGCCGTTCTCGGAGTGGAAGTTCCCCACGATCGACGAGCGCGACGGCACGCTGGCCTACACCGCCACGATCACCAAGTCCGACGGCAGCAGCAAGTCCGTCGAGGAGTCCGACGTCAGGGGCACCCTGATCACCGTCGGTGAGCTCGTCGAGGCCTTCCTGGAGGTCGACGTGGTGCCCGACCTGGTCGACTGGACCCAGGTCAAGCTGGTCAACGTCTCGCTGCGCTACGACGACAACGCGGGCGACGTGCACGAGGCCGAGGAGCTGCTGTTCCGGCCGGGGGACCCCACGAAGTCGTGGCGGGTCCCCATCGCGGACGAGACGGTGACCGGCTACACCTCCCGGACGACGTACTTCCTGACGGCCGGCGGCCGCCGCGAGGTGGGCCCCACCGAGGAGACCGCGCTGTCGCTGTTTCTCGAGCTCCCGAGCGCCTGAGGCTCGGCATGCTCCTCCTCGACGCCCGCTCCGCCTTCATCGACGGGATCTCGGTCTTCCCCGACCACCACGACCCCGAGCAGTGGTACTACCTCCCGAGCACGCCCCACCTGACCGTCACCCGGGACGGGTCGGGACGCGAGATCCCGTCGTTCCTGCTGCTCGCGCTGATCGGGGAGGACACGCCCGGCGGGCTGCTCAGCTTCGACTGCAACATCGGCCTGACCCAGCGCGAGATCGACTCGCTGGCACAGAAGATCGGCAACGCCGAGGGCCTCGCGAACACCCCTCGCCTGGCGCCGGTCCCGCTCGTCGACGGCACGGTGCGGCTGGTGCTCCTCGGCACCCAGACGGGCATGCCGGCCGGCGAGCCGGCCGCCGCGTCACCGTTCGTGGAGTCGGTGATCCACCACGCCAAGCCCTCGTTGTACGGCGAGAACCAGGCGGCGTTCTCCGCGATGCTCACTCCCCAGGGGTACGCCGCGGTCCGCGGGTCGCTCGACGGGGCGATCATGCCGGTGGCAGTCGTCTACTCCCTGGACTTCCTGGGTCTGCGCCCGGCGTACAGCATCACCCTCGCGGTCGACTGGGACCGGGTGCAAAAGCACCTCGACGAGAGCTTCTCGGCCAAGGTGCTGGTCCTCAGCACCGAGATCTCCCGGGCCGTCGACGAGCTGGTCGAGAGCAAGGCCATCACGCTCACCGCGGACACCTTCGTCACCGAGGACACCGAGGGCGTGATCGACCGGCGGGACGCGGCGCTGGCGCAGGTGCGGGCGATGATCACCGACACCTTCTTCCAGTCCAGCCTGCCGCCGTGGACCCCGGAGAAGCCCTCGGACTGGGAGAAGGCGCTGCGCCTGGGCAGCGAGCTGGCCACCCAGCACGCCCAGGCCGGTGCCACCGGCGGCGCCACGTCGACGATGAGCTTCGGCTACAAGCGCACCGACGTGACCCGGATCGACAAGAAGCGGCTCGACGTCAACTTCTCCGAGCGCACGACGGTGCAGCGCACCATCAACCCGCAGGGCCACCTGGCCGGGCTCGTCTCGACGATCGGCAGCTCCCCCGAGCTGCTCGACCTGCTGGTGCGCGACGTGCCCGTCGACCTCGACAAGTTCGAGCGCCGCACGCTGAGTGCCGTCTACCAGCCGGCCCTGGGGGCCGAGGTGATCGGGAGCCTCAACGTCCGCGCCAGCTACGACGGCGTCCCGCGCAACCAGATCCTGACCGCAGCGCCCTGGCGGGCGGACTTCGACTGGCAGAGCAGGATCGTGGACGGGCGGATGGTCCGCGACGTCGACGTCTCCTACGAGGTCCACTTCAAGGACGCCGACACCACCGAGCGACCCGGCAGGCTGGCCTCGGGCGTGACGCCGACCACCGACGACCAGGTGCAGCTCATGCCAGAGGACGACGTCTTCGCGATCCGGCCGGTGACGGTGGTCGCCGAGAACCTGCCCTGGGACCGGTACCCCTCGGTCGAGGTCCACCTGCGGCACCGGGACGAGGCGCACGGCATCGACGAGCAGCACCTCGTGCGGCTGACCGCGGACCACGTCGACGCGGTCTGGTCGATGTTCGTGGTCGACCGGGCCGACACGGCGTACGAGGTGCGCACCGTGATGCGCGCAGCGGACAACAACGACGTCGACTCCGGGTGGCGCCGCACCGACGACCAGCAGGTGACCGTGCGGAACCCGTTCCGGGCACGGGTCCTCGAGGTGGTCCCCCACCTCAGCTGGGACGAGGTCCAGGACGTCTTCGTCGACGTGCGCTACGAGGACCCCGCGAACGACGTCCTCGTCGAGGACGCCCTGCACCTCACCGCGGGGGCCGCCACACCGCGGTTCGTGGTCGACCTGCGCGACCCGACCCTGACCGCCATCGAGTTCACCGTGACCTTCGTCTTCAAGAACGGCACGTCCAAGCAGCTGCCCCCGTCGACCACGCACGAGCGCAGGATCATGGTCAGCCCGGCGATGCGTGCCCACCGGGTGGTCGACGTCGTGGCGCCCGCCGACTGGGTGGCCCGGTCGGTGCGCGGCGTCCAGGTGGAGGCGCGGTTCGAGGACTTCCTCGAGAACCTGACCTTCAGCGGGCGCTACGACCTCGACGGGCCCGACGCACGGGCGAGGTTCGAGTACGACTACGCCGACGAGGCCAGGCGCCGCTACGAGTACCGCTACACGGTCGTGTTCACCAACGGCCTGACCCGCGCCGTCGACTGGACCGCGTCCGACGTCCCCCGGCTGACCCCCGCCCTCGGCTGACCCGCACCGCACCGCACCGCCCCCACGCCGACCACCGCCCCAGGAGGAACCGTGCTCAGCCTCGACCGACCTCTCACCGTGGACGGCACCAGCGTCTACCGCGACCACGCCGACCCGAGCCGGTTCTGGTACCTGCCCGGCACGGTCTCGCTGGGCCGGCGTCAGGACGGTCAGCCCGCGCTCACGCTGCTGGTGTTCCGGCCCGCCGACGCGGGCGGTCCCGACGAGGGTGGCGGGTTCATGATGTTCGAGACCACGCTGGAGCTCAGTGACCGACAGCGCCAGCGGATCGAGTCACGCGTGCTGGCCGAGCCGGGGGTGGTCCCCCCGGTGAGCCTGAACCCGCCGCCGTTCGAGAACGGCTCGGTCCAGTGCATCGCGCTGAACCTCCAGGGCCCCGGCGGCACCGAGGCCGAGCCGGGACCGACCGGCAGCTTCTTCGCGGTCGAGAAGATCCTGGGCGCCACCGTCCCTGCCATGGACGCCGCCAACCGGGCGGCGTTCAGCCTGGTGCTCGACCGCGACGGGGCGGTGATCATGAACGAGGCGCTGCTCCGCGGCACCACGCCCGTGGGCGTCGTCTACTCGTTGAGCTACCTCGCCCTGCGTCCGGCGCTCGACGTCGAGATCGTCGCCGATCTGAAGTCGGTCTACAACGGGCTCAGCGTCGCGCTCGAGGGCCAGTACATGTTCGTCAAGGCCGGGCTCGAGGCCGCCCTGGAGTTCCTCCGGTCCACCGGCGCCATCACCATCAAGGTCACGAGCTTCACCGACGAGGCCGACGAGAAGGCCCAGGAGGAATGGGCGCTCAAGCTGTTCACCGACCACCTCCTGGGCACGTGGTTCACGCCGACGCTCTCGCCCGGCCAGCCGAAGACGCCCACCGTCACCACCGGCGGCCTGCCCGGCGCCAGCACCCCGGCGACCCCCACCGTCCCCGCCACCCCGGCGACCCCGACGACCCCGGCGAGCCCGGCGAGCCCCGCGAGCCCCGCGACCCCGGCCGCACCCCGCCCCCCGGTGGCCGGCACCCCCGCCGGGCCGCGTCCTCCCGTGACCGGCGCGCCGGCGGCGTCGGCCGCCGGAGCACCCCGGCCACCCGGACCCGTCACGGTGCCCGCGCCACCTCCTCCGGCGGGCCCGGCGGCACCGGCCGGCCCGCCCGCACCGGCCGCCCCCACCGGTCCGCCACCGCCCGGCGTCCGCCCCGCCGCGGTCCTGACCCCGACGACGACCACGCCGGCACCGCTGCCCGCCGGGTTCGCGGTGACCCACGTCCCAGCGGCCGGCGGGACCACCGAGACGCTCACCGTCACCGGCGCCGACGCCCGGGTGCGCATCGGCACCAGCACCGTCCCGGTCGTCGACGGGCGGGTGAGCGTCGACGTCGCCGCCAGCCAGACGCTGCCCGTCGAGGTCACCTGGCCGGCGTCCGCACCGGCGACGGCGCCGCCGACGTTCGCCCTCCACTTCGACATGGACGCACCCGCCGAGGCCGGATGGGCCACCAGCCCACCCAGTGCCGGGTTCCGGGCCTACGTCGACAACACGGCGGCCGACCCGCGCTTCAGGGACGCCTCGGGCGTCCAGCAGCCGGGTGGGGACGCCACCTGGCCGACACCGGCGGAGAAGGGCGCCACCCGGCTCGACACCTGGGTCAGGTCCCTCCCCGCGCCCCGCCAGGTCAGCATCGTCGGCCTGGCCTCCCACGAGCACGACACCGACAAGTCGGAGGCCGAGCGGACGGCGTACAACCAGAGGCTCTCGCAGCGACGCCTCGACGTCGCCGTGGCCATCGCCACCCGTGCCGGGGCCCAGGTCACGGCCCGGCAGGCAGCCGGGGACGTCGCGGCGGCCGCCCGACCCGGGGCCCACACCGACACCGTCGGCGACCCGCACGACCGGGTGGCCCTGGTGCAGGCGGTCGGCGTCGCCACGCCGGGCGAGCACCGCTGGTCGGGACGCATCAGCCGGGCCGCAGCCCCCGTCGCGCCCAGCACTCCGACGACCCCCACCACTCCGACGACGCCCACCACTCCGACCACCCCCACGACTCCGACCACCCCCACCACTCCCACGACACCGACGACACCGACGAGGCCCGCGACCCCGGCGACCCCGGCGACCCCGGCGACACCCGCGACCCCGACGGCGCTGAACCTGCCCACGGCCGCCGCGTTCAAGCTCAAGTTCGTCCACCAGGAGGAGCAGAAGACGGTGACTCTGCGCTACCAGCGCACCGAGGCCGTACGCCGCGTGCTCGCGCCCCAGGGCTTCGTCGGCCTGCTGGCCGGCGACCTGGCCGACACCGACAAGGTCATCACGATGATCGACCTCGACCACGAGTTCTTCGAGAAGCTCGAGGTCACCGCCTCCGTCGCCGGTGGCTTCGCCGACATCGGTCTCGGGACCGTGCAGCTCGCGATCGACTACGGCGGCCCGGGCGCCCTCGAGCACGGCGACCTCGTCTTCACCTCCGCCGACCCGGGGCCGCAGACGTTCACGACGTTCGTCGACGAGAGCCAGGACCTCAGCTACGACGCCCGGCTCGAGCTGTCGTTCCTGGCCGACGAACGGTGGGAGGGGGACCGCCTCAGCTACTCCTTCGACCTGCCCGGCTCCACGGACCGCGACGTGGTGATCAACCCCCAGGAGCACGTGCAGCTCGACCGGCTGCGGATCGAGCCGGGCAACGTCGACTGGGAGGTCGTCCAGTCGATCGACGTACGCCTGACGGCGACCGGCTACGGGCCCGACGAGCTGCGCCACCTGGTCACCCTCACCCGGGACGTCCCGCAGGCCGTGTGGGGGCTGCGCGGCGTGCTGCCGGCCCCGCCGGGCCGCGGCATCACCGCCAGCCTGGTCCAGACGCTGACCGACGGGTCGAGCACGCGGACCGAGCCGGTGCCGGTGGAGGCCTCGCTGCTGCGTGTCGACGACCTCTTCGAGAGCGCGCTCGACCTCGTCCTGGTGCCGGCCTTCGACGCCACTGCGGTGACCTCGGTGATCGTCGACCTGGAGTACGTCGACGCGGCCCACGACTACGAGCGCCAGCTCCGCCGCGAGGTGCCGGCCGGCCAGACCGAGCCGCTCCGGGTGCGGATCGCCCTGCGCGACCGGGACCGGCGCGCCTACCGCTACCGCTTCACCTTCACGGGCCCGGGCCTGTTCGACCAGCGCGCGTTCGTCGAGACCGAGGAGGAGGTCCTGCCGGTCCGATGACGTCGCCGCCGCAGGTGGTGGGGTCGGTCGGACCCGCCACCCTCCCCCAGGTCGAGGCCGCGCTGCGGCGCGTGGCGGACCGCCTCCCGGTCGAGGCGGGATCCGCCAGGTCGGCGATCGGCCAGGTCCTGGGCCCGGTCCTGGCCACCCGGTGGCCGGCCGTGGCCGACCGGTTCAGCGTGCTGACCAACACGGGGCTACCCCTGGAGCTGGCCTGGACGTCGGGCGACACGGCCGTCCGGTGGACCGCGGAGGTCGGGCCGCCGGAGCTCCTTGAGGCCGCGAGGGCCGGCGTCGCCGCGCACCTCGCCCACGACCTGGCCGGCTCCCGCATCGACGTCGACCCGTGGGTGGCGCTCCAGCGCGGGTCGCGGCTGCGCTACGGCTCCTGGCTCGGCCTGCGTCACCGCGGCACCTCCCGGGCGGCCAAGGTGTACGTCGAGCTGCCGACCCCCCGGGCCGCCGCGCTGCCCGTGCCACCGACCGGCGTCGCGACCCTGGCGGCCTGCGAGCGGGTCGTGGACGGCGTGGTGTGGCGGATGGCCGGCCTGCACGGCGACGGGGCCGTCGAGCTGTACGCCCGCGCGCCGCGTCCCGACGACGAGCAGCTGGCGTGCCTGGCCTCCCTGCTCCCCCGGGGTCGGCCCTGGCTCCGGGCCGTCGCGGGACTCCTGCCGGTCCCCGGCCTCCCCCGGCCCTCCGGGTTCAGCGTCACCCTCGACCCGCGGGGGGCGACCGTGGCGCTGACGTGGTTCTGCTTCGCCAAGGCGCTGTGGCGCGACGACGCGGCCACCTCCGGCGCGTTGCGGGCCCGGGCGGCGGGACCCGGCTCCCGGGCCCTCCACGAGGCCCTCGCGGGCGGGGCAGCCGACGGGCGCTGGCGCCACGGCATGGTCGGGGTCGGGTGCACCGCCACCGGACGCACCTGGGTGCAGGCCGGGCTGCGGCCGGCATGAGCGACCGGCGCCCCGACGATCGGTGGCCCTCCGTCGCGTGCACGGTCGTGGACCGGGCCGGGGACGAGCACGTCGACCACAACGGCTTCGTGGTCGCCCTCGCCGCCCGCGCCGCGCGCAGGTCGGGCAGCACGGTGCCGCCCGCGTGGTTCGAGCACGTCGAGAGCTGTCGGCACCCCGGTGGCGGGTTCGGGTTCTGGCCGCTCGGTCGGGCGCCCGCCTGGGCGCCCGACCTGCCGACGGACGCCGACGACACCGCGGTGGCCCTGCTCGAGCTGGTGCGGGCCGGTCGGACCACCCGCGACGCGGCGCGGTGGACCGCGTGCCGGACGATCGCGTCGCACCGCCTGGCGAGACCGCCCGACCCGGGACCGCCCTGGCTGTGCCGCGGCACCTTCACCACCTGGCACCGCCCGGGAGCCGCGACCGACCTCGTGGACCTCACTGCGCTGGTGAACGTGCTCGCGGTCCTCGCGGACCTCGGGCTCCTGCACCTGCCCGGGGTCGACGCGTCGCTCGCGACGATCGGACGGGCCGCGGCCTGGGCCGGGCACGACCCCGACCGCTGGCGTAGCGTGTCGCCGTTCTACCCCGAGCCCGACGAGCTCGCGCTCGCCGTGGACAACGCCGAGGAGTGCGGGGTACCCGGCCTCGGCCACCTCGCGTCCCGCCTCCGACGGGTGGCCCCACGCGAGACCGGTGGTCGCTACGCCGTGTGCTCGGCGCCGTACGGGCCCCCGGTCTGGTTCTCCGAGACCCTGCGCGACCTGCGCCGCACGGGCTAGACCGGGCTCGACACACCGACGGCCGACGGCCACTGTCGAAGGTGCCGCCCGCCTCCTGGGAGGAGTCACCGCCATGGCGTCGGAGAGGTTCGAGCACGTCGCGCACGAGGTCGTCCACGTCCCCGACGCCACGCGGCCGCCCGCGCCCGGGGACGAGGCGCCACCGCCGCCCAACCTGCTCACCCAGTCGTCGGTCACGATGACGGTCTTCGCGCAGGACCCGATGGTGGTCGACGCCCGGGGCTGCCCCGTCCTGGCGCGCGTCTCGGTGCCGGCCGACCGCCTGCAGCGCGGCCCCCGGAGCCACCGCCTGCACGTGGTGGACCTCGGCGTCGGCACCAACGCGGCCGTCGAACCGGTGGTCCTGCACGACCGGAGCGCCTGGAGCTACGTCGACCGCTGGGACGACGAGCACCGCCGGGGTGATGCCCGTGCCCTGGCCGACGACCGTAACTTCCGGGCCCAGAACGTCTTCGCCGTCGCCTCCCACACGCTCTCGCTCTTCGAGCAGCACCTCGGGCGCCCGATCCCCTGGAACTCCCACTTCCCGCAGCTCTACCTGGTGCCGCAGGCGCGCGTGGAGGCCAACGCCTTCTACTCCCGCGAGCACAACGCCGTGCTGTTCGGCTGGCTGCCGGGCTTCGGCGACAAGCCCCCGCTCTACACCGCGCTGTCCTACGACGTGATCGCCCACGAGGTCAGCCACGCCATCCTCGACGGGCTGCGCCCTCGCTACACCGAGCCGGGCCTGCCCGACCAGCTCGCCTTCCACGAGGCGCTCGCCGACCTCGTCGCACTGCTCTCGGTGTTCGGGACCACGGGCGTCGCCCAGCACCTCCTGGACCCCGAGGGGGTCGGCGAGGTCCGCTTCCCCTCCGACGCCGCCGCCCGCCGGCTCGAGGACCACGCGGAGCAGCGGGAGCGGCTCCTCGCCGGCCGCGCCGAGCTGCTCAGGTCCTCCCCCCTCGCCCGGCTGGCGGAGCAGATCGGAGGTCGCCGCAACGCCCAGCACCCCGGCGGGGCCCTCGTGCCCGGCCGCTACCCGGCGCTGCGGCGGTCCATCGACCTCGTCCCCACGACGACCTGGGCCGACGACCCGACGTACGCCGAGCCGCACCGCCGCGCCGAGATCCTGGTCGCAGTCTTCATGCAGACGCTGGTCGCGATGTGGGCCGAGCGGCTCACCCCGCTGCGCCACGAGCGCCGGGGCGGCCTGGACGCCGGCCGGGTGGCCGAGGAGGGGGTGAAGGCGGCCAAGCACCTCCTCGCGATGCTGCTGCGCGCCCTCGACTACCTGCCCCCCGTCGAGCTCGAGTTCGCCGACGTCATCGACTCGGTGCTGACCGCGGACCGCCGGCTGGCGCCCGACGACGACCACGACTACCGGGGGCTGCTGCAGCGCTCCTTCGAGGCGTTCGGGATCACCGCGCCGGAGCACCGCATCCTCGACGAGGACGGGGTGGCCGACGGCACCCTCACCGCCCCAGGCGCCGCGCCGGCCACGGTGGGGGCCTTCGCCCCCGATCCCGACGCGGCCCGGCTCAGCGAGCTGCGCTACGAGCACCTCAACATCGTCGCGCTCCGCACCTCGCCCGAGGAGGTCTACCAGTTCATCTGGAACAACGCCGGCGTGCTCGACATCGACGTCCGGCTCACCACCCGGGTGGAGCGCGTGCTGAGCAGCACCCGCGTCGGCCCGGACGGCCTCGTGGTCAACGAGATCGTCGCCGACTACGTCCAGACCCTGCGCACCACCGCCGACCACCTCCCTCCGGGGATCGAGGCCCCGGCCGGCACGTCGCCCGACACCGTGGTCGAGCTCTGGGGTGGCGGGGTGCTGGTCTTCGACCAGTTCGGGCGGTTCCGGCTCCACCAGCGCAAGCCCATCGTCGACGCCGACCGGCAGACCCGCCGGCTGCGACACCTGGTCGCCCGCGGCCTGGTCGACCGCGACGGAGGCGTCGGCACCTCCGACGGCAAGGGCGACAAGCGGCGGTTCTCGCTGCTGCACCAGGATCCCGACGGAGGCGAGTGATGCGCACGGCCCACCCCAGCAGGATCCGGCTCCGCGCCTACAAGGTCGGGTTCGGCGACTGCCTGCTCCTGACCGTGACCTACGGCTCACCCCTGCCCGACGGTCGCCGGGAGCGACACGTCCTGGTCGACTGCGGCACCGTCGAGAACGCCGACGACGGCCCCACGATCGCCGAGGTGGCCGACCTCGTCGCCGAGCACTGCGGCGGGCAGCTCGACATGGTGGTGGCCACCCACCGGCACCGCGACCACATCGGGGGGTTCGGCGACTCCCGGGGAGCCGAGGTCCTCGACCGGCTCTCGCCGCGGATCGTCGTACGGCCCTGGACCGACGTGCCCGAGGACCGGCGCGCCGACCCGGCGCTCGGGCTCGCCGACCACCAGCTGCGCTTCCTCGGGGTCCTGGACCGGCTGCACCCGCAGGCCGAGGCGATGGCGGCCCTGTCCTTCGACAGCCGGACCGTCGCCACGCGCGCCGCCCGGCTGGCCGAGTTCGGCTTCAAGAACCCCCAGGCGATCGCCCTGCTCGAGGACTGGGGCGCGCGGGGGCGCGCCGAGTACGTCTCGGCCGGGATGACCCTCGACCTCGCCGACGCCCTGCCCGGGGTCGGCATGCGCGTGCTGGGTCCGCCCACCCTCGCCGACGTGCCGTCGCTCACGCGCTACGCCAAGGAGTCCGAGGAGTACTGGCTCGGTCTCGCCGAGGGCGACGCCCTGACCTCGCTGGTCGCCGAGGGCGACGCCGGGTCGCTGGCCCTGGCCCGGCAGGTCCTCGCCGACCCCGGTGGCATGGGGTCCGCCGAGTGGCTGCTGCGCACGCTCGACTCGCGTCGGGTCACCCAGGGCCTGGAGATCGTGGAAGCCCTCGACGACGTCCTCAACAACACCAGCGTGATCCTGCTCGTCACCATCGGCTCCCGGCGGTTGCTCCTGCCCGGCGACGCCCAGGCGGAGAACTGGTCGCTGCCCCTCGACCAGGCCGACGGCAGCCGGCAGCGCACCCGCGACGCGCGCCTGGCCTCGGCCCTCGGCAAGGTGGACCTCTACAAAGTCGGTCACCACGGCAGTCGCAACGCGACGCCCCGTCGGCTGACCCAGCACTGGCGGGAGCCGGTCGCCCGGGGCCACCAGGTGGTCTCGGTGCTGACGACCAAGCAGGGGGTCTACGAGAAGAGCGCGGAGGGCGCGGTCCCCAAGGACGAGCTCGTCACCGGGCTGCGTGACTTCGGGCCGGTGTACAGCACCGACGACCTCGACCCCGAGGTGTGGTGGATGGACCTGGAGGCGCCCGCGCGCGGTCCGGCCGTCTTCACCCACACGCCCGGTCCCCCGGTCGACCGACCCGCCCGCGAGGCGCTGCGGCAACGCCGGCCCCGCCGCGAGCCCGTCACCCCGTGACCGACACCGACGGCGCCACCACGGCCACCAGCAGGGCCGCGACGCCTGCCGCCACGATGACCGATGCCGTACGCCGGGGCGCCTGGTCGTGGTGGGGACGGCGACGCCGCTCGTAGGAGGCGACGCCCGTGACCGCGAGGGTCACCAGCAGCGAGTGGGCGGAGACGGCCATCAGCAGCATCATCGGCAGGCACGACGTCGCGCAGTCGCGGGCGAGCCCGCGGCCGAAGGCGCGTCCGGCCGACCGCGCAGCCACGGGGTCGAGCGGCGGGGCCAGGACGCGGTGGCACCGGGCCACGCTGCGCCGCTTGGTGCGGCTCCCCTGCCACCCGGCTGCGCCCAGGGTCGCGACGGCCACGGCTGCGACGGGGCCGGCCACCGAGGCCAGGACCACGCCCAGGAGCGCGACGAGCAGCCCCGCGGGCAGCCAGACCGAGGCCCACCCCGCGACGACGGACGCCGAGACCCGGCCCCGGCCGGCCCGGGGAGAGCGCAGCGCGACGTAGCGCACGTTGGGCGCCACGAGCGGCAGCATCACGGTGACCATGGCCAGCGTCAGCAGGCCGTGGTGCCACCACGGGCCCCCGGTCACCGCACCCCACCACGACCCGTCGGCGGTCGCGGCCGCGGACCCGTGGTGCGCGTGACCGCCCGCCGCACCGTCGCCCGCGGGGTCGGCCGCGCCCGCGCCCCCCGTCCGGTCGAGGAGACCCCCCAGCCCCGCCTGCAGGAGGACCACCCAGCCGGCGGCGGCGACGGCGTACAGGCACCACTCCGGTCGTCGTCCCCGACCCCGCGTCGGCGACACGGCCCTGCGTGCGGCCGAGCGCAGCGCCGACACCGGCCGCAGGCCGCCAGGACGGACCGCCAGGACCCCGCTCACGGCAGGTCGTGGCTCACGTGAACTCCAGCGAGAGCCGGCCCACGGTCAGGTCGGCCGACCCCAGGTCGCGCTCGGACTCCAGCGGGACCAGGCGTACGGCCACCTCGAGCGGGTGCAGCGTCGCCGACTGGGCCCGCACGGCCGCCGTGGCGTCGAGCTGACGCCGCTGCCCGTCGCCCGGCGAGGTGCCGTCGTCCCGGCTGGCCTCGAGGACGCCGAACAACGAGAGCAGCCCCACGTGGTGCTCCGCGTCGTGGGGGTCCGCCTGCAGGCCGTCGTCGAGCCCCAGGTAGACCTCGTAGGACGTCTGGGCCGGACGCGCGCAGCGGATGCCGTCGAACCGCAGCACCCAGGTCGCCTCGGCGGGGAACGACACGGCGGTCAGTCCGCGGTCGGTCGCCGACCCACCCACGAGCAGGGCCTCGGTGGTGCCCGCGAGGTGGACGTCCTCCGCGGCGGACACCGGCTCGGGCACGGGCTGGTCGAGCCCGAACGGCTGGTCCTCCGACGCGGTCGTCGGGGCGCCGGCCGCGGGCAGGGTGGGCGGCGCGGTGGTGTCGTAGGCGTAGTCGAGGAACGACAGGTCGAGCACGCTCGGCGCGGTCCAGGCGACGAACGAGCTGTCGCCGCGCAGGAACCAGAACTCGCGGTCGTTCCACGACTGCTGGGCCGGCGTGCCGACGCCCACGCCGTTCTCGAACGGGTAGCCGTGGCCGAGGTCGCGGGCGTAGGTCTCCCACAGCCGGTCGACGTTGCAGTGGTGCATCCAGAACACCGGGTCGAGGCCGGCCGTCTCGAACAGGGCCATGGCGCCGTGCACCCGCACGTGCACCGAGCCGTGCGGCGACGCGTCGAGCTGCCCGATCTCCTGGGTCTGGTCGTGGAACAGCGCCTGGTTGAGCGCGTCCTCGATGACGCCACCGCCGAAGGACACGCGACCGGTGTCCTGCTGGTTGGCGAAGTGGTGCCGCAGCAGCGCGGTCGAGGCGTCCGCCCAACCGGTGTCGGCGGGGTCGGTGTCGCCCTCGAAGACCCGACCCGGGATCCACAACGGGTTGGGGAACAGCCCGTCGGTCCGGGCCTCCACCCCGGGCACGGTCACGTCGGCGGGCAGGGTCTCGCCGCGCAGCGGCAGCGGCATCCCGAGACGCGCCGCGTCACCCTCGAAGTCGCTGTAGTTCCAGTACGGCAGGCCCCACTCCGCCGGGCCGCCCAACGACACGATCCATCCCCGGCAGATGGCCTCGAACTCCAGGAGGTAGGCCCGGTGCCACGGCAGGAAGAACCAGTGGTTGTGCGCGCACTCCTTCCACAGCGCCGCGTTGCCGTTGACCTGCGGCCAGCGGTCCACCGGCAGGAAGGTGCCGTGGATCTGGGAGTGGTAGCCCAGGCCCCACACGTCCGACCACTGCTCGGAGAGCAGGTTGAGCTCGTCGATCGCGGGCTGGGTGAAGCCGCCGGGCTGCAGCAGCGCCCGGAGCCGGGCGAAGAAGTCGTCCAGGCCCGGGGTCCGCAGCCGCATCTGGTGCACGGCCGCGGCGTACCAGACCAGGTCGTCGTGCCACCCGTTGGCGGGGCCCGTGCGCCACGCAGCCTGTCGTGTCGCGGTCATCGTGGTCTCCCTCGTCGGACCCGCGAGCACGACCGTCCCGACCGGGCGTGGGTCACCCGCCTGGCGACGTACGCGTCGCAGGTCGTCATGGCCTCGACGAGGCGGAACCAACGAGACACGTGGCGAGCTGACAGACCCGTCCCTCTGTTATCCCGAGGCGGCGCGAGGGTGTCAATGCCGGCTTAGACCACCGGGGCACGAGCGAGGCGGGACGCAGGCGCGGCGCGGGGACCACGAGCGGGGGGCGACGCGGCTCCGCACGGTCCCAGTCCGCCGGGGTGCAGAACGCCCCTGACCTGCATCTCTGCAGATCAGGGGCGGTGCATCGGTCGGGCTGACAGGATTTGAACCTGCGACCCCTTGACCCCCAGTCAAGTGCGCTACCAAGCTGCGCCACAGCCCGATGCCCCCGGCAAGACCCGGCCTGACGACCGGCCCGGAGGCGAGGACGACCTTACCGCAGGGGTCGGCCGCGGGGGCAACTCGGGGTGGCGCCGACCGGCCCGTCGTACGTCACAGGCACCGCCGGGGCCGCTCACAGGTTCCTCTCCGGATCGCGCGGTCTGCTGTCCTCACCGCCACCCAGCTCGGAGGACCTCATGGACGACCGCACCCCTTCCCCGTCGTACGACGCCCCGCCGGCGTACCCGCTCGACCCCGCTGCCCCGACCACCGAGCCCCGCCCCTCGGGCCGGGAGCGTCGCCGCCGGCTCCTGCGACGGGCGTCGGTGCCCGCGATGGCGCTGACCCTGCTGGTCGGGGGCGGGGGTGTCGGCTACGTGCTGGGCCGTCCCGACACGGCGCCGACCGCGGCCGGCGCCGGCGCCACACCGTCGCTCACCCGCGGTGCGCAGGACGGGTCGGCCTCGACGCCGGGGACGCAGCCACCCGGCTCGTCGCTGCCGTCGGCCCCCTCGTCCCGGACCGGCGACGGGGCCGGGGTCGACACGAGCGGCGACACCAGCGGCACGGCGTCCGGTGACCAGCTGACCGGGCTGGTCCGCATCGCGACCACCCAGTCGTACGCCGGGTCGGAGGCCGCCGGCACCGGCATGGTGCTGACCGCCGACGGGGAGGTGGTCACGAACCACCACGTCGTCGCGGGTGCGACCGACGTCGAGGTCACCGTGATGGCGACCGGGAGGACCTACACCGCCGACGTGGTCGGCACCGACGCCGCGGCCGACGTCGCCGTGCTGCAGCTCGAGGACGCCTCGGGCCTGGCCACCGTCACCACCGACACCGACGGGGTGGCCGTCGGCGACGCCGTGACGGCGGTCGGTGACGGCGAGGGCGCCGAGGACCACCTCTCGGCCGCGACCGGCTCGGTGCTGGCCACCGACCAGCAGATCACCACGCAGTCCGAGGGAAGCGCCGAGGGCGAGAGCCTCACCGACCTGATCCAGATCAGCTCCGACGTGGTCTCGGGCTACAGCGGCGGAGCGACGTACGACGAGGACGGCGACGTCGTCGGCATGACGACGGCCGCCTCCAGCGGCACCGGCGACGTCGTCGGGTACGCCGTCCCGGTCGCCACCGTGCTGAGGATCACCGACGACCTCCAGCAGGGCGTGCAGGACGCGGCGTACTCCTATGGCCGCCCGGCGTTCCTCGGCGTCGGGCTGGACGGCACCGGCACCACCCTCGCCGGGGTGTACGACGCCACCCCGGCCGCCGACGCGGGGCTGGTCGAGGGCGACACGATCACCGCCCTCGACGGCACCGCGGTCGGCACCGCCGACCAGCTGCGGGCGGCCGTCTCCGGCCACGCGCCCGGCGACCCGGTGGAGGTCGCCTGGACCGACGCCTCGGGCGCGACCCGCAGCGCCACCGTCGAGCTGGTCGAGGGCCCGGTCGCCTGACGTCCGTCGAGACAGACGGCAGGCGGCTGGTCACCCGGACGTCCGGGAATCAGTCAGCGCTTGCGCTTCTCCCGCGGCCGCACCTCGAGGCTGATCGGCGTCCCGACGAACCCGAACTCCTCGCGCAGCCGGCGCTCGATGAACCGCTCGTAGCCCGCGTCGAGCTTGCCGCTGGTGAACAGCACGAAGGTCGGGGGCGCGGTGGCGGCCTGCGTGCCGAAGAGCACCTTGGGCTGCTTGCCGCTGCGCACGGGGTGGGGGTGCTCGGCGACGAGCCGACCGAGGAAGCTGTTGAGCTGGCCGGTGCCGATGCGGGTCTCCCAGCCCTCCAGCGCCCGCTCCAGCGCCGGGACCAGCCGGTCGATGTGCCACCCGGTGCGGGCGGTGACGTTGATCCGCGGCGCCCACTGCACCTGCACCAGGTCGCGCTCGATCTCGCGGTCGAGGTAGTAGCGGCGCTCGTCGTCGACGAGGTCCCACTTGTTGAAGGCGATGACCAGGGCGCGGCCCGACTCGCGGATGGTCTGGATGATCCGCATGTCCTGCTCGGAGACCGACTGCGAGCCGTCGATGACCAGCACGGCGACCTCGGCCCGCTCGATGGCGGTCTCGGTGCGCAGCGAGGCGTAGTACTCGTGGCCCGACGCGGTCTTGACCCGCTTGCGGATGCCGGCGGTGTCGATGAAGCGCCACTCGCGGCCGCCGAGCTGGATCAGCTCGTCGACGGGGTCGACGGTGGTGCCGGAGGCGTCGTCGACGACGACGCGGTCCTCCTTGGCCAGCTGGTTGAGCAGGGAGGACTTGCCGACGTTGGGACGGCCCACGATCGCGATCCGGCGGGGGCCGCCGAGCTCGGTGAAGGACTCCGGCGGCGTCTCGGGCAGCGCGGCGAGGCACGCGTCGAGCAGGTCGCCCGAGCCGCGGCCGTGCAGCGCCGAGACCGGGATCGGCTCGCCGAGACCGAGGTGCCACAGCCCGTAGGCCTCGGCCTCGGTGCGCTGGTCGTCGACCTTGTTGGCGGCCAGCACGACGGGCTTGCCCGACTTGCGCAGGATGCGGACGACCGCCTCGTCGGAGTCGGTGATGCCGACCCCGGCGTCGACGACGAAGAGCACGGCGTCGGCCACCTGCACCGCGATCTCGGCCTGGGCCGCGATCGACTTGGCCAGGCCGCGGGCGTCGGGGTCCCAGCCGCCGGTGTCGACGACGGTGAACGCGCGGCCGTTCCAGACGGCGTCGTAGGACACGCGGTCGCGGGTCACGCCGGGCTTGTCCTCCACGACCGCCTCGCGGCGCCCGATGATGCGGTTGACCAGGGTGGACTTGCCCACGTTGGGCCGACCGACCACCGCCAGGACGGGGGCGTTCGGCTCCGCCTCCGATGCGGGGGTGGTGCGGGGGGTCTCAGGGGTGCTCATCGCGTCTCAGCTACTTCGTGTCGTCGGTTCGTGGGGTCGGGCCGAGCGGGCCGGGCAGGCGCAGCCCGGTGGTCCTCTCGGCCTGCCGCGTCGTCTCCACGATCGCGGCGGTGACCCGGGCTGCTGCCCCGGCCACCTCGGCCTGCGTGCGCGGCCACTCGCGGCGACCGAGCCGGAGCGGGGCTCCGAGGGTCATCACGAGGCGGCTGCCGCGCGGCGGCAGGGAGTCGGCGTGCCCACCCGGAGCGCGCGTGCCGAGGAACGACACGGGCACGACCGGCACGCCGGTCACCAGCGCGAGGTACGCCGCGCCCGGTCGCGAGGTCGCCATGTCCCCGCTGCCGCGCACGCCCTCGGGGAACACCCCGACCACCTGGTCTTGTTCCAGGGCCCGTCGTGCGACGTCGAGGGCGCGGCGGTCCACGGCGTACCGGTCGATCGGCACCTGCCCGGCCGCGGTCAGCAGGCTGCCGAGCGGGCCGACGAACATCTCCTGCTTGGTCAGCACGTGCACCGGCCGCGGGGCGCAGGTCGCGAGCAGCGGTCCGTCGAGCCAGCCGACGTGGTTGGCGGCGACGACGACCCCACCGGTGGCGGGCAGGTGCTCCGCACCGTGCAGCTCGAGGTCCCACCAGCTCCGCACCAGCCGCTGCGCCGCGGGTCGTCCGCGGGCCAGCAGGGCGGTCCGGGGCACCTCGAGGAGGTCCTCCCCGGGGTCGCGCAGGTGGGGCGCCGCCGTCACGACGGGCTCCCGGCTCCCGTCGCCCCGTGGGCCGCGCCGTCCCTGGCCCCGTCCCTCGTCGCGTCGCTCGACCCGTCCGTCGCGCGGCGCACCAGGGCGACGACCTGGTCCACGACCTCGTCGAGGGTGTACGGCGTGGTGTCGAGGTGGACCGCCCCGTCCGGGGCCACGGCGGGCGCGGTGGCCCGACCGGAGTCGATCGAGTCGCGACGCAGCAGGTCGGCGCGGGTGGCGTCGACGTCGGCAGCGCCGTTCTCGGCCGTACGCCGCTGCGCGCGGGCCGCGGGGTCGGCCGTGAGGTAGAGCTTGACCTCGGCGTCCGGTGCCACGACCGAGCCGATGTCACGGCCCTCCACGACGATGCCGCCGTCGCCGATGATCGTGCGCTGCAGGTCGAGCAGCCGCTGCCGCACCTGCGGCACCGACGCCACCGCGCTGACGTGGTCGGTGACCTCCTGGGTGCGGATCCGCGCCGCCACGTCGACACCGTCGACGGTGATGGTCGGGTGCTGCGGGTCGGTGCCCGACTCGACCCGGGGCGTGGCCGCGGCGGCCGCGATCGCCCCGGGGTCCTCGAGGTCCGCCCCGGCGTCGAGGACGGCGGCCGTCAGCGCCCGGAACTGCGCGCCGGTGTCGAGGTAGCGCAGCCCGAGCCGGTGGGCCACCGCACGCGAGGTGCTCGACTTGCCCGAACCCGACGGTCCGTCCATCGCGACCACGACCGTGCTGCCCACCCGGCGGCTCCTCTCGTCCCCCGACGTCGCCGCCGGACGCAGCGGCCGGCGACGGGTCGTCGCGGCTCGCAGCAGTCGCCGATCCTACCGGTGGGTGACCCAGTCCCTGCCGCCCAGCGCCTCGCGCAGCCCGGCCGCGGCGTCCTCGGCCACGAGCAGCTCCACGAGACCCACCGGACGCCCCGGGTCGTGGTCGATGCGGAGGTCCTCGATGTTGACCCCGATCTCCCCCACGTCGGCGAACAGCCGGGCCAGCTCACCGGGATGGTCGGGCACCGCGACGTAGACCGCCTGCGTCGGCAGCGCCGGGCCGCCGTGCTTGCCGGGGATGACCCGGGTGCCCGCGACGCCGCGGCCCAGGATCTCGCCCAGCGCGGCGTCGTCGCCGCTCTCGATGACGCCGACCAGGCGGTGCAGCGAGGCCTCCACCTCGCGGAGCACCTCGCTGACGGCGGGCTGGTTGGCGCGCAGGATCTGGCGCCACAGCGCCGGGTCCCCGGCGGCGATGCGGGTGACGTCGCGGACTCCCTGCCCCGAGAGCGAGAGGTGCTCGGGCGCGGCGTCGGCCAGCTGGCCCGCGGTCAGCGCGGCCAGCAGGTGGGGCAGGTGCGAGGTGCGGGCGACCGCCCGGTCGTGCTCCAGCGGGGTGAGCCGCACCGTCTCGGCGCCGCACAGCCGCGCCAGGGCCTCGACCGCGGCCACCGCCCCCGGCTCGGAGCCGGCGTGCGGCGTCACCGCCCACGGCCGGCCGTCGAACAGCGCTGCTGTCGCGGCGAGCGGCCCGGAGCGCTCGCTGCCGGCCATCGGGTGGCTCCCGACGTAGCGCGACACCTCCCCCGGCGCCCGTCGCTCCAGGTCGGCCAGCGGGCGGCTCTTGACGCTGGCCACGTCGGTCACCACCCCGCCGCGCTCCAGGGCGTCGCGGACGACCTCGGCGACGTGGTCGGGCGGGACGGCCACCACGGTGAGCGCGGCAGCGCCCTCGTCGGGGACCGGCGTGCCGGCGCCCAGGCCGGTGGCGGTCCGCACGTGCTCGGGACTGGTGTCGCTCAGCCACACCTCGAGGCCGGCGCGGCGGGCGGCGAGGCCGACCGAGGTGCCGAGCAGGCCGGCCCCCACGACGTGCACGGGGCCCCCGACCGCGGCCACGAGAGACCGGCGGGTCGCCTCGTCCAGCTCGGGCGCCTCACTCATCCGGGACCGCGCGCACCCGGGCCAGGTCGCGTCGGAGCGCCGCGGCGCCGTGGAGGTAGACGTGGGTCACCTCGTCGCGCTGCAGCTGGGTCTCCACGTGCGCCATCAGCCGGACCACGCGGGGCATCGAGCCCTCGATCTCGAGCTCGCGGGCGCAGATGAGCGGCACGTCGTCGAAGCCGAGCTGGCGGGCGGCGTAGGCCGGGAACTCGCTGTTGAGGTCGGAGGTCGCGGTGAAGATGATGCTGATGTAGTCGTGGACCTCGAGGCCGTTGACCTCGGTCACGGTGCGCACCAGCTCGGCGACCCGGTCGAGCATGTGCTCGCGGGTGTCGGTGTCCAGCTGGGTGGCTCCCCGCACGGCACGGACGTGCACGGCTCCTCCTGAGGTTCCTGGTCGTGGTCGGCGTCGCTGCGCGCGGCGAGCCTACCGCCGCGCCTCCCCCGGGCCGCCCGGGCTAGAGCTGTCCGGCCTCGAGCAGTGCGCCGAGCTCGTCCTCGGTCAGCTCGCGCAGCTGGCCCTGCCGCAGCCCGTGGAGCACGACGGGGCCGATCGCGGTGCGGGTGAGGTGGCGGACCGGGTGGCCGACGTGGTCGAGGAGGCGGCGCACGATCCGGTTGCGGCCCTCGTGGATCACCAGCTCGACGATCGACCGCTCGGCGGTCATCGAGACCACCTTGGCCCGCGAGACCGTCACCGGCCCGTCGTCGAGCTCGACCCCGGCGAGCAGGCGGCGCACGACGGCCTTCTCCACCCGGCCGTCGACCTCGGCGACGTAGGTCTTGTCCATCTCGTACGACGGGTGGGCGAGCCGCTGGGCGAAGTCGCCGTCGTTCGTCAGCAGGATCAGCCCGTCGGTGTCGGTGTCGAGGCGGCCGACGTGGAACAGCCGCTCCGGCCGGTCGGCCACCACCTCGCCGAGCGAGCGCCGTCCCTCGGGGTCCGACATCGTCGAGACCACGCCCCGCGGCTTGTTGAGCACGAGGTAGACGTGGTCGCTGACCGGCGGCAGCCGCCTGCCGTCGACCAGGATCCGCGCCGTCCGCGGGTCGACCTTGGTGCCGAGCCGGGTGACGACCTCGCCGTCGACCTCGACCAGGCCCGCGAGCATCAGCTCCTCGCACTTGCGGCGGCTGGCCACGCCCGACTGCGCCAGCAGCTTCTGCAGCCGCACCAGCCCCTCGTCGTCGGTCTCGACCTGCCTCATCGGGCCACCTCGCCCTCGTCGGTCGAGCCCTGATCGGTCGAGCCCTGATCGGCCGAGACCCCGTCATCGTTCGAGCCCGTCGAGACCCCGTCGTCGACCACGGCGGCGACCTCCTGCTCGTCCTCCAGGTCCTCCATGCCCGGCAGCAGCGGGGCCAGCTCGGGCAGCTCGGCCAGCGACTCGATGCCGATGCGCTCCAGGAAGTAGCGGGTGGTGGCGTACAGGTGCGCCCCGGTCTCGGCGTCGTGGCCCGCCTCGGCCACGAGCCCGCGCGCCAGCAGGGTGCGCATAACGCCGTCGACGTTGACCCCGCGGATGGCCGAGACCCGGCTGCGGCTCACCGGCTGCTGGTAGGCCACCACGGCCAGCGTCTCCAGCGCGGCCTGGGTCAGCCGCGCCTGCTGGCCGTCGAGGACGAAGCGCTCCACGACCCCGGCGAAGTCCTCGCGGGTGTAGTAGCGCCAGCCGCCGGCGACCTGGCGCAGCTCGAAGCCGCGGCCGTCGGCGTCGTACTCCCGGGCCAGGGCGGAGAGCGCCGCGGCCACCTCGGCGACCGGGTGGCCCACGGCGCTGGCCAGCGTGGTCTCGTCGAGCGGCTGGTCGGCCACCATCAGCACCGCCTCCAGGGCGGGTCGCAGCGGCGCCAGGGGCACGTCGAGCGTCTCGTCAGTCTGCTGGGTCATGCGGCTCCTCGGGAGCGTCGGTGTCGGGGACGGGCGGCCCGTCGAACTCGTCGTCGATCTCGACCTCGACGTCGTCGGCGCCGGTCCAGCGGATGCTGAGCTCCCCCAGGGGCGTGACCTGGTCGAAGGCCACCACCCCCTCGCGGAACAGCTCGAGCAGCGCCAGGAAGCGTGCCACGCGCGTCATGGTGTCGGGCGCGTCGGCGGCCAGGGCGCGGAAGGTCGCCTGGCCGCTCGCTCGCAGCCGGTCGACCACGACCACGGCCTGCTCGCGCACGCTGACGGCCGGGGCGTGGATGTGACCGAGCCCGACCTGCTCGGGGGCCGGTGCCGGTGCCATCGCGCGGGCCGCCAGCCCGGCGAACTCCTCCAGCCCGAGCCCGATCAGCACCTCCGGCAGCAGCCGGGCGAAGCGCCCGTCGAGCCCCACGGCGCGGGGGTGGCGACGCTCCTCGACGGTGATCCGCTGCTCCAGCAGCGCGGCCACCTGCTTGAACGCGCGGTACTGCAGCAACCGCGCGAACAGCAGGTCGCGCGCCTCCAGCAGCGCCAGGTCCTCCTCGTCCTCGACCTCGGCCTGCGGCAGCAGCCGGGCGGCCTTGAGGTCGAGCAGCGTCGAGGCGACCAGCAGGAAGGACGTCGTCTGCTCGAGGTCCCACCCCTCGCCCGCGGGGCCGGCGGCCTGGTGGGCCTTGATGTGGGCGATGAACTCGTCGGTGACCTGCGAGAGCGCCACCTCGGTCACGTCGAGCTTGTGCCGGCCGATCAGGCTGAGCAGCAGGTCGAAGGGGCCCTCGAAGTTGGCCAGCCGGACCGCGAACGGGCCCTGGCCGGGGACCGCCCCCTCGGGGGCGGCCTCGACCTCGGTCATGCTCCCCGCAGGCGCTGCACCAGGTCGCTGTCCTCGCCACGCTCCTCGAGGTCGGCCAGCGCCAGCGCGATCGCCTCGCGCACCAGCCGGCCCCGGTCGACGGCGAGGCCCTGGTGGCGCCGCAGTGAGAGCCGGGCGTGCTCGAGGTCGAGCAGCTCGTCGGAGGTGACGTAGACGGTCATCTTCTCGTCGTGGCGCACCCGCCCGCTCGGCTTGCGGCCCGCTGCGGCCTGCTCCTCGACCGCCACGGCACCGGCCTCGACGACCGGCTCCGGGTCGGGCACCGACGCGACGGCGCGGGCGGCCTTCTGGGCCTGCGGCCCGGTGCCGCCCGGCCCAGGGCGGAAGAGGTCGTCGGCCGCCGGCAGGCTCACGCGTCGGGGCACCGGACCAGCACCTCCTTGGCGAGCTGGCGGTACGCCGCGGCGCCCGGGCTGCTCGAGGCGTACGCCGTGATCGGCTCGCCGGCCACGGTGGAGTCGGAGAACTTCACGGTGCGCCGGATCACGGTGTGGAAGACGGTGTCGCCCCAGGCCTCGACCAGGCGCTCCATCACCTCGCGGCCGTGCAGGGTGCGGCCGTCGTACATGGTGCCGAGGACGCCGTCGACCTCCAGGCGCGGGTTGAGCCGCTCGCGCACCTTGTCGATGGTGGTCTTGAGCAGGGCGACGCCGCGCAGCGCGAAGTACTCGCACTCCAGCGGCACGATCACCCCGTCGGAGGCGGTGAGCGCGTTGACGGTCAGCAGGCCGAGCGAGGGCTGGCAGTCGATGAGGATCACGTCGTACTGCTCGAGGGCCGGGGCCAGGACGCGGCTCAGGGTCTGCTCGCGGGCGACCTCGTGGACCAGCTGCACCTCAGCGGCCGAGAGGTCGATGTTGGACGGCAGCAGGTCCATGCCGGGGACGCCACTGGGCACCACGACCTCGTCGAGGACGACGTCGCGCTGCATCAGCAGGTTGTAGATCGTGAGGTCCATCTGGTGGGGGTTGAGCCCCAGGCCGACCGAGAGCGAGCCCTGCGGGTCGAAGTCGACGAGCAGCACCTTGCGGCCGAGCTCGGCCAGCGACGCCCCGAGGTTGATCGTCGTGGTGGTCTTGCCGACGCCACCCTTCTGGTTGCACATCGAGATGACGCGGGCGTGGCCGTGGGTGGTGCGGGGGCCGGGCTCGGGGAGCTCGGGCATCGGGCGCCCGGTCGGGCCGAGGACGACCTCGGGCTCCTGGACCGGCGCCTCGACGGGCGCCGGCTGGGCGACCGGCTGGGCGACCGGCTGGGCCTCGCGGGCGCGGAACGGAAGCGTGTCGGCGAGGTGCTCGCCCTCCGGCTGCTGGTCCGGCTGCTGCGGCTGGGGCTGGCGCACCAGCGGGGGCATCGACGACGCCGAGCTCCCGGTCGATCCGAATCCGTCGTGTCCGCTCATGCGCGTGCTCCCCTGCTCCTGCGGACGGACGGATCCGTCCACGCGTCGTGGCTCGGCTTCCCCACCGAGCGTCGGGCGGCTGGAGCACCGAGCCGGTCCCCCGGCCACCGCGACCTTGTCCCCACCATTGTCGACAAAGCGTCCCGGGATCCGGTCGCGCCTCGCCGTGTCGCGGCGGCTTTTCCGGGTCGGTCAGTCCAGGGCGCGCGGGTGCGCCGCGGCGTACACCTCGCGGAGGCTGTCGACGGTCACCAAGGTGTAGACCTGCGTGGTCGTCACCGAGGCGTGACCGAGCAGCTCCTGCACCACCCGGACGTCGGCACCGCCCTCGAGCAGGTGGGTGGCGAAGGAGTGGCGCAGGGTGTGGGGCGAGACCTCGACGGTGAGCCCGGCGCGGTCGGCCGCCCGCACGATGACCGACCAGGCGCTCTGCCGCGAGAGCCGTCCGCCGCGGGCGTTGAGGAACATCGCCCCGGCCCGCTGGGTGGCCGCGCCCCGGGTGCGGGCGGCGTCCGCGAGCAGCGCCGGACGGCCGCGGGTCAGGTAGGACCGCACCGCCTCGCGGGCATAGCTGCCGACCGGCACCACCCGCTCCTTGGAGCCCTTGCCGCGCAGCAGCACGGTGTGGGAGGCCGGGTCGTCGGAGTCGAGCTCGAGGTCGTCGACGTCGAGCCCCACGGCCTCGGAGATCCGCGCGCCGGTGCCGTAGAGCACCTCCAGCAGCGCCCGGTCACGCAACGCCAGCGGTGTCCCCGGGGCGCCGGCCGCGTCCAGCAGCCGCTCGACGTCGCCGAGCGAGACCGCCTTGGGCAGCCGCTTGGCCGGAGGCGGGGGCCGTACGCCGGCCGACGGGTCGGCCAGGGCCAGCCCGTCGGCGAGCGCGAACCTGTGGAAGCCCCGCACCGCCACCACGGTCCGACCGGCCGAGGCCGCGCTGAGCGGCTGGTGGTCGGGGTCGCCCTCGCGGAGCGCCATCAGGAAGCCGCTGATCGTCTGCTCGGTGACCTCGTCGAGCGCGGTGACACCGAGCCGGTCGAGGTGGTCGAGGTAGCGCCGCAGGTCGCGACGGTAGGACGAGACCGAGTTGGGCGCCAGGCCGCGCTCGACCACCAGGTGGTCCAGGTAGGTGCGGACCGCGGTGACGAGCGGGCCCGCGCTCACGCGTCCGCGGCCAGCGCCTCGTCGAGGGCGAGCGACTCCATCCCGTGCGCCTCGGCGACCGGGGCGTTGGTGACGTGCCCGGCCCAGGTGTTGAGCCCCAGCGCGAGCGAGCCGTCGTGACGCAGCGCCTCGCGCCAGCCCCGGTCGGCCAGCGCCACGGTGTAGGGCAGCGTCGCGTTGGTCAGCGCGTAGGTCGAGGTGTTCGGCACCGCGCCCGGCATGTTGGCCACGCAGTAGAAGACCGAGTCGTGCACGGCGTACGTCGGGTCGGCGTGGGTCGTGGGTCGGGTGTCCTCGAAGCAGCCGCCCTGGTCCACGGCGATGTCGACCAGCACCGAGCCGGGCTTCATCCGCGAGACCAGCTCGTTGCTGACCAGCTTCGGCGCCTTGGCGCCGGGGATCAGCACCGCCCCGATGACCAGGTCGGCCTCGGTCACCTGCTGCTCGATGGCGAGCTTGGAGGAGGCGAGGCCGCGCACCCGGTTGTCGTAGCGCCAGAACGACATCCGCAGCTTGTCCAGGTCGGTGTCGAGCAGGGTGACGTCGGCGCCCATGCCGAGCGCGATGTTGGCGGCGTTCTGGCCCGAGACGCCGGCGCCGATCACCACGACCTTGGCGTTGGCCACGCCCCCGACGCCGCCGAGCAGCACGCCCCGGCCGCCCTGGGCCTTCAGCAGGGCGTGCGCGCCGACCTGGGGCGCGAGGCAGCCCGCGACCTCCGACATCGGGTAGAGCAGCGGCAGCGACCCGGAGCGCAGCTGGACGGTCTCGTAGGCGATGCCGGTGACCTTGCGGTCCACCAGCTCCTGGGTGAGCGGCTGGTCGGCGGCGAGGTGGAGGTAGGTGAACAGCGTCAGGTCCTCGCGCAGCCGGTGGTACTCCTCGGCCACCGGCTCCTTGACCTTGAGCACCATCTCGGCCTCGCCCCACACGTCGTCGGCGGCCTCCACGATCCGGGCGCCGGCGGCCTCGTAGTCGGAGTCGGGGATCGCCGACCCGGTGCCCGCGTCCTTCTCGACCGCGACGTCGTGGCCGTGGGCGACCAGCTCGTGCACGCCGACCGGGGTGATGGCCACCCGGTACTCGTGGTTCTTGACTTCCTTCGGTACGCCGATCCGCACGTCGTGACCTCCCTGTCCCGTGCTGGGCCCTCCTGGAGGCCCGAGTCTAGGCAGCCCCGCTCAGCGTGGTACGTCGCCGGCCCGCCGCTCCCCCGCGTCGGTCAGCCCGGCGTCGTGCATCACGCGCAGCACGTTGCCCGAGGTGAGCGCCGCGAGGTCGGCGTCGGACCAGCCCCGCTCGGCCAGCGCGGCCAGCAGGCGGGGGTAGCCGGTGACGTCCTCGAGCCCCGCCGGCAGCGCGCCGACCCCGTCGTAGTCACCGCCCAGCCCGACGTGGTCGACGCCCGCGACCTCGCGGACGTGCTCGACGTGGGCGACCACGTCCGCCAGCGTGGCGACGGGCGCCGGGTGGCGCTCGGCGTGCCGGGCGACCAGCTCGGTCTCGGCCGCCGTGAAGGGCTCCACCCCCGACGCGGCGACCAGGGCGTCGACCTCGGCGGACCAGTCGCGGCTGGCCTCGTCGACGAACTTCGGCACGAAGGTGACCATGCACAGCCCGCCGTTGCCGGACAGCCGGCCGAGGACGTCGTCGGGCACGTTGCGGGGGTGGTCGCACAGCGCCCGCGCCGAGGAGTGGCTGAACACCACCGGCCGGTCGGAGGTGTCGAGGGCGTCGCGCATCGTGTCGGCGCTGACGTGGGACAGGTCCACCAGCATCCCGATGCGGTTCATCTCCGCGACGACCTCGCGGCCGAAGTCGGACAGGCCGCCGAGCACCGGCTCGTCGGTGGCCGAGTCGGCCCAGGCGACGTTGTCGTTGTGGGTCAGGGTCAGGTAGCGCACGCCCAGCCGGTGCAGCGCGCGCAGCGTGCCCAGCGAGCCGCCGATCTGGTGGCCACCCTCGGCGCCCATCAGGCTGGCCACCCGGCCCTGGTCCCAGGCCCGGTGGACGTCCTCGACGGTGGTGGCGGGCGCCAGCCGGTCGGCGTACCGCTCGATCATGGCGTGGCCGGCGTCGACCTGCTCCAGGGTGGCGGTGAGCGTGTCGGCGGGGCTCAGGGTGGAGGGCACGAACACCGACCAGAACTGCGCGCCGACGCCGCCCTGCGCCAGGCGCGGCAGGTCGGTGTGGGTGCCGTAGCCGCGGCAGGTGTCGGTGTCGCGGAGGTCCAGGCGGTCGAAGTCGTAGGCCACGGCCTCGCGCGCGGCCCACAGCAGGTCGTTGTGGCCGTCCAGGACCGGGTGCTCGGCCAGCAGCCGCGCCACCCGCGCCGTTGTGCCCTGCGCGTCGACGGCGGCCGTCACGCCCGGTCCCGGCGGCGCAGGGCGTCGTAGGCGAGCACCGCCGTCACCAGGGCGCTCGTGGTGAGCCGCCCGTCGAGGACGGCCTCGACCATGTCCTCGACCGGGGCCCAGAAGACCTCCATGTCGGCCTCCTCGGCGTGGAGCTCGAAGTCGCCGCGGTCGGCGTGCGAAAGCCCCTGCGCGAGGAAGACGTGCTGGGTCTCGGCGGTGATGCCGACGCTGGGTCGCAGCGTGGCCAGCGGGCGCCAGTCGGTCGCGGCCAGCTCGACCTCCTCGCGCAGCTCGCGCTGCGCGGTCTCCAGCGGCGGCTCGTCGCTGTCGAGCACCCCGGCCGGGAGCTCGACGAACCAGCCGGGCCCGGCGTGGCGGTACTGCCGCAGGCACGCCACGCGCTCCTGGTCGTCGACGGCCAGCACGACCACGGCGCCGGGGTGCTCCAGCACGACCCGGGTGTGCGCGTCGTCGGGGTGGTCGGGGCGGTGGACCCGGTCCTCGCGCAGCGCGACGATCCAGTCGCTCTGCCACACCTGCTCGCTGCCGAGCACCGGCCAGCTGCCCGGTCGGTCCGCCAGCGCGTCGGCGGTGACCTCCGGGGCGTCGGGCCGCACCTCAGGCCTCGGCCGGCGCCGGGGCGACGGCGTCGGCCTCGGTCGTGCCGTGGGTCTCGGGGGCACCCGCCTCGGCCTCGCCCTCGTCGGTCGGGTCCGCGACCCACCGGCGGCGCAGGGCGCTCTCGTCGATCGGGATGAGCAGCTCGCGCTGGCGCTGGATGGCGGCGCCGACGAGCCCGGCGAAGAGCGGGTGCGGCCGCGTCGGGCGCGACTTCAGCTCGGGGTGGGCCTGGGTGGAGACGTAGAACGGGTGCGTCTCGGCGGGCAGCTCGACGAACTCGACCAGGGTGCGGTCGGGCGAGGTGCCCGAGAACACCAGGCCGGCCGTCTCCAGCTGCTCGCGGTAGGCGTTGTTGACCTCGTAGCGGTGGCGGTGGCGCTCGTGCACCTGCGCCTCGCCGTACGTCGCCCGCACCACGCTGCCCTCGGCCAGGTCGGCCGGGTAGAGGCCCAGCCGCATCGTGCCGCCGAGGTCGCCGGCGCCGTCGACGAAGGCGTGCTGCTCGGCCATCGTGGCGATCACGGGCTCGCTGACCCCGGGGTCGAACTCGGTGGAGGCGGCCTGGGTGAGGCCGGCGACCGAGCGGGCGTACTCGATGACCATGCACTGCAGGCCCAGGCACAGGCCCAGCGTCGGGATCTTGTGGGTGCGGGCGTAGGTCAGGGCGCCGAGCTTGCCCTCGATGCCCCGGATGCCGAAGCCGCCGGGCACGCAGATCGCGTCGACGTCACCGAGCCGGCGGGCCGCCCCCTCGGGGGTGGCGCACTCGTCGGAGGGGACCCACTCGATGATCACCTTGGCCTCGTGGGCGAAGCCGCCGGCGCGCAACGCCTCGACCACCGACAGGTAGGCGTCGGGCAGGTCGACGTACTTGCCGACCAGGGCGACCGTCACCTCCTCGTTGGGGTGGTGCACGCGCCGCAGCAGGTCGTCCCACAGCGTCCAGTCGACGTCGCGGAACGGCAGGTTGAGGCGGCGCACGAGGTAGGCGTCGAGACCCTCGCGGTGCAGCACCTTGGGGATGTCGTAGATCGACGGGGCGTCGGCCGCGGTGACCACGGCCTCCTGGTCGACGTCACACATCAGCGAGATCTTGCGCTTGACCGAGGCCGGGATCTCGCGGTCGGCGCGGCACACGATCGCGTCGGGCTGGATGCCGATCGAGCGGAGCGCGGCCACGGAGTGCTGGGTCGGCTTCGTCTTGAGCTCGCCGGACGGGCCGATCCACGGCACCAGCGAGACGTGGAGGAAGAAGACGTTGTCGCGGCCGATCTCGTGGCGCACCTGGCGGGCGGCCTCGAGGAAGGGCAGCGACTCGATGTCGCCGACGGTGCCGCCGACCTCGGTGATGACGACGTCGATCTCGTCACCGCCCATGGCCAGGACGCGGTCCTTGATCTCGTTGGTGATGTGCGGGATCACCTGGACCGTGTCGCCGAGGTAGTCGCCGCGCCGCTCCTTGGCGATGACCGAGCTGTAGACCTGCCCGGTGGTGACGTTGGCGATCTGGTTGAGCTCGGTGTCCAGGAACCGCTCGTAGTGGCCGATGTCGAGGTCGGTCTCGGCCCCGTCGTCGGTCACGAAGACCTCGCCGTGCTGGAACGGGTTCATCGTCCCGGGGTCGACGTTGAGGTAGGGGTCCAGCTTCTGCATCGTCACGCGCAACCCGCGCGAGCGGAGCAGGCGGCCCAGGCTCGAGGCGGTCAGCCCCTTGCCCAGCGACGAGGCCACGCCACCGGTCACGAAGACGTGCTTGGTCTGCTGGGAGGTCACCACGTGGGCTCCCCGGGGCTCTGGTGCGTGCGGTCGTCCACGGGGTTCGACCCTAGCAAGGGTCGGGCACCTCGTGGGTCACCGGCTCGGTGTCGGTCCGGCGTCGTGGGCGAACTCCTGGGCCACGTCGAGCAGCTCCTGGGCGTGGGCCAGGGCGGTGTCGGAGGACTCCATGCCGGCCAGCATGCGCGAGAGCTCCTGCACCCGGCCGGCGTCGTCGAGGACCTCGAGCCCGGAGGTGGTGACGCTGCCGTCGCTGCTCTTGCGCACCACGACGTGGCGGTCGGCGAAGGCCGCGACCTGCGGCAGGTGGGTCACGACGAGCACCTGCGAGGTGCGGGCCAGGGCCGCGAGGCGCCGACCGATCTCGACCGCCGCCTTGCCGCCCACCCCGGCGTCGACCTCGTCGAAGACGAAGGTCGGCACCGGCCGGGTCGCGGCCAGGGTGACCTCGAGCGCGAGCATCACCCGGGACAGCTCGCCGCCCGAGGCGCCCTTGCCCAGCGGACGGGGCTCGGACCCGGTGTTGGCCGCCAGCAGCAGCTCGACGTCGTCGACCCCGTGGGGGCCGAAGCGCCAGGTGCCGCCGTCGAGCTCGAGACCTCGCTCGTCCGGGGTGCGGTCCAGGGTGACCTGCAGCCGGGCGTGGGGCATCGACAGGGCGCCGAGCTCGGCGGTGACGGCACGACCGAGCCGATCGGCGGCCTCCGCGCGCTGCGCCGACATGGCGGCGGCGTCGGCGGCGAGGCGACGTCGCAGCCCGAGCCGCTCCGCGCGCAGCTCCTCGATGCGGTCGTCGGAGCCGTCGAGCAGCAGCAGCCGCTGCGAGGCCTCGCGCGCCCACTCCAGGACCTCGGCGACCGTCTCGCCGTACTTGCGGGTGAGGCCGGTCAGCGCGGCCCGGCGCTCGGAGACCACCGCCAGGCGGGCCGGGTCGGTCTCCAGCCCCGTGGCGTACGACGCGACGTCGGCCGCGACGTCGGCCAGCAGGTAGCTGACCTCGGCCACCCGGTCGGCGAGGGCCGCCGCCTCCGGGTCGTGCTCGCGGACACCCTCGAGGGCACGCCGGGCCGCGGCGACGGCCCCGAGCGCGTCGGGGGCGTCCTGGTCCGACGACAGCGCCTCGCGGGCGACCTCGGCACCTTCGCGGAGCGTGTCGGCGTAGCCCAGCCGAGCCTCCTCGGCCGCCAGGTCGGACTCCTCGCCGGCGACGGGGTCGAGCGCCTCGACCTCCTCCAGCCCGAGGCGGAGCACGTCGGCCTCGCGGGCGCGCTCGCGCGCCGAGCCGAGGACCTCGCGCAGCTCCTGCTCGACCGCCCGCAGCCGGGCGTGGTCGACCTGGTAGCGCTGCAGCACCTGCGCCAGCGCGGCGCCGGTGTGGGCGTCGAGAGCCTCGCGCTGGGCCTCGGGGCGCAGCAGCCGGTGCTGGTCGGACTGGCCGTGCACCGCGACCAGCGCGCTGCCGACGCGGCCCAACGCGGACGCCGGGACGGACGCACCGCCGAGGAAGGCGCGCGAACGGCCCTCCGCAGAGACCTGGCGGGCCAGCAGCACCCGCTCGTCCTCGACCTCGCCGCCGTGCTCCTCGACGGCCTCGGCCACCGCAGGACCCGCCGTGACGAGCCCTTCGACCCGGGCGCCGCGGCGACCGGTGCGCACGGCGCCGCTGTCGGCCCGGCCACCCAGCAGCAGGCCCAGGGCGGTCACGAGCATGGTCTTGCCGGCCCCGGTCTCGCCGGTGATGACGCTCAGGCCCTCCCCCAGCTCCAGCACGGACTCGTCGATGACGCCGAGCGAGCTGATCCGGATCTCCTCGATCACGGCTGGTCCTGGTGGAGGTGGTCGGCCTGGCGGCGACGGCGCTCGGCCGCTCCCCGCCACCCCGCGACGGGGAGGCCGAACTTGGCCACCAGCCGGTCGGTGAAGGGTGCCTCGTGCAGCCGCACCAGCCGCACCGGCGAGGCCCCGCGACGCACCTCGATGCGGGCGCCGGGCGGCAGGTCGACCGTGCGACGCCCGTCGCACCAGAGCACCCCGGCGCCCTCGGTCCGGGCCAGCACCTCGACGGCGAGGGTGGACGTGGGACCGACCACCATCGGGCGGGCGAAGAGCGCGTGGGCGCTGATCGGCACCATCAGCAGCGCCTCGACCTCGGGCCAGACGACCGGTCCCCCGGCGCTGAAGTTGTAGGCCGTGGAGCCGGTCGGCGTCGCGCAGACGATGCCGTCGCAGCCGAACCGGCTCAGCGGGCGGCCGTCGACCTCGACGACGACCTCGAGCATCCGCGACCGGGCGGCCTTCTCCACGCTGGCCTCGTTGAGCGCCCAGGTGCTGGCGACCTTCTCCTTGCCCTGGAAGACCTGCACGTCGAGGGTGAGGCGCTCGTCGACCGACCAGCGGCGGGCCACGACCCGCTCGATCATGGTGTCGACCTCCTCGCTCTCGGCCTCGGCCAGGAAGCCGACGTGCCCGAGGTTGACCCCCAGGAGCGGGGTCGTCGTGCCGTGGGTGAGCTCGCAGGCCCGCAGGATGGTGCCGTCACCGCCGATGACCAGCACCAGCTCGCACTCGTCGGCGCCCGCGGCCTCGCACGGGACCGACTCGACCTCGACGCCGACGGGCAGCTCGGACTCCTTGGCCTCGTCCTCGAGCATCCGGACCACGAGGCCGTGGCCGAGCAGCGCGCCGACGATCGCCCGGGTCACCGCCCGGGCCTCCTCGCGGCCGGTGTGGGCCACCACCAGGATGCGACGAGCGGGGCCGGCGGCGGGGTCGCTCTCGAGGTCGCGCTGGGGGACGGTCACGGATCCACCCTCTCACCCGACCCCGACAGTCCCGCCGAGCTCGCCACCTCGGCGTCGATCGCGTCGGGAGCCAGCTCCGCGGGTCCCCGGCGCAGCCACAGGAAGTACTCCACGTTGCCCGACGGTCCCGGCAGCGGGCTGGTGGTCACCGCACGGGCGCCCCAGCCCCGGACCGCCGCGGCGTCCGCCACGTCGCGGACCACCTCGGCCCGCAGGGCCGGCTCGCGGACCACGCCGCCCTTGCCCAACCGGGAACGACCGACCTCGAACTGCGGCTTGACCATGACCGCGAGGTCACCGTCGTCGGCGGTGACGCCCAGCAGCGCGTCGAGGACCAGCCGCAGCGAGATGAAGGACAGGTCGCCGACCAGGAGGTCGACCGGACCACCGATGAGCTCCGGGGTGAGGTCACGGACGTTGGTGCGGTCGTGCACCAGCACCCTCGGGTCGCTCTGCAGCGCCCAGACCAGCTGGCCGTAGCCCACGTCGACCGCGACCACCTGCGCAGCTCCGGCACGCAGCAGCACGTCGGTGAACCCGCCGGTCGAGGCGCCGGCGTCGAGGCAGCGTCGGCCCTCGACCGCCAACCCCAGCGGGACGAAGGCGTCCAGCGCCCCCGCCAGCTTGTGCCCGCCCCGGCTGGCGTAGTCGGGGCGGTCAGGGTCCTCGCGGACCACGAGGTCCGCGTCGGTGGTCACGCCGGTAGCGGGCTTGGTCGCCGGCGCCCGGTTGACGGTGACCCGGCCGGCGGCGATCAGCTCCGAGGCGTGCTCGCGCGAGCGCGCCAGCCCGCGGCGCACGAGCTCGGCGTCGAGGCGCAGCCGCCGTGGGGGCACGCCTCAGCCGCGCGCGCCGTCGCCGGCCAGCGCGCGGCGCAGCGAGTCGTGGGCGGCCTCGAAGAGGGCCACGTGCTCCTCGAGCGGCCGGTCGTCCAGGCCCTCCACCGACCGGAGCACGGCCTGGACCCGGTCGTCCGCGGGCTCGGCGAGGTGTGCGTCGGGTGCGACGGGCGCGGGGATGCTCTGCTCGTCCATGCCGGGAGGCTACTCGGGCGGGCGGACGGCATCGGTCGCGACAGGCTGGCCCTCGGCGTCGAGATGCGTCCACGCCGCCTCGGCGACGGCGCGCCACCAGTCGGCCGTCGCCCCCTCGCCCTCGACCTGCAGCGCCCCGTCGACGACGCGGGCGCGCCAACCGCCCGCGACGGACGCGTCGCCCTCGTGGGTCACCTCGGGCTGGGGCTCGGCCAGCGCGGCCAGGTCGGGAGCGACGTACGTCGGACGGCAGCTCGGATCGGCGGCCACCAGCTCCTCCAGCCCGGTGACGCCGGTGAGCACGAGCAGCGTGTCCCACCCGATGGCGACCCCGCCCTCGATGTCGGTGTCGAGCCGGTCGCCCACCACCAGGGGCCGCTCCCCGCCCACCCGGTCGAGGGTCTCCTCGAACAGCGCCCGTTGCGGCTTGCCCGCGACCTCGGGCTCGCGGTCGGCGAAGTCGGCGATCAGCCGGACCAGCGCCCCGTTGCCCGGAGCGACGCCGGACGCGGTGGGGATGGTCATGTCGGTGTTGCTGGCCACCCAGGGCAGCCCGTCGTGGACCAGCGTCGCGCCGGCCATGACCTGCTTCCAGGGCAGGTCGGGTCCGTAGCCCTGCACCACGGCGACCGGCGCGTCGGCGACGGTCGAGACCGGCACCAGGTCGCGCTCGCGCAGCGCGAGCTCGAGGCCCTCGCCCCCGATCAGGAAGACCTTGCTGCCCGGCTCCAGCTGGGCGGCCAGCAGCCGGGCGGCCGCCTGGGCGCTGTTGACGACGTCGTCGTCGCTGGCCTCGACCCCGAGCGAGCGCAGGTGCTCCCCCACGGTGGTCGGCGGACGCGAGGCGTTGTTGGTGACGAAGGCGAGGTGCATCCCGGCGGACTGCGCGGCGTTGAGCGCCTCCGGAGCACCGGCCACGGCGTCGCGGCCGCGGTAGACGACCCCGTCGAGGTCGAGCACCGCCACGTCGTAGGCCTCCCGGAGCGGGGTGTCGCAGCGACCCAGCAGGCTCACGCCTCCAGCGACCTCTCGACCTCGGTGGCCCGCGCCGCGGCGTCGGTGGCCCGCTCGGCGTCGACGGCATCCGCGCGGTGGAACCAGGTCAGCGCGTCCTGCGGTCGTTCGGCCGCGACCAGCGCGTCGGCGTAGGAGTAGCGCAACCGCGCCACCCAGGCGTCACGGGCCTTGGACATCAGCGGGGACAGCTCCAGGGTCCGCAGCGCGGCGTCGAGCTCGCCGCGGTCGCGGCGGGCGCCGGCCTCGACGATCGTCAGCTCTGCCAGCAGTGCGGGCGCCAGCTTGTCCTTGGGCGCGTTCTTCACCACGGCCAGTGCCCGGTCGGGCCGGCCGAGCGCCCGCTCGCAGTCGGCGATGATGGCGACGTAGTCCTGGGCGCCGTTCATCCGCTTGGCCGCCTTGAGCTCGGCCAGCGCCTCGGCGTACTCCCCGGCGGCGTAGGCCGCCTCGCCTACCGCCTCCCGGACCACCGCGAGCCGGCTGGCGCGCGCCCGCGCCGCGAGCGTGTGCTCGTACGCCGTCCGCGGATCGCTCTCGATCAGCTCGCCCGCCGCCACGAGGTGGCGCGACACGCGCAGCGCCAGCTTGTCGGGCAGCGACTTCAGCTGCGCGGCGATGCTGCGGTCGAGCTCGCGACCGGTGATCTCCTCGGGGATGGGCGGGCCGTCGTACTTCGCCTGGGTCTCGGAGCGGTCCTCGTCCGGGCGGCGCCGGTCGTCGCGCCGGTCGTCGCGCCGGTCGTCACGCCGGGGCCGGCTGAACTCGCGGCTGCTGTCGCCGCTGCGGCGTGGCCCACGCCCGGCCGGGGCGCCGCCTCGCGAGTCCCCACCGCTCCGGGGCTTGCCGTCGCTGCTGCGAGGCTTGCCGTCGCCGCCACGGGGCTTGCTGTCGCCACGGGAACCGCTGTCGGGACGCCCACGGGAAGGCCGGCCCTCACCGCCACCTCGGGGGCTGCTGCCCCCACCTGAGCGGGGGCCTCGGGGGGCACGGTCTTGGGGCACGGGATCTCCTGGTGACGCGGGGCTGTCGAGCGTAGTCGACCGGCTGGGCTGTACGGCGGGACGACAAATGACTGAGGGCCGCTCCCCGGATGTCCGGGGGCGGCCCTCAGTATAAAAAGTTGTCCGGCGACGT
>NZ_LMRF01000002.1:0-75541 GCF_001424755.1 Marmoricola sp. Leaf446
CATCACCGGCATCCGGTACACCAACAACCGGATCGCCAAGGGGTACTACGGCTACGGCCTGATTCGCAACGCCTCGGTCACGTGGACCGGCAACATCGACGACCGCACCGGAGCCTCGGTGACGCCCGGTTCCTGACGCCGCTGCTCCACTAGTCTCGGGCGATGCGTGACGACCTGGTCATCATCATCGTGACGTTCAACAGCGCTGCGGTGCTGGGGGACCTCCTCGACAGCCTCCCGGAGGCCTGCGAGGGGGTCCCCTTCCGCACGTACGTCGTCGACAACGACTCCCGTGACGGGACCGTCGAGCTGGCGCGGTCCCGCGGCGACTGCACGGTGGTGACCTCGCCCAACCACGGCTACGCCGCGGCGTACAACCTCGGCGTCGTCCGGAGCGGTGCCTCGGCCGAGGTGCTGCTGCTGAACCCCGACACCAGGCTCGAGCCTCGCTGCGTCGCGACCATGAGGGATCGGTTGCGACGCTCCGGTGCCGGGATCGTGGTGCCCACGCTGGAGGAGGCCGGTGGCTCGGTGGCCCGCTCCCTGCGCCGGCGGCCCACCCTGCTGAGGTCGATCGGGCTGGGTCGCTCCGGTGGTCCCCGCGTGAGCGAGATCGTCCACGAGGAGCGTGACTACACCCGCGCCCATCCTGTCGACTGGGCCACCGGGGCGGTGGTGCTCGTCAGCGCCGAGTGCCGGGCCCGGGTCGGACCCATGGACGAGGTCTTCTTCATGTACTCCGAGGAGACCGATTTCTGCCTGCGCGCTGGCGACGCCGGTCTCGAGACCTGGTTCGAGCCACGTGCCCGCGCACGGCACGAGGGTGCCGGGTCGGGCACGAGCCCGGAGCTCTACGCCATGCAGGCGCTGAACCGAGTGCGTCTCTACCGCAGGCGGCACCACCTCACTGCCAGTGCCGCCTACTACGGGCTCGTGCTCCTGCGCGAGCTCTGCTGGGCCCTGGCGGGCTCCCGCGACGCACGGTGCGCCGTGTGGGCCCTGCTCACCGTCAGCCGTCAGCCCGACCTGTTGCCGGTGCGGAGGCATCCGCTGGTGAGGCTGGACCCCTGGTGCCGGGAGCCGTCGGTCGACCCGAGCCCGCTGGACCCGCCGGCTGCTGCCCCACCCGCTGCCGGCGGAGGGCCCGGGCCCAGTCGTCCCAGGATCGGTGCGTGAGGAACGGGCGCTCGCACACGAGGAAGAACACCCACGACGACGCGATCACGACCGGCAGCGCGGTGGCGAGGTAGGCCAGCAGGAGGGCGGGACCCGACACGGACCAGGTCGACACCGCAAAGTGCCACAGCAGCCAGATCACGGGCGCGTGGACGAGGTAGATGCTGTAGCTGAACTGCCCCGTCCACAGCAGCAGGGGCACGGACAGCACACGCCGGGCGAGGGTGGCGCGGCCCGCGTGCATCGCGGCCAGCAGGCAGGCGGTGGCAAGGCCCACCAGCATGTCGACCCAGAAATAGGCCCCGGTGACCGGCACCGGACCCAGCGCCAGGCACAGACCGATGAACGCCGTGCCCAGGACGGCGGCCGCTGCGGCGGCCCACCGGGCTGCTGCGTGCGACAGGAGCTGGGCCGCGGCGGAGCCGAGCACGAACAGCACGATGTACTGGGGGGTGAGGTCGAGGAACTTGCGGCCCAGGGGGAGGAGGTCGGCGAAGTAGTAGCCCACGACCACCACCGCGAGCACGGTGAGCAGCTGCGGCACGACTCCGCAGCGCCGTCGAAGCAGCAGCAGGGCGGGGAACAGGAAGTAGATCTGCCACTCGACGGCGATCGACCAGAAGGCGCCGTTCGGCTTCGGGCTGTCGACGAGGTTCTGGAGCAGGAGCGCGTGGACCACGATCGCCTTGGGGCTCACCGCCGCCCCCGTGACCGACCGCGTCACCAGTCCGTAGACGACGCAGGACAGCGCGAGCGCTGCCCAGTAGGTCGGCAGGATGCGCCACGCGCGGCGTCGCAGGAACTCGGTCGCGCCTCCGGCCGAGAGCGACCAGCCGCGTCGCGCCGGGCCCAGCGACAGGGAGAAGCCCGAGACCACGATGAACACCGAGACGGCCACGTGGCCGTACAACATCCACCCGGACCACGCCGGGCCCGTGTTGGCGGGGTATCCCGGGTAGACCTGGAGCCAGCAGTGGTGCGCGACCACGAAGAGGGCCGCGACGGTACGCACGCCGTCGAGGAAGTCGATGCGCGGCGCGACGGCCGGGATCGTGGACCTCATCGCCGGCCCGCCCCGCGCACGGCACGGCGCGCGTCACGCAACCGCTCACGCCACCGGAGCTGCGAGGCATCGAGGGCGCGCACCGCCGGCGAGGGCCGCAGGGTCAGGCTCTCGCGGTAGCGGAGCACGAGCTGGTCGGTGCACGCGTCGAGCCCGTGGTGCGCGACGACCTGCTCCCGACCTCGCGGACCGAGGTCGTCGTGGCGGCGTGCCAGCTGCCGCTGGACCTGCTCGGCGAGGTGGTGCACCGGGTCCGCCGGCCCGTGCGTCCCGAAGAAGCCCTGGGCGTCGAAGTGAGCACGGCTTGTCTCGTCGTGGGCCAGCGAGAAGCCGCCCGTGCCGAGGACCACGAGAGGCTTGGCGTGGGCGAGACCGCGCAGCGCGGACCCGCCCATGCCGAGCACGACGTCGGCCGCCGCGTAGGCAGGCCGCGGGTCCACCAGTGACCCGGTCGTCACGACGGCCCGCCTCCCCAGCCGGCCGTTGGTGGCAGCGACCGACCGGGCCACCACCTCGGAGGCGTCGCCGTCGCCCACGACGACCAGGCGCAGCCGGGCGTCGTCGAGCAGCTCGACGGCCGCGATCGCGCAGAGGATGCCCTCGAGCTTCATCGACCGGTCGACACGCGAGACGATGCAGAGCACCACGTCGTCCGCCGTCAGTCCCCAGGCGTGGCGGAACCGGTCGCCCGCCTGGTCGTCGGGGCGGTCCAGGTCGGTGTCGACCGGCGGCGGCATGAACCAGACCGGGGCCCGATGACCGACCGCGGCCTCGCGCTGCATCTCCCTGGTCCCGACGAGCAGGGGTGTGCGTCGCGGCAGCCACGAGACGTTGTCCATCGTCCAGTTGGTGACCAGCGCACTGCACCGGCGACGGGACGCCGAGACCGCCAACGTCGCCACCGGCCCGAGCCAGGGTGCGAAGACGTGGACGACGTCGGCCTCGTGGCGGTCGGCGATCGCAGCCACACGCCTCGCCTGGGCCGCCCAGGAGGGGTCCGACGGCAGCAGCTCGAGCTCCACGCCGACCTGCTCGGCGTACGGGACGACCGAGACGGGGACCTCTTCGTCCACGGCGAACACGTGCACGCGGTGACCTCGTCGACGCAGGCGGACCGCAAGGTCGAGCGCATTGATGGGGCAGCCTCCCAGCGCGAGCCCCTCGAGACCGATCACGACGCTCATCGGTGACCCGTTCGGCTCCGGGGCCAGGACGGGGGAGGCGGGATCCACGCCGACCGGGCGCGTGGGCCGCGGAGCCGGCTCGTCCTGGTCGCCGACGGGTCGCAGCACCCCCAGGACCTCGCGCACGTCGCGCCGCAGGAGGGCTAGGTACAGCGCACCGGCGCCCGCGGCGGCCAGCCCGAGGGACCCCCACGGGGACTGGACCACGTGGTCCAGCGCCCAGGCGAGCCCGCCGGCCGCGGCGGAGGCGACCGCGGGCCGGAGCAGCGAGCGGGCCGCGGCGCTCACGTCGAACGCACAGGAGCGCCGCAGGGCCCCGAGGTAGAGGGGGGCGCCGACGGCCGTGATGGCGACCACGTGGGCCAGGGCGGCGCCGCGCAGGCCGTCGACCTGGATCCCGACCACGAGCAGCGGCACCAGGACGACGACCCAGGCCACCTGGACGAGCAGCAGCGAACGGGTCGCACCCAGGCTGACGAGGACGTTGACGGCGAGCAGCGAGAAGGCGAAGACCGCGCCGTAGACGGCCAGCACCTGCAGTACCGGCCCGGCAGCGGCCCACCGCTGCCCGAAGACGGCCACGACGAGAGTGTGCGAGACAGCGATCGACCCTGCGCACACCGGCAGCGCGACGATCGCGACGAGGCGGACCGATCTCACCAGGTACACGGGCAGCTGCACGGGGTCGTCCCGAACCCGGGACACCGCCGGGACCACCACGCTGTTCAGCATCGAGCCGAGGATCGCCGTGGTCCAGCTCGCCATCGAGAAGGCGATCATGTAGACGCCGACCTCGGCGGCGTCGAGGAGACGCCCGATGATGAGGTAGTCGGCGTTGAGCAGCGACCAGTTGACCAGGTTGGCCAGGGCGAGCGGGAGGCCGAAGGCCACGAGAGGTCGGACCAGGTGACGTTGCCAGCCCGGCCGGTAGCGACGCTGCAGCAGCGCGACCATCACGGCGCCGGTCACGACCTGACCCACCACGCGGGACCACGCGAAGGCCGTGGCGCCGCCGCCGGACTGCGCCAGGACCAGCAGCACGGCGTTGGCCGGCACGAAGCCGGCGACCGTGGCCAGGAACAGGCGGTCCTGCCCGAGGTCGCGGGCGAGCTGAGCGCCCGGGACCGCGAAGAACCCGGTCAGCACCAGGCTGATCGCGAGTACCCGCACCGCCCCCGCCGCCTCGGGGACACCGACGGCCGAGGCGATCCCCGGTGCCCCGATCGCCATCGCCACCGCCAGGACGACGCTGACGGCCCACGAGATGGTGGTGACCGTGGGTGCGATGTCATCGATGTCGAAGCGCGAGCGCGCCACGGCCGAGGCCATCCCGAGCTCGGCGAGGCTGGTCACGACCATGAAGACCGCCAGCGCGACGGCGAAGGCGCCGAACTCCTCGGGGGCCAGGAGGCGGGCGACCACGGCGGTGACCGCGATGTTGCCCAGACGGATCACGACGTTGCTGGCCGCGGCCCACAGGGCACCGTGGCCCACGCGACGAGCAAGCTCCGGTCCAGCCGTCTCGGCGTCCCTCTCGGCAGCCGTCTCGGCGGCGGGATCGCGCAGGGTCATGTCATCGGCGCGGCCGGCGTACGGCCGTGCTCAGGGCGTCGACGACCCGTTCCTGCTGCTCGGTGCTCAGGTGGGGGAACATCGGGAGCGAGAGGATCTCGCCGGCCGCCTTCTCGGTCACGGGGAACGTGCCCGCTCGTAGGCCGAGGTGGGCGTAGGCACCGGTGAGGTGCACGGGGGTGGGGTAGTGGATGCCCGCGCCGACGCCGGCGGCGATGAGCTCCTGCAGCACCCGGTCGCGCTCCTCCAGCCTGACCACGTAGAGGTGCCACACGTCGCGGTTCCCCAACATCGTGGTCGGGACTCGCACCCCGTCGACATCGGCGAGCATCGCGGTGTAGCGCTCGGCGGCGTCGCGTCGCAGCTGGTTCCACTTCTCCAGCCGGGCCAGCTTCGCGCGCAGCACGACCGCCTGGACGGTGTCGAGACGGGAGTTCATGCCGATGACGTCGTGGACGTACTTCGTCGGCGACCCGTGGGCGCCGAGGACACGCACCCGTTGCGCGAGGTCGGCGTCGTCGGTGGTGACGGCACCCGCGTCGCCGGCGGCACCGAGGTTCTTCCCGGGGTAGAAGCTGGTCCCGGCCGCGGCGCCCAGGGTGCCCGCGCCCCTCCCGTGACGGGTCGCACCCTGTGACTGGGCGGCGTCCTCGACCACGGGGACCCCTGCGGCTCCGGTCGCCGGGAGCAGCAGGTCGACCGGGGCGACCTGGCCGAAGAGGTGCACCGGGACCACCGCGCCCGTGCGCGGGCCCAGGGCGGCCGTGGCGGCCCCGGGGTCGATGAGGAGGTGCTCCTCGTCGACGTCGACGAGGACGGGCGTCGCCCCGGTGCGCGACACGGCCTCGGCCGTCGCGATGAAGGTGTTGGCCGGCAGGACCACCTCCTGCCCGGCCTCGACACCGCTCGCGCGCAGGGCCAGCTCGAGGGCGTCGGTGCCGTTGGCCACCCCCACGCAGTGCTGGGCGCCGCTGAACGCGGCGTACTCAGCCTCGAAGCGGGTGACGTCCTCGCCGCCGACGAAGGCAGTCCGTTCGAAGACGCGATCGAGGCCCTCGCGGACCTCGTCGGCGATCTCGGCCTGCTGCGATGCCAGGTCGACCAGGGGGATGCTCACGCGCTCGACTCCTCGTGGCTGGAGGGAAGGGGACGAGCCGGGTTCCCGGCCCAGGTCTGGTGGTCCGGGAGGTCGACGAGCAGGGTGGATCCCATGCCGAGCACGGAGTCCCTGCCGACCCGGGTCCGCTCGCGCACGCACGCGTTCATGCCCACGTAGCCGGCCTCCGCCACGTGCACCCCGCCGCCCAGGGAGACGCCCGCGCAGAGCGTGGCGAAGTCGTCGACGACGTCGTCGTGGGTCAGCGTGACGTGGGGCATCACCACGACGTGCTGCCCGAGCTCGACGTCGGTGGTGAGCACGGTCCCGGCGAGGACGATGCTCCCGGGCCCGACCAGACAGCCCGGCGGGACCTCGACCGAGGGGTGGACGACCGTGGCGAAGGCGTCCGGACGGACCCCGGACAGCAGCAGCCTGCGCACCAGGTCGCGCCGGGAGGACCCACGTCCGACACAGACCAGCCACCGCCCGCCGGGGTCGCGGAGCCCGTCGAGGCCGTGGGATCGCACCGGCACTCCCGCGACCGTGGTTCCCCACCGCGAGGGCGAGTCGTCGATGAGCGAGAGCCGCGGTGGCCGGGGCCCGGAGGTCAGCATCGCCACGACCTCGCGGGCGAGCCCGCTGGCCCCCACCAGGGTCAGCGGCGAGCCGTCATCGGTCATGGCGGAGCACCTCGAGGACGCGGGCCTGGTCGGACTCCGACATCTGGTGGAACAACGGCAGGATCAGGGTGCGGTCGGTCAGCAGGTCCGTGACCGGGAGGTGGGCACCGACGTGGGCGTGCGCCGGCTGCCGGTGGGCGGCCATGATGCCGCGCCGCGCCGAGATGTCGGCCTCGGCGAGCCGGGCCAGCAGCCCCTCGCGGTCGGTCGGGTAGTCGTCGCCCACCTCGACCCAGTAGGACTGGAAGTTGCTGGTGCCGTGCTCGGGGTCGGTGACCGGGCGCAGGCCCGAGATCTCGTGGATCGCCTTGGCGTACGACGCGGCGAGCTCGCGACGTCGTGCCACGACCTCGGGGAGCCGTCCGAGCTGGACGATCCCGACCGCTGCCTGCAGGTCCGTCATCCGGAAGTTGAAGCCGACCTCGGCGTACTCCTCGGGCGACGCGAGGACGGTGGCGTGGCGTGCCGCGGCCGAGACGCTCATCGCGTGCTCGCGCAGCCGCCGCGCCCGCTCGGCCCAGTCGGCCCGCGACGTGGTGATCATCCCGCCCTCCCCGGTGGTGAGGATCTTGCGGGGGTGGAAGGACCACGCGGCGATGTCGGCACCGGCCCCGACGGGGCGACCGCGGTACGTCGCCCCGGCGGCGCAGGCGGCGTCCTCCAGCACCACGACGCCCCGGGGGTCGCACACCGCGCGGACCGCGTCGAGGTCGGCCGGCACGCCGCCCTGGTCGACCAGCACGACCGCGCGCGTGCGGTCGGTCAGAGCGGTCGCGACGGTCTCGGCGGTGAGGTTGCCGGTCACGGGGTCGACGTCCGCGAAGACCGGACGGGCGCCGACGTAGGTGGCCGCGTTGGCGGTGGCGATGAAGGAGAACGAGGGGACGACGACGTCGTCGCCCTCGCCGACGCCCGCCACGAGCAGCCCCAGGTGCAGCGCCGCGGTGCAGCTCGACACGGCCACGGCGTGCTCGGCCTGCTGCTGCGCCGCGAAGAGGCGCTCGAACTCGGCCACGCGCGGCCCCTGTGCGACCCAGCCCGACTCGATCACGGCCGTCACGGCCTCGACTTCCGCCGACCCCAGCCAGGGCTGCATGACGTTGAGCCGGCTCATGGTGCGGTCACCTGACGGCCGGCCGCGATCTCCTCGCGCAGTGGGCGCCACCACGCCACGAGCTCGCGCAGTCCCTGCTCCAGCGGGACCTGCGCCTCGAACCCGAGGTCGCGACGGGCCGCCGAGACGTCGGCGAGGCGACGTACGACGCCGTTGACGGCGCGCTCGGGGCCGTGCTCGACGGACAGGTCGGAGCCCATGACGCGCAGCAGTGTCTGCGCGAGCTCCAGCAGGCTGGTCTCCACGCCGCAGGCCACGTTGTAGACGCCCTCGGTCACCCCGCTCGCCGCAGCCAGGACGTTCGCTCGGGCGATGTCGGTGGTGAAGGCGAAGTCCATGGTCTGCAGGCCGTCGCCGAAGATCAGCGGGGGGCGGCCGTCGGCGATGCGCTCCATCCAGCGCACGAGCACCTCGGTGTACAGCCCGTGGACGTCCATCCGGGGGCCGTAGACGTTGAAGTAGCGCAGCAGGACGTGGTCGAGACCGTGCATGGCCCGGAAGCTGCGCAGCATGCCCTCGTTGAACGACTTGGCCGCGCCGTAGAAGGTGTCGTTGTCGTGGTGGTGGTGCCGCTCGTCGGTGGGGAAGTGCTCGGCCATCCCGTAGACCGAGGCGGACGACGCCGAGACGACCTTCTCGACTCCCTGCGCCACCGCGGCCTCGTAGACGTTGAAGGTGCCGTCGACGAGCACCTCCAGTGCCAACCGGGGCTCTTCGGCGCACTGGGTGATGCGGATGGCGGCCTGGTGGAAGACCAGGGTCTTGCCACGCGTCACGTCGTGGACGAGGTCGCGGTCCCGGATGTCCCCGTCGACCAGGTCCACGCGGCCGGACGCGAGCGCGTCGTCGAGGTTCGCTCGGCGGCCACGGACCAGGTTGTCCAGCACGTCGACGTGGCCGACCCCCGCGTCGAGGAGCTGGTCGACGAGCGTCGAGCCGATGGTGCCGGCGCCCCCGGTGACGAGGACGGTGGCGCCGCGCAGGTCGGTCATCGGGGGTCTCCTGGGAGGTCGGAGCCGGCGTCGACGAGGGCGCCGTGCGAGGCGAGGCTGGTGGCGGCAGCCTCCAGCACGGACAGCACACGCAGCCCGGCCCGGCCGTCGGTGCGGGCGGCCCGCTTGTCGGTGATGGCGGCCGCGAGCTCGGTCACCATCTGGCCGAGCGCCTCGCGCTCGGGCAGAGCAGGTGCCCACGTGTCACCGAGGCGGTAGGAGATCGTGGCGTCGCGGCGGTCCTGCGGTGAGGTGGTGATCTCCGGCAGGTCGACCCCGCGGTCGTAGACGCTGACGCGCTGCTGGGGGTTGAGGTCGTCCCACACCAGCGTGCGGCGCGAGCCGGCCACGACCATCTGGCGGATCTTGGTGGGGCTGAGCCAGTTGACGTGCACGTGTGCCATGGCCCCGCCCGCCAGGGGGAGGGTGAGGTAGCCGACGCACGAGCGTCCCGCTCCGAGCGGGTCCGCACCCTGCGCGGCCACGCCCGTGGGGCGGAGGCCGCCGGGCAGGATGAAGTCGAGGATGGACAGGTCGTGCGGCGCCAGGTCCCAGAAGACGTCGACGTCGGGCTGGATCAGGCCCAGGTTGATGCGCACCGAGTCGACGAAGAGGATCTCGCCGAGCTCCCCGGACTCGACCAGCTCGCGGATCTTCAGCACGGCCGGCGTGTAGCAGTAGGTGTGGTCGGCCATCAGCACCAGGTTGGACCGCTCGGCGAGCTCGACCATCTCGCGACCGTGCTCGACGCTGTCGGCGAGAGGCTTCTCGACCAGGACGTGCTTCCCGGCGGCGAGCGCCTGCATCGCGATGTCGCGGTGGGTTCGTGCCGGGGTGGCGACGGCGACGGCGTCGACGTCGTCACGCTCCAACAGTTGCTCGAGGGAGTCGGTGACCTCCACGTCGGACCGGCCGCCGGCCACCCGGCGAGCCCGGTCGAGGTCGAGGTCGCAGACCGAGCGCACCTCCCAGGCCTCGCTGGCCGCGAAGTTGCGGACCAGGTTGGGGCCCCAGTAGCCGGCGCCGACGACGGCGACGCCGAGCGCGTCATGGGTGTTCATCGAGATCTCCCTAGGTGGGGTGCGCGCTCGCGATCCTCCGTCATGGACGCGCCGCGGTCGACCTGACGGGACGAACGTCCTGGAGCGGTCTAGTTGTCGGGACGGAAGACGATGTCGGCGAAGTAGTTGGTCGCGCGGTAGGACCCCGTGGGGAACCCGCCGCCGGCGCCGTAGCGGTAGCGACCGTTGGTCGTCGACGGTGCGGTCAGCGGGCCGGCTGTCCAGGGACCGGCGAAGAACTGCGGTGTGACGGAGTAGTTGCCCTGGGGGGCGTAGTAGCTCACGACGTAGGTCTGTCCTGCCGCGAGCTGCACGGCGCTGGGGAAGTTGACGCGCTGCCACCCCGAGGCGCTCTCGCCGACGTAGGTCGCGGTCGCGAGCCGGGTGCCGGAGGCGGTCCACAGCGACGCCGTGTGGGTGCCACCGTTGCCCGGGCCCTTGTAGAACCTCGCGCCCGTGGCGGCGCCGGACACCGAGGGGGTGAAGGCCGTGCCGATCTCGATGGCTGCGGTGTCGCCCGACGACGCCGTGGCCGGGAGCAGGTCACCGAAGAGCGTCGCCGTGGGTGCTGCGAGGGCCTCCGTGCTGAACGTCCACGTGACCGGGTCGAGACTCGCGCCCTCGCTCGAGACGAGCCCGCTTGCGGTGACGGAGAAGCCTGCGCCTGGCGCGAGCGCTGAGTCCGGCTTGAACGCCAGCGTCTTCTTGTCCTCCGAGAGCGCCGTGCTCCCGGCGACGGGGGTGGCGCCCTGCTTCAGGGTCATGGTGGCCCCGGTTGCGAGCGGCACGTTGAACGACAGCGAGGGATTGGTCGACAGGGGCACCGAGGTGGCACCGGCGAGCGGGGTCCGGGAGACGACCTCGAGCGGCGTACGGTCCGCGACGAACTGCACGTCGACGAAGTAGCTGCTCGCCTGGAACGACTGGGTCGGGAAGCTCGACGCGGTGCCGTAGGCGTAGCGGCCGTTGCCACCGGACGGGGCGGTCAGGTTGCCGTTGACCAGCGGGCTGTTGAAGAACTTCGGCGTCGAGGCGTAGTGGCCTTGCGGCGCGAAGTAGCTGACGACGTACGTCGTGCCGGCCTTCACGGCGACCGGCGTCCCGAGCCTCGCCGTCTGCCACCCGCTGGGGGTCTCGCTGGGGAACGACACCGAGGCCAGGCGCGTGCCGTCGGAGGACCACAGTGACCCCACGTGGGTGCCGCCGTTGCCGGAGCCCTTGTAGAAGCGGATCCCCGTCACCGTGCCGTTCTTGGCCGGCGTGAACGCCGTGCCGACCTGGATCGGCGAGGAGTCGTTGACGGCCTCGTTGGTCGGCACCTGGTTGCTGAAGAGCGTCTCGGCGACCGCCGGATCGTTGGTGCTCGTGGTGAAGGTCCAGGTCTGGTCTGCCAGTGACACGCCCTGAACCGAGGTGATGCCACTGACGGTCGCCCGCAGCGAGGTGCCGGCCGGCAGGGTGGCCGAGGGCCTGAAGACGAGCCCGGTGCCGTCGAGGTTGGGCTGCACCGACCCGTCGATCGGGGTGCTGCCCGCGGTCACGGACATGGACCACCCGGCGGCGAGGGCGTCGTTGAACCAGATACGCACCGAGGTGTCGCGGGGGACGTCGGCCGCACCGGGCGCGGGGTCCTGTCCGGTGACGCTCATCGAGGCCGGGAGGCGGTCGAAGACGGGGTCGACGAAGTAGTTCGTCGAGGTGGCCCTCGAGGGGAACGAGTTGGAGTAGTTGTAGACACCGGCCGACGGCCCGACGACCAGGGGGCCGCGCGAGAGGTCGCTGGTCGAGAAGCCGCTGGCGGTGACGGGGTAGGAACCCGAGGTCGAGCGGTACGACACGACGTAGTCGGTGTTCTTGTTGATCTGGACCGGATCTGCGAAGGACAGCCTCTGCCACCCGGCGGCCGACTCGCCGGTGAACGTGCCGGAGGCCAGGACCTGGCCGCTGGAGGACCACAGGGTGCCGACGTGGGTGCCGGTGTTGGCCGCCGCCTTGTAGAACTGCAGGCCCGTCACGAGCCCGTCACGCGTCGTGCTGAACCGGGTGCCGACGGTCACCGGCACGGTCTCACCGGTGTCGAGCACGGCGGGCTGGGTGGCGTCGTCGAACAACGTGCAGGGACACACCCCCGCAGCAGCGGCAGGCTTGGCGGTGGTGAACGTCCACGAACCACCGTCGGAGACGGAGTTGCCGTAGGTGTCGGTACCGGAGACCACGACGGAGTGACGCGCTCCTGGCGCCAGCGCCTGGGACGGCACGAAGGTGACGGTCCGCGACGCTTCGTCGTAGGTGGTGGAGCCCGGCACCGTGGTGCCGCCCGGGTCCTTGACGGCGACCGCCGCGGTGCCCGGGGCGAGCTGCTTGGTGAAGGTCGCGCTGACGCGGGAACCGGTCGGCACGCTGGTGGCTCCCGGGACCGGGGAGGCGCCGCTCACGACCAGGGGTGCCTGGGCCGCGGTCTTGAACAAGACGTCGACGGCGTAGGTGGTGCTCTGGAAGCTGCGGTTGGGGAACGTGCCCGCGGTGCCGTAGACCCCGCCGGGCGTCTTGCCGTAACCGCCCTCGACCCTCAGGGGAGTGGCGTCGATGCCGAACTCGGCCAGGGCGTAGGTGTCGGCGGAGTAGCCACCCTTGGGAGCGGTGTAGGAGACCACGTAGGTGGCTCCGGCGCTCACGGTGACCGGCGTGGAGAAGGTGGCCTGCTGCCAGCCGGTGGCGGACTCGGCGCCGAAGGTGACCGTGGCGAGGCGGGTGCCGCTCGCTGACCACAGGGAGCCGACGTGGGTGCCGGTGTTGGTGCTTGCCTTGTAGAAGCGGACGCCGGTGACGGCTCCGTCGGTGGTGGGTGAGAAGCGCAGTCCGAGCTCGACCGGGCTGGTGTCGCTGGCCGAGGGGTTGGTGGGGACGTCGCTGCCGTAGACGCTGCACGGGCACGAGACGTCGAAGGACCGCGTGGCGACCGCGCCGGTGTTCGCGCTGTCGTCGGTGGCGCGGACCCGCACCGGCGTGGGCCCGGTGCCGTGCTGGACGTAGCTGTAGGTCCACGCGGTCGTCCCGGTGGCCGGGTGCCAGGTCGCGCCGTCGTCGGTCGACACCTCGATGCCCGCCACCATGCCGGTCGCGTCGGTCGCCGTGCCGGTCAGTGTCACCTTCGTCCCGTTGCTCGTGCGGGTCCCGGCGTCGGGGGAGGTGATGCTGACGACGGGGCCGGTGGTGTCCGAGGAGGCCGTCGCCGGGACCAGGCCGGCCGCGAGGGTGGTCGGCTGTGCCGACATGTCGGCGAGGAGGTTGACCTGGGCCTGCTGCATCCGCTGGTCGGCGGGCTCCGGGGCGAACGGCGTGTCGTGGGTCGCGTCGAGGCCCCACGTCCACTGGACCGTGCCAGCACCGAACACGAGCGCCCCGGACGGGGCACGGTAGAGCGTCGTGGAGTGGGTGGTCGTCCCGGGCTTGGTGACCTTGCCGTAGTCGGTGAGCATCTCCGGCGCTGCGCCCGTCGTGCTGGAGAGCCGGATCAGTCCTGCGGGCCGGCGCCCGTTGTCGACGTCCTCGTCGGACTCGTAGCCGATGGTGTGGGGCGCGAGGGTCGCGGTGGCGCCTGGCGCGAGAGTGGCGACGCTGGTGTTGCGCCAGAGCCGGTTCTTGCCGAGGGCGGCCGGGACCTGCATCGCCAGGTCGGTGTAGTTGGAGCGGTACATCGTGCCGGTCAGGGCGTTCTCGGGAAGACCACCGCCCTGAGCGGTGGAGGCGAAGCGTGGGTCGCGCCAGGTGCCGGTCCACTCCGAGGAGGGGTCGATCTTGCTGTCCGACCACGTCTCCTTGTAGGAGACGAGGGTGCGGTAGGGAGTCTTGCCGGTGTCGATGGACGGCTCGTAGCGGGTGCGCCAGTAGACCTCGTTGCCGCTGAGGAACTGCAGGTTGACGCCGGCGTCGCGGGCGGCTTCGACGTTCTTGCGCTGGGTGCCGCTCCAGTACTCGTCGTGGCCGAGGGAGAGGAACACCTTGTGGTTCTTCAGCAGCGCCCCGGAACGGTCGGTGTCGACTCCGGCGATGTAGCTGGTGTCGTAGCCGTTCTTCTCCAGGAACCGCATCGCGGGGTACTCGTTGGCGAAGAAGAAGTCACGGCCCCCGATGCCGTCACGGGTCAGCACCGGCCGGTTGTAGCTGACCTTGAAGGCGCGGCCGTACTGGCTGCCCTGGTAGAAGTTGGAGCCGCCGTAGGTGTTGTACGCCTGCCAGGTCGGGTCGGAGGTCTGGAAGACCACGTCGGACCGACTGGTGTCGTCGCGAACGATGAAGGTGATGTGGCTCGATGCCCCGGTGTCGGTGCGCTCGAGCAGGGCGATGTAGACGCCCGAGACGGCCGTGGACGGCACGGACCAGGACGCGGAGACGCCCCAGTTCCCGCAGTCGTAGAGCAGGGTCGCCGTGTCGTTCACGCACTGGGGCTGGGACTGCGGGAGGGACGCCGAGGGCTTGACGTCGGCGATCTTGCGGGCGCCGAGGCCGCCGTAGTAGCCCAGTCGGTAGATCGCCACCGTGTAGGCCTTGGCGGAGGTGTCGATCTTGAAGTCGATCGTCCCGCCCACGTTGGTGCTGATGTCGGTCGAGAAGCCCTGGATGGTGTTGCTGCCGGAGCCGTCGACGTCCCACTCCGACGGAGGGCTGCCGGGCTTGCTGTTCTCGCAGGAGATGGCGTTGCCGCTCGGACCGCAGGGATCTCCGGCCGCCTCGGCAGGCATGGTCGACACCAGGGTGAGCAGGCCGAGCACCAGGGCCACGACGCAGGCGCGCGCGACGTGGTTCCTGGTAGGGGTGGGGCGGACGGGAAGCGCGACCATGGGTTCCTGCTCCTGCTCAAGGGCGGACGTTGCGGATCCGAGGTCCCGCTGTGCAGGATTGAACACGCGCCGACCTGCGTTCGTCGCGGCCCGTGACGCAGCGGTCTAGAACGATGCGAGCGCCCGTTCCGAGGGATGGACGCACAAGGGGGGACATTCGTGGACACACGCCTGCAAGTCGCCGCGACGGCCGATGTGGACGACCGTGCCGTGGTCGGGTCGGGCACGCGCGTGTGGCACCTCGCGCAGGTCCGGGAGCACGCGCGCATCGGCAGCGAGTGCATCATCGGCAGGGGTGCCTACATCGGGCCGGGCGTGGTGCTGGGCGATCGCGTGAAGGTCCAGAACCTCGCCCTCGTCTACGAGCCCGCGGTCGTCGAGGACGGTGCGTTCATCGGTCCTGCTGTGGTGTTCACGAACGACTACTTCCCGCGCGCGGTCACGCCGGGGGGCGAGCTGAAGACCGGTGACGACTGGGAGGCGGTCGGGGTCACCGTTCGTCACGGTGCCTCGATCGGAGCGCGTGCGGTGTGCGTCGCCCCGGTGACGGTGGGGCGGTGGGCGTTGGTCGCCGCCGGCGCGGTGGTCACCCAGGACGTGCCGGACCACGCGCTGGTCGCGGGTGTGCCCGCACGCCGTGTCGGGTGGGTCGGACGAGCAGGCGTGCCCCTCGAGGACCTCGGTGGGGGACGCCACAGGTGCCCCCGCACCGGTGAGGTCTACCGCACCGACGGCGAGGCCCTCGCTCCCGAGACGGTCGACTAGCCGACCCGGGAGCTGTCGTCGCGCTCCCAGGTGGCGAAGTCGCCGGCAACGATGGCCGCCCGCGCCCGCCTGCGGGCCACGAGGGTCACGCCGAGGAAGACCGCCAGGCGCGGGAGCAACAGGGGTTCCCCCCGGGCCAGGCGCACCAGGGTGGACAGGGAGGTGGCGGCACCGTGGCCGCGGACCCCGGCGTCGTCGGCCTGCCGGTTGCCGGTGACGACGCGGGCGCGTCGACGGAGCAGGTCCTCGGTGGTGCGCGGTGCGCGGACCAGGACCACGGCCTCCTCGACCACGGTGCGCTCGGACGGGGAGAAGGCCTCGGAGACCGCGAGGTCGTCGCTCATCACGCGGGGCAGGGCGTCGACGCGCTCCTGCCCGGACCGGGAGAGAGCGACGACGCCGCGACCGAAGAGGCCGTCGCGCACCTGCGGGAGGCGTTCCCAGACGTCGTAGTAGCAGCGCACGAGCAGGCTGCTCCGACTGCGTTCGACGACCCGACGGGGCCCGGCGGCGTGCACCCCGCCGCGGCTCACGGCGTGCACCAGGCGGACGACGCTCGGCCCGTCCACCTCGACGTCGGCGTCGAGGTGGAGGCGGGGGAAGACCGTGGCCACGGCGTTGCCGGCCGCCACCGCGGCGGACTTGGAGGCCTCGGCGACCTCGACGACCCGGACGTCGGGCCGTGCCGCGGCGAAGCGACGGGCGACCCCGGCAGTATCGTCCGTGCAGCCGTTGCAGACGACCACCACCTCGAGCCGCAGGTCGTCCGGGAGGTCGCGGTGCACCGCCGCAAGGGTCCGGCCGAGCACGGCCTCTTCGTCGTGAGCGGGGATGACGACGCTCGCAAGGGGCGTCGTCGGTGCCGGCGACTGCGACATGGGTCCTCCCGGGGGCCGGGGCCGATTCTGTGGGGTGCGGCACCCAGGGTCAACGTCGAGGACCCGGCTGCTACACCCCGTGCTCGCGCAGCCACGCGAAGTCGGCGCGGTGCTCGTCGGCGCCGCCGGGGGTCTCGCAGACGACCGGTGCCCCGGCGCGTCGTACGACGTCGGCGAACTCGTCGGGCGGCAGCTGGCCGGCCCCGAAGTTGGCGTGCCGGTCGGCACCGGAGTCGAAGGCGTCGCGGCTGTCGTTGGCGTGCACGAGGTCGAGCCGCCCGGTGATGGCGAGCACCTTCTCCACCGCCGTACCCAGCTCGATCCCGCCGGCCCAGGCGTGGCAGGTGTCGAGGCAGAAGCCGACCTGCTCGGCGCCCTCGGCCGCGCTCACCGCCTCCCACACGCCCGCGATGCGGTCGAGGTGGCGCGCCATGGCGTTGTCCCCGCCCGCGGTGTTCTCGATGAGCAGCGGGATCTCCAGGTCGGTGGCCTCGACGGCCTTGCGCCAGTTGTCGAAGCCCTTCTCGGGGTCGTCGGTCTTGCCGACGTGGCCCCCGTGCACGACCAGCCCCTTGGCCCCGATCTCCGCCGCGGCGCTGAGGTGCTGCTGGAGCAGCTTGCGGCTGGGGATGCGGATCCGGTTGTTGGTGGTGGCCACGTTGACGATGTAGGGCGCGTGGACGTAGAGGTCGACCCCCGCCGCCTCGGCCTCGGCGCGCAGCCCCGCGGCGCCGCCGGGGTGCCGGATCTCGGGCCCCTTGTAGCCCTGCGGGTCGCCGAGGAAGAACTGCACCAGCGTGGTCCCGCGGGCCTGCGCCTCCCCCACGGGATCGGTCTGGTCGACGTGGGCGCCGATGGCGATCTGGCTGGTGCTCATGCTCCGCAGCCTACGAGCGGGCCGCGGTGGGGCTCAGGGGCAGCCGCCCGCCAGCGTGCTCGCCCGCAGGGCGGCGCCGTTGGTGGTCTGGCGACCGGTCGTCGGGGCGTACGCGCGCTGCCAGTCCGACATGACCATGGTGTGGTTCATCTCCTGCGTGCCGTTGCCCACCATGCTCAGCCGCAGGGTGAGGGGCACGTCGCTGACCGCGTTGGCGTCGCGCACCGTCCCCACCGGCTTCCCGGCGAAGAACCAGGTGATGTGGTCGCGCTGCACCTCCACGGCCAGGGCGGGGGCGCCGTTGACGAGGCTGGGGACGGTGCGGGCGCCGGTCCACTGGCGGGTGCCGGCCTTGGCGCCGAACAGCAGCGTGCTCCCGTGGGCCCGGACCTCGCCGAGGGTGATGTTGCGGCGGCCGCAGGCGTAGTCGGCGGCGAGCGCGGGGACCAGCTCGAGGCGTACGGCGTAGTCGCGGGCCGACGTCTCGGGGCTCTTCATCCGCAGCCGCGCCTGCCAGCGGCCGTAGGGCCGGGCGTTGCCCACGGCCGTCGCGACCGTGGTGCCGAAGTCGCCGGCGCCGGCGCGGTAGGCCGCCTTGCTGTCCAGGGTGAGCTGGCCGTTGTGCTTGCTGGCGCGGCCGCTGCCCGTGGTCTGCTCGGTCCAGCCGCCGGAGGTGGCGTTGCGGGGAGCGTCCGACAGGCTCTCGCCGTTCTCCCAGGCGTAGTCGAACAGCATCGCTCCCCACCCGTTGGCGCCGTTGGCCGTCGCGGTGCCGCCGCTGGCCGAGCCCGAGGGCGAGGTCGCCGCGAGCGAGGGCTCGACGGTGAGGCCGGAGCCGCCCGCGGTGAGGTCGAGGGGTTCCAGGGCGCCACCGGCCGAGGCCACGCGCACGTACGTCGGGTGGCTGGCCGACCACCCCACCCGGTGGGCGCCCGAGGTGACGGCCTCCTGGCGCACCCGCAGCACGTGGGTGCCCGCGGGCAGGGTCACGCCCCCGACGGAGCCCTGGCCGCCCGGCTGGACGCTGGTCGTGCCGAGGTCCTCCCAGCGGCCGGCCGAGACACGGCGCTGCAGGGTGAGCGTCCGGCCGACGAACACGGGCGTCCCGCTGACGTAGGAGCGGCCCGGGATGTCGGGGCTGGTGTCGACGGAGACGGTGAAGGGGGCTCCCGCCCGCGGGGTCCCGGCGACCGACACGGTCGCGCCCTGGACCTTGGACTTCAGCAGGACCGACGGTGTGACGGCGCCCGCGGCGACCACGCGGTAGCGGATGTTCCACATGTCCGGCGCCGGCACCTGGAAGCGGAAGCTGCCGTCGGCGGCGGTGGCGCCGGAGAAGTTCTTGACCGCGAACCAGCTGTCGCCGGGCCGGCCCATGTGCTGCTGCAGCGAGATGGCACGGCGTCCGGTGGCCGGGAGCCGGCCGCTGAACGTCATCGCCTGTCCCCCCACGAACGTCTTCGGGGAGTAGTCGAGCGACGCCGTCTGGGCCGCCTGCACCACTGCCGCGGCGGGGACGGGGCTGGACGGGCGGGGCAGGGACACCGCGGTGGCGGCCGTCGGCGCGAGCGCCAGGGCGACGGCTCCGGCCAGCAGGCCGGTGGTCAGGGTGCGTCGGGACATCGGGGGCTCCGGAGGACGAGAGGGACTGCCGACAGCCACTATGACCCGGGATTGTCCGCTTCGGGGCTTTTCGGGGGGACAGCCCGCAGACCGGGCACTGCCTGTGGACGACGATTTCCGCCCGGGCGTGGACCCGCGTTAACCTTGCGCGTCGTCCTCCCCCGATGGGAGTGCCGACACCGCACAGCCCTCCTGTCACGGAAACGCCGTGGCCGCCCTTAGTCCGAAGGAGGTGGAGAACGCTATGCGTACCTACGAACTCATGGTCATCCTCGATCCCAACCTCGAGGAGCGCACCGTCGCCCCGTCGCTCGACACGTACCTCAACGTCGTCCGCAACGACGGTGGGTCCGTGGACAACGTCGACGTCTGGGGACGTCGTCGTCTCGCCTACGAGATCGACAAGAACGCCGAAGGCATCTACGCCGTGGTGTCGCTGCAGGCCGAGCCTGCGACCGTCAAGGAGCTCGACCGTCAGCTCACGCTGAACGAGTCGGTGCTGCGCACCAAGGTCCTGCGGCCCGACGCACGCTGACCCAGCACCACCCCGCTGCACCCCGCTGATCCGGAACCCAGGGAGACCACATGGCAGGCGAGACAGTCATCACCGTCGTCGGCAACCTCGTCGACGACCCCGAGCTGCGATTCACCCCCTCGGGTGCCGCGGTCGCCAACTTCCGGATCGCCTCGACGCCGCGCACCTTCGACCGGCAGACCAACGAGTGGAAGGACGGCGACGCGCTGTTCCTGTCCTGCTCGGTCTGGCGGCAGGCGGCGGAGAACGTCGCGGAGTCCCTCACCAAGGGGATGCGCGTCGTCATCCAGGGCCGGCTCAAGCAGCGGTCCTACGAGGACCGTGAGGGCCAGAAGCGCACGGTCGTCGAGCTCGAGGTCGAGGAGGTCGGCCCCAGCCTGAAGTACGCCACGGCCAAGATCGCGCGCGTCCAGCGCAGCGGTGGCGGCGGTGGCTACGGCGGGGGCGGCCAGGGCGGCCAGGGCGGCGACGACCCGTGGGCCTCCAACCCCGGCCAGGGCGGGCAGGCGGCTCCGGCCGGCGGCCAGTCCGGCCAGGGCGGCCAGGGCGGCTACGGCGGCGGTCAGCCGCGTGGCGGCTCCGGCGGCTCGGGCAACCAGGGCGGCGGCTCCTGGGGCGGTCAGCAGGGTGGCTCCGGTGGGGGTCAGCCGCAGAACGACCCCTGGGCCTCCTCCGGCGACGAGCCCCCCTTCTGATCCACACGCACCACCCGAACCACCGATCCGAACCCGTCCATCACCCCCATTCCGGTCACAGTCACCACGCTGGACCGGGCTCTTGAGAGGAGAGCTCCACAATGGCCAAGGCAGTGATGCGCAAGCCCAAGAAGAAGGTTTGCCAGTTCTGCAAGGAGAAGGTGTCCTACGTCGACTACAAGGACACCACCCTGCTTCGCAAGTTCATCTCCGACCGCGGCAAGATCCGCGCGCGTCGGGTCACCGGCAACTGCGTGCAGCACCAGCGCGACGTCGCCACGGCCGTCAAGAACGCCCGCGAGGTCGCTCTGCTGCCCTACACGTCCACCGCGCGCTGAGGAAGGAGACCCGGAGATGAAGCTCATCCTGACCCAGGAGGTCACCGGTCTCGGTGCTGCAGGCGACGTGGTCGAGGTCAAGGACGGCTACGGCCGCAACTACCTCATCCCCCGTGGCTTCGGCATCCGCTGGACCCGTGGCGGCGAGAAGACCATCGAGTCGATCAAGAAGGCGCGCGAGGCCCGCTCGGTCCGCGACGTCGACCACGCCAAGCAGGTCAAGGCCACGCTCGAGGGCTCGACCTACAACGTCGCCGTCCGTGCCGGCGACGGCGGCCGGCTCTTCGGTGCCGTCACCGCCGCCGACATCGCCTCGGCGATCACCCAGGCCGGCGGCGAGGTCGACAAGCGCACGATCGTGGTCACCAACCCGATCAAGTCGCTCGGCGCCCACACCGTCACGGTGAAGGTGCACGACGACGTCGAGGCGCAGGTCAACCTCAACGTGGTCCCCGCGTGACCCTGCCTGAGACCGCCTGACCCAGGCGCTCAGCCAGTCCGACGGCCGTCCCCCTCCTCGCGAGGGCGGGCGGCCGTCGTCGTGCGTCCGGACGCGCCCGCCTCGCCCTCCCCGCCGAGCCAGGGCCGGCGGTGCACCGCGAACAGCGACCACACCAGCGCCACGTCGACCAGCAGCACGAGCAGGGCCGTGACCGGCCCGAGACCCTCGACCCCGCCCCCGAGCACCACCACGGGCAGCAGCGCGAGCACGGTGAGCCCGGTGACCAGGAGCGCGAACCGCCGCGCCACCCGGCGCTCGTCGTGCTCCTGGGCCGCGCGGGCCACCTGCCGCGCCAGCAGCAGGCAGAAGGCCAGCTGCGGCAGCGAGGCCGCCCACTCGCCCGACGCGTCGAGCAGGTGCCGCAGCTGCGGCAGCCACAGCGGGACGCTCACCAGCCCGGCGACCACGGCGGCCGTGCGTGCCGCGGCGAAGCGCGGCTCGACCCGGGCCAGGGCGAGCACGCCCCAGAGCACCAGGGCCCAGCCCACGGGGTCGGCCAGCAGGTCGTAGCGCGCCCACGACGGCGAGGGGTCCGGCGGCCACGTGGCGCTCGCGAACACCACCAGCAGGCCCAGCGCGACCCGCTGCAGCGGCGACGGCGTCGTCATGGGCGCCAGGGTCTCACCCCGGTCTCACCGGTCGCCCGCCACCATGGGGACGGGCAGGCCGCCGGTGCCGGCCCGGGAGGTGGCTCTGGTGGACCTGCAGGACGCACGGGTGCTGGTGGCGGGCGCGTCGGGGGCGCTGGGGGGCCAGCTGGTCGACCTGCTGCACGAGCGCGGCGCGAGGGTGGTCGCGGCCGGCCGCGACGCCGACCGCACCGCGGCGGTGGCCGCGCGTGTCGGGACCGAGCCGCTGCTCTTCGACGCCGTCGACACCGACTCCTGCAGGGCCACCGTCACCGCGGCGGCCGATCAGCTCGGCGGCCTCGACGCGCTGGTGGTCTGCGTCGGGGTCGCGGGCTTCGGACCCGCGGTGGAGGCCGACGACGCGGTGGTCGAGGAGCTGTTCGCGGTCGACGTCCTCGGCCCGATGGCCCTGGTGCGGGCCGCCTCGGCGGCGATGGGCGACCGCGGGACGGTCGTGGTGCTCTCGGCGATCCTGGCCGACCTGCCGACGGCGCGGATGGCGGAGTACTCCGCGGCCAAGAGCGCGCTGGCGACCTGGCTGGAGGTGCTCCGGCGCGAGGAGCGCCGCCGGCTCACCGTCATCGACGTGCGCCCGCCGCACCTGGACACCGGCCTCGACGGCCGGGCGCTCGCCGGGGAGCCGCCGAGGCTGCCGGCGCCGTTCCCGTCGGCCGAGGTCGTGACCGCGGTCGTCGAGGCGATGGAGGCCGACAGGCGCGAGGTCGTCTTCGAGGACGGCGCGCTGGTGGTGCGCTGAGCGGCCCCGACCCCGACCCCGACTTCCATCCGAGGGAGGGCCGGTCAGGCGCCCAGGCGCAGCCATGCATCGCCGCGGGCACGCAGCAGCAGGGTGGCGGCCCGGCCGCCCATGAACAGCACCCCGAAGGCGACCCAGAGCCAGGTCAGCCCCCGGTCGCCGACCACGAGGGCGACCGGGGCGAAGAGCGCCAGGGTCACCAGCTGGGCCCAGGCGAGGTAGACCGCGTCGCCGGCGCCGATCAGCACGCCGTCGAGCACGAAGACGATCCCGGCGAGCGGCTGCGCGAGGGCGGCGACGAGCAGCACCGGCACGAGCAGCTCCAGCACGCCCGGGTCGCTGGTGAACAGCCCGCCCAGGAACGGCGACAGCCCGGCCAGCGCGACCCCGGTCACCACGCCGCTGGCCCAGCCCCAGCGCTCCATCCGGCGGGTGACGGCCCGGGCTCCGGCGGCGTCTCCGGCGCCCAGGTAGCGACCGGTGATGGCCTGGGCCGCGATCGCGACGGCGTCGAGGGTGAAGGCCAGGAAGGTCCAGATGGTGAGCGCGAGCTGCATGGTGGCGAGGTCGGCGTCGCCCCGGCGCGCGGCGGCGTACGTCATCACGAGCAGGGAGGCGCGCAGCATCAGGGTCCGCAGGACGAGCGGTACGCCGGCCCGGCCGGCCGCCCGGATGCCGGTGAGGTCGGGCCGCAGCGTGGCCCGCGTCCGCCGGGCGCCCCGCACCACGACCCAGACCAGGGCGGTCGCGGCGCCGAGCTGGGCGAGCAGCGTGCCCCAGGCCGACCCGGCCAGCCCGAGTCCCTCCCACGCCCCGACGCCGTAGACGAGCACCAGGTTGAGCACGACGTTGGCGCCGTTGGCGGCGACCGCCACCAGGAGCGGCGTACGGGTGTCCTGGAGGCCGCGCAGCACCCCGGTGGCGGCCAGCATCAGCAGCAGCGGCACGGCGCCCAGGAGCGCGATCCGGAGGTAGACCACGGCCTGGTCCTCCACCAGCGTGCCGGGGCCGAACAGGCGCACCAGCGGGCGGGTGAGCGGCACCGTGACGACGCTCGCGAGCAGCCCGAGCCCGGCGGCCAGCCACAGCCCGTCGACGCCCTGGGTGAGTGCCTCGCGGGTGCGGCCGGCGCCGACCTGGCGGGCGACCGAGGCGGTGGTGCCGTAGGCCAGGAAGATGCACAGGCTGACCAGCGTGCCCATCACGGCCGAGGCGATGCCGAGGGCGGCCAGCTCGGGGGTGCCGAGGTGGCCCACGATGGCGCTGTCGGCGAGCAGGAACGTCGGCTCCGCGACCAGGGCGAGGAACGCCGGGACGGCCAGCCGGAGGATCTCGCGATCGTGCTCCCTGCCCACCCGTGTCACCGGGGTGAGGCTACTAACACGCGCGAGGCGCGACACGCCACCCCCGACCGGGGTGGGCCTGTCCGTTTCAGCCGTTCTGCCTGTGCATAACTCACCCGTTCTGTGGGTTCAGCGCAGGTCAGGCCGGTGGTAGGGCCCGGCTCCACGCGTCGTCCAGATGACGTCCAGGTAAATGGACCACCGACGATCTTCTTCTGTCCACAGCCTGAGGATCTGCGAAAGCCCAGGTCACAGGCCATGTGACCGTTCAAAGTTTTTCGTCCTCCACAGGTGTCTCCCCAGGTCGTCCCCAGATCCGGCGGCGAGTTCCACACCATGCACAGGGTTGTCCACAGGTGCCTGTGGACAACGGGCTTGGTCACGGCTCCGGGAGCGTCGTACTGTCCACCACTCGGCGTCCCCCAGCACCTCCCGCCCCCGCCCGCAGCAGCACCGCGTGCGGCCCGTCGGAGAGCTGTCGGTGGGGCCGCCTAACGTCTCGCTCGGCGGTCCGGGTCCAGCAGGCGGCGACGCGGGCGACCCACCGGCACGGCACCGGCGAGGCGATCAGGAGGGAGCGCGGATGAGCACCACCGAGAGCGGCTTCGACGGGGGGCCCACGACGCTGGGCACCGCGATGGGTGGCTGGGGCTCCGACACCTTCGCGCCGTTCCCGACCGACTCCTTCGGTGGCGGCCACCCCGGCGGCCCCGACGGTGGCCAGGGCGGCAACCAGGAGCACTGGTCGGGCCGGATGCCCCCGCAGGACCTCCACGCCGAGCAGAGCGTGCTCGGCTCGATGCTGATGTCCAAGGACGCGATCGGCGACGTCAACGAGGAGATCGGCGGTGCCGACTTCTACAAGCCGGCCCACGAGATGATCTACGACGTCGTCGTCGACCTCTACGGCCGCGGCGAGCCGGCCGACCCGGTGACGGTCAAGGCCGAGCTGGAGCGGCGCGGCCAGCTCGAGCGGGTCGGCGGGGCGACCTACCTGTTCACCCTCGAGTCGAGCGTCCCGATCGCGGCCAACGCCGGCTACTACGCCTCGATCGTGCGCGAGAAGGCGATCCTGCGGAAGCTGGTCGACGCCGGCACCCGCATCGCCCAGATGGGCTACGCCGGCGAGGGCGAGATCGACTCGGTCGTCGACGTCGCCCAGCAGGAGATCTACGCGATCGGGGAGAAGCGGGCCCAGGAGGACTACGCCCCGCTCTCGGCGATCATGGAGGCCACCCTCGACGAGATCGAGGCGATCTCGGCCAACGACGGCACCACCAGCGGCGTCCCCACCGGCTTCGCCGACCTCGACGAGCTGTGCAACGGCTTCTCCGGCGGCCAGATGGTGATCGTCGCCGCGCGTCCCGCGATGGGCAAGTCGACGCTCGCCCTCGACTTCTGCCGCGCCGCGTCGATCCACAACAACCTGACCAGCTGCTTCTTCAGCCTCGAGATGTCCAAGAGCGAGATCACGATGCGGCTGCTCTCGGCCGAGGCCAAGATCCCGCTCAACCACATCCGCAAGGGTCCGATGAGCGAGGACGACTGGGCCAAGCTGGTCCCCAAGATGGGTCAGGTCTCCGGGGCGCCGATGTTCATCGACGACAGCCCCAACATGACGATGATGGAGATCCGGGCCAAGGCGCGGCGGCTCAAGCAGCGCCACGACCTCAAGCTCATCGTCATCGACTACCTCCAGCTGATGAGCTCGGGCAAGAAGGTCGAGTCCCGCCAGGTCGAGGTCTCGGAGTTCTCCCGGCAGATCAAGCTGCTGGCCAAGGAGCTCGACGTGCCCGTCATCGCGCTCTCGCAGCTCAACCGTGGTCCCGAGCAGCGCGCCGACAAGCGTCCGATGATGTCCGACCTGCGTGAGTCCGGATCGATCGAGCAGGACGCCGACATCGTGATGCTGCTCCACCGCGAGGACGCCTACGAGAAGGAGTCCACCCGCGCCGGCGAGGCCGACATCATCGTGGCCAAGCACCGCAACGGCCCCACCCGCGACGTGGTCGTGTCCTTCCAGGGCCACTACTCGCGGTTCGTCGACATGGCCCACTGACCCGGAGGGCTTTGTAGAGTCCGCGCATGACCGCCCCCTCCCGGATCCGCAACGTCGTGGAGAAGGTGTCGTGGGGTCTGCGAGCCACCGGCCCCCTGGCGGCAGTCCGAGGCGTGGGGAGGCTCGCGGTCCTGCGGGCCGTCCGACCCCGACGCGCCCTGGTCCACAGCCGCTCGGGGTTCGACCTGGAGTTCGGTGCCCGGCAGGTCCCGACGGCTCTGGTGGCCTTCGGCGACGTCATCGACCCCGAATACCCCTTCCTGCGCTCGGTCGTGCGGCCGGGAGCGGTCGTGGTCGACGTGGGAGCTGCCATCGGACAGTTCACGGTGTACGCCGGCCGCGTGCTCGGCGCCACCGTGCACGCCTTCGAGCCGGTGGAGGCCAACCTGGTCAGCCTGCGGGCCAACGTGCGACGCAACGGTCTGGCCGACCGCGTGCGCATCCACGAGCTCGCCTTGAGCGACCACGCGGGCGAGGCGGACTTCGACACCTCTGGCGACACCTTCAGGGCCGGCTTCGCGCGCGGGTCCACGCCGGGCCAGCCGGTGCGCGTCGCCCGGCTGGACGAGGCGCTCGAGCGTCTCGGGGTGGGACACGTCGACGTGCTCAAGATCAACGTCGCCGGGCACGAGCCAGGGGTGATCGACGGTGCCGAGGTGTTGCTCGAGCGTCGCGCGGCCGACGTCCTGGTGCTGCTCATCGGCACGGGTTCCTTCGACCGCTACCGCCGGATCTCGAGCCTGGGGTACGTCTTCTGCTTCTACGACCCCGCGACCGACACCGTGCACCGGATCCGTCACCTCGACGAGCGAATGCTGGCCGAGCGTCCTTTCCCGGCCCGGCACGTGCTGGCCCTGGCTCCCGCAGCGGTCGACCGCCTGCTCGGCGGCGGGCGGCGGGTGCGCTGAGGGTCAGGGCTCGGCCGGGCGTCCTGTCCTGAGGTCGGTGTTGTCGACCCAGGTCGGCCTGGCGCGGGTGATCGCGGCGTACCCGTAGGTGCCGCGCAGCAGCCTGTTGCCGGTGATCTCGACGTCCTCGATGGGGCTCGAGCTGAACTGACCGTCGGCGTAGACGGTGTAACCGCCGCCGAGCAGGACGTTGTCCCGGACCCGGACCCTCGATATCGGGCCCGACAGGTTGTTGATCATGACCGCCGCCGTCTGGCCCCGGTCGGAGAGGTCGATCGTCGATCGCTCGACGACGACGTCGGTCTGGCCGCCGTCCATCTGCACACCGTCGTAGTGGGGGTCCCCCGGCGCCACCAGGTCGTGCACCCACGACTGGCGGAGCACGGTCCCGCTGCCCGGTACGACGCCGTTCTCCACCCCGTGGATGTCGAGCCGCTCGAGCAGGGGTGACCCCCCGACGATGCCGGCGGACCCCGCAGACCCGCTGCGGCCGCGGCCGTCGATCTCGGAGTCCCGGATCACGACACCGTCGACGTCGTCGGCGACGGTGATGGCGAAGTAGCCGTCGGCGATCACGCGGGTGTCCTCGACGGTGACGTCGGAGGCCTCGATGGTGACCACACCCCGGACCTCGAGTCCTCGCACGACCTGTCCCGGGGTGTCGACCACGATGCTCCCCGACGGCTCGAGCGTGGTTCCGGCGGGCACCCCGGTCGTCGTCGGGCCCCCGAGGGCGGTGCTCGGACGATCGCGCGGCGCGTCGGCGCGGGAGCTTCCCGGCGTGCACCCGGAGACGGCGAGGACGAGGACCGTGACGGCCGCCGGGACGGCGGGACGGGGCATGGCGTCCGCCTCCCGACGTGGTCTCGCGCTCGTGTGTGCGCACGATATCCCGGAACGGTGCAGGGACCCGGCCTGGCGGAACAGCCGGTGTGGACGGAGTGCGGCCTCACGAGGCTCACTTCGCGATCCGGGGCAGGGTCGGCGCTCGACGTGGCCTACCAGGTTGCCCCTCGCAACCGATGCCGTTGACGGGGTCAACCAGGCGCCGGGCCGGGGCGGCTTACGGCGTACTCCGGTAGGGCGGGCCTGGCAGGATGGCGCCGCAGGACGGGCACTCGGCCGCGTCCGCACGAGGTGACCGGGTGCCGTCGGGGCGTCCGCGAGGAGGACCCCATGAGCGTGCCCACCTGGGTGTGGATCGCGACCGTCGTCGGCATCGTGGGGATGCTGCTCTTCGACTTCGTCTTCCACGTGCGCAAGGCCCACGTGCCGACCCTCAAGGAGGCGTCGGTCTGGTCGGCGCTCTACGTCGGCATCGCGATCGTCTTCGGCCTGGGCGTGCTGATCTTCGGCGGCGGCACCATGGGCGGGGAGTACTTCGCCGGCTACATCACCGAGAAGGCGCTCTCGGTCGACAACCTGTTCGTCTTCCTCATCATCATGGGCAGCTTCCGCGTGCCCCGCGAGGACCAGCAGAAGGTGCTGCTGTTCGGCATCGTGTTCGCGCTGATCGCGCGCACCGGCTTCATCTTCCTGGGCGCGACCCTGATCAACCAGTTCGCCTGGGTGTTCTACCTCTTCGGCCTGATCCTCATCATGACCGCCGGCAACATGCTCAAGGGCGAGGTCAGCGACGAGGAGAGCCACGAGGACCAGAACTTCGTCGTCAAGATCGCCAAGAAGTTCATCCGCACCTCCGACGAGTACGACGGCGACAAGCTCACCACCGTCGTGGACGGCAAGAAGATGCTGACCCCGATGGTGCTCGTCATGGTGGCCATCGGCGGCACCGACATCCTCTTCGCCCTCGACTCGATCCCGGCGATCTTCGGCCTGACCCAGAACACCTTCATCGTCTTCACCGCGACGGCGTTCTCGCTGCTCGGCCTGCGTCAGCTGTTCTTCCTCATCGAGGGCCTGCTGGAGCGCCTGATCTACCTCTCCTACGGCCTCGCCGCGATCCTGGCCTTCATCGGCGTGAAGCTGATCATCCACGCGCTGCACGAGAACAACGTGCCGTTCATCAACAACGGCGAGCACGTCGACGTGGTCGAGATCAGCACCGGCCTCTCGCTCGGCGTCATCATCGGCGTCCTGGTCATCACCGTCGTGGCCTCGCTGACCTCCAAGAAGGGCCGGGCCAAGACCGCGGTCGGCAACGCCAAGCGCCACGCCCGCGACTACATGGACCTCGGCTACACCCAGGACGAGGCCGAGCGCGAGCGGATCTACGGCCTGCTGGTCAAGGAGATCGAGCAGATCCGGGCCCAGGGCGAGAAGGGCAAGGCGCTGGCCCGCGACGACGACAACCTGATGGAGCTCTTCGAGGCCGCCAAGAAGCGGCACACCGAGACCGTCGGCGAGGAGTCGGCCTCCCGGTTGTAGGCCGGAGGTAGTTGAGCCCTGCACCGTCTGGGTACGACGTGGGCATGGCACTCATCTCCAGCAACGGCTATGCCCACGTCCGACTCACCGTCACCGACATCGAGCGGTCCAAGAAGTTCTACGACGAGCTCTTCGGCTGGCCCAAGGCGATCGACTCCTCCGCGTCGGTCGACGAGCCCGGCGTGACCGAGGACCCCGAGCAGTTCTACGGCGGCGTCGTCTACCAGACCCCGCAGGGCACGCTCTTCGGCCTGCGCCCGGTCGGCGGGCAGACCTTCGACTCCACCACGACCGGCCTCGACCACGTCAGCTTCACCGTCGGCTCCCGCGACGACCTCGTCGCCGCGGCGACGGCGTTCGACGAGGCCGGGATCGTCCACGGCGAGGTCATCGACCTCACCGACGCGGGCCTGGCGATCCTGTCCTTCCAGGACCCCGACGACATCAACATCGAGCTCACCGCGCCCCTGGCCTGAGCGGCCCGCGGGGTGCGTTGTGCGCCCCTGCGATGATCGCGGCGTGACCGACGAGACCACGCCCGGGCGCGCCCCGCTGGCCGGCTGGGCGGCGGGGTCGCTGGTCTTCGGGTCGTCCGCGGCGGTGCTCGTCGTCGAGCTGGTCGCGCTGCGGCTGCTGGCGCCCTACCTCGGGCTGACCCTGGAGACCAACACCCTGGTGATCGGGGTGGCACTGGCCGCCATCGCGCTGGGGTCCTGGCTCGGCGGCCGCTCCGCCGACGTGGTGCAGCCGCGTCGGACGCTCGCGCCGCTGCTCGCCGTGTCGGGGGCCGCCGTCGCGGTGACGCCGTTCGCGGTGCGCGCGGCGGGGTCGCTGGCCGACGGCGGCCTGCTGCTGCTGGTGGCCGGGCTGACGATCATCGTGCCCGGCGCGCTGCTCTCGGCCGTGACGCCGATGGTGACCAAGCTGGTGCTGACCTCGCTCGACGAGACCGGCAGCGTGGTCGGCCGGCTCTCGGGCATCGGCACGGCCGGCGCGATCTTCGGCACCGTCGTCACCGGGTTCGTGCTGATCTCGACGGTGCCCGTCACCTGGATCATGGTCGGCCTCGGCGCCGCGCTGGTCGTCACGGCGGCCGTCGTCGAGGTGGGCGTGCGCCGCCGCGTGCCGGTGGTGCCCGCGGTCGTGGTGCTGCTCGCCGGCGTGGTGGGCGTCCTTGTCCCCGGGGGCTGCGACGCCGAGACGACCTACCACTGCGCGCAGGTGAGCGCCGACCCCGACCGCGAGGGCGGCCGGCTGCTCGTGCTCGACGGGCTGCGGCACTCCTACGTCGACCTCGACGACCCCACGCACCTGGAGTTCAGCTACACCCAGGGCCTGGCCGGCGTCGTGGCCGGGTCCTACGACGCGGGCGAGCCGTTGGCGGCGTACCACCTCGGCGCGGGCGGCCTCACCTTCCCGCGCTACCTCGCCGCCACCCGCCCCGGCAGCCGCAGCGTGGTCTCCGAGATCGACCCGGGCGTGGTCCGGGTGGACACCGAGCGGCTCGGGGTGCGCACCGGGCCCGACCTCGAGGTGCGGGTCGAGGACGGCCGCCGCGGCATCACCCGCGTCGGCACCGACTCGCGCGACCTGGTCGTCGGCGACGCGTTCGGCGGCGTCAGCGTGCCGTGGCACCTGACCACGACCGAGGCCGTTGAGGAGGTGCGCCGCGTGCTCCGCCCGGACGGGGTGTACGTCGCCAACCTCATCGACTACGAGCCGCTGGCCTTCGCCCGGGCCGAGCTGCGGACGCTGCGGGGCGTCTTCGACCACGTCGCGCTGGCCGCCGACCCCTACACGCTCTCGGGCCGCGGCGGCGGCAACCTGCTGGCGATCGCCTCGGACGCGCCGCTCGACCTGCCGGCCGTCGAGGCCGGCTTCGAGGACCAGGACCTGCCCTGGGACGTCGTCGACGGCGACGCCCTGACCGCCTGGATCGGCGACGCCCGCGCGCTCACCGACGACGACGCCCCGGTCGACCAGCTGCTCACGCCGTACGCCTGAACCCACCCCAGGAGGACCCATGACCCGGACCGCGCTCGTGCTCGGCGGTGGCGGCGTCACCGGCATCGCCTGGGAGCTCGGCCTGCTGCACGGCCTGGCCGAGGCGGGCGTCGACCTCACCACCGCCGACCTCGTCGTGGGCACCAGCGCCGGCTCGGTCGTCGGCGCCCAGGTGACGACGCAGGCGACGAGCGGGCGCACCCTCGCCGACCTGTACGCCGGCCAGCTGCGGCCCGCCACCGGGGAGCTGGCCGCCGACCTGGGCCTCGGGACGCTGCTGCGGATGGCGCCGGCGATGCTGCTGCCCGGCAGCAGTCGCACCAAGCGGCGCCGGGTCGCCGTGATGGCGGTCCGGGCGCACCCGCCGGCGGGCCCCGGGGAGGCCGAGCCGCGCGTCGAGGTGATCCGGGGCCGGTTGCGCACCGCCGACGGCGACCTCGACTGGCCCGACCGCGACCTCGTGGTCACCGCCGTCGCCGCCGACACCGGCGAGCTGGTGCGCTTCACCCGCGGGTCCGGGGCCGACCTGACGCGCGCCGTCGCGGCGAGCTGCGCCGTGCCCCTGGTCTGGCCGCCGGTCGAGGTGCAGGGGCGCCTGCACGTCGACGGCGGGGTGCGCTCGACCGCCAACGCCGACCTCGCCGCGGGCGCGGACCGGGTGGTGGTGCTGGCCCCGATCCCGCGGGCGCTGAGCCGGGCCACGTCGGTCGCGGCGCAGCTGGAGCGCGTCGCGCCCGAGCGCAGCGTCGTGGTCAGCCCCGACGCGGCCGCGCGGGCCGACATCGGCCGCAACGTGCTCGACCCCGCCAAGCGCGCCGACGCCGCCCGCGCCGGGCTGCGCCAGGCCGCGGCCGAGGTGGCGCGGGTGGCCGAGGTCTGGGGCCGGTGAGCCGGTGAGCTGGGAGGCCGCCCTGCTGGCGGCGACCGGGGTGCACCTGGGGTTCCAGGTGACGGTCTCGACGCTGGCCTACCCCGCGCTCGCGGCGGTGCCGCGCGCCCGGTGGGCCCCGGCGCACGACGCCCACTCGCGGCGGATCGTGCCCCTGGTCGTCGGGGTGTACGCCGCGGTGCTGGTCACCTGCGTCGGCGTGCTGCTCGCCGACCGGTCGTGGGCCACCGGCCTGGCGGTGCTGGGCAACGCGGTCGCGCTCGGGCTGACGGCGGTGGCGGCGGCGCCGATCCACGGCCGGCTCGGCCGGGGCTGGGACGCGGCGCTGCTGCGACGGCTGCTGCTCGTCGACCGTGGACGCACCGCGGCCGCCGCGGTCGCCCTCGTCGGGGCGGTCGCGGCGGCCGGGTGGTGATGCTGGCGGTGCCGGTGCGCTGGGGTCAGCGGCGGACGGCGCCCTTGTTCTTGCCTACGGTGGCCTCGGCCACGCCGATCAGCAGGAAGGCGGCGATGACGGCGACGATGAACCCGATGATGTTGAGCTCGAAGATCTCGCCGGTGCCCAGGAAGCTGGCCACGAGGCCGCCGATGAGCGCGCCCGCGACGCCGAGCAGCAGGGTGCCGACGATGCCGAGCGCCTGGCGGCCGGGCTTGATGAGACGGGCGATGGCGCCGATGATCAGGCCGACGACGAGCAGGCCGATGATGTTGAACATGTGAAGTCCCTCCCTCGAGGTGCTGGAACGTCAACGTACCCACCCTGCGAGCCCTCGGACCGGCGCCGGGCGTGAGCCCGGTCTCCCGACTTGGCGCGGTCCGGACACTGGCGACATGGCACGGGTGCAGCAGCGCAGCCCGGTCCGACGGCTGCTGGTCGTCGCGACCGCGCTGCTGGTCGTCGCGGTGCTGGTCGTGACGCTGCTCGCGGCGCTCGGGCGCCCCTCGATGCTCCCGGGCCTCGCCGACTGCACCGCCACCGTGGGCGACGACGAGGTCGACCTCACCACCGCGCAGGCCCAGCGGGCCGCGACCGTGGCGGCGCGGGCGATGCGCCTCGACCTGCGGATGCGCACCACGGCGGAGGCGGTGGCCGGCGAGCTGGACCTCAGCGACGACGACGCGGTCGTGGTCGCCCAGGCCCTCAAGGGCCGCGCCTGGCACGCCCTGAGCTGCACCCACGGCGGCGGGGCCGCGGCCGAGCCCGACGAGCTCGACGGGCGGGGGCTGACGGGCCGCGCGGCCGCCGTCCGCGAGGACCTCGACGAGGCCTTCGGCGAGCAGCGCCTCGGTGGGTTCGCGCCCGGCGGGGTGAGCGACGGCCACATGCCGGGGTCGGCGCACTACGAGGGCCGAGCGGTCGACGTCTTCTTCCGCCCCGTGACCCGGGCCCAGAAGGTGCGCGGCTGGGCGGTCGCGCACTACCTCGTCGCCCACGCCGACCGGCTCGCGGTCGAGACCGTCATCTTCGACGGCCGCATCTGGACCGCGCGGCGGGCGCTCCAGGGATGGCGGGACTACAGCCCCGACACCTCCGGCCGGTCGGCCGAGGTCGCCGCCGTGCTCGAGCACCGCGACCACGTGCACGTCGACGTCGCCGACTGAGTCTCGGGCCCTACCCGGCCGGCGCGTGCAGCCGGGCCAGCCGGGCGCCGAGCAGGTCGCGGCGGTGGGCGTTGCCGTGCAGGGCGACGTAGGCGTCGCCGAAGGCGAGGAGCAGCGCGTCGTCGAGGCGGCGCACGGCGCCCGGGGGGTAGCGGTAGTCCATCCGGGCCGCGATCACGGTCTCGTCGACCTCGCGCAGCGTCTGGGCCAGGTCGGCGAGGGTCAGCAGGCCGAGCTCGTGGGTGAGGCCGGCGATCCAGGCGTAGTGGTCGGTGCGCGACCAGCCGGCCTCGGCGTACTGCCCGGCCAGGAACGCCGCCAGCTCGCGCGGCTCGATGCCGGCGCGTGGGTCGGTGGCGGCCTCCTCGACCTGCGGGTCCGAGGGGCCCGTACGCCGCGCCGGCGCGCGCAGCGTGTCGCGGATGGTGGAGAACTCCCGGTCGGCGAGCTCGAGCAGGCCGGCGGCGAGGGTGAACCGGCGGTCGAAGTCGTGGGCGTGCTCCTCGGGGATCGAGCCCTTGTAGCGGATGTCGTGCTCGAACTCCGCCCACGCGTGCTGCAGCACGGTGCGGATCTGCACCTGCGCCGTCAGCCCGACCAGGGGTTCCAGGCCGGCGGGCACCGGGCGGTCGGGGTCGAGCGCGACCTGGAGGTGACGGCTGGCGTAGCCGAAGCGGCCCTCCTGCGCGGTCTCCTGGCCCATGTCGCGGTCGTCGCGCACCAGCAGCTGCTCGCGGAGCAGGTCGGCCACGGTGTCGACGTCGCCGTGGACGTAGGTGATGACGCGCAGCCCGATCGTGTCCGCGATCTGGCGCGCCGCGTCGGGGTAGAGCGGCTCGCCGTCGACGCCGAGCCGGCGCGCCTTCTCCGCGAACGACGCCACCGTCTTGGTGCGTCCGGTGACGGTCAGGTAGTTGATGCCGGCGTCGTCGAGGATGCCGGTCACCAGCGCCAGGAACTCCTCGCCGGCACGCACCAGGCCGGGGTGGCGCAGGGCGTACTCCCGGACCGCACCCACCGGGTCGGGCGGGGGCGGGGAGGCGTCCCGGGGGCCGCGGCGCGGTCGCGGCGTCGGCTGGTGGTCCTCGGGCAGCCGGGGGGTGACGATCATCCCGGTCGCGGCGTCGCCGTAGGAGGTGATCTCGTCGGGCCGGCGGGCGGCGAAGAGCGCGACGTAGGCGCACACCACGGCGTCGACCTGGTCCTCCACGACGCGCAGCTCGCTCTTGCGGGCGGCGTGCTGCACCTGGCGGCGCAGCGCCGTCCAGCCGGCACCGTCCTCGCCGGCGGCCCAGGTGCCGGGGCCGGTGAGCAGCAGCGCCGGGTCCGCGCCGCCGAGTCCCTCCAGCAGCCCCATCAGCACGAGGAGCTCGCCGCGCAGCTGCTCGAGGTCGCGGCCCTGCTTGTTCTTGTACTTCAGCGTCCGGCCCAGCCGGAACAGCGAGATGGTCGCGGCGTGCGGGTAGACCTCGATCGCCGCGCGCGGGGAGTGGGCGTGCGGGTCGAGGTCGAGCCCGAGCTGCCCGGCCAGGGCGCCGCCACGGGTGCCGTCGGCGAACTCGCGCTTGCCGGTGTTGCTGGGGTGGGCGCCCGCGTCGAACCGGGCGAAGTCGGCGTTCAGCGCGCGCTCGGCGGGCCGGTTGCCGGTCGGGTTGGTGACCACGAGCGGGGCGTCGAACGCGACGGTGCACGGCCCGTCGGCGTACGGCGCGAGCAGCGCGAGGATCTCCTCGTCGGTGCGCACCGCCGCCAGCTGCACCAGCCGACCCTCGTTGTCGAGGACGGCGACACCGGTGGGCTGCCGACGTCCCCAGGCCAGGTCGACACCGATGTGGAACATGGCCCCAGCCTCGCACCTGTCACGCTGGGCCGGTGACCACCCCGAGCACCACCCTGCGCGAGCTCGCCGACGAGCGCTTCGTCTCGCTGACCACCTTCCGCCGCACCGGGGAGGGCGTGGCCACCCCGGTCTGGCTGGTGCCCGACGGCGCCGAGGGCCTGGCGGTGTGGACGCCGGCCGGCAGCGGCAAGGTCAAGCGGCTGCGCCGCGACGGCCGGGTGACGCTGCGTCCCTGCGACCGGCGCGGGCGCGTGGCCGAGGGCGCGCCCACCGTCGAGGCGCGCGCGAGCGTCAGCGACGACCCGACGCGGGTGGCGGACGTGGAGCGCCGGCTGCGCGAGCGCTACCGCTGGGAGTTCCGGGTCTTCGGCCTCGTGGAGCGGATTGCGCGCAGGGGCCGCGAGCCCGAGCGGGTCGCGCTGGCGATCGTCCCCGCCGCCTGAGGCTCAGGTCATGCCGTGCTGCGCCAGCGGGTGCAGCAGCTCCCGCTCCTCGTAGGAGAGGTGGGAGAGCAGCACGTCGGTGAGCAGGTCGACGGTGCCGGAGAGCGTCTCCAGGGCGGGGCTCGTGCCCGACCCCGCGGCCGAGACCAGGCCGACCAGCGCGCGGTCGACGTCCTCGAGCACCCCGGCGATCACCTCGTGCTCCTCGTGGAGCCGGTCGAGCACCGGCCCGACCGCGGCGTCGCTCCGCCGCAGGTGGGTGAAGACGCTGCGGTCCTCCAGGGTGTGGTGGCCGGTCACGATCCGGCAGTAGGACTCGCAGTAGGCGCCCAGCGTCCAGTTGTTCTGCCGCATCGTCATCGTGTTGACCACCGACCGCGCCTGCCCGACCTGCAGCAGCCCGCGCCGCACCTGGTCGACGACGTCGCGCAGCTGGCCCAGCTCGGCCCGCAGCGCGTCGTGCACGTCGACGAGGTGCTGCGGGTGGGCCTGCTGCGCCGAGGAGTACGCCGCTCCCGCCGGCACCGGGTAGGTCGGCCGGGTGCCCTCGTCCCAGGGCAGCCGACCGGCGTGCCGCGTCGTCGGCGGCGGGGTGGGCACGACCTGGACGGTCTCGCCGGTCGAGCTGCCCCGCTCGTCGACCGACGGGGCCGAGGCGGTCCCGCCCGCCCGGAGCGCCCGCTCCTCGGTCACCAGCGCGCGCACGGCCGGCGCCACCTCGAGAGCGAAGCGGCGGACGTCGTCGGCGTCGTCGGTGCCGAGCACGAACCCGCTGATCCCCTCGTCGAGCGCCAGCCCGGCGAGCTGCTCGACCCAGTCGCGGACGCCGCCGTCGAGGAAGCCGGTGCCGGTGCCGAAGCGGCCGGAGAGGTTGTACATCCGCACGATCGCCTCGGGACCGCGGCCGTTGGCGGTGGCCTGCTCATCGATGCGGGCGTTCATGGCCGCCAGCGCGGGTGGGTCGGCGTACCCCATCGAGGGGATCCAGGCGTCCGCGACGTCGGCGGTGACCCGCAGCATCCGGGGGCCGTAGGCGCCGAGCCAGATCGGCACGTCGTGCGCGGGGCGCGGGCCGCCGTGCAGGCCGCGGACGCGGTAGTGCTCGCCCTCCTCCCGCACGGTGCCCCCGGCCCACACCGTCCGGACGATGCGGACGGCCTCGAGGAGCGCGTCCACCGCCTCGCCCGGCGTACGCCGCGGTCCGCCGGCCGCCACCACTGCGTCCCAGAACGCACCGGTGCCCAGGCCCAGCTCGACCCGGCCGCCGCTGAGCAGGTCGAGGCTGGCCACCGAGCGGGCCAGCACCACGGGCGGGCGCAGCGGCAGGTTGGCGACGTTCGGCGCGACGGTGATGCTGCGCGTCCGCGCCGCGACCACCGACAGCAGCGTCCAGGCGTCGAGGTGGCGGGCTTGGTAGGGGTGGTCCTGCACCGAGACCAGGTCGAGCCCGCTGACGTCGGCGAGCAGCGCGAGCTTCAGGGTCTGCTCGCGGCGGGCGGCGTCGGGGCTGGGGAAGATCCCGAAGCGGAGCTCGTGGCCGAGGTCGGGCACGGGGTCAGGGCTGCGGGAACAGCGCGGTCAGCGCAGCGGAGGCGTCGCGCAGCGCCGGGCCGAGCCCGTCCGCGACGGCGGTGTCGACCCCGGCGTACCGCAGCCCGACGACGGCCGCGGTGGCCAGCGCCACCACCATGCCGAGGGAGGCGAGCACGGTGCCGGCGGTGCCGGGACGGCTGGCCCGGGCCAGCCCGACCACGGAGGCGACCAGCGCCACCGCGGCGAGCACGACGGCGAGGCCCAGGTGCAGCGAGAAGGGGGAGAGCAGCGCTGCGGCGGTCCCCGCGACGAACGCGAGGACCGCCGCGGCGGAGGTGCGTGAGGTGGTGGCCGGTGAGGCCTCGAAGAGGCCGTCGAGCCGCGTGCGCGCGCCCGGCTCCTCGTCGGCGACGTCGAGGTCGAGCGGCCGGCCGAGGTGCTGGGTGGTCATGCGCCCGAGCGTAGGCGCAGCTCAGCCCCGGAGCGTGCCTCCGAACCACTGTGTCGTCCACGCGGTGGTGACGTGGACGCGGCTGCCGCTGCGGGGGGAGTGCAGCAGCTGCGCGCGGCCGTCCTTCCAGCCCAGGAAGATCGCGGCGTGGTAGACCCGGCCGCCGTTGTGGAAGAACATCAGGTCGCCGCGGCGCATGTTGCTCTTGGCGATGCGACGGGTGTGGGCGGCCTGCTGGCCCGACGTGCGCGGCACCGAGATGCCGGCCTTGCGGTAGCTGTAGTAGATGAGGCCGGAGCAGTCGAAGGCGCTGGGGCCGGTGGCGCCGTAGCGGTAGGGGTCACCCTTCTGGTTCAGGGCGACGTTGGTGGCGTTGCGGACCTTGGTGGTCGTGGCGGCGGAGGCGTCCCCCGCCGGGCCGGCCAGCACGAGGCCGGCGGCGAGCACCATCATCAGGAGCAGGTGGGCGAGGGCGCGGGGGTGGTGCAGGCGCGGCAGGGCGTGCGAGGACATGAGGACCTTTCCCACGCCTGTGAGGTGAGCTGTCGGGTTGGAGCTGGAAAGTGCTCCGCCGCCTCACGGCGACTTCACCCCGAGCACCCGACGCCTGGTTGGCGACGGCTGCGTGGAACGTGTGGTTCCCCCACTCCTGCCCATGACTGACGGAGGGTCTCCCCCGGACGGGCAGGACTCGGCGAATCCCGGGGGAGAGGTGCGATGGCCAGACGAGAGTAGTGCCCTTTGGTTTAAAGGTCCACGGTTTCCGACGTGCCGGCCGGACGACCTCCGGTGATGCGGGTCTTGACGAAGGACAGGGCGCTGGCGACGCGGCCGCCGCCGGGGCTGTCCCAGTACTGCGCGGAGTCGGTCTCGACGTGCAGCAGCCCGACCTCCGGGGAGTCCTTGCCGTCGGGGAACCACGCCGCGACCATCGGGTTCCACAGCTCCTCGACCTTGGCGCGGTCCGAGCGCACGTCGCCGTGCCCGGCCACCGAGAGCCAGGTCGAGCCGTCGGCGAAGGCGAGGTTGACCCGCTTCTCGGCCCGGATGTTGTCGGCGTGGTGGCTGGTGGTGTCGATGAAGAACCACACGTCGCCCTCGTCGGTGACCTCCTGCGGGGTCATCGGGTGCGACTGCAGCCGCCCCTCGTCGCCGACCGAGGTCAGCATGCAGAACCGGTCGCCGCGCATCATCTCCACGACCTTCTCCTGCTGCAGTGCCTGCTCGTCGTGCTCGGTCCGGTCGCTCATGGGGGTCCCTCCCGGGGTCGGTGACCGACGGGGTCGGTCGGCTGCGGTACGGCGTACCCGGTCCACGCTAGCCAGCGCGACCACGCCCGGGCGGCCCGTCCGATCGGAGGGGGACTCGTGACGGGGGTCACGCCTAGCCTGTGGGCGGGCCCGGCCCGGGACGGACCCGACCGGCCGGGCGAGCCCACCGACCGGACGCTGACCGAGCACTCCCGCCGGCGCCGGGTGCGGGGGTAGCCTCGGCGCCACCTCAGATTGGACGCAGTCGTGAGCCTCCTCGCCAGCACCGCCGACCTCGGTCCCGGGGTGCCGCGCGACCCCGACGGCGACGCCGCGCTCGGTGCGGTGGTGAAGTTCCACGCCCCCGAGGTCGTCTTCGGCGTGGGTGCGCTGGCCGAGGCCGGCTTCGCGGCCGCCCGACTGGGTGCCCGGCGCCCGCTGGTCGTCACCGACCCGGGCGTGATCGAGGCCGGGTGGGTCGACCTGCTGCTCGGCCACCTCCGGGACGCGCGCCTGGACCCCCAGGTCTGGCACGACCTCACCCCCAACCCCAAGGACCACGAGGTCCGGGCCGCCCACGCGTGGTACGTCGACCGCGGCTGCGACGTCATCATCGCGATCGGCGGCGGCTCGGCCATCGACGCGGCCAAGGGCGTCGCGATCCTGTCCAGCAACGACGGCGACATCCTGGACTACGCCGGCGTCGACCAGGTGACGCGGCCGATCCCGCCGATGCTGATGATCCCGAGCACCTCGGGCACCGGCGCCGACGTCTCGCAGTTCTGCATCGTCACCGACACCGAGCGCTCGGTGAAGATCACCGTGATGGGCCGGGCGCTGGTGCCCGACATCTCGCTGACCGACCCGCGGCTGCTGACCACGATGCCCGAGGCGCTCAACGCCGCGACCGGCCTCGACGCGCTCACCCACGGCATCGAGTCCTACGTCTCGCTGGCCCACAACCCGCTGGCCGACATCCACGCGCTGTCCTCGGTGCGGCTGGTGTGCGGCCACCTGCGCACCACCATCACCAGCCCCGGCGAGGAGCGCGCCCGCGCCAAGATGGCGCAGGCCAGCCTGCAGGCAGGGCTGGCCTTCACCAACGCGATCCTCGGCGCGACCCACGCGATGAGCCACCAGGTCGGGGGCCTGCTCGACGCCCCGCACGGGGTGGTCAACGGGGTGCTGCTGCCCCACGTGATCCGCTACAACGCCCGGGCCACGCCCGACCGGTTCGTCGCGCTCGCCCAGGCGGCCGGCCTCGAGGTCGGCTCGGCCCCCGGCGAGGAGGCCGCCGAGATGCTGGCCGCCCACGTGCGCCGGCTGGCCGACGACGTGGGGGTGCCGCGCGGGCTCGCCGACCTCGGCGTCACCGCGGCCGACGTGCGCCAGATGGCGCACACCGCCCTCGACGACGCCTGCCTGACCACCAACCCCCGCGAGGCCGACGAGGCCGACGTCCACCGGTTGTTCATGGACGCCCTGTGAGCGGGGTCGGGCCGTGACCCCCGCCCGCCCGAGGCGGTCCCGACCCGACCTGGCGCGGCTGACCGGGGTCCGGTCGGGCAAGGGGTCCTACTACCGCGCCTACGTCGCCTCCGACGAGCGGGTGCAGCGGGCGGTCGTGGCGATGGACTCGATCTCGCGGGCGCTGGTCCGCACCGTCGAGGGGCCGCGCGGCCTGCTCGAGGAGGTGCTGCGCGCCGCCGCGGCCCACCTCGACGCGCACTGGACGCTGCTGGCCCTGGCCGACGACAGCCTCACCGGGGCCCGGCCGCGGTTCCTGGCCTGTGGCACCGACGGGGTCGTGGTCGACGACGCACGGTCGCTGCCGGCCGACCTGCGCGAGGTGCTGGCGGCGCTGCGGACGGGTCGGCACCCCGAGGCCCGCGACGACGACGCCTGGGTCTGGGTGCCGATGACCCTCGACGGCCGGCGCATCGGCAGCCTGGTGGCCCGCCACGGCCTGGAGGCGCCGCCGGAGGCCGGCGACCTGTCGGTGCTGCGCATCCTGGCCAACCAGGCGGCGGTGTCGCTGCACACCTCCGAGCAGTACCAGGCCGGGCTGACCCTGCACCGGCGCGCCCAGCAGCTCTACGACGAGGCCACGGCGCAGAGCCGCGACCTCGCGGTGCGCACCGAGGAGCTCCGGGCCACCCAGGAGCGGCTGCAGGTCGCCCGGCAGCGCGAGCTGCTCGACACCGAGCGGCACCGGATCGCGCGCGAGCTGCACGACAGCGTGGCGCAGTACGTCCTCTCCGCCGGCATGTCGGTCGAGATCGCGCGCGGCGACGCCGAGGCGCTGGGGGATCCGGCCGCCTCCGTGGTGGCGGCGCTGGCCACGGCCAAGACCCTGTCGGGCGAGGCGGTCGAGCAGCTGCGGCGGGCGATCTTCGCCCTCCACCAGCCCCACGGCGAGGAGGTGGCGACCCTGCCCGAGCTCGCCCGCGAGGTCGCGGCCCACCACCGCGGCCGGCTCGAGGTCAGCGTCCGCACCCACGGCCGGGTGCGGCCGCTGCAGGCCCACGCCGACCACGAGCTGGCCCGGGCCATCGGGGAGGCGCTGTTCAACGTGGTCAGCCACGCCGGCGCGCGCCGCGCCGCGGTGCTGCTGCGCTACCGCGACGACGAGCTGCTGGTCTCGGTCTCCGACGACGGGTCCGGCGACCCGTCGGCGCTGCGGCGGCTGCTCGAGCTGGAGCGGTGCGGCACCGCCGACGGGCGCCACCGCGGGCTGGCCAACATCGAGTCGCGCATCGTGGACCTGGGCGGCGGCCTGGCCTTTCGCCGTGCCCGCATCGGCGGCATCCGCGTCGAGCTGCGGCTGCCGCTGGACCCCGACGAGACCGACGCGGTGGTGCCCGCCGGTGCCACGGTCACCGAGCTGGGCCGCACCCCGCGGCCGTCCCCGCCCCACGAGGAGGTCTCATGATCGGCACCCCGGTCCGCCCCGACCACGACGAGCCCGGCACCGCGACGGCCGGCCAGGTCGCGATCCTGCTCGTGGACGACCACGCGATCGTGCGCCAGGGGCTCACGACCATCCTGCAGCGCGAGCCCGACCTCGTCGTGGTGGCCGAGGCGTCGTCGTCGGCCGAGGCCAAGACCGCCGTGGAGCGCACCCGGCCCGACATCGTGCTGATGGACCTCAAGCTCTCCTCGTCCTCCGACAGCGAGGGCATCGAGCTGTGCGGCGACCTCACCCGGGCCCACCCGGACCTGGGCGTGCTGGTGCTGACGACCTTCCTCGACGACCAGCTGGTGCTGCGCGCCATCCGTGCCGGGGCCAAGGGCTACGTCGTCAAGGACGTCGACACCTCGGCGCTGATCCAGGCCATCCGCGACGTCTCCCGCGGCGGGAGCGCCTTCGACGCCCGCTCGGCCGCGGCCATGGTGCGCGGGCTGAACGCCCCGCCCGTCGACGACTCGGCGCGGCTGACCCAGCGCGAGGAGGAGGTGCTCGTGCTGCTCGCCCACGGCATGTCCAACCGGGACATCGGGCGCGAGCTGTTCATCTCCGAGACCACCGCGAAGTTCCACGTCGGCAACATCCTGCGCAAGCTCGGGGTCTCCAGCCGGGCCGAGGCGGTCTACGAGGGCGGCAAGCTCGGCCTGCTGGGCTGAGGGGTCCGGGACGGTGCGTGGCAGGGTGACGGCATGACTCCAGCTCCTGGGCAGACGCTCACGGTCCACCTGGCCTACGGCGAGTCCGGCCTCGACGTCGAGCTGCCGGCCGACCGCACCACCGTGGTCGAGCCGACCTACGTCGAGGCGGCCGACGACCAGCGCGGCCTGCTGCGTCGCGCCCTGCGCGAGCCCGTGGCCGGCACGCCACTGCGCGAGCTGGTGAGCAAGGGTCAGACGGTGGCGATCTCGATGTGCGACGGCACCCGCCCGCAGCCCCGCCACCTGATGATCCCCGCCGTGCTCGACGAGCTCGAGGGCGTCGTCGACCTCGACGACGTGGTCGTGCTGGTCGCGACCGGCACCCACCGTGGGAACACCGACGAGGAGATCAGGGCCATGCTCGGCGACGTCGCCGACCAGGTGCGCGTGGTCAACCACGACGCCCGCGACGACGCCTCGCTGGTGTGGCTCGGCCGGCACGGACGCGGCGTACCGGTGTTCCTGAACCGCGAGTGGGTGGAGGCCGACGTCCGCATCACCACCGGCTTCGTCGAGCCGCACTTCTTCGCCGGCTTCAGCGGTGGGCCCAAGCTGGTCGCCCCCGGTCTGGCGGGGCTCGAGACGGTCCTGACGCTGCACGACGCCGCCCGCATCGGCGACCCGCGCGCCACTTGGGCGGTGATCGAGGGCAACCCGGTCCACGACGACATCCGCGCGGTCGTCGCGGCCGTCGGTGGTGTCGACTTCGGGCTCGACGTGGTGCTCAACCGCGAGCAGCGGATCGTGCAGGCCTTCGGTGGCTCGCTCCCGGAGATGCACGCCGCGGCGCGCGAGGCCTCGCAGCGCCTGGCGATGCAGCCGGTGCCGTCGCTGTTCGACGTCGTGGTGACGACCAACGCGGGCTACCCGCTCGACCAGAACCTCTACCAGGCGGTGAAGGGGATGTCGGCCGGCATGACCGTCGTGCGCCCCGGCGGGACCATCGTGTGCGCCGCCGAGTGCCGCGACGGCTTCCCCGACCACGGCTCCTACCGCGAGGTGCTCGCCTCGGAGTCCTCCCCGGAGGCGCTGCTGGCCACCATCGCCGCGCGCGAGCGCACCGTCCCCGACCAGTGGCAGGTGCAGGTGCAGGCCAAGGTGCAGGCCCACGCCGACGTGGTCGTGCACTCGGCGTACCTCTCCGCGCCCGACCTCGCCACCGCCCACCTCGGCCACACCGACGACGTCGCCGAGACCGTGCTGCGCGCCCTCCACGACGCCGGCCCCGACTCGCGCGTCTGCGTTCTGCCCGAGGGTCCCCAGACGATCCCGTACGTCGCGGGGTAGCGCTTCTGGTTCCCCGGACGTCCGGGGAATCTGGTGCTGGGCGGGTGTTGCGACGCCTGCCAAGGTGAGGGAAAGGCTGCCGAGTCGCCGCCGGAGGTGAGCCTCGCGGGGTCGTCGCTCACCCGGTCTCGACGACGAGCCAGCCGCCGTGGTGCTCGTGGACCTCGTACGGCAGGCCGGTCGACTGGCCCCAGGCGCGGAGGTGGTCGAGGGTGACGGTGCGGACGTGGCCCCAGGTCTCGTCGGCGACGTCCTCCAGGGGCACGGCGACCACGACCCGGCGCCGGGCCAGCCGGACCGCCTCGGCCACCACCCGGTCGCCGTGCGCGGGGTCGAGGTGCTCGAGCAGGTGCAGCGCCAGCACGGTGTCGGCGCTGCGGTCGGGGGCGGGTAAGCGGGCCGCGTCGGCCACCCGCGTCTCCAGCCGTACGCCGAGCAGGGGCGCCGTCGTGGCCAGCAGCCGCATCGTCCCGGCCGACACGTCCGAGGCCGTCACCCGGCGCCCCCCGCCGGCCAGGCGCAGCGACAGGAAGCCGAAGCAGGACCCCAGCTCCAGCACCGACCCGTCGGCCAGCAGCCGCTCGGCGTGGTCGTAGACCGGCGCGTAGCCCGCGATCGTGCCGTGACCCGACGCGGTGACCGCGGTCGACGCCGACCCGTCGCCGGCGACCTCGCGCGCGATCGCCACCAGGCTGTTGCGGTAGAACAGCAGCCAGCTCTCCAGCGGGTCGCTCGTGGCGCTGCGGACCACGCCGGTGAAGACGCGTTCGAACAGCTCGGTGCCGCGCAGCCAGCCGGGGGTGAACAGCTCGTCGGCGAGCAGCCCGGCGAGGTCGTCGTCGATCCTCGACGCCGGCACCCAGTGGTCGACGTGCACCCGCATCCCGACGTGCCTGACGTCGAAGTGCTCGGTGCGCACGCTGTCGCGGCTCCACTGCCGCAGCGCCCCGACGGCGCGGACACGCACCAGGTCGTCGACGTACCAGCCGCCGGGTCCCGCCGGCCCGAGCGGGTCGATCGGCGGCAGCGTCGCCCCGCCGGGCTCGCCGACGTGGGCCGCGCTCATCGCGACCCGGGCGTGGCCGCGATGGTGGCCCGGTCGAGGCCGCTGAGGTTGCGGACGACCTGGACGCGGCTGCAGTACTCCTCGTACGCCGGCAGGTCGCACCGCCCCAGCCCCCAGGAGTAGCGCGGCTCGGGCGTCAGCCACACCGTCTCCCGCGCCCGCCGGCTCAGCTCGGCGAAGGCGGGCAGGCCGGGGTCGCGCCCGTTGCTGCGCCCGTCGCCGAGCACCACCAGCGTCGTACGCCGGTTGACCGCGGACCCGAAGCGCTCCAGGAACTCGCCGAACGCGTGGCCGTAGTCGGAGTCGGCGTCGACGTCGAGCACCCCGTTGGCCGGCAGCCCGGCCAGCACCAGCGAGAGCGCCTCCTCGGTGCGGTGCTCGGCGAAGAGGTCGGTGATCTCGACGAGGTCGGAGACGAAGGCGAAGGTGCGCACCGAGGAGGTGATCGACTGCAGCGAGTGCACGAGGTGGAGCGTGAAGCGGGCCGCCGAGCGCACCGACAGCGAGACGTCGCACAGCACCAGCAGCCGCGGCCGGTCCTCGACCTTGCTGACGGTGACGGGGCGGAAGGGCACCCCGTCGTACTTCATGTTGGCCCGCATCGTCCGGGCGCCGTCGACGGTGCCCCGGGCGGCGGCCTTGCGGCGGGGGCGGGGGGCGCCGTGCAGGCTCTTGACCAGACGCCGGATCGCCTCCTCCAGCTGCGCGCGCTCGGTCTCGTCGATGGTCTCGGCCTGGGCCTGCTCGAACTCGCGCTCCTCCAGCTCGCGCTCCATCGACATCAGCTGCTCGAGGTGCTGCTTGAGCTTCTCGGGCAGCTGCTCCAGGAACGGCGCGAGCGCCTGGCGCAGCGCCTCGAGCGTCTCGGCCTCGCGCACCTCGTCGACCAGCGAGTCGTCGGGCGCGGTCTCGTCGAGCCACGCGAGCAGCGCCATCTCCTGCGCCACCGAGAGCTCGGTCTCCAGCTGCATGCCGGGCTTGCTCACCAGGTCGCCCGGGTTGCCGGGGTTGTGCATCCGACTGGTGCTGATCTGCACGCGCGCGGCCTCGCCGGCACTGCCCTCGGTGTCGTTGGAGAGCACGATCTCGTCGGTCAGCGCCGCGATGTCGATCTTGTTGGCCTCCTGGTGCAGGTTGTACTGCTGGGCCATGTCCTCGGGGCGGAAGAACTCCTTGATGTCGTCGGGCTTGCCGTGCGAGTGGCCGTCCTCCGGCACGTCGCCCGGCTCCTCGGAGAGCGTGAACTGCTCCAGCTCGCCCTCGTCGGAGAGGTCGTCGTGGGAGTGGCCGTGGGCGCTGTCGTCCTCGGGCGGCACCACCGCCTGCAGCCCGAAGAACCGGTCGAAGACGGTCTCGAAGGTGGCCAGGTCGCGCCGGTCCTTGACCAGGCTGACCGCGAGCGCCGACCTCAGCACGGTGCGGTCCTCGAGGACGCTCGGCTGCGCGACGGCGTGCATCGCGTCGACCGCCTCGGCGGTGCTGACCCGCAGCCCGTGCAGCCGCAGCAGCCGGATGAAGCGGTGGACCGCGCCCTCCACGCCGTCCTCCTAGACCGGGCGCTTGCGCGCCGACCGGGCGGCGAAGGAGCGCTGGCCCTGGGCGGCGCTGACCCGCTTGCCCTCGCCGGCGCGGCCGTCGTCGGAGCTGCCGCCGACCCCGCCGTAGGCGCCGTCGTGGCGCCCGGGCCGGTCCTTGGCGGCCCGCTTGGCCCGGCCGTCGACGTCGCCGTCGTCGAGCGGGGCGGCGGGGGCCCGCGGCGGCGCCTCGGGCTCGTCGTGGTCGTGGTCCCCGTCGTGCCCGTGGCCGTGCCCGTGCCCGTGACCGTGGCCGTGCCCACCGAGGCTGTCGGGGACGGTGCGGTTGGGGTCGACCAGGTGGGGGATGGCCCGGCGCGCCTTGTCGAGGTCGCGCTCGTACTTCACGACGACGTTGAGCGTGGAGGTCAGCACGTCGGCGGTGAGCTCCTCGACGCCGAGCACGGCCAGGGTGCGGGCCCAGTCGACGGTCTCGGAGATGCTCGGCGCCTTGCGCAGCTCCAGCTCGCGCAGGCCGCGCACGATGTCGACCAGCCGGACGGCGAGGCTCTCCGCGAGCCCGGTGTCCTTGGAGCGGATGATCGCCAGCTCGCGCTCGGCGGCGGGGTAGTCGAGGAACAGGTGCAGGCAGCGGCGCTTCAGCGCCGCGGACAGGTCGCGGGTGTTGTTGGAGGTCAGGACGACGTACGGCAGGTGCTTGGCGCGGACGGTGCCGATCTCGGGGATGGAGATCTGGTACTCCGAGAGCAGCTCGAGCAGCACCGCCTCGAGCGCCTCGTCGGCGCGGTCGACCTCGTCGATGAGCAGCACCACGGGGTCCTCGGAGGAGATCGCCTCCAGCAGCGGGCGGGGGGCGAGGAAGCGCTCGGAGAAGAAGACGCTGTCCTGGCGGCTGATCCGGTCCACGGCCTCGGTGAGGTCGGCGGCGTCCTCGACGACCTGGCCGATCTTCTCGCGCAGGATCTGGGTGTACAGCATCTGCTTGCCGTAGTCCCACTCGTAGAGCGCCTTGGTCTCGTCCTGGCCCTCGTAGCACTGCAGCCGCAGCAGCCGGCGGCCGGTGACCGCGGCCAGGCTGGCCGCGAGCTGGGTCTTGCCGACGCCGGCGGGGCCCTCGAGCAGCACCGGCTTGTCGAGCCGGGTCTGCAGGAAGACCGTGGTGGCGAGGCGCTCGTCGGCGAAGTAGCCCGCGTCGGCGAAGCGCTCGAGAGTGTCGGTGACGCTCGCGAAGTCGGCGGCGGGGGCGGCGGTGTCGGCCACGGGGGTCCTTTGCGCGTACGTCGGGGTGGGGGTGCTGGTGGTCGGTCGGGCCCACCCGGCGGGTGGGTGGACCCGACCGACGAGGGGGGTCAGGCGAGCAGGTCGTCCAGGTCGCCGTTCATGCAGTGGTCCACCACGGGGCGGACCGTCTCGAAGGTGCACTCCTTGGCGTTGCCCGGCGTGCAGGCGTCGCCCAGGACGTGGTTGGTGATGCGGTCCACGTCGGCGTCGTCGCCGGTGATCACCTTGGAGTCCTCGTAGAACTTGGTCGGGCCGGTGCCCAGGCGGTTCTTGGAGTAGGTGTCGCTGGTGATCTCGGTGAAGCGCTCGGTGATCCCGACGTCGCGCAGCAGCCTGATCGAGGCGGCCAGCGCGGCCTCGGCGGCCTGCACGTCGGTCATGCCGTGGGTGTCGATGTCCATCGCCCGGGCGATGTCGGCGAAGCGCTTGTACTGCGCCGGCATGTTGAAGGCCCACACCCGCGGCAGCGCGATGGCGTTGTTGAGCCCGTGGTGGGTGTCGTAGAACGCCGACACCGCGTGGCTGATGGAGTGGATGATGCCGAGGCCGCCGGAGTTGAAGGCCTGGGCGGCGATGTACTGCGCGTACATCATCCCCTCGCGACCGGCGAGGTCCTGGCCGTTCCACACCGCCGCGCGCAGGTGCTGGTTGGTGAGCTTGATGGCGTGCAGGGCGTTGCCCAGCGAGGGCTGGAAGTCCAGCCGCGAGACGTAGGGCTCGGAGGCGTGGGCGAGCACGTCGAAGCCGCACTGGGCGGTGTAGTCGACCGGGCAGTCGAAGTAGAGCACCGGGTCGTCGATGGCCAGGCTGGTCACCGAGGCGTCGTCGAAGGCGACGTACTTGTGCGGGTTCTCGGGGTCGGTCGTGGTGTCGGTGATGACGTAGGCCCACGAGGTCTCCGAGCCGGTGCCGGCCGTGGTGGAGACCGCGATGTGCGGCGGGTTCTTCGGGTTCTCGGACATGTTGAAGCCCTCGAACTCGTTGACGTTGCGGCCGTCGTGGGCCACCGAGACGCGGGCGCCCTTGCAGGCGTCGTGCGAGGAGCCACCGCCGATGGAGACGAAGGAGTCGCAGGCGTTCTCCTGGTAGAGCGCCACCGAGTCCATGACGTTGTAGTCCTTGGGGTTGGACTCGACCTTGTCGTAGACCACGACCTCGAGGCCGTGGTAGCGCATCGACTCCACGATCTTGTTCACGATGTCGGTGCCGCGCAGGCCCGAGGTCATCACCAGCGTCTTCTTGAAGCCCAGCTTGAGGGCCTCCGGGCCGATCATCTCGTGGGCGCCGGGACCCATCAGGGCGCGCGGGAACGGGTGGAACTCCTTGATCGGGAACGGCTTGAGCAGCTCGTCTACCTGCATGGGGGGATGCCTCCTGGCTGGGTGCGGATCCCGGGGCGACGGAGCGACCGGGGGCTGACGTCGCGACGCTAGGCGTGGCAGTGACGCACGGCACAGACGAGGATCGACAAACCCTGCGTACGCCCGTGCCCGCGCCCGCCACCCGGGCGTCGTCCACCTGCCCGACCGGACGGGAAGGCCGCGGGGGTGGGCCCGGGGGGTTACGGTCACCGGGTGGTGACGTTCAGGGAGGGACGTCGGCCGCGTGACCGTGCACGCCGCTTCGTGGAGCGCGTGGACCCGGTGCGTGTAGTCGACCTCGTGCAGACGGTGAAGACGGCGCTGGCCGGTGGGCTGGCCTGGTGGATGGCCGGGGTCTTCGACCTCGACCAGGCGTTCCTGGCCCCCTGGGCCGCGGTGCTGGTGGTCCACGAGACCGTCTACAAGACCGTCTCGCGCGGCTCCCAGCAGGTGGCCGCGACCTTCTTCGCGGTGTTCCTGGCGTTCGGCCTGGGCATCACCATCGGCACCGGCCCCTGGTCGATCGGCCTGGTGATCCTCGTGGGCTACCTCATCGGCCAGCTGCGCTGGGTCAAGGAGGAGGCCGGCACCATCGCCACCACCGGGCTGGTGGTGATCGCGACCGGGTCGATCGCCCAGACCGACCTGCTGGCCAGCCGGCTCATCGACACCGCGCTCGGCGTCGCGGTGGGCCTGGCCGTCAACCTGGTGGTGTGGCCGCCGCTGCGCGACCGCGCCGCGTGGTCGCAGGCCGAGCACCTGCCCGGCGAGTTGGGCGCGGTGCTGCGCGACGTCGCCGGCGGCATCGGCGCCGACCTCGACCCCCACGACGTCAAGGCCTGGATCCGCGCCATCCGCAAGGTCGACGTCCACATCGACCAGGCCTGGCGATTGCTGTGGCAGGCCAAGGAGAGCGGGCGGATGAACCCCCGGCGCTCCCAGCCCACCGGCGTCCGCGAGCTGCGCAAGGTGCTCCACCAGCTCGAGCAGGCCGTGGCCGACTCGCTGAGCATGGCGCGCACCGTCGCCCGCAGCGCCGAGAACCGCACCGACTGGGACGAGTCGTTCCGCGAGCGCTGGCGCGAGGTCGCCCGCGGCACGGCCGACGCCGTGGACGCCGAGGACGTGCCCCGCCTCGAGGAGCTCGGCGAGGAGCTCGCCCGGATGACCGAGGACTTCTCGCAGTCCTCGCTCGAGCCCGAGGTGTGGCGCGAGTACGGCGGCCTGCTGATGAACCTGCGCAACGTCCACGACGCCCTCACCGCGGCGGTGCAGTGGAACCACGAGGCGACCCCGGACAAGCGCCGCAGCAAGCGGTTCGACGACCCGCGGGAGATGCTGCGGCGCGAGCGGCAGGCCGGCGAGAGCCGCCGCCGTTTGTCGGCCGCGCGCGGCGGGTACTCCGCCGAGGGTGAGCGCACCCCGGAGCACACCCAGGAACGCACCCAGGGCTGAGGTCGACTAGGGCCGTGGCGCAGCAGACCACGCGGTGGCTCTTCGGCGACCAGCTCGGTCCCCACTTCGCCGAGGACCACGACGGCGACTTCGTGATGATCGAGTCGCGGCGGGTCTTCGCCCGCAAGCGCTACCACCGGGCCAAGGCCCACCTGATCCTCTCGGCGATGCGTCACCGGGCGGCCGAGCTCGGCGACCGGGTCCGCTACGTGCAGTCCGGCACCTACGTCGAGGGGCTCGGTCGGCGCACCCGCGACCTCCAGGTGGTCGCCCCCACGTCGTACGCCGCACGGGGGCTGGTCGACCGGCTCGTCGAGGACCCCGACCGTCCCCGCGACATCGAGCGGCTGCCCGCCCGCGGCTTCGTCACCACCCAGGAGGACTTCGCCGGGTGGGCCGAGGGCCGCGACGGCAAGCGGCTGCTGATGGAGGACTTCTACCGCGACGCGCGGCGGCGCCACGGCGTGCTGCTTGAGGGCTCCTCGGCCGACCCCGAGGGCGGCCGGTGGAACCTCGACCACGAGAACCGCGAGCCCCCGCCGAAGGGCGCCACCACCCTCGGCGTCGACCCGCCGCCGTGGCCCGAGGAGGACGAGATCGACGCGCAGGTGCGCGCCGACCTCGACCGCTGGGAGGCCGACGGCGACGTGTCCTTCATCGGCCGTGACGGTCCGCGGCTGTTCGCGGCGACGCACGCCGAGGCCGAGTCGGTGCTCGACCACTTCCTGTCCCACCGGCTGGCGACCTTCGGCGCCCACGAGGACGCGATCCTCGAGGGCGACCCGTGGATGTCGCACTCGGTGCTGTCGGCGCCGATGAACCTCGGGCTGCTCGACCCGCTGGACGTCGTACGCCGGGCGGAGGAGGTCTACCGCTCCGGTGACGCCCCGCTCGCCTCCGTGGAGGGGTTCGTCCGGCAGGTGATGGGCTGGCGCGACTACGTCTGGCACCTCTACTGGCACCTCGGCCCCGACTACCGCACCCGCAACCACCTGCAGCACCGGCGCCGGCTGCCCGACTGGTTCGCCCAGCTCGACGGCGCGGCCACCCGCGCGCGCTGCCTGTCCCACACCCTCGACGGCGTCGCCGAGCGCGGCTGGGTGCACCACATCCCGCGGCTGATGGTGCTCGGCTCCTACGGCCTGCAGCGCGGCTGGGCGCCGCAGGAGCTGACCGACTGGTTTCACCGCGCCTTCGTCGACGGCTACGACTGGGTGATGGTGCCCAACGTGGTCGGGATGTCGCAGCACGCCGACGGCGGGGTGCTGGCCACCAAGCCCTACACCTCCGGCGGCGCCTACATCAACAAGATGTCCGACCACTGCGGCTCCTGCGAGCTCAAGCCGACCGTCCGGGTGGGCGAGGACGCCTGTCCCTTCACGGCCGGCTACTGGTGGTTCCTCGACCGCCACCGCGAGGAGCTCGCCACCAACCACCGGATGGCCCGGCCCGTCCAGGGCCTGGGTCGCCTCAAGGACCTCGCCGAGCTGGTCGAGCAGGAGGAGTCCCGGGGCTCCGACCCGCCCTAGCCCCCGACCGGGCAGTCGTCGTACGCGTCAGGACGCCGACCGGGCAGTCGTCGTACGCGTCAGGACGCCGACCGGGCAGTTGTGCTCACCCAGGAGTCGCCGACCGGGCAGGGGTGCAGCCGGCTGCCAGCAGAAGTGCCCGCTCGGCGGTCTAGGGGTGCGCGACCGTGCCCGACCGGCGGGCCTGGACGACCGCGCCGACCGTGACGATCGCTGCTGCGAGGGCGGCGACGGCGGTGGCGGTGGACTCCGGGGTGGACTGGGTGCGGCCGACGGCGATCCAGGCCAGGCCCCAGGCGCTGGCGGCGGCGACCGACCAGCGGGCACCGAGGCGGCGGGCGAGCACGACGCCGAGGACCGCGACCACGGCGAGCACGACCACCGCGGCGGTCTCGGCCACGACCGTCGACGGCTCGACGCCGCTGTCGACCAGCGCGGCGGTGACGTTGGCGCAGACCGCGACGCAGACCCAGCCGAGGTAGAGCCCGAACGTGCCGTCGACGACCACCCGCTCGGCGAGGCCGCGGGCGGGACGGGCGGTGAGCCGCCGCACGAGCAGGCCGAGCACGACCACCAGCGCGAGGATGACCACGACGCTGACCCAGATCCAGCCCTGCTGGGTGACGAGCAGCCAGGTCGCGTTGAGCACCATCGAGGCGGCGGCCAGCCAGCCGATCGAGCGCAGCCGCGGGTCGGTGGCGCGACCGGGCAGCCACTGCCAGACGGTGTACGCCGCGAGGCCGGCGTACACGACCGACCAGATCGAGAACGCCGGGCCGTCCGGGGCCAGCAGCGTGGCGTCCGCCGACAGCGCGCCACCCGAGGACTCGGCGACGCGGGTGCCGAGCACACCGACGCCGACGAGGGTGCCGAGCACGCAGAACACCTCGGCGAGGGTGGTCACGACCTGGCGGGTGCGGTCCTGGGTGGTGGCGCTCACGGGGCCATGGTGACGCACCGGTGGTGGGGGCACGCTGGCTACGGTGACCGGCATGAGCCCCCTGCCGCTCCCGGTCGCCCGGGGCATCGACACCGCCCTCGACAAGGCCGTCGTGCCCGGCTTCACCCGCCTCGGTCCCGCCGTACGCCGGCGGCTGCCGACCTGGCCCGAGGACCCGCGACCCGGCGCCCTCGCCGGTCGCACCGCGGCCGTCACCGGTGCCACGTCCGGCCTGGGCCTGGCCACCGCCGAGGGGCTGGCCCGGCTCGGTGCCCACGTCCGGCTGGTCGTCCGCGACACCGACAAGGGCGAGCGGGTACGCTGGCAGCTGCTGCGCGACGTGCCCGGCGCGACCGCGACGGTCGACCGCTGCGACGTCGCCGACCTCGAGGACGTACGCCGGTTCGTGGCCGACCTCGACGTGGACCGTCTCGACGTGCTGGTCCACAACGCCGGCGCCCTGCCTGCCGAGCGCACCGAGTCGCCGCAGGGCCACGAGCTCACCATGGCCGTCCACGTCCTGGGCCCGGTGCTGATGACCGAGCTGCTGCGCAACCGGCTGGCCGGGCACGACGCCCGGGTCGTGATGGTCACCTCGGGCGGGATGTACGCCCAGCCGCTGCGGGCCGACGACCCGGCGTACACCTGCGGCTCCTACTCCGGCACCACCGCCTACGCCCGCTCCAAGCGCGCCCAGGTCGAGCTGCTGCCCGTGCTGGCCAGCCGCTGGGCGGGGCAGCAGATCGGCGCCCACGCCACCCACCCCGGCTGGGCCGACACCCCCGGCGTGGTCGACTCGCTGCCCGGCTTCCACCGCGTCGCCGGCCCGCTGCTGCGCGACGCGGCGCAGGGTGCCGACACCACCGTCTGGCTGGCCGCCACCGAGCCCACGCCCCCGTCGGGGCGCCTCTGGCACGACCGCCGCGCCCGCTCGCCGCACCTGCTCCCGCGGCGCACGCGCACGAGCCCGGCCGAGCGCGACCGGATGTGGTCCTGGGTGCGTGACGCCACCGCGCTCGGGTCCTAGCGTGGGCGGGTGGACGACAGTCGGAGCGAGACCCGGGCGGAGCGCTCGGACCGCAACTGGGGCGAGCTGGTCCAGGAGCTGCGGGTGGCGCAGACCGGGGTGCAGGTCCTCGCCGGCTTCCTGCTGACGCTGCCGTTCACCGCCCGCTTCGGCGACCTCGACGGCCCTCACCGGCTGACCTACCTGGTGGCCTTCAGCCTGGCCGTGCTCACGGTGTGCCTGCTCACCGCGCCCGTCGTGCTTCACCGGTTCCTCTTCGCCCGCGGCGCCAAGGACGTCCTCGTGGTCGCCGGAGCGCGCTTCGCCGCCCTGGGTCTCGCCACGATGGGGCTGACCCTGGTGGCGGTGGTCGACCTCATCTTCGGCGTCGTGGTCGGCAGCGGGGCCGGGCACGTCGCGGCGGCCCTCGCGCTGCTGGTGTACGCCGGGGTCTGGGTCGCGCTGCCGACCGCGCTGCTGCGTCGGGCCGAGCGGGCCTAGACCTGGTCGACGACCACGCCGTGCGGCCGGCCCGGGTCGTCGTAGGCCGGGTCGGGGTGCCCGGCTCGCACGGCCTCGAGCTGGGCGCACACGGCCGTGCCGAAGAACAGCCCCATCGCCGAGAGCAGCGACCACAGCAGCAGCGCGAACACCCCGGCGAGCGGGCCGTAGATGTCGCCGAAGGACGGGCTCAGCTCGACGTAGAGCGCCAGGCCCGCCGTGGTGAGCAGGTTGAGCACGACGGCGATGCCCGAGCCCAGCGCCAGCCACGACAGCCCGGGCTGGCGACGGCGCGGCGCGTGGTCGAGGACGACGGCGATGGTGAGCACGAGCAGTGCGATGCCCACGGGCCAGCGGATCCAGTCGAAGGTGTCGGTCAGGGTGTCGCCCCAGCCGTACTCGGTCGCCATCGCGTCGGCGAACGCGCTGCCCGCCACGAGCAGCAGGAAGCCGAGGCCGACCGGGCCGGCGAGCAGCAGCGTCATGATCGCGGCGCGGCCGTACTTCCACTGCGCCGGCCGGTCGCGCTTGATGCCGTAGATGCGGTTGGTGCCGCGCTCGACCTGCGCCATCGCGGTGGTCATCGAGAACAGCGCGAAGACCAGGCCGAACCACAGCGCCACCTCGCCGGCCTGCTCGCTGGTGCTGCTGCCGCTGACGGCGGAGACCATCGCGTCACCGCTGCCGCTGCCGGGCGAGATGGCGTCGATGACCGCGGCCAACACCCGGGCCGGCTTCTCCTCGTCGATGTCGGCGGCCAGCCCGGTCAGCGCCAGCAGGAACGGCACCACCGCGAGCGACCCCTGCAGCGCGAGCGCGCGGGAGCTGGAGAACCCGTCGCCGAAGCGGAAGCGCACGAACGAGTCGACCGCCAGCCGGCGTACGCCGAGGCGTCGGACCGTGTGCCAGGCGTCCTCGGCGTCGAGCTCGTCGCCGTCCATCTCGGTGGTCACCGGGACGGTGCGGGCGGTGGTCACCGGCGCAGTCTAGGGGCGCGGCGGTCCGGGCGCGGGTGGACGGCACGGGGTGGCCCCACCGGCAGCACGGCGGGTGGCACAGTGGCCGCGTGCACCACACCGACTGGCTGCTGACCCAGGCCGAGCGCGGCAACCCCGACACCCGGCTGGACGACGTCCACCCGGGGCAGGTGGCGTGGTCGGAGGGCAACGAGGTGCGGCCGCTGGTGCACGGGGCGACGTACTTCGCCGAGCTCTACGAGCGGCTCGAGGAGACCCGCCGCGGCGACGTCGTCTTCCTGACCGACTGGCAGGGCGACGCCGACGAGCGGCTCACCGGCGAGCCCGGCAGCGAGGTGGTCGAGGTGCTCGGCCGCGCCGACGAGCGCGGCGTCGACGTGCGCGGCCTGATCTGGCGCTCGCACTGGGAGCGGCTGAACTTCAACGCCGCCGAGAACCGCCTGCTCGGCCGCCAGCTGCAGGCCCGCGGCGCCGAGGTGCTGCTCGACATGCGGGTGCGCTCGGGCGGCTCGCACCACCAGAAGCTCGTCGTGATCCGCTACCGCGACCGTCCCGAGCGCGACGTGGCCTACGTCGGGGGCATCGACCTGTGCCACTCGCGGCGCGACGACATCCACCACCAGGGCGACCCGCAGGCGCTCGACCTGGCCGACGAGTACGGCGCGACCCCGCCCTGGCACGACGTGCAGGCGGCCATCACCGGCCCGGCCGTGCACGACGTCGAGACGGTCTTCCGCGAGCGCTGGGAGGACCCCACGCCGCTGACCCGCCACCCCGTCTACTGGCTGCAGGACAAGCTGTTCCGGCTCGACATGACGCCGGACGCCCTGCCCGAGCAGACCCCGCCGCCGCCCCCGGTGCCGGGGTCGGACCACCACGTGCAGCTGCTGCGGACCTATCCCAACCTGCGCCACGGCCGCGACTACCCGTTCGCGCGCGGGGGCGAGCGCAGCGTCGCCCGGGGCTACTCCAAGGCGGTCTCGCGGGCGCGCCGGCTGGTCTACGTCGAGGACCAGTACCTGTGGGGCGAGCAGGTCGGTGACGTCTTCGTCGAGGCGCTGCAGCGCAACAAGGACCTCTTCGTGGTCGCGGTGGTGCCGATCCACACCGACCAGGACAGCTTCGTCGCGCGGGTGCCGCAGATGCTCGGCCGGTCACGGGCGATGCGCGAGATGACCGAGGCGGCGCCGGGTCGGGTCGCGATCTACGGCATCGAGAACCACCAGGGCACGCCGGTCTACGTCCACGCCAAGGTCTGCGTCATGGACGACACCTGGGCCACGGTCGGGTCCGACAACTTCAACCGGCGGTCGTGGACGCACGACTCCGAGCTCTCGGCCGTCGTCGTCGACCCCTCTGCGCCCGACCACAGCCCCTATGCCCGGCGGCTGCGGCTGACCCTGGCCGCCGAGCACCTCGACCGGCCCGCGGTGGTCGACCCGCAGGACCCGAGCCGCCCCGACGAGCTGCTCGAGGTGATGGCCGACTGCATCGAGCCGGCCGACTTCTTCGCGGCGTACGCCGAGTCGGCCGACCGCCTGGACGCCTGGCACGCCGCCGGCAAGCCGGGCGAGCGCCCCCCGGGTCGGCTGCGACGACTGGTGCCGCCCGAGCTCGACCCGCTCCAGCGGGCGCTGTCGGTGCTGCCCTACACCCACCTGCACGACCCCGACGGTCGCCCGGGTCCGCTGCGCCGGCTGGGACGGCTCGGCGGGTTCTAGCCCCGTCTCAGCCGACGTACGCCGCGAGGTGCTGCCCGGTCAGTGTCGAGCGGTCGGCGACCAGCTCGGCGGGGGTGCCCTCGAAGACGACGCGACCGCCGTCGTGGCCCGCGCCCGGGCCGAGGTCGATGATCCAGTCGGCGTGGGCCATCACGGCCTGGTGGTGCTCGATGACGACCACCGAGCGACCGGAGTCCACCAGGCGGTCGAGCAGGCCCAACAGGTTCTCGACGTCGGCGAGGTGCAGGCCGGTGGTCGGCTCGTCGAGCACGTAGACCTCGCCCTTGTCGGCCATCTGCGTGGCGAGCTTGATGCGCTGGCGCTCGCCGCCCGACAGCGTCGAGAGCGGCTGGCCCAGGGTGAGGTAGCCCAGGCCGACGTCGCGGAGCCGCTCGAGGATCCGGTGGGCCGCCGGGGTCCGAGCCTCGCCGTCGGCGAAGAACGCCTCGGCCTGGGCCACCGACATCGCCAGCACCTCGGCGATGTTGCGCCCGCCGAGGGTGTGGTCGAGCACGCTGGCCTGGAACCGGCGGCCCTCGCACTCCTCGCAGGTGGACTCGACGGTGTTCATGATGCCGAGCTCGGTGAAGATGACGCCCGCGCCGTTGCAGGCCGGGCACGCCCCCTCGGAGTTGGAGCTGAACAGCGCCGGCTTGACGCCGTTGGCCTTGGCGAAGGCCTTGCGGATCGGCTCCAGCAGGCCGGTGTAGGTCGCGGGGTTGCTGCGCCGCGAGCCCCGGATCGCGCCCTGGTCGACGACGACGACGCCCTCGCGGTGGGCGAGGTTGCCGTGCACCAGGGAGCTCTTGCCGGAGCCGGCGACCCCGGTGACCACGCACAGCACGCCGAGCGGCACGTCGACGTCGACGTCACGCAGGTTGTGGCGCCCGGCGCCGCGGACCTCGATCACGCCGGTGCGCGTGCGCAGCCGGTCCTTGAGGCGGGCCCGGTCGTCGAGGTGGCGCCCGGTCACGGTGTCGCTGCCGCGCAGGCCCTCGACGTCGCCCTCGAAGGTGATCTCCCCCCCGGCGGTGCCGGCACCCGGGCCCAGGTCGACGACGTGGTCGGCGATCGCGATCGTCTCGGGCTTGTGCTCCACGACGAGCACGGTGTTGCCCTTGTCGCGCAGCTGCAGGAGCAGCTGGTTCATCCGCTCGATGTCGTGGGGGTGCAGGCCGATGGTGGGCTCGTCGAAGACGTAGGTCACGTCGGTCAGCGAGGACCCGAGGTGGCGGATCATCTTGGTGCGCTGGGACTCACCGCCCGACAGCGTGCCCGAGGCCCGGTCGAGCGAGAGGTAGCCCAGCCCGATCTCGACGAAGGAGTCGAGCAGGTGCTGCAGCCCGGTCAGCAGCGGGCCCACTGAGGGCGCGTCGAGCGCGCGCAGCCAGGTGGCCAGGTCGCTGATCTGCATCGCGCACAGCTCGGCGATGTTGCGCCCCGCCACCCGGGAGGACAGTGCCTCGCGGGAGAGCCGGGTGCCCTCGCAGACCGGGCAGGTGGTGAAGGTGACGGCGCGCTCGACGAACCGGCGCACGTGCGGCTGCATCGACTCGACGTCCTTGGTCAGCGTCGTCTTCTGCAACTTGGTGATGACGCCCTCGTAGGTGAGGTTGATGCCCTCGACCTTGATCTTGGTGGGCTCGGCGTGCAGCAGCTTGTCGAGCTCGGCCCTGCTGAACTCCCCGACGGGCTTGTCCATGGGCAGGCCGGCGCCGGCGAAGATGCGGCCGTACCACCCGTCCATGCTGTAGCCCGGGACGGTCAGCGCCCCCTCGGACAGGGTCTTGTCGGCGTCGTAGATCGCGGTGAGGTCGATGTCGTTGATCGCGCCCATGCCTTCGCAGCGCGGGCACATGCCGCCCTGGTAGACCGCCTCGCGGACCACCGTCTTCTTCTCGGTCTGGCCCTTCTCGGTCTTCATCACGCCGCTGGCGACCCGGGTCGGCACGTTGAACGCGAACGCCGTGGGCGGGCCGATGTGGGGCTCGCCGAGCCGGCTGAACAGGATGCGCAGCATGGCGTTGGCGTCGGTGGCGGTGCCGACCGTGGAGCGCGGGTTGGCGCCCATCCGCTCCTGGTCGACGATGATCGCGGTGGTCAGGCCGTCGAGCAGGTCGACCTCGGGCCGGGCCAGCGAGGGCATGAACCCCTGCAGGAACGCGCTGTAGGTCTCGTTGATCAGCCGCTGCGACTCCGCCGCGATCGTGGCGAAGACCAGCGAGCTCTTGCCCGACCCCGACACCCCGGTGAACACCGTCAGCCGGCGCTTGGGGATCTCGACCGAGACGTCCTTGAGGTTGTTGACCCGCGCCCCGCGCACGCGGATCAGGGCGTGGCCGTCGGCGGGGTGGGTCTCCGGGGCGCTGCTGCTCATCGCGCGAGGCTAGTCCAGGACACCGACAGCCGGCAGGGGTCAGGCGGTGCGCACGGCGGTGGTCACGCGGTAGCGCACGAACGCCGGGAACGCGACGGCCGCCAGCACGGTGCCGACCACGACCAGCAGCCCGCCGCCGGCCGCCGTGGCGGCCGCGCCGATGCTGACCGCGACCGCCCCGTGGGCGACGTCGGCCACGCGGGGACCGCCGACGACCACGACGGTGAAGACGCCCTGCAGCCGGCCTCGGACGGCGTCGGAGGCCGCGCTCTGCAGCATGCTGGTGCGGAACGCGGCCGAGGCCATGTCGGCCGCCCCGCCGACGACCAGCATCAGCACGGCGGCCACCAGCATCGGCGTACGCCACGTGTCGGCCAGGCCGACGGCCGCGCCGAAGCCCACCATGGCCAGGCCCCACACCACGACGCAGGCCAGCACGGCGACGCCCTGCCGCTCGACCCGCGACACCCAGCCGGAGAACACCCCGCCCAGCACGGCCCCGATCGGGATGCCGGCGAACAGCAGCGCGAAGACCAGCCCGCCGCCCTCGGGGCCGCCGAGGTCGACGTGGGCGATCTCGGGGAACAGCGCCCGCGGCATGCCGAAGACCATCGCGATGATGTCGACGAGGAACGACATCAGCAGCACCGGCTGGCCCTTGAGGTAGGCCAGGCCGTCCCAGACCGCCGACAGCCCGAGGCTCCCGGTGACCCCCTCGACCGGCAGCGGCGGCAGCAGCGCCACCGCCGCCAGCGTGGGGACCAGCGTGAGGGTGTCGAGCAGGTAGAGCCAGGAGAACCCGAACACCGGGATCAGCGCCCCGGCGACCAGCGGGCCGCCGATCGCGCCCGCCTGCATCACCGTCATGTTGAGCGAGTTGGCCGCGGGCAGCAGCGGCAGCGGCAGCAGGCGCGGCAGCACCGCGCTGCGGGTCGGCTGGTTGACCGCGAAGAACGCCTGCTGCACCGAGAACAGCCCGAGCAGCAGCCACACGTTGCCGGCGCCGCTCCAATCCTGCAGCCAGAACAGGGCGCTGGTGCCGATCATCCCAAGCGTGGTCGCGATCAGCAGCGTCCGCCGGTCGAGCACGTCGGCCAGGGCGCCGCCCCAGAGCCCGAAGACGACCAGCGGGACGAGGCCGAAGACGCCGGTCAGCCCGACGTACGCCGAGGAGCCGGTCAGCTGGTAGATCTGCGCCGGCACCGCCACGACGGTCAGCTGGGCGCCGACGACGGTGACGATGTTGGCGATCCACAGCCGCCGGAAGTGCGGGTCGCGCAGCGGCCGGGTGTCGGCCAGGACCGACCTCACCCGGCGAGCAGCGACCGCACCTGCTCGAGGCTCCCGCACCCGGAGTCGAGCAGCTCGTTGCGGCGGGTCGCCCAGGCCTCGCCGAGGCGGGCGCGGTCGGCGTCGGCGACGTCGGAGCGGGCCGGGTTGAGGATGTCGCGCTCCTCCTCGTCGAGGTGGTGCAGCAGCGTCTCGCTCAGCTCGTGCAGGGCGTGGCTGGCGTCCTCGTCGTACAGGTCGGTCGCCTCGAGCAGCGGGAGCAGCGCCTCGTAGATCTCGCGGTGCTCCTCCTCGCCGTGCTCGGCCTCGTGCTCGTCGATCGCGTCCTTGCGCCGGAGCTCGGGGTAGACGTGGCTCTCCTCGGCCTCCCCGTGGGCGACCAGCAGCGCCGACAGCTGCCCGCGCAGCGCGTCGCGGTCGTTCTGGTCGTTGCGCAGCTCCCGCAGCAACGTCTCGAACGCACGGTGGTCGTCGAGGATCAGGTCGACCACGTCGCCGGTCGTCGGGCGGGTGGTCTCGGGCAGCTCGTTCGTCATGCCCCCGACTCTAGGCACGAGCGGGGTGGGGTGGGCGACGTACGTCGGGTGGTGGGTCCGCGCGCTGGCCCTTCGAGACAGGACTCCGTCCTTCCTCAGGGACCCGGGGCGAGGGTCGGGGTCGGGCCTGATCACGGAAGATCTGGGTCACCTGGTGACTCGGATCTTCCGCGTCGGCGTGCTGCCGGTCGCTCGGGTCCCTGAGGAGGTCGCGCAGCGACCGTCTCGAAGGGGGCGGGGCGGCGTACGTCGGGAGGTGGCTGAGCGGAGGATCGCAGTCATCTGGTGACCGGGATCCTCCGTCGTACCGGGTGGCCCTTCGAGACAGGACTCCGTCCGGCCTCAGGGACCTGGTGCGGGGCGGGCCTTCCTCCGGGGCCCGAGCCGCGGGCACCACGACGGGGCCGCTGTCCGCGGGTGCGGCCGATCGGGTGACAGGGAGCCGCAGGTGCGGCTAGGTTGCGGGCGTGGCGACGTACCGGATCAAGCAGGCGGCCGAGCTGCTCGGCGTCAGCGACGACACCGTGAGGCGGTGGGCCGAGTCGGGGCGGCTGCACCCCACCACCGACGGCGCGGGCCGGCAGGTGGTCGACGGGGTCGAGCTGGCCGAGGTGGCGCAGCAGCTGGCGGCGTCGGGGGAGCACCCCGAGCCCGGTCCCGTGGTGTCGGCGTCGGCGCGCAACCGGTTCGTCGGGCTGGTGACGCGCGTGGTGCGCGACACCGTGATGGCCCAGGTCGAGATCCAGGCCGGCCCACACCGCGTCGTGTCCCTGATGAGCCGGGAGGCCGCGGACGAGCTGCGGCTCGAGCCGGGCGTCCTGGCCATCGCGGCGGTCAAGTCCACCAACGTCGTCGTCGAGCTCCCGGAGGCCCCGTGAACCTGCACCTGCACCTGCCCGTGAGGACCGCCCTCGCCGGCGCCCTGGTCGGCACGCTGCTCCTGTCCGGCTGCGGCAGCAGCGGCGACGGCGGCTCGGGCGCCAGCGGCGACGAGCCGAGCGCCTCGGGCGAGAAGGTGACGCTGCGGGTGCTCGCAGCGGCCTCGCTGACCGAGACCTTCACCGCGCTCGGCGAGCAGTTCGAGGCCGACAACCCGGGAACCACGGTGCAGCTCTCCTTCGGTCCCAGCTCCGGCCTGGCCGAGCAGGTCACCAGCGGGGCCCCGGCCGACGTGTTCGCCGCCGCGAGCCCGAAGACGATGCAGACCGTCGTCGACGCCGGTGACGCGCAGGACCCGCAGGACTTCACCACCAACGAGGCCGAGATCGCCGTGCCCGCCGACAACCCCGGTGACGTCGACTCCCTGGACGACCTCGCGAAGGAGTCGGTCAAGGTCGCGGTCTGCGACCCCGAGGTGCCGTGCGGCGTGCTGGCCGTCGACGTCTTCGACTCGGCCGGGCTCGACGTCACGCCGGTCACCGAGGAGGAGGACGTCAAGGCGGTGCTGACCAAGGTCACCCTGGGCGAGGTCGACGCCGGCCTGGTCTACGTCACCGACGTGCAGGCCGCGGGCGACGACGTCGAGGGCGTCGAGGTGCCCGAGGAGGACGCGGCCACCACGACGTACCCCATCGCCGCGCTCGAGCGGTCCGAGAACGCCGAGCAGGCCCAGGCCTTCGTCGACCTGGTGCGCTCGGAGGTGGGCCGGAAGGCGCTGGAGGACGCGGGCTTCGGCCTCCCGTGAGGTCGGGCTCGACGAGGCCGCCGAGGCGGGCTCCGGGACGTCACCGCGACCGTGTCCCCTGGCCGCTGGGGGTCCCGGCCGCGCTGGCCGTGCTGCTGCTGCTCGTGCCGCTGGCCGGGCTGCTCGTCCGCGCCCCGTGGGAGGGCCTGCCCCGGATCCTGCTGACGCCGGAGGTGCGGGAGGCACTGCGCCTGTCGCTGGTCTGCGCCAGCCTGGCCACGCTGGTCTCGGTCGTGCTGGGGGTACCGCTGGCCTACGTGCTCGCGCGCTCGCAGGCCCCCGGCGTACGCCTGCTGCGGGCGCTGGTGACGCTGCCGCTCGTGCTGCCGCCGGTCGTGGGTGGCGTGGCGCTGCTGCTGGCCTTCGGCCGCAACGGGATCGTCGGGCGCCACCTCGACGCGTGGTTCGGCCTCACGATCCCGTTCAGCACGCCGGCGGTGGTGGTCGCCGAGACGTTCGTGGCGATGCCGTTCCTGGTGGTGGCGGTCGAGGGCGCGCTGCGCACCGCCGACCGGGGGTACGACGAGGCCGCCGCCACCCTCGGCGCCTCGCGGATGACGGTGTTCCTGCGGGTGACGCTGCCCATCATCCGCCCGGCCCTGGTCGCCGGGGCGGTGCTGTGCTGGGCCCGGGCGCTGGGGGAGTTCGGTGCCACCGCGACCTTCGCCGGCAACTTCGAGGGCACCACCCGCACCATGCCGCTGGCGGTCTACAACGCCATCCAGACCGACCCCGACGCCGCGATCGCGCTCTCGCTGGTGCTGCTGACGGTCTCGGTCACCGTGCTGGTCGTGCTGCGCGGACGCTGGACCGGACAGGGCGCAGCGTGAGCGCCGGGAGGGGCCTCGTCCTCGACGGCACCGTCCACCGCGGCTCCTTCGAGCTCGCGCTGCGGGTGCAGGCCGGTCCTGGCGAGGTGGTCGGGGTGCTGGGCCCCAACGGCGCCGGCAAGTCGACGCTGCTCCGCACGGTGGCCGGGCTGGAGCTGCTCTCCTCGGGGACCCTGGAGGTGGCGGGCCGGGTCTGGCAGGACGGCACCACCGCGCTGCGGCCCGAGGAGCGCGCGGCCGGGGTGGTCTTCCAGGACTACCGGCTCTTCCCGCACCTCGACGTGCTCGACAACGTGGCCTTCGCGGCACGCGCCGCGGGCACGCGTCGCGCCGCGGCCCGCGACGGTGCCGCGCGCTGGCTGACCCGGCTCGGCCTCGCCGACCTGGCCCGCCGCCGACCGTCGCAGCTCTCGGGCGGCCAGGCCCAGCGGGTGGCGCTGGCCCGGGCGCTGGCGCGCGAGCCCGACGTGCTGCTGCTCGACGAGCCGATGGCCGCGCTTGACGCCGGGGCGCGGCTGGAGGTCCGCGGCTTCCTGCGGACCCACCTGGCGGAGTTCGCCGGTCCGGTCGTGCTCGTGACCCACGACCCCCTGGAGGCCATGGTGCTCGCCGACCGGCTGGTGGTCGTCGAGGGCGGCCGGCTGGTGCAGGAGGGGACGCCGCTGGAGGTCGCACGCCGGCCCGCCTCGACGTACGTCGCCCGGCTGATGGGCCTCAACCTCTGGTCCGGCGAGCTCGGCCACGACGGCCGGGTGGCCCTCGACGGGGGTGGGTCGCTGTCGCTCGCGGGCGAGGCGGCTCCCGGGCGGGTGCTGGTGGCGCTGCGGCCGAGCGCGATCAGCGTGCACACCGGTCGCCCGGGCGGGTCCGCCGGCCCTGGCGCGAGCCCCCGCAACCAGTGGGCGGGGCGCATCGGCTCGCTGGAGCGGCTCGCCGACCGGGTCCGGCTCCAGGTCGACGGCCAGCCCGGCGCGCTGGTCGACGTGACCGCCGCGGCCGTGGCCGAGCTCGGGCTGGTGGAGGGACGCGAGGTGTGGCTCACGGCCAAGGCCACCGAGGTCGAGGCCTACCCCGAGGCGCGGCCCGGACCGCTCGGGCCGGGGTGACCGGGCGGCCCGTCCCGCCCCGGAGGGCGTGTCATGATGCAGCTCGCTCGGGATCCGGACCAGGAGCCGGGGCCCCCGCCCGCACGACCACGGACCGACCTGGACGACCTGGACTGATCGATGCCCTCCCTGATGCCGCCGGAGCTGTCCGACACCGTGCGCACGCTGGCCGACCTCGTCTACGCCGGCGAGTCCTTCGAGGCGGTCGCCGACACCCTGTGCCGGGCCGCGGTCGAGCTGGTCGACGGCTGCGACCACGCCTCGCTGCTGCTGCGCCGCCAGGGGCGGGCGGTCACCGTGGCCGCCTCCGACGACGTCGCCGCGACCTGCGACGGCCTCGAGCGCGAGGTCGGGGAGGGGCCGTGCCTCGACGCGCTCGACGAGGACGCGCCCCACCAGCACTTCTGCGGCGACCTGCGCGAGGGCTGCGGCTGGCCGCGGCTGGCGCAGCGGGTGCTCGCCGAGACCCCGGTGCGCGGGCTGGCCGGCTTCCGGCTGCGCGACGACGGCACCAAGGTCGGCGCCCTCAACGTCTTCGGCGACACCCCCGACCGGCTCACCGAGCACTCGCTGCACCAGGCGACGCTGCTCACGGCGTTCGCCTCGGTCATCCTGGTCGCGATGGACCGGGGCGAGGAGGCCTCGACGCTGCGCCAGGGCCTGGAGAGCAACCGCGAGATCGGCAAGGCGGTCGGACTGCTGATGGCCATGCACGACCTCGACCAGGACGCCGCCTTCGCGATGCTGTCCCGGGTCAGCCAGGAGATGAACCTCAAGCTCGTCGAGGTCGCCGCCCGCGTCGTGCGCACGCACCGCACGGCCGACCGAGCGGGCGACTGAACGAGCGACTGAGCGGGCGACTGAACGGGCGCCCGAGCGGGACACCGGACGGGGTGTGACCGGAGGGTGAGACGGGCGTGAGAACGCCGGGGGCAGGGGTACCTGCACCCCCGAGGTCGAGGACACGGCCCACGCACCGGACGTTCGCGTCGGTCCCACCCCGGGTTCCCGGAGTGGCCGACGTGCCCCGCCGGGTGAGCACCGCTCCCCGGCCCCCCGTCCTGTGTCGCGCCGGTGGGCTCGCCCGCCGCGGTCGGCCGGCGCGGCACAGACCAGGTCCCGACGGGCTCGACCGGCGAGCCTGCGCCGTGTCGGGCTCGTCCGGGTCCGCGGCTTGTGGTGCGATCGACGGGTGAGTCCGCGACCCCGCCCTGCCCCCGGCCGCGCCCCCACCCGGCGGGCGGCCGCCGCCGCCGGCCTCGCCGCCCTCGTGCTGCTGCCCAGCGCCTGCAGCCTCCCGTGGTCCGGCCCCGACGCCGACGCCGCCGCCCGGCGGCTGGCGCGCGCGCTGGCGCAGGGGGAGCTCGCGGACGTCCCCGTGGTCGGCGACCGGGCGCAGGTGCAGCAGCAGCTCGAGGCGGTCCTCGCCGGGACCACCGTCCTGGGCGAGCCCGCCGTCGCGGCCGGCGACGTGGAGACCGGGGACGGCACCGCCACGGTCCCGCTGACCTGGCGCTGGCGGGCCGGCGGCGAGGGCGCCGGGGACGACTGGCGCTACCGCAGCACGGCGGTGCTCGAGGAGGTGTCCCGCGGCGGTGAGGACGTCTGGGCCCTGCGGTGGGCGCCGGCCGTGGTCGAGCCGTCGCTGCGGGGCGAGGAGACGCTGGCGGCGAGCGCGGTCGCGCCCGAGCGCGGCCGCATCCTGGGCCGGGCGGGCAGCGTGCTGGTCGAGCCGCGCCCGGTGGTGCGGGTGGGCGTCGACAAGCAGGGCGTACGCCGCGCCGAGGCGGTCGCCTCCGCCCGCCGGGTCGCCGCGATCGTCGACGTCGACGCCCAGGCGTTCGCGGAGCGGGTCGCCGCAGCCGGCGACCGGGCCTTCGTCGAGGCGATCGTGCTCAGGACCGACGACCTGGGGCCCGGCGTACGGTCGCAGGTCGAGGCGCTCCCGGGTGGACGCCTGGTCGAGGACGAGCTGCCCCTGGCCCCCAGCCGCGAGTTCGCCGCGCCCCTGCTCGGCAGCGTCGGCCCGGCCACCGCCGAGATCGTGGAGGAGTCGCAGGGCAGGGTCGTGGCCGGTGACGAGGTCGGCACCTCCGGGCTGCAGCGGCGCTACGACGCCCGCCTGCTCGGCCGCCGCGGCGTGGTCGTGCGGACGACCGGTGGTCAGGGCGAGCCGCGCGAGCTGTACGCCGCCGACCCGGTGGCGGGCGAGGACCTGGCCACGACGCTGGACCCGCGGCTGCAGCAGCTGGCCCAGGACACGCTGGCCGACGTCGGGCCGGCGGCCGCGCTGGTCGCGCTGCAGCCCTCGACGGGCGACCTGCTCGTCGCCGCCGACGGACCGGGGTCGGACGGCTACGCCACCGCCACGCTCGGGCAGTACGCCCCCGGGTCGACGTACAAGATCGTCACCGCGCTGGCGCTGCTGCGCGCCGGCGTCGCGCCGGGTGACCCGGTCGAGTGCCCGGCCACCGTCGACGTCGACGGGCGCGACTTCGAGAACTACGACGACTACCCCACCTCCGGGCTGGGCCGGATCACCCTGGAGGACGCCGTCGCCCGCTCCTGCAACACCGCCTTCATCGGGGCGCGGGAGCGGGTCTCGGGCGAGGCCCTGACCGGTGCGGCCGAGGCGCTGGGGCTGGGCGTCGACCGCGACCTCGGCTTCCCGGCCTACCTCGGCCAGGCCGGGCCGGACGACCCGTCGGCGCAGGGCGAGACCGGTGCGGCCGCAGACCTCATCGGCCAGGGGTCGGTGCTGGCCTCGCCGCTGGCGATGGCGGCCGTCGTCGGTTCGGTGCAGCAGGGCAGCACCGTCGTGCCGCGGCTGCTGCCGGCCCTGGACGCCCGCGGCGCCGACCCGGCCGACCCGCTGGAGCCGGCCGAGGCGCAGGCGCTGCGGCGGATGCTGCGCGCCGTGGTCGAGCGCGGCAGCGGCGCGGTGCTCGCCGGGGTGCCGGGAGACCCGGTGCTGGCCAAGACCGGCACGGCCGAGTTCGGCGAGACCGACCCGCCGCCGACCCACGCCTGGATGGTGGCCGCGCAGGGCGACCTGGCGGTGGCGGTGTTCGTCGAGCGCGGCGACTCCGGGTCGGGCACCGCGGGCCCGCTGCTGCGGGAGTTCCTCGAGGGCGCGGGACGGGGGTAGCGGGAGGGCGGCCGACCGTGACAGTGTCACTGTCACAGTCCTCTCCCGTCGACCCTCCAGGAGGCCTCGTGCGACGACCCGACCGGCTGCCCCGGAGGCACCGGCTGCCCCGGATGCACTGGCTGCCTCGGATGCACTGGGCGCAGCGCAGCCTCGAGCTCGACCCGATCGCCGACCACCGGGAGATCAGCCTCGGCGTGAGCGCCCACGACTACCCCTGGGACACGATCCAGGCGCTGTCGTTCGCGCTCTTCCGGACCTACGCCGTGCCCTCGATCGGCAGCCTGCTCGACCGGACCGGTGAGTTCACCGGACGCGTCCAGAAGCGGTACGACGACACCGGGCTGCTGCTCGAGGAGGTCCAGCGCCACGGGCTCACCAGCAGCCGCGGCCGGGGCGCCGTACGCCGGGTCAACCAGATGCACGCGATGTACGACATCAGCAACGACGACATGCGCTACGTGCTCGCCACCTTCGTGGTGGTGCCGGTGCGCTGGATCGCCGCCTACGGCTTCCGCGACCTCACCGACCACGAGGTCCGCGCGATGACGGAGTACTACCGGCAGCTGGGACGGATGATGGCGATCCGCGACCTGCCCGAGGACTACGCCGGCTTCGAGCGGCTGCTCGACGACCACGAGGCCGCGCACTTCGGCCCCGACGAGGGCGGGCGGCGGGTCGCCGACGCCACGCTGGACCTGATGACGACGTTCTGGCCGAACAGCCTGCTCCCGGCCCGCCTCGTGCGGCGGCTCGCCTTCGCGCTCATGGACGAGCCGCTGCTCCGGGCCTTCGGCTACCCCCTCCCCACCCGGCTCGAGCGTCGGCTCGTGCACGCCGCGATGCGGGCGCGCGCCCGGGTGCTGCGGCTGCTCCCCGCCCGGTCCGAGCCGCGGTGGGCCAGCGACCACGGCTGGTTCCGCACCTACCCCGCCGGCTACGACGTGGAGGGTCTGGGCACCTTCGCCCCCGGGTGCCCGGCCCACGGCGCCGCCGCCGCGCCCGGCCCCGGGCGGCCCGCGGAGGCGGCCCGGCGCCCGACCCCGCCACCCGCGGCCTGACCCCGGGCCCCTGGCGGATCACCGCCGTTTCCGGGGTCTGAAACAACGTCGGCGACGGTGGTCCAGACCAACGGTGGCGTCGCGTCCCACGGGTGTGTCGGGTGGGCGGGGCCAGGGTGATACTCCCTGCGATGGACGCCACCGACGTGGCCGTGATCGGCGCGGGGATCGCCGGACTCACCTGCGCACGGGCGTTGGAGAAGTCCGGTCTCGACGTGCGCCTGCTCGAACGCTCGGCCCGGGTCGGCGGCCGGGTCGGCACCGACGTCGTGGACGGCTTCCGCGTCGACCGGGGGTTCTCCTGGATCGACGCGCAGCACCCCGTGGTGCGGCAGGTCGCCGACGTCGCCGCCCTCAACCCGCGGCCGATCGACCGCGGCATCGTGCTGGCGCACCCCGAGGGCTACCGCATCCTGCAGGGCTCCCAACCGGCACTGATCTCGGCGCTGCGGTCGGGTCTGGGCCAGCCGCAGGACGTCGCCCGGCTGGTGCGCTGGAGCGACCCGATGCGTCGTACGCCGGACCGGCTGCACTCCAGCGGCGACGTCACCCTGGCCGACTCGCTCGACCAGCACGGCATCAGCGGGCGGGTGCGCGAGGAGGTGCTGCGGCCGTTCTTCCGGCTGCTGTTCGCCGACGAGGACCTCCGCACGTCCTACCAGTACGCCATGCTCGTGCTCCAGCAGCTGCGCCAGGGCATGCCCGCCCTGCCCGCGCTGGGGATGCAGTCGCTGCCCAACCAGCTCGCCCACGACCTCGACCGTCCCGTGCGCCTCGGCGTCGACGTGCTCGGCCTGCGGCGCGACCACGGGTCCGGCGTCACCGTGCTGACCGACGCGGGGCCGCTCACCTGCCGCGCGGTCGTGGTCGCGACCGACCCCGCCACCGCCTCGGGGCTGCTCGGCATCGGCAGCCCGCCGATGCGCGGCACCGCCACCTGGTGGTTCGCCGCACCGCACCCGCCGAGCACGCTCAAGACCGTCTTCGTCAACCCGCTGGGGCCCGCCGGCGGCCCGGTCGCCCACGCGCTGATCAGCTCCAACGTGGCGCCCCGCTACGCCCCGGCCGGCCAGGCCCTCGTGGCGGCGGTCTCGGTCCCGCTCCCGGGCCAGGACGCCGGCACCGAGTCCGAGACCGACGTACGCCGCCACCTCGGCCAGCTCCTGCACGGCGACGCCGGCTCCTGGCGGCTGCTGGCCCGCCACGCCGCGTCGGCGGCGTGGCCGACCGCGCGACCGCCGCTGCTCAGCGGCCGCGAGGTCGACCTCGGCGACGGGCTGTTCGTCGCCGGCGACCACCGCGAGCTGCCCGGCATCCCGGGCGCAATGGCGTCGGGGCTGCGCGCCTCCCGCGCCGTGGTGGCGGAGCTGGGCGCGGTGGAGCGGGGCTGAGCAGGGCTGGGCGGGACTGGGCAGGGCTGGCGCTACTGAAGGGGTCGGGCCGCTCAGGGTTGGTCAGGGCCGGTCGAAGGACCAGACCACCAGCTGCGCCCGACCCACCCCGGTGACGCTGCGGCCGCCCTCGTCGAGCAGCCGCGCCACGTCGCCGTCGACCAGCCGCCGCTCCCCGACCATGACGCCCTCGCCCGGCGGCGCCACCACCAGGGCGTGCAGCCGCGGCCGGTCCGGCAGCTCCAGGCGCTCGGCGTCGGCCAGGTCGGCGACGTGCAGCGAGGTGCCACGAGCGGCGATCGGCACCACGCCGCGGCCGTCGCCGTCGGCCACGCGGGTCCAGCCCTTGCCCGGTCCACCCAGGTCGACCGGCTCCCGGACCCAGGACGGCACCAGCCCGCTCTCGTCGGGCCGCACCCACGCCTGCACGAAGCGGGTCGGCCCGGTGTCGCTGCCGGTCTCGGCGTGGACGACCCCCGAGCCGGCCGAGAGCCGTTGCACCCACCCCGGTCCGACCTCGCCGGTGCCGACGTCGGAGGCGTGGCGGAGCGAGCCGGTCAGCACCCAGCTGACGATCTCGAGGTCGGCGTGCGGGTGGTCGGCGTACCCCGTCCCCGGCGGCAGCCGCTCGTCGTTGTGCGCGACGAGCCCGGAGAAGCCGACGTTGGTCGGGTCGTAGTGCGACCCGAAGGAGAAGGAGTGGAGGGTGGTGCGGCCCTCGGCCTCGGTGCGCGGCCGCGCCTGCCCCTCCCGGACCTCGATCACCCGGCCATGCTCGCAGCAGGGCGGCCTCTACGCTCGTGGGCATGGGTGCGGGGCACGACCACGGGCACGCGGCGGGCCGCGCCACCGACCGGTCGCGCCTGTGGCTGGTCCTCCTGGTCACCGGCGGCGTCGCCGTCGTCGAGCTGGTCGGGGCGCTGCTGTCGGGGTCGCTGGCGCTGCTGGCCGACGCCGGCCACATGTTCACCGACACCGCCGCGATCGTGCTCGCGCTGTCCGCGTCCTACGTCGCGACGCTGCCCGCGAGCCCGCGGCGCACGTTCGGCTACCACCGCGCCGAGATCCTCGCCGCCCTGATCAACGCGGTGGTGCTGCTGGGCGTGTGCGGCTACCTCGCGGTGGCCGGCGTACGACGGCTGCTCGACCCGCAGCCGGTCGACGCCGGACTGATGCTCGTCTTCGCCGCCGTCGGCCTCGCCGCCAACCTGGTCTCGCTCGGGCTGCTCGCGGCCCGGCAGGGCGAGTCGCTCAACATGCGCGGCGCGTTCCTGGAGGTGCTCGGCGACGCCGTCGGGTCGGTGGCCGCGATCGTCGCCGGCGTGGTGGTGCTGACCACGGGGTTCGAGCGCGCCGACTCGCTGGCCTCGCTGCTGATCGCGGTGATGATCCTGCCCCGCGCCTGGTCGCTGCTGCGCGACTGCGTCCGGGTGCTGCTCGAGTCGGCACCCCCCGGCGTCGAGGTCGAGGACGTCCGCCACCACCTGCTGCACGCCGCCGGCGTCGTCGACGTCCACGACCTGCACGCCTGGCTGATCACCAGCGGCATGCCGGCCCTCTCGGCCCACGTCACCGTGACCGACGAGGCCCTGGCCGAGCGCGGGGTGGGGGCCGTGCTCGACGACCTCGCCGCTTGCGTCCACGAGCACTTCGGCATCGAGCACGCGACCTTCCAGGTCGAGCCCCAGAGCCACCGGGCCCACGAGCCGGGCGAGGCGCACGCCTGACGGGAGCGAGTGCCACACCAGGGCCGTTCGAAGGGCTCGGGCACGACGCTGGTGTGGCACTCGACTCGGGCGGCGGGGTAGGTCGGCGGTGGCGTGCGGGTGCATCGCGGCATCGGGCAGTTTCACCGGCTGGCCGGTGAAACTGCCGCCACTGCCACACCAGCGCAGCTCGCGACCCCCGACGACGACGCTGGCGTAGCGGTGGGCCCGACGTACGCCGCCCGCAGCATGCCCGCGCGCGGACGAGGCCTCCTCACCGCGACGCGGCGAGCTCCACCCCCTGGCGGATGGCGCGCTTGGCGTCGAGCTCGGCGGCGAGGTCGGCACCGCCGATGAGGTGGGCGGTGAGGCCGGCGGCGACGAGGTCGTCGTACAGGCCCCGCACCGACTCCTGGCCGGCGCAGACCACGACGTCGTCGACCTCGATCAGGCGGGGCTCGCCGTCGACGGTGACGTGCAGGCCGCGGTCGTCGATCCGGTCGTACGTCGCCCCGCTGACCTGCTCGACGCCCGACTGCTTGAGCACGGCGCGGTGCGCCCAGCCCGAGGTCTTGCCGAGGTGGATGCCGATCGGGGTGCTCTTGCGCTGCACCAGGACCACCTCGCGCGCGGACTCCCGCGGCTTGCGCTCGGTCAGTCCGCCGCGGTGGAGGTCGGGGTCGCCGACGCCCCAGTGGGCCAGCCAGTCCTCGAGGTCCTCCTCGACGTGGGTGAGGAAGACCGAGGTGTCCACGCCGATGCCGCCCGCGCCGATGACCGCGACGCGCTTGCCCGGGGTGTGGCGGCCCGAGAGCACGTCGGCGTAGGACACGGCCCGCTCGATGCCGGGGATGTCGGGGATGCGGGGCTCGACGCCGGTGGCCACGACGACCTCGTCGAAGCCGCGCAGCGCGTCGAGCCCGGCCTCGGTCTGCAGCCGCACGTCGACGCCGAGCACCTCGAGCCGGCGGGTGTAGTAGCGCAGCGTCTCGGCGAACTCCTCCTTGCCGGGGACCGCCATGGCGAGCCGGAATTGGCCGCCGAGCTCGGAGCCCTTCTCGTAGAGCGTCACCGCGAAGCCGCGCTCGGCGTACGACACCGCGGCGCTGAGGCCCGCGGGCCCGGCGCCCACGACGGCGGCGGTGGGCCGGGGCCGCGACGGGGCGGTCGAGGGGAGCGGCAGCAGCACCAGCTCGGTCTCGCGGCAGGCCCGAGGGTTGACCAGGCAGCTGGCCTTCTGGTTGGCGAAGGCGTGGTCGAGGCAGGCCTGGTTGCAGGCGATGCAGGTGTTGATCTCGTCGGCCCGCCCGGCGGCGGCCTTGGCCACGAAGTCGGGGTCGGCCAGCAGCGGCCGCGCCATCGAGACGAGGTCGGCGGTGCCGTCGGCGAGCAGCTGCTCGGCGATCTCGGGGGTGTTGATGCGGTTGGAGGCGCAGACCGGCAGGCCGACCTCCTCGCGCAGCCGCCTGGTCGTCCACGCCCAGGCCGCGCGGGGCACCTGGGTGATGATCGTGGGCACCCGCGCCTCGTGCCAGCCGATGCCGGTGTTGAGGACGCTCACCCCCGCCTGCTCGAGCAGCAGCGCGAGCTCGACGGTCTCCTCCCAGGTCTGGCCGTCCTCGACGAGGTCGAGCAGCGAGAGCCGGTAGACGATCGCGAAGTCGGGCCCGACGGCCTCGCGGGTGCGGCGCACCACCTCGATGGGGAAGCGCATCCGGCGTGCGGCCGAGCCGCCCCACTCGTCCTCGCGGTGGTTGGTGCGCGCGGCCAGGAACTGGTTGATCAGGTAGCCCTCGGAGCCCATGACCTCGACCGCGTCGTAGCCCGCCTTCTGGGCCAGCACGGCGGACTCGGCGAAGGCGGTGGCGGTCCGGTCGACCTGGCGGCTGCTCATCGCGCTCGGCTTGAAGGGCGTGATCGGCGACTTGATCGCGCTCGCGGACTGGCTGAACGGCGTGTAGCCGTAGCGCCCGGCGTGGATCAGCTGCAGCGCGATCGCCCCGCCCTCCTCGTGCACGGCGTCGGTCACCTGGCGGTGGCGCGCGGCGTCGAGACGCGTGGTCATCTCGCCGGCCAGCGGCTTGAGCCAGCCCCGCTTGGAGACCGCGAAGCCGCCGGTGACGGCCAGGCCCACTCCGCCCGCGGCCCGCTCGCGGAAGTACGCCGCCAGCTTGGGCAGGTCCCAGGTGTGGTCCTCCAGCCCGGTGTGCATCGAGCCCATCACCACGCGGTTGCGCAGGGTCAGCCCGCCGAGGGTGATCGGGGCCAGCAGGTGGGGGTAGGGCCCAGGGGTCGTCGCGTCGCTCATCGGGTTCCCGTTCTCTGGTGCGGTCGGTCGGGCAGGTCGGTGTCGGTCTCGTCGTCGCCCCAGGCGGCGAGGTACTCGCCGAGCCACTCCACCCAGAACCGCTCGGTGCGGATGCCGCCGCGCAGCACCAGCCAGACGTCGAGGGCGTGCCCGGCGGAGGACCCGGGGTCGGTGGCGGCGTCGCGGCGCAACGCCCCGGGGTCGGGGAACTGCTCGCGCTCGAGCTGCTCGTAGTGGGCGAGCCGGGTCTGGTGCTCCAGGCGCAGGCCGCGGAGCTCGGCGAGCAGGGCCGCGCGGTCGGCGTACGACGCCCCGCGCATCTTCACCGCGGCCTCCGACCGGAGCGTGACCGCCTGCGTGGGGGAGGCCACCCAGCGGGCGAGCTCCTCGCGGCCGTGCGGCGTGACCTCGTAGCGCTTCTCGGTGCTCCGCGCCCCGCCGGCGCTGGCGCTGACCCAGCCGTCGTCCTCCATGCGGCGCAGCACGCGGTAGATCTGCTGGTGCGTGGCCTGCCAGAAGAAGCCGATCGAGCGGTCGAAGCGCCGGGCCAGCTCGATGCCGGTGCCGGGGCGCTCCCGCAGCGAGACCAGCAGCGCGTGCTCCAACGACATGCCCGGAGCATGGCCCACCCCAGCCGCTTGTGCAACTCGTTGCACGAGACGTCTCACCCCATGTGCGACCCCCCCCC
>NZ_LMRF01000002.1:75555-239467 GCF_001424755.1 Marmoricola sp. Leaf446
ATGGCGCGGCGCTGATCACCCGGACGTCCGGGTAATCAGGCACTTGTCGGCTGTTGCAACAGCCGACAAGCAGCCGAAAAGGACGTCGAGCAGCCCGAGATGTCCGGTTCCGTCGTACGCCGTGCCGCGCCCGTCGTCGACCGCGGGGTCAGCAGCGCCGTCGAGCCGCGCACACCACGCGAACAGTCGTGCACCGCAATCACCGGCTGGGGGGCACCCGCCTGCGTATGGTGTCCCCACCTATCGAGCCAGGGGGCCGTCCGTGGAGAACATCACCAACTGGTTCACCTACGTCAACGACAACTTCGAGTACATCCTCGAGGAGACGATCAACCACGCGCGGATCGTGCTGATCGTGATCGCGCTGGCGACCGTCACCTCGGTGCTGCTGGGCGTGCTGATCCAGCGCCGCCCCGTCGCCCGGGCGGTCGTGCTGGCGCTGTCGGGGATCGTGCTGACGATCCCGTCGCTGGCGCTGTTCGCGCTGTTCATCCCGGTCGTCGGCATCGGCAACCCCCCGGCGATGCTCGCGCTCTACCTCTACGCATTGATGCCGGTGCTGCGCAACACGGTCACGGGCCTGGACTCGGTCAGCCCCGCGGTCGTGGAGTCGGCCAAGGGGATGGGCATGAGCAGCACCCAGCAGCTGCTGCGGGTGCGGCTCCCGCTCGCCTGGCCGGTCATCATGGCCGGCGTCCGGATCTCCAGCCTGATGACCGTGGGCATCGCGGCCATCGCCATCCTCGTCGGCGGCGACGGGCTCGGGAGCTACATCCAGGGCGGCCTGACCCGCTTCGGCCTGCCCAACTCGGAGAACTCCGTGTGGGCCGGCGTCGTGTTCACCGTCCTGCTGGGCCTGGTGCTGGACATCGCGTTCGCGATCTTCCAGCGCTTCAGCACCCCGCGCGGGCTCCGCGCCTAGCCGCGCCCAGCCGCGCCCGACCGTCCCCGTCGCCCTGAGACGTCCTGAGAGAGGCAGCCAGATGACCACCGAGCAGCAGAGCCCCGGCCAGCAGGCCCGCGAACCCAAGATCCGCCTCGACAAGGTGGGCAAGACCTACCCCGGCACCAAGGTCGCCGCCGTCGAGGAGCTGAGCCTGGACATCCACGAGGGCGAGATCCTGGTCCTGGTCGGCCCCTCGGGCTGCGGCAAGAGCACCACGCTGCGGCTGATCAACCGGATGATCGAGCCCAGCGGCGGGCGCATCCTGCTCGACGGCGAGGACGTCACCAAGGTCAACCCCGACAAGCTGCGCCGCCGGATCGGCTACGTCATCCAGCAGATCGGCCTGTTCCCGCACCAGACCATCGCGCAGAACATCGAGACCGTCCCGCGGATGCTCGGCTGGGACAAGCAGAAGGCCAAGGCCCGCAGCGAGGAGCTGCTCGGCATGGTCGGGCTGGACCCCGAGCGCTACCGCGACAGCTACCCCAAGGCGCTCTCGGGTGGTCAGGCCCAGCGCGTGGGCGTGGCCCGGGCCCTGGGTGCCGACCCCGACATCATGCTGATGGACGAGCCCTTCGGCGCCATCGACCCGATCACCCGCGAGCGGCTGCAGAACGAGTTCCTCCGCCTCCAGGGCGAGCTGCGCAAGACCATCGTCTTCGTCACCCACGACATCGACGAGGCGATCAAGATGGGCGACAAGATCGCGATCCTCGGCGAGCGCAGCACGATCCGCCAGATCGACACCCCCGAGCGGATCCTGGCCTACCCGGTCGACGACTTCGTCGACGACTTCATCGGCACCGGGTCGACGATCAAGGGCCTCAACTTCCTCAAGGTCAGCTCGCTGGCCCTGACCGACTACCCCACCCTGGAGCCGGGCGGCACCGCCGAGGCCGGCCGCGCCGCGCTGCAGGACACCGGCCGCGAGTGGTTGGTCCAGCTCGACGAGAACCGCACCCCCGTCCGCTGGATCCACGCCGACGGCCTCGACTCGGCCGACCACGAGCGCGGCGAGCCGGTCGGCGACCTGCTGCACTCCCAGGACACCTTGTTCCACGCCCTCGAGCTGATGGTGCAGAGCGCGTCCGGCGAGACCTGCGTCGTCGACGACGCGGGCGCCTTCGTCGGCGTGGTCCGGATGGCCGACCTCGCCAAGGCGATCCGCCGGGCGCAGTACGAGGCGCGGATGCACTACGAGCAGATGGAGCGTCAGTCGTGAGCGACGCCGCCTACGGGCCGGCGATGAACCGGGTCGACACCCAGCCCGAGGCCGTCCCGGAGCCCGACGCGACGGCGACGTCCTCCGCACCCCCCGCGACGCGGCGGGCGCGGGCGATCAGGACGGCCGGCCTGTGGCTGGCGCCGGTGATGATCGGGTTGCTCGCGCTGCTGTTCTTCTTCTACTACCGCGGCCTGCAGGCCGACGGCAACAGCACCGTGATCTCGGCCCTGGACTGGGGCGACAAGCTGCTGCCGCAGACCATCCGGATCGTCTACATCGCCTTCTGGTCGACCGTCATCGTGATCCTGGTGGCGGTCCCGCTCGGCATCGTCCTGACCCGTCCCGCCGTACGCCGGATCAGCCCGTTCGTCCTCGCGGTGGCCAACTCCGGCCAGGCGCTGCCGGCGTACGGCCTGCTGGTGATCTTCCTCGGCATCATGGGCCAGGGCCGGTTCACCGTCATCGTGGCGCTCTCGCTCTACGCCCTGCTGCCGGTGCTGCGCAACACCATGGTCGGCCTCGACGGGGTCGACCGGTCGGTCATCGAGGCCGGGCGCGGCATGGGCATGACCAAGATGCAGGCGCTGACCCGCATCGAGCTGCCGCTGGCCGTGCCCATCGTGATCGCCGGGGTGCGCACCGCACTCACCCTCAACATCGGCATGGCCACGCTGGCGTTCCTCATCGGCGGCGGCGGGCTCGGCATCACCATCCAGACCGGCCTGAAGCTCAACCAGGACCCGATCCTGATCGTCGGCGCGTGGCTGGTCGCCCTCGTGGCCCTCAGCTTCGACTGGCTGGGTGCGGTGGCCGAGCGCGTGCTCAAGCCCCGCGGTCTCTGAGCCCACGGCGCCACCGGACGGTTCCGGGCGCAACGGGGCAGACCCGGGCAGACCCGCGCGTGGACGAGACCAAATCGTTGCAACCGCGTGCGATTGCGCCCGGCGGAGGCGACCCTCCACCCCTACTGTGAGCACACCCACGGCACGGCGCCCCGCGTCGCTGCCCGTCGGTCCCGTTCGCGCGGGGCTCGCTCCGGTCGGTGGGTCCGACCGGCAGGGGTCGTTGCTTCCTCACGAAGGGTGAACCGATGCGCAACCACAAGAGACTGATAGCGGCGTCCCTCAGCGTCGCCGTCGCGGCGGCCCTGGCCGGCTGCGGCGGTGGCGGCAGCGGGGGCGGCGGCGGCAGCGCCCTCGACGGCGTCAAGCTGACCGTGGGCTCCAAGGACTTCACCGAGAACATCCTGGTCGGCGAGATGTACGTCCAGGCGCTCCAGAACGAGGGCGCCGACGTGACCAGCCAGACCAACCTCGGCGGTACGTCGGTGGCGCGCGATGCGCTTCTCAACAAGGAGATCGACGTCTACCCGGAGTACACCGGCACCGGCTGGACCGTGCACCTCGGCAACGAGAACCCCAGCCAGGACCCCGCCGAGCTGTTCAAGGTGACCTCCGAGCAGGACATCAAGGACAACAAGATCGCCTGGGTCGGCCAGTCGCCGTTCAACGACACCTACGGCTTCGCGGCCAACGGCGACCTCGCCAAGTCCGACGGTCCCTTCGACTTCGACTCGATGGCGGCCTACCTCAAGGAGAACCCTGACACCACGGTCTGCATGGAGACCGAGTTCCCCGACCGTCCCGACGGCCTCGTGCTGTTCGAGAAGGCCACCGGCTACAAGATCCCGCAGTCGCAGATCCAGATCCTCGACACCGGCCTGATCTACACCGAGACCAGCGACGGCAAGTGCGACTTCGGTGAGGTCTTCACCACCGACGGTCGCATCAAGGCCCTCAACCTCGAGCTCGTCGAGGACCCGGGCGTGATGATCCTCTACAACTTGTCCTTCACCTGGCAGGACGCCGTCTACCAGGAGCACGCCGAGACCTACAAGAAGCTCGCGGACGAGATCTTCAAGGACCTCGACGAGGAGAAGATGGCCGAGCTCAACGCCCTGGTCGACGTCGAGGGCCAGCCGGTCGAGCAGGTCGCCAAGAAGTACCTCGAGGACATCGGGCTGCTCTGAGCCTCCCCGTCCCACCGATCGACCCGTCCACAGCCCCGCGGCACCCGCCGCGGGGCTGTGGTGCGTCCGGGCCTCGTCCGGGGCGACGTCCGGGGGACCTGGACCGTGACAGCAGTTCTGTCATGATCACGGCCATGACGTACGAGCTGGGTCGGGGCACGGGACCGCTGAGCGGGGTCAAGGTCGTCGAGATCGCCGGGATCGGTCCCGGTCCGCACGCCTGCATGACCCTCGCCGACCTCGGTGCCGACGTGGTCCGCGTCGAGCGGCCCGGCGGGTCGATGCTGACCGGTGGGCCGACCGACCTGCTCAACCGCGGCCGGCCCAGCGTCGCGCTCGACCTCAAGCACCCCGACGCCGCCGGGGTCGTCCTCGACCTGGTCGAGCACGCCGACGTGCTCGTCGAGGGGATGCGACCGGGCACCACCGAGCGGCTCGGCATCGGTCCCGAGCAGTGCCACGAGCGCAACCCCGCGCTGGTCTACGGCCGGATGACCGGCTGGGGCCAGACCGGGCCGCTGGCCGCCAGCGCCGGGCACGACCTCAACTACATCTCCATCACCGGGGCGCTGCACGGCATGGGCCAGGACCCCGCCCGGCCGCACTTCCCGAGCAACCTTGTCGGCGACTTCGGCGGCGGCTCGACCTACCTCGTCATCGGCGTCCTCGCCGCGCTGCTCGAGGCCCGCAGCAGCGGCCGCGGCCAGGTCGTCGACGCCGCGATCGTGGACGGCACCGCCCACGCCAACACGATGACCTCGGCCTTCCTCGCCGGGGGCTCGCTGCGCGAGGAGCGCGCCGCCAACCTGCTCGACGGGGGGATGCCCTTCTACGACCTCTACGAGACCTCCGACGGCCGCCACGTCTCGGTCGGGCCGCTCGAGCCGCAGTTCTACGACGAGCTGGTCCGGCTGCTGCCGCTGCCCGACGCGCCCGACCGCTACGACCTGGCCCGCTCCGGCGAGCTGCGCGAGCAGATCGCCGCCGCCTTCGCCACGCGCACCCTGGCCGAGTGGACCGAGGTCTTCGAGGGCACCGACGCCTGCGTGGCCCCCGTGGTGACGCTGAGCGAGGCCCGGACCCACCCCCACATGGCCGCGCGCGAGGTGTTCGTCGAGCACGAGGGCGTGGTGCAGCCCGCCCCAGCCCCCCGCTTCAGCCGTACGCCGAGCACGCTCAGCCTGCCGCCGGCCCCGAAGCCCGGCAACCTGACCCGGGAGGCGCTGGTCGCCTGGGGGGTGGCCGACGTCGACGGGCTGCTGGACCGGGGCGTCGTGGTCCAGTCGTGACGTCGTGAGCTCCGCCCGCACGCACCTGGCCGCCGACTGCGCGGCCTGCGTGGGGCTGTGCTGCGTGGTGCCGGCGTTCTCCACCTCGAGCGAGTTCGCCATCGACAAGCCCGCCGGGACGCCCTGCCCCCACCTCGGCGACCACTTCGGCTGCACCGTCCACGACCGGCTCCCCGAGCTGGGGTTCCGCGGCTGCACGGTCTACGACTGCTTCGGCGCGGGCCAGCGGGTCGCCGCGTCGTACGCCGGACGCGACTGGCGCGACCCGGAGGTGCGGCCCGCGATGTTCGCCGACTTCGAGGTCGTCGAGCGGCTGCACGAGCTGCTCTGGTACCTCGCCGAGGCCGACGCCCGCTGCCCCGACGCCGCCCTGCGCGAGGAGGTGGCCGGGCTGCGCCAGCAGGTCGAGCGGGCCGCCGCGGCTCCCGGCGACGTGGCGGTGCTCCGGCTCCAGCTGCGCGCCGACCCGCTGCTGGGCGAGGTCAGCGCCGCGGTCCGCGGCACGGGCGGCGTCGACCTGCGCGGCCACGACCTGGCCGGGCGCGACCTGCGCGACGACGACCTGGTCGGGGCGACCCTGCGCGGTGCCGTGCTGCTCGGTGCCGACCTGCGCGGCCAGGACCTCACCGACGCCGACCTGCTGGGCGCCGACCTGCGGGGGGCCGACCTGCGGGGCGCCGACCTGGCCGGGTCGCTGTTCTGGACGCGGCTGCAGCTGCGGGCCGCGGTGACCGACGCCAGCACGGTGCTTCCGTCCGCTGGGTAGCGTCGTGGGCATGGCTGACTCACTCGACGGAACAGTTGCCCTCGTCACCGGTGCCTCCAGCGGCATCGGTCACGCGACGGCCCGCTCGCTCGCCGCCCGCGGTGCGGCGGTCGCGCTCGTGGCGCGACGCACGGACCGGCTGGAGGAGCTCGCCGCGGCGATCACGGCCGACGGCGGCCGCGCGCTGACCGTCACCGCCGACGTGAGCGAGGCCGAGCAGGCCGTGGCCGCGGTGGTGCGCACGGTCGAGGCGCTCGGCCGGCTCGACACCGTGGTCAACAACGCCGGCGTGATGCTGCTGGGCCCGGTCGTCGACGCCCCCGTCGAGGAGTGGGACCGGATGGTCGACCTCAACGTCAAGGGCCTGCTCTACGTCGCCCACGCGGCGCTGCCGCACCTCCTCGAGGCGGCGCAGGACGGGCCGCGCCAGGTGGCCGACCTGGTCAACGTCTCCTCCGTCGCCGGCCGCGTGGCCCGCAACGGCAGCGGCGTCTACAACGCCACCAAGCACGCCGTCGGGGCGTTCAGCGAGTCGCTGCGGCAGGAGGTCACCCGCCGCCACGTGCGGGTCTCGCTGGTGGAGCCCGGCGCGGTCGCGACCGAGCTGGTCTCGCACAACCGCGACGAGGTGCAGGAGACCATCAACCAGCGCTTCGCCGACATGGAGCGCCTGGAGTCCGAGGACATCGCCGAGGCGGTCGAGTTCATCGTCACCCGGCCGCGCCGGGTCGCGGTCAACGAGCTGCTGGTGCGGCCCACCGAGCAGGAGGGCTAGCCGGCCGCCGGGCCCCGGTCGAGCGGCCCCCGCGCCGCGGAGTGCCACGGGTCGGGGCCGTTCAGCGGCACCTCGCGCCACCGCAGCCGTGCCTCGGGCGAGCCGGCGGCGTCGGTGCGGACCTCCACGCCGAACCGGTGGGCGGTCTCGACCACGAGGACCTCGGCGACGAACCGGTCGGCCTCGACCCAGCCGCCGCTCGCGGCGACCGGCAGCGACCAGCCGCCGCCCGCCTCGCGTCGCCAGGTCGACTCCGCCCAGCGGCCGTCGCCCAGCGCCACCTCGAAGGCCTCTTCGCCGCGGTGCAGCACCAGGCTGCTGCCGTCGGCCGCCACCTCCACCCGGTCGTACGCCGGGTCGAGGTCGGTCTCGCCGCCGGCGACGCGCGAGGCCGTGACCGACCCGGGCGCGGGGGCGGTCGCGGCGAGCGCCGGCACCCGGAGCCCGGCCAGCCGCTCGACCAGCGCCGCCTCGGCGGGCCCCACGTCGTCGGCCCGGCCGTCGAGCGCGGGCACCAGGTGGCCGCGGACCAGGTCGACCAGCAGCTGCATCTCGGTGGTCGCCGCGGTGGTCGCCACCACGAGGTCGTGCTCGGGCAGCACCACCATCAGCTGGCCGAAGGCGCCGTCGCCGCGGTAGCCGCCGCGCATCTGCCAGAACGAGAACCCGTAGCCCATCCGCCAGTCGGGGCCCGATCCCTCCTCGCGGTTGAGCGGCCCGGCGGCCCGGGTGGCCTCGGCCACCCAGTCCGGGTCGAGCAGCTGCTCGCCCTGCCAGCGGCCGCCGTCGAGGTGGAGCTGCCCGACCGCGGCGATCGCCTCGGTGACCAGGTGGGAGCCGCTGAAGCCGAGCTCGTGGCCCGCCGAGTCGCGGTGCCACGGCACCTCCTCGAGCAGGCCCAGCGGGCGCAGCAGGCGAGGCCGGAGCACGTCGAGGACGCCCTCGCCGGTCAGGTGCGCCACGATCCGCGACAGCACGTAGGTCGCCACCTGGTTGTAGGCGAACGCCTCCCCGGGGGCGTGGTCGAGCCGGGTGGCGACGACGCGGTGGAGCCACTCGTCGGTCGGGGCGGTGCCGCCGCGCAGCCCCAGCGCCGGCCAGGCGTCGACGTCGTGCCCGACCGTCATCGACAGGCAGTGCCGCACCAGCACGGCCTCCCAGCCCGGTGCGGCGTGCGCGCGGACGTCGGTCGGCAGCAGGTCGAGCACCGGGTCGTCGAGGCGCAGGCGACCCTCCTGGACCAGGAGGCCGATCGCGGTGGCGGTCAGCGTCTTGGACAGCGAGTAGGCCAGGTGGGGCCGCGTCGCGGCGTACGGGCTCCACCAGCCCTCGGCGACGACGTGGCCGTGGCGCACCACGACGAGGCTGTGCAGGTCGATGCCGGCGCTCTGGACCGCGTCGAGCAGGCCGAGGACGCCGGCGGCGTCGACGCCCTGGGCGTGCGGGGCGCTGCGGGGGAGGCTCATGCGAGGGACCGTACGCCGCAGCACCGCGCCTCGTGACCTGCCCCACACGCCGTCGTGCGTTGACGTTGACAGCAGTACTGTCACAATGATCGTGACACCGACGAGCCCGGCTCCGCCGCGACGCCGTCGGCCGCCCGTCACGCACCGCTCGAGTAGTTGGGACTCCCATGGCAACTGATGCGTTCGTCTACGACGCCGTCCGCACCCCGCGAGGCAAGGGGAAGAAGAACGGCACCCTGCACGAGGTGAAGCCGGTCGACCTGGTGGTCGGCCTCCTCGAGGCGGTCCAGGAGCGCAACCCCTCCCTCGACGCGAACCGCGTGGACGACGTCGTGCTCGGCGTCGTCTCGCCGGTGGGAGACCAGGGCGGCGACATCGCGAAGACCGCGGCGCTGGCCGCCGGCCTGCCCGAGACCGTCGCGGGCGTGCAGCTCAACCGCTTCTGCGCCTCCGGTCTCGAGGCCGTCAACCAGGCCGCCTCCCGCGTCCGCGGCGGCTTCGAGGACCTCATCCTCGCCGGCGGCGTGGAGTCGATGAGCCGGGTGCCGATGGGCAGCGACGGCGGCGCCTGGGCCATGGACCCCGCCACCGCGTTCGCCACCGACTTCGTGCCGCAGGGCATCGGCGCCGACCTGATCGCGACCCTGGAGGGCTTCAGCCGCGCCGACGTCGACACCTTCGCGGTGGAGTCCAACGCCCGAGCCGCCAAGGCCTGGGCCGACGGGCGCTTCGCCCGCTCGGTGGTCCCGGTGCGCGACCGCAACGGCATGGTCGTGCTCGACCACGACGAGTTCATCAAGCCCGAGTCGACCGTCGAGGGCCTGGCCAAGCTGCGTCCCTCGTTCGCCGGCATCGGCGAGCAGGGCGGCTTCGACTCCGTGGCTCTGGAGAAGTACCACTGGGTCGAGCGCATCGACCACGTCCACCACGCCGGCAACTCCTCGGGCATCGTCGACGGTGCCGCGCTGGTGGCGATCGGCAACGAGCAGGTCGGCTCCGACCTCGGGCTGACCCCCCGCGCGCGCATCGTCTCGGCCGCCGTCTCCGGCGCCGACCCGACGATCATGCTCACCGGTCCCGCCCCCGCGAGCCGCAAGGCGCTGGCCAAGGCCGGTCTCAAGGTCGAGGACATCGACCTGTTCGAGATCAACGAGGCCTTCGCCGCGGTCGCGATGCGGTTCATGCGCGACATGGGCATCTCCGAGGAGGTCACCAACGTCAACGGCGGCTCGATCGCCATGGGCCACCCGCTGGGCGCCACCGGCGCGATGATCCTCGGCACCCTGATCGACGAGCTCGAGCGCCGCGACCTCAAGCGCGGCCTGGCCACGCTGTGCGTCGGTGGCGGCATGGGCATCGCCACCATCGTCGAGCTGGTCTGAGCCGTCGTACGCCGCCCCTCCCCTTCTCGAACAGGACCCCGATGACTGACTCCGCAGTGAAGTACGACCGCGACGCCGACGGCGTCGTGACCCTCACCCTCGACGACCCGCAGTCGAGCGCCAACACGATGAACGAGCGCTACAAGAACGGCATGCACGCGGCGATCACACGGCTCGTGGCCGAGAAGGACGAGGTGCGCGGCGTCGTCGTGGCCTCGGCCAAGAAGACCTTCTTCGCCGGCGGCGACCTCAAGGGCATGGTGACCACCACCCGCGAGGACGCCGAGTCGGTGTTCCGCGAGGTCGAGCAGGTCAAGGCCGACCTGCGTCGCCTGGAGACCCTCGGCAAGCCCGTCGTGGCCGCCATCAACGGGGCGGCGCTGGGCGGCGGCCTGGAGATCGCGCTGGCCTGCCACCACCGGGTCGCGGTCGACGGGCGCTACGAGATCGGCCTGCCCGAGGCGACCCTGGGCCTGCTGCCCGGTGGCGGCGGCGTCACCCGCACGGTGCGGATGTTCGGCATCCAGACGGCGCTGATGGACGTCCTGCTCCAGGGTCCCCGGATGAAGCCGGCCAAGGCCAAGGACAAGGGCCTGGTCGACGAGCTGGTCGCGAGCCAGGACGAGCTGCTCCCGGCCGCGCGCGCCTGGGTGCTCGCCCACGCCGACGACGAGACCCCCTCGGCCAACCCCTGGGACCGCGAGGGCTACAAGCTGCCCGGCGGCACGCCCAGCAACCCCAAGCTCGCGGCGTTCCTGCCCGCGTTCCCCGCGATGCTGCGCAAGCAGGTCAAGGGCGCCGACTACCCCGCGCAGCGCGCGATCATGTCGGCGGCCATCGAGGGCGCCCAGGTCGACTTCGACACCGCCAGCCGGATCGAGTCGCGCTACCTGGCCGAGCTGATCACCGGGTCGAACAGCAAGAACATGATCCAGGCGTTCTTCTTCGACCTCTCCGCCATCAACGGCGGCTCGCTGCGCCCCGCCGGCGTGGAGAAGTTCACCGCCACCAAGGTCGGCGTGCTCGGCGCCGGGATGATGGGCGCCGGCATCGCCTACTCCTGCGCCCGCGCCGGCATGCAGGTCGTGCTCAAGGACGTCGCCCAGGAGTCGGCCGACCGCGGCAAGGCCTACAGCGAGAAGATCCTCGCCAAGGCCGTCGAGCGCGGCCAGCTCGACGAGGCCAAGAAGGCCGAGGTCCTCGACCGGATCACCGCGACCACCGACCCGGCCGACTTCGCCGGCGTCGACCTCGTCATCGAGGCCGTCTTCGAGGACCCCGCCCTCAAGGCCCAGGTGTACGCCGAGATCCAGTCGGTCGTGAGCCCGGACGCGCTGCTGTGCTCCAACACCTCGACGCTGCCGATCACCGAGCTGGCCAAGGCCGTCGACCGGCCGGCCGACTTCGTGGGCCTGCACTTCTTCTCGCCCGTGGACAAGATGCCGCTCGTGGAGATCATCCGCGGCGAGCAGACCTCCGACGAGACCGTGGCCCGTGCGCTCGACGTCGTCCAGGCGATCAAGAAGACGCCGATCGTGGTCAACGACAGTCGCGGCTTCTACACCAGCCGCGTCATCGGCACGATGGTCAACGAGGGCCTGGCGATGCTGGGCGAGGGCGTCCACCCGACCTCGGTCGAGCGGGCCGCCACCCAGGCGGGCTACCCCGTCGGCACGCTGCAGCTCTCCGACGAGCTCAACATGGAGCTGATGGCCAAGATCGCCAAGGCCACCGCCGACGCCGAGGGCGAGTCCTACACCGCCCACCCGGCCTCCCACGTAGTGCAGACCATGATCGACGAGGGTCGCCCCGGTCGGCTGCGGGGCGCGGGCTTCTACGACTACGACGAGAGCGGTCGGCGCACTCACCTGTGGTCGGGCCTGAAGGACCTCTTCCCGCCCGCCGACGAGCCCGCCGACATCGACGACCTCAAGGACCGCTACCTGTTCATCGAGGCGCTCGAGACCGCGAAGTGCTTCGAGGAGGGCGTCATCTCCTCGGCCGCCGCGGCCAACATCGGCTCGATCATGGGCATCGGCTACCCGCCCCTGACCGGCGGCACCGTCCAGTTCATGCAGGGGTACGACGGCCCGACCGGCCACGGCCTCGCCGGCTTCGTCGAGCGCGCCGACCAGCTGACCAAGCTCTACGGCGACCGCTTCGCCCCCACCGACCGGCTGCGCGAGATGGCGGCGAAGGGGGAGACCTTCCCCGCCTGACCCGCTCGTCCCACCGCCCCCGTCGCGCTCCTCGGCGGGGGCGGTGGCGTTCGACGGGCGGCGGGCGGCGGGCGGAGGCGGCGTACGCCGATCTACGAGCCGCACCCCCCGGCCCCGCCGCACCGATCCCCGCAAAACGGACACCTGGGCGGCGCTGCTCGGCGACCATGGTGGGGTGATGAGTCCGAGGGTCGACGTGCGCGGGTTGTGGGTGCGCTTCGGCGAGGTCGACGCCGTGCAGGGGATCGACGTCGCCGCGCAGGCGGGGCGGGCGACGGCGCTGCTGGGTCGCAACGGCGCCGGGAAGTCGACCACGATGCGGGTGCTGGCCGGGGTGATCCCCCCGACCGCCGGGCACGTGCAGGTCGACGGCGTCGACGTCGCCGCCGACCCGATGACGGTGAAGCGGCTGACCGGCTACTGCCCCGACGTGGGCGGCCTGGTCCCGCGCGCCACCCCGTGGGAGCACCTGCAGCTCTCGGCGCGGCTGCGTCGCCTCGACGGCTGGGAGCCCCGCGCCCGTGACCTGCTCGAGCGCTTCGAGCTCGGCGACGTCGCCCACCGGGTGACCTCGGGCTTCAGCCACGGCATGAGCCGGCGGCTCTCGGTCGTCCTCGCGGCGTTCCACGAGCCGGGGGTGCTGCTGCTCGACGAGCCGTTCGACGGGGTCGACCCGCTCGGCGTCGAGGCCACGCTCGAGGTCGTCGCCGACGCCCGCGCCCGTGGCGCCGCGGTGCTGGTCAGCACCCACCTGCGCGAGCTGGCGATGCAGGCGTGCGACCAGGCGCTGGTGCTGCGCGGCGGTGCCCGCGTCGCCACGCTCGGCTCCGACGAGCTCGGTGGCGAACGTGGGGCGGAGACCTACCGCGCCCTGCTCGGATGAGGGGCCAGCCACCCATGAGCACCCCGACGAGCACCCCGTGAGCGGGTCCACCACCTGGCGCGAGCTGCGCGGTGCCCGCCACGACCTGCCTGCGCTGCTCGCCTTCCGACGCTCCGGCCTGACCCCGGCGGCACGACGCCGCGTACGCCTCGGCGCCGCTGCGGTCGCGGTCCTCACCGTGGTCGTCGCGCTCGTCCCGGCGTACGTCGGCGACCCGGCCGACGCCGGCAACGTGCTGGCCCTGCTGCCGGCCGCCGCCCTGGGGTTCGCCGTGGTGGCGATCGTCTCCGCGGTGGCCTCGGCCGGGGGCCGGGAGCTGGTGCCGCGCGACCAGGCCGTGGCCTACCCCGTCTCCAGCGCCGTCGACCACCTCGGGGCGCTGCTGATGGCGCCGCTCAACATCGCCTGGCTGCTCCAGGCGTGGCTGCTGCTCGGGTCGACCGCCTGGGCCCTGGGGCCGACGTCGTGGTGGGCCTACCAGCTGCCCGTGCTGCTGTGGGTGCTGGTCGCGACCGCGCTGGCGCAGGTGGTGGGCTGGTGCGTCGAGGGCGTGCGCCGCGGCCCCCGCGGCCCGCTCGTGTTCCGCCTCGGGGTCGGCGTGCTGGCGGTGGCCGGTGCGGCCGTCGTGCTGACCGGCAGCGTCACCGCCGCGCTGGACCGCTCGCCGACCCGGCTGCTGCTGGGCGGGGTGCTCGACGGGTCGGCCGGCCGCTGGTGGCCCTGGGCTGCCGTGGTCGGTGGGCTGGTCGTCGCCCTGGCGGGGCTCGTGGTCGTCGGAGCCTGGCCGGCCGGCTGGGCGCTGGCGCGGCCGATGCGCGAGGAGCTGCGCCTCGAGGGTGGTCGTCACCGGGCCCGTCGTACGTCCCGCACGGAGCTCGGCGCCCTGGTCCGGCTCGACCGCGCCTCGATCTGGCGGTCGGTGCCGTTGCGGCGGGGCACCCTCGTGCTCGCCGTGATGCCCGGGCTGGTGGCGCTGCTGGGAGGACTGGACTGGCGCACCCTGATGATCCTCCCGGGCCTCGTCGTCTCGGGCGGTGCGCTGCTGTTCGCGGTCAACGCCTGGTGCCTGGACGGTCGCGGCATGCTGTGGCGCGAGAACCTCCCCGTCGCCCCCAGCACCGCGCTGCTCGCCCGGTGCTGGGTGCTCGTCGAGCTGCTCCTCGGGGCCGCCTCGCTCACGCTGCTGCTCGGGGCGCTGCGCGCGGGCGTCCCGACCGCCGCCGAGCTGGCGGCCGTGGTGTCGCTGACGGCCGTGGTCACCCTCCAGGTCGTCGCGGGCGCGTCGCGGTGGAGCGTGCAGCGGCCGTACGCCGCGGACCTCCGCAGCGCCCGTGCCACCCCGGCGCCCCCGGTGGTGATGGTGGGCTACAGCGCCCGGCTGGCGCTGAGCACGACGGTGACCAGCCTGCTGTTCTCCACCCTGGCGCTCCTCGGCAACGTGGCCGCGGTGCTGCTCGTGGCCCTGCTGATGCTGCTGTGGTCGGGCTGGCGCCTGGAGCGGGTCGCCCAGCGGTGGGACGAACCCGTCACGCGGGCCCGGGTGGTGGTGACCGTCGCGGGCTGAGGCGTCCACGTCGCGGACGGCCTGGTGTGACGCCGCACGGGACGGGGTAGGACCTGTGGGCTAGACCGCGAGTGGTCCCGCTGTGACGGGACCTGCCGCTCGCGTGACACGATGCACCATCACGGACCACCGACGGGGGAACGCACGATGAAGAAGCTGTTCGCAGGATCTGGTGTCGCGCTGGTCGCGGCCCTGGCCACCACCTGGGGCGCCGCCCCCGCGCAGGCCTACCCCAACGACACGCCGCCGAGCACCACGACCCCCAGCAGCGCCACGCTGGGCTCGGGTGTGGCCGCCTCCGGCACCGGTTCCGGCGTGCTGCCGCAGACCGGTGGCCCCGACACGCTGCTGCTCGTCGGTGGCGTCGCGCTCGTCGCCGTCGGCGGTGCCGCCGTCGTGGGCGTGCGACGCCGCGCGAACGGCTGAACCGCCCGCCGGCCGACGGCTCCGACCTCGGCGCCCGCCCGGACGCCCCCGCCGGTGAGCACGACCCCGGTGCCGGCCCCTGTGCGGTCAGACGCCGTCCGTGGGGCTGGGTGCTGCGCCTGGTCGCCCTCGTCCTGGTCGTGGCCGTCGCGGTGCTCGCCTACCAGGCCACCCGCACCGGCCTGGCCCTGCGACAGGCCGCGGTCGACGCCACCACCCTCCGCGCCGAGCTGGGGGAGCGCGACCTCGCCGCCGCCGAGCGCACCTCGAGGTCGCTCGCGGCCCGGGCCCACGTCGCCCGGAAGCACTCGGACGGGTTCCTGTGGGCCGCCGCCACCGCGTTGCCCGTCGTCGGGGACGACGCCGACGCCGTACGGCGGGTGGCCGCGGCCCTCGACGAGCTGAGTGCGCGAGCCCTGCCCGGCTCGCTGGACGCCGCCCGCGCGCTGCAGCGCGATCCGCTGCGAGGCGACGACGGGGCCTTCGACCTCGCCGCCCTGCGAGCCCTCCGGGCGCCGGTGACGCAGGTGAGCCGGTCCGTACGACGTGCCGACGCCCGTCTCGAGGACGTCGACGTCGCCGACCTGGCGGGCCCGATCCGCCCCCGGGTGGCCGAGGTCAAGGACCAGGTCGCACGGCTCGACACCGCGATGCTCGCCGCGGCGACCGCGACCGAGGTGCTCCCGGCGATGCTGGGCGGTGACGGCGAGCGGCGCTACCTGCTGGTGGTGCAGAACAACGCCGAGGTCCGGGGCACGGGTGGCCTGCCCGGCTCGGTCTCGGTGCTCCGGGTGCGCGACGGTCGGCTGACGCTCGGACGGCAGGGCTCGGCCGCCGACGCCGGGCCTCCGGGGAGCCCGCCGGCCGGGTCGCTGACGCCGGACGAGGGTCGCCTGTTCGGGCAGCAGATGGTCACGGACTTCCGCGACGCCAACACCACGCCCGACTTCCCGCGGGCGGCCTCCCTCATGGCCGAGATGGCCTCGCGGACGCTCGGCCCCCCGGTGGACGGCGTGGTCTCCCTCGACCCGGTCGTGCTGAGCGCGCTGCTCGAGGGCACCGGCCCGGTGCAGGCCCCGGGCGGACGGCTGGACGCCGACAACGTGGTCCGCAAGGTGCTGTTCGAGCCCTACCAGGAGCTGCCCCCGGAGGGTGGCGTCCAGGACGCCTACTTCGCCGCCACCAGCGCGGCCGTCTTCGACGCGCTGACCGGCGGCACGCTCGACGAGAGCACCGTGCTGGCGGGACTCGCCGCGGGGGCCCAGGACCGCCGGGTGCTGGTCTGGAGCAGGCGTCCGGCCGAGCAGGACCGGTTGCAGCGGGCGGGGCTGGCGGGCGCGGTGCCGCGCGACACCGGTGACCGACCCGCTGTCGGGTTCTACCTCAACAGCGGCACCCAGGCGAAGATCCAGTACTTCCTGCGCTACGGCGGCCGGGTCCGGTCGCTCGGGTGCACCGAGGACGGCCGGCAGGTGGTGCAGGCACGGTTCGCGATGCGGTCGGAGGTCCCCACCCCGGTCTCGCAGCTCGCCCCCTACGTCAGCGGCCTGGGCGACGAGGCCGAGCCCGGCGTCAACCTGGTCAACCTGGCGATGTACGCCCCGACGGGTGGCACCCTCACCGCGCTGCGCGTGGGCGGGGAGGCGGCGCAGGTGGCCACCGGCACCATCGACGACCGCGACGTGGCGGTGGTCCCGGTCGAGCTGGCCCCCGGCGAGCGGACCGAGGTGGTCGCCGACTTCACCACGCGTCGCGGGCAGGACGGCGACCCGGTGATGCAGTGGACCCCCGGGCTCGCCGCGGGCGCGACCCAGGCCGTGGCGACGAGTCGCTGCGGCTGAGCACGGCCCCGCAGCCCCGGGTGTGACGTCCGTCGCCCTCTGTAGGGTCGCGACATGGACTTCTCACCGTCGGACCGGGCCGCCGAGCTGACCGAGCGGGTGAGGGCCTTCGTCACCGATCGCATCGAGCCGGTCGCCGCGGCGTACCACCGCGAGGTGAGCCGGCAGGCCGACCCGGCGCGGTGGCAGGAGTCGCCGCTCCTCGACGAGCTGCGGGCCCAGGCCCGCGAGCAGGGCCTGTGGAACCTCTTCCTCCCGGCGGGGCACGGCGACGCGTGGGCGCAGGAGTACGGCACGGCCGGCGGCCGTGGCCTGACCAACGCCGACTACGCCCCGCTGGCCGAGCAGATGGGCCGGGTCTCCCACCTCGCGCCCTACGTCTTCAACTGCCACGCGCCCGACACCGGCAACATGGAGGTGCTGCTGCGCTACGGCTCGCCGGAGCAGCAGGACCAGTGGCTGCGCCCGCTGCTCGACGGGCAGATCCGCTCCGGCTTCGCGATGACCGAGCCCGGGGTCGCCTCCTCCGACGCCACCAACATGGACGCCAGCGCGATCCTCGACGGCGACGAGGTCGTGGTGAGCGGCCGCAAGTGGTGGACCAGCGGCGTGGGCCACCCCGACTGCCGGGTGCTGGTCTTCATGGGCCGCTCGGTGCCCGAGGACGACACCGAGACCGACCGGCACCGCCGCCACACGATGGTGCTCGTGCCCCTCGACGCGCCCGGCGTGAAGGTCGAGCGGCTGCTGACCACGATGGGCGTCCAGGACGAGCCGGTGGGCCACGCCGAGGTCTCCTTCGACCAGGTCCGGGTGCCGCGCGAGAACGTCCTGCTCGGCGAGGGCCGCGCCTTCGAGATCGCCCAGGGCCGGCTCGGACCCGGCCGGGTGCACCACTGCATGCGGCTGATCGGGCAGGCCGAGGTCGCCCTCGACCTGGCCGTGCGCCGCGGGCTGGCCCGCCAGGCCTTCGGCAAGCGCATCATCGACCTCGGCGGCAACCGCGAGCGGGTGGCCGAGGCCCGGATGGCGATCGACCAGGCCCGGCTGCTCGTGCAGCACGCCGCCTGGAAGCTCGACACCGCGGGCCCCGCGCACTCCCTCGGCGAGGTCAGCCAGATCAAGGTGGTCGTGCCGCGGATGGCGCAGGACGTCATCGACATGGCGATGCAGCTGCACGGCGGCGGCGGGCTCTCCGACGACGTCCCGCTCGCCGGCATGTGGACCACCGCCCGGGCGCTGCGCCTGGCCGACGGCCCCGACGAGGTCCACCGCGGCGTCGTCGCCCGGCTCGAGCTCGCCAAGCACCGGGACGCCCGATGAGCCGCGTCCTGGTCACCGGCGGGGCGGGCGGGCTCGGGGCCGCGCTGGCCGCGGCGTACCGCTCCCGGGGCGACGACGTCGTCGTGGCCGACGTGGCCGACGTGGCCGACGACCCCGGCACCGGACCGTTCCTGCACCTCGACGTCCGCTCCGACGACGACTGGGCCGCGGCCCGGGCGTGGGTCGAGCAGGAGTGGGGCGGCCTCGACGTGCTGGTCAACAACGCCGGCGTCGCCGGCGGCGGCCGGCTCGACGTGGCCACGCTCGAGGAGTGGCAGTGGATCACCGAGGTCAACCTCTTCGGCGCGGTCCGCGGCACCCGCACCTTCGTCCCGCTGCTCAAGCAGCAGGGGTCCGGCCTGATCGTCAACGTCGCCTCGCTCGCGGGGCTGGTGCACCCGGCCGGGATGGGCTCCTACAACGCCGTCAAGGCCGCGGTCGTGGCGCTGAGCGAGACCACCGGGCACGAGCTCGCGGAGTTCGGGGTGCGGTGCGCGGTCGTGTGCCCGTCGTACTTCCGGACCGGGCTGGTGGCCAGCCTCCGCGGCGCCGACCAGCTGCTGGAGCCGCTGATGCGCAGGCTGGTCGACCACGCCCCGCTCGGGGCCGACGACATCGCCGCGGAGGTGCTCGCGGGCCTCGACCGTGGCGACGAGGTGATCCTGCCCGACCCGGCGGCGCGGGCAGCGTACGAGTTGAAGCAGACCGACCGGACGGCGTACGACGAGACCATGCGGCGGCAGGCCTCGCGCCTGCACGACATGGGACGGGAGCAGGGATGAGCGAGCAGGGGACCACGCTGGAGGGCGCCAGCCCGGTGCGCGAGGAGGACGCCTTCGACCTCGACGCCGTGCGCCGGTGGCTGGCCGAGCAGGGCACCGAGCTGGGCGAGGAGGTGGAGGTGCAGCAGTTCGGGGGCGGTGCCTCCAACCTGACCTACTCGCTGCGCGACGGACGCCACGACCTGATCCTGCGGCGGCCCCCGGCCGGCCAGAAGGCCAAGGGCGCCCACGACATGACCCGCGAGCACCGCGTCCAGGAGGGGCTGGCCGGCGTCTTCCCGCTGGTCCCGCGCATGATCGCGCTGTGCACCGACGAGTCGGTCATCGGCGCCGACTTCTACGTCATGGAGCGCGTCGACGGGGTGATCCCGCGGCGCGACTTCCCGCCCGGCCTGGATCTCGACGAGGCGCAGGTGCGGCAGCTGTGCACCAACGCGCTCGACGTGCTGGTCGAGCTGCACGCCGTCGACGTCGACCAGACGCCGCTGGCGGCGATGAACAAGGGCGACGGCTACGTCGAGCGCCAGGTCTCCGGCTGGTCCCGCCGCTTCCGCGACGCCCGCACCGAGGACGTGGGCGACTACGAGGAGGTGATGGGCTGGCTGGAGGAGCACCGTCCCGCCGACGTGGGCCACTGCCTGATCCACAACGACTTCCGCTTCGACAACCTGGTGCTCGACCGCGACGACCCGACCAAGGTCGTGGGCGTCCTCGACTGGGAGATGGCCACGGTCGGCGACCCGCTGATGGACCTCGGCGGCACGCTGGGCTACTGGGTGCAGGCCGACGACGACGACTTCTTCCTGCAGTTCCGCCGCCAGCCCACGACGGCGCCGGGGATGCTGACCCGCCAGGAGGTCGTCGACTACTACCTCGAGCGCACCGGCCGCACGGTCACCGCCGACGAGTGGCGCTTCTACGAGGTCTTCGGGCTGTTCCGGCTCGGTGTCATCGCCCAGCAGATCTACTACCGCTACTTCCACGGCCAGACCACCAACGAGGTGTACGCCGGCTTCGGTCCTGCGGCGCGCTACCTCGAGCAGCGCTGCCGCGCGATCATCGCGGCCGGCTGAGCGTGGGCCAGCTGCTGCTCGTCCGGCACGGCCAGGCCTCCTGGGACGCCGACGACTACGACGTGCTGTCCCCGTCCGGCTGGGAGCAGGGACGGGTCCTGGGCCGTGCGCTGGCGTCCCGCGGCGTCGTGCCCGACCGGGTGGTGCGGGGCTCGATGCGTCGCCACCGTGAGACGACCGAGGCGGCGCTCGGCGAGCTCCCGGGTGCACCCTCGGCCGCCGACGTCGCCGTCGACCCCGCGTGGGACGAGTTCGACCACGTCGCGGTGCTCGAGGGCATGCCCCGGTCGGAGACGGGACCGCCGGCCGAGGCGCCCACCGACAAGCGCGGCTACCAGGCGCTGCTCGAGACGGCCCTGGAGTCGTGGATGCTCCCCGAGCACGCCGACCGCTACGCCGAGCCGTTCGCCGCGTTCACGTCGCGGGTCGACGACGCGCTGCGGCGTACGACCCAGGACGGCGCACCCGGCACCACGGCCGTCGTCACCTCGGGCGGCGCGATCGCCTGGGTGACCGCGAGCCTGCTCGCCGACGGCGACCCCGAGCTCGCGACCCGGCTGTGGCGCAAGCTCAACGTCGTCTGCGTCAACTCCGGCCTGACCCGCCTGGTGGTGGGCCGACGCGGCACGACGCTGGTCACCTTCAACGACCACGCCCACCTCGACGGGATGCCGGAGCTGACGACCTACCGCTGAGCCGCACGCGTGGCAGGTGTGTTTGCTGGCGCCCACCGAACCTGCGGCGACGTGGCTTCGTAGCCGAGCCGCCTCCGACGGGCTCGGGAGAGGGTGGCAGGTGCCACGGTCTCCCGAGCGTGCCCGGAATTCGTCCCCGCCGAGCTCTCCTAGCTGCGCGACCCGCCCACGACGACGTCGTCGGCGCGCTCCCGCGCGTGGTCCGGGCCGACCTTCCGCGGCCACCAGAACCGGTCGCCCAGCAGCAGCGCGAGGGCCGGGACGAGCACGGTGCGGACCAGCAGGGTGTCGAGCAGCACGCCGATGCAGATGACCACACCCAGCTGCGCGAGCACCACCAGCGGCAGCACGCCGAGCACCGCGAAGACCGCCGCCAGCAGCACGCCGGCGCTGGTGATGACGCCGCCGGTCGCGGCCAGCGCACGCAGCATCCCCTCCCGAGGGCCGTGCAGCCGAGCCTCCTCGCGGGTCCGGGTGACCAGGAAGATGTTGTAGTCGACGCCCAGCGCGACCAGGAACAAGAAGGCCAGCAGCGGCATCCCCTGGTCGATGCCGGAGAAGCCGAGCAGCCCGGAGAAGACCCACCAGCCGACGCCGAGCGCCGCGGCGTACGTCGCCAGGACGGTGAGCACGAGCAGCACCGGCGCTACCACCGCCCGCAGCAGGAGCAGCAGCGCCCCGAGCACGAGCAGCAGCACGAGCGGGAAGATCACCAGCCGGTCGCGGGCCGAGGCGTCGGCGAGGTCGACGGCCTCGGCGGTCGCACCGCCGACGTAGGTCGAGTCCACCCCGTCCAGCGCCGTGCGCATCCGCTCCACCGTCGCCTCCGCGGCCTCGGAGTCGGGGGCATCGGCGAGCACCACGCTGAGCTCGGTCCAGCCGTCACCCTCCCCACCCGGGGTCACGGACTGCACGCCGTCGAGGCCGTCGAGGGCGGACCGGGCCGCCTCGGGGTCCTTCGTGACCACGGTCGCCGGGTCGGAGCTGCCGGCGGGGAAGGACTCGGCCAGCCGCTCGCCGGCCGAGATCGCCTCGGGCGTCTGCAGGAACTGCTCGGCCGTGGGCAGCCCGAGTCGGGCGACGCCCAGGCCGGAGGCGAGCAGGGCGAGAGCGACGACGGTGCCCACGGCGAACAGGGCCGTACGCCGCGCCACCGCGTCGCCGACCCGGCGCCACAGCGAGTGGCCCTCGGCCAGCGAGGCGGTCCCGACGTGGGGCACCCGCGGCCAGAACACCCAGCGACCGCAGGCGACCAGCAGCCCGGGCAGGGCGCCGAGCACGAACAGGACGGCGACGACGATGCCGACCGCGCAGGCGATGCCGAGGCCGCGGGTGGTGGGGACCAGCGACAGCGCGAGGCAGAGCACGCCCACCACGACGGTGGTGGCGCTGGCGAAGACCGCCTCGGCCGTACGCCGCAGCGCCAGCCGCATCGCCTCGTAGCGGTCCTCGTGGGAGCGCAGCTCGTCTCGGTAGCGCGAGATCAGCAGCAGCGCGTAGTTGGTGCCGGCGCCGAAGACGAGCACCGAGAGGATGCCGGTGGTCGACTCGTCCCAGGGGACGACGAGCTCCTTGAGCGCCCGGGTCGCGAGCACCGCGGCGGTCTGGTCGGCGATGCCGACGACGGCGAGGGGCACCAGCCACAGCACCGGGCTGCGGTAGGTGATGACGAGCAGGATCGCCACCACGCCGGCGGTGGTGGCGAGCAGCCGGACGTCGGCGCCGTCGAAGACGGCCGCGAGGTCGGCCTGGATGCCGGCCGGGCCGGTGACCTCGGCGGTGACGCCGTCGGGCACGGCCGCGTCGAGGGCGTCGCGCAGGTCGCCGACGGCCGCGGCGGTGCCGGTGGCGTCGTTCGCACGCACCGGCAGCACGCTGATCGCCGCGGTGCCGTCCTCCGCGGCCACCAGCGCCTGCGGTCCGTCCGGCACCTCGACCCGGTCGACGTTGAGCCCGGCCACGGCCTCGCGCAGCGCGCCGACCTGGGCGTCGTCGAGCTCGCCGTTGTCGTCGCGCGTGAACAGCGCGATCGCGGTCGAGCCGTCCTCCTGCGGCAGCGTGTCGCGCACCTGGGCGGCGCGGGTGCTGTCGGTGCCGGCGGGCAGGGCGTCGTCGACCGCGCTGTCGCGGGTCGCCTGGCCGAGGCCGGCGATGGTGAGGACGCCGAGCACGAGCAGCAGCAGGCCGACGAGGAAGCTGGCGCGGTTCACGAGGAACCGACGGAGGGTGGCCACGGAGTAGGCTCCTGGTGTCTCGGTTGATGACTAACTAAGTGAGCAATCTAGTGAGCGAAGATAGCAGGTGGACGGACGCCTGGGAGCAGACCTCCTCGCTGCTGGCGCTGCGGGAGCTCACCCGGCTCGCAGAGCAGGTCGCCCCGGCGGTGGCCAACCGCGCCGGGCTGACCCACAACGAGCTGCGCACGCTCGAGCACCTCGTCGAGGGCCCGATGGGTCCCGGCGAGCTGAGCCGCGTCCTCGGCGTCAGCTCGGCCGCCTCGTCGGGCATCATCGACCGGCTCGAGGCCCGGGGGCACGCCAGGCGCGTCAGCCACGCCAGCGACGGCCGGCGTACGTCGGTGACGATCAGCGACTCCGGCCGCGCCGAGGTCGTGGGTCACCTGATGCCGATGTTCCGCGAGCTCGCCGAGCTCGACGCCGGCCTCACCGACGCCGAGCGCGAGGTGGTCACGCGCTACCTGCGCGGGGCGGCTCGGGCGATGCGGACGGTGACCTGAGCGGGCAGTTTCACCGGTTAGCCGGTGAAACTGCCCGTCGGTGACCGGAATGTCGGGTCTCACGGGCAGTTTTGCCGGTCGAGCCGCCCGACTTGTCCGTACGCCGCCCGGCTGGCCGCCCACCCGCGCCCGGTGTCTCCCGGGGTGGACCGGGGTGGACCGGGTGGACCGGGGTGGACCCGCCGCTGCCCGACCGATCGGCCACCCCCGCTGCGCGACCCGCGCCCGGACCGTAGGCGTCGCCCGGCAGGATGACCCGCATGGCACCCCACCGACAGACGATCCTCATCACCGGCGCGAGCAGCGGGCTCGGCGCCGAGATGGCCCGGCAGTTCGCCGCCCGGGGCCACGACCTGGCGCTGTGCGCGCGGCGCGCCGAGAAGCTCGACGCGCTGCGTGCCGAGATCGCCGCGTCCCACCCGGAGCGCCGCGTCGAGGTGCGGGCGCTCGACGTGACCGACGACGACCAGGTGTTCTCGGTGTTCCGGTCGTTCGCCGCCGACTTCGGCAGCATCGACCGGGTCGTGGTCAACGCGGGCCTGGGCAAGGGGGCGGCGCTGGGCACCGGCCGCTTCGACGCCAACCGGGAGACCGCGATGACCAACTTCGTCGCCGCGCTCGCGCAGTCCGAGGCGGCGATGGAGCTCTTCCGCGCGCAGGGCCGTGGTCACTTCGTCATGGTGAGCTCGATGTCGGCGATGCGCGGGATGCCGAAGTCGATGACGACGTACGCCGCGACCAAGGCCGGTGCGGCGCACCTCGCCGAGGGGCTGCGCACCGAGCTCTACGGCACCGACATCAAGGTCAGCGTGATTTACCCGGGCTACATCTCCTCGGAGATGAACGACCAGGTCGACCCGAGCAAGGTGCGCGGGATGGTCTCCACCGAGGTGGGCGTGCGCGCGATGGTCGAGGCGATCGAGAAGGAGAAGGCCTCGGCGTGCGTGCCGCCGCTGCCCTGGGCGCCGATGAGCGTGGTGATGCGGCACGCGCCGCTGCCGGTGCTCAAGCGGCTGCTCTGACCCGACGCGGCGTCAGGCCGCCAGGAACGGCGTGAGCAGGCCCGGGGTCGCCGCGTCCGCCAGCGCGACGGCGACGTCGACGGGCACGTCGAGCACCTCCAGCGACTGGCCGCCGGCGGCCGTGGTCGCCACCAGCGTGGCCAGCCCCGCACGGCGCTGGAACCAGGTCTGCTGGAGGTTCCAGCCGATGATCCCGGCGGTGTGCAGGGCGACGTGGCGCCCGCCGACGGTGCCCCAGCGCACCACGAGGTGGTCCTCGACCAGGGCGTGCCCGAGCCGCCGGTAGCGGTCGGCCCCGAGCGCGACCCCGAGCGGCAGCAGCACCACCGCGGCCGTCACCGCGGGCCACCACGGCACCCGGTCGAGCACCGCGGCCACCACGAGCGCGACGACGGGTACGCCGGCGCCGACGACCGCGCGCAGCAGCCGCCGACGGCGGGCGGCCGGCCCGTGGGGGCGCAGGGGCGCCTCGAGGCCGCCGTGGCCCAGGACGCGGGCGGCGGTCGCGAGCGCGACCCCGCGCGGAGCGGCGGGGGCCACGGTCGCGGTGCCCCCGGAGAGCACCGACCCGCCAGCAAGGAGGGCCTCGGTGCCGGCGGCGCCGGTGAGCCGCAGCCCGATCGGCTCGGTCAGGCGGGCGCCGCGCACGCGCGCGACCTCGACGCTGGTCTCCGAGGTGGTGGTCAGGCCGCGACGCACCTGCAGCGAGCGGCCCTGGCGGTCGCGCGTCAGCGTGAACCCCCAGTTGGTGACGAGGTAGCCCAGCACGCCCGAGACCGCGGTCAGCACGAGGAACACCAGGAGCCCGACCCCGACCAGGGGCAGCACGCGCACGTCGCCGAGCCGCTCGTCCAGACCGAGGTCGCTGACCGGGTCGATCCCCACGGCGTCGATGCCCTGCGACCCCACGGCCAGCACCGCGCTGGCGATGACCGCGCCCGAGGCGGTCAGCGGCGCGAAGCGGGCCCAGCGCGGGTCGAACCGGAGCAGCACCTCGTCGGGCTCGGCGACCGGGGCCGGAGGCGGCACGGAGGTCGGGTCCGCGGGCGCGGCGGGGGCGTCCGGGACCGCCTCCGAGCGGTGGAGCAGCAGCGCGCGCAGCTCCCGCGCCTCCGAGGCGGCCAGTCCGTCGAGCGCGAAGCCGTCGTCGCCGGTCACCGAGGCGCTGCCGGTGCTGATCCTGACCTGGGTGAGGCCGAGCAGCCGGTGGATCAGCGGCGCCGTCACCTCGACCGAGCGCACCCGGTCGAGCCGTGCGCTGAGCGTGGTGCGCTGCACCAGGCCGCGCCGCAGCTCCAGCTGGTCGGGGGTGATGCGGAACCGGGTGGAGAAGTACGTCGCGACGCCCAGCAGGACCGGGACGACCACGCCGGCGACCTGCCACCAGGTGCCCCGCGACCCGCCCACGACGACCAGGCCGACCAGCACCGGCAGGAACCGCAGCACCTGCTGCACCGGGTGCACCAGCAGCATCTTGGTGTCGAGGCGGCGCCAGGGCTGCTCGGGGACCGGGGTCGGGTTGGCGGCCGGAGCCGGCACCGGGGGCTCGGTCACGTCGCGTCGCCCGCCTCGGCGGTGGTGCGCCGCGTCAGCTCGGCGACCAGCCGATCGGCGGTGGCCGACTCGATGCCCTCGATCTTGACCGGCCCGGCGGCCGAGGCGGTGGTGACGGTGACGGTGGCCAGGCCGAGGAGCCGGGCGAAGGCGCCCTGCTCGACGTCGACGGTCTGCACCTTGGCCATGGGGGCGATCCGGCGCTCCAGGGAGAGCCAGCCCGACTGGGTGTAGACGGCCGAGTCGGTGCTCTCCCAGCGGTGGACCCGGTAGCGCACGAGCGGCGAGACCACGACGCCGACGACCGCGTTGACGGCCAGCAACGCCCAGACCCACCAGGCCAGGTCGAACCAGTCGAACCAGCGCACGACCAGCAGTCCCGCGAGCAGCAGCAGGTTGCCGGACAACGAGCCCAGCGCCCACATCACGGGAGCGCGGGGGGACACCCGGTGGCGCGGAGGACGCAGCCGCTGGACGGGGGCGTCACCGGCCGCCGATCCGATGCCCGTGGTGGCGTCCGGGGCGGCGAAGGGGTCCTCGGCAGGCTCCGTCGTGCTCACGTCACCAGCCTGTCAGACACGGCCGCGGCCCTGTCGGTGGCGAGGACTAGGGTCGCCCCGTCCCGGTCTCCACCGGGGTCCAGACCCGTCCCCGACCCCCAGGTCCGCCCGTGCCCCTGCTCCTCCACCGCGCCCCGCGGGCCGACGCGCTCGCCGACGGCCTCGCGGCGCTGCTCGCCGAGCCGCCGGAGGACCCGTTCGCCCCGGAGCTGGTGATCGTCCCGGCGCGGGGCGTCGAGCGGTGGCTCAGCCAGCGGCTCTCCCACCGGGTCGGGGCCGCACCGGGGCGGGAGGACGGCCTGTGCGCCGGCGTCGAGCTGCGCTCGCCCGCGAGCCTGGTCGGCGAGGTGCTCGGCACCACCGAGGACGACCCGTGGTCGCCCGACGCGCTCGTCTGGCCGCTGCTCCAGGTCGTCGACGAGGCGGCGGGCGAGCCCTGGTGCCAGACGCTGAGCCTCCACCTCGGGCACGAGCACGAGGGCGAGGAGCGCGAGCTGCGTCGGGGCCGTCGCTACGCCACGGCGCGGCGGCTCGCGCGCCACCTCGCGGCGTACGCCGTGCAGCGCCCGTCGCTGCTCACCGACTGGGAGGCGGGCCGCGACACCGACGGCGCCGAGGGAGTGCTCGACCCCGACCTCACCTGGCAGCCCGAGCTGTGGCGGCGGCTGGTCGCCCGGGTGGGGGCGCCGTCGCCGGTGGTGCGGCACCGCGAGGTCTGCGACGCGCTGGGCTCGGGCGAGCTGGACCCCGACCTGCCGGCCCGGCTCTCGCTGTTCGGCCACACCCGGCTGCCGGTCACCGAGGTGCGGCTGCTCGCGGCGCTCGGCGAGCGCCGTGAGGTCCACCTCTGGCTGCCGCACCCCTCCCCGGCGTCGTGGGCGGCCCTCACCGACCTCACCGGTTCGGTGGCCCGTGACGACGACCCCGCCCGGCGCCGGGTGCACCACCCGCTGCTCGCCTCGCTCGGCCGGGACCTGCGCGAGCTGCAGCGCTCGCTGCAGGAGGTCGGCCCCCTCGACGTCACGTCAGCGACGGAGGACCCGGCGGGTCCGGGGGAGACGACGCTGCTCGGCTGGTTGCAGGCCGACCTCGCCGCCGACCGCTCCCCCGACGAGGCCGGGCTCGACCGGGTGCTGCGCGGGGACGACCGCAGCGTCCAGGTCCACGCCTGCCACGGTCCGGCCCGCCAGGTCGAGGTGCTCCGTGAGGTGCTCCTCGGGCTGCTCGCCGACGACCCGACCCTGGAGCCGCGCGACGTCGTGGTGATGTGCCCCGACATCGAGGCCTACGCCCCGCTCGTCTCCGCCGCCTTCGGGATGGGGGAGATCGGCAGCCACCCCGGCCACCGGCTGCGCGTGCGGCTCGCCGACCGTTCGCTGACCCAGACCAACCCGCTGCTCGCCGTGGTGGAGCGCCTGCTCGACCTGGCCGGGGGCCGGGCCGAGGCCAGCGTGGTGCTCGACCTGCTGGCGACCGAGCCGGTGCGCCGTCGCTTCGGGCTCACCGAGAGCGACCTGGAGACCCTCACCGACTGGGTCGAGAAGGCCGGGGTGCGCTGGGCCTTCGACGGCGAGCACCGCCGTGACTTCGGCCTCGAGCGGTTCGTGCAGAACACCTGGCGATTCGGGATCGACCGGGTGCTGACCGGGGTGGCGGTGAGCGACGACGCCGACCGCTACTTCGGCGCCACGCTGCCGCTCGACGACGTCGGCTCCACCAGCATCGACCTCGCCGGCCGGCTGGCCGAGGCCCTCGACCGGGTGCAGCGCCTGGCCGGGGCGCTCACCGGCAGCCACCCGGTCGACCACTGGCTGACCACGATCGGCCGTGCGGTCGAGGAGCTGACGCTCGTGCCCCGGGGCGAGGAGTGGCAGACCGCGCAGGTCCACCGCGAGCTTGCCCAGGTGCTCGACGCCAGCGCCCGCTCCTGGGCCGGCGACCTCGAGCTGCGGCTGCCCGACGTGCGCTCCCTGATGGCCGAGCGGCTGGCCGGGCGCCCCACCCGCGCCAACTTCCGCACCGGCACCCTCACCGTCGCCACGATGGTGCCGATGCGCTCGGTGCCCCACCGGGTGGTGTGCCTGCTCGGGCTCGACGACGGCTCCTTCCCCCGCGTGGGGGCGGTGGACGGCGACGACGTGCTGGCCCGGCGCCCGCTCACGGGGGAGCGCGACGTCCGCAGCGAGGACCGCCAGCTGATGCTCGACGCCGTGGTCGCGGCCACCGAGCACCTCGTGGTGACCTACACCGGGGCCCACGAGACGACCGGCGCCCCGCGTCCTCCGGCCGTGCCGCTGGGCGAGCTGCTCGACGCCGTGGAGCTGACCGTCCCCGGCGGGCGCGACCACGTGCTCCGCTCCCACCCGCTGCAGGCCTTCGACCAGGACAACCTGGTCCCGCCGCGCCCGTTCTCCTTCGACGGCGCCGCCCTCGCCGGGGCGCGCGCAGCGGCCCGGCCCCGGGAGGCGCCGCCCGCCCTGGCCGGGGCGGTGCTGCCGCGTCCGGGGGGCGACGTCGAGCTCGCCGAGCTGTCGGCCTTCCTGCGCCACCCGGTCCGTCACTTCCTGCGCCGGCGGCTCGAGGTGGCCCTGCCCGACGAGGGCGAGGAGGTCACCGACGGGCTGCCCGTCGACCTCGACGGACTGCAGCAGTGGCAGGTGGGGGAGCGGCTGCTGGCCGACCTGCTGCTGGGCCGCACCCCGGGACAGGCGCGCGACCGCGAGTGGCGCCGGGGCGTGCTGCCGCCGGGCCGCCTCGGCTGGGACCTCGCCAAGCGACTGGCCGACCAGGCGCTGCCGGTCGCCGAGCTGGTCGACTCGGTGACGCAGGGCCAGCGCGCGACCGCGCGCGACGTCGACGTCGACCTCGGCGACGGCCGCCGGCTGCGCGGCACGGTGACCGGCATCCACGGCACCCGGGTGGTGCGCCACAGCTACTCCCGGCTCGGTCCGCGGCACTACCTCGACGCCTGGGTCCCGCTCCTCGCGCTGTGCGCCGACAGCCCCGGCCGCGGCTGGACCGCGGGCTCGGTGGGTCGGGGCCGCTTCCGCAGCCAGCCGACCGCCCGGGCCGCCTTCGCGCCCGTCGAGGAGGCCACCGTCCGGCTGCGCGAGCTGGTCGCGATCTACGACGCGGGCACCGCCGCGCCGCTGCCGCTGCCGCTCCGGACCGGCCACGCCTGGGCCGCCAACCCGCGCGCGGCGCGCCCCAAGGCCGAGGCCGAGTGGTCGCGGGCGCGGTTCGGCCCGGAGTGCGAGGACGAGGCCCACGTCCGGGTCTGGGGGGCCGACGCCCCGCTCGCGCGGCTGCTCGAGCAGCGTCCGCTGTCCGGCGAGGAGCGCGAGGGCCAGACCACGCGGCTCGGCGCGCTCGCCACCACGCTGTGGCGCCCCGTCCTGGATCGGGCGCGGTCGTGAGCGCCCCGACCGCCGGCACGCCGGTGCGCCCCGCGCCCACGCCCTTCGACCCGCTCGGCGAGCTGCCGACCGGCACCGCGCTGCTCGAGGCGAGCGCCGGGACCGGCAAGACCTGGGCCGTGGGGGCGCTGGTCACCCGCTACGTCGCCGAGGGTCGTGCCCGGCTCGACGAGCTCCTCGTCATCACCTTCGGCCGCGCCGCCAGCCAGGAGCTGCGCGAGCGCGTCCGCGAGCAGCTCGTGGCCGCGGAGCGGGCGCTCGCCGACCCGGTCGCGGCCCGGGCCGCCGGCGGCCTGACCGGCCTGCTCGCCGGTGCCGACGACGACGAGGTCGCCCAGCGGCGCGAGCGGCTGCGCCAGGCCCTGGCCGACTTCGACGGCGCCACCATCGCCACCACCCACCAGTTCTGCCAGCAGGTGCTGCGCTCGCTCGGCGTCGCCGGCGACACCGACACCGGCGCCGAGCTGGTCGAGCAGCTCGACGACCTCGTGGTCGAGGTGGTCGACGACCTCTTCCTGGCCCGCTACGGCGACCTCGCCCGGCCCCCCTTCACCCGGGAGGTGGCGCTCGGTGTCGCCCGCGTCGCCACCGGCGACCCGCAGTCGCTGCTCGTCGCCGAGGGTGCCGAGGGCTCGCCGGCGGTGGAGCGCCGCGACTTCGGCGAGGCGGTCCGCGCGGAGCTGGAGCGCCGCAAGCGCCGCCGCGGCGTCCTGTCCTACGACGACCTCCTCTCCCGCCTCCGCGACGCGCTGCGCCATCCCGACTCCCCGGCCCGCGCGCGGATGCAGCACCGCTGGCACACCGTGCTGGTCGACGAGTTCCAGGACACCGACCCGGTGCAGTGGCAGGTGCTCGACCTCGCCTTCGGCGGCGCCGCCACGATGGTGCTCATCGGCGACCCCAAGCAGGCGATCTACGCCTTCCGGGGCGGCGACGTGGTGACCTACCTCGACGCCGCCGGCACCGCGGTCGAGCACCGCACGCTGGCCACCAACTGGCGCAGCGACGCCCCCCTGGTCGACGCGCTGCAGGCGCTGCTGGGCGGCGCCGAGCTCGGTGACCCGCGCATCACCGTGCACCCGGTGGCGGCCCACCACGCCACCTCGCGGCTCACCGGGGCCCCGCGCCCGGCGCCGCTGCGGCTCCGCGTGGTCGACGGCCCCTCCGGTGAGAGCGGCGGGGGCACGCTCTCGGTCGACGCCGCCCGGCGCCACGTCGCCACCGACCTGGCCGACGACGTCGCGGCCCTGCTCGGGTCCGGGGCACGTCACGACGGCGAGCCGCTGCAGCCCGAGCACCTCGCGGTGCTGGTCTACAGCCTGCGCCACGTCGAGCTGTTCCAGCGGGCGCTGGCCGCCAAGGGCGTCGCCTCGGTCGTGCACGGGGGCAGCAGCGTGCTGCTGACCGAGGCCGGGCGGGAGTGGCTGACCCTGCTCGAGGCGCTGGAGCAGCCCCACCGCGCCGCCCGGGTCCGGTCGGTCGCCCTCGGCCCGTTCGTCGGCCTGACGCCGACGGCGCTCGACGCCGGCGGGGAGGACGTCACCGACGAGGTCGGCGAGCGGGTGCGCCGCTGGCTCGACCTGGTGCGGGCGCGCGGCATCGCGGCGGTGCACGAGGCCGTGGTGGCCGACGGGCTCGCCGAGCGTGTCCTGGCCCGGCCCGACGGCGAGCGGCTGCTCACCGACCTGCACCACCTCGGGCAGGTGCTCCACGACGAGGCCCACCGCGAGGGCCTCGGCGTCACCGGCCTGCTGGAGTGGCTGCGCAGCGAGCGCCGGGCCGCGGTCGGCAGCAACGCCCGCACCCGTCGTCTCGACACCGACGCCCGGGCGGTGCAGCTGGTGACGATCCACGCCAGCAAGGGCCTGCAGTACCCCGTCGTCTACCTCCCCCTGGCCTTCAACAAGTGGGTGCCCGACGACGAGGTCCCGCTCTTCCACGACGCCGAGGGCCACCGCACCCGCGACGTCGGCGGCACCCGCGACGGCCGCTCGGTGCGGCGCCACCGCGAGGAGCAGGCCGGCGAGGAGCTGCGGCTGACCTATGTCGCGCTCACCCGCGCCCAGAGCCAGGTGGTGGCCTGGTGGGCGCCCACGCGCGACAGCGTCAACGCCGGCTGGTCGCGGCTGCTGCTCGGCCGCACGCCCGGCAGCCCGACCGTGGCGACCCGGCTCGACGCCGTCCCCGGTCCGCGCGAGGCACGCCAGGCCTTCGAGCGCTGGGAGCAGGCCGGTGCCCTGGTCGTCGAGGACTCCGTGCCGACCGGGGCGCCGGCGCTGCCGCCCGGCGAGGGCACCCCCCGTCTCGACGTACGGCGGTTCGACCGGACCGTCGACACCGACTGGCGTCGCACCTCCTACTCCGGGCTGATCCGCGCCGAGGAGCAGGCCGCGACGCCGGGGACCGACGGTGCCACCACCGAGACCGAGCCCGAGCTCGCCGGCACCACCGACGAGCGCGACGGGGCCGAGGACGACCTGCCCGCCACCCCCGCCCCGGCCCGGGAGGACGCCGCCGACCTGCCCTCGCCGATGGACGGCCTGCCCGCCGGCGCGACGCTGGGCTCGCTGGTCCACGGCGTCCTCGAGCACGCCGACCCGGCCGCCCCCGACCTCCTCGCCGAGCTGGAGCTGCGGGTGGAGCAGGAACGCCGCTGGTGGGCGGTGGAGACGCCGACCCCCGAGCTGGCGCAGGCGCTGCTGCCGTCCCAGCACACGCCCCTCGGACCCCTGGTCGGCGACCGCACCCTGGCCGACATCGGGCTGCGCGACCGGCTGCGCGAGCTCGACTTCGAGATCCCGCTCGCGGGCGGCGACCGCCCCGGGGCGCAGGTGCCGCTGGCGGCGATGGCCGACGTGCTGCGCCGCCACCTCCCCGCCGACGACCCGATGCGGCCCTACGCCGAGCGGCTGGAGGCACCCGGGCTCGGCGACCAGCTGCTGCGCGGCTACCTCAGCGGCTCGATCGACGTGGTGCTGCGGGTCGGCGAGGGGGCCGAGCAGCGCTTCGTGGTGGTCGACTACAAGACCAACCGGCTGGGTGAGCCGGGTGCCCCGATCACCGCCCTCGACTACGCCCCGGCCGCGCTCGACGCCGCGATGCTGCACTCCCACTACCCGCTCCAGGCGCTGCTCTACTCCGTGGTGCTGCACCGCTACCTGCGCTGGCGGCTGCTCGGCTACGACCCGGAGGTCCACCTCGGCGGGGTGCTCTACCTCTACCTGCGCGGCCTCTGCGGACCGGAGACCCCGCGCGTCGACGGCGTGCCCTGCGGCGTCTTCAGCTGGCGGCCGCCGGCCGCGCTGGTCGTCGAGCTCTCCGAGCTGCTCGACGGCCGACCCGATCCGGTGCCGACCCCGGGAGGGGCGCGATGACCGCGACCACCACGAGCCCGTGGACCGACCCGGGCGACCGGCGCCGCGTGCTCGGCGCCACCGGGCTGCTGGCGACCTTCAACCACCCCGAGGTGCTGGCGGCCGCAGACGTCCACGTCGCCCAGCGGCTGGGGTCGCTGGCCGAGGAGACCGACGACCAGGTGCTGCTCGCCGTCGCGCTCGCCGTGCGCGCGGTGCGCACCGGCTCGGTGTGCCTCGACCTCGCGACCATCGGGTCGCTGCCGCTCGAGGACGACGTCGCGCTGCCCTGGCCCGAGCCGGCGGCCTGGACCGCGGCGGTGGCGGGCAGTGCGTTGGTCGCGCAGCAGCTGCTGCGCCTCGACGGCACCCGCCTCTACCTCGACCGCTACTGGCGCGAGGAGGGCCAGGTCTGCGACGACCTCGTCGCCCGGGTGCGCCGCGAGCCGCCCGAGGTCGACCTCGGGCTCCTCGAGGCCGGGCTGGAGCGGGTCTTCCCCGGCGAGGGGTACGCCGAGCAGCGCGACGCCGCCCGCGGGGCCGCCGTCCGCTGGACCACCGTGCTCACCGGCGGCCCCGGCACCGGCAAGACCACCACCGTGGCCGGCCTGCTCACCCTGGTCGCCGAGCAGCACGAGCTGCTGACCGGCCGGCCGCCCCGGATGGCGCTCAGCGCCCCGACCGGCAAGGCCGCTGCCCGGCTCCAGGAGGCCGTGCAGGAGGCGACCGAGCGGCTCGCCCCGGCCGACCAGGAGCGGCTCGGCGTGCTGCAGGCCTCCACCCTCCACCGGCTGCTCGGCTGGCGGCCCGACAGCCGGGTGCGGTTCCGTCACCACCGCGGCAACCGGCTGCCGCACGACGTCGTGGTCGTCGACGAGACCTCGATGGTCTCGCTGACGATGATGGCCCGGCTGCTGGAGGCGATGCGGCCCGACGCCCGGCTCGTGCTCGTGGGCGACCCCGACCAGCTGGCCTCGGTGGAGGCCGGGGCGGTGCTGGCCGACCTGGTCGCGGGCCTCGAGGACAGCGCGGACTCCCCGGTGGCCGCGCTGCGCCGCACGCACCGCTTCGGCGCCCGCATCGGCGCCCTGGCCGACGCGCTGCGCACCGGCGACGCCGACGCCGCACTGGCCCAGCTGCGCGCCGGCGGCGGTGAGGTCGAGCTCGTCGACGCCGCCGACGAGGCCGCGATGACCCGGTTCCGCGACGAGGTGGCCGACGTCGCCGTCGAGCTGCGCCGCACGGGCGAGGCGGGCGACCGGACCGGCGCGCTCGCGGCGCTGGGCGGCCACCGGCTGCTGTGCGCCCACCGCGAGGGCCCCTACGGCGTCGGCGGCTGGAACCGCCTGGTCGAGCGGCTGGTCGCGGAGCGCACCGGCGTCACCCACTACGACGAGTGGTACGCCGGCCGCCCGATCCTGGTGACCGCCAACGACTACGACCAGCTGCTCAACAACGGCGACATGGGGGCGACCGTCCGCGACGAGGAGGGCCGGCTGCGCGTGGTGGTCCAGGTCGGTGGCGCCACCCGCGAGCTGGCCACCAGCCGGCTGGCGGGGGTGGAGACCGTGCACGCGATGACGGTGCACAAGTCGCAGGGGTCCCAGGCGCGGGTGGTGAGCGTGGTGCTGCCCGACGAGCAGTCCCGCCTGCTCACCCGCGAGCTGTTCTACACCGCCGTTACGCGGGCCCAGGAGCGGGTCCGCGTGGTCGGCACCGAGGCCGCGGTGCGGGCCGCGGTCTCGCGCGAGGTGCAGCGCGCGAGCGGCCTGCGCGAGCGGTTGCGTGGCGCGCTGGCGGAGACCCCCGGCAGGGGTGTCACACTCCAGGAGTGACCGTGAAGCCTCCCGCGGAGCGACCCAACATCCTGGTCGTGATGTTCGACCAGGTCCCCCCCGACGCCCTCGGGTGCTACGGCAACGCGGCCGCGCGGACGCCCACCATCGACCGGCTCGCGCGCGAGGGCGTGGTCTTCGACGCGGCGTACTCCAACAGCCCGCTGTGCACCCCTGCGCGCTACTGCATGATGACCGGCCAGCTGCCCTCGGCGACCCGCGGCTACGACAACGCGGCCTACCTCGCGACCACCGTGCCGACCTTCGCCCACCTCGCCCGGTCGGCGGGCTACCGCACCGTGCTCGACGGCAAGATGCACTTCGTCGGCCCCGACCAGCTGCACGGGTTCGAGGAGCGGCGCACCACCGACATCTACCCCGCCGACTTCGGCTGGACCCCCGACTGGCTGCAGCCAGACGAGCGCGTCGACTGGTGGATGCACAACATGGACGCCGTCACCCAGGCCGGCGTCGCCGAGGTCACCAACCAGCTGCTCTTCGACGACGAGGTCGGCCACCAGGGCGTGCGGGCGCTGCAGGAGCTGGCCCGCGACGACGACGAGCGGCCCTGGATGCTGGTCGTCTCCTTCACCCACCCCCACGACCCCTACGTCACCCGCTCGCAGTACTGGGACCGGTTCGAGGGCGTCGACATCCCGCTGCCCCGCATCCGCCAGGGCGAGGTGCCGCTCGACCCGCACACCGCGCGGCTGCGCCACGTGAGCGCGATGGACGAGGTCGAGATCACCGAGCGCGACGTACGCCGGGCCCGGCGGGCCTACTACGGCAACGTGTCCTACCTCGACGACTGGACCGCCCGGCTGCTCTCGACCATGAAGGGCCTCGGGGTCGACGACGACACCGTGGTGATGGTCGTGGCCGACCACGGCGACATGCTCGGCGAGCGCGGGCTCTGGTACAAGATGAACTTCTTCGAGGGCGCGGCCCGGATCCCCCTGGTGATCCACAGCCCCTCCCGGTTCGCGCCCAAGCGGGTGGCCGCGCCCGTCTCGCTCGTCGACGTGCTGCCCACGCTGACCGAGCTGGTCGGCGAGGGCGTGCCGACGCTGGTCGACCCGATGCCCGGCCACTCGCTGCTCGGCCTGTGCCGCGACCCCGGCGCCCCGGACGAGCGGCCCGACGTCGAGCCGGTGCCACGCGAGGTGGTCGGCGAGTACATGGGCGAGGGCGCGATCGCGCCGATCGTGATGATCCGGCGCGGCACCTGGAAGTTCGTGCACTCGCCGGTCGACCCCGACCAGCTCTACGACCTCGCCGACGACCCCGACGAGCGGGTCAACCTGGCCGAGGACCCGGCGTACGCCGCCCGCGTGCGCCAGCTGCGCACCGAGGTCGCGGCCCGCTGGGACCTCGACCGGCTCAACGCCGACGTGCTCGCCGACCAGGCCCGGCGACGGCTGATCTGGCACGCGCTGCGCCAGGGCACGGTGACGCCGTGGGAGTACGACCCGCCGTACGACGGCCGGCAGCTCTACATGCGCAACCACCTCGACCTCAACGAGGTGGAGCGCAGTGCGCGCTTCCCACGGCCGACCGAGGTGCCCGACCGGTTCCTCGACCCCGACGTCGTGGAGCCCCAGCGCCCGGCCTGACGCGCGCGTGGAATAGGGTGACGTGTCACGTAGTTGAGCCAGCAACTACCAGCGCACCGGAGGCACCCATGGAGTTCGGCATCTTCACCGTCGGCGACGTCACCACCGACCCCACGACGGGCCGGACCCCGACCGAGCACGAGCGGATCAAGGCCACCGTCGAGATCGCCCGCAAGGCCGAGGAGGTCGGGCTCGACGTCGTCGCGGTCGGCCAGCACCACAACCCGCCCTTCGTCGCGAGCTCGCCCACGACGACCATGGCCTACATCGGGGCGCAGACCGAGCGGATCAAGCTCTCGACCAGCACCACGCTTATCACCACCACCGACCCGGTGCGCATCGCCGAGGACTACGCCACGCTGCAGCACCTGCTCGACGGCCGGATGGACCTCATGCTCGGCCGCGGCAACACCGGCCCGGTCTACCCCTGGTTCGGCAAGGACATCCGCGAGGGCATCCCGCTGGCGATCGAGAACTACGCGCTGCTCCACCGCCTGTGGCGCGAGGAGAACGTCGACTGGCAGGGCAAGTTCCGCACGCCGCTGCAGGGCTTCACCGCGACGCCGCGGCCGCTCGACGGCGAGGCGCCGTTCGTCTGGCACGGCTCGATCCGCAGCCCCGAGATCGCCGAGCAGGCGGCCTACTACGGCGACGGGTTCTTCTCCAACCACATCTTCTGGCCCGCCTCGCACACCGCGCGGATGGTCGAGTTCTACCGCCAGCGCTTCGAGCACTACGGCCACGGCCGCGCCGAGGACGCCGTGGTCGGGCTCGGTGGCCAGGTCTACCTCGGCCGCACCCACGAGCAGGCCGTGAACGAGTTCCGGCCCTACTTCGACAACGCGCCCGTCTACGGCCACGGTCCCTCGCTCGAGGACTTCACCCGGCAGACCCCGCTGACCGTCGGCACCCCGGCCGAGGTCGTCGAGCGCACCCTGTCGTTCCGGGAGTACGCCGGCGACTACCAGCGCCAGCTCTTCCTGATCGACCACGCCGGGCTGCCGCTGAGCACGGTCCTGCACCAGCTCGACCTGCTCGGCGAGGTCGTGGCCTCGCTGCGCACCGAGCTCGGCCTGGCCGCCGTCCCGACGCAGACCCCGGCCGCCTCGGCCTCGGGGAGCGCGGCATGAGCGACCCGATCCCGTTCCGTCGGACCTCGCCGGGTGCGCCCGGCGGGGCCGGCCGGGCGGTCGACGTACGCCGGGTCGTGGTCGTCTCGGCCGGGCTGTCCGACCCCTCCTCGACCAAGCTGCTCGCCGACCTGCTCGCCGAGGCGACCACCCGGGTCGCGACCGAGCGGGGTGCCGTCGTCGAGGTCCAGCACGTCGAGCTGCGGGCCCTGGCCCACGGCCTCACCGACGCGCTGCTGACCGGCTTCGCCAGCGGCGAGGTCGCGACGGCGCAGGCCCAGGTCGCGGCGGCCGACGCCGTCGTGGCGGTGACGCCGGTGTTCAGCGCGTCCTACAGCGGGCTGTTCAAGACCTTCTTCGACGTCCTGGAGCGGGGCACCCTGGACGGGGTGCCGGTCCTGGTCGCGGCCACGGCGGGCACCGCCCGCCACAGCCTCGTGCTCGACCACGCGCTGCGGCCGCTGTTCTCCTACCTGCACGCGGCGGTGCTCCCGACCGGTGTCTTCGCCGCCAGCGAGGACTGGGCGCGCGGGGGCGCCGACAGCGCCCTGCGCACCCGGATCGACCGTGCGGCCGGCGAGCTCGTCGACCGGCTCGTCGGTCCCCGGGCCCAGGCCGAGCGGCTCGACCAGTTCGACCGCGACGTCGCCGCGATGGGGTCGTTCGAGGACCTGCTCGGCGGCTGAGCCTCAGAGGCCGGCCTTGACCTCGTTCTTGAGGACCTTGCCCACCTTGGAGCGCGGCAGGTCGGGCCAGACGTGGACCTGCTTGGGCGTCTTGACCGAGCCGATCCGCGCCTTGACGAAGGCCCGCACCTCGTCGGGGTCGACCTCGGCGCCGGGGTGCGGCTGCACCACCGCCTCCACCCGCTCGCCCCACTTCTCGTCGGGACGGCCGACCACGGCGCAGTCGAGGACGGCGGGGTGGGCGAGCAGCGCCTGCTCGACCTCGGTGGAGTACACGTTGAAGCCGCCGGTGATGATCATGTCCTTGGCCCGGTCGACGACGAACAGGTAGCCGTCCTCGTCGAGGTAGCCGATGTCGCCGGTGTGGTGCCACCCGTGGCGCGAGGCCTCCGCGGTGGCCTCGGGGTCGCGGTGGTAGCCCGCCATCACCAGCGACCCGCGCACCACGATCTCGCCACGCTCCCCGACGGGGAGCAACCCCCCGTCCTCGGCCATCACGCCCAGCTGCACCAGCGGGGTCGGTCGACCGGCCGAGGCCAGCCGCTCGGTCGCGACCGAGCCGTCGGCGCGGTAGTGGTCGGCCGGGGCCATCGTCGAGATCATCATCGGCGCCTCGGTCTGCCCGAACAGCTGTCCCATCGGCCCGATCCGCCGCAGCGCCTCCTCCAGCCGGGTGGTCGACATCGGCGCGGCGCCGTACCAGAAGCACTGCAGCGCCGAGAGGTCCGTGGCGTCCAGCCGCGGGTGCCCGAGCACGAGGTAGACCAGCGTCGGCGGCAGGAAGGTGTGGGTCACCCGGTGCCGCTCCAGCAGGTCGAGGAAGCCCCCGACGTCGGGGCTGCGCATCACCACGACCTCGCCACCCAGGGCGAGCACCGGGAAGCAGAGCACGCCGGCGGCGTGGGTGAGGGGCGCGAGCGCGAGGTAGGTCGGCCGCCCCTCGAACGGGTAGCTCATCAGGGTCAGCGCCGTCATCGTCTCCAGGTTGCGCTGGGTCAGCATCACGCCCTTGGGTCGGCCGGTGGTGCCCCCGGTGCCGACGAGCATCGCCACGTCGTCGGCCCGCGCGGGCGGGGTGTCGATCGGCGCGTCGGCGCCCCTCGCGAGGAACTCCTGCCACGACAGCGCGCCCCCGACCTCGCCGTCGAGGCACACCAGGTGGGCCAGCTGCGGCAGGTCGTCGCGGATAGCGGCCACCAGCGGGGCGAACGCGACCTGGAAGACCAGCACCCGGCAGCCGTAGAGTTCGAGCAGCTCATGGTTCTCGGCCGCCTCGTTGCGGGGGTTGACCGGGCACCAGGTGGCCCCGGCCCGGCTGATGCCGAACACGGTGGTGAACGCGACGGGGTCGTTGGCCGAGAGGATCGCGACGCTCGCGCCGGGGGCGACGTCGAGGGCGACCAGGGACGCCGCGATCCGGTGCGAGAGCGCCTGCGTCTCGGCGTACGACGCGCTGGTGCCGTCGGTGGTCAGGCAGGGTGCGTCGGGCCCGAGCGAGGCGCCCTTGTCGAGGTAGTCGCACAGCCGCACGGGTCAGCCCCCGGCGTACGCGGTCCGGGCCGGGGTCCTCACATGCCCATCCCGCCGTCGACGGGCAGCCCGGCGCCGGTGACGAAGCGCGCGGCGTCGGAGGCCAGGAACACGACCGCGTCGGCCATGTCCTCCACGGTGCCCAGGCGTCCGGCCGGGGTCAGCTCGACGACGGCGCCGACCGCCTCCTCGGCGGAGGGGAACAGCCCGATCTCGGCCACGTCGTTGGCCAGGCCGGCGCCCATCGCGGTCGGCACCAGGCCGGGGTAGACGCAGTTGACCCGGACGCCGTAGCCGAGCTTGCCGGCCTCCGTGGCGGCGACCCGGGTGAGCCGGTCGACGGCCGACTTGGTGGCGGAGTAGACCGAGATGCCCGGGAAGGCGATGGTCGCGGCCACCGAGGCGACGTTGACGATCGCGCCGCCCTGGCCGGCGACGCCACCCGGTCGCATCGCGCGCAGGCCGTGCTTGAGGCCGAGGGTCGTGCCGAGCACGTTGACCTCGAGCATGGTGCGGACGTCGGCCGCCTCGACCTCGGTGATCAGGCTGGTGATCTCCACACCCGCGTTGTTGACGAGCACGTCGAGGCCCCCGAGCAGCCCGGCGGCCTCGGCCACCGCGCTCTCCCAGCCGGCGTCGTCGGTCACGTCGAGGCGCACGAAGCCGTGGCCCTCGCCCGGCAGCGCCTCGGCCACGGCCCGGCCCACGTCCTCCTGGAGGTCGGCCACGACGACGCGGGCGCCGGCGGCCGCCAGCGCCTTGGCCATACCCTCGCCGAGGCCCTGGGCGGCTCCGGTGACGAACGCCTTGCGGCCGGTCAGGTCGAACACGCTCATGACGCTCTCCTCGGGGTCGGTGTGACGTGCACCACCCTCGGTGGTGCCCCCGTGGGCGTCAAGGACCGGCCGGCGGCGGCCCGGCAGAGGTCTAGCGACCGTTCTCGCTGAAGTGCTGGTAGTCCTCCAAGGTGCGCCAGTCGCCGCCCCACTCCCACCCGATCGCGGCGAACGCCGCCACGACCGGCCCGTCGGGCGTGATCACGCCGGGTCGCACCCGGTCGCGGTCGAGGTACGCCGAGGCGAGCTCCGGCAGCACGTCGTCGCCGCGCCGGTAGGGGTTCTGGAACGGGTTGACGTCGACGGCCAGGCCCAGGGCGTGCTGGCTGGTGACGCTCGACCCGCGCACCGGGCGGCAGGCGAGCGCGCCCGTGGTGTTGCCGTCGCCGGTCGGCGGGGCGTCCAGCTCGTCGCGCCGGGTGATCCGCAGCTCCTCCATCGGGAAGCGTGCCTCCCACAGCCGGCGGAAGACGCCGACCAGGTCCTCGGCCACCCGGGCGGCGACCAACAGCTCGCCCGTGTGCCGCTCGCCGTCGAACCCGCGGAAGGTCAGTCGCACCCAGGCCAGGTCGGCCGGCCCGACGGGGCAGCCGGGCCGCCAGGTCGAGCGCCTCACGACTCGCTGCGGCGTCGGGCTGACCACCCGGGAGGCGAACCCCCGGCCGGGCAGGGGGCCCAGGGTGTCCGGCAGCGTGAAGCGTCGTACGCGCAGCTCGGGCGGGGTCGGGCGCACCACCCCGAATCCGTTCTCCTGCAGCGGCAGCACCCGGGTGCCGAGCCAGGCGGGCGGGACGGTGCCGGGCGCCGGGTCGGGGGCGGGCGTCCGGGTCGGGGTGTCCGTCGGGCTGGTCGACGGGGCTGGGCTGGTCGGGGCCGGGCTGCTCGGGCTCGTGGTCGGGCTGGGCGTCGGCGTCGCCTCCGGAGGGTCGGTGCCGCCGCACGCGGCCAGCATCGCCAGGGCGGCCGCGACGAGGGCGGCGGCAGCGCGGCGTACGACGATCACGGGACGAGTCTCGCCGACCGCGGGGGTGGTCGGTCCGGTGCGCGACGGGCCGTCCGCCCCCCGGCGTACGACTCGGCAGCCTTTGCTGGTGCTTGGCGGGCATCGCAACACCTGCCGAGCACCAGATTCCCCGGACGTCCGGGGAACCAGCAGCCGCTCACCCGACCCGCAGCAGCACCCCACCGTGAGCAGGTACGTCTACCCGGTCGGTCTGCAGCGTGACGCCGGACGGGGTGGCGAAGAGCTGCTCGGCGGGACCGGAGAGCGGCACCGAGGCCGGGGAGGAGCCGAAGTTGACCACCATCAGCGTCGCGCCGCGGCGCAGCGTGAAGACCCGCGACTCCTCGTCGGCGGTGCAGGAGACCGCGCCGAAGGACGGGTCGGTCAGGTCGGGCACGACGCGCCGCAGCCGGCCGAGCTCGCGGTAGGCCGCCAGCACGACCGCGTGACGACCCGAGGTGAGCTCCGACCAGTCGAGCTCGGACCGGTCGTAGGTCGCCGGGTCCTGCGGGTCGGGCACCTCCTGCTCGCCCCAGCCGTGGCTCGCGAACTCCGACCGGCGCCCGGTGCGGACCGCCTCGGCGAGCTCGGGCTCGGGGTGGGAGGTGAAGAACTGGAACGGCGTCGAGGCCGCCCACTCCTCGCCCTGGAACAGCATCGGCGTGAACGGGCCGGCCAGCGTCAGCAGCGCCGCGCAGACCAGCTGGTCGTCGTCGAGGGTGGCGGCGAGCCGGTCGCCGACGGCGCGGTTGCCGATCTGGTCGTGGTTCTGGTTGGCGACCACGAGCCGCCAGGTGGGCATCGCGGCGGTGTCGACGGGGCGGCCGTGGCGGGCGCCGCGGAAGCTCGACCAGGTGCCGTCGTGCAGGAAGCCCCGCTCGCACACCTTGGCCAGCGCCGACAGCGGCGCGAAGTCGCCGTAGTAGCCGCTCGTCTCCCCGGTCAGCGCCACGTGCACGGCGTGGTGGAAGTCGTCGCTCCACTGCGCGTGGATGCCGCGTCCGCCGGCCTCGCGCGGGGTGACCATCCGGGTGTCGTTGAGGTCGCTCTCGGCGATCAGCGTCAGCGGGCGTCGCAGGTGGGCCGACAGCGCGTCGACCTCGGTCGCGAGCTCCTCGAGCAGGTGGGTGATCGAGGTGTCGGCCAGCGCGTGGACGGCGTCGAGGCGCAGGGCGTCGACGTGGAAGTCGCGCAGCCACATCGCCGCGTTGTCGAGCACGTAGCGGCGCACCTCCGCCGACCCCTCACCGTCGAGGTTGAGCGAGGAGCCCCAGCTGTTCTGGCCGGTGGCGTGCAGGTAGGGCCCGAAGACCGGGAGGTAGTTCCCGGACGGCCCGAGGTGGTTGTAGACGACGTCCTGCACGACGCCGAGGCCGTGGGCGTGGCAGGCGTCGACGAACCGCTGGTACGCCGCGGGCCCGCCGTAGGGCTCGTGGACGGCGTACCAGAGCACGCCGTCGTAGCCCCAGTTGTGGGTGCCGTTGACCGCGTTGACGGGCAGCAGCTCGACCAGGTCGACGCCGAGGTCGACGAGGTGCGGGAGCCGCTCGATCGCGGAGTCGAGGGTGCCCTCGGGCGTGAAGGTGCCGAGGTGGAGCTCGTAGACGACCGAACCGGCGAGCTGGCGGCCGGTCCACCCCTGGTCGGTCCACGCGAAGTCGCCGGCGTCGAAGGTGCGCGAGCGGGCGTGCACGCCCTCGGGCTGCCAGCGCGAGCGCGGGTCGGGCTTGGGGGTCTCGTCGTCGTCGACGAGGTAGCCGTAGTCGACGACCGCCGCGGTCGGCGCGTCCTCGGCCGTCCACCAGCCGTCCTCGCCCTGCCGCATCGACAGCACCTGCTCGGCCCCGTCGACCACGACGGACAGCCGCACCCGGTCGGCGTCGGGCGCCCAGACGTCGAAGCGGTCACGCACCATCTCGGTCCTCCCTCACCAGCAGCGCGACCGGGAGCCCGGTCAGCAGCGTGCCGACCGGCACCGACCCGCTCAGGCCGGTGGCCGTGCCCAGCACGTCGCGCCAGTGTCCCCCGGGCAGCTCGACGACGGTCTCGCCCCAGCCGGTCTCGGCCAGGCCGAGCGGGAGCCGCGTGGCGAGGGTGACGGCGCCGCCGCGGTCGAAGGCGAGCACGTGGTCGGCGGCGGGCCCGGTCGCGGTGAGCGGGGCGTAGTCCCCGAACAGCTCGGACCGGTCGCGGCGCAGCCGCAGCGCGGTCGCGGTGACCCAGAGCTTGGCCAGCCCCTCGTCGTCGGGGCCCGACGGCGCGGCGGGGACGGCGGCAGCGGCGTCGAGGCCGGCCAGCAGCTCGGCGCGGCGGTCGAGGTCGACCGGGCGCCGGTTGTCGGGGTCGACCAGGCTCTGCTCCCACAGCTCGCTGCCCTGGTAGACGTCGCACACGCCCGGCGCGGTGATCGCGACCAGCTTGGCGCTCAGCGCGTTGCTCCAGCCGGCGTCGGCGAGCCGGGCCACCAGGTCGGTGACCAGCCCGGCCACGGCCGGGTCGTCGAAGGCCGCGTCGACGGCGGCGTGCACGGCCGCCTCGAACTCCTCGTCGGGGTCGGTCCAGGTGGTGCGGTCGCCGGCCTCGCGCATCGCCTTCTCGGCGTACGCCGACAGGCGCGCGCGCAGGTCGGAGGGCGGGGCGCCGTCCACGCGGGCCGGCCAGGCGCCGACCACGGCCTGCCAGAGCAGGTTGGCGAACCCCTCGTCGGGCACGGGCGCCAGCTCGAGCAGCCGGCCCAGTGCCTCCTCCCACACCTGGGGGACCTCGGCCAGGGCCAGGACCCGGGCGCGGACGTCCTCGCCGCGCTTGGTGTCGTGGGTGCTCAGCGTGGTCATCGCGGTCGGCCACGTGGCCTGGCGCTCGACCATCGCAGCGTGGAAGTCCGACGGCGTCACCACGAAGGTGCCCGGGTCGCCGCCCACCTCGTCGTGCGCGGTCAGCCGCGACCAGCGGTAGAACGAGCTGTCCTCGACTCCCTTGGCCATCACCATGCCGCTGGTCTGCTGGAAGCGTCGCGCGGCCGGGGCCTCGGGGTCGGCCAGCACGGGCGCCAGCAGGTCGAGCACGTCGGCCAGGTCGGGCCGGTGCCGCCGGGCCAGGGCGAGCGCCTCGTCGAGGTGCTCGCGCCCGAGCGGCAGGTAGGAGCGGTAGACCGGGAAGCAGGTCAGCGCCTCGGCCACGGCGTCCTCGGCGACGACGGGCGTCAGCCGGGTCCGGAGCGGCTCGGGGAGCTCGCGGACGATCCGGCGGGTCTCGGCCAGCAGGCCACCCGTCGCGACGGCGCGCTTGCTGTCGTGGACGAGCTCGTCCCAGTCCTCGTCGGTGCCGGGCAGGCCGCGCAGCCGGGCGTCGAGCGCGGTCAGCGGGGCCTCGCCGGCCGGGTCGGTCAGCACCCGGTCGAGCAGCGCCAGCACGTCGTACCCCGTGGTGCCGGCGGTGGCCCACGAGGTGGGCAGCTCCTCGCCGGGCTCGAGGATCTTCTCGACGAGCACGTAGGAGCCGCCGGTGAGGCGGGCCAGGTCGTCGAGGTAGGCGCCGGGGTCGCGCAGGCCGTCGGGGTGGTCGACCCGGAGCCCGTCGACCAGCCCCTCGTCGAACCAGCGGGCGACCTCGACGTGCGCGGCGTCGAAGACGTCGGCGTCCTCGACGCGGACGCCGGCGAGCGTGGTGACGGTGAAGAACCGGCGGTAGTTGAGCTCGGCGTCGCCGCGGCGCCAGTGCACGAGGCGGTAGTGCTGCTCCTCGAGCGTCGTCGTCCCGGGCGCCATCGGGAAGCGGTGGTCGTGGTAGCGGACCTCGCCCTGCGCCACCTGGACGGCGTCCTCGTCGTCGTCGCCGACCACGGGCACGAGCAGGCGGCCGTCGCCGGCCTCCCAGTCGACGTCGAAGTACGACGCGTACGCCGAGTCCCGGCCGTGCTGCAGCAGGTCCCACCACCACGGGTTCGCCGACGCGGTGGCGACGCCGACGTGGTTGGGCACCACGTCGACGAGCACGCCCATGCCGAGCCGGTGGGCCTCCGCCGCCACCGCGGCCAGCCCCTCGGGGCCGCCGCGCGACGCGTCGACCCGGGTGGGGTCGACGACGTCGTAGCCGTGGTCGCTGCCGGGCTCGGCCTGGAGCAGCGGGGAGAGGTAGACCCAGTCGATGCCGAGGTCGTGCAGGTAGGGCAGCCGGCGGGCGACCTCGGCGAGGTCGAGGTTGGCGGTGACCTGGAACCGGTAGGTGCTCGCCGGCACGCTTGCAGGGGGTGTCACAGGAGGGACCCCGCCTGCTGACCGGGGCCGGCGAGCGGAGCGTTCTCGCTGGTGTCGATGTTGCTGGCGCCGCCGCCCTGCACCGCGAGCGAGGCCGCGACCGAGTGGTCGGGCTCGCGCTCGGGCTCGTGGTGCTCGCGCAGCACCAGGATGGAGCGGGCGTGCAGCTCGACGGTGTCGCCCGCGGCGTAGGACCGACCGCTGTCGGCCACCCCGCCGGTGTCGACCACGACGTCCCAGGCCGGGGAGTACTCCTGCGGGGGCAGCGTGAGCGTCACCGCGTCGCCGACGTTGAAGAACAGCAGGAAGTCGTCGTCGACCACCGGGTTGCCGCGGGAGTCGCGGCCCGCGATGCCGTCGCCGTTGAGGTACATGCCGACGCTGCGCAGCCCGTCGCTCCAGTCGCCGTCCTCCATGACGCGACCGTCGGGGTGCAGCCACACGATGTCGTCGAGGCGCTCGCCGTCCTTGACGGCCTCGCCGGTGAAGAACTGCTTGCGGCGGAAGGTCGGGTGCCGCAGCCGCAGCCGGATCAGCGCCGCGGTGAAGTCGATGAGCGGCTTGTCGGCGGCGTCCCAGTGCATCCAGGAGATCTCGGAGTCCTGGGCGTAGGTGTTGTTGTTGCCGCCCTGGGTGCGTCCCATCTCGTCGCCGTGCAGGATCATCGGCACGCCCTGGCTCAGCAGCAGCGTGGCGAGCACGTTGCGCTGGTCGCGGGCCCGCAGCGCGCGGACCTCCGGGTCGTCGGTCGGGCCCTCCGCGCCGTGGTTCCAGGAGCGGTTGTGGCTCTCGCCGTCGTTGTTGTCCTCGCCGTTGGCGTCGTTGTGCTTCTCGTTGTAGGACACCAGGTCGGCGAGCGTGAAGCCGTCGTGGGCGGTGACGAAGTTGATGCTGGCGAAGGGACGGCGACCGGAGTTCTCGTAGAAGTCCGAGGAGCCGGCCAGCCGGGAGGCGAAGTCGCCGAGGTCGGGCTCGCCGCGCCAGAAGTCGCGGACGGTGTCGCGGTAGGCGCCGTTCCACTCGGTCCACTGGGGCGGGAAGTTGCCGACCTGGTAGCCGCCGGGGCCGACGTCCCAGGGCTCGGCGATGAGCTTGACCTGGCTCACGACCGGGTCCTGCTGCACGAGCTCGAAGAACGTCGCGAGCCGGTCCACGTCGTAGAACTCGCGGGCCAGCGCGGCGGCGAGGTCGAAGCGGAAGCCGTCGACGTGCATCTCGGTCACCCAGTAGCGCAGCGAGTCCATGATCAGCTGCAGCGAGTGCGGGTGGCGCACGTTGAGGGTGTTCCCGGTGCCCGTGTAGTCCATGTAGTACTGCTGGTCGTCGTCGACGAGGCGGTAGTAGGCCGGGTTGTCGATGCCCTTGAAGCTCAGCGTCGGCCCGAGGTGGTTGCCCTCGGCGGTGTGGTTGTAGACCACGTCGAGGATGACCTCGATGCCCGCCTGGTGCATCGACTTCACCATCTGCTTGAACTCCTGCACCTGCTGGCCCAGGTCGCCCGTCGCGGCGTACGACGCGTGGGGGGCCAGGAAGGCGAGGGTGTTGTAGCCCCAGTAGTTGCGCAGCCCCTTCTCGAGCAGGGTGTTGTCCTGCACGAACTGGTGGACCGGCATCAGCTCGATCGCGGTGATGCCGAGCCGCTTGAGGTGGCTGGTCACGGCCGGGTGGGCGAGGCCGGCGTAGGTGCCGCGCAGCTCCTCGGGCACGTCGGGGTGCAGCTGGGTCATGCCCTTGACGTGGGCCTCGTAGATGACCGACTCGTTGTAGGGGATCGCGAGCGCGCGGTCGCCCTCCCAGTCGAAGAACGGGTTGATCACCACGCCGTGGGTCATGTGCTCGGCGGAGTCGTCGTCGTTGCGCGACTCCGGGTCGTCGAAGTCGTAGCCGAACAGCGACTGGTCCCAGTCGATCTCGCCGGCGGTCGCCTTGGCGTAGGGGTCCAGGAGCAGCTTGTTCGGGTTGCAGCGCAGGCCCTTCTCGGGCTCCCACGGGCCGTGCACGCGGTAGCCGTAGCGCTGGCCGGGCTGCACCGTGGGCAGGTAGCAGTGCCACACGTAGGCGTCGACCTCGGTGAGCTCGATGCGGGTCTCCTCGACGCCGCCGCCCGGGGCCACCTGGAACAGGCACAGCTCGACGCGCTCGGCGACCTCGCTGAACAGGGCGAAGTTGGTGCCGCTGCCGTCGAACGTCGCCCCCAGGGGGTAGGCCTTGCCGGGCCAGATCTCCACGTGTGCTCCTCGGTGTTGCGGATTTGGAACGATCAAACCAAAGGTCGACCGGTCTCGTCGTACCCGCCCCACGCCGGAGTTCACGGCGGTATGGCCCGCGTCACCTCCCCACCCGGTGCCACACTCGCGCCGTGACCCGGATGTTCGTCGCCGTGCTGCCGCCGCCCGCGGTGCTGGAGCACCTCGAGGAGTTCCTGGCCCCGCGCCAGGAGGCCCGGGTCGAGGGGCGGCCGCTGCGCTGGACCCCGGTGGCGCAGTGGCACGTCACCCTGGCGTTCATGGAGCACGTGCCCGACCGGGCGTACGACGCCCTGGTCGACCGGCTCGCCGCCGCGGCCTCGCGCCGTCGGCCGGTGGAGGCCCGGCTCGCCGGGGGCGGGGCGTTCCCGAACCCCGCGCGGGCCCGGCTGCTCTTCGCGGGTGTCGAGACCGACCCGGTCGAGCTGGAGCGGACGGCCGTCGGTGCCCGCCACGCGGCGAGCGGGGCGGGCGTCGAGGTCGACGGCCAGCGGTTCCGGCCCCACCTCACCGTCGCGCGCGTCGCCCGGCCGGTGGAGGCCACCCGGTGGCTGCGGGTGCTGGACACCTACGCCGGGCCGACGTGGACCGTCGAGGAGGTGGCGCTGGTCGCCTCCCACCTCGGGGAGGGACCCGGGGGCAAGGCCCGCCACGAGGTGGTGGACGCCTTCGCGCTCGGTGCGCCGGAGGGTCAGTCGCGCCCACGGCCGTAGCGGTCCAGCGCCTCCTGGCGCTCCTCGGCGTGGTCGACGATGCGCCTGGGGTAGTCGTGGGCGTAGCCGTCCTCGGCGTCCCAGGGCTGGTGCGCCTGCTTGCCCTCGAGGTGGCGCAGCTCGGGGACCCAGCGGCGGACGTAGTCGCCGGACGCGTCGAACTTCAGCCCCTGCGTGACCGGGTTGAAGACCCGGAAGTAGGGCGAGGCGTCGGTGCCGGTGCCGGCCACCCACTGCCAGCCGTGGTTGTTGGACGCGATGTCGCCGTCGATCAGGTGGTCCAGGAAGTGTCGGGCCCCGACCGGCCACCACACGTGGAGGTCCTTGGTCAGGAAGCTGGCGGTGATCATCCGCACCCGGTTGTGCATCCAGCCCTCGTGGAGCAGCTGTCGCATCCCCGCGTCGACGATCGGGAAGCCGGTGCGGCCCTGCTTCCAGGCCTCCACGTCCTCGCCCGGGTCGTCGTAGGTCAGCGCGTTGACCGGGTTGAGGTCGTGCCAGGACGAGCGTGGGTTGTGGTGCAGCACGTCGGCGTAGAAGTCGCGCCAGCACAGCTCGGTGTCGAAGGTCCGCGCCCCGGAGCCGCCCCGACCCTGGGTCTCGGCGAGCAGCTGGCGGGGGTGCAGGACGCCGTACTTGAGGTAGGCCGAGAGCCGCGAGGTGCGGTCGGCGCCCGGGTCGTCGCGCGCGTCGTCGTAGTCGGCGACGTCGTGCTCGAGGAAGGACCGCGCCCGGCGCCAGGCGGCGTCCTCGCCGGCGGTCGGCATCGTCTCGGGCGCCTCCTCGAGGGCCTTGTCGAAGCGGGCGGCGACGCGCTTGTCGTCGTCGTGGTCGACCCAGTCCACGCCGCGGGGCGCCTGGACGGGGTCGTCCCACCCGACGTCGCGCCAGGCCCGGCTGAAGGGGGTGAAGACCTTGTAGGGGTTGCCCGAGCCGTTCTTCACGGTGCCGGGAGCCACGGCGTACGGCGTGCCGGTGGCGACGCCCTCGACGCCCTGGGGCAGCGCGTCGACCACGGCCCGGTCGCGGCGCAGGGCGTAGGGGGTGGAGTCGTTGGTGACGTGGACCCGCTCGGCCCCGACGTCCTCGGCCAGGGACGGCACCAGCGAGGCCGGGTCACCGATGCGGACGCACAGCCGACCCCCCATGGAGTCGTCGAGGGAGCGCAGGTTGGCAGCGAGCCACGCCCGGCGGGAGTGGCCGGCGGTGCGCCACAGCACGGGGTCGAGGACGAACAGACCCAGGACCGGGCCGTCGGACGCGGCGGCCCGCAGCGCCGGGTTGTCCCGCAGCCGGAGGTCGCGGCGGAACCACATGATCGAGGTCATGCGCCGACCCTACGAGGGACCACCGACCGGCCCCGGGGGTCACGTGCCCGGGGCCCGGTTAGGGTCGCTGCATGCGGACAGTCCGGGGCCTGCGCACCACGCTGCGCTCGAGCCTCTGGGACATGACCCCGCGCGACCACCGCCAGTCCGACCGGGAGTTCCGCCGCCGCCAGGTCGTGAGCGTGGTCGTGGTGCTGGTCGGCGCGGTCGTGCTCGGCTACACCCTCGGCTTCATCGAGCCGACCGACAGCAACCGCTTCTACGCCGCCACCGCGATCCTCGCGGGCGTCTGGACCGTGGGCGCGTTCACCTCGGGCCCGCTCCACCTCGGCCGGATCGGCGTCCCAACCCAGCCCGACACCCGTGCCCCGCGCCCCGTCGTGCAGCCGTTCCTGCTGGGGGCCGCGCTGGTGCTCGTCTTCGTGGCCGGGTCGTTCCTGATCCGGGCGGTGCCGTTCCTCGACGACAACCTGACGCCGTTCATCCAGACCGTCCTGGAGTACGCCCGCGAGGGCAACGCCTGGGTCCTGCTGGTCGTGACCGTGCTCAACGGCATCGCCGAGGAGCTGTTCTTCCGCGGGGCGATGTACGCCGCGATCCGCAAGCACCAGGTCGCGATCACGACCGTGGCCTACACCGTCGCGACCCTGGCCACCGGCAACGTGATGCTCGGCTTCGCCGCCATCGTGCTGGGCGTGATCGTCGGGCTGCAGCGCCGGGCCACCGGCGGCATCCTGGCGCCGATCATCACCCACCTGACCTGGTCGGTCTCGATGCTCTACCTGCTGCCGCTGATCTTCCTCGGCACGGCGACCTGAGCGCTCAGGCGCCCTTCTCGGCGGCGGCGCGGTCGCTGACGGCGCGTCGCACGGCCTCCTCGTAGCCCAGCGGCTCGCCGGGCACGACCTCGCGGATCGACTGCTCGCGGACCACGACCTCGATGCCCATCGAGTCGATCAGGTTGCGTCCGGTGGTGACGTCGACGTCGGTGACCAGCGCCAGCCAGCGCGAGGACAACCCGGGGCTGAGCACCGGCACCTTCACGATCGGGACCCGGCGACCGGTCTCGATCTCGGCGGCCACCCGCAGCATGTCGATGTAGGTCAGCTGGTCGGGGCCGCCGACCTCGAAGGTGCGGCCCATCGCGAGGTCCTGGTCGGCGACGCCGGCGAGGTAGCGGACGACGTCGTCGAGCGCGATCGGCTGCGTCTTGGTCGCCGCCCACTTGGGCACCACCATCGCGGGCAGGTTCTTGACCAGCTGGCGCGTGATCTCCCAGGAGATGCCGCCGTGGCCGACCACGATCGCCGCGCGCAGCACCGTGACGGGGACCCCGGTCTCACCGAGCAGGGTCTCGACCTCGCGGCGCGAGCGGAGGTGGGCCGAGAGGTCGCCGTCGTCGCCGAGGCCGCCCATGTAGACGATCTGGCGGACCCCGGCCGCGGCGGCCGCGGCGGCGAAGTTGCGCGCAGCCTGGGCGTCCTTGCGCTCGAAGTCGGCGTCGTCGAGGGAGTGGACGAGGTAGTAGGCGACCTCCACCCCCGCGAGCGGCTCGTCCAGCGAGTCGCGCTCGTCGGTGTTGCCCCCGACGGGCGTGCCCGGGCCGTCGTACTGCTCGGGGCGGCGGGTCATGGCACGGACCTCGTGGCCCTGCTCGATCAGGGCCGGCACCAACCGCCTGCCGATGAAGCCGGTCGCGCCGGTCACGAGGACGATGCTCATGGGTGCAGCCTAGGGAAGGGGTCCCCGCCGGGCCCGCCGGGCGGCGACATCTGGGCGACACGCGAGCGCAGTAGGGTCGCCCTCATGTCGTACCTGCTGCGGGTGGCGCTGCCGGACGTGCCCGGGTCGCTGGGACGCCTGGCGTCCGCGATCGGTACGGCGGGGGGCAACATCGACGCCATCGAGATCGTCGAGCGCACCGCCGACGGTCGGGCCGTCGACGACGTCTTCCTCGCCGCCGACCACGGCGTGATGCCCGACAGCATCATCTCGGCCTGCACGGCGCTCGAGGGGGTGGACGTGCTCTGGATCTCCCACTACGGCGCCGGCTCCAACCTCACCCGCGACCTCGAGGTGGTCGAGGCGATGACCTCGGAGCCCGCGCGGGCACCCGACACCCTGGTCGACCTGCTGCCCGCGACCTTCGTGGTCGACTGGGCCGCGCGGGTGCGGCGCAAGGGCGACGGGGGCGAGCTGGTCCACGGCTCCTCGGCGGCGCCGTCGACGATCCCGCCTGACATCCGCTGGCCCGCCGACCTCGAGCGCGGCGCGCTGATCGAGGTGCCCGAGGAGCTGGGCGAGATGCTGGTGGCCGGCTGCGCGCTGGGCCGCACCGAGATGATCGTCATGGTGCGGCGCGGCGGCCCGGAAATCCTGCCCTCGGAGATCGCCCGGCTCAGCCACCTCGCGGCGCTGGCGCAGTCGATCTCGCGCTAGTCGAGCGTGCCGCCGCCTCCGGTGCGCGGGAGGAAGCCCGAGCACATCAGGTGCAGGGCGTGGATCCGGCCGGCCTCGACGTCGAAGAAGGTGTGCTGCTCGCACACCAGGTCGACGCCGTCCTTGCGCATCTCGAGCTGGTAGCTCGCGCTGTTGACGTCCTCGACGGCGCCGGTGCGCGACCACCGGCAGCCGGTGATCTCCGTCTGGGGGCCGAAGAAGTCACCGAGCAGCACGTCGTCGACGAGGGTGGTGGCGTCGTCGGAGTCCCAGGTGCGTCCCGGGGCCATGCCGCGCATCCGGACCCGCGGGGCCATCAGCTCCAGCAGCGCGTCGCGGTCCTTGGCCACGATGGCTTCGACGAAGCGTTGTGCGACGGGGGGCGCCGTCATGCAGCAGACCTCCTCAGTCGACGGGCGTGAGCTTGAAGACCGGGATCTGGCGGTCGGTCTTCTCCTGGTACGACGCGTACGTCGACCACGTGTCGACCGAGAGCCTCCAGAGGTCCTCGCGCTCCTCGCCCTCGACCAGCTCGGCGCGGTAGGTCTTCTTCTCCGAGCCGTCCTGCAGCTCGACCTCGGGGTGGGCCAGGAAGTTGAAGTACCACTCGGGGTGCTCCGGGGCGCCGCCCTTGGAGGCGATCGCGACGTAGACGCCGTCGCGCTCGACCCGCATCAGCGGCGTCTTGCGCACGTAGCCGGACTTCGCGCCGACGTTGGTGATGACCACGATCGGGTAGTCGGTGCCGGGCAGCGTGTTGGCCTCCTGGCCGTTGCTCGCCTCGAACTGCTCGACCTGCTCGCGGACCCACTGGGCCTTGCTGGGGACGTACTCACCGGTGATCGCCATGCGGTCCAGCACAGCAGACCTGGCAGGTCCGCGCCAGCACCACCCGCTCTAGGGTCGCCCCATGAGTGCGATCGAGGGCGTCAGCGAGATCTTCGACCCGGCGGCCTGGGACGAGGTGCCCGGCTTCGAGGACCTGGCCGACCTGACCTACCACCGGGCCCGCGCCCACGGCACCGTCCGGGTCGCCTTCGACCGGCCCGACGTGCTCAACGCCTTCCGGCCGCACACCGTGGACGAGCTGCTGCGCGTGCTCGAGCACGCGCGCACCACCGCCGACGTCGGGTGCGTGCTGCTGACCGGCAACGGGCCCGGCGAGCGCCACGGCAAGTGGGCCTTCTGCACCGGCGGCGACCAGCGGATCCGCGGGCGGGCGGGCTACCAGTACGAGGACGGCACCGCCGGCGCCACCAGCGACGCCCGCACGCCGGCCGACCAGGCCCGGCTCGGGCGGCTGCACATCCTGGAGGTGCAGCGGCTGATCCGGTTCATGCCCAAGGTCGTCATCTGCGTCGTCCCCGGCTGGACGGCGGGAGGTGGCCACTCGCTGCACGTGGTCTGCGACCTGACCCTGGCCAGCGCCGAGGAGGCACGCTTCAAGCAGACCGACGCCGACGTCGGGTCCTTCGACGGCGGCTTCGGGTCGGCGTACCTCGCGCGGCAGGTGGGCCAGAAGGTCGCCCGCGAGATCTTCTTCCTCGGCCAGGAGTACTCCGCCGAGGACGGGGTGCGGATGGGCACGGTCAACCGGGCCGTCCCGCACGCCGAGCTCGAGCAGGTCGCGCTGGAGTGGGGCCGGCTGGTCAACGGCAAGAGCCCGACGGCGCAGCGGATGCTCAAGTACGCCTTCAACGCGATCGACGACGGCCTGGTCGGTCAGCAGCTCTTCGCCGGCGAGACCACGCGGCTGGCGTACATGACCGACGAGGCCCAGGAGGGCCGTGACCAGTTCCTGGAGAAGCGCGACCCCGACTGGACGCCCTTCCCCTGGTACTACTGAGTCCCCGTCCCCGACCCGCTGGGAGCCCCGTCGTGGCCGTCGCCCGCCGCCGTCCGCCGTACGCCGGGACCGCGCTGTGCCTGGTCACGGCGCTCGCGCTCGCCGGGTGCGGCGGCGACGGGACCACGCCGGAGCTCGGCGCCACCCGGGAGACCCCTCCGGGCGGGACCGCGGTCGCGGACCTCGAGGCCACCTCGGACGCCCTCGTGGAGGCCGTCCGCTCCTTCGCCGAGGACCAGGACGGCCTGCCCCGCACCGTGCGGCTGCGGACGCTGTCCGACGGTGAGGGCCGGTTCGCGCTCGAGGCGAGGCTGCGCAGCGACGCGGGCGTCGCGACGGTCGACGACGACCGGTTGCGGCCGGGGGTGGAGCTCGGGTGGTACGTCCCGTTCGTGCCGCCGGACTTCGCCGGGGTCCAAGCCCCGGGGACGGCTGGGTTCGGCTTCTGCCTGGTGAACCGGAGCGGCCGCCGGGTCACCGCCGGCGGGACCGCTCCGGACTCCTCGACCGCGACGGTGGACCCCGGCGGTGCGGGGGACTGCGGCGAGCCGCCGACGGACCCGGCGGGCTGAGGGCCGCGCGCGCGGGCCGGTCACACCGTCCGCCTCCGACGCGTCGGAGGGGTGGGAGCGAGGAGACGCGATGGATGTGACGACGCAGTTCGAGGGCGAGCGGCCACGCCTGGTGGCGCTGGCGACCCGGGTGCTGGGCGACCGGGACGAGGCCGAGGACGTGGTGCAGCAGGCGTGGCTGCGGCTCGACCGGACCGACCGGGCCGGCACCGGGATCGACAACCTCGCCGCCTGGCTGACCACGGTCACGACCCGGCTGTGCCTGGACCGGCTGCGGGCGCGGGTGCCGGTGCCCGAGGAGGAGCTCGAGCCGGGGGAGACCGCCCCCGACCCGGCCGAGGAGGTGGCACTCGCCGAGACGGTCGGGGTCGCGCTGCAGGTCGTGCTCGACCGGCTGAGCCCGCGGGAGCGGGTCGCGTTCGTGCTGCACGACAGCTTCGGCTTCGAGTTCGGCGTGGTCGCGTCGGTCCTCGCGACCAGCGAGACCGCCGCCCGCAAGCTCGCCTCGCGGGCCCGGGCCAAGGTCGCGCAGCCCGCGGCCGAGGACCCGCTGGCCGACTGGGAGGTCGTCGACGCCTTCATGGCCGCCGCGCGCGGCGGCGACCTCGCCCGGCTGCTCACGCTGCTGGCCCCCGGGGCGGGGGTCACGGCCGACGACGCGGCCGTGCTGGCGGGCACGCCGTCGCGCATCGACGGACGCGAGGCGGTCGCCGCGTTCTTCGACGGGAGCGCCCACGCCGCGTTGGCGGTCCACGTCGACGGCCGACCCGGCTACGCGTGGTTCCACCGGGGCGAGGCCCGGGTCGTGTTCGACTTCGACGTGGCCGACGGCCGGGTGCGGGGGATCGTGTTCCGGGCCGAGCCCGGGTTGCTGGGCCGGGTGGCGCGGCGTACGACGGTCACACCTGCGGCGTCCCACGCGTCGGAGGAGCAGGAGCCCGGGCCGACCGGTCCGGGCCGCGACGGAGAGGACCCACGATGAGGACCATGACCTGCCGCCAGCTGGGCGGCCCCTGCGACCTCGGGCACACCGGCGAGACCGCCGACGACGTCATCAACGCCCAGGACCGGCACCTCAAGGAGGCCGAGAAGGCGGGTGATGCGACGCACCAGGAGGCCCGCGACGCGATGAAGGCGCGGTGGCGGCACCCGAAGCGCTCGATGGACTGGTACCGCGGCGCCAAGCAGGCCTTCGCGGAGCTGCCGGAGGACTGAGCGGCGCGGCGTACGGCACCATGGGCCGGTGCGCGTCGTGGTGCTGACCGGGGCCGGGATCTCCGCTGAGAGCGGGCTCCCGACCTTCCGCGACGCCGACGGCCTGTGGGAGGGCCACGACCCGATGACGGTCGCGACCCCGGAGGCGTACGACGCGGACCCCGACCTGGTGCAGCGCTTCTACGACGAGCGCCGCGCCGCCCTGGCCCGCGTCGAGCCCAACGCCGCCCACCGGGCGCTGGCGCGGCTCGAGGAGCACCTCGGCGACGACCTCCACCTCGTCACCCAGAACGTCGACGACCTCCACGAGCGCGGCGGCTCCCGGCGGGTCCACCACCTGCACGGACGGCTGCGCGCGGCGTGGTGCACCGCGTGCGACGCCCGCCACGAGTGGACGACCACCCTCGCCGACCGCCCGCCCTGCCCGGCGTGCGGCTCCCGCGGGCTCCGGCCCGACGTGGTGTGGTTCGGCGAGGTCCCCCACGACACGCACCTGGTCGAGCAGGCCCTCCTCGACTGCGACCTGTTCGTCGCCATCGGCACCTCCGGGCTGGTCTACCCGGCCGCGGCCTTCGTCCACTACGCGCTCGGCTGCGGGGCCGACACCCTCGAGCTCAACCTGGAGGTCCCCCGGGTCAGCGACTTCGCCGCCTCCCATCGCGGCCCGGCCACCCGGACCGTGCCCGCGTGGGTCGAGGAGCTGGTCGGCTGAGGGGACGAAACGGGCGGGCGATGACCCAAAACTGCCCGTTCGTGCCCGGGATGCGGCTTTCCGGGGGCAGTTTCACCGGTTGGCCGGGGAAACTGCCCCGAACCCTGCCCCGCCCCAGGCCAGCCTCACCTTCGTTGTACGCCGCAACGGTGACCGTCACCATGGAGCGGTGACCACCTCGTCCGCACCCCGCACCGACGGCACCCCCGAGCCCGGGCAGCACGACCACGAGCCCCACGACGACTCCATCAGCGGACGCCTCAACGCGCTGCGAGCCGCGGTGCTCGGCGCCAACGACGGCATCGTCAGCGTCGCCGGCCTGGTCATGGGCGTGGCGGGCGCGACCACCGACCGCAACACGATCTTCGTCGCCGGCATCGCCGGGCTCGTGGCGGGCGCGCTGAGCATGGCGGTGGGGGAGTACGTCTCGGTCAGCACCCAGCGCGACACCGAGAAGGCGCTCGTCGCCAAGGAGACCCGCGAGCTGCGCGAGGAGCCCGAGGAGGAGCTGGCCGAGCTGATCGACCTCTACCGCCAGAAGGGCCTCGACGACGAGCTCGCGCGGGAGGTGGCTTTGCAGCTGACCGAGAAGGACGCCCTGCGCGCCCACCTCGACGTCGAGCTCGGCATCGACCCCGACGACCTGACCAGCCCGTGGCAGGCGGCCCTGGCCTCGATGGTGTCGTTCACGGCCGGCGCGCTGCTGCCGCTGCTCACGATCCTGCTCTTCGGCCCGGGCCTGCGCGCGGTGGTCACGGTCGTCGCGGTGACGCTGGCGCTGGGCCTCACCGGACTCCTCTCCGCCCGGGCGGGCGACGCGCCGGTGCGACCCGCGGTGACGCGGGTGGTGGTCGGCGGACTGCTGGCCATGGCGGTGACCTACGCCATCGGCAGCCTGATCGGCACCGGCACCGCCTGAGACGCGACCGGGGCGACAGCCCGGGAGGAGAGCCCGGGAGAACCGCCTGAGACAGGCGTCACAATCCCCGATCCTGTCGGTGTTCTCCTCTAGGTTCGGCCCGTGAGGTGGCCATCGTGAGGATCGCAGTCGTCCGAGAGACCCGGCCCGGGGAGACCCGCGTCGCGCTGGTCCCCGACCTGGTCCCCAAGCTGACCGCCCTGGGCCACGAGGTCGGCGTCGAGCCGGGCGCCGGCGAGCCGGCCGGCTTCGCCGACGAGCTGTACGCCGAGGCGGGGGCCGGCCTCGTCGACCAGCCGCTCCCCGGCGCCGACGTCGTCGTCAGCGTCAACCCCCTCGACCGCGACCGGCTGCGCCAGCTGCGCGAGGGCACGATCACCGTCTCCTTCCTCCCGGTCTCGACCTCGCTCGACCTCGTCGCCGACCTGCGCGACCTGCGGGTGACCGCGCTGGCCATGGAGCTCGTTCCCCGCATCTCCCGCGCCCAGTCGATGGACGCGCTGTCCTCCCAGGCGCTGGTCTCCGGCTACCGCTGCGCCATCGTGGCCGCGGGGCTGCTGCGCCGCTTCTTCCCCCTCAACATGACCGCCGCCGGCACCGTCCAGCCCGCCCAGGTGGTCGTCCTCGGCGCCGGGGTCGCGGGGCTCCAGGCGATCGCGACCTCCAAGCGCCTGGGCGCCGTGGTCCAGGCCTACGACGTCCGGGCCGCAGCCGCCGAGGAGATCCGCTCGGTCGGCGCCAAGGCCATCGACCTCCGGCTCGAGACCCTCGAGGGCACCGGCGGCTACGCCCGCGAGATGGACGAGGACCGTGCCGCCCGGCAGAAGGACGCGCTGGCCCCCTACATCGCCGGCGCCGACGCGCTCATCACCACCGCGGCCGTGCCCGGTCGCCGGGCGCCGCTGCTGGTGACCGCGGCGATGGTCGAGGCGATGCGCCCCGGCTCGGTGGTGGTCGACCTGGCCTCCGAGACCGGCGGCAACGTGGAGGGCTCGGTCCCCGGCAAGGTGGTCCGCATCGGCCACGCCCAGGTCTGGGGTGGGGACAACGTGCCCGCCCAGATGCCCGGTCCCGCGTCGAGCCTCTACGCCCAGAACGTCGTCAACCTGCTCGCGCTGATGACCCACGAGGGCGAGGTCGTGCCCGACCTCGACGACGAGGTCGTCGCCGGAGCGTGCGTCACCCACGCCGGCGAGATCCGCCACGCCCCGTCCCGCGAGGCGATCGAGGGCCCGGCACCCGCGCCCGTGGTCACCCCGGGCGCGCCGTCGGAGGCGCTGCCGCCCGAGGGCCAGCTCGACCCCACCGACCCGTCTGAGGAGCACCCGTGAACGACGCCGTCGTCTGGCTGACCATCTTCGTGCTCAGCGTGTTCGTGGGCATCGAGGTCATCGCCAAGGTCTCCTCGACCCTCCACACCCCGCTGATGTCGGGCGCCAACGCGATCCACGGCATCATCCTGCTCGGCGCGATCCTGGTCACCGGCACCACCGAGAACACCCTGGCGCTGGTCGTCGGGCTCGTGGCGATCGTGCTCGCGGCGGTCAACATGGTCGGCGGCTTCGTGGTCACCGACCGCATGCTCCAGATGTTCGTACGCCGCAAGCGACCCGCCAAGGTCGAACCCGGCGCCACCGAGGGGGGCGTGCGATGACCGCCGTCCCCGTTTGGGCCCAGCTCGTCTACCTCGCCTGCGCCGTCGGCTTCATCCTGGCCCTCAAGGGTCTGTCGGGCCCCCGCACCGCCCGCACCGGCAACCTCGTCGGGGCCGCGGCCGCGGTGATCGCCTGCGTCGTCCCGTTCTTCTACGTCGACCTCGACCACGTGGTGCTGATCCTGGTCGCGATCGCGGTCGGCACCGTCGGCGGCGTGGTCGGCGCCCGCCGCGTGCAGATGACCCAGATGCCCCAGATGGTGGCGCTCTTCAACGGCGTCGGCGGTGGCGCCGCGGCGCTGGTCGCCCTGCTCGAGCTCCACGAGATCCTGGAGCAGCCCGGCGGCGTGGACGTCGTCGGCTGGTTCGTCCTGGTGGCCACGGCCTTCACGATCTTCGTCGGCTCGGTCTCCTTCGCCGGCTCGGTGATCACCTTCGCCAAGCTCCAGGAGCTGATGAGCTCCGCGCCCCTGGTCTTCCCCGGTCTCGCGATCGTCTTCGGCGCCTCGCTCGTCGCCGGGGTCGGCCTCGCCACCCAGCTGGCGCTCTCGCCGGCGATGTGGGTCGGCATCGTGCTGGCGCTGGTCGGCCTGCTCTTCGGCGCGCTGCTGGTGCTGCCGGTGGGCGGGGCCGACGTGCCGATCGTGATCTCGCTGCTCAACGCCTTCACCGGGCTCACGGTGGCCGCGGGCGGCTACGTCCTCGACAACGTCGTGCTGCTCGTCGCGGGCACCCTGGTCGGCGCCTCCGGCACCTTCCTCACCCTGCTCATGGCCCGGGCCATGGGGCGCTCGGTGTCCAACATCCTCTTCGGCGCGCTCAAGGGCGGCTCGACGCTCGGCGCCGGCGTCGCCTCGGACCGTCCGGTGCGCTCGGCCGGGCCCGAGGACGTCGCGATCATGCTGGCCTACGCCGACCGCGTCATCATCGTGCCGGGCTACGGCCTGGCCGTGGCCCAGGCGCAGCACACCCTGCGCGAGCTCGTCGACGTGCTCGGTGAGCGCGGTGCCCAGGTCGACTACGCCATCCACCCGGTCGCGGGCCGGATGCCCGGCCACATGAACGTCCTGCTGGCCGAGGCCCAGGTGCCCTACGAGCAGCTCAAGGAGATGGACGACATCAACGGCGACTTCAAGGACGCCGACGTCGTCCTGGTCGTGGGCGCCAACGACGTCGTCAACCCGGCGGCCAAGACGACGCCGGGCGCGCCGATCTACGGCATGCCGATCCTCAACGCCGACGAGGCCAAGCAGGTGGTGTTCATGAAGCGCTCGATGCGACCGGGCTTCGCCGGCATCGAGAACGAGCTGCTCTTCGAGGACAACACCACGCTGCTCTTCGGCGACGCGAAGGACTCGATGGGCAAGCTGCTCAACGCCGTCAAGGCCCTCTGAGTCCAGCCCCCTCACCCCTGCGGGTGGGCGTGACCGACCGATCGCACGGTTTTGTGCCGAATCGCCACACAACGGGCGCTCGGCTCCACATACTGGTCGGCGTCCCGTCCGTCCGAGCAGGTGAGGGTGCATGCAGCAGGGCCAGTCGTCCGACGACCCCGTCGTGCTGCGCGCCCACCGGCGTACGCCGACCCCACCCGCTCCGGTGCGGGTGACGCTGCTGCTCCTCGCCGTCGTCGTCGCCGCGTGGCTGGGATCGCTCTCGATCGCCCCCGACGGGCTGGTCCCCGCGGTGTGGCCCGCCGGTGGTCTGGCCGCCGGCATGCTGCTGGTCTCCCCGCGCCGGTGGCGGCTGCCACTGGTCGGCGTGGTCGGCGTGGTCGGGGTGCTGGCCCACGTCGGCGTCGGGCTCCCGCTGCCGGCCGCGGCGGGTGCGGGCGCGGCGTACGCCCTGGCCTCGTGGACCACCCGCTGCCTGCTGGTGCGGGGCCACACCGGCCGCGTGGCGCTGCTCGAGCCGGGCGACGTGTCGCGAATGATCGGCGCGGTCGCTGGCGGCAGCCTGGTCGCGGGCGGCGGTCTGGCGCTCACGGCGGTGCTCACCGGCCACGGGCGACCCTGGCTGACGCTGCTCTCGGGCTTCGGCTCCACCGCCGCGGCCACGCTGGTGCTGCTGCCGCTGTTCCTCCGGACGCTGCCGTACGCCGCCCTCAGCGGCACCCGCGAGCGGCTCGCGCAGGCCGTGATCACCGTGGGCACGACGTCGGCGGTCTTCCTGGCCACCGACGTCCCGCCGGTGGTGTTCGTGGTGATGCCGATGTTCGCCTGGCACGCCTACCGCGGCTCGCTGCGCGGCGCGACGGTGCTGCTCACGGTGGTGGCCGCGATCGGCACCGCCGTCACCGAGCTGGGGCACGGCCCGATCTGGTCGCTGGGCCCGCGCTACGACCTCGCACCCGAGCTGGTCGACGGGGTGCTGCAGCTGTTCGTCATCGACTGCGCGCTGATCCTCCTCCCGCTGTCCGCGATGGTCACCCAGCAGCGCGCCGCGGCCGCCCGGGCGCGCGCGGAGCGGCAGACCCTCGAGCGGGTCGTCTACTCCGCGGCCGGCACCGCTATCGTGGCGACCGACCGCGCCGGGCTGATCACGGTGTTCAACCCGCAGGCCGAGGAGGTCTTCGGCCGCCCCGGCGCCGAGGCCATCGGCCGACCCGCCGACCTGCTGTGGTCCACGACCGAGCTGCGCCAGCAGGCCCGGGACCTCGGCACCGACGCCGACGTCCCGAGCCTGTGCCGCGCCGCGGTCGCCTCGGGGGAGCTCGACCGGCTCTGGCACCTCGGGGCCGGCGAGGAGGCCCGGGTGCTGCGGATGATCGTCTCCCCGCTGCCAGACGCCGACGGCGCCGAGACGGGCTACCTGATGACCGCCGAGGACGTCACCGAGCGCGAGGCGGCGCAGCGGGTGCTGGTGCAGACCCTGGAGCACCAGCGCGTGGCCGTCGCCCGGCTGCAGGAGCTGGAGCGGGTCAAGGGCGACTTCGTATCCACCGTCAGCCACGAGCTGCGGACGCCGATCACCAGCATCATCGGCTACACCGAGGTCCTCGAGGACGGCATGGTCGGTGAGCTGAGCGAGGCCCAGCTCGACATCGTCGACCGGGTCGACCGCAACGGCCGGCGGCTGCTGCTGCTGGTCGAGGACCTGCTGACGCTCTCCCAGATCGAGACCTCGCGGCTGGAGATCCAGCCCGAGCCGATCGACCTGCGCGAGGTGCTGCGCGGTGCCCACGACGCGATCTCGGCCACCGTCGGGCAGCGGCTGCTCGACGTCACCCTCACGCTGCCGGCGGCGCCCGCGCGCCACGACGGCGACCCGCGCCAGCTCGAGCGGATGGTCACCAACCTGCTCACCAACGCGGTCAAGTTCACCCCCGACGGCGGGGAGGTCCGGATCGGGCTGCGCGCCGAGGGGGGCCAGAGCGTCATCACCGTGGCCGACACCGGCATCGGCATCCCCGAGGCCGAGCAGGAGCAGCTGTTCACCCGGTTCTTCCGGTCCAGCACCGCCACCGAGCAGGCCATCCCCGGCACCGGCCTGGGGCTCACCATCGCCCGTGCGATCGTCGCGCTGCACGGCGGGACGGTCAGCATCGCCTCCCGCGACGGGCACGGCACGACGGTGCGGGTGCAGCTGCCGCCCGGCGTGCCGACGGTGGTCGCGGAGCGCGCGCCCGACGTGGCCGCGGGCGACGTGCCGACCCTCGTCGTGGCACCCGAGCCCGGCGGCGTCGGGACCAGCGTCGCCTGAGGCCGGCGGCTACTGCGCCAGGCCGTAGAGCCGGTCGCCGGCATCTCCCAGGCCCGGCACGATGTAGCCGCGCTCGTCCAGCTTCTCGTCCTGCGCGGCGGTCACCACGGTGACCGGCACGTCGACGCCCGCGAGACCGCGCTCGAGGTTGGCCACGCCCTCGGGGGCGACCAGCAGGCAGATGCAGGTGATGTGGTCCGCGCCGCGGTCGGTGAGGAAGCGGATCGCGGCGGCGAGGGTGCCGCCGGTGGCCAGCATCGGGTCGAGCACGTAGCACTGGCGGCCGCTCAGGTCGACGGGCAGCCGTTCGGCGTACGTCGAGGCCTCGAGCGTCTCCTCGTTGCGCACCATGCCCAGGAACCCGACCTCGGCCGTGGGCACCAGCCGCATCATGCCCTCGAGCATGCCGAGGCCGGCGCGCAGGATCGGCACCACCAGCGGACGCGGCCGGCTGAGCACGACGCCCTCGGTCGGGCCGACCGGGGTGGTGATGTGGGACGGCTCGACGCGGACGTCGCGGGTGGCCTCGTAGGCGAGCAGCGTCACCAGCTCCTCGGTGAGCCGCCGGAACTCCGGGGAGGCGGTGTCCTGGTCGCGGAGCGTGGTCAGCTTGTGGGAGACCAGCGGGTGGTCCACGACGTGCAGGCGCATGGCGTCACCGTAGTCGCATCTCGGTGGTCCACCCCCGGCCGCGTCTGACACCATCACGGGTGGAGCGGGAGGCGGTGTCCCATGTCGGGGACCAGTGACGCAGCGAACGGTGCCGGGGACGGCCGGCCGGACGAGGTCGACGAGGTCGACGTCGCCGTCCTGGCCTACCGCGACGAGGGCGACTGGGTCGTCGACGAGCTCCCCGACGACGCGCTGGTGAGCGTCGCGGCGCTGGTGGAGGAGCTGCAGCGCTGGACCGACGAGGACGGCAGCGACGGGGGTGCACTGGCGCTGGTCTCGGTGGCCGAGGACTTCGCCCTGCTGGTGCGGGTGCAGGGCGCCACGACCCGGGTGCTGCTCACCGACGCCAGCGCCGCCACCGAGTGGGCGCTCGCCCGGTCCGCGACCGAGCACCTCGGCATGCTGGTCGAGGACGACGACGAGACCGCTCCGGCCGGCGACCTCGGCATCGTGGCCGACCTGGGCATGCCGGCCAGCGAGCTGGGCGAGCTGCTCGACGACGAGGAGCTCTTCCCCGAGGAGCTGCTCAGCGAGGTCGCCGACGCGGCGGGGTTCGGCGCGGACTTCGACGACCTGGTCGACCTGGACGACTGACCCGTGCCGCCGACCGACCGCTGGGCGGGGCCGATGCGCGAGGCGCTCGCCCTGGCCGCCGAGGCCGCGGGGCGCGACGACGTGCCGGTGGGTGCCGTCGTGGTCGGTCCCGACGGCGAGGTCGTCGGCCGCGGCCACAACGTCCGTGAGCGGGACGCCGACCCGACCGGTCACGCCGAGGTGGTGGCGCTGCGCGCGGCCGCGGCCGCCCGGGGCGAGTGGCGGCTCACCGGCTGCACCCTGGTGGTCACGCTGGAGCCCTGCACGATGTGTGCAGGGGCGGCCGTGCTGTCGCGGGTCGACCGGGTCGTGTTCGCGGCGTACGACGAGAAGGCGGGTGCGGTCGGATCGCTCTGGGACGTCGTACGGGACCGGCGGCTGAACCACCGGCCCGAGGTCGTGGCCGGCGTGCTGGCCGAGGAGTCGGCCCGGCTGCTCGACCGGTTCTTCGCCGGGCACCGCTGATTTCAGCCCCGCCCACCCCGTCCGGTAGCCTTCCCGGCGGTGGCGTGTCCGAGCGGCCTAAGGAGAACGCCTCGAAAGCGTTTGTTGGCGCAAGTCAACCGAGGGTTCAAATCCCTCCGCCACCGCCAGACCAAACAGCCCCCGACCTGCGGAAACGCAGGTCGGGGGCTGTTTGTCTTCCCTGTCGTGCCATCTACGTGCCAGACGCACCCGGCGCACGGGGGCGGCACTGGTCAGTGGACCTCCAACCCGCAGTCTCCCGAGCGACTTCGAGATCGGCCTCCCGGGGGACTGGGGGACTGGGGGAAGGAGGGAGCGCTTCGGGTCACACGGGGCGTCGCTACGGGCCCGCCCGTGCAGTAGGCAGCTTCGGCGATACTGGCGTGCCTGCGCAGATATCTGAAGCGCTGCGGACGACTGCGCGATCGGCTCCTAGGGGGACTCGTGGGGAAACGGTCGGGAGGCGCGCAGGGCAGGCTCGTGGCCGTGTCTTCAGCGCGGACGTACGGCCGATTGTTCAACTCGGATCGTTCATGAGGCAAACTTCGCCCATGACTGGTCTCGCGGCGCTGACAGCGTGAGTCCTAAGCGATGAGCGATCGAGTCGACTACTTCTTCGAGCGCGGACAACTTGTTCGCGTCGCGTTCGAAGGCGTTCCTGAGTTCGCAGTCGTCCGGTACGCGCTGCCTGGTGAAGAGCCGGGATCTTGGGACCTTATTTTGGTCGACGACAACGACCGCAGGCACGAGGTGAACCTGTCCGCCGGCGACATCCACACTGTGCGACCGGTCGTCAGCGACGGCCGCGCGGATTCCGGCCGCGTGCTTGCGGCGATGTGGACCAGGTGGATGGACGCCGCGGCAGCCAACGCCGAGACCAGCGCTATGGCCTCGACACCTTTGAAGCCGTATGCCCATCAGACCACCGCCGTCTACGGCGCGATGCTTCCGCAGCCGCTGCTTCGGTTCCTGCTTGCTGATGAACCCGGCACCGGAAAGACAATCATGGCCGGGCTCTACATCCGCGAGATGCAGCGGCTTGGGCTAATACGACGCGCACTTATCGTGTGTCCGGCCAACCTCGCCACAAAGTGGGTCGACGACTTTCAGCGCCTTCTGGGCGGTGGACTGCGCCAGCTGACATCCGCCACGGTTCGCGAGGACGCGCTGAACTCGAACGACCTGTGGGTCGTCTCCCTCGAGCTCGCCGCGGTGAACCCCGCGGTGCAGGAAGCTATCCGGCCAGACAAGGCTGGCTGGGACCTGGTCGTGTTCGATGAGGCTCACCGACTCACACCCACCGCGGCCGGCTTCCACCAAGTCGGGCGACTGCTGGCGAAGAACACGCCAAGGGTGCTGCTCATGACCGCGACCCCGCACAGGGGCAAGGAATGGCTGTTCCGCCACCTGCTCCACCTGGTGGATCCCGCGATCTACCCGGACCCGGGCAACGACGCGAATGTCCCACTCAACGCTTTGCGCCCGGGACCGATCCACTTCCTGCGCCGCATGAAGGAAGACCTTGTCGACTACGACGGCAAGACGCGACTTTTCAAGGGCCGCACCGCCCATAATCACAACGTCCCCCTCTCGGCCACCGAGTACGGCTACTACCAGGCGGCGCTCGACATGGTCGACCGCTACTTCCCACCGATCGCGCAGCCGTTGGCACGAATGGTGTACGGCAAACGGGCCGCATCGACTTTGCACGCGCTGGCCGAGACCCTGAAGCGTCGTCAGCGCCACATGGGTGAGATGAGCGAGGCCGAGGCCGCGCTCATCGCCGAGCAGGACGGACAGGGCGACGAGACCGAGGTCGAGGAGGCCAAGGTCATCCACACTGGCTCAACGTCGACCAAGGCCGAGCGTGCCGCGATAAGGGTCTTGGTTGAGCAGATCGACACCACCCTTGCCACTCCCAGCTGGCAACCCTCGAAGTGGAGTCGGCTGGTTGATGACTGTCTGACCAAGAACGGCATCCAACCTGACAACTATGAGCAGGCGGTGATCTTCACCGAGTACGCCGATTCGGCCGAATGGATCGCCCGCCGCCTTGGGGCGGAGGGCTACACCGCCAAGATCTACTCCGGGCGCCAGAGCAAGCCCGATCGCGACGAGGTCCGCAAGGCCTTCATGCGCGGCGAATTCCAAATTATCGTGACTACTGACGCAGGGAACGAAGGCATCGACCTCCAGGCCGCCCACGTCCTAGTCAACTACGACATCCCTTGGTCGCTGGTCCGCCTCGAGCAGCGGATGGGCCGCATCCACCGCGTCGGCCAGACCCGGGATGTCTTCCTGTACAACCTGGTAGCCACCGACACACGTGAGGGCGACACTCTCTTCCGGCTGCTAGACAACTTCGTGACCGCAGCCAACGAGCTGCGCGGCCAGATGTTTGACAGCCTCTCTGCGGTTGCTGAGATCACCGGCGTCGACTACGACAAGTGGCTCTCTGACCTGTACGGCAACGACGAGGTCCGCAAACAGCAGGCCGTCGACGCAGCCCGTGCGGTCCGGTCTCATGAACTAGCCCGAGTCGCCCGGCAGGTCCGTGACAACGAACGCCGGCTGGCAAGCCAGGTCGACGCCGTAGCCGCTCTGACTCTTCTGCAGCGCGACTTGTTCGCACGGATCAACCCCGCCATCGTCGAGGCCTACCTCGACCGGCTCGCAGGAGCTGGCGTCGTCCAGTCTTACCCCACCGCAGCCGGCCCAGGATTTCGACGCATCTCACTCCCCGCAGGAAGGCGACTGCCCAACAGCCTCGGAGGCGGAAACTTCGTCCACATCGCCACCAGCGGTGAGGCCTTACGCCAGGCAGAGGCGAGCATCGACGTCGGCGACACGACCACACTCGGCCCAGGCGAGGAAGGTTTCACTGACCTCATCGAACTGGCCAATCAGACCCTCGCCGAGGACTTGCATCAGTCCGGTGCGGCCGCCGACCCAACGAGCCTCACGCCGTACGACCTATACGCCTACGAGGCGACCATGACCGAGAGCGACGGTAAGCGCGCGAGTGTCTGGGCCACTTTGATCAAGGTCGACGACAGCGGCAATGCTCGCGCGGTGCGTTGGGAGACGCTGGCCAACCTGGTCCCCACCACTCAGCACGGCACCTTCGCCCATCCGGCGCGAGAAGGCCGCGCGCTCGAGGCGGCTCACGAGGTCGCGGCAGCCACGGTGGCTGAGCACCGGCAGGTTCGCTCTGACTGGTTCGCCCAAGCCCGCCGCGACCTCACGAACCTCCCGCTCAACCTCACCGAATCTATCGAAGACCGCGACACCCGCGTCGACATGCGGCGACGTCTCAAGCAGCAGACGGAAGAGCGGCTCCAGGAGCTGCAGCGCCTCGTCGACGTTCAGCTCACCAGGCCAAATTTGATCGGTCGCATCCGTGTCATCGCCGCCGCCGACGTCCACGTCAGGGAAGAGATCGACGCGGAGTTCGTTTCCATGCGCCACACCCAGCAGCTTCTCGAGGGTGACGGCTGGGTCGTCGAAGACGTCCACAGCGAGGGCCGCGGGTACGACCTCGAGGCACGCCGCAACAGCCAGGTTCGTCACATCGAGGTGAAGGGCGTAACCGGCAGCGCCGCTAGCGACGGCATCCGGATGACCGGCAACGAGGTCCTCATCGCAACTCAGCACCGTATGGAGTATTGGCTCTATGTCATCGACCATTGTGCCGACGGCAAGGGCCGCTGCTTTGGCGCCTACGCGGACCCCGCCACGCTCTTTTCCAGTGACATGACGGGCGACGCGATCTTCCGTGTGCCAGGTAGTAGCCTTAAAAACGCCCCCGGAAGTAACGCATGACCCGCATGATTGAGCGCTGGTTCCCTTGTTCCCAAGTGAGCCAACAAAGCGCCAAAGGGTGGGGTTCTGGGGTCGCTGAGGCTGCACTGTTCACGTGGTTCGCCAAGCGCCCAACAGCGCAGGCAAAGGCCGCCATTATCTGCAGCCTCCTGCCATGGCCCGATGAGGAGTCAGACCAGGTGCGGCTCCAGAACCTAGTCGCAGAAGCGATGAAGGGTCGATATGCCGCCTGGGATGCGCTGCGCGCCGAAATCCTAAAGACTCATCCCGGAGGAGTCTCTGTGCTGGACCCATTCAGCGGCCGGGGAATGATCCCGCTGGAGGCGGCTCGGCTAGGGTTACAGGCCCATGCGATCGACTACAGCCCCGTTGCAATTATCGGGTCCGAGTTGCTTTCTGACTACATATTCCGTGACTGGTCTGGGGAGCCTCCCCTCTCCTTTGCGAGCACTGAGATAAACGATCAGCTAGACAATACAGTCCCGCGCCTGCAGTTGGACGTTGCCCGGTTCCTCCGCGAGGTTGGAACCAGGTTTTCGGAGGAAATGGACGAGTTCTATCCCAAGATCAGCAGCGAGTATCCCTGGGCGTATTTGTGGGCCGTTTCGTTGCCGTGCGTTGAGTGTGGCTACCGTTATCCGTTGTATGGCAACAATGTGCTGCAGCCTGGCTATTGGCGGGGGAGTGAGCGCAAGGGGGACCGGCGCCTTGACCCGGGGCAATCTTTTTCGATAGAAGCCGACCGTGCCTCGGGCACGTATTCGATCCGCATCCATGATGGCGAGGCTCGGCAGGCACCGACGCTGTCGCGAGTTGCAGGGCACGGGAAAGCCGCAGTATGCCCATTTTGCGGGCATGTGAGCGACCTAGCCGCGTGTCGAGCTCAGGCGAATGATGGTCAGGGACGTGATGAACTGCTCCTGGTGGCGGAGCACGACAAGACCCGAGGAAAGGTCTTCCGAGTCGTGACGAACGTCGAATTGGAAGCGATCGCGGCTGCACGCGACGCCTTGCACAAAGAGAAAGCGTTCGGCAGTTTCCTGCCCGCGGTGCCCAACGAACAGATTGCACCCGGAAACAATAATATAATAGGGCCTTCGATCTATGGGGCTAGGACCTACGGTGACCTGTGCAATTCCCGCCAGACTCTGTCCTTCGTGCGCTTGTGTCGTATCCACAACGAGATCTACCATGAACTTCTCTTGGCCGGGTTCTCCCATGACTACGCGGCGGCCCTATGTAGTTTTGGGGCAGCTGCAATGGGCCGGAAGATCATGCGATCGACGCGTGGCGCGCAGTTGCAGGTATATAAGGACGGCAGGCCGACCGGGATCAACAACATTTGGTTAAACGAGACCAGTCTGAGCTTCTCGTTCGACTATGCCGAGGTCGGTCTAGCCCACGGCGCGGGATCATGGAGTGAGGTGGCTTCGCGAACCGTAAAAGCGCTTGCCAATCTGCTCGAGGGCGCGAGCCGCGGAAGATCTGTAAATGTGTCTCGGGGAAGCGCCACGGCGCTGCCGATGAGGGACCAGAGCCTCACCGCAGTCGTAACGGACCCGCCGTACGATGAAATGATCCCGTATGCGGATGCCTCTGACCTGTATTTCGTTTGGATGCGGCGAGCGCTTTACGCTGCAAAACCGGCGATGGCGGTCAGCGCTGATCCATACGGTGCGCAAGAGAAGCAGGAAGAGATCATTGTCAAGCGTGTGCGAGGGCTAACGAAGCAGACTGAATTTGTGGAGCACCGAACTCGCGAGCATTACGACGCGCGTCTAACGCTCGCTTTCAGCGAGATGCGACGGGTCGTCCAGGGGGATGGCGTCGTCACGATCGTATTTGGGCATGGCGAGCCCGAAGTTTGGCAGCGGCTACTGGGGTCAATCGAAAGCGCTGGGCTTGTGATGACCGGCTCATGGCCAGCCAATACGGAGGCAGGTGGGCAGCAGGGAAAGGCGAACATTGAGACCACGCTGACGATGGCTTGTCGACCAGCACCTGCCGGGCGGCCCTCTGGGCGTAAGGGTGCGGTTGAGGCAGAAATCAAGAGCGTGATCGAGGAACGTTATCCGGACTGGGAGCGCTGGGGGCTAGCTCCAGCGGACATGCTCATGGCAGCGGCAGGTCCCGCCATGGAGGCTGTCGGACGCTACAGCGAGGTGCTCGACGCAAAGGGCGAGCGTGTTGACATTGCGACTTTCCTGCCGCTCGCTAGAGCTGCCGTTCAGGACGCGATGGCCGTCGAGATCAACCATCAGCCGCTTGAGACCTTCGATGCGCGGACCCGGTTTGCCCTTTGGTGGGTTCGCTTATATGGCCGTCAGGTCCAAGCAAAATCGGAACTGCGTTGGCAGGCTCTCGCCTCATCACTTGATCTCGACGCCGTGCGTGACCTAGTTCCCGACGCGGATAAGGGGGTTCGGTTCATGTACGCAAGCAAATTTCAGGGCAAGCTGACGGCCGAGTCGGCAGTTATCGACGTGGCGCTAGCCCTCGCGGCTGCGTCGGAAGACGGCCTCGAGTCCATGGGAGAGGTAATGGTCGCTGCCAAGCGCCATCCTGAGGACTCATATCTTTGGGCTGCAATCCAGTTCCTTGCTGACAGGTTGCCTGACAACGATCCCGATTCCGTTTCCTATACCAGGGTGCTGCGAACGAGGACGGGGATAAGCAACGCCGCAGAGACAGTGGCTGCAACCAACTTCCAGACATCCCGCGAGCAGCGCGAGGATGATTTGCAGTTGAGGTTGCTTTGAGCCAATCGATCGCATTCGCAGTTCGAAGCCCCCAAGGTTGGCAGCACCTCAACGTTCCAGGAGGACGGCAGTGAACATTAACGTGACTCCGTGGTGGAAGGCGCTGAAGATCCGCCGAGAGATACTCAACGCGTCCGGCCAAATCGACGACGTCCAGATGTCTCTGTTCCGCGCTGTTCACGGCACGGGTGCCGATCGACCGGAGTACGCCGATGCGACGTACTACGGCGACATCACCCACCCCACCGAAAGACTCATTGACCTCCTTACCGAGATCGCAGTGCGGATCGGCGGTGGTGACGACTACCTCAAGGCCCGCGCCGTCACGCGCCTAGACCAAGGCATGGGCGGCGGCAAGTCGCACGCTTGCATCGGTGCCTTCCACCTCGCCGCGCATCCGGACGCACTACTCGGTACTGAGCTCGGCCAGCAAGTAGCCGCGCGTGCCAAAGCGAAGACCGGCAAAGTGATCGCCGGTGACCTCCACCGGCCGCATGTCGTTGTGCTGCCCTGCGACAACATGACTCCCGGTGCCGGCGTCCAGGAGCTCGACGGGCCAGCCGTCAGCCTCTACGAAAGGTTCCTATGGCGCCTGTTCTCCAAGGACTACTCGCTCTACGAGCGATACCAGCCTTTCTGGAGCGACAAGCACAAGATCGCCGAGGCCTTACGGGCCGTCAACCGTCCGATCTTGATCATCGTTGACGAGGTCCTCGATTACATCGGCAACGGTCTGGACGGCACCATCAAGCCGGATATCGCCGCCCAGGATATGGCGTTCCTGCGCGCCCTGCTCGACGTTGTCAACGACGTCCCGCACACCGCGATGCTCATGGTCATGATCGCTTCGGACACAGACAAGACCGCCATCTCGCGAGCGGCCCGGGAGCGGCGCGACGATCTCAACAGCCTGCTCGAGCGCAACGGGACTCCGGCCACCGTGACCGAGGTAGGCGACTTCGCCGATATCCTCCGGCGGCGTCTCTTCGACTCAGAGCCTGCCATGGAGGTTCTCGCGGCGACTGCAAAGCTCTTTGACCCTGTGCTCGCGGACAAGGCCTGGGGGAAGTACGTCTGGGACTCGACCGGAGCTGACTGGCGCCGTCAGTGGTCGAGGGACGTCGCAGCCTGCTATCCGTTCCACCCGTTGCTAATGAGCGTGGCGAAGGAAGAATGGAGCAAGGTCACAGGCTTCCAACGAGTTCGCTCGACCATTCGGATTTTTGCGGCGACGGTTTATGCGCAGCAGCAGCGCGGCATGGCAGGAGAGTGGGTGCCAGCGCTTATCGGACCCGGCGACCTTCCGCTCTCTGACAGTGCTGTCCGAGAGGCCATTCTTGGCAGCGGCCTGGTTGAGGACGACCGAACCATCGCGAACTATCGCAGCCTGGCAGAGATCGAGGTTGTCAACCACGACGGGAGCAGCGGGACCGCCCGGCGGCAAGACCTAGACCGTCCCCGGGTCCTTTGGGCCGATAACAATCCGAGGGCGGCCGAGCGCGCTGCGACTTTCATCTTCCTAGCCAGCATTGTCGGCACTCTGCGCCCCGGTCGCGGCCGCGGCGCAAGCGCACCGGAGGTCAAGGCCGCCACGAGCGTCCCAGACACCAACTACACCGTTACCGACGCTGACACGGTCGTTGAGGAGCTGGTAAACCCTGACCGCGGCTTGAGTGCGCTGGACATCATCCCGGGCCAGGGGAATAACAAGCCGGCACGGTACTTTCTCTCCACCCGACTCACGCACCGGATGTTGGTCAACAACATCAAGCGGACCATCACCGAGACGGAACGCAATACGGTGATCGCGGATTTCGCTCAGAAACTCGCCAGCAGCGGCCCCTTCCGTGACCTGAAATTCGTCTCCGCCGACCTCGGCCGGCGTCCGACTGATGTCCTCTCGACCGCTGGCATCGATACTGCTTTCACCACGCGACTTGTCATCCTTGACCCTGCCCAATTCAGCCTCCGCAACGGGATGGAAGCCTCGACCCTGGAAGCCCTAGAGGTCGCCATGGGACTCGGCCAAGGTGCCCAACAACTTCCGATGCAATGGGCCAGCAGCGCGGTATTCGCAGTGGTCAACACCCAGCGCCGCAGCCTCGTGCGCGGGGTCGCCACCGAGTACCTCGCCCGGCAGAAGGCGCTCGCGGCACCCGAAGTTCAGGCCGACGAGGAATTGAAGAACACCGGCACCACAGAGTTGCGCGGCGCCAAGGAACAGTTAGAGAAGGCGATCAAGCGGGCGTACCAGCATGTCGCCTACCTCGCCCAGCCTGACCCTGACGGCGAGCGGTATCTGGACCAGCTGACGTTCGACGATGACAACTTCACAGCCCTGGACGGCACGATCGTGTGGAAGGGCCTGGCGCGCCGCGACAAGGTCCTCGACTCTGGGCAGTTCAATGCCAAGGCCCTACAGCACAACCTGCGCGATCAAGATTACGGCCGTACCCTGTCCGACATCCGCGCGTCGTTCTACAACGCCCCGCGGCTTCCGCTGCTCTACAACGGTGACCGAGACCTGCAGCAGGCGATCTACGACGCAGTCGATGATGGTGCGCTGAGCATCCTCGACGGGTCCGGGTCGGGTGTTGCGGTCACCGCTCCTAACCAGGTGAATCTGACCAGCGCGGGTCTGCGGTTGGCTAAACCGCAGCTGGCCACCTGCCCCAAGTGCGGTCAGTCAGCCCACGAAGGACCTTGTGTTGGCAGCGAATCCGGTGACACCAACAACGGCGGAGCAAACTTCCCGAGCAACCATGGCGGAGGAGGGACGTCTACCTCGGGCGGCAGTGGGTCGAGCAGTTCGGCATCGAGCGACGAGCAGGCAATACTGCCGGCCACGGAAAAGCAGGTCGCTTTCTCCTTCACCAGCAATCTCCTGGCGAGCGCGGACGGCGCCGACGGCTTTGCGGCGCTGTTCCGGTCGTTCTACATGGCCCTGGATGAACGGCAGATTAGCTACCTCCAAGGCGCCCTTCAGTTGGTCGTGGAGGCCGAAGCGGCCGAATCGATTCAGGAGAAGCTGAACGATCTCGGCATTACCGGGACGATAAAGGACCTGTGATTGACCCGGGGCCAGCGACGAGCAAGGCTGCTTCTCTGAGCTCGGTAGAGCGAGCGTGTTCCGATGGGGTGGGCGGCGACCGTCTTGAGCACATCCTTCCTAGCTCTCGCAGCGCCAGCACCTAACGGCAGGACGGAAGGCATCGACGCTAGAGAGTTACTCGACCCCGACTGGCTTGGCGCAGAGACAACGCCTGAAGGCGTTCGCAAAGTCGTACGCGGAGGGTTTGATCCCGGAAAGCAGGGAACGGCCACGTGCCCGACGACAGTGGTGTCGCTGTAGTAGGTGCGTGGCATCGCGCCGGAGGTCTGCATGGAAAGCCTCCGGGCTGCTCCACCCTGAGGGTTGAACTCAGCAGCAGAGGTCCTCGGCTCACACCTTGTCGTGACGACTGTTGACGACTTCCGAAACCACACTGGCCGCGCGCTCGCTGTCCCTCCAAATCAAGCGGCACGCATGCTACGAAGGTCCGTAGATCGGTCCGCCCTCTGGGCGGGCCGAACGTCATTTCAAGGCTAGTTGACGACGAGTGACGGCGGTGAGGCGACGGGTGCATGGCGGTGTGAAGTTCTACCGCGGCTCGGCCGGTGCCGCGCGCTCCTACGTGGAGGCTGACCGCTCGCGGGCCGACGACTACTACCTCGCCGAGGGCAGCGGGGTCGCGGAGCGGTACGTCGCCTCGGTAGACCCCGGGGGAGGTGCACCAACCTGTACCGGCGCGAGCGCTGGGGCCATGGACGGTGACGCCTACGAACGATGGGTCGGCGGATATGACCTCGCTTCCGGAGAGCCGAAGGGCCGGCTGCGCACGGACGCCAACGCGCTGCGGTTCGTCGAGGTCGTCGTCAACGGCCCGAAGACCTGGTCGCTCGTCGCCACCCTCCATCCCGAGATCGCCGCGGCGTACGACGCGGCGCAGGACCGTGCCGCGACAGAGATCATCGGGTGGCTGGCCGAGCATGCGACCACCCGGGTCGGTCCACGAGGTCGGCAGGTGCAGGTCCCGGTCGAGCAGCTCGAGGCTGCGGTGGTGCGGCACTACACCTCCCGGGCCGGGGACCCGCACCGTCATCTGCACCTGCAGGTCAATGCCCGGGTGTTCGCGGCCGGTCGGTGGCGGGGGCTGCACTCGGTGGGTGTGGTGGACAGCATCGAGGCGATCAATGGGATCGGCCACGCCGCCGTCATGTGCGACGCGGAGTTCCGGGACGCGCTCGCCGCGCACGGTTACAGCCTTGACCCCGAGACGGGCGAGGTGGTCCAGCTCGCCCGGTACGTCGGGGCGTTCAGCGCACGGGCATCGCAGATCACCCGGAACATCGACCGCTACGAGGCCGCCTGGCGTGCCGAGCACCCCGACGAGGAACCTGGCCCGCGATTACGTCGCGGTTGGGACCGGCGCGCCTGGGCGCAGGCGCGACCCGACAAGGTCGTCCCGACCAATGGCGCCCAGCTCGCCGGCCGGTGGCGCGACGAGCTGGCCGACATGGGATTCACCCCACCGCTCCGCACTGCTGGACATGGCGCGCGTCTGGGGACGGCGATCGGTCGGATCAACCGCGATGCGGTGATCGACCTGGTCCTCACCCGGTTGGGCGCCCGGCGGTCTGCTTGGAATGGCGCTGACGTCCGCGGCGAGGTCGAGCGGATCGTCGCCGCCGTGGACGTCGTCACCCCGCCATCGGTACGCCGCGAGCTGGTCGAGGACCTGACCAGTCGCACCATTGAGTCGTGCGTGCCGCTGCTGGCCGGCGACGACGTCCCCGAACATGTCCGGGTCCTCACCTCCCGCAACGTCCTCGGTGTCGAGGCCGACCTGGTCGACCGCCTCGCGGCCCGTGCCGAACACCCGACAGTCGCGCAGTGGCTGGGCCCGGTGGCCGCGCAGCAGCGGGGCCTGGTCGACGCGCAACGAGAGGTTGCCATTGCCCTGGCCGGCACCGGAAAGCTGTTGGTGATCGAGGGCGCGGCGGGAGCCGGCAAGACAACCACCCTCGCCGCGGCACGTGAGCTGCTCGACCTGCAGTCGCGGCGACTGGTCGTCGTGACCCCCACCCTGAAGGCCGCAAGGGTCGTCCAAGACCAGGTCGGCGCCGACGCGTTCTCTGCGGCCTGGCTGGTCCATCAGCATGGCTACCGGTGGGACGACAACGGCCGCCGGACCCGCGAGCCCGTCGGTCGCGAGCACGTCGACGCCAGGGCCCGGTTGCTGCCTAAAGACATGTTGCTGGTTGATGAGGCGGGGATGCTCGATCAGGACATCGCTACGGCGTTGCTCACCATCGCCGACGAGACCGGGGCTCGGGTTGCGTTCGTGGGTGACCGGCATCAGCTCCCGGCGGTTGGCCGTGGCGGCGTACTGGACCACGCCGCCCGCTGGGCACCACCCGAAGCGTGTCTGACGTTGGAGAGCGTCCACCGGTTCACCGACGCGACCTACGCCGACCTGACCCTCCTCATGCGGCGTGGTGTGCGCAGTGGCGAGGTCTTCGACGCCCTCGTCGACCGGGGTCAGATCGTCGTGCACCCCACCGACGTCGAACGCCTCCACGCCCTCACCACCTGTCATGCAGCGGACGGGTTGATCGTCGCGGACACCCGCGAACGAGTCGCCGCCCTGAACGCCGCCATCCGTGACCACCGGCTCACCACTGACCCCACCACCTCGCTCACCACCGCCGCCGGTGAGCAGGTAGGGATCGGGGACCGGATCGCCACCCGCCACAACGACCGCGCTCTCGGGGTCGCGAACCGCGACACCTGGACCGTCAGCCGCCTCTCCGGCGACGGGGCCCTGGCCGTGACCGGCCGCAACGGCGACCGGGTCCTGCCCGCGAGCTATGTGCGCGAGCATGTCGAGCTCGCCTACGCCACCACGGTGCACGGCGCTCAGGGCGAGACCGTCGACCAGGCCCACCTGCTTGTCGGCGAGACCACCGGTGCGGCCGCGGCGTACGTCGGCATGACCCGCGGCCGCCACCGCAACACCGCCCACGTCGTCGCCGAGAGTCTCATCGACGCACGCGCGCAGTGGATCGATGCCTTCAACCGCTACCGGGCCGACCTCGGCCCCGGGCACGCCGCCCAGACCGCTGCCGACGACGTCGAACGCTACGGCCCCCAGCTCCTAGCCAAGACGGTCCGCCAGCGCCATCAACTCGAACCCGCCATGTCCGCAACCCACCGGGACGGCCTCTACGCCCGACCTGCCCGTCGCTCGCCAGGGATCGGCTTCTGACATGCGTTGACGAGTTCACCCGAGGGCGTCCACTCAGGCTCCTCAGTGCGCCTGTTCACCACGGGGACAGGTGCCGACGTACGAGGAAGAGCACGGACATGGACCACCGACATCACCCCGCGCGTCCCCATCGCCCGGTCGTAAGTGACCGAGAGGACACCTCCCGACGAGCGAAGAAGGACAAGCAGATGGACCCGATCCAGATCCCCCGCGACTGGGACGACCGAGGCCTGATCACCTTCGAGGAGTTCTGCGACCTCATCCGCATCCCACAGCGCACCGTGCGTGACTGGCGCAGACGAGGCGTCGGCCCCCGGTGGGCACGCTTCAACGGCTGCGGTCGCCTCTACATCACCGTCGCCGAAGCCCGCCGCTTCCTCACCTCCGCGGCACCCACCACACGCAGGGAGCGGACCAATGGCTGAGAAGACCCTGCCGACCTACCTCAGCCTCGACGAGGCCGCCAAGGTCATGTCCCTGTCGGTGAAGACCATCCGCCGTCGCATCGCCGACGGCACCATCCCCGCCTACCAGTGCGGCCGACGCCCCATCCGCATCCGCCTCGACGAGCTCGAAGCCGCACTCCGCCGCATCCCCTCGGCCCGGTGGTGAGCGTGTCGCAAGAGGATCGGGCGCGGCACGGAAAGCATGGTGACGCCAGTCCGTAGCGCCGGTGCACGCACGCTCCCTTTACAGATAATGTCCCTGAGGGGGACAATAACTGTTGTGGCATCGATTGACATCATCACGACGAAAGAGGTCGCCCACCTCCTCGGCGTCACGACCAAGACCGTCTTCCGACTCATCGAGTCGGGTGACCTGACGCGCGCTGCCCGTGGACTCGTGGACCGCGCCTCCGTCGAGCGCTACCTCGCCAACCGGCAGGGTGGACGCACGCGGGTGTGGTCCGAGCACACCGCCTGGGGTGCCCTCGCCCTGCTGTCGGGCCTCACCGCCGACTGGCTCGGATCCGTTCAGACCTCGCGGCTGCGCTCGACGCTGCGAAGCATTGACACCGAGGACCTGATTGTTCGGCTTCGTGACCGTGCCACCGTCCACACCTACACCGGTCACCGCAGCGTCATCACCCGGTTGAGCGCCGACGACCGTCTCGTCGTCGTGGACACCACCGTGCTCGGCCAGGTCGCCGACACCACCCAGGTCAACGCCTACCTCGACCCCGCCCACCTCGCCACGATCGTCGGCAGCCTCGGCCTCAAGCAAGCAGCCGACGGGAGGATGACGCTGCGCGTGACGACCTTCGACATCGATCGAGTACGCCGGATTGCCAACCACGGAACGGCACTGGCCTCCGTCGACGCCGCTACCTCCCTGGACCCGCGAACCCGTGGGCTGGGGGAGCGGACCCTTGCCGACAGCTCGACGAGGCTGACTGCTTGAACGACCGCCCCGTCATCGACGTCCCGGCCGCAGTTGGCGGCTGGCCTGCTCCGTGGCCCAACGTCGCCGGTCTGCCGGCGTTCTGCCCTCAGACAGCTGGACGCTCGTCAGTGGCCTGATGACCCAGGTGCACACCGTCCACTACGGCATCGGCGTGGTCCGACCCACCAACGGCGTCGACATTGTCCTCCACCTCCAGACGTCCCGGCCCGCACCGCCATCACCCTGGAGTCGCTCGGCTACCGCCTGCGTCCATTCGCCATGGTTCGGGCGTCATGTTGCCCGTTGCCATCCGCATCCTCCGGATCTGCGATCAGGAGGCGCGTGCCGGGAGCACGAGAAGTGTTCCGTCCTCGCGCTTCTCGATGTCGATGACGACGTCGACATTCGAACCAGCGACGCCGGGGTCGAGGGCACGCAACCGGTACGACGCATCGAGGAGGCTGTCGACCTGCCTACGGGTCATCATCTTGTCTATGAGCCGTTTGGGGGTGCGGAGTTCGATCGCCGACAACCGTCGGAGGACGTGCTCGATACGGCCTTCTAGGTCGTTGATCCGCTGCTGATCCTCGCGGAGGCTTCTGGCGAAGTTCTCGAATGGGTTCTCCTGGTCGCCTTGGCCGGCTTCCACGCCCTGCAGGACGATCACTCGACGCTTGAGAGCGACGGCGAGCGCTGCCATTTCAAGATGGGCGCGGAATTCCCCGCCGTCTCTGGCAATACCGGGGAACGCCGCTTCTAGCTCTGTTACGTCGACATGGTCGTCCTTGAGGACTGCATCGAGCCCGTCTTCCCACTTCTTCACGCGGGCCCGGGCGCGCTGCGTGGCGATGCTGATCGCATGGACAGCCGAGTCCAAACCCAGGGATGCTCCGACCCTGCCGCGGTCCAGGAGAAGTGCCGTTGCCTTGTCGATGGCGTCGCTGCAGCCATCGAGCTCACTGCGCTCAGACTCCAACTGGTCGTCGTGGAGTTTCTCAAGGAGCTCCGTGATGTTCTCGATGGCTCTCTGCCGCTCGTGATCTGCATATGCACTCGCCCCCACGGCAACCGCCATGAGCACGAGCGGAGCGGCGACGGTCATGGCGGTGCCGGCCGCTGCCGTGCCCGCAGCGGCTCCGACAGCCGTGCCCGTTGCCCCGGCGGCTGCTGTCTCGACGGGAACGAACGTGGCCTTCGCAGCTACAACGCTCTTGCCAGTGCTTGCGACCAGGTCGCCGTAGACGCCGCCGTCGACCACCTTTGACGCCATCGGCTTCACGAGGCCTCTACCGAACTCTGCGGCCACTTTGTCAGGCACGTGCATTCGGTACAGCACTTCGCCGGACTCAACGACCCGAGTGACGGCGGGGACCTTCGACGAGTTGGCGACGAGGCGCGAGATCTCTTGCGCAAGTGGGCTCGTCGCGCCGAGAGGGAGCCCGCTGGTCCGATCACGCTTGACCGGGAGCGGATGAGCTTCCAACGTGACCAGCGGCGCCAACGCAAATGCGGCCAGCGCCGAGCGCAGTTCCGACAGACGTTGAGGCGTTAGTCCGCCCTCGTCGGGAATCGCGGGAACGCCAGTCGAACCCTCAGTCGTGGACAGGGTCCACAGCGGCACTACCGTGCCGTCAAAGTCGCTCATTGGTCTCCTCGCTCAGAATCCACACAGTATCGGCCGAAGCCGACAATCTAGGTGGGGCAACGGGGCTCCTCCCGAGCTCGGGTCGTCCGAGCCGGCGGTGTGACCCGCTCACTCGAGCGCACACCAGCGATGCCTGCGTGACTGTGATCAGTTCTTGTTGTGTCCGACCGATCGCGCGTGAAGCACTTCCTTCCAATACGACTCCCATAGCCGGCACCGATGGGGCATACCCGATCGCTTGGACAACGGGCCAAGACGTCAGCGTGCGCGTGAGGGGCGCGCCGACAGCGCCGGGAATGCCGCACCGAACTCAGAGCCGGGAGGCTGACGTCTGGTCACTCAGCGTCTGTCTCGATCAGCCAGACCTCGATGCGAGCGCCCGGCACCTCGCCGGGCCTTGGCTGGCGTTTGACGGCTCGGATCTCGTCCACCTGGTCATCGGCTGGCTGCGGCGTACCGCGCCACTGACGGAGGCCAAAGACTCCCTCCATGGCGTCCAGCGTGGGCTTCAGGAGATTGTCCAAGTCCCACACCTCGCTCACCCGGCGAGCTTCTCCCAACCGAAACTCCAGATAGACGGCAAAGCGTCCGCTCTGTGGGGAACATCCGGAGTCGGCCACGGCGCGGCGGACTGCCTCCTTCCACGACTTCTCGCCTGCCGTTGCGAAAGTTGCCGGACGGGAGGTCACGTCTAACGTCACCAGATGCCGTCGGGCCACCGACCCACTGTGACCCCGGCAAGTGGGGAGCAGCAAGCCCCAAGTTTGGTTGTGCCTGGGCTGGCGGCCGGGGGCACGCGGCGGCGTAACTCTGTAGAGGGCGTGGTTTCCCTGATCCCAGGCGAACTGACTACCGTCTCCTTCATGTCGGCTGGGATCTTCGCCATCGTCGGAGTCGCACTCGGCTCTGCCCTCGGCTACTTCGGCCAGCGGCTGATGGCCGGACGTGCCGAGGAGTTTGCGAGGAGAGAACGCCTCAGGCGGGAGCGAATGGACGCCTACAGCGCCTTCGCGGCAAGCGCCATGGAGGCACGCCGCGCCCAAATCAACCGTTGGTACCAACGTAGAGACGCGGGATCAGCAAGTTCCGAGTACGACGAGGCGAAGGCCGAGTCGTACCTGGGGCGCTCTGCTGCGTGGCGCGAACGGTACAGGGTCCAGCTGGTTGCTGACGACGAAGGTTTGAGCGGGCTTGCGGAGGCGGCGGTCAAGTCACTTAGGTCAATCCCAAAAGCCGAGACAAAGTCGGGCATGGAGCAGAGCGCAAAAGAGACACGGAGCTTGATCGAGCGCTTCGTGACAGATGCCGCAGCACAATTGTCTTCCCACGACTGATCGCGGCCGCGACGGCGCCCTGAAGCGGCGGAATGGCGCATCGCAAGCTGCTGCTGGCGACGCCCCACCGAATGCTCAACTAGAGATCCGTCTGAGAAAAGCTTGATGTCGCCTTCGTAGATCCCCTGCGGCCGCGGCAATGCCGTGCCCGAAGCAGCCGACCCGCTCTACTGAGGTGTGCATCTGAACCCGGGACCGGAGGCAGTACACGAATCCGATCTTCCGACGGTGAGCTGTCACGTTGCCTAGGCTCTTGACGTGGACACCAACGTACGGACGCCCCAGGAAGTTTTCTACCTGCCGCAGCACCTTGTCGTACCGCTGTTCCAGCGTCCATACGTGTGGACCGAGACAGACCAATGGCTCCCGCTTTGGAGCGACGTCGTCCGGATGGCCGAGCTGCGACTCAAGGAGCCGCACACGTCGGCTCGGCACTTTCTCGGCGCGGTCGTGCTGCAGGCCGGCATCCCGATCGTCGGCACGGTGCCTACCTGGAACGTAATCGACGGTCAGCAACGGATCACGACATTGCAGGTGCTGACGGACGCCGCGGCGCTGGTCTTCGAAAGCCGGGGGATCGACCCGCTCGCACAGCAGCTGGGCGACCTCACGCACAACCGACCGCACTTCGGTAACGAGGGTCGGTCGCGCAAACTGGTGCACACGAATCGGGACGGCGCTGCCTTCGCCGAGGTGATGGAGGCGGAGCCGCCGGTCGACTACGCCGCGCTGTCGCACTCGGGCGCCCTTATTACGAGGGCCCACGCGTTTTTTGCCGACCAGATTGTCCGGTGGCTCGATGAGGACAGCGACGCTGACGGCGCGGTGGAACAAAGGGCCACGGCGTTGACGGGCGTCATCGCGCAGGGCCTGCAGCTGGTCGTGATCGACCTGAAGGCTGACGAGAACTCCCAAGAGATCTTCGAGACTCTCAACGCGCGTGGCACGCCACTGACCGCGGCGGATCTCATCAAGAACTTCGTCTTCCAAAAGCTGGATGGCGAGGGCGGAGACGTGGCGAAGGCATACGCCGAGGACTGGCCCTTCGAAACGCCGTTCTGGGAGGCGGAAGTCAGCGTTGGTCGCTACCTCATCAGCCGCGGCTCACTCTTCCTCTCGCAGTGGCTCCAGTCGCGGGTCGGTGAGGAGATCGGCCCGCGTCAGACCTTCATCCGGTTCAAGCATCACGTCGACCACGAGGCCGGTTCTTCGATGAGCGAGCTCTTGCAGATCATCAAGAAGCAGGCTGGGGCCTATGCGTCCTGGCAGATCAACGCCGATGACACGACGCGCGCGTTGACGGTGCCAGAGAGAGCCTTCTACCGAATGCAGGCCGCCGGTGTTGAGCTCCTAAAGCCCATCGTGATCTGGCTGCACGACCCCTCGCTCGACATCCCCGCCGCCACGGCCGACAAGGTCACCGAGATGGTCGAGTCGTGGGTCGTACGCCGACAAATCCTGCGGCTCACGTCCGCTAACCTAGGCCGAACGGTGGCTGAGATCGTCAGAGCGTTCCGCACCTCGCCGTCCAACGGGTTGGCAGCGCAAGTCCAGGACTACCTGACCGCGCTAAACGCATCCTCGAACTACTGGCCCGGTGACGACGAAATCCGTCGGCACCTGGCAGACGAGCAGGCTTACCGCCGCTATCCCCGGGCCCGGCTTCGGATGTTTCTGGAGACCGTCGAGGATCAGCTACGCGCGACCCACCAATCGCCCAGTGTGCCGCGCAACGGGTTCCCGATCGAGCACATCCTTCCCCAGTCGTGGCAGCAGCATTGGCCGGTCGACGGGCTTGAGAAGGAGGTGGAGCGGGGCGAGCACGTGCACCGGCTCGGCAACTTGACGCTGCTCACGACTAGCCTCAACAGCGCGGTCTCGAACGGTGCGTGGTCCACCAAGCGCTCCAAGCTCGACAGCGCCGACGTCTTCCTTCTTAATCGCGCGGTCAAGCATGTCGACGAGTGGAACGAGGCCAGCATTGATGAGCGCAGCGCTGTCATGACAGAGGCTCTCTTGGCAGCCTGGCCCGTACCTGCAGGCCACATCGGCGCCGTCGCTGACAACGTCCCAGCGGCCGAGAAGTGGGTGGAGATCAAACACCTGCTCGCCGCTGGTCTGCTTGCTCCCGGATCGGTGCTGACCGCACGGCCGGGCAACTGGGCGACGGTGACGGCGACGGTCACACCGACTGGGCTGCTTGAGGTGAAAGGCCGTGTCTACGAGTCGCCATCGGCAGCAGGATCGGCGGTGCGTGGCGGCAGCACCAACGGGTGGAAGTTCTGGCGTCTTGAGGACGGCCGCTTCCTCTCAGACGTACGCGCCTCGCTGCGCGGGGAGAAGCCTGCTCCGCGCAAGAGCGGTTTCGACTGGGCTCCTATGCACGCAATCCTCGAGTCGCTACCAATCGGTCATTGGACGTCGTACACCGAGCTCGCGGACGCAATCGGTACGGCGCCGCAGCCTTTGGGCAACCACATCACCACGTGCCCCCACTGCGCTAACGCGTGGCGAGTTCTGACCTGGGACGGCCGGACCGCACCGCATTTCACCTGGACCGACCCGGAAGACAAGCGCGATCCCCAAGCCCTGCTCCTCGCCGATGGAGTCCGCCTAATTGACGGCAAGGCTGACCCGGCCCAGATGCTGCGCAGCGACCAACTCGCCGGCTTTGCCGAACGACCCATCGCAAACGTCTGAGTGCATCGTGTTCGGTTGGCGCCCGGCTGACGGCTGAGAGTTGGATTTCTGTGGCTTGGCCACTCCAGGTTGCCGCGGTCTGAATCGCGCCAATTGCCCAGGTCCTGATGCGAGCCTGGGACCGGCGGTATCGTCCCCTCCACCCGTCAACCCGCAGGAAACACCAGAACGGTGGATCAACTCGCCGGCTACCTGGACGCGCCCGCAGAGTGGCACATCAGGGCAGGTTTCATGGGTCAAAGCGGCGATATGGTGCGCCTAGGCGCGGGGGCCGAACGGACACGGCGGGCGGAGCCGGTGACACACACTGGAGCGGGACCAACGCAGACGGAACGGATCCCGATGAGCGACTTCTCAGCCGAACAGATTCGCGCAGGCGTTGCGCTGCAAAGCATGCGCGATACGTACCCGGACCTGGACCGGTGGCGTGCAAGATCTGCGCAGATCGAGGAGCCGCAGACCGGCAGTGAACTATATGGGGATGCGCAGATATGGCCCGGCTTCGCGCCGCACCAAGTGGCACGGGTCGCCCTAGTCTCGGCCGTCCAACACCTCAACCTGGTTCGGGCTTCTGTAGAAGCGAAGGAACTCTTCCCGATCGCCATGCCGACCGCACTCAGGGGCGCACTGCTCGGAGCGGCCAGGGGCGTCTGGCTACTAGCGCCAGACCTACGTCACGACCGACAACAGAGAGGACTGCGAACGGTCCACGAAGTCCACCGTCGATACCTCCAGTATCTGGAATCCAATCCTCCAGGCGTCGAAGCCGCCGAACTCGCCACCGCGATAGATCAAGTCAGACGTCGTCGCGATGCCGTCCGCCATCTTTGGTCAGCTTCGTCGGACTTGACGGCGTCCCAGGCTCCAACAGAGACGACCATCGTTGACACAGCAGCTGAAGTGGTTTTTCAAGACGCGCTCCAGCAGGATTCCATCAAAGGCATGTGGCGGACGCATAGTGGCGACGCTCACGGACTCCCTTGGCCTATTTTCACCCGCTCGTCGACGCAGGCCGTGCCCGCGGGACGGGTTGTCGGATATCCCGACCGCATGGCTGAGTACACCTCTGGCGGAGACCTATGGGAGATCTCTGAGTCCTTTAGTGCGTGCTACCGGCTTGCTCGCCGCGGGTGGAGTCTGTTCGATCGGCGTTGCGAGAGCGCAGCATGACTTGAATCGCGGATCAAGGCGGTTGGACACTGGCCGCTGTCTCGGCTGGATAGACGCCCCGGCCGCAGCAACGACGGCGATCGAATCGGCCGCGGCACTCGGCGTCGCTAGGGACCCGCAACGAGCGGCATTCGCCTGTCGCCGCAATGCCAAAGCGGCTCCGTCGAGGCGACGACTCTCGTCAACAGCCGGTGATTTAGCGGAAGTTGAGGGACCGATACAAAGCGTCGAGGTCAGCGGGAACGGCGATGGCGGTCGGTGGCTCTTCGAGGGTGCCGCCGGGTGAAAAAATGACGGCGTTGGCGGGATGGTCGAGGTTTGCAAGCAGGTCGATCACTTCAAGGGCGGTGAGGTCCAACCGTGCCGGAACGACGTTGCTCTCCGCTTCTTGGTGCCGATGCACAAACGCGACTGACTCACTGACAGCTTCGCCATCGAAGTCGTCAAACTGTTGGGAAATCCAGCGGGCTATCGTGTTGGCAGTGAGCAAACCTAGATAAAGATCCCCGTCGTAAATGGGGAGTTGCGAGTAGTCGTGATCGCGCACGTGAACAAGCGCCACGCTGATGGGGTCTTGAAGGCCCACCACAGCCGGAGCCGGCGGGTCGACAGGGCCGTAAATGGCCTCAAGGGCGAGCGGTGGGCTCAGGAGAAGGTCACGAATCTGCTCGATTTGTTCAAGCGTGTCTGGGCGAGGATCGGCGATCGGAAGACCGTTCTGGTAACGGCCATGGCTGATGGCATTGCGAAGGCGCGCGAACGTCTCGAGGGCTGTCTTGTGACGCGCAGGTAGCCGATGCTGTGAGGCGTAGTCGTCCAGCATGGACTTGAACGACGCTCTTGGCGACGCTGCCAAAGCGTCTCGTAGGTGGTTCTCGATGTCGTTGAAGACGGCGATGAACCGCGCGGCTGAAGTCACAGTTCTCACGGTATCGAGTGAACTCGGTGCCGCCAGGCCGAGCCACTGGGTGGCGCCAGTTCCGGCGGTAGGACTCAGGCCAGCCCCGCACATGAGGTTGCCGACGTTGGGTGACAGCGGCACAGTGCGGCAGACCTCCTGGTAGGTCATAGGAGCACAACGCCCGGTGACGGCCCGTCGGTCCTCGGTATGGCTCGTCCGTAGTTCTCTAAGCTCAGTGGTCGGGTTTGTCGGACCGGGGCCATATCGACGGGATCAGCCCCTCCCTCGGGTGCCTCGGGCAGAGAGCCGGCGACCCAGCTCGCGGTCGCGCTCGAGGCGGGAGTGCTGGTACCGCATGGCCATGCTCGGCGTGGAGTGGCCGAGCCGATGCATGAGCTCGGCCAGGCTCGCGCCCTCTTCGCCTGCCCAGCTCGCACCGGTGTGCCGGAGGTCGTGCAGGTCAAGATCGGAGCGACCGGCGACTCGCCTCGCCTCACGCCATCCGAAGCCCGGCCTGATCACGTCACCCTGAGGGTTGAGCACGGCCGCCCGTCCATTGAGTGTCGCCTCGGGCAGCTGTGCCTGAGGATCGCGGCGCGAGGGGAAGAGCAGTCCATCGGACCCGGGAGCCGCGAAGCGAGTCAGATGGTCCTCGACGGTTGACAGAAGGAACTCGGGGATCGAGACCGATCGGACTCCAGCCTCCGTCTTCGGGGCGCCGACCACGTTCGCGGTGAGCAGGCCAGAAGCCGGATCAGCCACTCGGGCGCGGACGACACCGCGGCTGATGTTCACCCAACCCAACGGTTCGCCTGCGCCGTCGGTGCCGAGCATGAGGTCGCCGCGTCGGAGCTCTCGGAGCTCCCCAGAACGCAGTGCGCACCACGTGGCAAGCAGGAGGAGCAGACGGAGCCGTTCGGGCATGGCCTCGACCATGGCGCCCAGCTCATCGAGGCTTGCCGGCCGCAAGTTCTTTCGGCCGTGCCGCGCGCCAGCCCCGCGCAGCTGTGCCGGGTTCTTGCTCAGCAGCTCGTCCTCGTCGACCGCCGTGTTCAGGATCGTGCGAACGGTCGTGTAGGCGTGTGCCTTGGCTGCCGGTCCAGCCGTCAGACCCTCGTGCCACTCCCGAACCGCTACCCGGGTGATCTCGTCGAGCGGAGTGTTGCCGAAGGTCGGATAGACATGGACCCGAAGACTGGACCGGTACTTGTCCCGAGTCGATGGCCGCAGCGGTTCCCCCCGGCTGTTGCGGCGGTTGTGGATCCACCGCTCCGCATACGACTCGAACGTCGGCAGTCGCCTCGCCTCCTCCTCCCTGCGCGCTTCCTCGAGTCGCACCTTCGGCGCCTTCCACACCTCGGGCTCGATGAGCAGCCGCCGCTCGGAGTGCAGCCAGGCCTCTGCATCGATGCGGGAGGAGAACGTGACGGGCGCGGCCACCAGGTCGCCCGACGGACTCGCGTAACGCGCTTGGAAGCTCCCGCTGGGCAGCCGCCGGATGCTGCCGAAGCCCCGCTTCTCGGTCCGCCGTGCCATCGAAATCGCCGCCATTTCGTGCCATCTACGTGCCAGATGACTCGAGTTTCGTGCCATCTACGTGCCATATCGAAGGCTACATCTGGCACGGCCTGACCACTGACATCCGACGGGGCGACCTATATCGTTGCAGGTCAGGGGATTACAAAGTCCAAATCTGGCCACTTCTGACCAAGTGACGGAGGGGCGGTCACGGAACTTTCAAATCCCTCCGCCACCGCCAGTCAGATGTGACCCGGGTCCCGTGTGGGCCCGGGTCCTCTGCGTCGCGGGCTCGTGTGGGTGAGACGCCCCGCGGGCGGCTGGGGGCGGTGTTCCATACTCGCCGGATGGACGACGGACTCGCGGCCGCCCATCCCCGGCTCGTGATGACCGTGACGCACACGTGGCAGTGGGGCCTGGTGACGATCTCCGACCCGCACGCCCTCGAGCCGCCCCGCGGGGAGGGCCGGGTCGTGGCCGACGGCCACTGGGTGGTGCTGCACGTCGCGCACGCCCAGGACACGTCGGCGGTCGAGGTGGGGGCGACGGTGCACGTGGAGGTGCGCGACGCCCCGCACCCGCGCACCGCCCGGCGGGTGCTCTACGACCACGTGCTGCTGACTCCCCGCGGGGCGGTCGCGATCGGCGACGCCGAGCACGAGGTGGTCGTGCCCGCGCACCCCGAGCGGACGGCGGTGCGGGTCAGCATGCGCGCCGGGGACGACCCCGACCGGCTCACCGACGTCTGGGTGGAGCTGGCGCCCGACCCGTACGCCGACCGCTGACCCGCCGCCGCGGCAGCGGCCTCAGCCCTGGTCGAGCAGCTCCTCCATCTCGGCGATCTCGGCCCGCTGGGTGCGCTCGACCTCCTCCGCGAGGGCGACGGCGGCGTCGTAGGTGCCGTCGGCCTGCTCGGCCCGGGCCATCTCGACCGCACCCTGGTGGTGCTCGACCATGAGCTCGAGCCAGAGCCGGTCGAACTCCGCGCCGCTCGCGTCGTCGAGTCGCTGCATCTCGGCCTCGGACATCATCCCGTCCATCCCCTCCATGTCGCCCATGCCGGCCATCCCGCCGGAGGTGTCGGGCACGTCCTCGCCCCACTCCTCCAGCCAGCCGGTCATGGTCTCGATCTCGGGGTCCTGGGCGGCGCGGATCTCCTCGGCCAGGCGGCGCACGTCGGGGTCACGGCTGGTGTCGAGGGCCTGGTCGGCCATCTCCACCGCCTGGGCGTGGTGCGGGACCATCTGCTGGGCGAAGCGGACGTCCGCCTCGTCGTGGTCGCTGCCGCCGCAGGCGGCGAGCAGCAGCAGGGACGCCGCTGCGAGCGCGCGGGTCAGCGTGGTGGTGCGGGCGTGCTGGGACATGGGGTTCCTCCGTCGGGTGGGCGTGCTGGGGGCAGGGGGTCGCGCCCGACCGGGTGAGGGTCGGGGCGCGGTCTGCTCAGCAGCGCAGGACGCAGAGGCGGGACAGGTCGGGCGGGTCGGGGTCGCGGGCCGGCGGCGCCCTGGTCGACGCGACGACCGCGGTCCGGTCGGGCCGGAGCAGCGGCCGGTCGCGGCGCAGCGCGAGCAGGCCGATGAGGCCGAGGAGGAGCACCGCGAGGCACAGCCCGGCGCTGGTGGCCGCCTCGTCCGAGGCGGGCGGGGCGAGCGGGGTGGCGGGCGTGAGCACGTCGGTGACGACGGCGACAGCCTGTTGGGGCTGGTCGACGTGGTGGCCGGCCCCGTGCCCCGCCGCCGTGCTCCCGGTGGGCTCGGCGCCGTGGTGGCCGGCCGCGCCGTGGGCCGAGAGGCCGTGCATGGCGAGCAGGCCCAGCAGGGCGAGCAGCAGCAGTGCCGCGCGGGCGCCCGGGTGCGTCGTCCTGCTCACGACTCCGAGGGTAGCCAGCCGCCGTGGCTTGGCGGGGCGGAGCAGGATCGGGGCATGCGCAAGGAGCAGCGCCGGGTCGAGCCCGGGCCCGGTCAGGAGTCGGTGTGGGACTACCCGAGGCCGCCGGCGCTGGTGCGCTCGGACCGTCGGGTCGTCGTACGACGGGAGGGGCAGCCGGTCGTGGACAGCACGCGCTGCTTCCGGGTGCTCGAGACCAGCCACCCGCCGACCTGGTACGTCGATCCCGCCGACGTCGTGGACGGCGCCCTGACCCCGTCACGGGCCCGCTCGACGTGGTGCGAGTGGAAGGGCGCGGCGACCTACTGGGACGTGCTCGGCCTCGAGGCCGCCGCCTGGTCCTACGAGGACCCGACGCCGGGCTTCGCCGACCTCCGGGGCTTCGTGACCTTCTACCCCTCGCGGCTGGAGTGCCTGGTCGACGACGAGCGGGTGCGGCCGCAGGAGGGCGGCTTCTACGGCGGCTGGGTGACCGACGACGTCGTCGGCCCCTTCAAGGGAGCCCCGGGCACGCTCGGCTGGTAGGTCCCGCCGACCTCAGTGCCGCTCCTCCAGCCCGACCGCCTCGCGCAGCCGTCGCGTGGCCTCCTGGAGCTCGGGGTCGCGCGCGGCGGAGGACTCCATCAGCGAGGCCAGCGCTTCGGCGAGCACGTTGAGCTTCTCCTGCGAGGCCTCCTCCGAGCGTCGGCCGGCGTTCTCCAGCAGCACCAGCAGCAGCAGCGACACCACGCTGGCGACGGTGTGGATCGCGACCTGCCACTCCTTGAGGTTGGGCCACAGCGGGGCGCTGGCGCCCCAGGCCAGCACGACGACGAGGCAGACCACGAAGAACGGGGCGCGGCTGACCTGCATGTAGGTCGCCTCGACGAACCGCTCGAAGGTCGACCGTCCGTCGGTGCTGTGGCGGTCCGAGGCCGCGTCGTTGCGTTCCATGACCGCAGGCTAGGGCCCCCGCCCCTTCCAGCATGCGGACACGACGGTGCGAGGATCACCCGATGAACCCCCTCCAGCGTCTCAAGACGCTCGCGATCATCCAGGCCGGCGGCGCGGGCGGCCGGATGGACGTCCTGACCGCGGAGCGGGCCAAGCCGGCGCTGCCGTTCGCCGGCAGCTACCAGCTGCTCGACTTCCCGCTGTCCAACCTCGTCAACTCCGGGGTGGACGACGTGTGGCTCTCGGTGTCCTACCAGGCCGAGTCGCTGGAGGAGCAGGTCCGCAACGGCCGGCCGTGGGACCTCGACCGCACCCGGGGCGGGCTGCGCCTGCTGATGCCGCGCGAGGGCAACGGCTCGCTCGACGAGGAGGGCTTCGCCCAGGGCAACGCCGACGAGCTGTTCCGGCTGCGCGACGACCTGCGCCGCGCCGCCCCCGACGTGGTGCTGGTGATGAGCGCCGACCACGTCTACCGCTTCGACCTCGGCGAGCTCGTCGCCACCCACCTGGACAAGGGGGCCGAGCTGACGATGCTCGTCACCGACCTCGCCGAGGTGTACGGCGAGGACCCGGCCGACCACGCGGTCGTGACCAGCAACCGGCTGGGTCGGGTGACCGGGTTCGCCTACAAGCCCGAGGAGCCCGACGGCTCGGTCGTCGTGTGCGAGGTGTTCGCCTACGACCCCGTCGTGCTCGTCGAGGTGCTCGAGGAGCTCCACCGCGAGCTGTCGCAGGCCGACTCCGAGCGTCCCGCGGGCGATTCCGGGCTGGGTGACTTCGGCGACCTGCTGGTGCCGCGGCTCGTCGAGCGCGGCAAGGTCTACTCCCACCGGCTCGACGGCTACTGGCGCGACCTGGGCCAGCCCCACCACTACCTCAACGCCCACCTCGAGCTGCTCGAGGGCGACACCGGGCTCTTCGACCCGGCCTGGCCGGTGCTGACCCAGCACCCCGAACGCACGCCGGCCTTCATCGCCTCGGGCGCGGTGGTCTCCGACAGCATGCTCAGCGCGGGCAGCAAGGTGCACGGCACCGTGACCCGCAGCGTGATCGGCCCCGACGTGGTCGTCGAGGACGGTGCCGAGGTGGTCGAGAGCGTGGTGTCCGCCGGGTCGGTGGTCCGGTCCGGTGCCCGCGTCCTGCGCACCCTGGTCGACACCGCCTGCGAGGTGGGTCGCGGCGCCACCGTCGGCAGCGCCGACACCGCCCTCGACGACGCCGACGCGATCACCATCCTGGGTCGCGACGTCGTCGTCGGGAGCGACGTCGAGGCCGGCTCCCGGGTGCCCCCGGGCGGCGTCGTCTGAGCCGCTCCCGACGGCGTCAGCGCCAGGTGCCGCGCGCGTGTTGCGGCGGCCAGGGCGCCTCGTCGACCGGCACGCCCAGCTCGTGGGCGGCGCGCAGCGGCCAGGACGGCTCGCGGATCGCGGCCCGGGCGAGCAGCACGACGTCGGCCTCGCCGTTCGAGAGGACCTTCTCGGCCTGGGCCGGCTCGGTGATCAGCCCGACCGCGCCGGTGGGCACGCCCGCGGAGCGGACGCCGGCCGACAGCGGCACCTGGTAGCCCGGCTCCACCGGGATCGACGCCGCGGCGTTGCCGCCCGAGGAGACGTCGACCAGGTCGACGCCGCGCTCGCGCAGCAGGCCCGCGAGCCGAGTGCTCTGCTCGAGGTCCCAGCCGCCGTCGAGCCAGTCGGTGGCCGAGATCCGCACCAGCAGCGGCATCCCCTCGGGGATCGCGGCGCGCACCGCGTCGGTGGTCTCGAGCAGCAGCCGGGCCCGTCCCTCGAAGTCGCCGCCCCACGCGTCGTCGCGGTGGTTGGACAGCGGCGAGAGGAACTCGTGGAACAGGTAGCCGTGGGCGGCGTGCAGCTCGACGGTGTCGAACCCGACCTCGACGGCCCGCCGGGCGGCGGTGGCGAAGGCCTCGACGACGTCCGCGATCTCCCGGGCGTCGAGCGCGGTCGGGGCGGCGTACCCCTCGAAGGGGACGGGCGAGGGCCCGCGGCTGGTCCAACCGCCCTCGGCCGCCGGGACGGTCCCCTCGGACCCGGCCCAGGGGCGGTAGGTCGAGGCCTTGCGGCCGGCGTGCGCGAGCTGGACGCCGATCGCGGCGCCCTGGGTGTGCACGAAGTCGACGACGCGCCGCCACGCCTGCGCCTGCTCGTCGTTCCACAGCCCGGCGTCCTCGGGGCTGATCCGGCCCTCGGGCACGACGGCGGCCGCCTCGGTCAGCAGCAGCCCGAAGCCACCGCTGGCGCGGGCGCCGAGGTTGACGAGGTGCCAGTCGTGCGGGACGCCGTCGGTCGCGGAGTACTGGCACATCGGCGCCAACCAGACGCGGTTGCGCACGGTCAGGTCACGCAACGTGATCGGCTCGAAGAGCGCGGGCACGGGTCCTCCTGGAGGGGTTGCGGGTCGTGGGACAGTCATGAGGCGTACGACGGGCCACAACCCTCGGCGCGGAGCCGCTGTTCCTCCGGACCGGTGAGACCCGCCCCACCCGCGTCTCAAATACGATAATGTCACTGCACTTACTACGTTTGGAAGGAGGTCAACGTCATGCCAGACCACCACACCACCGGCGCGGTCGACGTCCACCAGCACCTGTGGACCGACGAGCTCGTCGACCGGCTGCGCGCGCGCAGCCGGGCCCCCTACCTGCGGGGCTGGACCCTGCATCTCGAGGGGGAGCCGCCCTTCGAGGTGGACCCCACCCACCACGACGTCGCGACGCGCGTCGCGACCGACACCGACGCGGGGGTGGTCACGGCGTGCGTGGGCCTCTCCTCCCCGCTCGGCATCGAGCGTCTCGGCGGACCCGCCTCCCGGCTCCTGCTCGACGCCTGGCACCGCGGCGCCCGCGACCTGCCCGACCACTTCCGGGCCTGGGCCTCGGTCCCCGCGGTCGACGACGGAGCTCCCGACGTCGACGGGCTCTCCGCGCTGCTCGCCGAGGACCGCTTCGTCGGGCTGCAGCTGCCCGCGAGCGACCTGGCGACGCCGTACGGCTGGGAGGCGCACGCCCCGCTGCTCCGCGCCGCCGAGCTCGCCGACGCGCCGGTGCTCGTGCACCCCGGGCCCGAGCCGCGCCACGTGCTGCCGGGCCGGCTGCCCGACTGGTGGGCGCCGGTCGTCGGCTACACCGCGCAGCTGCAGGCGGCGTACTGGGCCTGGCACGCCGTCTCGGGCCGGGCGCTGTTCCCGAGCCTGCGCGTCGTGTTCGTGGCGGGCGCCGGGCTGGCGCCGCTGCTGACCGAGCGGCACCTGCTGCGCGGTGGCGAGCGCGAGGCGCTCGACCCGCTGCTCTACGCCGAGACCTCCGGGCTCGGCGTCCGGGCGCTGGAGTCGGTGGTGCGGGTGCTCGGGGTCGACGCCCTGGTGCTCGGCAGCGACCGGCCCTACGGCGAGCCGCTCACAGCATTGCTCGGCGACGCCGCCACGCACGCCGTCCGGGTGGCCAACCCGCGGCGCCTGCTGGGCCTGCCCGTGGCGGGGGGTGAGCGGTCGTGGCCGGCAGCGAGCTGAGCACCGAGGCGCGCGACCTCGGACCGGAGCGTGCCACCGGGGTCCCCGCCGAGCGCGCCGCGCCGCTAGCGTCCTACGACGACGACCTGCGGGTCGCCGACCTGCCCGACCGCGACCTCACCGAGGGCGAGCTCGAGGCCCTGGCCGCGAGCATCGCCCAGCAGCCCGCGCTGTGGCGCCACCTGGTGGCGTTCGGCGGTGACGAGCCGGGGGAGCGCGAGCGGGTCTACGCCTCGCTGCACCGCGACGCCCACGTCGACGTCTGGCTGCTGTGCTGGACGCCCGAGAACGACACCGGGTGGCACGACCACGACGTGTCCTCGGGCGCCGTCGCGGTCGTCGAGGGCGAGCTGGTGGAGAACAACCTGACCCTGCTGCACGGCGCGCGGGAGACCCGCGTCGGCGCGGGGTCGGTGTTCTCCTTCGGGCCCGACCACATCCACCGGCTCAACGGCGCGGTGCACGGGTCGGTCAGCGTGCACGCCTACAGCCCGCCGCTGTGGCGGATGGGCCAGTACGCCGTCAACGACGCCGGCGTGCTGCGCCGGGTCTCGCTGTCCTACGCCGACGAGCTGAGACCGCTCGACTAGGGGGTCGTGCCCCTACGATCACCGGCATGACCCCCCGTGCCGCCGGCGGCCAGCGGCCGCCCTCGATGGCCGACGTGGCCGCCCTGGCCGGGGTGTCGCACCAGACCGTCTCGCGGGTGCTCAACGACCACGCGCTGGTGCGCCCGGAGACCCGTGAGCGGGTGCAGGTCGCGATGCAGCAGCTGGGCTACCGGCGCAACGCCGCGGCCCGGGCCCTGGCCACCAACCGCTCGGGCCTGATCGGGCTGGTCGCGGCCCACCTCGGGCTGCACGGCCCGGGGATGATCTCGGTGGCGGTGCAGGACGCGGCCCACGCCGCGGGGTACGCCGTCGCGCAGGTCGGGCTCGCCGAGCTCGACGAGCGGTCGCTGCGGCGCGACGTCGACCGCCTGCTCGACCAGGCCGTCGAGGCGGTCGTGGTCGCGGTGGCCCAGCGTGCCGCGCTCGACACCGTCGCCGCCCTCGACCTCCCGGTCCCGGTGGTGCTGGTGCAGGGCGTCGTGCCGGGCCAGCCGATGGCGGCCGGCATCGACCAGGGCACGGGCGGGCGGCTGGCCACCGGCCACCTGCTCGACGTGGTGGACCGACGGGGTGCGGTGGCGCACGTCGCGGGCCCCGAGGACTGGGTCGAGGCGCAGATGCGGCGCGAGGGCTGGCGCGCCGAGCTGGAGGCGCGCGGCGTCGCGCCCGGACCGCTGCTCGAGGGCGACTGGTCGGCGCGCAGCGGCTACGAGGCCGGGCTCCGGCTGGCCGCCGACCCCGACGTCGCCGGGGTCTTCGTCGGCAACGACGCGATGGCCCTCGGGCTGCTCCGCGCGCTGCACGAGCAGGGGCGACGGGTGCCCGAGGACGTGGCCGTCGTGGGCTTCGACGACGCCCCGGAGTCGGCGTACGCCTGGCCGCCGCTGTCCACCGTGCGCCAGGACTTCGCGGCGCTGGGCCGCCGGGCCGTCGACCTCGCGGTGCGCACCCTCGACGGCGAGGTCGGCGCCACCGTGCCGCTCGTGCCGCCCGAGCTGGTGGTGCGCACCTCCAGCACCCCGACGGGCTGAGGCCGCCGCGCGCGACTAGCGTGCGCGCATGGCCGACTCGCGCGCGTTCCCCTTCGGCAGCTCGCCCCACGGCGAGGTCACCCGCCTCGTCGTCGGCAGCGCCCCCGGCCCGGTGCTGGAGCTGCTCGACCTCGGCGCCACGGTGCACCGGCTCTGGGTGACCGGCGGGGACGGCGTACGACGCGACGTGGTGCTGAGCCACCCCGACCCCGGGTCGCTGCTGGCCTCGACGTCCTACCTCGGCGGCACCATCGGCCGCTACGCCAACCGCATCGCCCACGGCCGCTTCGACGTCGACGGCCGGACCGTGCAGCTCGGCACCAACGACCGGGGCCACTCGCTGCACTCCGGCCCCGAGGGGTTCGACGTGCGGCTCTGGACCGTCGAGGAACAGGGTGAGGACCACGTGGAGCTCAGCCTGGTCAGCCCCGACGGCGACCAGGGCTTCCCCGGCGAGCTGCGCGTGCGCGCCCGGTTCACCGTCACCGCCGACGCGGTGGAGCTCGAGCTCGGCGCCACCACCGACGCCCCCACGCCGGTGTGCCTGACCAGCCACGCCTACCTCAACCTCGACGGCGAGGGGTCCGGCACCATCGACGGCCAGTGGCTGGCGGTCGCCGGAGCGGCGTACGTCGAGATCGACGCCACCGGCATCCCCGTGCCCGGCCCGCCCGCCCCTGTCGAGGGCACGCCCTTCGACCTGCGCGAGCCACGCCGGCTGGGGTCCGTCGTGCGGCTGGACCACCCGCAGCTGCGCGACGCCGGCGGCATCGACCACAACTACGTCCTCGACCCCGGCGAGGGCGTGCGACCCGTGGCGTGGCTGACCTCGCCCGCCACCCGCACCCGGCTGGTGCTGTCCTCGGACCAGCCCGGGCTGCAGGTCTACACCGGCAACGGCCTCGACGGCTCCGAGCCCTCCTCGGCCGGCGGCTGGCACCGCCAGGGCGACGGCCTCGCCCTGGAGCCCCAGGTCTTCCCCGACACCCCCCACCGCCCCGACTTCGGCGACGCCACCCTCCGCCCCGGCGAGACCTACCGCTCCACCCTCCGGTGGGCGTTCGAGTCGCTGGGGGAGTGAGCGGCGGGGCGCCGGCGCTGATCACCCGGACGTCCGGGTAATCCGTCGCTGGACGTCTGTTGCGAAGGCTGCCGAGTAGCCGAGAAGGACGTCCAGTCGCGTCGTACGCCGCCCGCCAGCCGCCGACCCGCCCGGTTTGTCCCGCTCTGGTTGTGAGCGCTCACAATTGAACCGGCAACCGTCACCGCGCAGGTCAGAAAGTCATGCGAAGGTGCTTGACGTCGGTTGATGTTAACGCTCACACTCGACGCAGTGACGTCAGTCACAGGAGCGACCTGGCTCCGAGACCGAGAGGACCTTGCAGTGCTGAAGAAGAGCTTGGTCGCCACCTGCGCGATCACCCTGGGCGCCGTCACGCTCACCGCCTGCGGCAGCTCCGAGTCGGGGGGCAGCGGCTCCGGCGGCTCCGGCGGCTCCGACGGCGGGCTGACGATGGGCTTCGCCCAGGTCGGCGCCGAGAGCGGCTGGCGCACCGCCAACACCAAGTCGATCCAGGACACCGCGAAGTCCGAGGGCGTCGACCTGAAGTTCTCCGACGCCCAGCAGAAGCAGGAGAACCAGATCAAGGCGATCCGCTCCTACATCCAGCAGAAGGTCGACGTCATCGCCTTCAGCCCGGTCGTGGAGACCGGCTGGGACACGGTGCTGCTCGAGGCCAAGCGCGCCAAGATCCCGGTGATCCTCACCGACCGCTCGGTCGACTCCAAGGACGACTCCCTCTACGAGACCTTCCTCGGCTCCGACTTCGTCCAGGAGGGCGAGAAGGCCGGCGACTGGCTGGTCGAGAACGCCGGCGAGTCCGACGTCGACGGTGACGGCAGCATCAAGGTCGTGGAGCTCGAGGGCACCACCGGCGCCGCGCCGGCGATCGACCGCAAGGAGGGCTTCGGCTCGAAGATCGCCGCCGACGACTCCATCGAGGTCGTGGCCTCGCAGACCGGTGACTTCACCCGCGACGGCGGCAAGAAGGTGATGGAGACCTTCCTGAAGTCCGAGAAGGGCATCGACGTCGTCTACGCCCACAACGACGACATGGGCCTGGGCGCCATCGAGGCCATCAAGGCCGCCGGTATGAAGCCCGGCACCGACATCAAGATCATCACCGTCGACGCGGTCAAGGACGGCATGACCGCCCTGTCGAAGGGCGAGATCAACTTCATCGTCGAGTGCAACCCGCTGCTCGGCCCCCAGCTGATGGACCTCGCCAAGAAGGTCGTCGACGGCGAGGAGGTCCCCAAGCGCGTCGTCACCGAGGAGACCACCTTCGACCAGGAGCAGGCCGCCGAGGTCCTCGACCAGCGCCAGTACTGATCCACCCGGCCGGGACCCGGCTCCCCCTCGGAGCCGGGTCCCGCGCCCGTCGTGCAGCAGCCGCGAGAGGAACCCGATGAGCCAGACCCAGACCCCCGCCGCCGTGGGCAGCGGCACCCCCGCCCCGGCGCGCGAGGTCGCGCCCGTGGCGGGCCGTCCCGCCGCGGCTCCCGTGGTGGAGATGCAAGGCATCAGCATCGCCTTCGGCGGCGTGCCCGCCCTCGACGACGTGGCGCTGCGCCTCTACCCCGGCGAGGTCCACGCCCTGATGGGCGAGAACGGCGCCGGCAAGTCGACGCTGATCAAGGCGCTGACCGGGGTGTACGCCGTGGACGCCGGCACCATCGTCGTCGACGGCCGCGAGGAGTCGTTCACCTCCCCGGCGGCCTCCCAGGCCGCGGGCATCAGCACCGTCTACCAAGAGGTCAACCTCTGCACCAACCTGACCGTGGCCGAGAACATGCTGCTCGGCCGCGAGCCCCGTCGCTTCGGCGGCATCCACACCAGGGCGATGAACCGCCGCGCCCGCGCCACGCTCGACCGCCTGGGCCTCGACATCGACCCGGCCTCGGTGCTCGGCCGCCACCCGATCGCGGTGCAGCAGCTGGTCGCCATCGCCCGCGCCGTCGACGTCGAGGCCCGTGTCCTCATCCTCGACGAGCCCACCTCCAGCCTCGACGCCGACGAGGTGGCCCGGCTGTTCACGGTGATGCGCACGCTGCGCGACCAGGGCACCGCGATCGTCTTCGTCTCCCACTTCCTCGACCAGGTCTTCGAGATCAGCGACCGGCTCACGGTGCTGCGCAACGGCCGCCTCGTCGGCGAGCGGATGGTCGCCGAGACCAGCCAGCTCGAGCTGGTGAAGCTGATGCTGGGCCGCGAGCTGGCCACGCTCGAGGAGCTCGACCGCGAGGTCGCCGAGACCGACCTCGTCGACCGCACCGCCACCCCCGTGCTCCAGGTGCTCGGCCTGGGCCGCAAGGGCTCGCTGCAGGCCACCGACCTGTCGGTCTACGAGGGCGAGGTGGTCGGCGTGGCCGGCCTGCTCGGCTCGGGCCGCACCGAGCTGGCCCGGCTGCTCTTCGGCGCCGACACCGCCGACACCGGCGAGATCGAGGTGCACGGCACCAGCCGCCGCTTCCGCTCGCCACGGCACGCCATCGACCGCCGGCTCGCGTTCAGCAGCGAGAACCGCCGCGCCGAGGGCGTCATCGAGGACCTCTCGGTCGCCGACAACATGCTGCTCGCGATGCAGGCCTCCCGGGGCTGGCTGCGACCCATCCCGGCCGCGCAGCGCCAGGCCCTGGTCTCCAAGTACGTCGAGGCGCTCGACATCCGCCCGGCGAACCCCGACGCCACCATGCGCAACCTCTCGGGAGGAAACCAGCAGAAGGTGCTGCTCGCCCGCTGGCTGCTCACCGAGCCCGAGCTGCTCGTGCTCGACGAGCCCACCCGCGGCATCGACGTCGGCGCCAAGGCACAGATCCAGCAGCTCGTCGCCGACCTCGCCCGCCGCGGCATGGCCGTGGTCTTCATCTCCGCCGAGCTCGAGGAGGTGCTGCGCCTCTCCGACCGGCTGGTGGTGATGCGCGAGCGCCGCAAGATCGACGAGCGGCTCAACGACGACGTCTCCGTGAGCGACGTGCTCGAGCTCATCGCCGGCCAGGAGCGTCCGACCGACCAGGAGCGTCCGACCCCCCAGGAGGCCCCCCGTGGCTGAGACCCCCGCCCGTCTGGCGCTGCTCCGGCGCCACCCGCTGCTGTGGCCCGTCGTCGCCCTGGTCGCGCTGCTCGCGATCAACGTGGTCGCCAACCCCGGCTTCCTGTCGCTGCGGATGCAGGACGGCCACCTCTACGGCAACCTCGTCGACATCGCCCGCAACGGCGCCCCGGTGCTGCTCGTGGCCCTCGGCATGACGCTGGTCATCGCCACCCGCGGCATCGACCTCTCCGTCGGCGCCGTCGCCGCGATCTCCGGCGCGGTCGCCTGCGTCTACATCGCCGGCGCCCCCGACGGCGGCAGCGTCGGCACCGCGATCGTGGCCTGCTCGCTCGCCCTGGCGACCTGCGTCGCGCTGGGCCTGTGGAACGGCTTCCTCGTGTCGGTCCTGGGCATCCAGCCGATCATCGCCACGCTGGTGCTGATGACCGCCGGCCGCGGCCTGGCCATGCTCGTCACCGACGGCCAGATCACCACCGTCAACAACAGCACCTTCGCGGGCCTCGGCGTCGGCTTCGTCGCCACGCTGCCGATCGCGATCCTGGTCGCCCTGGGCGTCTTCGCGCTCACCGCGCTCGTGGTGCGGCGTACGGCGCTCGGGATGCTCATCGAGGCGGTCGGCATCAACCCCGAGGCCAGCCGGCTCGCCGGGGTCCGCGCCCGCACCATCATCTGGACGGTCTACGTCTTCGCCGCCCTGTGCGCCGGCCTGGCCGGGCTGATGATCGCCGGCAACACCAGCGCCGCCGACGCCAACAACGCCGGCCTGTGGATCGAGCTCGACGCGATCCTGGCCGTCGTCATCGGCGGCACCTCGCTCGCCGGCGGCCGGTTCTCGCTGGCCGGCACGCTCGTGGGTGCGCTGTTCATCCAGACCCTCGCCACCACGATCCCCAACCTGGGGATCCCGGCGCAGACCAACTACCTGTTCAAGGCCGTCGTGGTGATCCTCGTCTGCCTGCTGCAGTCGCCGCGCGTCCGGCACGCCCTGCGCGTACGCCGCCGCACCCTCCCCATGACCGCGAAGGCAGGTGTGGCATGAGCGCCGCGACCACCACCCCCTCCGGCACGACCGGACCCACCACCTGGGAGCGCCTGCGCGGCTGGTCCCCGCCCTCGCAGTACCTCCCCGTGATCGCCACCGCGGTCGTCTTCGTCAGCCTCTTCGGCGCCGGCGGGGTCCGCTACGAGGGCTTCGCCACCCCCGAGGTGGCCCTCAACCTGCTGGTCGACAACGCCTTCCTGATCGTGCTCGCGGTCGGGATGACCTTCGTCATCCTCACCGGCGGCATCGACCTCTCGGTCGGCTCCGTGGTGGCGCTGTCGACCATGATCGCCGCGCGCACCCTCGAGGCGGGCTGGGCGCCCGGTCTGGCCGTCGCCGCAGTGCTACTCACCGGCACCGTGCTCGGGCTGCTGATGGGCCTGGTCATCCACTACTTCGACATCCAGCCCTTCATCGCGACGCTCGCCGGCATGTTCCTGGCCCGCGGGCTGTGCTACCTGATCGGCGTCGAGTCGATCCCGATCCGCGACGAGACCTTCTTCTCCGTCGCCGCCGCGTCGGTGCCGCTGCCGGGCGGCTACAGCACCACCCCGACCGCGCTGGTGGCGCTCGGCACGGTCGTCGTCGCCGCCTGGGTGCTGCACCGCACCCGGTTCGGGCGCACGGTCTACGCCATCGGCGGCAGCCAGTCGTCGGCGCTGCTGATGGGTCTGCGGGTCGCCTCCACCAAGGTCGGCGTCTACGCCATCAGCGGCTTCTGCGCCTCGCTCGCCGGGCTGCTGTTCTCGCTCTACATGCTCTCGGGCTACAGCCTCCACGCCGTCGGCATGGAGCTGGACGCGATCGCCGCGGTGGTCATCGGCGGCACCCTGCTCACCGGCGGCCGCGGCCTGGTGGTGGGCTCGTTGCTCGGCGTGCTGGTGCTCGGGACCATCCAGACCTTCATCTCCTTCGACGGCACGCTGAGCTCGTGGTGGACCAAGATCACCATCGGCGTGCTGCTGCTCCTCTTCGTCGTCGTCCAGCGCCTCATCACCAGGCGCCAGCCGTGACCGGCACCGTCCCGGCCCCCGGACCGGGGGTCGCAGCCGCCCCGCGCCCGGAGCCGGAGCGGTCGCCGGTGATGGCCGACGTCGCCCGCCTGGCCGGCGTCTCGCTGCAGACCGTCTCGCGCGTCGTCAACGGCGCCCCCCACCTGCGGCCCGCGACGCGCGCCCGGGTCGAGGAGGCCATCCGACAGCTGGGCTACCGGCCCAACGTCGCTGCCCGCGCCCTGGTCACGCGGCGCTCGGCCACCCTCGGGGTGATCGGCACCAAGAGCGAGTTCTGGGGACCCGCGGCCATCCACCGCTCGGTGCAGACCGCCGCCCGCGAGGCGGGCTACTTCGTCAGCGCCATCGACCTGCCCGAGGTGACCCGTCGCGACGTCACCGAGGCGGTCGAGCGGCTGCGCGACCAGCGGGTCGAGGGCATCGTGCTGATCGCCGCCAACGACGAGGCGCTCGAGGCGGTCCGGGCCCAGGAGACCGGCGCGCTGCCGGTCGTGGTCGTCGAGGGCGACCTGTCCCGGGCCCGGCTCACCGCCGGCGTCGACAACCACCTCGGTGCCGTGCTCGCCACCGAGCACCTGCTGGGGCTCGGACACACCCGGATCCAGCACGTCGCCGGGCCCGCCGAGTGGACCGAGGCGCGCGAGCGGCTCGCCGGCTGGCGCACCGCCCTCGGTGTCGGCGGGCTGCGTCCGCCCGACCCGCTGGTCGGCGACTGGAGCGCGGCGAGCGGCCACGCGGCCGGCGTACGCCTTGCGGGGATGCGCGACGTCACGGCCGTCTTCGTCGCCAACGACCACATGGCCATCGGCCTGCTCCGCGCCCTCCACGAGGCCGGCGTGCGGGTGCCCGAGGACGTCAGCGTCGTCGGCTTCGACGACCTGCCGGAGTCGGCGTACCTCATCCCGCCGCTCACCACCGTCCACCAGGACTTCCCCGCCATCGGCCGCCGCGCCATCGAGGTGCTGCAGAGCGCCGTCGAGGACGGCCGCGCGCCCGGCTCCCACCAGCTCGACGACCGGGTCGGCAAGCTCCTCCGCCCCACGCTCGTCGTACGCCGCTCCACCGGCGCGCCCCGCCGCACCCCCGTCGAGAGGACCCCATGAGCACCGCACCGCACGCCTCCGAGGCCGCTCCGCAGGACACCTACGTCGTCGGCGTCGACTACGGCACCCTCTCGGGCCGGGCCCTGGTGGTGCGGGTCGGCGACGGCGCCGAGCTGGGCAGCGCCGTCACGGCGTACCCCCACGCGGTGCTCGAGCAGACGCTGCCCTCGGGCCGGCCGCTCCCGCCCGACTGGGCGCTGCAGGTGCCCGAGGACTACCGGCACGTGCTGCGGACCGCCGTCCCGGCCGCGCTCGCCGAGGCCGGTGTCGACCCTGCCCGGGTCGTGGGCATCGCCACCGACTTCACCGCCTGCACGATGGTCCCGACGCTGGCCGACGGCACCCCGCTCTCGGAGGTGCCCGGGCTGGAGGACCGGCCCCACGCCTACGTCAAGCTGTGGAAGCACCACGCCGCCCAGCCGCAGGCCGACCGCATCAATCGGCTCGCCGAGGAGCGCGGCGAGGCCTGGCTGCCGCGCTACGGCGGGCTGATCTCCTCGGAGTGGGAGTTCGCCAAGGGCCTGCAGCTGTTCGAGGAGGACCGCGAGCTCTACGACCGCACCGAGCACTGGGTCGAGGCCGCCGACTGGATCGTGTGGCAGCTGTGCGGCACCTACGTCCGCAACGCCTGCACCGCGGGCTACAAGGGCATCTACCAGGACGGCACCTACCCGACCCCGGACTTCCTGGGCGCCCTGGCCCCGGGGTTCGAGGCCTTCGTCGCCGACAAGGTCGAGCACCCGATCGGCGAGCTGGGCACGCGCGCCGGCGGACTCACCGCCGAGGCGGCCGCCTGGACCGGGCTGCCCGAGGGCATCGCCGTCGCGGTCGGCAACGTCGACGCCCACGTCACCGCCCCGGCCGCCCAGGCCACCGAGCCCGGCCAGATGGTCGCGATCATGGGCACCTCGACGTGCCACGTCATGAGCTCCGACGTGCTCCGGGAGGTGCCCGGCATGTGCGGGGTCGTCGACGGCGGCATCGTCGCCGGCCGCTACGGCTACGAGGCGGGCCAGAGCGGGGTCGGCGACATCTTCGGGTGGTTCGTCGAGAACAGCGTGCCGGCGTCGTACGCCGAGGCGGCGCGCGCGGCGGGCGAGTCGGTCCACGAGCTGCTGACCCGGCTGGCCTCGGCCCAGCAGGTGGGCGAGCACGGACTGGTGGCGCTCGACTGGCACAGCGGCAACCGCTCGGTGCTGGTCGACCACGAGCTGTCGGGCACGGTCGTCGGCCTGACGCTCGGCACCCGGCCTGAGGACGTCTACCGCGCCCTGCTCGAGGCCACGGCCTTCGGCACCCGCGTCATCGTGGAGACCTTCCGCGATGCCGGGGTGCCCGTCGAGGAGCTCGTCATCGCGGGCGGGCTGTCCAAGAACCACCTCCTGATGCAGGTCTACGCGGACGTGCTGCGGTTGCCGCTCTCGCTCATCGGCTCGGCGCAGGGCCCGGCGCTGGGCTCGGCCATCCACGCCGCCGTCGCCGCCGGCGCCTACGACGACGTCACGGCGGCCGCCGCCCGGATGGGCCGGGTGCAGCGCGACGCCTTCGTGCCCGACGAGGCCGCCGCCCGGCGCTACGACCGGCTGTTCGCGGAGTACGTCGCCCTGCACGACCACTTCGGCCGCGACTCCGGCGCCATGCGCCGGCTGCGTGCCCTGCGCCGCGAGGCGCGCTCCGTCGACCTGGGAGCGACGGAGCCGCCGAGCGGCGCCCCCACCGCGCCACCCACCGCGCCATCCACCGCGTCGTCCGCCGGCGCGACCGACCGGCTGGAAGGGGCTCACGCGTGACCGCCGTGTCCGACGTCCGCACCACCATCGGCGCCCTGCGCCGCGAGGTGTGCGCCCTGCACGCCGAGCTGACCCGCTACCGGCTGGTGGTGTGGACGGCCGGCAACGTCTCCGCGCGCGTGCCCGGCCAGGACCTGCTGGTGATCAAGCCCAGCGGGGTCTCGTACGACGACCTGACGCCGGAGAACATGGTGGTCTGCGACCTCGAGGGCCGCGTCGTCGACGGCGAGCACGCCCCGTCCTCCGACACCGAGGCGCAGGCCTACGTCTACCGCCACCTGCCGCACGTCGGCGGCGTGGTCCACACCCACTCGACCTACGCCACGGCGTGGGCCGCCCGCGCCGAGCCGGTGCCGTGCGTGCTGACCATGGGCGCCGACGAGTTCGGCGGCGAGATCCCCGTCGGCCCGTTCGCCGTCATCGGCGACGACTCGATCGGTCGCGGCATCGTCGAGACGCTCCGCGACAGCCGGTCGCCGGCGGTGCTGATGCAGAACCACGGCGTCTTCTCGATCGGCAAGGACGCCCGGGCGGCCGTCAAGGCCGCCGTGATGTGCGAGGACGTCGCCCGCACCGTGCACGTCGCCCGCCAGCTCGGCCAGCCGGTGCCGATCGCCCAGGACCGGGTCGACCAGCTCTTCGACCGCTACCAGAACGTCTACGGCCAGCCCGGCTGACCTGCGAGCCCCCGTGATCCACCCCGTGATCCATCCCGCTCCCCACCCCCTCCCCGAGAACGAGGCACCCGCATGACGCGTCCGACCCCCCAGATCTGGTTCCTCACCGGGAGCCAGGCGCTCTACGGTCCCGAGACGCTCGACCAGGTCGCGAGCCAGTCGCAGCAGATCGTCGGCCGCCTCGCCGCCGACGGCCTGCCCGCCGAGGTGGTCTGGAAGCCGGTGCTGCTCGACGCCGTGTCGATCCACCGCCAGATGCTGGAGGCCAACGCCTCCGACGACTGCGTCGGCGTCGTGGTGTGGATGCACACCTTCTCCCCGGCCAAGATGTGGATCGCCGGGCTCGACGCGCTGGCCAAACCGCTGCTGCACCTGCACACCCAGGCCGGCGTCGCGCTGCCGTGGTCGACCATCGACATGGACTTCATGAACCTCAACCAGGCCGCCCACGGCGACCGCGAGTTCGGCTACATGCAGTCGCGCCTCGGCGTCCCCCGCAAGACGGTCGCCGGCCACGTCGAGTCGCCGTCGGTGCGCCACCGGATCGAGTGCTGGGTGCGGGCCGCCCTGGGCCGCCACGAGCTCCGCGGTCTGCGCCTCGCGCGCTTCGGCGACAACATGCGCGACGTCGCCGTCACCGAGGGCGACAAGGTCGAGGCGCAGCACCGCTTCGGCGTCTCGGTCAACACCTACGGCGTCACCGAGCTGGTCGAGGTCGTCGACGACGTTGCGGACGACGAGGTCGACAAGCTGGTCGTGGAGTACGCCGACACCTACCGCGTCGCCCCCGAGCTGCTCGCCGGCGGCGACCGCCACGAGTCGCTGCGCTACGGCGCCCGCATCGAGCTGGGCCTGCGGGCCTTCCTGACCGACGGCGGCTTCGGCGCCTTCACCACCAACTTCGAGGACCTCGGCGGACTGCGGCAGCTGCCCGGCCTGGCGGTGCAGCGGCTCATGGCCGACGGCTACGGCTTCGGCGGCGAGGGCGACTGGAAGACCTCGGTGCTGCTGCGCGGCGCCAAGACGATGGCCGCGGGGATGCCCGGCGGCACGTCCTTCATGGAGGACTACACCTACCACCTGGTCGAGGGCGAGCAGAAGATCCTCGGCGCCCACATGCTCGAGGTCTGCCCGTCGCTGACCGCCGACACCCCCTCGCTCGAGATCCACCCGCTGTCCATCGGCGGTCGCGAGGACCCGGTGCGGCTGCGCTTCACCGCCGACCCGGGCCCCGGCGTCGTCGTCGGCATCTCCGACCTGGGCGACCGCTTCCGGCTGACCCTCAACGAGATCGACGTGGTCGAGCCCGACGAGGCGCTGCCCCACCTGCCCGTCGCCTGCGCCGTGTGGGAGCCGCACCCCTCGCTCGCCACCTCGGCCGAGTCGTGGCTCACCGCCGGCGGCCCGCACCACACCGTGCTCTCCACCGCGCTGGACACCGAGATCCTCGACGACTTCGCCGAGATGACCCGCACCGAGCTGGTCGTCATCGACGAGCACACCACCACGCGGTCCTTCCGTGACGGGCTGCGCTGGAACGCGGCCTACCACCGGCTCGCCCGGGGACTCTGAGACCGGGGGCCCGGGGCTCTCGGTCCTCCGACCCGCGCGCGTCCGGCTCGCCGAGCGCGCGGGCGCGACGGGGCCGCGGCTCATCGCCGACCGACCAACGCGAACACCACCGACCCGTCGGGTCGCCACGAGTGGCGGAACCGGTGGTCGTGGATGCGGCGGTGGTGCCAGTGGCACAACGGCACCGCGTCGGCCAGGTCGGTGGTGCCGCCGGTCGACCACGCGGTGCGGTGGTGGAGCTCGCACCAGGCGGTGGGTCGGTCGCACCCGTCCGCTGCGCAGTGCCGGTGGACGGCGGCGACGGCGGTGCGCTGGGTGTCGTTGAACAGCCGGGACGACCGACCCAGGTCGAGGACCCGGGAGGCGCCACCGAGGGTCTTGCCCCACACCGCCGGCAGGAGGTGGGCGTTGCAGGCCAGGCGTCGGGCCTGGCCGGCCGAGATCGGCTGGTCGGTGTCGAGGCCGGCGGTGCGCAGTGCTCCGCGGAGGAGCGTGACGTCCATGGTGACGACGACCTGGGCGCTGGTGGTGCCGGTGAGGTGCTCGGTGGGCAGGTGCTCGAGGAGGGTGGCGAGGGCGATGCCGCGGGCGTGCTCGGGGCTGGTGTGCTCGGTCCCGCGCACCCGTCGGGGTGCCGCCAGGGCCTCGACGGCCTTCTTCAGCATCGCCGCCTGCAGGTGCGGAAGCGTGAAGCGGCCGGTGACCGTGCCGTCGCCGTTGTCGTGGAAGGAGAGTGCGGTCGCGGCGTACGCCCGGTCCTCCTCGGCGGCCACCTGGGCGTCCTCCTCGGCATCGACCGCCTGCTGGTCGGGCTCGACCTCGGCGAGCACCCGGCGGGCGTGGCGCCGCAGCTGGTCGGGGGAGTAGCGCTGGGCGTCGACGACCAGGCGTCGCTCGCAGGCGGCTCGCTGGTCCGTAGTGAGCCGGCCGGGCAGCGTGGCCAGCGCGGCGGTGATGACGGCGGCGTGGGCGGTGGAGACGTCCCCCGCCTCGAGGGCGCGGGCGGTGTCGCCGTGGGGCTCAGCACCGAGCGCGACGGCGAGCCGCGTCTCGCGGGCGGCGTCGACGGTCGACGTGCGGGACTCGCGTGCCGCCCACGCGGCGGTCGTGGGGAGCCCGCGTGCGGCGGCGGTCTGCTGCGCCTCTGCCGCGCCGAGCACCTTGAGCCGCACCGCGGCCAGCCGTCGTTGGGCCCGCTCCACGCCCTGCAGTGCCGTGGTCGGGTCGGTCACGGGCGAGGTGATGGCCAGCAGCCGGTCGAGGCAGTCCTCGAGCCGCGCCAGCTCCTCGAGCACGGGCTCGGACAGGGTGGTCGCGGTGGTCATGTGATCACTTTATTCGAACACCTGTACGAACACCAGACCTGCTCCCGATATGTGGATCGACGACCTCAGCCGATCCGCTCGGCCAGCGAGACGATCACTCCCTCCGGTCCACGCACGTAGGCCATCAACCACACGTCCTCGTGCTGGCCGATGCCCCCGACGAGGCCGTAGCCCTCGCCCGCGAGGCGGCCGACGGTGGCGTGCAGGTCCTCGACCTCGAAGCAGACGTTGCGCAGCCCGGTGCGGGTCGCCATCGCCCCCGGGTCGTCGGGCTGGTGGTCGGGCCGCTCGAAGGTGGACAGCTCGAGCGCCGTGCCCCCGCCGGGCGGGCGCAGCATGGCGATCTCGGTGCGCGCGTCGGGGATGCCGATGACGGTGTCGAGGAACTCCCCCTCCACGGACATCCGCCCCTCGAGCTCCAGCCCGAGGCCGGTGAAGAACGCGATCGCGCGGTCGAGGTCGGCGACGGCCACGCCGACGTGGTCGAACCGGATGGTGGTCATGGCCGCCATGATCCACCGACGGGGTGACCTGGGGCGATGTGTCTGAGACCCTTCTCGACATGTCGGACATCTACGTGCCGCCCGGGCGGCTGCGCGCGTTCGCGGGGGAGTGTCGCGAGGCCGCCGACGCGCTGGGTCGGATCGACGGCGGGTCGATCGGCAGCGGCGTACGCGGTGACCTGCCGTCGACGCGCACCGCCGAGGCCGTGTCGACCGCCGGCCCCGACGTCGAGGGCGCGATGGAGGTGCTGGCGCAGCGGCTGCAGGAGATGGCCGACGTCGCGGACGGCACCCAGGACGACTACGAGGCCACCGAGGACGACATCGTCACGGGCTTCGGGGCGATGAGCCGGTGAGCGCGCGATGACCCACACCCTGTCGTCCGTACGCCGCTGGCGCCCCGCCGGTCTCACGGCCGCCGCCGACGCCGTCGGCGAGCGGACGGAGGAGCTCAGCGTCCAGCTGCGTCGCCACGAGCGGAGCCTGGAGGAGCTGGTCGTGGAGTGGGAGGGCCGGGCCGCGCGGGCGGCGGAGGCCCGGGTGCGCACCGAGCTGGCCTTCGGGCGCCGGCTGCGGGCCCGCCTCGAGGACGTCGAGCAGGCGATCCGCGACGGCGTACCCCGGCTGCAGTCGGCCCGCAGCACCCTCCTGGGGAAGGTCGACGCAGCGGTGGCCGACGGGTTCGCGGTCGCCGACGACTGGATGGTGACCGACTCCCGCACCGTGCCCGCGGACGAGGTCGACGCCCGCCAGGCCGAGCTCGACGCCCACGCCGAGGCCATCAGCGACGCGCTGGGCACGCTGTCGACCGAGGACGCGCAGGTGGCGCACGCGATCGACTCCGCCCTGGACGAGCTGCGCGCGACCAGCGCCGACGTGGACGCCGGGCTGGAGTACTCCCCGCCCACGAGCACCACCGGGATGAGCCAGCAGCAGGTGACCGCGCTGCTCGCGTCGCGCGACTTCCAGCGGTGGATGGCCGCCCATCCCGACGCCGCCAAGGAGCTGCTCGACCAGGCCGTGGACGCCGGGACGCTGTCGGCCCAGGGCAAGCCCTACCGCGACTTCCTGGAGGGCTACTGGCAGGACGAGGCGCTGGAGGCGGCCGGCATCGACGGCGGCGCCTGGGACCCCGCGGCGGGCGCCTCGGCCAACAGCGGCACCATCACCTCGGTCTACGACTACTACGGCCAGCTGTTCCTCGACCACCCCGACCTGCAGTGGGCGGGCATGGCCAACCTGATCGGCCCGAGCTTCGCCGCCGGGTTCTACGACCTCGACATGATCCGCGACCTCGCGCAGGGGGTGGACGGTGCGATCCCCTCGATCCCCAACGCGCCCGGCGACTGGGACGACGACGCCCGCGAGATGCTGGAGACGCTGCGCGACCTGCCCGACTCCGAGGTGCAGTACTACGAGCAGACGCTGCTGTCGATGCAGAAGGAGATCTTCCTCGACCAGGCCTCGATGCACGAGGCCTACCTGCTCGGCGGCACCGACGAGACCGACCGGATGCAGGCCGCCGGCCTGATGGACGGACGCACCGGCACGGCGTGGCACGACATCGCCAGCGGTGACCCCACCCGGGTCGAGCAGGGCAACGAGGCGCTGCTCCAGCGCGAGCAGTTCGACATCATCGCCGACGACTACGACCGGATGCGCGATCGTCCCGGCACCGGTGAGGCGATGACCTGGATGACGACCCTCGTCGGGGCGCCGTCGATCCCCGGCGCGCAGGGGTACGCCGACGTCTTCCCCGAGGTCATCGACCTCAAGACCCCCGGCCAGGTCGGTCCGTTCCACGTGCCGCAGGCCGACCTCGGCGACGTGGTCACCCCGTTGCCGGACGGCAACATCGCCGACCGCTACGACCGGTGGGACCTGATCACCCAGGACACGCTCCCGGCCTACCAGGAGCTGCTGCACGACGACCCCGACCGGTTGCGCGAGCTGGTGGGGAGCGACTTCGACGGCCGCGTCGACGACTACCGCCTGATCGGTCGTACGCCGGGCATCCTCTCCGACCTCGCCACCGACTGGCAGTACCGCCGATGAGCCCCCGTCCCGCCCGGCGCCGCGTCGTGGCCGCCGGCCTGGTCCTGGCCGTGGCCGTGGCCGCTGCCCTGGGCGGCTGCTCGACCAGCGAGGACCCCGACCCCGACCGCAGAGACGAGGCCACCGTGAGCAACTCCCCGCTCGACCGCGAGGGCGTGCAGCAGATCGAGGAGTCGGGCAGCGCCCGCTTCGACCTCCGCGACCTCACCCTGACCAGGTCGGACGTCGGTCTGCCCGAGAACCGGATGGGACCGATCGTCGGACGACCCGGCGGCCGCGAGATCGACCTGGTGCTGCGCGCCCCGGAGGGCGAGGAGCGCGTCGCGACCTCGACCTTCTCGGCCACCTTCTTCAGCAGCGCCGACACCGCCGACGCCGTCACGTGGTTCGAGTCCTACGACACCGAGGCCGACGGCCTGGCCGCCCTCGACGAGGCGGTCGAGCGGTGGGGGCTGCCGCGCGAGGCGGTCGCCACCTGGCGCGAGGCCCTCACCGGCGACGGCGAGCAGGAGGTCAGCCTCACGCCGGGCGTCTCGCCCAGCGGCTTCGTCACCCAGGTGACGGCGCGGGGCGAGAAGGGCGCCGGGCAGACCCACCAGTGGACGGTGCTGCTCGACCCGCGCTACTACGAGGACGGCGCGCTGGAGCGGATCCGCGAGACCGGGAAGCTGCCGACGGGCTGAGGCGCGGGCTGTCCAGAACCAGGTCGTACGCCGCCGCGCGAGACGCTGCGAGTCCTACTGTGGCGAGCATGAGCTCCACGACCGGGCGAGCCGGTGGGCCGATGCTGGTCCTGGGGGCACTCGGGGTCGTCTTCGGCGACATCGGGACCAGCCCGCTCTACGCGTTCACCACGGTGCTCGCCGACGGCTCGAAGGGGCCGGCGCGGCTGACGCCGGAGCTGGTCTACGGGATGACCTCGACGGTGATCTGGTCGATGACGCTGGTGGTCTCGCTGCTCTACGTCCGGCTGCTGCTGCGTGCCGACAACGACGGCGAGGGCGGCTTGCTGGCGCTGCTGGCCCTGCTCCGTCGTACGTCGGGCCGGGGGAGCCGGCTCGCCGTGCTCAGCGTCGTCGCCGCGACCGGCGCCGCGATGTTCCTCGGCGACAGCGTGATCACCCCCGCCATCTCGGTGCTGTCCGCGGCGGAGGGGCTCGAGGTCAGCGACCCCGGCCTGGCGGCGTACGTCGTCCCGATGGCGCTCGTCGTCTTGGCCGCGCTGTTCCTCGTGCAGCAGCTCGGCTCGGGCAGCATCGGCCGTTTCTTCGGGCCGGTGATGGTGCTGTGGTTCGCCTCGCTGACCGTGCTCGGCGCGATCTCGATCGCCCACCACCCGGCGGTGCTGCAGGCGCTGAGCCCCCACTGGATCGTGCTCTTCGTGGCGTCCGAGCCGCTCACCGCGTTCCTCTCGCTGGGCGCCGTGGTGCTGGCCTTCACCGGCGCCGAGGCGCTCTACGCCGACCTCGGCCACTTCGGCCGCCTCGCCATCGCCCGGGCCTGGACCTTCGTGGTCCTCCCCGCGCTCGTGGTCGCCTACCTCGGTCAGGCCGCGGCCGTCGCGGCGGACCCGTCGGCGGCCGCCAACCCGTTCTACGCGATCGTGCCGGGCTGGCTGACGCTGCCGATGGTCGTGCTGGCCACCCTGGCCACGATCATCGCCTCCCAGGCGGTCATCTCCGGGGCGTTCACCGTGGTGCAGCAGGCCTCGCGGCTGGGGCTGCTGCCGACCGTGCACGTGCGGCACACCTCCGAGGAGCAGGCGGGCCGGATCTACGTGCCGGTGGTCAACTGGCTGATCGCGGCAGCCGTGCTCGCGCTGGTGGTGCTGTTCGGCAGCTCGGCCGCGCTGGCCTCGGCGTACGGACTCGCGGTGACGCTGACCGTCACGGTCACCTCCACGATGTACCTCGCGCTGCGCACGCGGCAGGCCCGCGCGTCCGGCGGCGGCTGGCGGGCGAGCCGGGTGGCGGCGGGCCTGGTGCTCGCGCTCGTGCTGGTGTTCCTGGCCGCCAACGTGCCCAAGGTCGCGAGCGGCGGCTGGCTGCCGCTGGGCATCGGCGTCGTGCTCGTCCTGGTGATGACGACCTGGTCGCGGGGGCGGCGCACCATCGACGAGCGCCGCCGGTCGGAGGCCAAGCCGCTGCGCGACCTGCTGGCCGAGCTGTCCGCGCCGGGCTGCGAGGTCGCCCGGGTGCCGGGCGCGGCGGTGTTCTTCAGCCGCGACCCCGAGGTGACGCCGGTGGCGCTGAGCACGATGGCCGAGCAGGTGCACACCCTGCACCGCGTCGTGCTGCTGCTCACCGTCGCGACGGTCGACCGGCCGCGGGTCCCGGCCGAGGACCGGCTCGAGCTGGACCACCTCGGCGACGGGCACGACGGGGTGTGTGCGGCTACGGCCACCTTCGGGTACGCCGACCGCGTCGACCTCCCCCGGCTGCTGACCGACGCGGTGGCGCTGGCCGACGGCGAGCTCGACGGCCTCGACCCCGACACCACGATGTTCTTCGTCTCCGACCCGGTCGTGGTCTTCGACCGCCGGGCGTCGATGCCGCGGTGGCGACAGCGGGTCTACCTCGCGATCGACCGGGTGACCCCCGACGCGGTCGACCTCTTCCGGCTGCCCTCGGAGCGCACCGTGGTGATCGGGCGCCAGGTCTCGCTCTGAGGTCGGCGTCCTGTAGGAACGTCGGGGACGCCGGGACCGGCGCCGGGACGAGGAGGACGACGATGGAGAAGCGCACGCTGGGACGCACCGGACGAGAGGTGTCGGTCGTCGGGCTCGGCACCTGGCAGCTGGGCGCCGACTGGGGCGAGGTCAGCGAGGCCGACGCCCGTGAGGTGCTCGAGGCCTCGGCCGCGGCGGGCGTGACGTTCTACGACACCGCCGACGTCTACGGCGACGGCCGCAGCGAGCGGGTCGTCGGCCGCTTCCTCGCCGACCACGCGGGCGAGGGGTTCACCGTCGCCACCAAGATGGGTCGCCGCGCCGAGCAGCTGCCGGAGAACTACTCGGCCGCGAACTTCCGGGCGTGGATCGACCGGTCGCGCAACAATCTGGGCGTCGACACCGTCGACCTCGTGCAGCTGCACTGCCCGCCGAGCGCCACCATCGAGGACGACGCGACCTACGACGCGCTCGACGCCCTCGTCGAGGACGGCTCGGTCGCGGCGTACGGCGTGAGCGTGGAGACCGTCGACCAGGCGCTCGCCGCCATCGCCCGCCCCCACGTCGCGAGCATCCAGGTCATCCTCAACGCGCTGCGGCTCAAGCCGCTGGAGCGGGTGCTGCCCGCCGCCCAGGAGGCCGGGGTCGGGATCATCGCGCGGGTGCCGCTGGCCTCGGGCCTGCTCTCGGGGAAGTACGACGCGAGCACCACCTTCGCCGCCGACGACCACCGCAGCTACAACCGCGACGGCAGCGCGTTCGACGTCGGCGAGACCTTCTCCGGCGTGCCGTACGACGTCGGCCTGGCCGCCGCCGCCGACTTCGGTGCGCTCGTCCGCGACCTGCCCGGCGAGGTCACCTCCGCCCAGGCCGCGATCGCGTGGATCTGGCAGCAGCCCGGTGTCAGCACCGTCATCCCCGGGGCCCGCAACAGCGAGCAGGCCCGCTCCAACGCGGCCGCCGGCGACGTCGCGCCCCTGGGCGAGGCGTTCCTGGCCGGGGTCCGCGACCTCTACGACGCCCGGGTGCGAGAGCTGGTCCACCACCGCTGGTGACCAGGTGACCGCGTCGAGTTGAGACACCAGCGTCTCGTGTGAGACAGTTGTGTCTCACACGAGACGGAGGTGTCGCATGTCGACGCGCGAGGAGATCCTGGGTGCCGCCCAGCGGCGGCTCAACCTCGACCCGACCAGCTCGATGGCCGACATCGCGGCCGCGGCCGGGATCGGGCGGGCCACCCTGCACCGGCACTTCTCCGGTCGCGAGGACCTGCTGGTCGAGATCGGCACCCGCTCGCTCGACCGCTGGGAGCAGCGGCTCGACGCCGCCCGGGTGGGCGACGTGTGCACCAGCGAGGACGCGGCGCGGCTGCGCGAGACCCTGGTGACCCTGCTCGGGCAGTATCTCGAGGACTCCGACGACTTCGGCTTCGCGCTCACCGACCAGTTTGTGCTGGCCGAGCCCACCCTCACCGCGCGGGGCGAGGCGCTCGCCGAGCGCGAGATCGAGCTCTTCGCCGCGGCCCAGGCCGCCGGCGTGCTGCGCGACGACGTCAGCCCCCGCTGGCTCTCCCAGGCCTGCTACGGCCTGCTCGTCGCCGCCCGCGACGCCCTGCGCGCGGGGGACGTGCCCCGGCGCGACCTCGACGCCGTCGTCTCCTCCTTCTTCCTCCACGGAGCCGCCGCTCCGGGAAAGCCCGTCCGATGACCACCACGCCCCTCACCCGTCCCACCGCCCCCGCGACGCCGGGCCACCCCCGTCGCTGGGCGGGCCTCGCCGTGCTCGCCGCCAGCCTGCTCGTCGTCGTGATGGACATGACCGTCCTCAACGTCGCCCTGCCCGCGCTCGCGGCCGAGACCGGCGCCAGCGCGTTGCAGCAGCTGTGGATCGTCGACGCCTACCCGCTCGTGCTCGCGGGCCTGCTCGTGCCGGTCACCGCGCTGGCCGACCGGGTCGGCCGCAAGCGGATGCTGCTGACCGGCTTCGCGATCTTCGCGGTCGCCTCGACCGTGGTGCTCTGGGTCGACACCGCCGGGACCGTGATCGCGCTGCGCGTCGCGCTCGGCCTGGGCGGAGCGATGATCATGCCCTCGACGCTGTCCCTGATCCGCACCCTCTTCCCCGACCCGCAGGAGCGGGCCTACGCCCTCGGCCTGTGGGCGGCGATGGCCTCCCTCGGTGCGGCCGTCGGCCCGGTCGTCGGTGGCGCCCTGCTCGAGGTCTGGAGCTGGCACGCGGCCTTCCTCGTCAACGTGCCGCTCATGCTCGTCGCGATCGCGGCCGGCCTCTGGCTGCTGCCCGAGAGCCGCTCCGAGCGGCCCGGTCGCATCGACCTCCCCGGTGTCGTGCTGACCGTCGGCGGCATGGTCGCGCTGGTCTATGGCGTCAAGGAGCTGGGCAAGGTCGGCCTCGGCCCGGTCCCGGTCGGAGGCGTCCTGCTCGGTGCCCTCCTGCTCACCGTGTTCGTACGCCGGAGCCTGGGCCAGACCGACCCGATGCTGGCCGTCTCGCTGTTCCGGCTGCCGCTCTTCCGCGCCGGCGTCGTCGCCGCGCTCGCCAGCAGCATCACCATGATGGCGCTGCTCTTCGTCGGCTCGCAGTGGCTCCAGCTGGTCCAGGGGTGGGGCCCGCTGCTCGCCGGCGTCGCCCTGCTGCCGCTGGCCGTGAGCGGCCTGGTCGCCTCGCCGCTGGCGCCCGCGATCGCGTCGCGCTTCGGCGCCCGGCGCGCCGTGGTGCTCGGGCTGCTGCTGCTCGCCGCCGGTCCGCTGGTGCTGTTCCTCACGCCGCGCCCGATGCCCTACCTGTGGGTGGCGGTGGCGCTGACCCTGGTCGGTCTCGGCACCGGGGCCCTGGCCCTGGCCTCGGCGCTGATCGTCGGGAGCGCCCCGCAGCACCAGGTCGGCTCGGCGGCCGCGGTCGAGGAGATCTGCTACGAGCTCGGCGCGGTGCTGAGCATCAGCGTGCTCGGCGGCCTGACGGCGGCGCTCTACCGCGGTGGCCTGCCCGGGTCGGCGTCCGCGGACGCCCGGGAGTCCCTGGCGCTCGCGCTCGACACCCCCGTCGCGGCGGCGGCGCAGGCGGCGTACACCGATGCCTTCGCCTGGGTCGGCCTCGCCGGCGCCCTGCTGATGCTGGTCGCCGCGTGGCTGGTGCACCGGCTGCTCCCCGCCGACCTGGACCTCGCCGAGCTCGAGCACTGAGCACCTCGGCGGGCCCGACTGGCAGCATGGCCCGGTGACCTCCCCGTGGTTCGAGTCCCCCGCCGACGCCGAGAAGCGGCTGGGGGCGGTGGGCTATCTCGCCGACACCGCCACGGCCACCACCGCCTACCTCGCCGGTGCGCTGGAGAAGCCGCTGCTGGTCGAGGGCCCCGCCGGCGTCGGCAAGACCGAGCTGGCCAAGGCGGTGGCCCGGGCGACGGGGGCCGGGCTGGTGCGGCTGCAGTGCTACGAGGGCCTCGACGAGGCCCGGGCGCTCTACGAGTGGAACTACAAGAAGCAGCTGCTGCGCATCCAGGCCGCCGGTGACCAGGCGTGGGACGAGACCCACGACGACATCTTCACCGACGAGTTCCTGCTGACCCGGCCGCTGCTCACCGCGATCCGGCGCGAGGAGCCGACGGTGCTGCTGATCGACGAGGTCGACAAGACCGACGTCGAGGTCGAGGGGCTGCTGCTGGAGATCCTCAGCGACTTCCAGGTCACGATCCCCGAGCTGGGCACCGTCGAGGCCGTACGCCGGCCGCTGGTCGTGCTCACCTCCAACGCCACCCGCGAGCTGTCGGAGGCGATCAAGCGCCGCTGCCTGTTCCTGCACATCGACTACCCCGACAGCGAGCGGGAGCGCGAGATCGTGCTCTCCCAGGTGCCGGAGGTCGAGGACGAGCTCGCCGGCCAGCTCGTCGAGGTGGTCTCCCGACTCCGTGCGCTCGACCTGCGCAAGTCGCCGTCGATCGCCGAGAGCGTCGACTGGGCCCGCACCCTGGTCGCGCTCGGCACCGGCACCCTCGACGAGGCCGCGATCGCGCAGACCCTCGGCGTCGTGCTCAAGCACCACTCCGACCACGAGCGGGCGCTCAAGGAGCTCAAGCTGCGCACGCGATGAGCCTCCTCGACCGCCACCTCGCCTTCCTCCAGGCGCTGCGCGACGCCGGGCTCCCGGTCGCGCTGTCCGAGGGGCTGGACGCCGTGCGCGCCATCGAGGCGCTCGGGCTGCACGAGCGCGAGACGCTGCGGGCGGCGTACTCCGCCACGCTCCTGACCCGCCAGTCCCACCGCCCCTCCTTCGACCAGGTCTTCGACCTCTACTGGCCGGCGGTCGTGGGGGACGGGTACTCCGAGACGAAAAGCACCACCGAGGGGGGTCCTGATGGTGCTTTTCGTCTCGGACTACCCGAGGACCCCGCCCACCCGGAGCACCCCACCCCCCTCGACGACGGGCCGCAGGCGCTGGCCGACTTCCGGGAGGCGCTGGCGACCGCGATGGCGCTGGGCGACCCCGACGCGCTGGCGGTGCTGGCGAGGGAGGGGGTGCAGCGGTTCGGCCGGATCCGGGGCCGCGGTCCGGGGGAGCAGCGCTGGTCGGCGTACAACGTCAGCAACCGGGTCTCGCCCGGCGAGCTGGTGGCGAAGGCCCTCGCCGGCATCGGCATGAGCGACCCGGACGAGGACCCGTCGCTGCGCCGGCTCGTGGAGGCGCAGGCGCGGGCGTTCGAGGACCTCGTCGAGGCAGAGGTACGCCGCCGCGCGGCCGAGGTCCGCGGCCCGCAGCACGTCGCCCGCCACACCGTGCGCCAGGCCGTGGAGCAGATCGACTTCGGCTCGGCCCGTCGCGCCGACCTCGAGCTGATGCGCCGCGAGGTCCAGCCGCTGGCCCGGCGGCTCGCGACGCGGCTCAACCGCGAGCAGCACCAGCGCCACCGCGGGCCGCTCGACTTCCGCCGCACCGTGCGGGCCTCGATGAGCAGCGGCGGCGTGCCCCTGGAGACCCACCACCGCCCACGCCGACCGGGTCGGCCCGACCTCGTCGTGCTGTGCGACGTCAGCGGCTCGGTGGCCGGGTTCGCCGGCTTCACGCTGATGCTGGTCTTCGCGCTGCGCGAGCAGTTCAACCGGGTGCGGGCCTTCACCTTCGTCGACGAGGTCCACGAGGTGACCGACCGCTTCGTCCCCGGCGCCGACCCCGCGACCGTGCTGGCCGACCTCGCGGCGAGCGCGCGGCACGCGAGCCTGTGGGGCCGCACCAGCTACGGCCGGGCCTTCACCCGCTTCGCCGAGCAGCACCCCGACGCGCTCACCCCCCGCACCAACCTGCTCGTCCTCGGCGACGCCCGCTCCAACCACGGCGACCTCGCGCTGCCCGTCTTCCGCGACCTGGTCCACGCCGCCCGGCACACCTGGTGGCTCAACCCCGAGCACGTCCGCAACTGGGACACCGGCGACTCGGCCGCGAGCGAGTACGGCCGGATCGCGGCCATGGTCGAGTGCCGCAACCTCACCCAGCTCGCGGAGTTCGTGCACGACCTGGCCTGAGGCGTCCGCACCTCGGCCCGACGACCGCGCGCAGGACCCTGCCCGAGTAGAGTTGTCGCTTCCCCGGGCAGGATCAGGTCGATGGAGGCACCGCGTTGAGCAGTGACGTGGCCGCGCGCGAAGTCGCGCACGAGCAGGCGTACGTCGACACCGTCTACGCGCAGCTCGAGAAGGCGGCGGCCTCGGCCCAGGAGCTGGCCAAGGAGGGCCTCGAGCGGGGGCGCATCGGCAACGAGGGCGGCCTCGTCGAGCGGGACGCCATGGTCTACCAGGCGGCCCGCCGGATGGCCACGCTCGACGCCGCCCACGAGGGTCTCGTCTTCGGCCGGCTCGACCTGCGCCCCGAGCGCGACGTCCCCCCGCGCTACATCGGCCGGATCGGGCTGCGCGACGACGACTACGACACCCTGCTCATCGACTGGCGGGCGCCGGCGGCCGCGGTGTTCTACCAGGCCACCCAGCACGACCCCCAGGGCGTCGTACGTCGGCGCATCCTCCGCTCGCGCGGGGTGACCGTGCTCGGCGTCGAGGACGACCTGCTCGACGCCGAGGCCGAGACCGACCTCGAGATCGTCGGCGAGGGCGCGCTGCTGGCGCAGCTGTCCCGGGCCCGCGACCGGTCGATGCACTCCATCGTCGCCACCATCCAGGCCGAGCAGGACAAGGCGATCCGGGCCCCCCAGAAGGGCGTCGTGTCGATCTCCGGCGGCCCGGGCACCGGCAAGACGGTCGTGGCGCTGCACCGCGCGGCCTACCTCCTCTACGCCGACCGGCGCCGCTACGAGCGCGGCGGCGTGCTCGTCGTGGGCCCGTCCGGGGTGTTCATGCGCTACATCGAGCGGGTGCTGCCCTCGCTCGGAGAGACCGCCGTGGCGCTGCGCTCGCTCGGCGAGGTCGTCGACGGCGTCAAGGCCTCGCGGCGCGACGACCCGGCCGTCGCCGAGGTCAAGGGGTCCGCGTCGATGGCCGAGGTGCTCCGTCGTACGGCGCGCCAGGCGGTGCCGGACGGACCCGGCGAGTACCGCGTGTTCTACCGCGACGACAACCTCGTCCTCGGCCGTCGCGAGCTCGGCGCGATCCGCCGCCAGCTGCTCTCGATGGGGCTGCGCAACCGCTCCACGACCAAGGTCGCCTCCACGCTGATCGACGCGCTCTGGCGGCAGGTGCGCTCCGAGCGCGGCCGCGAGCGGACCAAGGAGGACTTCTCCGAGGAGATCCGCACCCGCGACGACTTCCTCGAGTTCGCCGCCGCCTGGTGGCCGGTGCTCGACGCCCCGACCGTGCTCGGCTGGCTGCGCGACCCCGACCTGCTCGCCCGCGTCAGCGAGGGCGTGCTCGACGACGAGGCCGTCCGCGTGCTGGCCAAGTCGTGGGGCGAGACGCTCAGCGTCGAGGACGTCGCGCTGCTCGACGAGCTGCGCTACATGCTCGGCGACCCGCCGCTGGTCAACACCGGCTCGGTCGACGACGAGTGGCTCAGCGCCGAGGACTCCTCGCTCGTCGAGGTGACCACCGCCTCCGACCGGGAGTACGCCGGCCCCCGCGGCTGGACCCCGCCCACCCACCGCGTCGAGGACGACGGCTTCGCCCACGTGCTCGTCGACGAGGCGCAGGACCTCACCCCGATGCAGTGGCGGATGCTCGGTCGCCGCGGCCGCACCGCCACCTGGACCATCGTCGGCGACGCCGCCCAGTCGTCGTGGCCGGTGCCCGCCGAGGCCCGCCGCGCCCGCGCCGAGGCGCTCGGCGACAAGCAGGTCCACGAGTTCCACCTCTCGACCAACTACCGCAACTCCTCGGAGATCTACGACTTCGCCGCGGCGTACGCCGAGCGGGTCGGCCTCGACGCCGACCTGCCCGACGCCGTCCGCTCGACCGGCGTCGCGCCCGCCGAGCTGGTGGTCGACGACCTCGAGGCCGCCGTCCACCAGCACCTCACCGAGCTGGCCGGCTCGCTCGAGGGCACCGTCGGCATCGTCGTGCCCGTCGCCCGCCTCGGCGAGGTGACCCGCTGGGTGTCCTCGTGGGAGGAGTTCGCCGCCGAGACCGGCACCCCGGAGTCGCGGATCGTGGTGCTCCCGGGGCTGGACACCAAGGGCCTGGAGTTCGACGGCATCGTCGTCGTGCAGCCCCAGGAGATCGAGGACGAGGCCCCCACCGGCCGCGCCACCCTCTACGTCGTCTACACCCGCGCCACCCAGCGCATGGTCACCCTCACCACCCCCTGACCCGGCCCTGGACTCAGCACGGGTGCCCGGTCGGCGTACGGGTAGCGTTCGGGCCATGCCTGCCCCGCTCGACGCCCGGTCCGCTCTCGAGGAGCTGATGGGGCACGAGGCGTGGGCCGTCGTGCGGCTGCGCGACTCGCCGACGGTCACCCTCGTCGGCGGTCCGGTGAGCCACCTCGAGACGTTGCGCGACATCCCGCTCGAGGAGGGGGTCCCCGAGGCCGGGCGCCGCTTCGACCGCCTGGTGGCGGTGCCGTTCCGGCAGGTCGCCGAGCGCGGGTTCGTGGCGCACGACGACGGGGCTCCGCTGGCCGTGGTCGACATCGCGACCGAGCGCGAGGTCCCGCTGGAGGAGCTGCTGGCGGAGCTGCCCGAGGTCGACCTGGCGTACGACGACACCGGCGGCTTCGAGACCAGCGACGCCGACTACGCCGCGGTCGTCGAGCAGATCATCCGCGACGAGATCGGCCGGGGCGAGGGGGCCAACCTCGTGGTCGGCCGCCACTACCGCGCCAAGCTGAAGGACTGGGACTCCCGCCAGGCGCTCGGCGTGCTGGCGCGGCTGCTCACCCGCGAGCGCGGCGCCTACTGGACCTACTGCTTCTGGACCGGCGAGCGGTTCCTGATCGGCGCCTCGCCCGAGCGGCACGTCAGCGTGCACGGCGGCGACGTGCGGATGAACCCCATCTCGGGCACCTTCCGGCTGCGCGGCCACGAGCGGGCGGAGCTGAAGCCGCGGCTGCTGGACTTCCTCGCCGACGAGAAGGAGGTGTTCGAGCTCTTCATGGTCGTCGACGAGGAGCTGAAGATGATGTGCGACATCTGCCACGAGGGTGGCCAGGTGCTCGGACCGTTCCTCAAGCCCATGACGCACCTCGTGCACACCGAGTACCTCCTGGCCGGCCGCACGCGCTCCGACGTGCGCGACGTGCTGCGCGACACGATGTTCGCCGCCACCGTCACCGGTGCCCCCGTGGAGAACGCCTGCCGGCTGATCCACCGCTACGAGTCCGAGGGGCGCGGCTACTACGCCGGCGCGCTCGCGCTGCTCGGCCGCGACGAGCAGGGCGCCCCCACCGCCGACAGCCCGATCGTGATCCGCACCGCCGACGTCAGCGCCGACGGGCACCTCAAGGTCACCGCCGGGGCGACGCTGGTGCGCGACTCCGAGCCCGACTACGAGGTCGCCGAGACCCACGCCAAGGCCGGCGGCATCCTGTCGGCCTTCGGGCTTGCCCCCGGCGCGACCGCGGCGCCCACCGACGTCGCCGACCTGATCGCCGACGAGGACGTCCTGATCGCGCTCGGCTCGCGCAACCAGCGGCTCGCGAAGTTCTGGCTCACCGACCAGTCCGGCGCCGACGCCGCCCCCTCGCTGCAGGGGCGGAAGATCGTCATCCTCCACGGCGAGGACGACTTCGTGAACATGCTCGCCCACGTGTTCTCCGTGATCGGGATGGACTCGACCGTCGTGCGCCACGAGGAGTACGCCGCCGGCGCGTTCGACGGTGCCGACCTCGTGGTCGTCGGTCCCGGACCGGGCGACCCGCGCCAGCACGACCACCCCAAGATCGCGGCGTACCGGACCGCGGTCGGCGACCTGCTGGAGGCCGAGCAGCCCTTCCTCGCGGTCTGCCTCGGCCACCAGGTGCTGTGCGACGTGCTCGGGCTCGACCTGGCCTTCAAGGACATCGTCTTCCAGGGCACGCAGTCGCGCGTCGAGCTCGACGGCCGCACCGAGCCGGTCGGGTTCTACAACACCTTCGTGGCCCGGGCGGGCGACACGCTGCCGACCGGCGTACGCGTGCAGGCCGACGCCGCGACCGGCGACGTGCACCAGGTCGAGGGCCCGCACTTCCGCGGCGTCCAGTTCCACGCCGAGTCGATCCTCACCGAGAACGGCTTCGCCCTGCTCCGCCGGCTGCTGCTCGACCTGCTCGACGGCTGAGGGGCGGGTCCCTGGGCCCGGTCCGACGTTCGTAGACGCGCGGACACAAGTCCTGGTCGGTGTCCGGTTGCTCCCGCTCTGCCCGCGTGTCGCGACCGGCTGCCCGAACTTGTGTCCGCGCGTCTACGTGATCGCGCCGACGTGCGCCGACGGCCCCGCCAGGGGGGAGGAACGCCCGAGCTCTCGGGTTCTCGGGCGCTCCACCGCCGTGGCGGGGCCGTGCGGGGTGGGTCAGGAGGCCGGGGTGCCGGCGTCCGAGCCCAGGTCGGCCTGGGTGGTGGCCGTCCTGCCGTCGCGGACGTAGGTGATGGTGACGTCGTCGCCGGGGCGGTGGCCGCGGATGGTGGCCACGAGCGACTCGGACCCGTCGATGACCTCGTCGTCGACCTTGGTGATGACGTCGCCGTTGCGGAGGCCGGCGGAGTCGGCCGCGCCGCCGTTCTCGACCTCGCTGACCAGGGCGCCCTGGCTGGGCTGACCGGTCTGGCCGCCCTGGCCGTCCTGACCGGTGTCGCCGACCGAGACGCCCAGCCGGGCGTGGGTCGGGGTCTCGCCGTCGATGATCTGGTTGACGATCGGGAGCACCTCGTCCATCGGGATCGCGAAGCCGAGCCCGATCGAGCCGCCCTGCCCGCCGCTGAGGCTGCTGCTGCTCGAGGTGCGGATCGAGGAGTTGATGCCGACCACGCGACCGGAGAGGTCGACCAGCGGCCCGCCGGAGTTGCCGGGGTTGATGGCCGCGTCGGTCTGGATCGCGGGGTACGTCGTGGACTGGCTCTGCTGGGAGGTCTCGTCGGTGCCGACCGAGACCGGTCGGTTGAGCGCGGAGACGATGCCCGAGGTGACCGTGGCGTTGAGGCCGAACGGCGAGCCGATCGCGACCACGGACTGGCCGACCCTGAGGTCGCCGGACTTGCCGATCGCCGCGGGGGTGAGGTCGGTGGCGCCCCGGGCCTTGATCACCGCGATGTCGACCAGGGGGTCGGTGCCCACGACGGTGGCCTGGAGCGTGGTGCCGTCGTTGAGGCTCACGGAGATGTCGCCACCCTCGCCGGCACCGGCGACCACGTGGTTGTTGGTGAGGATCTCGCCGTCCTTGCTCAGCACGATGCCCGAGCCCGAGCCCGCTCCCTGGGAGCTGCTCACGTTGACCTTGACGACCGAGGGGAGCACGGCCGAGGACACCTTCTCGACGGTGCCATCCTCGACGACGGCGGTCTTGGTCGCCTCGACCCCGCCGCTGCTGGTCGACCCGGCCACGCCGTCGTCGGTGACCGCGTCGTACAGCGCCGCCCCGCCGACACCGGCGCCGCCGCCGACGAGGAGGGCGCCCACGAGGAGGGCCGCGGCGTACTTGCGGCCACGTGCCCGCGGGGGCACGGTCGCCAGCGCCGGGGAGGTGTAGGGGTCCTGCGGGGGCGGCGGGTAGGAGCCCTGCCAGATCGGGGGCTCGGAGTAGCCGCGCTGGCCCTGGGGGGCGCCGGTGGGCTGGTAGGGCGGCAGCGGGCGGGTGTGCTCGTCGTCGGCCCGGGGAGTGCGGGGACCCTCGGGCCCGGAGGGCTGGTAGGGGTCCTGGGGCGGGTTCTGCTCGGTCATGGCTCCAGTCTGGGAGGCCACCCTGAGAGGGCGCTTGGAACCCCCTACGACCGCGCCAAGACCTCGGGCGGGGCCATGGTGCCGGGCACGCTGAACCAGAACGCCGCGCCCCCGTCGGGCGCGGTGCCGGCCGTCACCTGCCCGCCGTGGCGGTCCGCGACCGCCTTGACGATGGACAGGCCGAGGCCCGAGCCGGGCATGGTGCGCGACTCCGCGGAGCGGTAGAAGCGCTCGAAGACGTGGGGCAGGTCGCCCGGGGAGATGCCGCGACCCTGGTCGGCGACCATCACGGTGCCCTCGTGCAGCTCGACGGTCACGGTGGCGCCCGGGGGGCTCCACTTGGCGGCGTTGTCGAGCAGGTTGGTCACGGCGCGCTCCAGGGCGGCCGCGTCGCCGGTGACCCACCAGGGCTCGGTGCGGACGTCGAAGGAGACGGTGGTGGTGCGGCGGCGCACGCGCGTGACCGCCTGGCCGACCACGGCCGCCAGCTCCACCGGCTCCACCGCGGGGGTGGCGGGGTCCTCACGGGCGAGCTCGGTGAGGTCGCCGATGAGGGTGGTCATCTCCGCGATCTGGGCGCGTACGTCGGCCAACAGCTCGGCCCGCGACTCCGCCGACAGGTGGGTGCTGGCGTCGGCCTGGGCCAGCAGGTCGAGGTTGGTGCGCAGCGAGGTCAGCGGCGTGCGCAGCTCGTGGCCGGCGTCGGCGACGAGCTGGCGCTGCCGCGTCTGGGAGGCCGACAGCGCGGTCAGCATCGAGTTGAACGCCACCGCGAGCCGGGCCACCTCGTCGTTGCCCTCGATGGTGATCGGGTTCAGCCGCTCGGTGCGGGCGATCTGCTCGACGGCGGTGGTGAGGCGGCGTACGGGACGCAGGCCGTTGCGCGCGACCGCCCACCCCGCGAGGCCCGCGGTGACCATGCCGGCGATGCCGAACAGCAGCATCACCAGGCCCAGCCGGTCGAGCATCCGGTCGGTGGGCTGCAGGGACTGCGCCAGGATCAGCGACTCCCCGGGCTGCGCGGGCACCGCGACGACGCGGTAGCGCTCGGACTCGATGAGCACCGTGCGCGCCGACCACGGCCGCTTGCCCAGCGCCACGTCGGCCTCGGGGCTGTAGATGCGGGTGCTGGCCTGCACCGCGCCGTTGGTGGTGCGCATCTTGTTGGTCTGGGCGTCGAGGAACAGGATCTTCACGTCGGCCGCACCGAGCGCCCAGGCGGGCACGCGCTGGCGCTGGAGCTCCTCGAGGGTGTCGGTGTGGGCGGCCTGCGCGGCTCGCGACCGCAGCGACTCGTCGAGGCTGGACAGGCTCTGCATCCGCACCGTGGCGTACGCCGCGAACGCCACCCCGGTGACGGCCAGGCCCACCGCGATCGTGGTCAGCAGGGTGACGCGGCCGGCCAGCGAGCGGCGGTAGCGCAGCGGCACCAGGAAGCTCATCGGGACATCACGACGTCTCCATCAGGGCGCCTCGCGCAGCACGTAGCCCACGCCGCGCACGGTGTGCAGCAGCCGGGCCTCCCCCTCGGCCTCGGTCTTGCGGCGCAGGTAGCCGACGTAGACCTCGAGGCTGTTGGCGGTGGTGGGGAAGTCGAAGCCCCACACCTCCTCGAGGATGAACGAGCGCTCGAGCACGCGGCGCGGCCGGCGCAGGAACAGCTCGAGCAGCGAGAACTCGGTGCGGGTCAGCTCGATGAGGCGGGCGCCGCGGCGTACCTCCCGCGAGGCGAGGTCCATGCTCAGGTCGGAGAAGGCCAGCGTCTCGTCGGCCTCGCCCTCGGCCGGTGTCACCCGCCGCAGCAGCGCCCGGAGCCGGGCGAGCAGCTCCTCGAGCGCGAACGGCTTGGCGAGGTAGTCGTCGGCCCCGGCGTCGAGCCCCTCGACCCGGTCGCCCACGGCGTCGCGGGCGGTCAGCACCAGGATCGGCACGCTGTTGCCGACCTTGCGCAGGGCGCGGGTGGTCTCCAGCCCGTCGAGCCGCGGCATCATCACGTCCATCACCACGGCGTCGGGGTTGGTGCCGCTGATCCCGGCCAGCGCCTCGGCCCCGTCGGAGGCGGTGGAGACCTGGTAGCCGTTGAACTCCAGCGACCGCCGCAGCGACTCCCGGACCGCCCGGTCGTCCTCGACGACGAGCACGTGCTGGCGGGAGGCAAGGCTGTCCGGTGTCACGGCACCAGGGTGCCACCAGGGCCTGAGTGCTCGCTGAGACGCGCGGCCGGTCGGTTGATTGGTTTCACAGGGTCCCCTGTGAAGCTCCCGCTTCCCGGTCGAAGTTCACAACGGGAAGCAGCAGTTTCACTAGGTCCCCTGTGAAACCGACGACGACGCGGCCGCCCTCACAGCCGCCGCGCGAGCTCACCGGCCCGGGCGCCGTACCCCCCGCCGAACATCGCGGCGTGGAGCAGCACCGGGAACAGCTGGTGGAGCGGCTGGCGGTCGCGCCAGCCGTCGGCGAGCGGCCGCTCCTCGTCGTACGCCGCGACCAGGCGGTCGAGGTGGGGTGCGCCGAAGAGGGCGAGCAGCGCCAGGTCGGTCTCGCGGTGGCCGCCGTGGGCGGCGGGGTCGATCAGGTGGGCGCGCTCGGTGCCCCAGACCACGTTGCCCGACCACAGGTCGCCGTGGAGCCGGGCGGGCGGCTCGGTGGGTCCGGCGAGCTGCTCGATCCGGCGTACGACGCCCTCGACGGCCGCCGCGTCGCGGGGCTCGACGTGGCCGCGGTCGACCGCCACCCTGAGGTAGGGAAGCACCCGTCGGACCGCGAAGAACTCGGGCCAGGTGGGGACGGGCCGGTTGGGCAGCGGCAGTGCGCCGACAAAGCCGTCCTGCCCGGCCCCGAACCCCTCGGCACCGCTCGCGTGCAGCAGGGCCAGGCCACGGCCGAGGTCGGCGGCCGCCTCGGGGCTCGGGCGGCCGGGCTCGACCCAGGCGACGACGAGGCAGTCGTGGTCGACGGCGAGGACCTCGGCGACGGGCACGACGTCGGGCTCGGCCAGCCACCGCAGCCCGCGCGCCTCGGCTGCGAAGAAGTCCTCCGGCGCCCCGGACCGGGTCTTCACCAGCGCGGACCGGCCGTCCCCGAGCCGCACGCGGGTCGTCACGCAGGTGTCGCCCCCGGCGACCGGCGTGGTCGCCGCGACCGGGGTGCCGAGCAGCCGCTCCACGAGGTCGGCGACCCCTCGGCTGCGTGCCATGCCCCCAGGGTGCCGAGCCGGGCCAAGCGCCGCCACGCCGACCGGCGGCGGCCACCCGTCAGGAGCGAGGCGGGGCGCCCGCGCTCCAGCCCGGGTCGCGCCCGACGTGCGCCAGCAGCCGGGCGGCCGCGGAGGAGTCGGCCGGGACCATGGCCGGCCCGAACCGGCGGCCGCGCTCGCCCTCCGGCACGGCGTGGCGGGCGACCGGGAGCAGCCGGGCGGCCAGGTCCTCCGGCGGACGGGGCGCAGGACCGACGGCGGCGGCGACGTCCCAGCCGTGCACGGTCACCTCGAGCGCCCCGACCAGGGCGAGGGTGTCGCGGTCGAGCGCCAGCACGTCGACCTCGACGGGGCCGCCGGCGGGGAGGACCTGCCAGCGGGCGCGCAGGTCGCAGGCGCGGCGTACGACCCGCTCGACCAGCACCGCGGGATCGCGGCCCACCGTCGACGGCAGGGCGTCGAGCGCGACCCGGCCCAGGGCCGCCTCGGCGAGGGCCGCGAGCGAGTCCTCCATGTGGACGAGGAGGTCGCCGAGGTCCCAGCCGGCGCACGGCGTGGGCAGGCCCGCGTCGGCGGTGCGGGCCGCCTGGAGGCGGTCGTGGGTCCAGACCACAGCAGCGTCGAGCACCGCGAGGGCACGCGGCGCCGAGAGCGTGGGCACGGCCCTAGCCGGCGGCGTACGACGCGGGCAGCGTGGCGGGCAGCCCGAAGGTCTCGAACAGGCCGTCCTCGAAGAAGGCCACCACGTGCCGCACCCGGCCGTCGACCAGCTGCAGCACCTGCAGCTGGAAGGGCCGGAAGTCGCCCTCGGGGGTGCGCATGTAGAGGCCGTACGCCGGCTGCCCGTTGGCCGACGTCCGCAGCATCGGCATGTCGTGCGCCCCGCCGGGGCAGTTGTGCTCGATCAGCTCCGCGATCGTCTCGGCGCCGCGGTACCAGCCGGTGAAGGGCGGCATCTCCCAGACGGCGTCGGCGGCGAGCATCGTCACCAGCGCGTCGACGTCCTTGGCCCAGAAGGCCTGCACGTAGCGCTCGAGCATCTGCTCGTGCTCCGGCGTCAGCGTGTCCTCGACGGTGCCCTCGCTGAGCTGCTTCTCGGCGAGCTGGGCGTGGGCCCGCTGCAGCGCGCTGTTGACCGCGGCGACCGTGGTGTCGAGCGCGGCGGCGGTCTCCTTGGCGGTCCAGCGCAGCACGTCGCGGAGCACGAGCACCGCGCGCTGGCGGGGAGGCAGGTGCTGGAGAGCGGCCACGAAGGCGAGCCGGATCGCGTCGCGGTTGCCGACCACCTCGGCGGGGTCGACGTTGGCGACGTCGACCATCACGTCGGGCATCGGCTGCAGCCACGGCACCTCGTCGGCGGTGACCAGCTCGTCGCGCGCCTGGGAGTCGGGCATCCCCAGGCCGGTCGGCAGCGGCCGTCGTCCCCGGCCCTCGAGGTTGGTGAGGCAGACGTTGGTGGCGATCCGGTAGAGCCAGGTGCGGACCGACGAGCGCCCCTCGAAGTCGTCGAACGCCTTCCAGGCCCGCAGGTAGGTCTCCTGGACCATGTCCTCCGCGTCGTACACCGACCCGGTCATCCGGTAGCAGTGCGCGGTCAGCTCGCGGCGGTAGCGGTCGGCCACCTCGGGGAAGTCAGCCGTCGGCACGCGGTCGTGGAGCTGGGTCATGGGTCCTCCTCCAGAGGGTCCAACTGTAGGCAGGGGAGGAGACTCCGCGGCACCCCCGAACTCATCGGTCGGTGGGCGGCGGTGGGTGCCGGCGGGCCGGCGTACGGCCGGCGTACGACATGTAACGCGGTGTTACAGCAGACAAATCGCCCGCACAGCCCTTGTTCAGACGCGATAACTCCGCGTTACATGCGGGTCGGGTCGAGCCCCAGGAGGCCGTCGACCAGGACGGCGCAGGTGCGCTCGACCATGGCGAGGACGTCGGTGAAGCCGTCGTCGCCGCCGTAGTAGGGGTCGGGCACGTCGGGTGCCGGGCCGGCGTCCACCTCGGGGTCGAAGGAGCGGAACAGCCGGACCCGGTCGGACTCCCCGCCGATCTCGGCGAGGTTGGCGGCGTCCATGGCGAGCACGAGGTCGAGCCCGGCCCAGGTGTCGTCGTGCTGCTGGGCCCGGTGGCGGGTCGCGTCGTACCCCGACCGCGTCAGCCGGGCCGCCGCGCGCTCGTCCATCGGCTGGCCGACGTGCCAGCCGCCGGTGCCGCTGCTGCGCACCGCCACGCGGTCGGCGAGACCCGCGTCGGCGACCAGCGAGGTCATCACGACGTCGGCCATGGGGGAGCGGCAGATGTTGCCCAGGCACACGAACCCGATCCGGTACGGCGCGCCCAGCGGCGGCGGCAGCGCGGGTGCGGCCACCTCAGCGCCGCCGCTCGGGGTCGGGCAGCACGGCGTTGACCAGCAGGCTCACCAGCGAGATCACGATCGACCCGAGCAGCGCGGTGCCGAACCCGTCGACGCGGAAGTCGAGCCCCACGGCGTCGGAGATCGCGCTGGTGAGCAGCAGCATCGCGGCGTTGACGACGAACCAGAACAGGCCGAGCGTCAGCACGATCAGCGGCAGCGACAGGAGCCGTACGACGGGCCGCACGACCGCGTTGACCACGCCGAAGATGACGCCGACGACGAGCAGCTCGACCGCCAGCGTGGTGTCGTCGGGGGTGGGCAGGGTGATGCCCTCGAACAGCCACACCGCCGCGCCGACGGCCAGCGCGTTGGCGATGACGAAGAGCAGGAACCTCATGCCGGTGAGCGTAGAGGCCTACTCCGCCCGGAGCCGCCGCTCGACCTCGTCGGTCATCGACTCCTCGGCCTCCTCGAGGTGCGCCGCCAGCTCGGCGGCCGCGGCCTCGGTGTCGCCGGCCTCGAGCAGGTCGAGCAGGTGGCTGTGGGAGTGCACCTGCTCGGCGGCGTTGCCGCGGGCACGGTCGACCTCGGCGAGCGCGAGCCGGACCTCGGCGTGCAGCCCGTCGACGAAGGCCAGCAGCCGGCTCGACCCGGCCAGCCCGGCGAGCGCCCGGTGGATCCGCAGGTGGGCGGCCACGAACTCTGCGGTGGTGCAGTCGCTGCCCCGCAGGTCGGAGTAGCCGGCCAGCGCGTCGCGCAGCTCCTGCCGCTCCTCCTCGGAGGCGTCGGGCCAGCGGCGTACGCCGGCGCTCTCGACCACCACCCGGGCCCGGCAGACGTCGGCGACCTGGGCGCTGTCGAGGCGGCGCACCTGCGTGCCGCGGTTGGGCAACCGGTCGGCCAGGCCCTCGGCGACGAGCACGCCCAGCGCCTCGCGGACCGTCGAGCGCGAGACCCCCAGCGCGTCGGCGATCGCCACCTCGCGCAGCGGGGTGCCGGGCTCGAGCTCGCCCTCGAACAGCGAGCGGCGCAGCTCCTCGGCGACCCGCTCGACCGTGGTCATCGGCTCGATCCGCAGGCCCGCGAACGGGCTGGGCGGGGCGCCTTCGCGCGAGGTGGCCGACATGGGACCCCCATCATCGCGCGAGTTCTTTGGCGAAGCACACCCCTGTAGGTCACACTGGTGCTGAGATTGTCCGACAATCAGTCAATACGTGATCGGCGTCACCTGCTGATGCCCCGCACCGCCGAGGAGGCCCCATGAGCACGCGCCCCGAGACCCTGCCCGACCAGCCCGTCCCGACCCAGCCGCTGCCCTGGGGTCGCCGCTACCTCGCGGTCTCGCCCGACCACTTCCGCATCGACTACGCGATCAACCCGTTCATGCACCTCGACGACCAGCCCGACCCGGTCCGCACCCGCGAGCAGTGGGCCGCGATGGTGGCCGCCATCGAGGCCGCCGGCGCCACCGTGGAGGTGCTCGGCCAGCTCGCCGAGGCGCCCGACATGGTCTACGCGATGAACCTCGGGCTGGCGCTCGAGCGTGAGGACGGCTCGCCCCACGTCGTGCTGTCCCACATGCGCTACGCCGAGCGGCGGATGGAGACCCCGGCCGCCGAGCGCTGGTGGGCCGACCACGGCGCCACCACCCAGCGCACCGGCCGCGACGGCGTCGGCGCCCACCTCGAGGCCGGCGACGCCTTCGCCTGGCGCGGGGACCTGGTCGTCGGCTACGGCCCCCGCACCGAGGAGCTGGCGCTCAAGCACCTCGCGACCGAGCTCGGCACCACGGTCCGCGGGTTCCGCATCGTGCACCCGGGGATGTACCACATGGACCTCGGCTTCTGCCCGCTCGACGACACCCGGGCGATGGTCTGCCCCGCGGCGTACGACGAGGCCTCGGCCGCCGCGCTGCTGGACCTCGTGCCCGAGCCGCTCGTGCTCACCGAGGCCGAGGCGATGACCTTCTGCGCCAACTCGGTGGTGGTGGGCCGCACCGTGGTGATGCCGGCCTGCCCCGACCGGGTGCGCGCGCAACTGGAGGAGTGGGGCTTCGACGTCGTCGTGGTCGACGTCTCCGAGCTGCTGAAGGGTGGCGGCGCGGTGCGGTGCCTGACCAACCCCCTCGACGTACGCCTCGGCCGGGACCTGCGACCGGTCCCCGGGGGCAGCGTCGTGCTGCCGTCCTAGAGTCCTGCGGGTGAGCACCCCCCACGACACGGCACCATCCCCCCGCACGACGATCGCCGCCATCCCGGCGTACGTCGCGGGCAAGCCGCCGACGCCGCGACCCGGCCAGCAGGTCTTCAAGCTCTCCTCCAACGAGAACCCCTACCCACCGCTGCCGGGCGTGGTGGAGGCGGCGCACGCCGCGGTGGCGCGGATGAACCGCTACCCCGACATGGGCAACACGGCGCTGTACGCCGCGCTGTCGGACAAGCTGGGCGTCGCCCCGGAGCAGCTCGCCGCCGGCACCGGCTCGGTGGCGGTGCTCTACCACCTGCTGCAGGCGTTCTGCGAGCCCGGCGACGAGGTCGTCTACGCCTGGCGCTCGTTCGAGGCCTACCCGATCGCGGTGTCGGCCAACGGCGCCACCTCGGTGCGGGTCCCGGTCACCGCGGCCGGTCGTCACGACCTCGCCGCGATGGCGGCGGCGGTCACCGACCGCACCCGGGTGGTGGTCGTGTGCACGCCCAACAACCCGACCGGCACCGCCGTCAGCGACGCCGAGCTGCGCGACTTCGTGGCCCAGGTGCCCCCGCACGTGCTGGTCGTCGTCGACGAGGCCTACCGCGAGTTCGTCCGCGACGAGGACCCCGTGGACGCGCTCGCGCTGGCCGCCGAGCACGCCAACGTCGCGGTGATGCGCACCTTCGCCAAGGCCTACGGGCTGGCCGGCTTCCGCGTCGGCTACCTCGTCGCCCACCCGGACGTGGCGGCGGCGGTGCGTGCGTGCGCCCTGCCCTTCGGCGTCTCGAGCGTCGCCCAGGCCGCGGCCGTCGCCTCGCTCGACGCTGAGGAGGCGCTGCTCGAGCGCGTCGACGCCCTCGTCGCCGAGCGCACCCGCGTCGTGGACACGCTGGCCCGGCAGGGCTGGGAGGTGCCCGAGGCCCAGGGCAACTTCGTCTGGCTCCCGCTCGGGGACCGCTCCCTGGAGTTCGCGGCGTCGGGCGAGCAGGCCGGCATCTCGGTGCGGCCCTTCGCCGGCGACGGCGTGCGCGTCAGCATCGGCGAGCCCGAGGGCAACGACGTCCTCCTCGAGGTGACGGCGGCCTGGCAGGCCGGCGGCCCGGCCCCGGAGTAGCCGGTCCGCACCCAGGCGGTTGAACCTTCTCCCATCCGGGAACATGGGGGCATGGCAGACGAGACCGGCGGCACCTACGTCGAGCAGGGCAAGTCCTTCGACCGCGACATGAACTACATCCCCGACCGGATCGTGCGCGAGCCCGCCGAGGGCTCCGACCCGCCGCAGTGGCCGGTCGAGCCCGGCCGCTACCGGTTGGTGGCCGCCAAGGCCTGCCCGTGGGCCAACCGCGCCATCATCGTGCGCCAGCTGCTCGGCCTCGAGGACGTCATCTCGCTGGGCCTGACCGGCCCGACCCACGACCAGCGCAGCTGGACCTTCGACCTCGACGAGGGCGGCGTCGACCCCGTCCTCGGGATCGAGCGGCTGCAGCAGGCCTACTTCGAGCGCTACCCCGACTACCCGCGCGGCATCACCGTGCCGGCGATCGTCGACGTCCCGACCGGCCAGGTCGTCACCAACGACTTCCCGTGGATCACCCACGACCTGTTCTTCGAGTGGACCGAGCACCACCGTGCGGGCGCGCCCGACCTGTGGCCCGCCGAGGTCCGCGACGAGATGGAGGAGGTGATGCACCGCGTCTTCACCGAGGTCAACAACGGCGTCTACCGCTGCGGCTTCGCCGGCTCCCAGGAGGCGTACGACGAGGCCTACGACCGGCTGTGGGCGGCGATGAACTGGCTGGAGGACCGCCTGGCCGACCGTCGCTACCTGATGGGGTCGAGCATCACCGAGGCCGACGTCCGGCTGTTCACCACGCTGGCCCGCTTCGACGCGGTCTACCACGGCCACTTCAAGTGCAACCGCCAGAAGCTGACCGAGCTGCCGAACTTGTGGGGCTACGCCCGCGACCTGTTCCAGCAGCCCGGCTTCGGCGAGAACACCGACTTCGCGCAGATCAAGGCGCACTACTACGTCGTCCACACCGACGTGAACCCCAGCGGCATCGTGCCCAAGGGCCCCGACGAGTCGGTCTGGCTCACCCCCCACGACCGGGAACGCCTCGGCTGACCCCCCGTTGGAGTCGTGTGCGTGAGAGGGCGCCAGGGCGCCCTCTCACCCTCACGACTCGGCGCGAGCAGCGCGTCACTCCGCCGGCGGGCGCGGGCCGCCGCGCACCACGAAGTCCTGCTGTCGGATCAGCACCAGGCACAGCACGCCGGCGACGAAGGCCAGCGCTGCCGCGATCGCGGTGATGTGGTTGAGGGCGTCCACGACGCCCGAGGTGCCGACCCGGGTGACCAGGTCGAAGGCCTGCTGGCCGGCGCTCGCGCCGCCGTCCTGGGCGGCCGCGGCCTGGGCGCCCTGCGCGGCAGCGTTGACCTGGCCGCCCGAGAGCGCGGCGGTGAGCGGCTCGAGCGCGGCCCCCGGGACCTGGCCCTCGAGGCTCGGTCGCACGGCGTCGGCGACCTGGCGGCCGAAGATCGAGCCGAGCGCGGCGATGCCGGTGGCGATGCCGACCTGGCGGAAGGTCGAGTTGACGCCGCTGGCCATGCCGGAGCGCTCGACCGCGACGACGCCCACGGCCGTCGAGGCCAGCGGCGGGTTGATCATGCCGATGCCCACACCCGCGACGGTCAGCCCCGGGATCAGGTGGGTCCAGGACGAGTCGACCTCGATGCCGAGGAGCAGCAGCAGCCCGACCCCCAGGACCAGGAAGCCGGGCCCGATCAGCCACTTCACCGGCACCTTCTCGGTCAGCCGGCCCGCCACGGCGGCGGCCACGAACGAGGCGCCCGAGAGGAACAGGAAGCGCACGCCGGTCTGCACGGCGGAGTAGTCGAGGACGTTCTGGACGTAGATCACCAGGAAGGTGAGCAGCGAGAAGATCGACGCCGAGACCCCGAACGCCGCGACCAGGCCGCCGACGAAGGTGGGCTTGCGCAGCAGGGTCAGGTCGAACATCGGGTGCTGCTGGCGCAGCTGGCTGACCACGAACAACACCAGCAGCACGGCCGCGGTGACCAGCGAGACCACGACCACCTGGGCGCCCCAGCTCTTCTGGCCGGCCTCGATCAGGCCGTAGACGAGCGCACCGAGCGCGAGGGAGAAGGTCACGAAGCCGATCCAGTCGGGGCGGCCGGCGTGGGGGTTCCTGGACTCCTGCACCTTGAGCACCGTGACACCGATCGCGACGAGGCAGATCGGGATGTTGACGAAGAAGATCCAGCGCCACGACAGCCCGCTCGTCAGGACGCCTCCGAGCACCGGGCCGATCGCGACGGCCACACCGGTGACGGCACCGAAGACGCCGAACGCGGTGCCGCGGTCCTTGCCGTGGAAGGCGCTCGCGAGCAGGGCCAGGGCGGTCGCGAACATCGCCGCGCCGCCGATGCCCTGGAACGCGCGTGAGACCGTCAGCAGCGTGATGTCCTGCGCGGCGCCGCAGGCGATCGAGCCGAGGGTGAACAGCACCACCCCGATCACGAAGACCCGTCGCCGCCCGAACAGGTCGGCCAGGGAGCCGGCGGTGAGCAGCAGCGCCGCCAGGCTCAGCGCGTAGGCGTCGATGACCCACTGCAGGTCGGACAGCGACGCGTCGAGCTCGCGCTGGATGTCGGGCAGCGCGACGTTCACGATGGTGATGTCGAGCAGCAGCATGAACACGCCCGTGCAGACGGCTACCAGCGTCCACCACTTGGGGTCGCGGGCCGGGGTCGCGACGTGGCGTCCGGTGCCCGGTGCGGGTCGCTCGGCGGTGGTGTCCTGGCTCATGCGTGCTCCTGCATCGTTGACGGGGTCAACGACCCCGGAGCGAGCCTAGGACCCGCCGCCCACACCTAGCCCTGCTCGACCTCGCTCTTGAGCTTCAGCACGGTGGTGCCGTCCTCCTGCTCGATGACGTACGCCGGGTCGTCGTCGGTGCCGTTGCGGGTGATCTCGCTGCCCTTGGACTTGCGGGTGACCTTCTCGTGGTGGACCTCGGTGACCTTGCCCTCGGCCTCGTTGTCCCCCCACTTCCAGGTGACGGTGGATCCCTTGCGGATGCTCATGGCTGCTGTCCTCTCGGTCGGGTGGAGCCGGCGTCGTGCTCGGCGGCGTGCTTGAGCTCGACCAGCGTCCCGGCGATGCCGCGTCGGTTGCGCCCGGGGAAGCCGGCCAGCTCGACGAACAGCCGGGGCAGGAGCCCGTAGCGGCTGTAGTCGAACGACTCGGTCACGCGCGTACCCCGCGCGGTGGGTTCCAGCACGTAGCGCCACCGATGTCCGCCGAAGTGCCGCCAGGCGATCCGCCGGTCCTCCTCGAGCTCGACCACGGTGTTGCGGATCTTGTAGGGCAGACCGAACAGCACCATGTCCATCCCGAAGTGCGCCCCCTGCGTGAGGCGGTCGGGGCCCGAGATCGAGCCGCGCAGCGAGCCGGACCCGTCGATGCGCGGGTGCTGGCGGGGGTCGGCGAGGATGGCGAAGACCGTCGCCGGGGGCGCGTCGACGTCGATCGAGCCGCTCACGACGCGGGGGTGGTCGCTGCTGTCCTGTCCGGACGGGGAGGTCATGGGCTGAGTCAAGCAGCCGTAGCGTGACCGACGATGACCTCCCGGACGACGGCCCCGACCCCCAACCAGGGGCGGTTGCCGTTCGTGCCGGCGGCGGCGTTCGTCGTGATCTGGTCCTCGGGCTACATCGTGGGCCCCTTCGGCGTCGAGGCGATGGACCCGCTGATGCTGGTCGCGTTCCGCTTCCTGCTGGCCGCGGGTCTCGCCTGGGCGCTGGCCCGCGCGCTGCGCGGGCCGCTGGAGGTGCCGCGCGGTGACCTGCTGCGGATGGCCGCGACCGGGCTGGTCCTCAACGGCGTGCAGTTCGCCGCGATGTACCTCGCGTTCGAGCGCGGCCTCGGCGCCACCCTCGGTGCGCTGCTGCACTCCCTCAGCCCGGTGCTGACCGCGGTGCTGGCCGCCGCGCTGCTGCACGAGCGGCTGCGGCCGGTGCAGGTGCTCGGCTTCGTCGTGGGGGTCGGCGGGGTGCTGCTCGTGCTCGGCCCCGACCTCGACCAGGCGGGCGGGCCGGTCGCGGTGGCGTGGGCGGTGCTCAGCGTGCTCGGGCTGAGCCTCGGCACGCTCGGCCAGCGCTGGATCGGCCACGCGCCCGACCCGCTGTGGTCGGCCGCCGTGCAGTTCGGGGTCTGCGGCCCGCCCCTGCTCGTGCTCGCGCTGGCGACCGAGGGCACCGACGTGGTCCGTGACCCGGTCGACGCCGCCGTCGCGGTGCTGCTGCTCGCGGTGGTCAATTCCATCGTCGGCCTCGGGTTGCTGGGCCTGCTGGTGCGGGCGCGCGGGGCCGGCGCCGCGGCCAGCGTGTTCTTCGTGATGCCGCCGGTGACGGCCGTGATGGCCTGGGTCGTGCTGGGCGAGACCCTGGGGGTGCGCGAGCTGGTCGGCCTGGTGGTGACGATCGCCGCGGTGGCGGCGGCGACCCGGGGTCCCCGGGCCGTGCCCGCCCCGTGAGGCCTCCGTGCGCGCGTCGCTCTCGTTTCACACCCGCCCCAGGGGGCACCCTGGAACCGGGCGAACTCCCTCGCCCGGGGGGCAGTCGCAGGAGGAACCATGGCCAGCTTCGGACGCAAGCACGAACCGGTGGACGGCGAGCGCGAGCACGCCTACGAGCAGGGGGTCCGTGACGGGGTGCGCGAGGGCGACGTACGCCGCGACGACACCCACGCGCGCGAGAAGTTCGGGGGTGCCAACCTCGGAGCCGCCTTCTTCGGCTGGATGGTCGCCGTCGGCATGACCGTGCTGCTGACCGGCATCCTCGCGGCGATCGCGACGGCCGTCGGCTACTCCGGCACCTTCACCCAGACCGACGCGGAGAACAACGCCGAGACCATCGGACTGGGGGCGGCGATCGCGCTGCTCGTGGTGCTGCTGATCGCCTACTACTCCGGGGGCTACGTCGCCGGGCGGATGTCGCGCTTCGACGGCGGCCGCCAGGGCCTGCTCGTCTGGGTCATCGCCCTGGTCGTCACCGTGGCCGCTGCCGCGCTGGCCGCCGTCGCGGGCGACCAGTACAACGTGCTCGACCGCGTCGACGTGCCGCGCATCGGCCTGCCGAGCGCCGGCGACGTGACCACCGCCGGCATCGTGGTCGGGATCGCCGTGCTGCTCGGCACCCTGCTGGCCGCCATGGCCGGCGGCAAGGTCGGGCAGCGCTACCACCGTCGCGTGGACCGCGCCGCCGAGCGGGTCGTCTGACCTGCACCGCGCCGCACCGCACCTCTCGCACGGCCGTCGTCCCGCTCCGGGACGGCGGCCGTCGTGCGTCCGCGGGGCGGTTTGGCGAGCGTCACCGGGGGCCGGTAGGTTGACGGCGCTCCTGTGGTCCCGGTCACACCCGTCCCACCACGACGTCCGTGACCGTCGCCGCAGGGACCCGCACTGTTGCGCCACGCTCCGGGCCACCCCCGGCGCCGGCGACCACGGCGCCGGACCGGTGATCCCGGCGTCGGCCCAACCCAGACAGGAGTGACGCGTGAGCCAGTCCCGTGAGGCCTTCGGGCCCGATCTCGTCGAGGTGTTCGGTCCCTCGCAGCGCGACGGCGGCCCCGACCTGGTGCAGCTGCTCACCCCCGAGGGCGAGCGCACCCACCACCCCGAGTTCGACCTCGACTTCTCGGCCGACCAGCTGCGCGGCTTCTACCGCGACATGGTGCTGACCCGGCGGATCGACACCGAGGCCACCGCGCTCCAGCGCCACGGCGAGCTCGGCATCTGGGCCCAGCTGCTGGGCCAGGAGGCCGCGCAGATCGGCGCCGGTCGCGCGCTGCGCCCCCAGGACTACGTCTTCCCGACCTACCGCGAGCATGGCGTCGCCTGGTGCCGGGGGGTCGACCCGCTCGACCTGCTCGGGCTCTTCCGCGGCGTCGACCACGGCGCCTGGGACCCGCGCGAGAACAACTTCGGGCTCTACACGATCGTCATCGGCGCGCAGGCGCTGCACGCCACCGGCTACGCCATGGGCATCCAGCGCGACGGCGCGGTCGGCACCGGCGACCCCGACCGCGACGCCGCCGTGGTGGCGCACTTCGGCGACGGCGCGTCCTCGCAGGGCGACGTCAACGAGGCCTTCATCTTCGCCGCGTCCTACAACGCGCCCGTCGTGTTCTTCTGCCAGAACAACCAGTGGGCGATCTCGGAGCCGATCGAGCGACAGTCGCGGATCCCGCTCTACCAGCGCGCGCTCGGCTTCGGCTTCCCCGGCGTCCGCGTCGACGGCAACGACGTGCTGGCGACGTACGCCGTGACGCAGGCCGCCCTGCAGCGCGCCCGCGAGGGCAGCGGACCCACCCTCGTGGAGGCCTACACCTACCGGATGGGCGCCCACACCACGACCGACGACCCCACCCGCTACCGGCTCTCCGACGACGTCGAGCACTGGAAGCTCAAGGACCCGATCGCGCGCCTGGAGGTCTACCTGCGGCGCAACGGCCTGGTCGACGATGACTTCGTGGCCGACCTCAAGGTCGAGGGCGACGACCTCGGCCACCGGCTCCGCGAGGGCTGCAAGGCGCTCGCCGACCCGAAGGCGCTCGACCTCTTCGCCCACGTCTACGCCGAGGAGACCGAGGAGCTGCGCCACCAGCGCGAGGGCTACGCGGCCTACCTCGACACGTTCGAGGGGGCACGCTGATGAGCCGGATCACGCTGGCCAAGGGCCTCAACGCGGGGTTGCGCAAGGCCATGGAGGACGACCCCAAGGTCCTGGTCATGGGCGAGGACGTCGGCAAGCTGGGCGGCGTCTTCCGGATCACCGACGGGCTGCAGAAGGACTTCGGCGAGGACCGCGTCATCGACTCCCCGCTGGCCGAGTCGGGCATCGTCGGCACGGCGGTCGGCCTGGCACTGCGCGGCTACCGGCCGGTGGTGGAGATCCAGTTCGACGGGTTCGTCTACCCGGCGTACGACCAGATCGTGTGCCAGGTCGCGAAGATGCACTACCGCTCCAAGGGCCGCTCCCCGATGCCGATGGTCATCCGGATCCCCTTCGGCGGCGGCATCGGCGCGGTCGAGCACCACTCCGAGAGCCCGGAGGCGCAGTTCGCGCACACGCCCGGCCTCAAGGTGGTCGCGTGCTCCAACCCGGTCGACGGCTACTGGATGATCCAGCAGGCGATCGCCAGCGACGACCCGGTGGTCTTCCTGGAGCCCAAGCGGCAGTACCACGCCGACAAGGCCGAGCTCGACGAGACCGCCACCCCCGAGCCGCTGTTCACCAGCCGGGTGGTGCGGCGCGGCACCGACGCCACGGTGGTGGCCTACGGCCCCACGGTGAAGACCGCGATGGCCGCCGCCGAGGCCGCCGCCACCGACGGCACCTCGCTGGAGGTCATCGACCTGCGCACGCTGTCGCCGCTCGACATGGGCCCGGTGCTCGAGTCCGTACGCCGCACCGGCCGGCTGGTCGTGTGCCACGAGGCCCACGTCAACCTCGGCATGGGTGCCGAGGTGGCGGCGCGGGTGACCGAGGAGTGCTTCTACTCGCTCGAGGCGCCGGTGCTGCGGGTCGGCGGGTTCGACACGCCGTACCCCGCCTCGCGCATCGAGGAGGACTTCCTGCCCGACCTCGACCGGCTGCTCGACGCCGTCGACCGCTCCCTGGCCTTCTGACGTCGTCGGTCGAGCCCGTCGAGACCCGAGAGGAACAGCAATGTCCGAGTTCAAGCTGCCCGACGTCGGCGAGGGCCTGACCGAGGCCGAGATCGTGTCGTGGCGCGTCAAGGAGGGCGACACCGTCGAGATCAACGACGTGGTCGTGGAGATCGAGACCGCCAAGTCGCTGGTCGAGCTGCCCTCGCCGTACGCCGGCACGGTGACCGCGCTGCTGGCCGCCGAGGGCGAGATGGTGCCGGTGGGCACCCCGATCATCGCGATCGGCGATCCCGCCGCTGCGCCGGTCGACTCCGCCCCGTCGGCCGCACCCGCCCCGCCGGTCGAGCCGGTCGAGACCCCGCCCGCCCCGGTGTCCGACATGGTCATCGACCTCTCCAACCCGGCCGCCAGCGGCGGCGGCGAGGGCGAGAGCCTGGTGGGCCGCAACAAGGCCGACCGGGGTCCCGTACGCCGCCCCCGCCGCGGCTCCGCGTCGCCCGCCACCGAATCGGCGGCGGCGACGCAGATGCAGGTGCAGGGCGCCTTCTCCCAGGGGGGAGCGCAGTCACAGGACGTCGTCGAGTCCGACGAGCCGGCCGTGCCTGCGCACGAGGCGCCCGCGCCTGCCGTCGCCGACGCGTTCGTGCCGCGGGAGGCGCTCACGGGCGAGCGGGCCCGCGTGCTGGCCAAGCCGCCGGTGCGCAAGCTGGCCCGCGACCTCGGGGTCGACCTGACCTCGCTGACCGGCACCGGCCGCGAGGGCACTGTCACCCGCGAGGACGTCGAGCGGGCGACCAGCGGCCCGTCCGCCGCGGCGCCGGTGGTGCGGACGTCGTACGAGCCCGCGCCCGCGCAGGGCCGGGGCGAGCGCGAGCGCCGCGAGCCGGTCAAGGGCGTGCGCAAGATGATGGGGCAGGCGATGGTCGACTCGGCCTTCTCGGCGCCGCACGTCACCGAGTGGGTCACCGTCGACGTCACCCGCACCACCGAGCTGGTGGAGCGCCTCAAGGCCCACCGCGACTTCCGCGACGTCAAGGTGAGCCCGCTGCTGGTGCTGGCCAAGGCGGCGCTGCTGGCCGTGCGGCGTACGCCCGAGGTCAACTCGACCTGGGACGAGCAGGCCCAGGAGGTCGTCTACAAGTCCTACGTCAACCTCGGCATCGCCGCCGCCACCCCGCGGGGCCTCGTCGTGCCCAACGTCAAGGACGCCGACGCGATGACGCTGCGCGAGCTGGCCGACGCGCTCGCAGCGCTGACCGCGACCGCCCGCGAGGGACGCACCCAGCCCGCCGAGATGGCCGGGGGCAGCTTCACCATCACCAACGTGGGCGTCTTCGGCGTCGACGCGGGCACCCCGATCATCAACCCCGGCGAGTCCGCGATCCTGTGCTTCGGGGCGACGCGGCGGCAGCCGTGGGTGGTCGGCACCGGCGCCGACGAGCGCCTGGAGATCCGCGACGTCTGCACACTGGCGCTGTCCTTCGACCACCGCCACGTCGACGGCCAGATGGGCTCGCGGTTCCTCGCCGACGTCGCGGCGATCATGGAGGACCCCGCCACCGCACTGCTGTTCTGAGGAGGCCCTCACGTAACGTGCCGCGCGGGAGGACCGCGGGGGAGCGGTCCGGACAGGGGACCAGATGAGCACGCACGAGCGTGGCGCCCGGGTCGAGTTCCGGGGCCTGACCAAGAGGTTCGGCGGCTTCACGGCCGTCGACGACCTCACCTTCACCGTGGAGCCGGGACGCATCACCGGCTTCCTCGGCCCCAACGGGGCCGGCAAGACCACCAGCCTGCGGATGGCGCTCGGACTGGTGCGCCCGACCTCGGGCACCGTCACCATCGACGGCCAGGCGTACGCCGACCTCGCCGACCCGCTCGGCACGGTCGGCGCGGCCCTGGAGGCGACCAACTTCCACCCCGGCCGCTCCGGGCGCGACCACCTCCGGGTGCTCGCCGCCACGTCGGGCATCCCCGCCACGCGGGTCGACGAGATGCTCGAGCTGACCGGCATCCCGGCCTTCGCGCGCCGCCGCGCCGGGGCCTACTCGATGGGGATGCGTCAGCGGCTGGCCCTGGCGGCCGCGCTGCTCGGCGACCCGCGCGTGCTGGTGCTCGACGAGCCGGCCAACGGCCTGGACCCCGAGGGCATCCGCTGGCTGCGGGGGTTCCTGTCGATGCTGAGCCGCGAGCAGGGCAAGACCGTGCTGGTCTCCAGCCACCTGCTCCAGGAGATCGCGCAGACCGCCGACGACGTGGTCATCATCGCCAACGGCCGGCTGGTGCGGCAGGGCTCGGTCGCCGACCTCGACGGCGACGCGCACGTGGTGGTGCGGACCTCCGAGCCGACCGCGCTGGCCGCGGCCCTCGAGCAGGCCGGCCTGTCCGCCGTCCCCGAGGAGGAGGGCGCGCTGCTGGTGCACACCGACGACCTGCGCCGGGTCGGGGAGGCGGCCCACGCCGCAGGGCTGCCGGTCTGGGAGCTGAGCCGGCGCCGCGCCGACCTCGAGTCGTTGTTCTTCTCGCTGACCGAGGGCACCAACCGCAACCTCGGGTCGGAGCAACCCGGCGCCGCGTCGGGTGCAGGGGAGGTGGCGTGATGGCGAGCGCCGTGCGGGCCGAGCTGCTGAAGTTCCTCACCACCCGGCTGTGGTGGGGCATGGCGATCGCGGTCGTGGTGGCCGGGGCCGTCTTCGCCGGGCTGTTCGCCTGGGTGCTGACCTCCGCGCCCGAGGGAGCGGGCGGGCCGGGCGGCGTACCGGGGGGAGACGCGGTGCAGGTCGCCAACAGCGTCTACACCGGCGGCCTGAGCGTCGGCTACCTGCTGATGCTGACGATCGGCGTGATGCAGATCGGGTCGGAGTACCGCCACCACACCATCACCTCCACCTTCCTCGCCCAGCCGAGGCGGGCACGGGTGATGGCGGCCAAGGTGGTCGCGCTGCTGGTGATCGGCGTCGGCTACGGCCTGCTGAGCCTGGTCGGCTCGGTCGTCGTCGGCGCGATCGGGCTCGACCTGGTCGGCGAGGACCCGTTCCCCTCGACCGAGATCCTGCGCACCCTCGCACTGAGCCTGCTCGTGCTCGGGCTGTGGGCGCTGATCGGCCTCGGCGTCGGCATCCTGATCCCCAACCAGGTGGCCGCGCTGCTGATCGGCGTCGGCGTCGCCTGGATCGTCGAGCCGCTGCTCGGCCTGGCGTTCCGCGCCTTCGAGTTCGGCCGCGAGCACATCGCGCCGTACATGCCCACCGAGGCCACGAACGCCATCGTCAACGCGGTGGAGAGCGGCCCCGACTCCGTCCGGCTGTCCTGGTGGGGCGGCGCGCTGGTCCTCACGGCCTGGGCCGCCCTCCTCGCCGGTGTCGGGTCGTTGCTGACGGTGCGGCGGGACGTGAGCTGAGGGCAGTTTCACCGGCTGGCCGGTGAAACTGCCCCCACTGCCGCACCAGCGTCGCGGCCAGCTCGCCTCCACGGCCCTGCTGTGGCACTCGGTCGTCCACAGACCTCCCCTCCCACCTGTACGCCGCGGCGCGCGACGGCGAGGGTGCCGCCGTGGACCGACCCTTCCGACCTCGTGCCCGGCCACCCCGCGGGCTGGTGCTTCCCGTCCCGGTCGACCCCGCCGGCGTGTCCGGGCCGACGCCGGGCCAGGCCCGCGGGCCGGGGTGGCGCCGTACGACCCCACGCCTCTACGTGCCGGCCGACACCCCGACCGAGCCGGAGCAGCGCATCCTCGAGCAGGCGCAGCGGTTGCCGCCCGAGGGCGCCGTCGGGGGCTGGGCCTCGCTGCGCCTCCACGGGGTGGCGTACGTCGCCGCGCCCGACCTGCCCGTGCCGCTCCTCGTCCCGCCACCCCGACGGTTGCGGGAGCTGCCGGGTGGAGTGGTGCGCCGGGAGGAGCTGTCGTCACGCGAGGTCGTCCGGCGCCACGGCGTGCCGTGCGTCGAGCCGGTCCGTGCGGCCGTCGACGAGGCGGCCCGCGCCGCCGACCTGCGCGCGGCGATCGTGCAGCTCGACATGGTGCTGGCGGCGGGCGTCACCACGCACTCGGCGTTGGCGTCGTACGCCGCCCGCTCCCGGGGCCGCGGCGCGTGGCAGGTCCGGACCGCGCTGCTCCTGGTCGACGGTCGCAGCCTGAGCCCGGCCGAGAGCTGGCTGCGCACGGTCTGGGTGCTCGACGCCCAGCTCCCACGTCCACTGTGCAACTGGCCCGTCCTCGACGCCGCCGGTCGCTACGTCGGCAAGGCCGACCTGCTGTGCCCAGCGCTGGCCACGCGCGGGGAGTACGACGGCGCCGAGCACCGGCGCGCCGACCGGAGGGGCATCGACCTCGACCGCGACGACCGCTTCGCTGCCGTGGGGCTCGAGGGCTTCACCGTCGTCGGACGGGACCGTCACGACGTCGGCAAGGTCGTGGCCCGGATGCACGCCGCCGTCGAGCGGGCCCGCGTCTCGGGACGCCCGAGGACCTGGCGGCTCGCGGTCGACCCGGGTCCACCGTGACGATCGAGTGCCACACCAGCGTCGTCGTACGCCGCTGCGCGCGGCGCTCCCGTGGCACTCGCGGCAGTTTCACCGGCCAGCCGGTGAAACTGCCCGGGCCCCTACTCGATCGTGTGCCAGTCGTCGAGCAGCTCCTGCTCCTCGGCGCGGGTCATGCCGGTGACGGTGACGCGGCCCTGCTCGGAGCGCAGCCAGGTCAGCGTGTCGGCGGCGGTCTCGCTGATCGGGCGGGTGCGCAGGCCGGCGTCGAAGGCCTCGCTGACGTCGTGGGTGAGCATCCCGGACATCTCCTCGGGCAGCCACAGCGGCAGCGAACGGGGGCCCGACCAGGGCTGCACGTGGTGGCGGCGCAGGAAGGCCGGGGCGGCCCAAAAGAGGGTGGCGCGGGAGCCGGGGCCGTGGCCCTCGACACCGCGCTGCACCTCCTCGAGCACCTCGCCGAGCCCGGTGACGCGGCCGGTGGCGTCCAGGACGCCCTCGCGGCGCTGCTCGGCCGCGTCGACGAGGAAGGTCGCGAGGTCGCGCACGTCGATCAGCTGCACGTCGCGCTCGGGGTGGTCCGGGGCCAGCACGTCGCCACCCTCGGCCAGCCGCTCGGGCCAGTAGGAGAACCGGCCGGTCGGGTCGCCGGGGCCCACGATCAGGCCGGGGCGCACCACGAGCGAGGACGTGGCGCGCTGCCGCACCAGCTGCTCGCAGGCGACCTTGGCGCCGCCGTACGCCTCGGGGGTGTCCTGCGCGACGTCCCCGTCGGAGGGGCCGACGGGGTCGAGCAGGGGCAGCGTGGCCGGGGTGCCGTGGAGGGTGGCGTGGTCGGCGTACACGCTGATGGTGGAGACGAAGACCCAGTGCGGCACCCGGTCGACCAGGTGGTCGAGCGCGTCGCGCACCCAGCCCGGGCTGCGGGCGATGTCGACGACGGCGTCCCAGTCGCCCTCGAGCACCGACCAGTCGGGCTCGGCGCGGTCGAGGGCGACCAGCGTGGCCCCCTCGGGCACCCCGCCGGAGTGGCCGCGCGCGGCGCAGGTGACCTCGTGCCCGCGGGCGACGGCCTCGGCCGCCACGGCGCGCGACAGGAACAGCGTCCCTCCCAGGACCAGCAGCTTCATCGTCCCAACCTCCCTGGTCACGGCTCCCGGGGCAAGTCAGGGGCCAGTCGCTTGACCAGCATCGACACCAGGTGGCCGCCCGACTCCCGCTGACCGACCTCGGCGTAGCCCCGGGCCCGGTGGAAGGCCAGCGACGGCTCGTTGGGCGGGTCGAGGTTGACCTCCAGCGCCATCACCGGCCGGCCGCAGCGGGCCTCGACGTCGTCGTAGAGCAGGGTCGCCAGCCCCCGCCGCCGGAAGTCCTCGTGGACGACGACGCGGTCGAGGTAGGCGAGGTCGTCGTAGCGCGCGGAGAACCAGCCGAAGTTCTCCCCGTCGTACGCCGACCCGCTGGCGTAGGTCAGCACGAACCCGGCGAACGCCCCGTCGGCGTCGAGCACCAGCGCCCGGTCGGCCCACCCCACCAGCTCGACCAGCCGGGGAGCGTCGAGCGGGGCGGTCAGCTCGACGTGGCGCTCGTTGAGGCCGAGCACGTCGTCGTGGTCGGCGGGCTCGATCGGGCGCAGCCGGGTGGTCACGAGAGGTACTCCACCCCGGTCGCCGCCTCGGCCAGCTCCCACAGCCGCGACCGGGCGTCGCGGTCGCGGGCGCGCTGCGGCGGGTTGACGATGCGGGCGGCGCCGTTGAGGCCGAGCGGCCCGCCGGGGCCGACCACGGTCGACCCGGGCAGGTCGGCGGTCGCCGCCATCAGCGCCGGCCACGGGGCGAGCTCGCTGCGCTGCTCGACCGCGCCCAGCGCCGCGCGCAGGATCCCGGGTCCGCGCCGGGCGCGCTGCGTCAGCGCCTGCGCCTGACCGCCCTCGCCGAGCACGCCGGAGGCGTCGAGCCCGGCCACGGCCGCGAGGCTGTCGAGCGTGGTCAGCCCGTGCTGCCGGGCCCGCGTGTCGAGCTCGAGGGCGAACATCAGCGCGGCCAGGGCCGCCTCGGCAGGAGCCGCCCACGCCGTACGCCGCCGCAGCTGGTCGTCGCCCGCGTCCGGAGCACCCTCGGGGCCGGTCGGCACCTCGCGCGCGAGCCGGTGCGCCGGCGAGACGACCGTGACCACCCGGGCGCGGGTGGCCCCGCGCAGCCGTGGCAGCAGCAGCCCGGTCAGCGCGAACGGGCCGAGGAACCGCGCGGTGAGCGCGGGATCGAGGTCGTCGGCCGCCCGGGCGACCGACCGGGGCCGGGCGCCCTCGTCCAGGACGAGCAGGTCGAGCGGCCCGTCGGGCCCGGCCAGCACCGTGCCCGCCGCGTCGCGCACGGAGTCGAGGTCGGCCAGGTCGAGACGCACCGCGACCGGCCGGGGAGCACCCTCCGCGTCGAGGGTGCGGACCAGGTCGGCGAGGGCGTCGAGGTCACGGTCGGCGACCACCAGCGTGGCGCCGTGGCGGGCCAGCGTCATCGCGACCTCGCGGCCGGTGCCCGTGGTCGCGCCGGTGACCAGGGCACGACGCCCGGTCAGGTCGGGGACGTCGTCGGGGGTCCAGCCGTCGCCGCGGGGGCTCACGGCGTCACCGCCAGCGAGGCCAGCAGCCGCTCCCCGGTCGCGACGTCGCCCTCGACGCGGGCCTGCACCTGGTCGGGTCCCCGGCGTCCGGCGCCGAGGACGACGAGGTCCTCGGCGGACAGGGTCACGGTCGTGGTCGCCGGGTCCGCGTCGGTGCCGGGCACGGCGCGGCCGTCCTGGCCGACGACGAGGGTCCAGCGACGGCCGGCGTCGGGCACGACCACCCGCACGGTGCTGCCCGGGGACGGGGCGACCCGCTTGCCCACGACCATCGGCAGGCCCGAGCCGAGCACGTCGAGGGTGTGGGCGGCGGCGGGGGAGTCGTAGCCGCCGGGGCGGCCCACGGCGCGGCGTACGTCCTGGTCGTGGAGCCAGACGTCGAAGGGTCGGTTGCGCAGCAGCAGCCCGGTCGGCCAGCCCTGGTCGGCGGGCGTACGCGGCGCCGGGGCGGACGCGTCGGTCGGCGGGTCGGCGCGGAGCGCGGCGAGGCGGGTGGCGACGGCCTGCTCGAGCTCGTCGGCGAGCTCGGCCAGGGTGCGTCCGCGTCGGGCCAGCACGCCCTGCTCGGTGTAGCGGCTGGTCGGGCTGGTCAGGTGGGCGGCGTCGGGCACCTCGACGGTGTCCTCGGGGGCGCCGGCCAGCACCGCCTCGAGGTGCGTGGTGTGGGCGACGTTGGCGTGCACGTCCCAGCCGGGCAGGTCGGTGGGCAGCGAGCCCTGCGCCTCGTCGAGGCTGCGGACCAGGACGAGGAAGTCCGCGCAAGCCCGCTGCCAGGTCTCCACCAGCCGCCACAGCGCGGGATTGGGGGCAGCCGGCGGGTGAGGTGACATGGGGTCAAGATACGCAGTCGGCGCGGCCCGTGACGCACCTCGGCCCGCCCACCCGGGAGGGTGGACGGGCCGGTGCGTGCGGTGGGCCGGTCAGTAGCGGCGGTCGTCGAGACGGCGCTCCTCGACCCGGGTGGTGGTGCGGCTGCGCTGGGCGTTCATCACCAGCGCGAGCACGATCGCCAGGGCGCCGACGATGATGAAGATCCAGCCGAGGGTGTTGGTGTCGACCACGTTGTTGACGGCGTCGATGGTGATGACGTCGAAGGCGAGGATGAGTCCGACCAGCAGCAGGACGACTCCGAGTCCGATTCCCATGACGTGCTCCTTCGTGAGGGTCGCGGGCCGGGGCGGCCGCACGGGGCTGTGCAGAAGTGTGCCCCAACCGGGCCGCTCCATGCGTGGAAGCGACGAACCCGGCCCCCAGGGTGGGAGGGGCCGGGTCCGGTGGCGCGGTGGTGCTGCCTAGAAGGCGGCCTCGTCGAGGTCCATCAGCGACAGGTCGGTGCCCTCGGCGATGGCGAGCTCGGAGCTGGTCCGGGGCAGGTTGTGCTGCGCGAAGAACTGCGCGGCCGCGACCTTGCCCTCGTAGAACGCCTTGTCCTTGGCCGAGACCTCGCCGCCCAGCTTCTGCAGGGCCACGTCGGCACCCTTGAGCAGCAGCCAGGCGCAGACGACGTCGCCGAGCACCATCAGCAGGCGGGAGGTGTTGAGGCCCACCTTGTAGATGTTGCGGATGTCGCCGCCCTCGGCCGACTCGTCGGCGCTCATCAGGGTGTTGATCATCAGCCCGACCAGGGCCTGGGCGTCCTGGAGCGACTGCGCCAGCAGCGCCCGCTCGTTCTTGAGCCGGCCGTTGCCCGCCTCGCTGGTCAGGAACGCCTCGATCTCGCCGGCGAGGTGGCCGAGGGCCTGCGCCTGGTCCTTGACGATCTTGCGGAAGAAGAAGTCCTGGCCCTGGATCGCCGTGGTGCCCTCGTAGAGGGTGTCGATCTTGGCGTCCCGGACGTACTGCTCGATGGGGTACTCCTGCAGGAAGCCCGACCCGCCGAAGGTCTGCAGCGACTCGGTGCCCAGCAGGGTCCAGGAGCGCTCGGAGCCGTAGCCCTTGACGATCGGCAGCAGCAGGTCGTTGACCCGCATCGCCAGCTCGTCGGTCTCGCCGCGGTGCTCGGCCAGCTGCACCCGGTCCTGCCACGAGGCGGTGTAGAGCACGAGCGAGCGCATCGCCTCGGAGAAGGACTTCTGCACCATCAGCGAGCGGCGTACGTCGGGGTGGTGGGTGATCGTGACGCGCGGAGCCGTCTTGTCGGCCGCCCGGGTGAGGTCGGCGCCCTGGACGCGGGTCTTGGCGAACTCCAGCGCGTTGAGGTAGCCGGTCGAGAGCGTCGCAATGGCCTTGGAGCCGACCATCATGCGGGCGTTCTCGATGACCTGGAACATCTGCGCGATGCCGTTGTGCACCTCGCCGAGCAGCCAGCCACGGGCGGGCTCGCCGCCGCCGACCGACGGGTCGCCGAAGGTGACCTCGCAGGTGTTGGAGACCTTGATGCCCATCTTGTGCTCGACGTTGGTGACGTAGACGCCGTTGCGCTCGCCGGTCAGCTCGCCGGTCTCCACGTCGAAGTGCGTCTTGGGCACGATGAAGAGGCTCAGGCCCTTGGTGCCGGGGCCGCCGACGCCGTCGACGCCCGCGGGGCGGGCCAGCACGAGGTGGATGATGTTCTCGGTCAGGTCGCTCTCGGCCGAGGTGATGAAGCGCTTGACCCCGGTGATGTTCCAGGTGCCGTCCTCGTTGGGGGTGGCCTTGGCGCGACCGGCGCCGACGTCGGAGCCGGCGTCGGGCTCGGTGAGCACCATCGTGGTGTGCCACTGGCGGTCCACGATGTGCTGGGCGATCTGCTTGTCGCGGTCGTTGCCGTTGCGGTGCACGATGCCCGCGAAGGCCGGGCCGGCGCCGTACATCCAGATCGGGGCGTTGGCGCCGAGCACCATCTCGCCCAGGGCCCAGATCAGGCTCGCGGGGGCGGGGGTGCCGCCGAGCTCCTCGCTCAGCTGCAGCCGCCAGTACTCCGCGTCGCGCCACGCCTCGTAGCTCTTCTTGAAGCTGGCCGGCACGGGGGCGGTGTGGGTCGCGGGGTCGAAGACCGGCGGGTTGCGGTCGCTGTCCTCGTACGACGCGGCGAGGTCCTCGCGAGCCAGCCGCTCGACCTCGCCGAGGATCGACCGGGCGGTCTCGCCGTCGATCGCCTCGAACGGGCCCTGTCCCAGGACCTCGTCCCGGCCGAGCACCTCGAAGAGGTTGAACTCGATGTCCCGCATGTTGGTCTTGTAGTGGCTCATGGGCCCACCCATCTCGTCTCGGTGCCCGGTCGCGGGCGTCCTACTGCTGAGTTCTACCGCTCAGTAACTTGAGTATCCGTCGTCCGGGACGGCCACGCAAGCGCAACCGCCGAATGTGTCCGGGCCGACTTTCGCCCGTCCTGGTGGGCGAAACTCCTCGCAGACAGCGCGGGGAGAGCCCCGAGGTACGGCCCCGGAGGACGGCGCGCGGCAAGACGACCTACTCGATCAGCTCGGGTAAGCCGAGCGTTCTGCCAGACTTGCGACCATGCGCGTCTCCGCCAAGGCCGACTACGCCCTCCGGGCACTCATCGAGATCGCCAACCGTGACGACGGGCGGCCGGTGAGCGCGGAGGAGCTGGGACGACTCCAGGAGATCCCGCACGGGTTCCTGCAGGCGATCCTGGCCGACATGCGCCGGGCCGGCATCGTGGTCAGCCAGCGCGGCCAGTCCGGCGGTTGGCGGCTCGCCGCACGCCCGGCCGACGTCACCGTCGCCGACGTGATCCGCGCCGTCGACGGTCCCCTGGTCAGCGTCTACGGCCTGCGGCCCGAGGCCGTGCAGTACAACGAGTCGGCCCAGATCCTCCAGCACGCCTGGATCGCGGCCCGGAGCGCGCTGCGCGAGGTGTTCGAGAACGTCACCATCGAGGCGCTCGCCACCCGCACGCTGCCGCCCGAGGTCGAGGCGCGCACCACCGACGAGGACGCCTGGCAGCCGCACTAGGTGCGCGCTTTTCATCAATTCTGACGATGCCCCGAGGGGGTCGTCGCGACGAACCTTGGACCCGTCGCCGCAGTGCTCGCGAGGAGTGGCGGGACGCAGGGGGAACCCCCGCTCATCCGAGGAGACATCATGAAGAAGCTCATCGTCGTGCCCGTGGTGGCCGTTGTCGCGGCCGTCGGTGCCGCCTCCGCCGCCGGTTTCGCTGGTGGCGTCAGCGCGAACCCGGTGCAGACGGGGACGACCGACAAGCTCACCTGCGCGAGCAGCGCGAAGGTCGTCGAGTGGGGTTTCCGCGACGATCTCGCGGTGCCCACCGTGGACACGGCCCTGGTGAAGCTCACGGGTGCGCAGTGCTCGGACCAGGCCGTCACGGTCCTGTGGACCAACGAGGACGGGTCGGCCAAGGTGCAGAACGGTAGCAACGTCCGCGCCTCGGGCCGGGTCCCCGCGCAGAGCGCCGGCAACCAGTACGTCCGCCTGTCGTTCAACCAGGCGTTCCCGGCCGAGGACCTGACCGCGGTGCGCGTCAGCATCGACCCCGGCTTCGAGAACCAGGCCTACGGCACCCGCCGCAACTAGCAGCATCCTGGGGCGGCGGCGCGTCCACGACGTGCCGCCGCCCCGTCCGGCCCCTCCTACACCTGCGAGTGTCGATGTCGATCGTGCGCCTGATCCGTGGTCAGCTGACGAACCTTGGCGTAGTCGCGTTGCTCGGGGTGTGGTTCTTCACCCTGGCGCCCACCGTCATCGGGGGGCCGGCGGCATACATCGAGGTGTCGGGCCACAGCATGGACGGCACCTACGCGACCGGTGACCTGGTCGTGACCCGAAAGCAGGACACCTACGAGGTCGGCGACATCGTCACCTTCGAGGTCGCGGGTGGTGGCCGGGTCATCCACCGCATCATCGGCGGCGATGGAGTTCGTGGCTACACGATGCAAGGCGACAACAACCCGACCCCGGACCCGTGGCAACCGACCGATGACGAGGTCGTCGGGGCCTCGTGGCTCTACCTTCCACAGAAGGCCTGGGTCCTCCACCTTCCGCAGCATCCCTGGTTCCCGGGGGTCGCAGCCGGATTGGCCACGCTGCTGGTCCTGGGCTGGGACAGCCGTCCCCGCCGCAAGGACCAGGAGCAGGTCGACTCCTGCGACCGGCCGACGCCCGACCCGGCGTCGATCACCGTGCCTGCCCCCGACGACCGCGACCTGGTGCTCGTGGCGACAGGCGTCCACCCGGTCATCCCGACCCAGCGCACCGGCGACCACGCCGAGCTCGGGCGACCGTCTCCCTCCGCCCTGCGGCCCACCGGTCGCCGCGTCCCGGCCCCGCGCACTGCGGCTCCCAGGGGCGTGCTGCGACCGACCGGCCGTCGCGTCGCACCCCCGCCGCCGCGCAAGGTGCTCGTCCCGTGAGGCGGCTCTGGGCGGCGTTCACCCTCGCCGCAGTGCTGGTCGGGCTGCTGGCGCTCCCGGCGGCGCTGACGTCCGGAAGCGCGGCCCGGTTGATCGTCTCCGCCGCCCCGCTGCAGGTGTGGTCGATGCCGGTCCACCTCGCGCTCCCCGACGTCGACGAGGACGACCAGGACGAGCAGGACGAGCAGGACGACGACGACCAGGGCGTCGGGCAGCCCGGTCCGGGCAACCAGCCCGGACCACCCGGCCAGCCGAACGGCCAGCTCAACGGGCAGCCGAACGGGCAGCCGAACGGGCAGCCGGGCAACAGCCACCCGAACGGGCAGCCGGGAAACGGGCAGCCGGGCAGCTCGGGTCCCCAGCCCGGAAAGGGCCAGACGGGTGGCGGCAAGGCGGGGAGCAACGCGCCGAGCCCGGCCCCGACGCAGACGGCCACCACGGCACCGGAGGTCGCGGGTGCGGCCGAGGAGACCACGGTCCCCACGACGGTTCCCTGACGGACCTCCACCGTTCACCGCGCGGACGCGTAGCACCCCCAGGCTCGGAGCCATGGCACGACGCAGGCTGGTCTGGCACCTCGGGCTGCCCCACGCGGCACGGCCCGTCATCCCCGCGACCCTTGAGCACCACGCCGACGCGCTCGGCGAGGCCGGCGTCCGGGTCGTCGCGACCCGCGACGAGGCCGGGCTCGCGACGCACGAGCTGCTGCGCACCCACCGCGACGCCGACCTCGCCCGACGCGACGTCGAGGGCCGCTGGGCGCGGATCTGCGACCGGGTCTGGGAGCACCGCGGCACCAGCGTCGTCTCCACCCCCGACCTCGGCGCCGCCGACAAGGACCAGCTGCGCCTCGCCCTCGACCCGCTGATCGGCGTCGAGGTGCACCTGGTGCTCACCCTCGACGCGTTCTCCGCGCAGCTCTACGGCGCCTGGCTCGCCGAGCTGCGACGGGGCTCGGGCACCGGGTGGGAGAAGTACGCCGCCCGCGTGCTCGCCCACGCCACCGGCGGCGCCCGCGAGCACCGGCAGGGCGAGGACTACTGGGCCGGCCACGAGCTCGGCTCGCTCGTGGCGCGCTGGGCGTGGACGCTGCACCACGACCGGGTCCACGTGGTCGCCGACCGCGACCCGGCGCGCCAGTGGGCGGGCGTGGTCCGTGAGCTGCGCCTCGACGAGGAGGTCGCCGCCCGGCTGCCCGTCCGCGTCCCGTCGTACGCCGATCCGGCCGGCGTTGCGGTGCTGCGTCGCGTAAACCGCCAGCTCGACGCGCCGCTCGCCCGGGCGAGCACGGGGCTCTTCGTGCCCGACGCCTCGGACGCCCGCGCGGACGCGGAGGCCGCCGCCATGCCGACCGTGGCGACCGACACGCTCGCCCCGCTGGTGGAGCGGTGGCGAACCACGCTCGAGGCGGGCGGCTACGACCTCCAGGGCGACCTGCTCGGCCTCCTCGAATCCGGCGAGCCCACCACGCTCCCGAGCGCCCGCGACCAGCTCGCCGTCGCCGTCGACGCCCTGGGCGACGCCCTCGGCGACAACACCACCCTCCGGGCGCGGGTCAGCGTGCTGGAGACCGAGGTCGAGCGCCTCGACCGCAAGCGCCGCAAGTGGAAGCGGCGGGCGACCCGGGACGAGTAGCCGGGTCGCCGGCTGGGCCGGCTGTCCCGCCGGTCGAGACGACCCGACCCGCCCCCTCAGCCCAGCACGCCGACGCGGGCGGTGAGCCACTCCACGAGGGGGCGGAGGCGGCGCCAGTCCTCGCGGACGTGGTCGAGGAGCTCGGGAGTGTGCACGAACGGCTCGAAGCCGTAGTGGCGGCCGACGAAGAGCGACTTGTGGCGCAGCAGGTCGATGCGGGGGTGGTCGGCCGACCAGCCGCGCGGCGTGGTCTTGAGCCGCTCGCCACCGACCTCGAAACCCTCGGAGGTCAGCCGCTGCAGGAGGCGCTCGAGCTCGCGGCCGGAGTGGTCGGCGTCGATGGCGGCGCGGATCCGGGCGAGGTCGGGGCCGTCGGCGCGGTAGGAGCCGGCGCCGACCCGGACGCCGGGGGCGGCGACCTGGACGTACCACCCGGTGGCCGGGGCCGTGCTGACGATCGCCCCCTGGTGCTCCTTGTAGGGCGTCTTGTCCTTGGAGAAGCGCACGTCGCGGTAGGGGCGGTAGACCTTGGCCGGGCCGAACTCGGGCGCCAGCGCCTCGGTGAGCGCGAGCATCGGGGCGCGGACGTGGTCGGCGTACGCCTGCTTGTGCGCCTCCCAGAACGACCGCGTGTTGTCGAGCTCGAGGTCGTCGTAGAAGTCGAGCGCGGCGGGCGGGAACCCCGCGAACGCGCCGGTGGGACCGGCTGCCGGGGAGGAGGACATGGAGCGGATGACGAGACTCGAACTCGCGACATCGACCTTGGGAAGGTCGCGCTCTACCAACTGAGCTACATCCGCGTGGTCGTCGCCGTGGTGGAGCGGGCGACGCCAGCGCCGAGGTTACCCGACGCGGTCGGTGCGCGGCAGCACCGGTGCGAGGGTCGGGCGCCGCGGGGCCAGCCCGTCGCCCGAGGAGCGACCGGTGAGGCGGCGGTGCACCCACGGGACGAGGAACTCCCGGGTCCAGCGGGCGTCCTCGCGCAGCTGCTCGCGGCGCGACAGCGACAGCGCGACGAACGGCTCGGGCGGCGGCACGGCGTGGGCGACGTCGAGCTCGGCGAGCACCGCCCGCGCGATCGCGTCGTGGCCGCGGGCGTTGAGGTGCATCCGGTCGCTGTCCATCAGCTCGTTCACCGGCTGGTCGCGCATCCGCCACATGTCGACGAGGTCGGTGCCGTGGCGGTCGCTGATCTCGCGGACGTGCTCGTTGAAGACCGCCATCCGGCCGCGCAGCGCGCCGTAGATCCCCGACCCGCCCGGGTCCCAGATGGTGAAGACGACCACCCGGGCGCCGGTGGCGGCGAGACGCCCCACCCCCTCGTCGTACGCCGCGGCGAGGGCGTCGAGGTCGACCCGCGGGCGCAGCACGTCGTTGGCTCCGGCGTGGACCGTCACCAGGTCGGGGGCGAGCGCCAGCGCGGGCTCGAGCTGCTCGTCGAGGATCGGCAGCAGCTTGCGGCCGCGGATGGCCAGGTTGGCGTAGCCGAAGCCGGTGCCGGCGTCGCGGGCCCGGTCCTCGAGGACCTCCGCGACGCGGTCGGCCCAGCCGCGCAGGCCCGCGGGACGGTCGGGATCGGGGTCGCCGACGCCCTCGGTGAACGAGTCGCCCAGGGCGACGTACCGCTGGAACGTCATGCGCTCAGATCTGGGTGCGGTGGAAGTTGGCGAACGACTTCGAGGGCGTCGGGCCGCGCTGGCCCTGGTAGCGCGAGCCGTACTTCGCCGAGCCGTAGGGGTGCTCCGCGGGCGAGGAGAGCCGGAAGAAGCACAGCTGGCCGATCTTCATGCCGGGGTAGAGCTTGATCGGCAGCGTCGCGACGTTGGCCAGCTCGAGCGTGACGTGGCCGCTGAAGCCGGGGTCCACGAAGCCGGCCGTGGCGTGGGTGAGCAGGCCCAGGCGGCCCAGCGACGACTTGCCCTCGACCCGCGCGGCGACGTCGTCGGGCAGCGAGACCGTCTCGTAGGTCGACCCCAGCACGAACTCGCCCGGGTGCAGGATGAACGGCTCGTCGCCCTCGGCCACGACCTCGCGGGTCAGGTCGGACTGGTCGGCCGCCGGGTCGATGTGCGGGTAGCGGTGGTTCTCGAAGACGCGGAAGAAGCGGTCGAGCCGGAAGTCGATGCTCGAGGGCTGGATCATCGCCGCGTCGTACGGGTCGAGCGCGATCCGTCCCAGGTCGATCTCGGCGAGGATGTCGCGGTCGGAGAGCAGCACGGGCGCCAACCTAACCCAGCCGGGTCGGGGGCACCCCTTGCGTCCGGGGGTCGCGGTCAGGTTAGGGTGCCCTAAGTAAGCCAAGGCTTACCTATCCCACCCATCTTCCCCGAAGGACACCTGATGACGCGACTGCGGCACCTCGCCCTGGCCGCCGGTCTCGGAGCGCTCGCCCTCACCGGCTGCTCGACCGGCTCGACCGAGGACGGCGGCGACGCCGCGGCCTCCAGCAGCACCACGAAGGCCGACGCCGGGGCCTACCCCGTGACGATCGAGCACGCCCTCGGCGAGACCACGATCACCGAGGAGCCCACGCGCGTGGCCACCCTCGGCTGGGCCGACCAGGACGTCGCCGTCTCGCTGGGCGTCGTCCCCGTGGGCGCGACCAAGCTGACCTGGGGCGGCAACGAGACCGGCAGCTCGGACTGGTTCGACGCCGCCGTGGCGGACCTCGGCGCCGAGGCTCCGGTGCGGTACGACGACGCCGACGGCGCGCCGATCGAGGAGGTCGCCCAGACGCGACCCGACCTGATCCTCGCCACCAACTCGGGCATCACCGAGCAGGAGTACGAGAAGCTCTCCAAGATCGCCCCGGTCGTGGCCTACCCCGAGGCCCCCTGGACCACGCCGTGGCAGTCCTCGCTGGAGACCGTCGGCCAGGCGCTCGGCCGCACCTCGCAGGCCGAGGAGGTCGCCGCCGAGACCGAGGACCGGATCGAGCAGGCCAAGCAGGACAACCCCGCGCTGCAGGGTGCCTCGATGATCTTCGGCTACCTCGCCACCACCGACCTCTCGACCGTCGGCATCTACGCGCCGCAGGACCCGCGGGTCTCGTTCATGCACGACCTCGGCCTCGAGGACGCCCCGGCGGTCGCGGAGGCGATCAAGCCCGGCGAGTTCTACAGCACCGTCTCGGCCGAGCGGGCCCCCGAGCTGGACTCCGACGTGTTCCTGACCTGGGCGGAGACGCCGGAGGACATGGAGAAGTTCACGCAGGACAAGCTCGTCGGCAAGCTGCCCGCCATCGCCGAGGGTCGCGCCTACGCCGAGTCGGACAAGCAGGTCGCGATGGCGGTCACCAACCCGACGCCGCTGTCGATCCCGTTCGTCATCGACGAGTTCGTGCCCGAGGTCAGCAAGGCCGTCCAGGGCTCGTGAGCACCGCCACCAGCACCCCCGTCACCCCCTCGGGACGCCTCGCGCGGCCCGCGGGGGTGCGGCGCGCGTCCGCGGTCACCGCCGTCGCGGTGCTGGTGGTGGCGCTGCTCGTGGCCGCCGTCGCCTCGGTGCTGCTGGGCGCCCGCTGGATCGGGCCCACCTCGCTGCTCGACCCGACGAGCCCGACGCACGAGATCGCCGCGGTCCGGCTCGACCGCACCCTGCTCGGGCTCGCCGTCGGCGGGGCGCTCGGCCTGGTCGGCGCGCTGATGCAGGGCCTGACCCGCAACCCGCTCGCCGACCCCGGCGTGCTCGGCGTCAACGCGGGCGCCTCGCTGGCCATGGTGGTCGCGATCTCGGTGATGGGCGTCTCCGACATGCGGGCCTACGTCTGGTGGGCCTTCGCCGGCGCGGCGATCGCCCTGGTGCTGGTGCACGCCATCGCCTCGGTCGGCCGCGACGGCGCCACCCCGGTCAAGGTCGCGATCGCCGGCGCCGCGCTCACCGCCGCCGTCACCAGCTGGGTCTCCGGACTGCTGCTCGTCGACCGCAAGACCGTCGAGTCGTTCCGGCTCTGGCAGGTCGGCACCGTGGCCGGGCGCGGCGACGAGGTGCTGCTGATCGGGCTGCCGTTCCTGCTCGTCGGGGCCGTGCTCGGCCTGGCCTGCGCCCGGACGCTCAACGCGCTGGCCCTCGGCGACGACCTCGCCCGTGGGCTGGGTCGCCACGTGGTCCGCGACCGGCTCGTCGTCGGCGTGGCCACGGTGCTGCTCGCCGGGTCGGCCGTCGCGCTGGCCGGCCCGATCGCCTTCGTCGGGCTGATCGTGCCGCACGGCGTACGCGCCCTGGTGGGTCCTGACTACCGGCTGGTGCTGCCGCTGAGCCTCGGCTTCGGCGCGGTGCTGGTCGTCGCCGCCGACACCGTCGGCCGGCTGGTGCTGCCGCCCGGCGAGGTCCAGGTGGGCATCATGAGCGCCGTCGTCGGCGTCCCTGTCTTCCTGCACCTCGTCCGTCGCGGCCGGATCGGCGCGCTGTGAGCGGCCGGGTGGGTGGGCTGACCCGTGCGGTCGCGCCCCCCGGCGGCGTGGTCCGAGACGAAGAGCACCGTCCCGGGCCGACCGATGGTGCCTCTCGTCTCGGAGCATCCCGACCTGGGGCCGCTCGCTCGTCGACGGCCGACCCGCGTGAGGTCGTACGCCGCGCCCGCCGGCGGCCGCAGCGGCGTACGCGTCTCGTGGTGGCGTTGCTGTCCGCCCTGCTGGTGACCGTCTTCCTGGTGCGGATCACGCTGGGCGACTTCGTCGTCACGCTGCCCGACGTGGTGCGGATCGTGACCGGCACCGAGATCCCCGGGGCGTCGTACATCCTGATGGAGAGCAAGCTGCCGCGCGCCGTGCTCGGCGTGCTGGTCGGGCTGGCGTTCGGGGTCGGCGGCGCGATCTTCCAGACCACGTTGCGCAACCCGCTCGCCAGCCCCGACGTGGTCGGCGTGAGCGTCGGCGCCAGCACGGCCGCGGTGTTCACCATCGTGGTGCTCGACCAGCGCGGCGTCGCGCTGGCCGCCGCGGCGGTCCTCGGCGCCGTCGGCGTCGCGGTCGGGGTCCGGCTGCTGGTCGGGGCCCACGCCGGCACCCGGCTGGTGCTGGTCGGGGTGGCGCTGAGCGCAGGGCTCTACTCGGCCGTGCAGTACCTCTTCACCCGCGCCGACGAGTGGGACACCCAGATCGTGCTGCAGTGGCTGATCGGGAGCCTCAACCGGGTCGACTGGCCGACCATCCAGGTGCTCTCGCTGCTCCTGCTCGTCGTGGTGCCGGTGCTGGTGGTGCTCTCGCGCTCGGCCCGGGCCTCCGAGCTCGGCGACGACGCCGCCGCCGGGCTCGGGGTGCCCCCGCGACGGGCCGACCTGCTGCTCCTCGTCGCCGTGCTGCTCGTCGGCGTCGGCGTGGCCGCGGCCGGCCCGATCTCGTTCGTGGCGTTCCTGGCCGGGCCGATCGCCCGGTCCCTCAACGGCGGCCGCACCACGCTGCTCGGCGCCGGGCTCGTCGGCGCGATCATCGTGGTCGCGGCCGACCACGTCGCGGCGTACGCCGTGCCGGACGTGAACTTCCCCGTCGGCGTGGTCACCGGCGCCGTCGGCGCCCCCTTCCTGCTGTGGCTGCTCGCCACCGGACGCACCTCCCGGAGGTCCTGATGCCCGACCTGCCCGCCCTGCCCGACCGGTCCCGGACGGCCGGGGCCCGGCTGCGCACCGAGCGCGTGACGCTGGGGTACGGCGACCGCGCGGTCGTCACCGACCTCACCACCGCCGTCCCCGACGGCAAGGTCACCGTCATCGTCGGCGCCAACGCCTGCGGCAAGTCGACGCTGCTGCGCGGGATGGCCAGGCTGCTCAGGCCGACCGGGGGATCGGTGCTGCTCGACGGCGAGGCGATCGCGTCGCTGCCCTCGCGCCAGGTCGCCCGCACCCTCGGCCTGCTGCCGCAGGACCCCGTCACGCCCGAGGGCGTCAGCGTCGTCGACCTGGTGGGGCGCGGCCGCCACCCCCACCAGGGTGCGCTGCGCCGCTGGTCGGCGGCCGACGAGGACGCCGTCGCCGAGGCGCTGCGGCTGACCGACACCCTCGACCTGGCCGAGCGGCTCGTCGACGAGCTCTCCGGTGGCCAGCGCCAGCGGGTGTGGATCGCGATGGCGCTGGCCCAGCAGACCGAGCTGCTGCTGCTCGACGAGCCCACGACGTACCTCGACGTGGCCCACCAGGTCGAGGTGCTCGACCTCCTCGCCGAGCTCAACGAGGCGCGCAGCACGACCGTGGTGATGGTGCTGCACGACCTCAACCTCGCGGCGAGGTACGCCGACCACCTCGTCGCCATGCGCGCCGGTCGCATCGTCGCCGCCGGCACGCCCGCCGAGGTGATCACCGAGCCGTGCGTCAGCGAGGTCTTCGGCATGGCCTGCCGCGTCGTGCCCGACCCCGTCACCGGCACCCCCATGGTCGTCCCGCTGGGGCGCGCCGCCCGCCACCGGACCCAGGAGGTCCCCGCATGAGCCCGACCACCACCGCCGCGTCGCCCGTCCTGCCGCTGGTGCTCACCGAGGTCGAGGCCGTCGAGGTCACCCGGCTGTCCCCGTCCTTCGTCCGGGTCGTCTTCGCCGGCGACCAGCTCGCCGACATGGGGGTCGACGGCCCGTGGCTGGACCAGCGCATCAAGCTGGTGCTGCCCGAGGAGCACGGCACGCTGCCCTCGCTCGAGGGCGTCGGGGAGGACTGGTACGCCGACTGGCGCGCGCTCCCGCCGCCGCAGCGCGGCCACATGCGCACCTACACCGTCCGCGAGCTGGAGGGGTACGGCGCCGACACCCGCCTCGTCGTCGACTTCGTGGTCCACGAGGACGGCCTCGCCGGGCCCGGTGCCGGCTGGGCGCTGCGGGCCCGACCGGGGATGCGCGTGGTGCTGCTGGCCCCGCGGCGCGGCGTGCCGTTCGGCGGCATCGAGTTCACCCCGGGCGAGGCCACCTCGCTGCTGCTCGTGGGCGACGAGACCGCCGTCCCGGCCGTCGCCGGCATCCTGGCCGGCCTGGGCTGCGGCGCGTCCGGCACGGTCTTCCTCGAGGTGCCCGACGCCCTCGACATCCAGGACCTGCCCGCCCCCACCGGCGTCGAGGTCCGCTGGCTGGTCCGTGGCCACCGCGACGTGGGCAGCCGGCTGGTGCCGGCGGTGCGGGAGTGCCTCGGGCTGCCGGCGTCGGCGCCGGGCGCCGACCCGGCGGTCGTCGAGGTCGACCCCGAGCTGTGGGAGACCCCGGCGTACTCCAGCTCCGGCGAGGAGGTCGCCGGCCGCGCGACCAACCCCACCTCCGGCCCCCTCGACGGCGTCTTCGCCTGGATCGCCGGCGAGTCCACGATGGTCACCCGCCTACGCCGCGCGCTGGTCCAGGAGGTCGGCGTCGACCGCCGCCAGGTCGCCTTCATGGGCTACTGGCGGCGGGGGGTGGCGATGCAGTCGTAGGGGTTGGTTGGCGGGGTGGCGGCAGGCGGGGCAGTTTCACCGGCCAGCCGGTGAAACTGCCC